>NZ_JBNWCK010000001.1:426056-1948546 GCF_053522465.1 Agrobacterium sp. 22-214-1 | reverse complement strand
CCAAATCAAGAGGCCGCAAATGCGGCCTTTGTGCTATAATAAAACCAGTCAACGCGGGGTGGAGCAGCCCGGTAGCTCGTCAGGCTCATAACCTGAAGGCCGCAGGTTCAAATCCTGCCCCCGCAACCAAATATCCAAAACAAAACCCCGTTGCACTCGCGACGGGGTTTGTTGTTTCTGGACTCATGATATCGGGCCCGCCGTCAGGGAAAAACTAGGCCGCTGATCACAAAGCCAATTCCACAATCTACTTCCATGAACAAAGCTATCTTCGGCATTGCCATCGCTCAGAAAACGGTGATGATGCGCCATCATTTCTGTTCGGATAAAGGCCGCCGTGACCGCTGATCCCTTGCATATCCTCAAGACCATCTATGGCTACGATGCATTCCGCGGGCGGCAGGCCGACATCATTCGGCATGTAATGGCGGGAAACAATGCCTTCGTTTTGATGCCGACGGGCGGTGGAAAGTCGCTTTGTTACCAGATCCCAGCGCTTGCGCGTGACGGCATGGGGTTGATCGTCTCGCCGCTCATCGCACTGATGGTTGATCAGGTCGCTGCCCTGCGTCAGGCCGGCGTGCGGGCCGAAGCTCTCAATTCCGATCTTTCCCCGGAAGAGCGGCGCGCGCTTTGGCGGGACATGCGGGCCGGCAAGGTCGATATTCTTTATGCCGCGCCGGAAACCCTGCTCAAGCCAGATGTCCTCGATGCGTTGCAATCCATCGACCTGTCGCTGATCGCGGTCGACGAGGCTCATTGTCTCTCTCAATGGGGACATGATTTCCGGCCGCCCTACCGCCAGCTAGACACGCTGATCGAGCGTTTTCCCGATACGCCGCGCATGGCGCTGACGGCGACGGCCGACGAGCCCACGCGCGCCGAAATTCTCGGTCACCTGGGGATTGAAGAGCACGATGCCTTCATTGCCGGGTTCGACCGTCCTAATATCCGCTATGCGATCATGGAGAAGGATAATCCGCGCGCGCAGCTGAAGCGCTTTTTGAAGGATCGCGACGGTGAGAGCGGTATCGTCTATTGCCTTTCCAAACGCAAAGTGGACGAAACGGCGGCATGGCTGCGGGAGGAGGGTCGCGATGCGCTACCCTATCACGCTGGCATGGATAAGGCCGCTCGTGAGGAAAACCAGACCCGTTTCCAGCACGGAGAGGCAGTCATCATTGTCGCGACTGTCGCCTTCGGCATGGGCATAGACAAGCCGGATGTGCGCTTCGTGGTTCATATCGACCTGCCCGGCAGCATCGAGGCCTATTATCAGGAAACGGGCCGAGCCGGTCGTGATGGTCTGCCATCGGACGTGCTCATGCTCTATGGCTATGAAGATATTGCCCTGCGCAATCGTTTCATCGAAGAATCGGATGCCGCGGACCAACGCAAATATATGGAGCGCCAGAAGCTCGATGCGCTGCTCGGCCTTGCAGAAACGGCCAGTTGCCGCCGGCAGGTTCTGCTCTCCTATTTCGGCGACCGGTGTGAGCCCTGCGGCAATTGCGATACCTGCGCCGAGCCGCCGGACCTGTTTGACGGGGCCATCGCCGCGCAGAAACTCCTGTCCTGTATTTATCGCACGGGTGAACGTTTCGGTCAGGCCTATGTCATCCGCGTATTGCTGGGTGTCGAGGACGAGCGGATTTCCCGCTTCGGACATGACCGCATCACCACCTACGGGATAGGCAAAGAGCACGACAACCGCACATGGCGCGCCATCCTGCGTCAGTTGGTTGCTTTACGCATGATTGAAGTGGACCTGTCCGGACATGGCGGCCTGTCCATCTCCGAGGATGGACGGCGGTTCCTGCGCGAAAAACCGGCATTGATGCTGAGGATACCATCCGCTCCCCGTTCCGCACGGCAACAGCCGCCCCGCAACACGGTATCGACGGCCTTGCCGGAATCCGATCGCAGTCTTTTTGAGGCGCTGCGTGCGAAGCGCATGGAAATTGCCCGGGCACAGAACGTTCCGCCCTATGTGATTTTCCACGACAAGACCCTCATAGAACTTGCAACGGCAAAACCGGCCTCGGCGAAGGAAATGGCTGGGATTCCCGGCGTCGGAGATACCAAGCTCGAGCGATACGGACCTGCCTTTCTGGCGGCGATCATGCAGCACGCCGCTGGCGAATGACCGGCGGATATCCAAATTAACAGCCGGGTAATAAAACCGCAGAGCGTTGTGAAGGCTCAGCCGGTCGTGTCCTTGAACAGAACGTTCTGATCGATGAGATAGCGCGAAAACAGGGGCAGGCTCGCGCCGCCGATTGCCCGCGCCTGGCTACCGACCGCGCCTTCGATGATGTCAGGCACCGTGACACCCTGCAGATCGTGGTGTTTAAGGGCAAGGCGGGTGGCGGCGACGATCCTTGTTCTGACCCAGTCGGGAAAACCGCCATCGATGATGACACTCGAAAAATCGATGATGGAGGCGGCGGCAATGACGGCCTGCGCCAGCGCCGCGGCGGTTTTCCTGATCCAGCTTTCCAGCGGCTCGCCGAAATCGATCCACTCGTCCGGAGAAAACCACAGGGGACGCGGATCGATGCCCTTTTCGCGCAGCATGTTTTCCAGAACGAAGATCGACGCGATTTTCAGAAGCTGGACGGTATTGCCGTCCTGCCCCTGCACCGGCAGGGGGCCGATGGCGCCGGCCGTTCCCGTCTTTCCGGAAAATAGCGCCGAATTCAAAACAACGCCGCCGCCTATGAAGGAGCCGATGAAGACGTAAAGAAAATCCGGATAGTGCTGGCCTGCGCCAAAAACCAGTTCGGCGCCGCAGGCGCTGGTCGCGTCGTTCTGCAGAAAAACCGGATAGCTGACATTTTCGGCAATTGCCGACCGGATATCGACGCCCCGCCATCTCTCCATTTCGATCTGTGGAGCGCCCACTTCCTGCGCCCAGTTCCACAATTCAAATGGAGCGGCGATGCCGACACCGGCAATTTTCTCCCGCTCGGCAGGGGAAAGCTTCGATTCGAGTTCTGTTATGCCGTCGATTACGAAGGGTAGTATCCATTCCGGAAGAGGGTAGGGATAGGTTCTGCGGAGCTTGAGCCTGATCCGGCCGACAAAATCCATCAGCACGAGATCGACGCTGCGTCGGCCGATCTTCACACCGAAAGAAAAGACGGCGTCGGGATTAAGCCGCATCGGCGTCGATGGCTGGCCGACTTTGCCGCGCAGTCTTTCACCGCGAATGAGAAGCCCGTCCTTTTCAAGCGAGCGCATGATGACCGAGACGGTCTGCGCTGAAAGGCCGCAAAGTCTTGATATCTCGGCTTTTGACAGTCCGCCGTGACGGCGAACGAGAGAGAGCACAAGCCGCTCATTATAAGCGCGCACTCCGATCTGGTTGGCGCCGCCGCTTATATCCATGGTGGTGGGCGGCGCCGGCGGCGCCGTCTCGACAGATTGTCTCATAGTGTCATCCTCCCGCCCGCCCTATCCGCCGCGACCGATACAGCAGGCTTTATGGCAATCTTGCTATCGCAACGTTAAACGACGCGGCGATATTCCTCCCTGCCGCATATTAGAATGCCATACGGAATTAATAATTCAATCGGATTTATTTATTGACAGGCGTTTCCTTTGGTGGTTCCATCTGAGCCAACGGTCGTCGATCTCGGAGGAGACGGGATCGTCGGGTAACCGTCACGGTGCTCAAATATCCATTGGGAGGATCTCATGAAGACCACTGTTTCCGCTCTTCTGGGCGCGCTTGCGCTTGGCGTTTCTTTCGCTTCCGTTGCGTCTGCGGCCGATACCTCGGTTTGCCTCATCACCAAAACCGATACCAATCCCTTTTTCGTCAAGATGAAAGAAGGCGCGACCGCCAAGGCTAAAGAACTTGGCGTGACGCTGAAATCCTATGCCGGCAAGATCGACGGCGATTCCGAAAGCCAGGTAGCCGCCATCGAGACCTGCATTGCCGATGGCGCCAAGGGTATCCTGATCACCGCATCGGACACCAAGGGCATCGTTCCCGCGGTGCAGAAGGCGCGTGACGCCGGTCTTCTGGTCATCGCCCTCGATACACCGCTCGAACCCGTTGATGCCGCTGATTCCACCTTCGCCACCGACAATCTTCTGGCTGGTGAGCTGATCGGCAAATGGGCTGCCGGCAGCCTCGGCGACAAGGCCAAGGATGCGAAGATCGCCTTCCTCAACCTCACCCCCTCCCAGCCGACGGTGGATGTGCTGCGTAACCAGGGCTTCATGAAGGGCTTTGGCATCGACGTGAAGGACATCAACAAGATCGGCGATGAAAACGATCCGCGCATCGTTGGCCATGATGTCACCAATGGTAACGAAGAAGGCGGCCGCGCGGCGATGGAAAATCTGCTGCAGAAGGACCCGACCATCAATGTCGTCCACACCATCAACGAACCTGCGGCAGCCGGCGCTTATGAGGCGCTGAAGGCGGTCGGCCGTGAAAAGGATGTTCTGATCGTTTCCGTCGATGGCGGTTGCCCGGGCGTCAAGAACGTGGCGGAAGGCGTGATCGGCGCGACCTCGCAGCAATATCCGCTGCTGATGGCGGCTCTCGGCGTCGAAGCCGTCAAGAAGTTTGCCGACACGGGTGAAAAGCCGAAGCCGACCGAAGGCAAGAACTTCGTCGATACCGGCGTGACGCTGGTAACCGACAAGCCGGTCAAGGGCCTCGACTCGATCGATACGAAGGAAGGTCTCAACAAGTGCTGGGGTTGATGCCTCACCGTTGAAACCCGCGGGGGCATTCGTGCCCCCGCCCTTGGACCAGAATGAATATCAGGCACGATCCGGGGGATCGGACAAAGGAACAAACGAGCGCGTCACGCGTCCTGCGGGGATGATATAGGCCGCTTCACAACACTTTGAAATCTACGCATCATTCTCTTTTGAGATAGACCCCGGTGTCAGGGCTGGTGCGATAGAGAGCGATCGGGAGGAAAATCCATGAGCGATCAGCCGGTGCGGGCTCAGCCGCATAATGAATTTGAAAAAGTGCTTTCGGGAAGTTCGACGCAGGTCGCCGCTTTCGATACGCACGACAAGAGCGTGCTGGAAAAACTGCAGCACTTTCTCCACTCCAGCCCGGCGGCCGTTCCGCTTATTGTTCTGGTGCTGTCGCTGATTGTTTTCGGCCTGCTTCTCGGTGGCAAGTTTTTCTCGGCCTTCACGCTGACCCTTATTTTGCAGCAGGTCGCCATCGTCGGTATTGTCGGCGCGGCGCAGTCGCTGGTTATCCTGACGGCGGGCATCGATCTGTCGGTTGGCGCGATCATGGTCCTGTCCTCCGTCATCATGGGACAGTTCACCTTCCGTTACGGCTTGCCGGCGGAACTCTCCATTCTCTGTGGCCTTGCCGTCGGCGCATTTTGCGGCTTCATCAACGGCATTCTGGTCTCGCGCATGCGCCTACCGCCCTTCATCGTCACGCTTGGTATGTGGCAGATCGTACTGGCGACCAACTTCCTCTATTCCGCAAACGAGACGATCCGAGCCCAGGATATCGCCCAGCAGGCGCCGATCCTGCAATTCTTCGGCGCCAATATCCGTGTCGGCAGCGCGGTTTTCACCTATGGCGTCATTGCCATGGTCCTGCTCGTCGCCCTGCTATGGTATGTGCTGAACCGCACCGCCTGGGGCCGCCATCTTTATGCTGTCGGTGACGATCCGGATGCCGCAGAACTTGCCGGTGTCAACGTCAAGCGCATGCTGACCACCGTTTACACGCTGTCCGGCCTCATCTGCGCCTTCGCTGGCTGGGCCCTCATCGGCCGTATCGGCTCGGTTTCGCCGACCGCCGGTCAATTCGCCAATATCGAATCCATCACTGCGGTGGTTATCGGCGGCCTGTCGCTGTTCGGTGGGCGCGGCTCCATCATGGGCATGATCTTCGGCGCCCTGATCGTCGGTGTCTTTTCGCTTGGCCTCAGGCTTATCGGAACAGACCCGCAATGGACCTATCTGTTGATCGGCGTCCTCATCATCATGGCTGTCGCAATCGACCAGTGGATCAGAAAGGTAGCAGGCTGATGGCAAAAGAACCCATTCTCACAGCACGCAATCTCGTCAAGCGCTATGGTCGTGTGACCGCCCTCGATCATGCCGATTTCGATCTCTATCCGGGCGAAATCCTGGCGGTGATCGGCGATAACGGCGCCGGCAAATCCTCTCTCATCAAGGCGATTTCCGGTGCGGTGACACCCGATGAAGGGGAAATCCGGCTGGAAGGCCAGCCCGTCCAGTTCCGCTCGCCGATCGAGGCGCGCAAGGCTGGCATCGAGACGGTCTATCAGAACCTCGCCCTGTCACCGGCGCTTTCCATAGCCGACAATATGTTTCTCGGCCGTGAAATCCGCAAACCCGGCATTCAGGGCAGCCTGTTCCGCGCCCTTGACCGCCCAGCCATGGAAAAATTCGCCCGGGAGAAACTGTCGGAACTCGGCCTGATGACGATCCAGAACATCAATCAGGCGGTGGAAACCCTCTCCGGCGGCCAGCGTCAGGGTGTGGCGGTGGCGCGTGCAGCGGCCTTCGGCTCCAAGGTCGTCATTCTTGACGAGCCGACGGCAGCACTCGGCGTGAAGGAAAGCCGGCGTGTTCTGGAGCTTATTCTGGATGTGCGCTCGAGAGGCCTGCCGATCGTTCTCATCTCGCATAACATGCCGCATGTGTTCGAGGTCGCGGATCGCATTCATATCCATCGGCTCGGCAAGCGTCTGTGCGTCATCAATCCGAAGGACTATTCCATGTCGGATGCGGTCGCCTTCATGACGGGCGCCAAGGAAGCGCCGAAGGAAACGCTTGCCGCATGACGCTGAAGCTTGAAACGATCGCCGGGGATGTTCTTCGGCGGGCAGAAGGTAAATCCCGTTTTATCGTCGCTATTGCCGGTCCCCCTGGGGCCGGCAAATCCACGCTGGCGGATGCCCTTTGTGATACTTTGCTCGCACGGGGCGAAACGGCCGCCGTCCTGCCCATGGATGGCTTCCATATGGACAATGGCATCCTTGAAGAGCGGGGGCTGCTGCCGCGAAAAGGCGCGCCGGAAACATTCGACGTGCGCGGTTTTCTCGATATCGTTTCCGCCGTCCGCAAGGGCGGGCAGGAGGTGCTTGTTCCGGTTTTCGACCGCTCCCGTGAAATCGCCATAGCGTCTGCCCGGGCGATTGCGCCGGAAACACGCTTTATCCTCGCTGAAGGCAATTATCTGCTGCTGGACGAGGCGCCGTGGACAACTCTTTCCAAAAGCTTCGACCTCACCATTTTTGTCGGGCCGTCCGTCGAGGTGCTGGAGGAGAGGCTGCGGAAAAGGTGGCAGGGCTACGGTCTCGACGAGGCTGATATCCACGCCAAACTTTTCGAAAACGATCTTCCGAACGGAAAAAGGGTGATCGAAAACGCCCGTCCCGCCGATATTCACATCGATATCTGGGAATAGATTAACGCTTTTCTCTGTTTGAGCGGCGGCACGCATGTGCCGTTAAGCCTTTGTTGACCATGTGTTGAATCTTTTTGATCCACAGGGTGGGGCTTTTGTGTGTCTATTTATTGACGCGAAAATTTCCTCATATACTATATGTGGTGTTCGAGGTTCTTCCGATTCGCAAGGATTGGGAGCTAAGACGGGAATTCGGTGCGTAACGCCTTTATGGCGGAGCAAGGCCGAAACTGCCCCCGCAACTGTAAGCGGTGAGCATCGTTCCGATTTGGGTCACTGGAGCCGAAAGCTTCGGGAAGGCCGGAATAGATGTTGTGACCCGCAAGTCAGGAGACCTGCCTTGAGCGCAAACGTCCACGGGCGGGGTGTCCGGAGGAAGGTGTATGACGCAAATGATTTGCGTGCGCCCTTTTCTGCCCCCTCCAGAACAAGCTTCGGGGTGAAGTCATGCCAGTGCATTTGTTTGAGTTGCTGCGCTCGTCGGCGTAGGGAATGATTTTACGCGGCTTGCAGCATCACCAGGAAAACCAGACCCGGTTTCCGTCCTGAATGCGAGAAGCCTTCCAAGGCCCTGCGCCTCACCTGAATGACAGAACCATCGCCGTCCGATTGCGATTGCAATCGGCAATGTTGAGCCGTGTCCGAAACCGGCTTCGAGAGAGGAAATTATGACCATCACCGTTTACAGCAAGCCCGCCTGCGTCCAATGCACCGCCACCTATCGCGCCCTCGACCGCATCGGCGTCCCCTATGAGATTGTCGATATTTCCGAAGATGCGGATGCGCTCGATCATGTCCGGGGCCTCGGCTACATGCAGGTGCCCGTCGTTGTTGCCGGTGAGCGCCATTGGGCGGGTTTCCGGCCGGATATGATCGGCTCGATCAGTTGAGGCGGCGGGGCGATGGGCCTGATCGTCTATTATTCCAGCCGCTCTGAAAACACCCATCGTTTCCTTCTGAAACTGGGACGGCGTCTGTTTCGCCTGCCGCTTGGCGTTGAGGAAGATGTTCCCCATGTGTCCGAGCCCTATGTGCTGGTCACCCCCACCTATGGGGGTGGTGGCACCAAAGGCGCCGTCCCGAAACCGGTCATCCGGTTTTTGAACGAGCCCTCCAACCGAAATCTCATTCGCGGCGTCATCGCGGCGGGAAACACGAATTTTGGCGCAGCTTTCGCATCCGCCGGAGATATCGTCTCGCGCAAATGCGCAGTGCCGTTTCTCTATCGCTTCGAGCTTCTCGGCACGGAGGAAGATGTCGCCAACGTCAAACATGGATTGGAACGATTTTGGACACGCTGACCTCGAGCGCCATTCGCAAGGACGTCAAACAGCCGGCAGCCGTAACCCAGAAACCGCTCGATGCGGCTCTGGACTACCACGCGCTGAACGCGATGCTGAACCTTTACGATGAGAACGGAAAGATCCAGCTAGACAAGGATCGCCTGGCTGCCCGGCAATATTTCCTCCAGCACGTCAACCAGAATACCGTCTTTTTCCATAACCTCAGGGAAAAGCTCGATTATCTGGTGACGGAGGGATATTACGAGCAGGAGGTACTGGATCAGTATTCCTTCAATTTCGTCCGCGATCTCTATGACGAAGCCTATGCCCGGAAATTCCGCTTCCCGACCTTTCTCGGCGCCTTCAAATATTACACCTCCTACACGCTGAAGACCTTCGACGGAAAACGTTATCTGGAGCGTTACGAGGATCGCGTCTGCATGGTGGCGCTGGCCCTTGCGCGTGGCGATGAGCAGCTTGCCCGCGATCTGGTCGATGAAATCATTTCAGGCCGCTTCCAGCCGGCAACGCCGACATTCCTCAACGCCGGCAAGAAGAGCCGTGGTGAACTGGTCTCGTGTTTTCTGCTGCGTGTGGAAGACAATATGGAAAGCATTGGTCGCTCTATCAATTCGGCGCTGCAGCTTTCCAAGCGCGGTGGCGGCGTGGCGCTGTCCTTAACCAATATTCGCGAATTCGGAGCGCCGATCAAACAGATCGAAAACCAGTCTTCCGGCGTTATTCCCGTCATGAAGCTATTGGAAGACAGCTTTTCCTACGCCAACCAGCTGGGTGCGCGTCAGGGTGCCGGCGCGGTCTATCTGCATGCCCACCACCCGGATATCATGCGCTTCCTCGATACCAAGCGCGAAAATGCCGACGAGAAAATCCGTATCAAGACCCTGTCGCTCGGTGTGGTGATTCCCGACATCACCTTTGAACTCGCCCGCAACAATGAGGATATGTACCTGTTCTCGCCCTATGATGTGGAGCGGGTCTATGGCGTGCCGTTGACCGAAATTTCGGTCACCGAAAAATACCAGGAAATGGTCGCCGATAGCCGCATCCGCAAAAAAAAGATCAAAGCGCGCGAATTCTTCCAGGTGATCGCCGAAATCCAGTTCGAGAGCGGCTATCCATACATCATGTTCGAAGATACGGTGAACCGCGCCAATCCGGTTGCCGGCCGCATCAGCATGAGCAATCTCTGCTCGGAAATCCTGCAGGTCAGCGAAGCGAGCGAGTTCAACGCCGATCTGTCCTATAGCCATATGGGCAAGGATATTTCCTGCAATCTCGGCTCGCTCAATATTGCTTCGGCGATGGATTCCGCCGATTTCGGCAAGACCATCGAGACCTCCATCCGGGCGCTGACGGCCGTGTCGGACATGAGCCATATTTCCTCCGTGCCCTCGGTGGAGAAGGGCAATGATGCCAGCCACGCCATCGGGCTTGGCCAGATGAACCTGCATGGTTATCTGGCGCGTGAGCGCATCTTCTACGGTTCCGAAGAAGGCATCGATTTCACCAATATTTATTTCTACACCGTCACCTATCACGCCATCCGCGCCAGCAACCGGTTGGCGGTGGAACGGGGCCAGAGCTTCAAGGGCTTTGAGAACTCCAAATATGCCTCAGGCGACTATTTCGACAAATATACCGACCGGGAATGGTTGCCCGCGACGGAAAAGGTCCGTGAGCTGTTCGAAAAAGCCGGCATCGCCATTCCAACGCAGGAAGACTGGACAGCGTTGAAGCAGGACGTGATGGCATCGGGTCTCTATAACCAGAACCTTCAGGCCGTACCGCCCACCGGTTCGATCTCCTATATCAACCACTCCACCTCTTCCATTCATCCGATCGTCTCGAAGATCGAAATCCGTAAAGAGGGCAAGATCGGTCGCGTTTATTACCCGGCTTCCTATCTCTCGAACGACAATCTCGAATATTATCAGGATGCCTACGAGATCGGTCCTGAAAAGATCATAGACACCTATGCGGCCGCGACCCAGCATGTCGACCAGGGCCTGTCGTTGACGCTGTTCTTCCGCGATACGGCAACGACACGCGATATCAATCGGGCGCAGATCTATGCCTGGAAGAAGGGCATCAAGACCATCTATTACATCCGTTTGCGCCAGATGGCGCTGGAAGGCACGCAGGTTCAGGGCTGCGTTTCCTGCACGCTCTGAATTGAGGGACAAGACAATGAACATCGCCGTAAAAACCGCGTCCCGCATCCGCGCGGTCAACTGGAACCGCATCGAGGACGACAAGGACCTCGAAGTCTGGAACCGCCTGACCTCGAATTTCTGGCTGCCGGAAAAGGTGCCGCTCTCCAACGACATCCCCTCCTGGGGAACGCTGAAGCCGGAAGAACAGAAACTGACAATCCGTGTCTTCACCGGCCTGACATTGCTCGACACCATCCAGAACGGTATCGGCGCGGTGCGCCTGATGGAGGATTCGGCAACGCCGCATGAGGAGGCGGTGCTTTCCAACATCTCCTTCATGGAGGCCGTGCACGCCCGCTCCTATTCATCGATTTTCTCAACGCTCTGCCTCACGCCCGATGTTGACGACGCCTATCGCTGGTCGGAGGAAAACGAATTCCTGCAGCGTAAATCCGCGCTCATCATGCGAGAATATGACAGCGGCGATCCGCTGAAAAAGAAGATCGCCAGCGTGTTTCTGGAAAGTTTCCTGTTCTATTCCGGCTTTTACCTGCCGATGTTCTGGTCAAGCCGCGCCAAGCTCACAAACACGGCGGATTTGATCCGCCTCATCATCCGTGATGAGGCCGTGCATGGTTATTATATCGGCTACAAGTTCCAGCGGGCGGTGGAGCGTCTCAGCGAAACGCAGAGACAGGAGATCAAGGATTTCGCCTTCGATCTCCTGCTCGAACTTTATGACAACGAGGCCAAATATACCGAAGACCTCTATGACGGCGTCGGTCTGACGGAGGACGTCAAGCAGTTCCTGCATTACAACGCCAACAAGGCCCTGATGAATCTGGGTTATGAGGCGCTGTTTCCGGCCGAGGCTTGCCGGGTCAATCCGGCGATCCTCTCGGCGCTCTCGCCCAATGCCGACGAGAACCACGACTTCTTCTCGGGCTCCGGCTCTTCCTATGTCATCGGCAAGGCGGTTGCGACCGAAGACGAAGACTGGGATTTCTGAAACCGGTTTGTTAGCAGGAACCCGCAAAAGCTATTGCGGGTTCACCACCTGGCTCGCAAGGCGGAAGGGGCTGGCGACGGTGGCGCCAATCGCATCGAAAACGAAGGCTCCGGCGCTGTTGATGTCACCCCCGCGCCTGCTTGCCTCAAGTTGCGGCACCATGGAGGCCAGCGCCGCATAGCGGTCGTGGTTGAGTGGGTCCGACGCCTTCAGGTTGGAGATGTCGACGAATTGCACACCCTCCTTGAGGGCGGCTTCCTGCACTTGGCGGTCGGTCACATCCAGCGCGCCAATACGGGTGACGTCGGCGCCAAGGATGGAAGAGGCTTTGAGCGCACGGTCATCCTTGGAAACGAGAACGGTGAGCGGTGGGCTGAGCCGGCCGACAACCTCGATCTGCTTGCGGAAGACATCGGCGTCAATATCGGGCGCAGCTAGCACCACCTGCAGCTTGGCGATGACATCGTTTCTGCCCTGGAAGCGCAATTGTCGCAGCGCTTCCATGACCAGCCAGCCGCCCATGCTGTGCCCGAACACGACGACGCTTTTTTTTGGGGTCTCCCGGGTGAGATCGATCAACATCGCGGCGAGCGCATCGCGTGAAAAGGTCGCGGACTCCTTGTCGGCCACATAGCCGGCGACAGAGGCCTGAGAGGGCCAGGAAAAGACCAGCGGAACGCCGTTCATATTGGCATCCGCCGCCATCTGCGCCGCGCGGAAAAGGGCTTCCTGATAGCTGTAATTATAGCCGTGTACAAAAAGTGCGATCTGCTTGCCGGAGCGGGCTATGTCGCCAAGATCGGCATTGAAGCGCGTCTTCGTCAGCATATCGGCCCTGGTAACGACGAAATTCTTTTTCGGGTCGGGCTTGCCGCTGGCCCATTCGATTTTCCCGCTTTTATGGGTGGGCGGAATGGAAATATCGAAACTGGCGTAGTTCGGCTCCATCGCCCGCGCCGTGCCGAAGCCCTTTTTCGCGTCCGTGCTTTTTTCCCGTGTGCTCGCCACGAAGGCGGTCACGATTTTCGTGTCGCGGGTCCTGGTGTTGACGGCTTCCAGCACATCCGCCCCCGGTCGGCCTGCGCAGGAGGAGAGAAGACCGAGAGTGAGAAAGAGAGAAAAGATCAGGCGCATGAATGGGCTACCGGTGATGAGGACCGGTTCATAAATAACCGGCGACTAAAAAAGTTGCTACTGAAGAATGAATTACACTCTAGCGGCGGTCTTCGGGTGCGGACGGACGTTCCCCACCTTGCTATCCGTCCATCTTCGTTTTAGGCCGTACACATGACGAACAAGGTGTCGCTTTTACGGCTGAAACTCACGGACTTCCGCAATTATGCGGCGGCTGCGCTCACGCTCGATGACCGCCATGTGGTGCTGACGGGCGACAATGGTTCCGGCAAGACCAATCTCCTGGAGGCCGTCTCCTTTCTCTCACCCGGAAGGGGCCTGCGCCGCGCCACCCTGTCTGATGTGACGCGGGTAGGGGCCGAAGCCACCGGTTTCTCGATCTTCGCCGATGTCGAGGGTATGGATGGCGAAGTCGCCATCGGTACGGGAATTGAAGGCGATGGCGAGGTGGTGTCGCGTCGCCTGAGACTGAATGGCACGCCGGTGAAATCCGTCGATGAACTGACCGACCATCTGCGGGTATTGTGGCTGACGCCGGCCATGGATGGCCTCTTTACCGGCTCGTCCTCGGACCGCCGGCGTTTCCTCGACCGGCTGGTTTTGTCGCTCGATCCCGCTCACGGAAGACGGGCAAGCGATTTCGAAAAGGCCATGCGCGGCCGTAACCGGCTACTTTCGGAAGGCCGCTTCGATCCGGTCTGGCTGGACGGCATCGAAAAACAGATGGCCGAACTCGGCATCTCCATGGCGATTGCGCGTTATGAAATGCTCGGCCTCTTGAAGAGCCTGATCGAGGGGCGGGCGGGCAATGCCGCTTTCCCTTCCGCGGCGCTTTCGCTCTCCGGTTTCATGGACGATGGGCTCAATCGTCCCGCCGTCGATCTGGAGGATGAATACAGGCTTATGTTGCGCGATGGCCGGTATCGTGATGCTGCTGCCGGCCGCACACTGGATGGGCCGCACCGCGTCGATCTGTTCGTGCGCCATGCGGAAAAGGACATGGAGGCCGAGCGCTGTTCAACCGGGGAACAGAAGGCGCTACTGGTGGGGCTGGTGCTTGCGCATGCGCAGCTAACGGCCAATATGACTGGTCATGCGCCGGTTCTGCTGCTGGACGAGATCGCCGCCCATCTGGATGAGGGCAGGCGGGCGGCTCTGTTCGATCTCATTCATGCGCTTGGCGGCCAGAGTTTTATGACCGGAACGGATACGGCGATGTTCTCCGCCCTCGGCGACAGGGCGCAATTCTTCAATGTATCCCACGGGAGCATCACCGCATGACGGCTAAGAGATGGAGGGTGACATGGACCCGCTGAGCCCGGAAGAAATCGAACGCTACAAGCGCCATATCCTGTTACCGGAAATCGGCGGCGTGGGCCAGCAGCGGCTGAAGGCGGCGCGTGTGCTGGTCATCGGGGCCGGCGGTCTTGGCGCTCCCGTCCTGCATTATCTTGCCGCCGCCGGTGTCGGCACGCTCGGCATGATCGATGACGATGTGGTTTCCCTGTCCAATCTGCAGCGACAGGTGATCCACGATACCGGTACGATTGGGGAGCTGAAGACGGGTAGCGCGCGCAAGGCCATCGCCCGGCTCAATCCGCATGTCCGCACGCTTGTTTATGAAGAGCGCTTTTCGCAGGTCTGGGCGCATGACCACTTGCCATCCTTCGATCTCCTGATCGACGGCTCGGATAATTTCGATACGCGTTATACCGCCGCCGATGCGGCGGAGGCTGCGAAAAGACCGTTGGTAACGGGGGCTGTCGGCCGTTTTGATGGTTCGGTGACGGTGCTGAAACCCTATGAGACGAACGCCGAGGGTGCTCTGCAGCCCGGCTATCGCGACCTGTTTCCGGAACCGCCACCGCAGGGCCTTATCCCCAATTGCGCGGAAACAGGCATTGTCGGCGCGCTGACTGGGGTTATCGGCACGCTTATGGCCATGGAGGCGATCAAGGTTATCACCGGTGCCGGCGAGCCGCTAATCGGCCGCCTGCTCCTCTACGATGCCCTGTCGGCCCGTTTCGAAACCGTGCGATACAAGCGGCGGGCAACTGGGAAGACACCATGATCGAGATCGCTAAGATCGGGGAAGAATTCAATCGCTGGCAGGAATTGCTGGCACTTATCATGTCCTCCTTCGCCTATATGGATGGCATCATCGATCCGCCGTCGTCGGCTCATCGCCTGACGCTTGAAAATCTGGCGGAGAAGGCAAGGGTGGAGATCGCTTTCGTGGCGCTTGATGGCGATGAGATTGTCGGCTGCCTGTTTTGCCGGCCGGAGCCGCCGGCTCGTCTTTATGTCGGCAAACTCTGTGTTTCCCCGAAAGCGCAGGGAAAGGGTATAGGCAGGATGCTTCTGGAGCGGGCCGAAGCGCGGGCCCGCGAACTGGCGCTGCCGGCGCTGCGGCTGGAAACCCGCATCGAGCTCATCGCCAATCACGCCAGATTCGCCGCCTGGGGTTTCGTCAAGACCGCCGAAAACGCCCATGCCGGCTATAACCGCACGACCTCGATCGAAATGACCAAATTCCTCGGCTGAACCGGCTCAGTTCCGCCCCGGCAGCACCCGGTTCGGCGGGCGGTGGCCGTCGAACAGCGTGCGGATGTTGATGATGACCTTGTCGCCCATTTCGATGCGGCCTTCGATCGTCGCAGAGCCCATATGCGGAAGCAGCACGACTTTGCCTTCCTTGGCGAGCTTGATGAGCTTGGGGTTTACGGCAGGCTCGTTCTCATAGACATCGAGACCGGCGCCGGCGATTTTGCCTTCGCGCAGGCAGTGGATCATCGCCGCCTCATCGATGATATCGCCGCGTGCGGTATTGACGATGTAGCTGGTCGGCTGCATCAGCGCCAGCCGCCGCGCTGAAATCAGATGATAGGTCGCGGGCGTCGAGGGGCAATTGACAGAGACGATATCCACCCGCGCCAGCATCTGGTCGAGGCTGTCCCAATAGGTCGCCTCAAGCTCCGCTTCCGTCGCTGGATTGACGCGCTTGCGGTTGTGATAATGAATGGAAAGGCCAAAGGCCTTGGCGCGCCGCGCCACCGCCGTTCCGATGCGGCCCATGCCGACAATGCCGATGCGCTTGCCGGAGATGCGCCGCCCGAGCATCCAGGTCGGTGACCAGCCCAGCCATTCGTCCGCGCCATTGGCGAGCACCCGTGTGCCTTCGATCATGCGGCGCGGCACGGCAAGCGCCAGCGCCATGGTAATGTCGGCGGTATCTTCGGTCAGCACGTTGGGCGTATTGGTGACGGTAATGCCCTTTCGGGCGGCTGCATCCACATCCACATGGTCTATACCGTTGGAAAAGCTCGCAATCAGCTTCAGCTGCGGTCCGGCTTTCTCGATCATGGCGGCGGTGATGCGATCTGTGACAGTGGGCACCAGAACGTCGACCCGCTGCAAGGCGGCCACAAGCTCGTCTTCGCTTCGCTGCGTATCGTCGATATTCAGTTCGGCATCGAAGAGTTCGCGCATTCTGGTTTCGACGACGTCAGGCAATTTGCGGGTGATATAGACTGTCGGTCTCTTCTTGTGGGTCATCGTTTGCCGCTGCCTTGTTCAGAAGTCATTAACCAGAAAGAGCGATAATTTCTTTCAATCAGGGCGTTTCTACCAGACCCACCGGCGAAGACAAATAAAACTCGCTGAAGCTTGAGGCATGTGGAAGCGAGCCTCCTTAAATATCATCCGGTTTGCAGAAGGCGGGAAACGGAAATGGGCATGCGCAGTGTGGTTTCTATCGTTTGCATTGCATTGTCTCTGGGCCTCCTCGGTGCGGCAACCGACGCCATGGCGCAGGGTGCCGCCAAAGGCGCAAGCGGCCTGCCGCTGCCGCGTTTTGTCAGCCTGAAATCCAAGCGCGTCAACATGCGCATCGGACCGAGCACGGATTATGCCGTGTCATGGATGTATCTCAAATCGGGAATGCCGGTGGAAATCATTCAGGAATATGAGAACTGGCGGCGTATCCGCGATGCCGACGGGACGGAAGGCTGGGTCAATCAGGCTCTGCTTTCCGGTGAACGCACGGCCGTTGCGGCTCCGTGGATGCGTGGCAAGGGCAAGGAAGTTTACGTGAACATGCGCCGCGAGGCGCAGTCGGGCGCTTCTGTCGTGGCACGGCTGGAACCGGGCGTCGTCTTCCGCATCGGCGAATGCAATGGCGACTGGTGCCGCGCCGAGGCCGGCCAGGCCTCGGGCTGGGTTTCGCAGGGCGAAATCTGGGGTGCTTACCCCGGCGAAGCCTTTAAATAAGACCGTGCTTTGCGCCAAGCGCCTTGAGCGATGACATCGGGCGCGGCCCGACCTGCTGAATGACGGCGGCAGCCGCAAGGCAGCCGAGCTTGCCGCAATCTTCAAGCGACCGGTCCTGCGTATAACCGAACAGGAAGCCCGCAGCGAAAAGATCGCCGGCGCCCGTCGTGTCCACCACATCATGCACCGGATAGGCTTCGACCTTCACACGTTCCGTGCCGCGCAGAATGACGGCGCCTTCTTCGCTCATCGTCACAGCTGCGATCTTGCAGTCGGCTGCGATTTTGGTCAGCGCAAGCTCGAAATCGTCGGTTTCGTAAAGCGAAAGCGCTTCCTGCTTGTTGGCGAAAACAATGTCCACAGTACCGGAACGCATCAGGTCGAGGAATTCGTCGCGATAGCGGCCGACGCAGAAGCTGTCGGAAAGCGTCATGGAGACTTCGCGGCCGTTTTCATGGGCAATGCGGGCGCATTCGCGAATGGCGTCCTTGGCGCGCGGCGGGTCCCAAAGGTAACCCTCGAAGTAGGTGACTTTCGTATCCGCTACCACGTCTTCTTCCACGTCTTCAGGGCCGAGATCGACGCAGGCGCCGAGATAGGTGTTCATCGAACGCTCGCCATCTTCAGTTACGAAGATCATCGAACGCGCGGTCGGCGGGAAGGTGCCTTCCGGCTTGGTTTCGAAATAAACGCCCTGCGCGCGAATATCGTGCTGGAAGATTTCGCCGAGCTGGTCTTCGGCCACCTTGCCGAAATAGGCGGCCTTGCCGCCGAAATTCGCCACACCCGCCGCCGTGTTGCCAGCGCTGCCGCCGGAGGCTTCGAGAGCCGGTCCCATCAGCGAGTAAAGCAACTCGGCCCGTTCCGCGTCGATGAGGTTCATCGCGCCTTTGGTAATGGCATTGTCGTTGAGAAAGCGATCGTCGCAGCGGGAAATGATGTCGACGATGGCATTGCCGACAGTCAGTACGTCGAATTTCGTCATAGGCCCTATCCGTTTCGCACAGGGTGTGCGTATTTTTCGAAAGGTCTTAAACATTTCTGGCGGCAAGAAAAGCCCAAACAGAAAATATGCCGTTCTCCGCAGGGAGCGAAAACGCGTCATCTGCCTGTAATGTGGTTAAGCTATTTCATTTGTCAGAGCAAAAGGCGTGTGAATGCATACCGGAATGGAAGACATGATGGTCTTCTGGCTCAACCGTTATCTCCGCCACGGATGTACTGGCGGCATATAACGGACATAAAAGGCGGGGGAGACCCCGCTTTTTCTTTTTGGGTAACATTCGGCCTTGCGAATTTTGTGGGCCAAGACGCGCTTTCTGCCCAAAGCGGCTCACGAGTTTTGTCTTTCTTGGACGCCATGTGGCGAAAACAAAGAGTGGGAGCGTTTTCGCGATTCCATTCCCGTGGAAAAGGCTCTAAAGCGGAGTATCTCCCGCAAAAGCCGCGAAAGCTTTCCCTCCATGTCTGCCGTTGCCGCGAATGTCGCCCCGATTTTCATTCTCATCCTGATCGGCTGGCTCACCGTCAAGGCTGGTCTGTTCAGGGCCGATGCCGGCGATATCCTCAGCGATTTCGTGTTCAAGATCGCCGTGCCGACCTTGATCTTCCGCACACTTGCGGAAGCGAATTTTCACGGTGCTTCGCCCTTCCGGCTCTGGATCACCTATTTCGCCGGCGTGGCCGTCACCTGGACGGTCGGGCATATCGTCACCCGTTATGTCTTCAAGCAGGATGTCCGCATCGCCGTCATTGCCGGCATTTCCTCGGCATTTGCGAACAATATCTTCATCGGCCTGCCGCTGGTCGGGCGCTCCGTCGGGGATGAGGGGCTGGTGGCTCTCTCCATCCTGCTCGCCATCCATCTACCTGTGATGATGATCGCGGGTACGATCCTGATGGAAAACGCCACGCACAAGGCGGTCGGCGGGGAAAAGCGAAGCATGGCGGCGGTCTTCAAGCAGGTGGGCCGCAACCTCATCACCAATCCTTTGGTGATCGGCCTGTTCATCGGGCTTTCTACCAATGTTTCCGGCGTGGCGCTGACGCCCATCCTGAAAACCGTGGTAGATCAGATCGCCTCCATGGCGGGGCCGGCGGCGCTTATCTCGCTCGGCATGGCGCTGACGAAATACACCATTCGCGGCAATCTCGGCATTGCCGTTACCATGACGGTGTTCAAGCTGCTGTTTTTCCCGGCCTGTGTCTGGGCCATGGGTCACTTTCTCGGCCTCAGCCGGGAATGGACGGCAGCGCTTGTGCTCACATCCTCCGTGCCGACGGGCGTGAATGCCTGGCTGATCGCCAACCGCTTTGGCATCGGCCACAGCGTTGCGGCCTCCACCATCAGCATTTCCACGGCGACCGGCGTTCTTTCCGTGTCGCTGTGGGCATGGCTGCTGAGCTGATTATTCTGCCGAGTTGATTATTTCTGGGCGCTCAGAATCTTGAAGCGGGCGTTACGGCACACCTCAATGCTGGTGCGGAATTCCGCCGCGAGCACCGGCTCATAGGGCATGCCGCGATTGGCGACCATCAGCAGCTTGCCGCCGCTGCGCAGCGCGCCGGCGGCAGCCTTGATGAAGGCCTGGCCGAGGGCAGGTTCTGCTGCCTGTCCCGCCGCATGGAAAGGCGGGTTCATGATGATGAGGTCGTATTTTTCCTTCGGCGGTTCGTTTGCCAGATCCTGCCAGAAGAAACGCGCCGTCAACCTCGGATTGTTTTCGAGAAGATTGGTCTTGGCGAATTCCAGCGCATTCCAGTCCGCCTCGAACAGATCGATACGGGCCGTGCGCGGCGATTTTTCCGCCAGCATAACGGAGAGATAACCCCAGCCGGCACCGAAATCGGCAGCATTGCCGTCAAAATCGGCCGGCAGGCGCGATGCGAGCAGTTCCGAGCCGTCATCCACGCGGTCATGGGAAAACATGCCGGGCAGGGCGGTGAAGCGGCCTTCGACCGTCACCGGCTTCTGGGCGAGCTTCGACACGGCAGACGCAATATCGTCAGGCCGTTTGAACCAGAGCGCGACGCCGTGATACTTCGGCGTCGATTCCGCCTCAATACCAAGCTTTGCCAGCGTCTTGCGTAGCGTCACGATACCGTCTTCCTTCGACCCGGCCGCGACGATCAGGCCACCCGCCTTCACGCGCGAAAGCGCTTCGGCGACGCGGTTTTCATTCTCGCCGCGATGTTTGCCGCAAAGCAGCAACGCCGCATCGTAATCTTCACCCGAAATATCCGGTGTCACCTCTGCGCCTTGAGCCTGCAGAGCACGATAAAGCGGCCGTAGATGTTGAACCGCGACGATCTCCGCGTCAAAACCATCCAGCCGGGGACCGGCTTCCGCTCCCAGAAACAGAATGCGTTCGCCCTCTTTCGGCATGGAAAGCATGTCCGAGGCAAAGGGATGGAAAAGGGTTTTCACGGCGTCACGGCTCATGGGAGCATCCTTAAGGTCGAATAGAAAAAAGGCGCGGGCAAAACCCGCGCCTCGATAGGGTCTGGCGGCGCGGCTTTATTCGGCAGCGGCTTCGCCGTCTTCCTTCTTCTTGTCGGCAGCGACTTCCTTGCCGGTTGCCTGGTCGACAACCTTCATGGACAGGCGAACCTTGCCACGCTCATCGAAGCCCATCAGCTTGACCCAGACCTTGTCGCCTTCCTTGACGACGTCGGAGGTCTTGGCGACACGCTCGGAAGCGAGCTGCGAGATGTGGACGAGGCCGTCACGGGCACCGAAGAAGTTGACGAAAGCGCCGAAGTCAGCGGTCTTCACAACCGTGCCTTCGTAGATCTGGCCGACTTCCGGTTCCGCAACGATGGAGTGGATCCACTTGCGGGCCGCTTCGATTTCCTTGCCGGAAGAAGAAGCGATCTTGACGGTGCCGTCGTCTTCGATGTTGATCTTCGCGCCGGTCTTTTCGACGATTTCGCGAATGACCTTGCCGCCGGAACCGATGACTTCACGGATCTTGTCGACCGGAATGTTCATCACTTCGATGCGCGGCGCAAATTCGCCGAGCTGGCCACGGCTCTCGGTGATGGCGTTGGCCATTTCGCCGAGAATGTGCTTGCGGCCACCCTGTGCCTGCTCCAGAGCAATTTTCATGATCTCTTCGGTGATACCGGCGATCTTGATGTCCATCTGCAGCGAAGTGATGCCGTCGGCCGTACCCGCAACCTTGAAGTCCATGTCGCCGAGGTGGTCTTCGTCACCGAGAATATCGGAGAGAACCGCAAAGCGCTCGCCTTCGAGGATGAGGCCCATGGCGATACCGGCAACCGGCTTGGCCAGCGGAACGCCTGCGTCCATCAGAGCGAGAGAGGTGCCGCAAACCGTTGCCATCGACGAGGAGCCGTTGGATTCGGTGATTTCCGAAACGACGCGCAGCGTGTAAGGAAACTGTTCCGCGCTTGGCAGCATCGGACGGATAGCGCGCCATGCGAGCTTGCCATGACCGATTTCGCGACGGCCCGGGGAGCCCATGCGGCCTGTTTCACCGACCGAGTAGGGCGGGAAGTTGTAATGCAGCAGGAAGCGTTCCTTGTACATGCCGGTCAGGCTGTCGACATACTGTTCGTCTTCGCCGGTGCCGAGGGTCGCAACAACGATCGCCTGGGTCTCACCGCGGGTGAAGAGGGCCGAACCGTGGGTGCGTGGCAGCAGGCCGACTTCCGAAACGATCGGGCGAACGGTCGACAGGTCGCGACCGTCGATGCGGCTCTTGGTGTCCAGAACGTTCCAGCGAACGATCTTGGCCTGAAGGTGCTTGAAGACAGCGCCGATTTCTTCCGGCGTATACTTGGCTTCGCCTTCTTCCGGCAGGAAGTGCGCCTTCACCTTTGCCTTCACGGCGTCGACGGCAGCATAACGGGCAGCCTTTTCGGTGATCTTGTAGGCGTCGCGCAGTTCGGCTTCGGCCAGTGCCAGCATTTCGTTTTCGAGAGCGGAAAAATCTTCCGGTTCGAATTCGCGCGGTTCCTTGGCGGCAACTTCGGCGAGCTTGATGATCGCGTCGATAACCGGCTGGAAGCCGCGATGACCGAACATGACGGCACCGAGCATGATTTCTTCGTTGAGTTCCTTGGCCTCGGACTCAACCATCAAAACGGCGTCCTGCGTGCCGGCAACGACGAGGTCGAGAACAGACTCGTCCATTTCGTCCAGATGCGGGTTAAGAACATACTCACCGTTGATGTAGCCAACGCGCGCGCCGCCAACCGGGCCCATGAAGGGAACGCCAGAGAGCGTAAGCGCTGCGGAAGCCGCAACCATCGACAGGACGTCCGGGTTGTTTTCCAGATCGTGCTGGATGACGGTGACGACGACCTGCGTGTCGTTCTTGTAGCCTTCCGGGAAAAGTGGGCGGATCGGACGGTCGATCAGGCGCGAAACCAGCGTTTCGTTTTCGCTCGGACGGCCTTCGCGCTTGAAGTAGCCACCGGGGATCTTGCCGGCTGCGTAGGTCTTTTCCTGATAGTTGACGGTCAGCGGGAAGAAGTCCTGGCCGGGCTTCGGAGACTTTGCGGAAACCACGGTCGCGAGAACCATCGTCTCGCCGTAGGTTGCGATGACGGCGCCGTCAGCCTGACGGGCAACCTTGCCGGTCTCGAGCTTCAGCGGGCGGCCTGCCCATTCGATTTCCACGGAGTGTTGATTGAACATATCTTGTCCTTGGTTGTGGCTGCCGCTCCGGCATCGTGCCGGCGGTGGCAGCGCGGTGACTCAATCACGGGCAAGACAGCGGGAGGCTTTCGACAAGCAAGCATCCGGCAATCCTGCCCCATGACAGGTCTGCGGTTGAAAAAGGCGGCGCCGGCCCATCCGGGTCACCCTTATCGTCCGGGGGCCACATCAGCGGCGAACGCCCGGAAATTCATGCGGCCTCAAAAGACCGGATATAAAAACCGGCGGGCATCGTTGCGAAACCCGCCGGAGAAGTTATTAGCGGCGAATGCCGAGAGCACCGATCAGCTTGGAGTAACGGGCTTCGTCCTTCTTCTTCAGATAGTCGAGAAGCGAACGACGGCTCGAAACCAGCGTCAGAAGGCCACGACGGGAGTGGTTGTCCTTCTTGTGGTCCTTGAAGTGACCGGTCAGGTTGTTGATCCGCTCGGTCAGGATAGCAACCTGAACTTCCGGCGAACCGGTGTCGCCTTCCTTCGTGGCATATTCCTTGATGAGGGCGGCTTTGCGCTCTGCAGTAATCGACATCGGACGATCCTTTCTGTTTTAAGGAAAAATGGGACGCCAAAGAGCCGGGATGTCGTCCAGCTCTGGCCATTCAGTAGCGCAGGCAAAGCCTAAGCTGGCGCTGCCTATAAACTATTCCGGGTGCAATGGAAAGAGGCGATCGATTCCTGCCCGCGCTGCCCGGCTCAGCCGAAAACCCGCTTCGGCCGGAACTCGCCTTCGCCGATCTCGCCAATGGCGACGAGCTTGCCATGCGCAGTGGCATAGGCTTCCGGATGGTTGGCAGGTGCGTCGCGCCCGCGCAGCAGGATGGGGTTGCCCATCTTCAGCCGGTGCGCCTGGTCGTCGTTGATGATGAGGCGGGGAAGGGCAGAAAGCGCCTCCGCCGTATCGATCAGATAGGCATCCAGCGCTTCCAACCGCTCGTCGCGGTCTTCTATCGCTTCTAGCGCGGTCAGGGTTTCGAGCGGCACCATCATGTCTTCGCCGAAGGGCGCGACCATGGTGCGGCGCAGTTCCGAGATATGACCGAAACAGCCGAGATCGCGGCCCATGTCGCGCGCCAGAGCGCGTACATAGGTGCCTTTGCCGCACTCCACTTCGAAATGCGCTGTATCGGCATCGGGGCAGGCCAGCAGCGTCAGGCGATGGATTTCCACCTCGCGTGCGGGAATTTCCACGGTCTCGCCGTCTCGCGCCAGATCATAGGCACGCTCGCCGGCGATCTTGATTGCGGAAAATTGCGGCGGGGTCTGCATGATCACGCCGGTATAATTGGGCAGAATATCGCGGATCGCCTGTTCGTCCGGGCGCCGGTCAGAGGAATCGACCACCTCGCCTTCCAGATCGTCGGTCGCGCGTTGCTCGCCCCAGGTCACGGTGAATTCGTAGATCTTCCGGCCGTCCATGACGTAAGGCACGGTCTTGGTGGCGTCACCGAGCGCGATCGGCAGCATGCCGGACGCGAGCGGATCAAGCGTGCCGGCATGGCCGGCCTTCTGGGCGTTGAACAGCCACTTGATCTTGGAAACGGCCTCGGTGGAGCCGAAATCGAGTGGCTTGTCGAGGATCAGCCAGCCCGAAATCGGACGGCCCTTGGGTTTGCGGTTCTGCTGTTTGCGTGGTTTGGACATGCTTCAGTTCTGTTCGTCGTCTTTTTCGTTTGAAGGCCCAAGATCGCGCTGTACTTCGGGTGAGCGCAGGAGCGCGTCGATCTTCTGGTAATTGTCGAAACTCGTATCGTCGCGGAAACGCAGTTCCGGCATGTATTTCATCTGCCGGAGTTGCGGGCCGAGGCGGCCGCGCATGAACTTGGCGTGGCGGTTAAGCGCCGTGATGATGTCGGTGTGATCGGCAACGCCCAGCGGCGTCACATAGGCGGTGGCGATCTTGAGATCGGGAGACATGCGCACTTCCGAAATGGAAATGACAGTGCTTTCGATCAGATCGTCGCGGACTTCACCGCGCTGGAGAATCTGGGTCAGTGCGGCGCGCACCTGTTCGCCGACGCGCAGCATGCGTTGGGAAGGGGCCGATGATGTAGCTTTTGCCATTGGTTATGCCTCAAACGGAGCGAGCGCCGGTAAGCCGGCGCCCGACAGTAAATTCCTGTTTTGCGGCGAGAACGCTCTTTGTTCTAATCGCATTTCCGGACGGAAAACCGGGGTCCACTTTTCCTGGGAATGCTTTAGAGCGTTCTCGTGATGTGTTCGACGCGGAAGCACTCGATGGTGTCGCCGGCGCGGATGTCTTCGTAGTTTTCGAAGGCCATACCGCATTCCTGACCGACCGGCACTTCTGCCACTTCGTCCTTGAAGCGCTTGAGTGTCTTGAGCTTGCCTTCGTGGATAACGACGTTGTCGCGTACCAGACGCACACCCGCACCACGTTCCACCTTGCCTTCGACGACGCGGCAACCCGCGACCTTGCCGACCTTGGTGATGTTGAACACCTCGAGGATTTCCGCATTGCCGAGGAAGGTCTCGCGACGCTCCGGCGAAAGAAGACCCGACATCGCCGCCTTCACGTCATCCACCAGATCGTAGATGATGTTGTAGTAGCGGATCTCGATGCCGGCGCGTTCGGAAGCCGTACGTGCCTGTGCGTTGGCGCGAACGTTGAAGCCGATGATCGCGGCGTTGGAGGCCTCGGCGAGCGAGATATCCGATTCCGTGATGGCGCCAGCGCCCGAGTGAACGATACGAGCGCGGACTTCGTCGGTGCCGAGCTTGTCGAGCGAAGCGATAATGGCTTCGACCGAACCCTGCACGTCTGCCTTGATGACCAGCGGGAATTCCTTCATTCCCGAAGTCTGCAGCTGGCTCATCATCTGTTCCAGCGAACCGCGCTGGCCCGTCTGACGTGCGACAGCCTTGTCGCGTGCCAGACGCTGGCGGTACTCGGAAATCTCGCGAGCACGGCTTTCGTTTTCGACAACCGCGAAACGGTCACCGGCAGACGGCGTACCGGAAAGACCGAGAATCTCGACAGGCATGGCCGGACCGGCTTCCTTGACGTGTTCACCCTTGTCGTTGACGAGGGCGCGAACACGGCCCCACTGGTCGCCGGCCACGATGATCTGACCAGGCTTCAGCGTACCCTTCTGCACGAGAACTGTGGCGACGGCACCACGGCCGCGGTCGAGTTCCGCTTCGATGACGGTACCTTCTGCGGTACGGTTCGGATCTGCCTTGAGGTCGAGAATTTCAGCCTGCAGCAGGATCGCTTCAAGCAGTTTGTCGAGACCAAGCTGCTTCTTGGCGGAGACTTCCACGTCAAGCACTTCACCGCCCATCGATTCCACGAACACTTCGTGCTGCAAGAGCTGCTGGCGAACCTTTTCAGGGTTTGCCTCGTGCTTGTCGATCTTGTTGATCGCGACGACGATCGGAACACCGGCCGCCTTGGCATGGTTGATGGACTCGATCGTCTGCGGCATCACGCTGTCGTCTGCGGCAACGACCAGCACGGCGATGTCGGTCGCCTGCGCACCGCGGGCACGCATGGCCGTGAAGGCGGCGTGGCCGGGGGTGTCGATGAAGGTGATCTTCTGACCATTCTTCTCAACCTGATAGGCGCCGATATGCTGGGTGATACCACCGGCTTCGCCAGCAACCACATTTGCCTGACGGATGGCGTCGAGTAGCGAGGTCTTGCCGTGGTCGACGTGACCCATGATGGTCACGACCGGCGGACGGGAAACCATTTCGCCTTCGTCGTCAGCCTGGTTGAAGATGCCTTCTTCCACGTCGGATTCGGAAACGCGCTTGACGGTGTGGCCGAATTCAACCGCGATCAGTTCCGCCAGATCGGCGTCGATCACGTCGCCCGGCTTCATCATCTGGCCTTCCTTCATCAGGAACTTGATAACGTCGACGGCGCGTTCGGACATGCGCTGTGACAGTTCCTGAATGGTGATGGTTTCCGGCAGGATCACTTCGCGCATGACCTTTTCACGGGTTTCCTGCATCTGGCTGCGGCGGAATTTCTCCTGGCGGCGGCGCATGGATGCCATGGAGCGTCCGCGCGGCGTACCATCTTCATCCAGATTGGACGAGGTGACGGTCAGCTTGCCACGACGGCGTTCTTCTTCCGTCTTCAGGCGGGCAGCCGGCTTTGCCGGTGCAGGTGCTGCGACCTTGCCACGGACCGGCAGGTTGCCACGGCGTGCACCGCGATCGTCCTCATCGTCGCCATCGGTACGGCGTCCACGCGGAGCGGCGGTTTCCGGGGCTGCGCGACCAGGGGCGGCAGCTGCGGGCTGAGGACGAACCTCGGCGCGCGGCGCCGGCTGAGCGGCGGCGGCCGGCTTTTCAGCGGCCGGTTCGGATTTCGTTTCCACGGCCGGCTGGCTTGCGGCCACCTTGGCGGCTGCGGCTTCCTCGGCGGCACGGCGTGCAGCCTCTTCCTTTTCGGCAGCGATGCGGAGTTCTTCCTCGACCTTGCGGCGCGCTTCATCTTCGGCGCGCTGCTTGGCTTCGATCACGTCACGGGCCTGTGCTTCCATCAGCGCGCGGCGGCGGGCTTCCATCTCGCCTGCCGACAGGTCGTGCAGGACGTTGCCGCGCGGACGCTCGGGCTGGCGCTGCTGCGGTGCAGACGAACCGGGACGCTGCTGCGGCTGGGAGGAACCCGGACGCTGCTGGTTGCTGGGCTGGTGGATGCGCTGCTGCGGGGCCTGCGGACGCGGTGCTGCCACGGGGGCAGGGGTGGCCGGCTTCGGAGTGGGCGCCGCAGTCGAATGAACCTGCTTCTCGTCTTCTGGACGCAGGGGGCGGCGCTTGCGTGTTTCCACGACAACCGCGTTCGTGCGACCTCGACCCATATCCTGCCGCACGGTGCCCTGATTCATCCCGCCCGGCTTGAGGGTGAGAGTCTTCTTAGGCTGTGCGTTAAGTGTCTTGTCGTCGTTGTTGTCGGTCATTCCGTTCCCGTTCCTTCGGACGAGAACCGGATGACGTTCATCAGGTCTCGTCGTTCAATTGCTGCATCGGAACGCGGCGACCGTTCATGTCGGGCAACCGCGTCATTGTTCTGTCCGGGCAGCGTCGCGTTCCGCCTGAGATTGGCCGCCAAGGCGGTACCGCTCAAGCATCGTTGCGCGCTTCACTACACCCTCACCCGCCTGCCCTGCAAGCGCGCAGGCATGGATAAAAGCATTCTGGCCCATCAACTCGTCCATTTCGGCTTCGCTAAAGAGCCGGAAGGACGGAATTTCATTGCCGGCATCGCTGCCGAGTGCCCAGGCCTTGCGGGCCTGGTCCAGTTTCCTGACGCCATCGGCCGCAGCATCGGTCGCGTGAAACACGGCGATCGCGTTCCCGGACCGGACGGCAGCATCGACCTTCGTCGCGCCGCTGATGAACTGGCCCGCCTTGCGCGCCATGTTCATCATACCAGCCACATGCTGCGCCATCAGCCGGTCGAGAAGAGCGAGAAGCTCGGGGCCGGCCTTGACGTCACGTTTGAGAGCCCGCGAGAAGAGCTTCTTCGCGATGGCCTTTTCGATCAGGGCGCGCTCGGGTTTCACCCAGCAACCGCGCCCCGGCAATTGGCGTTTCAGGTCCGGAACGACGTTGCCGTCCGGGCCTGCGACGAAGCGGATCAGCTCATCCGGCGATCCGCTCTGCCGTGTCACAATGCACATACGTCCGTTGACGTCGCCCTTGATCCGCCCGTCATCGTCAGTCTCGGGCAGATCGTCCGGCTCATGCGCCTGCGATGTCATTCCTGTTCGGCGGTATCCGCCTCCTCGGCAGCTTCCGCATCGGCTTCCTGTTCGGAAGCGAGTTCTTCGGCGGTGATCCAGCCTGCCAGAAGGCGAGCCTGCACCACCATGTTCTCTGCTTCGACGCGCGAAACATCGAGCTTGGAGAAGATACCTTCGAACTTCTTCGTCTCGCCGTCCTTGCGCTCGCTCCAGCCAACGAGATCGTCCGCTGCACAGCCGGCAAAGTCCTCGATGGTCTTGATGCCGTCTTCGCCGAGCGCAACCATCATCTGCGAGGTCAGGCCGTCGATCTGGCGCAGCTCGTCGGAAACGCCGAGTTCCTTGCGCTTGGCATCCATTTCGGCTTCCAGGCGCTCCAGATATTCGCGGGCGCGGGTCTGGATTTCATCGGCGGTGTCTTCGTCGAAGCCATCGATCGACGAGATTTCGTCGAGATCGACATAAGCGAGTTCTTCGACCTGCGCGAAGCCTTCCGAAGCCAGAACCTGGCCGACCATTTCGTCGACGTCGAGCGCTTCCATGAAGAGGGCCGTGCGCTCGTTGAATTCCTTCTGGCGACGCTCGGATTCTTCCTGCTCGGTCATGATGTCGATATCCCAGCCGGTCAGCTGCGATGCCAGACGCACGTTCTGACCGCGGCGGCCGATGGCGAGCGACAGCTGCTCATCCGGAACCACCACTTCGATACGCTCGGATTCTTCATCCAGAACGACCTTGGCGACTTCCGCCGGCTGCAAGGCGTTGACGATGAAGGAGGCCGGTTCCTGGCTCCACGGAATGATATCGATCTTCTCACCCTGAAGTTCGCCGACAACGGCCTGAACGCGCGAACCGCGCATACCGACGCAGGCGCCGACCGGATCGATTGACGAGTCGTTCGAGATGACGGCGATCTTGGCGCGCGAACCGGGGTCGCGGGCAACCGACTTGATCTGGATGATGCCGTCGTAAATTTCCGGAACTTCCATGGTGAAGAGCTTCACCATGAACTGCGGATGGGTACGCGACAGGAAAATCTGCGGGCCGCGCTGTTCGCGGCGAACGTCGTAGACGTAGGCGCGGACGCGATCACCATAACGCATGTTTTCGCGCGGGATCATCTCGTCACGACGGATAATGCCTTCGCCACGGCCGAGATCGACGATGACGTTGCCGTATTCGACGCGCTTGACGGTGCCGTTGACGATTTCGCCGATACGGTCCTTGAACTCGTCATACTGGCGGTCACGCTCGGCTTCGCGCACCTTCTGCACGATGACCTGCTTGGCGGACTGCGCAGCGATACGGCCGAAATCCATCGGCGGCAGCGGATCGGCGATGAAGTCGCCGAGCTTGGCGTCCGGGTTGCGGTCGCGGGCCAGCTCCAGCGGGATCTGGGTCGAATAATCCTCAGCGGCCTCGACAACTTCCAGAAGACGCTGCAGGCGGATTTCGCCGGTCTTGGAGTTGATGTCGGCGCGGATGTTGGTTTCCGAACCATAGCGCGAGCGGGCGGCTTTCTGGATAGCGTCGGCCATTGCGGCAAGCACGATTTCGCGGTCGATGACCTTTTCGCGCGCCACAGCATCGGCGATCTGCAGAAGCTCAAGCCGGTTAGCACTCACTGCCATTTTTCTATCTCCGTAAATCGCATAATTGCGGGGTTCGCCCTTGTTTCCGGGCTTTACGTTGGAATTAGTCTTCGTCTGCTTCGTTTTCGTCGTTCTGGTTTGCGGCGGCGGCCTTGGCCGCCTTGTCTGCCCGCAGCGCATCACGAATAAGATCGTCCGTCAGAATGAGCTTCGCATCCGAAAGCGCGCTGAACGGAATGATGACTGTCGGTTCCTCGCCATAGGCGATCTGGTCGCGTTCCAGCTTGAAGCCGTCCGCATTGACCTCGACGATCTTGCCGCGAAACCGCTTGCGGTTCTCGACCAGAATGGAGGTTTCGACCTTCACCAGATGACCCTGCCAGCGGGTGAAATCCGATTTACGAACCATCGGCCGGTCGATGCCGGGCGAGGAAACTTCGAGATGATACGCTTTATCGACCGGATCTTCCACATCAAGAACCGGTGAAATCGCCATGGAGACGGCTTCGCAGTCCTCGACGGTCATGGTGCCGTCTTCGCGCTCGGCCATGATCTGAAGCGTCATACCATTCTGGTTGGAGAGCCGCACGCGCACCAGAAGATATCCCATGCCCGTCAAAACAGGCTCGATGATCTCGGCGATGCGCTGGTCGATGCCCGTTTCGGTAATCAGTCGCGGTTCATGTGCGGTGTCTGCCATCTGGCCTTCCGGTCTTTGATGTTCACCGGGCCTTCTGCCCGTGGTTTCCGGTTCGCCTAACGAAAAAGAGCGGAGCCTTGCGGCCCCACTCTTCATCAAGCGATCAAGAATTTCAGGGGTCATATAGACCCATCGGGGCAGGATTGCAAGGTTTTCGCGGGCGTCTCCGTTTCAGCGACGTCTCGGCCACATTTTCACCCTTACCATGTCGGAAAGGCTGGCATGATTGCCGGCACTGTCTATAGTTGCCGTTTGACAAATCGCAGTTGCATCAAGTGGACAGAGCGTGCCTGACCGTAAATCGCCACTCGCGCCTTTAAGGCATTTGACTTACAGACGAATCTGGATCGCCAGCCTTGCCTCGAACTTCGGTGGACTGATCCAGGCGGTGGGCGCCGCATGGATGATGACCTCGCTTTCGAGTTCCGAAAACATGATCGCGCTGGTGCAGGCCTCCACCTCTTTGCCGATCATGCTGTTCTCGCTGATTTCAGGGGCACTGGCCGATAGTTTCGACCGCCGCCGCATCATGATTTCGGCGCAGCTCCTGATGCTGACGGCCTCCGTGTTGCTCACCGTCTTTGCCTGGTCCGGCTGGCTCACGCCCTGGCTGCTTCTCTTCTTCACCTTTATGATCGGCTGCGGCACCGCGCTCAACAATCCGTCCTGGCAGGCCTCCGTCGGCGAAATGGTTCCGCGCGAGGATCTGCCGGCCGCCGTGACGCTGAACAGCGTCGGTTTCAACATCACCCGCAGTGTCGGCCCGGCCATCGGCGGCATCATCGTCGCGGCCGCCGGCGCCGCTGCCGCGTTTTTCGTGAATGCGCTGAGCTATTTCACGCTGATCTACGCCTTGTTTCGCTGGCAGCCGCCCAAATATGCATCGACATTGCCGCGTGAGCAGCTTCTTGCCGCCATCTCCGCCGGCATGCGTTATGTGGCGATGTCGCCCAACATCGGCAAGGTGCTGGTGCGCGGCTTCCTTTTCGGCCTTTCCGCCAGCGCCATCCTTGCCTTGATGCCCATTGTCGCCCGCGATCTGGTCGAAGGCGGCCCCTTGACCTATGGCGTCATGCTGGGCGCCTTCGGCGTCGGTGCGATTGGCGGTGCGCTGATCAGCGCCAGATTGCGCGAGGTCCTGTCCAGCGAATGGATCGTGCGCGTCGCATTTCTGGGCTTCGCCTTCAGCGCTGGCGTAACGGCGGTGAGCACGAGTGCGATCATCACCTCGCTGGTTCTGACTATTGCCGGCGCCTGCTGGGTTCTGGCGCTATCGCTCTTCAACACCATCGTCCAGCTCTCCACCCCGCGCTGGGTGGTTGGCCGGGCGCTCTCGCTCTACCAGACGCTCACCTTCGGCGGCATTGCGGTCGGTAGCTGGCTGTGGGGCGAGCTGGCGGAAGATTACGGCATTTCCTATTCGCTGCTCTGTTCGTGCGCGCTGATGCTGCTCGGCGTCGGCGTCGGCCTCAAGCTCGCCATGCCGGCTTTTGCCTCGCTCAATCTCGATCCGCTCAATCGTTTCGTGGAACCGCCGCTGCGGCTGGATATCAAGCCGCGCAGCGGCCCCATCGCCATCCTCATCGACTATGAAATCCATGACGAGGACCTCGGCGAATTCCTGCCGCTGATGGCCGAGCGCCGCCGTATCCGCATCCGGGATGGTGCCCGCAACTGGAACTTGATGCGCGATCTCGAAAACCCCGACATCTGGACCGAAAGTTACCATGTGCCGACATGGGTGGAATATGTCCGCCATAACCACCGCCGCACCCAGGCGGATGCTGAGGCCTGGGACCGGCTGCTCGAGCTTCACCGCGGCAAGACACGGCCGCGCGTGCACCGGATGATCGAGCGGCAGACCATTCCGCCGACCGACGATATCTTCCACAAGCCCCATACCGACCAGCATTGAGAGGCTGGGAGAGGCAGGAAAGGGCCAGGTAAAAAGCTATTGGGTCCTTGCCATAACCCTCGACGTCATCCTCGGGCTTGTCCCGAGGATCCAACCACGTATCGTTAAATCAATCGGTTGCAGATGCTCGGGACAAGCCCGAGCATGACGACGGAGAGGTTTTCCGACGTCGCCCGTGACGTGCTATTTCAGCTTAGCCTTCAGGCTTGCATCTGGAAAACACGTCGGTGAGAGCCCGTTCTTGGCCTGCCAGTCGCCGAGCGAACGGCGCGTCTTGAAACCGGCCAGCCCATCTGCCTTGCCGACATCGTAACCCTTGGCCACGAGCGCCTTCTGCATGGCGAGAACATCGGAGCGCAGCATCGATCCAACATTGCCCCATTCACCCTTGAACGGGCCCGCCCCATGGGCGATGCGGTCGGCGAGATTGCCGATGAACAGCGCGTAGAGATCGGAATTATTGTATTCCTTGATGACGTAGAAATTGGGCGTCACCACGAATTCCGGCCCGTGCCGTCCGGCCGGCACCAGCATCATGCCATCGGCGGATAGGTCATTGGACGGGAAAGCTTTTCCGGTAATGCGGGTGATGCCCATTTTCGCCCAGTCGGCCACCGGCCGGGCAAGATCAGGGCCTTCCTGCGCGCAGGAGACATTGGCGGGGATGGAGACTTCGAAACCCCAGTCACGATTACGCTGCCAGCCGCGCTGGGAAAGATAGTTCGCTATGGATGCCAGCGCGTCCGGTACGGAATTCCAGATATCGCGATGGCCGTCGCCATCGAAATCCACGGCATATTTGAGATAGCTCGACGGCATGAATTGCGGCTGGCCGAGCGCGCCGGCCCAGGAGCCCATCATGCGCGAGGCTGCGATATCGCCGCTTTCGACGATCTTCAGCGCATCGATCAGTTCGGTGCGGAACATCTCCTTGCGGGTCGACATATAGGCTTTCGTCGCCAGCACATCGACCACGGAATGCGGCAGTTTCGCCCGACCAAAACCGGATTCGCGGCCCCATATCGCAACGACTATATCACCGGGTACGCCGTATTTCGCCTCGATCCTGCGCAGCGTCGCCGCATGGGTGGCTGCAAGCGAACGGCCGGTGCCGGCCAATCCCTGCAGCCGCTTTTCGGAGAAATAGGCGCCCGGCGAGGAAAATTCCGCCTGACTCTGGCTTTGCTCCTTTGGTGGCTTCTGGCCGGGAATGACAAGGTCGGGCAGGTTCCAGCTGATGGAGAGACCGCTGAGGGTGGCTTCAAGCGTCTTTTGCGAAATGCCGGCCTTGCGGGCTTCCGGCCAGATTTCCTTTTTCAGCCAGGCATTAAATTCAGCGTCATATCGGGCTGCCGCTGCTCCTGTCGGTGCCGATTGCGCCAAGGCCGTCGTTGCTGAAAAAACGGAAAGAAGTGCAGCCAGTGCCTTCGGGGCAAAATGGTTTCGCATTCGGTCTCCTCTTTGAATAACGGGGAGGGAGGGTGGCTTCAGATCGTCGTGCGGGCCCTGAGTGCTGCCGTTAACGTGCCTTCGTCGAGATAATCGAGTTCACCGCCCACCGGTACGCCATGTGCAAGCCGGGTGATCTTGATGTCGAGACCGGAAAGGCGATCGGTGATGTAGTGGGCGGTCGCCTGCCCCTCCACCGTCGCATTCACGGCGATGATAAGCTCGCGGATGCCGCCGGCGCTGACACGGTCGATCAGGCCCTTGATATTCAAATCCTCCGGCCCAACGCCGTCGAGCGGCGAAAGCGTGCCGCCCAGCACGTGATAGGCGGTGTTCATCGCACCCGTCCGCTCCAGCGCCCAAAGATCGGACACGTCTTCCACCACGATGATGACCGACTGGTCGCGCCGGTCGTCGGTGCAGACGGTGCAGGGATCGATTGTATCGACATTGCCGCAGCAGGAGCAGATCTTCACCTTGTCATAGGCCTCGCCCATGGCGTGGCCCAACGGCCCGAGAAGCTGTTCCTTCTTCTTGATGAGATGCAACGCCGCCCGCCGCGCCGAACGGGGGCCAAGCCCCGGCACTTTTGCCAGAAGCTGGATCAGTTTTTCAATTTCAGGACCGGTGACTCGTTTTGCCATGAGCGCTTTCTACTGCATAAATCGGGAAACGGGAATCATGAAGCGCAAAGGGCAGTCCATGAAAATCAGGGCGGTATGCCGGGGCGAGGCAAAAAGCCTGCCGGGAAAGACGATGAAGACGGGCATCTTCAAGCATCCCGTCCACGGCCCGGTCATGGTTGATGCGGAAGGCATCGTCAGCGATGCCGTCTGCAATCGCAAACATCACGGCGGGCCGGATCAGGCGATTTACGTCATGGGGTCCGTCGATCTCGACTTCTGGTCCCGCTCTCTGGGCTTTGTGGTCGAAGCCGGGTTTTTTGGCGAAAACCTTGTTCTTGATGGCGTCGACAGCGCAAAACTCCATGTCGGCGACAGGTTCTTGGCCCACGAAGTCGTGCTGGAGGTAACCGCCGCCCGCATTCCCTGCGCCACTTTGTCGGCCCGCATCGGCGATCCCGATTTCGCACCGCGTTTCCGGCAGGCGGGCCAGCCGGGTTTTTATTGCCGGGTGCTGAAAGGCGGAATGCTTGCCGCCGGGGAGGATATCGCCTTCGAACCCTATCAGGGAACGAAACTGCCTATACCGACCATTCTCCAGCGTTTCCGTCCCATGCAGCTCACCATGGCTGAACGCGCGGCCTATCTCGAAACGCCGCTTGCAAGCCGGTTCCGCGCGATGCTGGAAGCCTAGACCCAGTCTTGCCGTGAGGACGGCGTGCGTCACGCCATCCTCTTAGGTCGGATTATATCAGAACGGGAATTTCATGCCGGGCGGCAGCGGCAGGCCCGCAGTCAGGCCGGCCATCTTTTCCTGCGCCTGTGCTTCGCCCTTTTCCTTGGCGTCCTTGTGGGCCGCGACGATCAGGTCTTCGAGGATTTCCACCTCGTCTTCCTTGAACAGCGAAGGATCGATTTTCAGGCCGCGCATTTCGCCCTTGCCGTTGAGAATGACGGTCACCAGGCCGCCGCCAGCCCTGCCTTCGACTTCAAGGGCGGCGATTTCTTCCTGCACCTTCTCCATCTTGGACTGCATTTCCTTGACCTTGCCCATCATGCCCATGATGTCACGCATGTGCCAAACTCCTGTTCTTTTTGTTTAAAACTCGATGTCGTCGCCGGGAAGGATGTCGCCTTCGCTCGATTCGGCAACCGATGGCGGGGCGATTTCTTCCGCCTCATCCTGTACGGCGGCGCGAATGCGCACGTCGGTGATTTTTGCGCCGGGAAACTGCGCCAGAATGGCGGCCACGTCGGGGTCCTGACGCGCATCGACAAGGCGGGCATCCCGGGCATTGCTTTCGGCTTCAACAAGGGTCGGCTCGCCCTGTTCCTTGCTGAGGCTGACGATCCAGTGGATACCGGTCCATTCCTTGAGCTTCACGCCAAGTTCACCCGGCAAAGAGCCCGGCGCGCCTTCGCCGAGGCGCATATCAAGCCGGCCGGGCTCGAGCCGCACCAGCCGCACGAAGCCGCGCACCTTTGCCCGCATGACGGGATCGCGGTTCTTCTGGCAGAGATCGGCAATATCCTGCACCGAATTGACGGGAACCTTCGGCTCCGGCCGCTCTTCGGTTTTCGGCGCCGCGACCTGCATCTCCTGCGGGCGGCTGTCTGGAACCGCGCGCAGCACGGCGGAGGTCTGCGGTGCCGTCTGGCGCTGGGCGGGAAGATCGACAGGTCTTCCCGCGGCCACGGCCTGTCCTGACGAATAGGCGCGCGCACCGCCGCCATTGCCGCCGCCCGAAGGTCCGCCATTGGCGTAACCGCCGTCGCCGTTCGAAAGCTCAAGCAGGCGCCGGGCAGCATCTTCCGGAGCCGGCAGATTGGCGGCATGCGAAAGCCGGATCAGCACCATTTCGGCCGCACCCGCCGGACGCGAGGCATTTTCCGTTTCCGGAATGCCTTTCAGCAGCATCTGCCAGATGCGCGACAGCGCGGTTACCGCAATCGTCTCGGCAAATTCGGCGCCGCGCACGCGTTCGATCTCGGAAAGCGAGGGGTCTTCCGCCGCGTCAGGCACATATTTCATGCGGGTGACGAGATGGGTGAAATCGGCAAGATCGTTCAATACGACGACAGGGTTTGCACCCGCCTCATATTGCCCGTTGAATTCCGAAAGGGCGGCCGCGACATCGCCTTTGACGACATGCTGAAAGAGATCGACGATACGCGCCCGGTCGGCAAGGCCGAGCATGCCGCGCACCGCTTCGGCTTCAACGCGGCCTCCACCATGCGCAATCGCCTGATCGAGCAGGGAAAGGCCGTCACGCGCGGAGCCTTCGGCTGCGCGGGCGATCATCGAAAGCGCCTGCGGATCGGCCTCGAAACCTTCCTTGCCGGCAATGGCGGTGAACAGGCCGACCAGATCGGCGGCGCTGATGCGACGCAGATCGAAGCGCTGGCAGCGCGACAGAACGGTGATCGGAACCTTGCGGATTTCAGTGGTCGCGAAGATGAATTTCACATGCTCCGGCGGCTCTTCCAACGTCTTCAGAAGACCGTTGAAAGCCTGCGTCGACAGCATGTGCACTTCGTCGATGATATAGACCTTGTAGCGTGCCGAAACCGGGCGATAACGCACCTGTTCGATGATCTCGCGAATATCGTCGATACCAGTATGGGAGGCGGCGTCCATCTCGATCACGTCGACATGCCGGCCTTCCATGATCGCCTGGCAATGTTCACCGGGGATGCGCAGGTCGATGGTCGGCTTGTCGATGGTGTCGGTCTTGTAATTCAGCGCGCGGGCTAGAATGCGGGCCGTGGTCGTCTTGCCCACGCCGCGAACGCCGGTCAGCATATAGGCCTGCGCGATACGGCCGGTCTCGAACGCGTTGGTCAGCGTGCGGACCATCGGCTCCTGGCCGACCATCAGATCGGAAAAATCCTTGGGGCGATATTTGCGCGCCAGTACCCGGTAGCCGGTCCCGACCTGGGATTCGCTTGATGTGGTGGGTACGGTGTCGCTCATTGCCTCGCCAGTTTGTTTTGCCAGTTGTCTTGGGGCGCTGAACTGGCCCGGCGAAAGCTGAGCACGTCTTTTAAAAAAGGTGGGAGGCTGGCACGGCGACCCGTGCCGGGCTCGTTAGGGCTGCTTCCTTCCGGACCTGACCCGGTTGGCGAGTGGCTCGTCCACCACCAACCTCCCGGGGCCACATATCGGCAATATCGAAAGCAAATGCAAGCCAAGCCTTCAAAAAACTGCTATCACAATGAAAACAAACATGGAGGACACCTTGGAGACATTCCGGCTGGACGACAGACTGGCGCGCGACAGCGTGCTTGTGACGCGTTTGGGACTATGTGAACTGCGTTTGCAAAACGACAACCGCTGGCCCTGGCTGGTGCTGGTGCCGCAGCGAGACGGCGTCAGTGAATTGTTCGATCTCACCCCGCTTGATCAGGCCGTGCTGACATTCGAGACCAATCTCGTCGCGTCTGCCTTGAAAGAAATCACCGGAGCCACCAAGATTAATGTCGGTGCTTTGGGCAATATCGTCCGGCAGCTTCATGTCCATATAATCGCCCGCAATGAAGGCGACACCTGCTGGCCGGGTCCCATCTGGGGTCACGGAACGCCTGTGCCCTATGCCGCGGGCGAAAAGGAAAGTTTGATGAAAAAAATCTCCGGCGCGCTCTGATGATTTCCATGAAAATTTTTGAAACCACTGCCCCCCATCCCGAAGCAAGCCTGCTGACAGCCTTTTCCAAGAACGCCCTCGACCGTTTCGCCGAAAAACGGTCGGAAGAGTGCGTTGCCGATGCGCTGAAGGTCGATGGCACCCATATTTTCGCTTTCTCGGGCAACCGGCTTGTCCTGAAGCATGACGAACAGGTCATCGACCCCCTGTTTTCCGCTTATGAGCTGGCCGAATTGCAGCCGGATTTCGACAACGCTGTCCTGCTCGGATATCGCGAAACCGGCGAGCCGAGAATTGCGGTGCCGGTTGCCGTTGCCGAGGATCAGCTCGCGAGCCACTACAAGCTTGCCGACGCCCGTACCCTTTATCGCGATCATCTTCTCGATGAGGAATTGCTGAGCGAGGTTGCCCAGGCCGTCAGCCTTACCCACTGGAACGCCGACAATCGCTTTTGTGGAAAGTGCGGCGGCACTATGGAGCTTCGTATCGGCGGTTACAAGCGTATCTGCGCCGCCTGCAACCACACGATTTTTCCCCGCACGGACCCCGTCGTCATCATGATGACGATCGATATAGAGCGTGATCTGTGCCTGCTTGGCCGCGGTGCCCATTTCGCGCCGGGCATGTATTCGTGCCTTGCCGGTTTTGTGGAGCCGGGCGAAACCATCGAGCAGGCCGTACGCCGCGAAACGCATGAGGAATCCGGCGTCGAAATCGGCCGCGTGCGTTACCACGCGTCGCAGCCCTGGCCGATGCCGCATACGCTGATGATCGGCTGTTATGCCGAGGCACTGTCTTTCGATATTGCCCGCGATGAGATCGAACTGGAGGATTGCCGCTGGTTCACGCGGGCGGAAGTCGCAAAAATGCTGGAGACGGCAACGGGTGAGGGCTTTTCCGCGCCTCCCGGTGGCGCCATCGCGCATCGGCTGATGCGCGACTGGGTGGAATGGACGAAATAATCGCGTTCGGCAGGCTCAACCCTGGTTGAGCTTGCCGCGCATCGCATGGCCCTTGTAGACGCCGAGAATGCGGACTTTTTCGGAGAAGAAGCGCAGCTCGTCCAGCGCATGCCGCACCGGCTCGTCATCGGGATGGCCTTCGATATCGGCATAAAACTGCGTCGCCACGAATTTGCCGCCAAGCTGGTAGCTTTCGAGCTTCGTCATGTTGATGCCGTTGGTCGCAAAGCCGCCCATGGCCTTGTAGAGCGCGGCCGGAATATTGCGGACGTTGAAGACAAAGGTGGTGACGACGATTTCGTCGCTAGACTGACGCTTGGCCCAGTTTTCATCGCGGGAAAGCACAACGAAACGCGTGACGTTGTTTTCCGAATCCTCGACGTTTTCAGCGAGAATATCGAGGCCGTAGAGATTGGCGGCAAGGCGCGGCGCAAGTGCCGCCATGCTGCGGTCGCCCTTTTCGGACACGAGCCTTGCGGAGCCTGCCGTATCGCCGGCGATGACGGGCTTCCAGCCGTTCGAACGGATGATTTTCCGGCACTGGCCAAGCGCGTGAATGTGGCTGTGGACGGTGCGGATTTCATCCTTCTTTACGCCCGGCATCACCATCAACTGGAAGCGGATCGGCATGAAATATTCGCCGATGATGTGCAGGCGCGATTCCGGCAGCAGGTGATGAATATCCGCAACGCGGCCGGCCAGTGTGTTCTCGATCGGGATCATGCCGAGATCGGCTTCGCCGTTTTCAATGGCGTTGAAGGCATCCTCGAATGTCGGGCACGGCAAAGGCTCCATATCCGGGAACATGTCGCGGCAGGCCATATCGGAATTCGCGCCGAATTCGCCCTGGAAGGCAATGCGATTTGTGCTCAAGGTCATGGGACTGTCCGTTAGAGGGTTCTGCTTGCGAGAATTTTGCGGGCTTTTTCCAGATCGTGCGGCGTGTCGACGCCGAGCGGCACGGAACTGACGATTTCGGCGTCGATGCGCATGCCGGCTTCCAGCGCGCGCAGCTGTTCCAGCCGCTCGCGTTTTTCAAGCGGCGAGGGCGGCAGGCTCACGAATGTCTCCAGCGCGGCGCGCCGGTAGGTATAAAGTCCGATGTGATGATAAAGCGGGCCATCGCCATAAGGGGCGGTGGTGCGGGTAAAATAAAGTGCGCGCAATCGCGACTCGGAAAGTGGGCTGCCCACCACTTTCACCACGTTCGGATTGGTTTTTTCTTCCTCGTCGGTGATTTCGACCGTCAGTGTCGCAATATCGACGGCGGCATTTTCCAGTGGACGCAGCGAAGCGCGGATCGTCTCCGCTTCGATGGTCGGAAGATCGCCCTGGACATTGATGACATATTCCGCCTTGCCATAGGGGTCGGCCTTTTGCAGCGCTTCGAAAATGCGGTCCGAGCCGGATTGGTGGTCGTCGCGTGTCATCATCACGTCGAAACCGGCATTTTTGACGGCCGAAAACACCTGTTCGTCATCGACGGCCACAACGATTCGCTCTGCGCCGGCCTCGCGTGCGCGCAGCGCCACCTGCACGATCATCGGCTTGCCGCCGATGTCGGCGAGCGGCTTGCCCGGCAGGCGCGTGGATGCCATCCGCGCCGGTATGAGGACGACAGCTTTCTCGAAATCCCGATTCTTCATCCGACACCCTTCAAATCCCGCCCGAAAAGTGTCAAAACGTCACGGTGTGGGGAGCATTATTCAAGTTGCGCAGGCTGTGCAAAAGCCATAGCTTTCGAGCAATTTCAAGATGCCCGTTATATCAAGCGGATGCGAGGGAGCGCATATAGATGAATTCTTATGTAAATATGGGCGTTGGGGCGTTGCTTGGCACGGTTTTCGTCCTGATGTCGGTGTCGATTGCGTCTGAGGGCATTTTCCATGCGCCCGCGCCCGAAAAGGAAGGTTACGCAATTGCTGCGGCAGAGGGTGGCGGCGAAGCCGGTGGCGGAGAAGCCGCTGCCGCGGCGACGCCGATCGCACAATTGCTTGCCAGCGCCGATGCCGCCAAGGGTGAGACGGTCTTCAAGAAGTGTACGAGCTGTCATACCGGAGAGAGTGGTGGTGCAAACAAGGTCGGCCCCAATCTCTTCGATATCGTCAACCGGCCGATCGCCAGCCATGAAGGTTTCAGCTACTCCGCAGGGATGAAGGATTTCTCCAAGGGTGGTTCCGTGCATTGGGATTACGATCATCTCAGCTTCTTCCTCGAAGCTCCCAAGAAGCACGTTCCCGGCACGGCCATGGGCTTTGCGGGCGTGAAGAAGGAAACGGAACGCGCCGATCTCATCGCCTATCTGCGGACACTGTCGGCAAACCCGGCACCGCTTCCGGATCCCGCTGCGGCTCCCGCGCCGACAAACTGATCGTTACGATGGTTTCATGAAAAAAGCCCGGCATCGCTGCCGGGCTTTTTATTTTGCAGCCCCGGATTGCGGCTGCGGCAATGGCGCCTGAAAATCAGAACCCCTTGCCGCCGCGCAATTCGGAAATCACCGTTCCGACCATGATCTTGATATCCAGCCAGAGCGAAAAATTGTCGACGTAATAAAGATCGGAGACGATTCGGGCGCGCGCCTTGTCGCTGCGATCCGTCGGGCCGCGCAATCCCCGCATCTGGGCAAGGCCGGTAATGCCCGGCCGCACGCGGTGCCGCATATGGTAGTGCGGCACCAGCTCCTCATAAAGACGGCCGGCCGCCAGCATGCCGATGGCATGGCAGCGGGGCCCGACCAGCGACATATCGCCTTTCAGCACATTCAGAAGCTGCGGCAGTTCATCGATGTTCGTGCGGCGAAGAACCGCGCCGATCCGGGTTATTCTGGGGTCGTTCTTCACCGTCTGCGCCACGCCGGTGGCGTCGCAAAGATCGGTCCTCATGGAGCGAAATTTATAGACACGGATTTTCCGCCCGTTCATGCCCCAGCGGACCTGCGAAAACAGGACCGGTCCCTTGCTGTCGAGTTTGACCATCACTGCCACGGTGAGCAGCACCGGCGCGAGTGCGACAAGGGCGATGGACGCCCCTGCGATGTCAATCGTTCTTTTGAGCGCGAACTGGCCGCGCAGGAATGCGGAGACGGTTTTTTCCGAAGAGGAAGGTTGCGTTTCCGGCGATTCGAAAGTGGTGGCTGCGGAATAGGAGGCACCGTAAAAAACGGCATGCGATGAGCCTTTAGTACCCAGCATAATATAAAGCCCTGAAAAGTTATTTTGATAGAAGAAAATTAATTATATGAACGATTAATAATTCATTTACCGTAAAAAGTCATCCGAAATGTAACCGCCCCGGCGCAAATGGCAATCTACGGTTAATGCGACTGCACGCGGATGTTGCAGGGCCGACATCCTTTCCGCTCGTAGGTGCGGAGACGCCCTGTCCCATGGAACCAAAACCTGCAAAATCGGGAATTTTCGTGCAGCGCTGTCGAAGTCGTCAGAAGCCCTGAGACCAGCGCCTGCCGCTCGCTCTAAGCCGTTAGTTTCCCATCAGAATATCGAGCAGGGTCGTCTGCTTCGGTCCGGATGGCGCCTGACCGCCGATATCGGCGGGTGGTACAGGCCCGTTGCCGGCTGAATAGCCGGGTTCGATATCGCGGGAAGGGATATTTGCCGGCGGCATCGGTGCACCGGGCTGATTCGGATTCGGCGCAACGGGGGCTTCGGGATAGGCGCGCGTATCCACCGTTCCACCGCCGAGCGCATTGGAAATGATATCGCCGATGGAGGAGGGCGCGCTTTCCGGCGCCGGCTGCTGCATTTCCCCAAGCGGCGGCACGCCGCCTGCGCCAAGCCCGAAGAGCGGTGAGGGCGAAAGCCCCGAATGGGCGGCGGTCATGAAATCTTTCCAGGCCTTTGCGGGAAGCCCGCCGCCGGTGACCTTCTTCATCGACGTGCCGTCGTCATTGCCGAACCACACCCCGGTGGTCAGGTTGCTTGTGTAGCCGACAAAAAGGGCGTCGCGGAAGGATTGCGTCGTACCGGATTTTCCTGCCGCCTGCCAGCCCTGCAGCCGTGCCGCCTTGCCGGTGCCTTCGGTGATGACGCGCGACAGCATGCTGTTCATGGTTGCGGCTATCTCTTCGCTCAGGACGCGCGGCGGGTTGTCGTATTTGTTTTCGTAAAGCACCTTGCCATCCGCATCGGTGATGCGTTTGACGATATGCGGCGTCGCCTTGTAGCCGCCGTTCATGAAGGGGGCGTAGGAGGCCGTCAGCTCCATCAGTGATACTTCCGAGGTGCCGAGCGCGATGGAGGCATTGTTCTGCAGCTCGGATTCGATACCCATGCGATGCGCCACCTGGGTCACACGATCCGGACCCACTTCCATCACCAGCTGCGCGGCAATGGTGTTCAGCGAATTGGCGAGCGCGGTGGCGAGTGTCACTTCGCCTCGATATTTCTTCTCGTAATTTTCCGGGGTCCAGCTGCCGATACGAACAGGCGCGTCGTTGCGGATGGTATAGGGAGTAAGCCCCGATTCGAGTGCGGCGACGTAAACGAAGGGCTTGAATGCGGAGCCGGGTTGCCGTTTTGCCTTGGCGGCGCGGTTGAACTGGCTTTCGGCATAATCCGCCCCGCCCACCACGGCCCGGATCGCGCCCGTGCCATCGATGGAAACCAGCGCCGCCTGCGAAGCGCCCTGCTTCTTGCCGTCGCCTTGCAGCACGTGGGTCAGCGCCTTTTCGGCGTCGCGCTCGAGATTGGGGTCGATGGTCGTGTCGACGACGATGTCCTGCTTGACCTCGCCGACGAGGTTGCGCACTTCCTCCAGCACCATATCGGCGGCGTAATGTTCGGCGCCAGACCAGAAACGTTTCGCCTTGGTCGGCGGCTGCGACATGGCGGTCTTGATTTCATCGTCGGTGATGAAGCCGACATCGCGCATGGATTGCAGCACGACCTGCGCCCGTTCTTCCGCCGCCTGCGGATCGCGCGCCGGCGAAAGGCGCGAGGGCGCTTTAAGAAGTCCGGCCAGCATGGCCGCCTCGCCCAGATTGACGTCGCGCGCGGATTTGTTGAAGTAGCGCCGCGAGGCCGCCTCGACACCATAGGCGTTGGAGCCGAAATAGACGCGATTGAGATACATCGCGAGAATCTGGTCCTTGGTGAACTTATGCTCCAGCCAGAAGGACAGCAGCACTTCCTGAACCTTGCGTTCCAGCGTGCGATCCGGCGAGAGGAACAGGTTTTTCGCGAGCTGCTGCGTCAGCGTCGAGCCGCCCTGCACGGTTCGCCCCGTCACCACATTCGTGACGATGGCGCGTCCGAGACCGAGCGGATCGACCCCGAAATGCGAATAAAACCGCCGGTCCTCAATGGCCATGACGGCCTGCGGAATATAGGGCGACATATCTTCCAGCGCGAGCGCCTCGCCGCCGGTGGTGCCGCGATTGGCGAGCACGCTGCCATTCACCGAAACGATCTTCACATTCGGCGGGCGTTCGGGAATGGACCAGCTGCTGGCGCTCGGCATGCGCGCGCCGTAATAGAGAACGAGACCTGCAACACCGATGCCGCCCCAGATGCCGAGTACGATGCACCAATAGACGAGGGAGCGAATGAAGCCCGTCGCGCCGTGGCCGGAGCCGCGGGTGCGCTTTTCTTTTTTTCTGGATTTGGTGCGGCCGGATGTCGGCTTCGGTTTTCTGGCTTGCTGCTTTGTGGTTCCGCTGATGCGTTCGCTGGCGTCGAGACGCAGGTCATCACCGGATTCGTGGAAATCCCCGAAAGAGGGTTCTACCCGTTCGCGTGATTTACCCTTGCCTGCCATCCAGCCGAAGTCGCTCCTATTCGCGAAACCGCGCGCATCCCGTTCGGGTTTAAGGCTTCTATGCCTGCGCGATCCTTAATCCAGGATGAAGAGTTTAAATGCGGCGATTTAAGGCGGGGTTAAGTCCTGGCCGGATCAAATCGGCGTCATTGGCAGACGTCGACCCATTCCGCATCCGTCAGCTCGGCCATCGCCTCCGGCGAAATCTTCACCGCCGCATTGGTGGCGCCGGCCGCGGGAACCACCTCATGATAGTTTTTCAGCGAGACGTCGCAAAACACCGGAAGCGGGGAGGGCAGGCCGAAAGGGCACACGCCGCCGATGGGATGGCTGGTCACCGCAACCACCTCTTCCGGTCCGAGCATGCGCGGCTTTGCGCCGAAATGATCGCGGAATTTGCGGTTGTCGAGCCGCTTCGTGCCGGCGGCGACGACGAGAAGAATGGTTTCACCCGCCTTCAGGCAAATGGTTTTCGCAATCTGGTCGGGGTCGACACCATGCGCTTCGGCGGCCAGCGCAACCGTCGCCGAACTCGTTTCCGTTTCGATCACGGCAACCTCGGGCGACTTTTCGGTGAAAAAGGCTCTGACGGATTCGATAGACATGCGTATTTATTAGGCGTTACGCGGAGAAGCTTCAAGTCACCTCGAAACAGCTATGCATTATGCGCAATGCTGCGCTGCGATGAAACGTCTGTTTTTTAAGCGGCGATCCTGTATCTTCAAATCATCGAAGCGACGCACTCCTCCTCCCAGCGTCGCCCGATTGGACTGACAATACTCCTCCTCCCAATTGTCAGTCAGTTTCAAGAACCCGGCGCACCTCCTCCCGCGCCGGGTTTTTGCTTTTTGGCGTTCCTGTTGTCTGGCTCCCTGCTGAACCCTGACCAGATGGTCGTGTTCAAAGAAACTTGACTTTCAGCCCCTTCCAACCTAGGTACTTCGCCATCGATATTTGTTTGACGACCAGAGCTTCGGCGTCTTTTTAGACGCTCACGACGATCTTTTCCTTCAAATTCGACCCAAGTCCGCACTGCTCGCAGTGCAAATACAATTGCCAACGGAAGGAAATCGTTATGGCGACTGGTACAGTAAAGTGGTTCAACGCAACCAAGGGCTACGGCTTCATTCAGCCTGACGACGGTTCGCAGGACGTATTCGTTCACATCTCCGCTGTTGAGCGTGCTGGTCTGACCGCCCTCAACGACGGCCAGAAGCTCTCCTACGAGCTGATGCAGGATCGTCGCTCGGGCAAGATGTCCGCAGGCAACCTCGTTGCTGCCTGATAAGCGCTTTGGCCCGAAAGGGTCATTCGCATGAATGGAAAGGCCGGATTTTTCCGGCCTTTTTCTTTTGCAGGAAGGGGCTGGACCGGTTGCCCTTGAAAAAGCCGGGTCACATACCAATATAGGGTTCAACAGTGCTCCGGACCGGAACTGCCGGGAATGGCGCTTTTAAAAGTGCCGCTGCTGTTGTGTTAACCAAAGATTAACCAAAGCAGCCGATCCTGAGCCGGAAAGCAGCGTCGATATCCTTGACGCGCTCTGGAGCATCAGGCCGTTTGAACGCTTTGACCACGGATGTACTGGCATTGACGGAAAACGGATGGAAAGGTCGGGCTCGCCCGGCCTTTTTGTTTTATGTGCCGAGGAGGTGCCGAATATTCGGCGCCTCCTCTTTTTTCTGGATTATTTCGCCGCGAGTGCGTCGAGAATACGGACCCAGGAGCGAATGCCCTTGTGGAAGGACTGCAGGTCGTATTTTTCATTCGGCGAATGAATACGGTCATCGGTAAGTCCGAAGCCGACAAGCAGCGAATCCATCCCCAGCATCTTCTGGAAATCGCCGACGATAGGGATCGAGCCTCCCATGCCGATGACGACGGCAGGTTTCGGCCACTCCTCCGAAAGCGCGTTTTTGGCTTTGGTCAGCACGGGCGAGTCGTAGGACAGCTGGATGGCGGGTGAGCCGCCATGTTCGTGGAACTCCACGGAGCAGTCGGCGGGAATCTTCGAGCGCACATAGGCCCGGAAGCTTTCGCGAATGGCCGCAGGGTCCTGTTCGCCGACAAGGCGGAAAGACACCTTGGCGGAGGCCTTGGCGGCGATCACGGTCTTGAAACCATCGCCGGTATAGCCGCCGATAATGCCGTTGACTTCCGCCGTCGGCCGCGCCCAGGTCTGCTCCAGCACGGAGCGACCCTTTTCGCCCGAGGGAACCGAAAGGCCGACTTCGCCGAGGAAGGCTTCGGCCGTGCGGCCCAGCGTTTCCCAGGAGGCCTTGATGTTGGCCGGGGTTTCTTCCACGCCGTCATAAAAGCCTGAAAGAGTTACCCGGCCGGTCTCGTCATGCAGACCGGCGAGAATATCGGTGAGGATATGGATGGGGTTTGCCGCCGCCCCACCGAACAGACCGGAATGCAGATCGCGGTCGGCCGCGGTGATGACGACTTCCTCGCCGACCAAGCCGCGAAGGGCTGCGGCAATGGCGGGTGTATCCCTGTCCCACATGCCGGTATCGCAGACCAGCGCATAATCGGCCTTCAGTTCTTTCGCATTGGCTTCGAGGAAAGGCTTCAGCGACGGCGAGCCGGATTCTTCTTCGCCTTCAAAGAGAATGGTGACGCGCACCGGCAGGCCGCCATTGACAGCCTTGTACGCCCGGCAGGCCTCTACGAAGGTCATCAGCTGGCCCTTGTCGTCTGCCGTTCCGCGTCCGGTAATCACCTGCCGGCCGGCGCCGATATCCTTGACGGCGGGTTCGAACGGATCGTTTTCCCAAAGCTCGAGCGGATCGACTGGCTGGACGTCATAATGGCCGTAGAAAAGCACATGCGGCGCGTCCTTGGTGGCCGCATCGTGATGCGCCACGACCATGGGGTGGCCGGCGGTATCGCGCACGGAGGCCGCAAAGCCGAGCGCTGAAAGCGTTCTGACCAGCCACTCCGCCGCCTTGCGGCATTCCGCCTTGTAAGCGGGGTCCGTCGAAATCGACGGAATGCGTACGAGCTCGAACAGTCGCTCAAGGCTGGAGGTGAGATTATCGTCGGCGGTGGAAAGAATGGGGGAAACGTCTGTCATCGCTGATCCTGTCATGTCTGTCGTGACCCGGCGATAAGACGAAACATCCGGGCATCGCGCATCGCGGGAAATAAGGGGGCCGGCGCGTCGTGAATCGGCAAACGCGCGGCCGCCGGAACGATAGAGCAGTTCAGGGAAAGTGCGAAGCGGTTTCGGGCTGTAAATGCTATTTCGCTTTTTTGGCGCTTTCGATCGCCCGGCGCATATATTCCAGCAGAAGCTGTCTCTCGAAACGCCGGAAATCCTTGAGCAGCGCGTCTTCGGTGGCTTCGGAGGCGGCAATGGCGTTGGCTTCCAGATCCCTGCCGCGCTGGGTCAGTTCGATGATCTGGGCACGGCGGTCGCTGGGATGGGATTTGCGGACGATCAGCCCGTCGCGTTCCATGCGCGAGAGCGTATTGGCGAGCGTCGCCTGTTCGACATCGATTCTATCGAGCAATTGTCTCTGGGTCAGGCCGTCCTCATGCCAGAGTTCGATGAGGATGGGGAATTGTCCGGGCGAGAAACCCAGGGCGGCGACTCTTTTCTGCAGCGCCATGGTGAATTCGCGCGCCATTTTCGAAGCGAGATAGATTGCCGATTCGTCCCGGGAAAAACCCATTTTTCCGCCCATAAAGCATCACGGCCGGCTCAGCCCGGCAATTCGATAGCGCGATATATATCGCATGATATGTTTAAGCCAGCCCGAAACGGCGCATAAAATAAAACCGCCATGGCCGGGAGGGGTCGGCCATGGCGGTCATATTGGAGGACAAAGGCCCGGAGAGGGGGAAAGGCCTTTGTCCGGTCTGACGCGGCGGGGGACGAGCCAGCTATCAGACTACGGCGTGATCAGGCGCCGTCCCTTATGAAATGTGTCTGCAAATGCGGCTTTTCAAGGGAAGGGCGGATTACAAATCGGTAACGTTCAGGTGAATTTTGCAGGCCTGTGCTACCGCCTCATTGCCCGCTCTTTACGGTGCGTTGTGCGAAGTTTCGGTAGACGTCAAAACGGCCCCGCGCTATCCATGCTACCCATGAAAAAAGGCGATCATCTCTTCCTCGTTGACGGTTCCGGTTTCATTTTCCGGGCCTTCCATGCAATCCCGCCGCTGAACCGCAAGTCGGACGGGCTGCCGGTCAACGCCGTCTCCGGCTTCTGCAACATGTTGTGGAAGCTGCTGAAGGATGCGCGCAATACCGATGTCGGCGTGACGCCGACCCATTTTGCGGTGATTTTCGACTATTCATCGAAGACCTTCCGCAACGAGCTTTATGATCTCTACAAGGCCAACCGCACCGCGCCGCCGGAGGATCTGGTGCCGCAATTCGGCCTGATCCGTGAAGCGACACGCGCCTTCAACCTTCCCTGCATCGAGACAGAAGGCTTCGAGGCGGACGATATCATCGCCACCTATGCCCGGCAGGCCGAGGCGATCGGCGCCGATGTCACGATCATCTCCTCCGACAAGGATCTGATGCAGCTCGTCACGGCCAATGTACACATGTACGACGCCATGAAGGACAAGCAGATCGGCATTCCGGACGTTGTCGAGAAGTGGGGCGTAGGCCCCGAAAAGATGATCGACCTGCAGGCGATGACCGGCGACTCGACCGATAATGTTCCGGGCATTCCGGGTATCGGGCCCAAGACAGCGGCGCAATTGCTGGAGGAATACGGCGATCTCGATACGCTGCTGGCGCGGGCAGGCGAAATCAAGCAGCAGAAGCGTCGGGAAAATATCATCGCCAATGCGGAGCTTGCCCGTCTTTCCAGACAGCTCGTGGCGCTCAGAACCGATGTACCGCTGGATCAGTCTCTCGAAGCGCTGGTGCTCGAACCGCAGAATGGGCCGAAACTGATCGCCTTCCTGAAGGCGATGGAGTTCACGACGCTGACACGCCGGGTTGCCGAGGCGACCGAAACCGACGCTTCCGCCATCGACCCTGCCAATGTGCCGGTACAATGGGGTGCCGATGCCCATGGTCCCGATCTCGATGCGCCGGCCGCTGCCGTGAACGCCGGCGAAGTGGCCACTAACGCCGCTGGCGCTTCGGCTTCGCCTGCCGCTCCGGCAAGGAAAGTAACGGGGGAGGGCAGCGCGCCCGCTGATCTCGCCACAGCGCGACAGGCGCTTTTTTCCGCGGCCAAGATCGATACCACCGCCTATCTGACGATCAGGGACCTTGCGACGCTCGACCGCTGGATCGCGGCGGCCCGGGAGACAGGCGTCGTCGCCTTCGATACGGAAACGACCTCGCTCGACCCTATGCAGGCGGAACTTGTCGGTTTTTCTCTGGCCATTGCCGACAACGGCAAGGATGCCACGGGCACCGATATCCGGGCCGCCTATGTTCCTTTGACGCACAAGACCGGTTCCGGCGGCGATCTCTTCAGCGATGGCATCAAACTGGCCGAAGGGCAGGTGCCCTTTGTCGAGGCGCTGGAGCGTCTGAAGGACCTGCTCGAGGACGAGGCCGTTCTGAAGGTCGCGCAGAACCTGAAATATGACTATCTGCTGATGAAGCGCCACGGCGTCGTCATGCAGAGCTTCGACGACACGATGCTGATTTCTTATGTCCTCGAGGCCGGCAAGGCCACGCATGGCATGGATTCGCTGTCCGAGCGCTGGCTCGGCCACACGCCGATCGCCTATAAGGACGTGGCGGGATCGGGTAAGTCGAGCGTCACCTTCGATTTTGTCGATATCGACAAGGCGACCGCTTATGCTGCGGAAGATGCCGATGTGACCCTGCGGCTCTGGATGGCGCTGAAGCCGAGGCTTGTCTCGGAACGGCTGACCAAGGTTTACGAGCGGCTGGAGCGCCCCCTCGTGCCGGTTCTGGCGCATATGGAAGAGCGCGGCATCACCGTCGACCGGCAGATTCTCTCGCGTCTTTCCGGCGAACTCGCCCAGAAGGCTGCATCCTTCGAAGAGGAAATCTACGAGCTGGCTGGCGAGCGCTTCAACATCGGATCGCCAAAGCAGCTCGGCGATATCCTGTTTGGCAAGATGGGCCTGCCGGGCGGCTCCAAAACCAAGACCGGGCAATGGTCGACATCGGCGCAGGTTCTCGAAGATCTCGCAGCGGAAGGCGCCGAACTGCCGCGCAAGATCGTCGACTGGCGGCAGCTGACGAAGCTGAAATCGACCTATACGGATGCGCTGCCCGGATATATCCATCCCGAGACGAAACGGGTGCATACGTCCTATGCGCTCGCCTCCACCACCACCGGACGCCTGTCTTCCTCGGAGCCGAACCTTCAGAACATCCCGGTCCGCACCGCCGAAGGCCGCAAGATCCGCACGGCTTTCATCTCCACGCCCGGTCACAAGCTTCTGTCGGCCGATTACAGCCAGATCGAACTGCGCGTGCTGGCCCATGTTGCCGATATTCCGCAGCTCCGCAACGCCTTCGAAAACGGCATCGACATTCATGCCATGACGGCATCGGAAATGTTCGGCGTGCCGGTGGAAGGCATGCCGTCGGAAGTGCGCCGCCGCGCCAAGGCCATCAACTTCGGTATCATCTACGGCATTTCCGCCTTTGGTCTCGCTAACCAGCTCAGCATCGCCCGCTCCGAAGCCGGCGACTATATCAAGAAATATTTCGAGCGCTTTCCCGGCATTCGCGACTACATGGAGGCAACCAAAGCCTTCGCCCGCGAAAACGGTTATGTCGAAACGATTTTCGGCCGCCGCGCCCATTATCCGGAAATCCGCTCTTCCAACCCTTCGGTAAAAGCCTTCAACGAGCGCGCGGCCATCAACGCGCCGATCCAGGGCTCGGCCGCCGATATCATCCGCCGGGCGATGGTTCGTATCGAGCCTGCGCTGGAGGCGGAAAAGCTTTCCGCCCGCATGCTTTTGCAGGTGCACGACGAACTTATCTTCGAAGTCGAGGAAGCGGAAATCGAAAAGACCTTGCCGGTCGTCGTCTCCGTCATGGAAAACGCGGCCATGCCGGCGATTTCCATGAAGGTGCCGCTGAAAGTGGATGCGCGCGCGGCCGACAATTGGGATGAGGCGCACTGACTGGCGAGCCGGCTTTCTGTGAATTCCGGGACATGAACCACTTCAACGAGCGTGTCGTTTTCGATAAGAGATGAGCGGTGATTTGTGATGCATGAGGGTAGCTCGCCGCGCTGATTCCGTTGAATCGGAAAAAATGCGCGTCAGGGCTGGTCAAAGCCCGTTTGGGCATGTATAAGCGCGCCAAATTTCCGATATCGAGACATCCGACATTCGGCCTTTGGTTCTGGCCGGTTCCGTTGTTTCGCCGCTTAAGTGGAGTAACAAAAATGGCTGTACCAAAAAGAAAAACAAGCCCGTCCAAGCGCGGTATGCGCCGCTCGGCTGACGGTCTCAAGTCTGCGACCTACGTTGAAGACAAGAACTCCGGCGAACTGCGCCGTCCGCACCATATCGATCTGAAGACCGGTATGTATCGCGGCCGTCAGGTTCTGACGCCGAAGGAAAGCGCATAAGCTTTTCTGAAATCATCTTTGCAAAAAACCGGTCCTCGTGGCCGGTTTTTTGTTTTCAGGATCGCCCACCTGCCTTTTCCGCTCACTTGGAAAATTCGGCCACTCCTCCTACACTCTTTCAGGGAGAGCAGGTTTCGATGCCTGCAACAGGAGGGGAGCTTCGGTGAAATATCGCTGGATTTTATTGATGCTTTTCAGCCTCGGTCTCGGTTACGGCGCCGTGACGAGAGGTGGCGGCATCATCGCGGAAAGCTATTTCGGCGAAATGTCCGAGCAGGGCCGCACGACGCTGCGGCTGGCCGTCTCTGCTCTCGGCGGGCTTTTGAACCGTTACGAGCCGCTGCCGGCCCTGATTGCCGATCACGACGATATTGAGGAACTGGTCGCACATCCCAAGGATGCCGAACTGCGCCAGCGCGCCAATATCTACCTCAAATCCATCAACACCCTGCTGGAATCCTCCGATATCTACATCATCACGCTGGACGGGGAGACGATCGCCGCCAGCAACTATGATGGTCCAACGAGTTTCGTCGGTGAGAATTTCAGCTACCGTCCCTATTTTCAGGATGCCGCCAAAGGCTTCCAGTCACGCTTCTTCGCGCTTGGCACCACCTCCCATAAGCGTGGCTATTATTTTTCAGCGCCCATTCTCTTCAACGAGGAGATCAAGGGCGTCATCGTCTTCAAGGTCGATATTGAAGGCATAGAAGCGTCATTCGGCGATGGCGAGAACCGAATTCTGGTATCTGACCCGGAAGGCATCATCTTCATGACCGGAACGCCGCAATGGCTTTATTCCGGCCTCATGCCGCTGACGCCCGAAAGGCTGGCGCGAACGGAGACTTCCCGCCGCTACGCCAATGCCACCCTTAAGGAATTGCCCCTGAAAAACGGCAATTTCGGTTCGCATCAGCTGATGACGATCAGCCAGGATGACGGTGAAAGGGAATATATGGTCCTGTCGCAGCCGATGCCGGACGCGGGCTGGACAGTCAGCGTGCTGATGGACACGGGTTCGCTCCGAACGCAGGTGAAGACGGCGATGATAGCCATCATCCTCTGCCTGTGTCTTGCCGCCGCCCTGATCGCCGCCATGCTGCAAAGGCGTCGTCGTCTGCGGGAGCGCCTGACCCATCAGGCGGAGGCGCAGGCGGAACTGGAACGCCGGGTGGAGGAGCGCACGGCCGATCTGGCGCGGGTCAATCAGGAGATCGAGCACGAAATCGCCGAACGCCGCCAGACGGAAAAACAATTGCGCAAGATGCAGAACGATCTGGTGCAGGCGGGCAAGCTCGCGGCGCTCGGGCAGATGTCGGCGGCGTTGTCGCATGAGTTCAACCAGCCGCTCGCAGCCGCCAAGAACTACGCCGAAAACGCCTCGCTTCTCGTGGAGCGGGGGCGGCTGGAGGAGGTGACGGAAAACCTCAGGCGCATTTCGGGCCTTATCGACCGCATGGCCTCCATCAGCAAGCATCTCAGGAATTTCGCCCGCAAGCCCAATGAAAAAATGGCCGCGGTAAGTCTGGAAGCTGTCCTTCGCGATACGCTCGAAATCGTCGGTGCGCGCCTGAAGGCCGCCGATGCGGTGCTGGATGTGGATCTCGGCCGGGTGCCGCTTGCCGTGAAGGCCGGCCCGGTGCGGCTGCAGCAGGTGCTCGTTAACATCATCTCCAATGCTGCCGATGCGGTGGAGGGGCGCGAGGATCGCCGCATTGCGCTGCGGGCCTTGCAGCATGGCCAGTCGGTGTCGATTTTCATTCGTGATCGCGGTCCGGGCGTGCCGGCGGCGATTTCAGAACGCATTTTCGATCCCTTCTTCACCACCAAAGGCGTGGGACGCGGCCTCGGTCTTGGCCTGTCCATCTCCTATAACATCATCAAGGATTTTGGCGGCCAGCTCCGCGTCAGGAACCATGAAGATGGCGGGGCGGAGTTCGAGATCGAATTGCCAGCCGCCGCCTGGCGCGTGGAGGCGGCTGCAGAATGACCATGTCGCGGGTTCTGTTGATCGATGATGAGGAAGAGCTGCGCTTTTCCACCGCGCAGGCGCTGGAGCTTTCCGGTTTTGCCGTCACCATGCTCGCAAGCGCAGAACATGCACTCGAACTCATCGGCTACAGCTTCGACGGTGTCGTGGTCAGCGACATCAGGATGCCGGGCATGGATGGCATGACGCTGCTGCAGAAGGTGCGGGAGCTCGATCCTGAAATACCTGTCATCCTGATGACGGGCCATGGCGATGTGCAGCTCGCGGTCAACGCCATGCGCAATGGCGCCTATGATTTCATCGAAAAGCCGTTTACGCCGCAATATCTCGCCGGCATCATCAAAAGGGCGAACGATCGGCGGGCGCTGGTACTGGAAAACCGCCGCCTCAAGGCGGTAGCGGGCAAGCATGACGATCTCGAAACACGTCTGCCCGGCAGAACCCAGATCATGGTCGATCTGCGGTATCGTATCCGCGCCATCGGCGCGACGGACGCCGATACGCTGATCGTCGGTGACACGGGCGCGGGCAAGGAGGTCGTGGCGCGGGCGCTTCACGATATCAGCGCCAGAGCCAACCGGCCCTTCGTGGCGATCAATTGCGCCGCCCTTCCGCAGACACTGATTGAAAGTGAACTATTCGGCCATGAGGCCGGTGCGTTTCCCGGAGCGCTGCGCCCACGCTACGGCAAGTTCGAACATGCTCGCGGCGGCACCATATTGCTGGATGAGATCGGCTCCATGCCCTTCGAATTGCAGGGCCGATTCCTGCGTGTCCTGCAGGAAAGGGTGATTACCCGTCTCGGCTCGAATGAAACGGTCGAACTCGATGTCCGTTTCATCGCCACCAGCAAGGTCGATCTGGAACATGAAGTCGCGGCTGGCCGGTTCCGTGCCGATCTTCTTTATCGGCTCAACGTGGCGACACTTCTCGTGCCATCGCTCTCGCAGCGCAGCGCAGATATACCGCTACTTTTCCTGCATCTCGTGCGGGAAGCCGCCGCCCGCTACGGGCGGGAAGACATGGAGGTGCCGCAAAGTCTGCTTTCGGCCGTCTCCCTGCGCGAGTGGCCGGGCAATGTGCGTGAATTGCGCAATGCCGCGGACCGCTTCGTTCTCGGTCTGGAAAGCGATGTTTCCGAGGCCTCGCTGTCGTTTCAGGATGACGGAAAAGCGGCCCTTTCCGCACGGGTCGCGGCTTATGAAAAACGCCTGATCGCACATGCAATCGCCGCACATGGCGGAAACCTGAAATCCGTCTATGAGAATCTCGGCATTTCGCGCAAAACGCTCTACGAGAAAATGCAGAAATACGGGCTGCACCGGCACATGACCGAGGTCTGATGGGTGGATTTCCACCCATGGATGAGCCCCTATGGGTAGAAATCCACCCATTGCCGTCCGGGATAACAATAAAAGCGCACCTCACAACAAGACCGCCATTGCTGAACGGTGATCCCGGATCGCAAATATCTCACCCCGGTCGCCATGGAGGAGCATGCGCGGCTGAAGTGGCGAAACATTTTCATCCGGGAGGAATCGATGAAAATACTGAAGACAGTCACCGGCCTTGCTGCCGCCGCTGCCGTTTCCCTTTTTGCGCTGTCCGCATCCGCTCAGAACTATCCAGAGCGCAACATCACCATGGTCGTGCCCTTTGCCGCCGGCGGCCCGACGGATACGGTCGCGCGTCTTGTCGCTGAATCCATGTCGAAGGACCTAGGCCAGCAGATCATCGTTGAAAATGTCGGCGGCGCAGGCGGCACGCTGGGTGCTGGTCGTGTGGCATCGTCCGATCCGGACGGCTACACCGTTCTTCTCCACCATATCGGCATGGCCACCAGCGCCACGCTTTACCGCAAGCTCGCCTATGACACGCTGAACGCCTTCGAATATGTCGGCCTGGTCACCGAAGTGCCAATGACCATCCTGTCGCGCAAGAACCTCGAGACGACGGATCTGAAAGGTCTGATCGAATACGCCAAGGCGAACAAGGACAAGGTCACCGTCGCCAATGCCGGCATCGGCGCTGCCTCGCATCTGTGCGGCATGTTGTTCATGAGCGCCATCGAAACACCGCTCGTCACCGTTCCCTATAAGGGCACCGGTCCGGCCATGACCGATCTGCTCGGCGGCCAGGTTGACATCATGTGCGACCAGACCACCAACACCACCAAGCAGATTCAGGGCGGAACCGTGAAAGCCTATGCCGTGACCACGGCCAAGCGGCTGGACGTGTTGCCGGATGTGCCGACGGTTGTTGAAGCTGGCCTACCGAAGCTCGAAGTGGGTATCTGGCACGGCATTTATACGCCGAAGGGCACGCCTGCGGAAATCAACGAAAAGCTCTCCAAGTCGCTGCAGGTCGCGCTGAAGGACAAGAATGTCGCGGCTCGTTTTGCCGAGCTCGGCACCACGCCCTCCTCGGAAAGCGATGCGACGCCTGCGGCGCTGAAGGCCAAGCTTGAGAGCGAAATCGCGCGCTGGAAGCCGGTGATCGAGGCTGCCGGCCAATATGCCGACTGATGAACGCGGAATGACCGGCGGTGTCTCGCCGCCGGTCGACCGTGATCATTTTAACAGACGGACCGGTGTTATGCCGGCCGCGGTGGAGAGGCATCTTTCATGAAGTCGTTATTTAATGACCCTGCCGAGGCAGTCTGCGGGGCAATTTTCATGGGACTTGGCGTCTTTTTCGCCTTGCAGTCTTATGGGCTGGAGATCGGAACCGCTTTTCGCATGGGGCCGGGCTATTTCCCGCTCGTGTTGGCAATCATCCTGATCCTGCTCGGTGGCGTCATATTTCTGCGCTCAGCCCGCCCGGCCGGAGAAGGTATCGGAGCAATCGCCTGGCGGGGCATATTCTTCATCCTGCCCGCGCCGATCTTCTTCGGTTTCACTGTCCGGGGTCTCGGTTTCGTTCCGGCGCTTTTTTTCAGCGCCCTTATCGCAGCCTTCGCCTCGCACAAGATGAGCCCGCTCATGGCGGTCATTCTTTCCGCGGCCATCACGGTCTTTTCCGTCGCTGTTTTCAACTACGGTCTCGGCCTGCCGTTCCAGCGCTTCGGCCCCTGGCTTAAATTTTGAGGTGCCGTGATGGATTTGCTCGATAATCTCGCTCTCGGTTTCGTCACGGCATCTTCGCTGGCAAACCTGTTCTTCTGCCTGATCGGCGTGCTGCTCGGCACCCTGATCGGTGTGCTGCCCGGCATCGGCGCGACGGCGACCATTGCCATGCTGCTGCCGATTACCTTCCAGCTCGAGCCCGTCTCGTCACTGATCATGCTCGCCGGCATTTATTACGGCGCGCAATATGGCGGCTCGACCACGGCTATCCTGATCAATATGCCCGGCGAATCGTCATCTGCCGTCACCGCCATCGATGGTTACCAGATGGCGCGCAAGGGCAAGGCGGGCGCCGCACTCGCCATTGCTGCCATCGGCTCGTTCTTTGCCGGCACGGTTTCCACCTTCCTCGTGGCGATCTTCGCGCCGCCCCTGACGGCGATTGCGCTGGAATTCGGCGCGGCGGAATATTTTTCGCTGATGGTCGTCGGCCTCGTTTCATCCATTGCGCTTGCCCATGGCTCCATCGTCAAGGCGCTGGCCATGGTCGTGCTGGGCCTGCTGCTGGGTTTGGTGGGCACCGATATCTATAGCGGTACACCGCGTTTCACCCTCGGCATCCGCGAATATGCCGACGGTCTGAACTTCGTGGCCGTGGCCGTCGGCGTCTTCGGTATCGCCGAAATCCTGCGCAATCTCGAAAACGAGCGCACCCGTTCGGTGCTGATCGCCAAGGTCAGCGGGCTGATGCCGACACGGGAGGATTTCAGGAAAATGATCGCCCCGGTGCTGCGCGGCACGGTCATTGGTTCCGCTCTCGGCATTCTTCCGGGCGGCGGCGCGATCCTTGCGGCCTTCGCTTCCTATACCGTGGAAAAACGCGTCTCCAAGAACCCGGAGGAATTCGGGCATGGTGCGGTTGCCGGCGTGGCCGGTCCGGAATCCGCCAACAATGCCGGCGCGCAGACCTCCTTCATCCCGCTGCTCACGCTCGGCATTCCCGCCAATCCGGTGATGGCGCTGATGATCGGCGCGATGATCATTCAGGGTATCGTGCCGGGTCCGAACGTCGCAACCGAACAGCCGGCGCTGTTCTGGGGTATCATCGCCTCCATGTGGATCGGCAACCTGATGCTCGTCATCCTGAACCTGCCGCTGATCGGGCTGTGGGTGAAGCTTCTGACGGTGCCCTATTATGTGCTGTTCCCCATCATCATGGCTTTCTGCGCCATCGGGGTCTACAGCGTCAATTCCAACGTCTTCGATCTCTATGCCGTCGCCTTCTTCGGCTTCATCGGTTACGTGCTGGTGAAATTGCGCTGCGAGCCGGCGCCGCTGCTCCTGGGCTTCGTGCTTGGGCCGCTGCTGGAGGAGAACCTGCGCCGCGCCATGATCCTGTCGCGCGGCGATCCGACCACCTTCGTCACCCGGCCGATCAGCGCCACCCTGCTTTTCATTGCTCTGGCCGTGCTGATCGTCGTCTTCCTGCCCAGCGTGAAGAAGAAGCGTGAAGAGGTTTTCGTAGAAGAAGACTGAGGAATGCCAAAGACTCGGATGCCGGCGATGGAAACATCGCCGGCTTTTTTCGTTTCTGGATCGCCATGACGAATTCGCTTCACCAAAGCGACATATGGTTGACTCGGGAGCTTTTAGGCCCAAGGAAGGGCTGGAAAGAGAGGTCGATATGACGTCGGAAACCGAAAAACGGATCATCGCGCTCGAGGAAACGGCCGCGCATCAGGCCAAGGTGATAGAGGAGCTCTCCGATCAGCTGGCGGAACAGTGGAAGGTGGTGGAGCAGACCCGCGCCAAGCTCGACCGCCTGACGGAGAGGTTCCTGAGCCTGGAGGAGCAATCGCTGGACGCGCCCGCGATTACTCGACCGCCGCATTATTGACAGGGAAGAGCCAATGAAAAACGACACCGCCGCGCTGGCCGCCGATATCGTCGATTTCTGGAAGAAGGCCGGACCGGACAAGTGGTTCGACAAGGACGCCGCCTTCGATAACCACTTTCACGACCGTTTCCGCGATACCCATTTTGCTGCCGCAAGACGCGAATTGGACAAGTGGCTGGAGGGCGCGGAAAGCAGTCTCGCGCTGATGCTTCTGCTGGATCAGTTTCCGCGCAACTGCTTTCGTGGCACCGCTCACATGTATGCAACCGATCCATTGGCGCGGCTTTTTGCGGACGAGGCCATCCGCCGTGGCCACGATCAGGCGATGGGCGGGGATTTGCGCGTTTTCTTCTATCTACCCTTTTCCCATGCGGAAGATATGAAGGCCCAGCAGCGTGCCTGCGTCCTGAACCAGCCGCTTGGCGGGCTTTATCTTCACCACGCCGAAGAACATCGCGATATCATTGAGCGTTTCGGCCGCTTTCCGCATCGCAATGACATATTGCTGCGGGAAACGACGCTGGCGGAACGGCAATATCTGGATGAAGGCGGCTTTTCCGGCTGAGCCGGAAACGAAAACGCCGCCAGTCCCGAAGGATGGCGGCGTTCTTAAAGCATGGGGCGGCGGCAGTCAGCCGTCGAAGAATTCCTTCATCCGGGCGAAGAAGCCCGTCGATTCCGGATTGTTCTCCTTGGAGGAGAGCTGCTCGAACTCCTGCAGCAGCTCGCGCTGACGCTTGCTGAGTTTCTGCGGCGTTTCGATCTGGATCTGGATATAGAGGTCGCCCGTCTGCGCCGAACGCAGCACCGGCATGCCCTTACCCTTCAGACGGAACTGCTTGCCCGGCTGGGTTCCTTCCGGAACCGTAACGCGCGACTTGGTGCCGTCGAGCGTCGTGACATCGAAGGTGCCGCCAAGTGCTGCCGTCGTCATGGAGATCGGTACGGTGCAATAAAGGTCGGCGCCGTCGCGCTGGAAGAATTCATGCGGACGCACGGACAGGAAGATATAGAGATCGCCCGCCGGGCCGCCACGCATGCCGGCCTCGCCTTCGCCCTGCAGGCGAATGCGGGTACCGTCCTCGATGCCCGAGGGAATGTTGACGGAAAGCGAACGCTCTTCAGTCACACGGCCCTGACCGTGGCACTTGCCGCAGGGGTCGGAAATCGTCTGGCCGCGACCATGGCAGGTGGGGCAGGTGCGTTCCACCGAGAAGAAGCCCTGCGCCGCGCGCACGCGGCCGGACCCCTGACAGGTGGCGCAGGTCTTGGGCTGCGTGCCGGGCTTTGCACCCGAGCCGGAACAGACATCGCAGGTGATCGAGGTCGGAACCCTGATCTGCGCCGTCTTGCCGGTGAAGGCCTCTTCCAGCGTGATTTCCATATTGTAGCGAAGATCGGCGCCGCGCTCGCGTCCGCCGGAAGAGCGGCGCGCACGGCCGCCGCCCATCATCTCGCCGAAGATGTCTTCGAAAATATCCGAGAAGCCGCCATTGGCGAAACCGCCGCCGCCAAAGCCGCCACCGCCGCCCATGCCGCCATTTTCAAATGCGGCGTGGCCGAAACGGTCATAGGCCGCGCGCTTCTGCGGGTCCTTCAGCGTTTCATAGGCTTCGTTGATTTCCTTGAATTTCCGTTCGGAATCGGCATCGTCCGGGTTCTTGTCCGGATGGTATTTCATCGCGAGTTTGCGGAAGGCGCTTTTCAGCTCTTTTTCGTCCGCGGTCTTGCTGACGCCAAGTGTTTCGTAAAAGTCTGCTTTCGCCATTAAGTTAACAAGCCCCGCAAATGGATTTCCGGCTGCACGTCGGCAGCCGGATGTCTTGCATATGTTTTCAGAAGACGGGAGGTCACGCGATTAGGCGGACTTCTTGTCGTCCTTGATTTCCTCATAGTCGGCGTCGACGACGTCGTCCTTGCCTTCTGCGGAAGCATCGCCGGCCTCGGCCTGCTGCGCTTCGTAGATGGCCTGACCGAGCTTCATGGAAACTTCCATGAGGGTCTGGGTCTTGGCCTGAATGTCGTCTGCATCCGGCTCAGCGGCTTCGACGGCGGTCTTCAGGCTGGCAATGGCGTCTTCGATAGCCTTGCGGTCGGTCTCGGAAACCTTGTCACCATATTCCTTCACCGACTTCTCGGTGGAGTGGATGAGGCTTTCGGCCTGGTTCTTGGCTTCCACACCCGCACGACGCTTCTTGTCGGCTTCGGCATTGGCTTCAGCGTCCTTCACCATCTTCTCGATGTCGGCGTCGGAGAGACCGCCGGAAGCCTGGATGCGGATCTGCTGTTCCTTGCCGGTGCCCTTGTCTTTCGCCGAAACCTGCACGATGCCGTTGGCGTCGATATCGAAGGTTACTTCGATCTGCGGAACGCCACGCGGTGCCGGCGGCAGGCCGACGAGGTCGAACTGGCCGAGCAGCTTGTTGTCCTGCGCCATTTCGCGCTCACCCTGCGAGACGCGGATGGTCACGGCCGACTGGTTGTCTTCGGCGGTCGAGAAGGTCTGGCTCTTTTTGGTCGGGATCGTCGTGTTGCGATCGATCAGACGGGTGAAGACGCCACCCAGCGTTTCGATGCCGAGCGACAGCGGAGTCACGTCGAGCAGCAGAACGTCCTTGACGTCGCCCTGCAGAACGCCGGCCTGGATGGCAGCGCCCATGGCGACCACTTCATCCGGGTTCACGCCCTTGTGCGGCTCCTTGCCGAACAGCTGCTTGACGACTTCCTGCACCTTCGGCATGCGGCTCATGCCACCGACGAGAACGACTTCATCGATCTCGGAAGCGGAAACGCCTGCATCCTTCAGCGCTGCCTTGCACGGTGCGACGGTGCGCTGCACCAGATCGTCCACCAGGCTTTCGAACTTGGCGCGGGTCAGCTTCAGCGTCAGGTGCTTCGGACCGGAAGCATCGGCCGTGATGAACGGCAGGTTAATTTCGGTCTGCTGCGAGGACGAAAGTTCGATCTTCGCCTTTTCCGCAGCTTCCTTGAGGCGCTGCAGAGCGAGCTTGTCGTTCTTCAGGTCGATGCCCTGATCCTTCTTGAACTCGCCGGCCAGATATTCGACCAGACGCATGTCGAAGTCTTCACCACCAAGGAAGGTATCGCCATTGGTGGACTTCACTTCGAAGACGCCGTCGCCGATTTCCAGAACGGAAATATCGAAGGTACCGCCGCCAAGGTCGTAAACGGCGATGGTCTTGCCGTCCTTCTTGTCGAGGCCATAAGCGAGCGCTGCCGCAGTCGGCTCGTTGATGATGCGCAGGACGTCCAGACCGGCGATGCGGCCGGCATCCTTCGTTGCCTGACGCTGGGCGTCGTTGAAGTAGGCAGGAACGGTGATGACGGCCTTCTCGACCTTTTCGCCGAGATAGGATTCAGCCGTTTCCTTCATCTTCTGAAGGATCATCGCGGAAATCTGCGAAGGGGAATAGGGCTTGTCCTGCGCCTTCACCCATGCGTCGCCATTGTCACCCTTGACGATTTCAAAGGGGACCAGAGCCTTGTCCTTTTCTACGGTCGGGTCTTCATAACGGCGGCCGATGAGGCGCTTAACCGCAAACAGGGTGTTGGTCGGGTTGGTGACCGCCTGGCGCTTTGCCGGCTGGCCGACAAGGCGTTCGCCATCGTCGGAAAATGCCACCATGGACGGCGTGGTGCGTGCACCTTCCGCGTTTTCAATTACTTTCGTGTCCTTGCCGTCCATCACTGCAACGCAGGAATTGGTCGTGCCAAGGTCGATACCGATTACTTTTGCCATGCTCTTCTCTCCTTGAAGCGAGTTGCCGGAACCCCGTGAGGCATTCTTGTGGCAGCTCCTTGACTTGGATTTGCAGTATTTGCTGCAGTTCTGCGGCGTATATAAGGAGCGATTTTTCCTGCTGCAAGGCGCAAGAGAGGGGGAAGCGCAGCAAAAAAGCGCAAGAAACCCCTGTCTGTGCAGAAGCATAGCCATCACGGCTTGCGGAAGAGGGAAAACGCGACTTGTGTGCTACTCGGCGCTGTCGGTCGGCATCGCGGCGGGCGAACCGGTGAGGCTTGCTTTTAACGGCATCGGGGTGGGGTGAAATGGCGGACAGGGTGGGATTCGAACCCACGGTACGCTTTCACGCACACACGCGTTCCAGGCGTGCGCCTTAAACCACTCGGCCACCTGTCCTTTTTCAAATCTGCATGTTTTGAAGAATGCAAATCACTGGAACGGCGCGATATATACCGATGAATTCGCAGGGATCAACACGAATCTGACAGTTTTTTGAAATGTCGGCAATTTCCTGTGTTCCGATGCGATTGCAAACCGGTTTTCCCGCCTTTATCGATGCATTATAGATTTCAAAATATGGCTGTCTGACCGGCAGATCGTAAGCGAGGTGTCCCTGATGAAAGCTTTTTTGCGGTTTTTGAGCTTTCTTTTCCTCGTTGCGGCGGTTTTTCTGGGCGTGCTCGATTCGATCCGCTCGGTTTCCACATCCTCGGTCAACATCACCGGCATCCTGTCCGTCTGGAACTATCTGCTTCCTGCCTCGCGCACCATGGTGGAAGCGGCCATGGCTCACTATATTCACCCTGAAGCGTGGCGCTTCATTGAAAATGCCCTGTTGGCGGTGCCCGCATTTGCCGTTTCCCTGGCGCTTTCCCTGCTCTGCTGGATGGCGGGCTACAGGAAGCACAAGGCGATGAGGCGTTTATCGGCCTGATTTGTGTCTGTCGAATTGGGCGCCCGCAGATGTGAACCGTAAGAAGCGGCGGAACTGGCCGCATGGAGGACCGAATGTTCCTGTTCGATACGCTTTCAAAAAAAACGACGATGCCGACCGAAGAAACCGCCTTGCCCGGCCGTGAACAGGCGCTTGCCGTGCCGGAACATCATTTCGTCAATGGCCGGCCCTTAAAAGGGCCTTATCCCGACGGTTTTGAAACCATCTATCTCGGCATGGGCTGCTTCTGGGGTGCGGAACGGTTGTTCTGGAAAACGCCGGGCGTTTGGGTGACGGCGGTGGGTTATGCCGGCGGCTTCACCCGCAACCCCACCTATCAGGAGACGACGACGGGTCAGACGGGCCATGCCGAAGTGGTCAAGGTTGTCTACGATCCGGCCGTGATTTCGCTCTCGGGCCTGCTGAAGATATTCTTCGAGGAGCATGATCCGACGCAAGGGATGCGGCAGGGCAACGATGTCGGCACGACCTACCGTTCCGCCATTTACGCGACGACGGAAGGGCAGTTGCAGCAGGCGCAGAAGGCGAGCGATGCTTTTCAACAGGCTTTGGACGAGGCCGGCCATGGCAGCGCCATCACCACCGAGATCGGGCCGCTTGAAAAGTTTTATTACGCTGAAGACTACCATCAGCAATATCTTGCCAAGAACCCGGGCGGCTACTGCGGCCTGAGGGGAACCGGCGTAAGCTGCAATATCGACTAGATTTTTTGCAGGTCGCCCCGGTGGAAAGACTAAAAAAACGCCAGAATAAAGTTTTTCCACCGGGTCAAAAAAACCGGATGAATTTTTCATTGAGCCATGCAAGGATATGAGGCAAGCACAGCCGGGAAAACGGCTGGCGGTTCCGCAGACATTCCCGGTCAACGGGATTGCGGGAGGACCCTTAAAATATCAATTGCAACAACAGGGCTGCACAATGAAAAAATCCCTTCTGACGCTTTTTGCGCTTGCCGCAATGTCGGCTTCCGCGCTTGCTGCGGATATCAAGCCGGCGCTGGTCTATGGCACGGGCGGCAAGTTCGACAAATCGTTCAACGAAGCCGCTGCGGCCGGCGCTGAAAAGTTCAAGGCGGAAACGGGCATCGAGTTCCGCGATTTCGAGCCGACCAGCGACACGCAGGGCGAACAGGCCATCCGCAACTTCGCCAGCAAGGGCTTCAACCCGGTCGTTGCCGTTTCCTTCGCCTGGACCTCGGCCATGGAAAAGGTCGCAGCCGAATTCCCCGACACCAAGTTCGTCATCGTCGATTCCGTCGTCGAACTGCCTAATGTCCGCTCCGTCGTCTACAAGGAGCACGAAGGCTCCTATCTCGTCGGTCTGCTGGCCGGCATGGCCTCCAAGACCGGCAAGGTCGGCTTTATCGGCGGCATGGATATTCCGCTGATCCGTAAGTTCGCCTGTGGTTATGCGCAGGGCGCCAAGGCGGCCAACGACAAGATTGAAGTCTTCCAGAACATGACCGGCACCACGGGTGCGGCCTGGAACGATCCGGTGCGCGGCGGCGAACTCACCAAGAACCAGATCGACCAGGGTGCGGACGTGATTTACGCGGCAGCCGGCGCGACAGGTATCGGTGTGCTGCAGACTGCCGCCGACAACAAGAAGTTCTCGATCGGCGTCGATTCCAACCAGAACCACCTGCATCCGGGTTCGGTTCTGACCTCCATGGTCAAGCGCGTCGATCTGGCCGTCTACAATGCCTACAAGGATGCCAAGGACGACAAGTTCACCCCCGGCATCGTTGCGCTCGGCGTCAAGGAAGATGGCGTCGCCTACGCGGTCGACGACAACAACAAGGCCCTGATCACGCCGGAAATGACCGCCGCCGTGGACAAGGCGAAGGCCGATATCATCTCCGGCGCCGTCAAGGTTCATGACTATATGGCGGATAATTCCTGCCCGAAATGATATGATATGTAATGGGGGCGCATGATGTTTTTCATCTTGCGCCCTTTTCATATCCAGCCTTCGGAGAGGTTTCGGTTTGAGTATGGACCCTGCAATCGAACTGGTGGGCATCGACAAGAAATTCGGTGCCGTTCACGCCAACAAAAATATCAATCTGACTGTCGCCAAGGGCACGATCCACGGCATCATCGGGGAAAACGGTGCCGGGAAATCGACCCTGATGTCGATCCTCTACGGCTTTTACCAGACGGATGCCGGTGAAATCCGGGTGAATGGCACGCCCGTCGCGATCCGTGACAGCCAGACGGCCATCAATGCCGGCATCGGCATGGTGCATCAGCACTTCATGCTTGTGGAAAATTTCACCGTGCTGGAAAACGTCATGCTCGGCGCGGAAGGCGGCGCATCGCTCGCCAAGGGCCGGGCGGCGGCCCGCAAGGAGTTGCAGCGACTCGAGGACGATTACGGTCTGGAAGTCGATCCGGATGCGGTTATCGAAGAATTGCCGGTCGGTCTGCAGCAGCGCGTCGAAATCCTCAAAGCCATGTATCGTGGCGCCGAAATCCTGATCCTCGATGAGCCGACCGGCGTTCTGACGCCGGCCGAGGCCGATCACCTTTTCAAAATCCTCGGCGTCCTGCGCGAGCAGGGCAAGACCGTCATCCTCATCACCCATAAGCTGCGTGAAATCATGGCGATCACGGATTCCGTCTCCGTCATGCGCCGCGGTGAAATGGTTGCAACGCGCAAGACCTCCGAAACCAGCGTCGAGGAACTGGCCGAGCTGATGGTTGGCCGCCGCGTGCTGCTCAGGGTGGAAAAGGGCGAGACGACACCGGGCGATGTTCTGCTCTCGATCCGCAATCTGACTGTCAAGGACAACCGCGGCGTCACCATGGTGGATGATGTCTCGCTCGATGTCCGTGCCGGTGAAATCGTCGGCATTGCCGGCGTGGCGGGCAATGGTCAGTCGGAGCTGCTCGAAGCCATCGCCGGCATCCGCAAACCCTATTCGGGAGAAATATGGGTGGATGGCCAGAAGGTGGACCGCCCCGATCCGGCAATTTTGCGCCGGCTCGGCCTCGCGCATATCCCGGAAGACCGCCACCATATGGGGCTGGTGCTGAAATTCGAGGAATATGAAAACTCCATCCTCGGTTATCACCATGATGAGCGATACGGCAAAGGACCTTTCCTCAACCCCGAGGCCATCCGCAAGGATGCGGTCGAAAAGATCGAGAAATACGATATCCGCCCGCCGAACCCGCAGCTGAAGACCGCCAATTTTTCCGGCGGTAATCAGCAGAAGATCGTCGTTGCCCGCGAAATCGAACGTGACCCGAAGATGCTGATCATCGGCCAGCCGACACGCGGTGTGGATATCGGCGCCATCGAATTCATCCATCGCCGTATCATTGAAATGCGCGATGCCGGAAAGGCGATTTTGCTGGTTTCTGTCGAACTCGATGAAATCCGTTCTCTTTCGGATCGGATCATGGTCATGTTCGCGGGCCGTGTCGTTGGAGAAAAAACGGCGGAAGCCGAAGAACAGACGCTGGGCCTGATGATGGCCGGCATCGCCGCATGAGGCATGAATGAGCACCGCTTCCGTTCCCCTACCAAACTGGATCAGCTACGGCCTGTTGCCGCTGCTGAACGTCGTCACCGCCTTTCTGATTTCCGGCCTCGTTGTCTGGTCCATCGGTGAAAGCCCGCTGGCGGCGCTGCGCCTGCTCATCGAAGGTGCGCTCGGCCGTGGCGACGCCATCGGCTTCACGCTGTTCTACACGACGAGCTTCATCTTCACCGGCCTTTCCGTCGCCGTGGCCTTCCATGCCGGCCTCTTCAATATCGGCTCCGAAGGTCAGGCCTATATTGGCGGTCTGGGTGCGGCGCTGGTGGCGCTGGCGCTTGATCGTTACGTGCCGTGGTATGTGACGATGCCTTTCGCCGTCATCGGTGCCGCGCTTTTCGGCGCGGCCTGGGCCTTCATTCCGGCATGGTTGCAGGCAAAACGCGGCAGCCACGTCGTCATCACCACCATCATGTTCAACTTCATCGCAGCTGCACTGATGGTCTATCTGCTGGTGAATGTGCTGATCGTGCCGGGCAAGATGGCGCCGGAAACGCGCACCTTCCTGCCGGGCGGGCAATTGCCGAAATTGGACTGGCTGATGGCGCTGTTCGGCCTTAAGCTCGGGCCGGCGCCGTTCAACGTCTCCTTCATCATCGCGCTGGTCATGTGTTTCCTCGTCTGGGTGCTGATCTGGCGCACCAAGCTCGGTTATGAGATGCGCACGCTCGGCATCAGCCCGTCGGCCGCCATCTATGCCGGCATTCCCTATGCGCGAACGGTCATCATCGCCATGCTGATTTCCGGCGGTCTGGCGGGCATGATGGCGCTGAACCCGGTCATGGGCGCTTCCGCCCGCCTGCAGGTGGAATTCGTCGGCGGCGCGGGTTTCGTCGGCATCGCCGTGTCGCTGATGGGGCGAAGCCATCCGCTCGGCATCATCTTCGCGGCATTGCTGTTCGGTATTCTCTATCAGGGCGGCGCTGACCTTTCCTTCGAGATGCCGAACATTACCCGCGAGATGATCGTGGTCATTCAGGGTCTGGTGATCCTTTTTGCCGGCGCGCTGGAATATATGTACCGGCCGGCGGTCGTCCGCATCTACCAGCGTTTGGCAAAGGGGTGAGCTGATATGGATTTCTTCGATATGCTGGTCAGCATCCTCGGCTCGACCGTCCGCCTCACCATCCCGCTCCTCTTCACCGCGCTCGCCGGGCTCTTTTCCGAACGTGCCGGCGTGTTCGATATCGGGCTTGAAGGCAAGATGCTGGCGGCGGCCTTCGCCTCCGCCTGCGTCGCCTATCTCACGGCAGATCCATGGGCCGGTCTGCTGGCGGGCATCACTGTTTCCATCCTCTTCTCGTTGATCCATGGTTTCGCCGTCATCACCAATCGCGGCAACCAGATCGTGTCGGGCGTGGCGCTCAACTTCATCGCCGCCGGCCTGACGGTGGTTCTGGGGCAAGCCTGGTTCGGGCAGGGCGGCCGCACGCCGCAATTGCCGTCCGAGGGCCGCTTTGCGCCGATCGTCCTGCCGGGTGCGGATGCGATGCGCGAGGTGCCCTTCATCGGCCCGCTCTATGCCAATGTCATTTCCGGCAACAATATCCTCACCTATCTCGCCTTTCTGGCGGTGCCGCTGTCCTGGTGGGTGCTTTACCGTACCCGTTTCGGCCTTCGCTTGCGCGCCGTTGGTGAAAACCCGGGTGCGGTGGATACGGCCGGCATTTCGGTGACATGGATGCGTTTCCGCGCCGTCATCGTCGCCGGCTTCCTCTGCGGTTTTTCGGGCGCCTATCTCGCCGTTGCGCAGTCGGCGGCCTTCATCGCCAACATGTCGGCCGGCAAGGGCTATATCGCACTTGCGGCGCTGATCTTCGCGAAATGGAAGCCGGTGCCGGTCATGTTCGCCTGCCTGCTCTTCGGTTTTCTGGATGCCTTCGCCAACTTCATGCAGGGTAAATCCGTGCCGGGCATAGGCGAGGTGCCGGTGCAGATATTCCAGGCCATGCCGTATATTCTGACCTGCATCCTGCTTGCCGGTTTCATTGGCGTCGCCAAGCCCCCCAAGGCCGGTGGCGTTGCCTATGCGAAGGAGCGTTAAATCCATGTCCCGAGATCCGATGTCCCATGCCCTGTTCGAGGCAGCGGTGGAGGCCATGGCCTTTGCCCACGCGCCCTATTCGAAATTTCCGGTCGGTGCGGCGATCCGCGCCGAAGACGGCAAGATTTACAAGGGCGCCAATATCGAGAACCTCTCCTTCCCGCAGGGCTGGTGCGCTGAACCTTCCGCCATCAGCGCCATGATCATGGGTGGGGCGAAGAAGATCGACGAAATCGCGGTCATCGCCGAAAAGCTTGCTCTCTGCCCACCCTGCGGCGGCTGCCGGCAGAAGATCGCCGAATTCGCGACGCCGGACACGAAAGTCTATCTCTGCGACGAAACCGGCGTGCAGAAGGTCATGACCATGGAAGAGCTTTTGCCCTTCAGCTTCAAGACAGAGCTGCCCTGATGCCGGATATGCTGATCGATATTCTGGTGGAGCGCCTGAACGGCCTGATGCCGCGCGTCGCCATCGTCCTCGGCTCGGGCCTCGGTTCGCTGGTGGAAGACGTCAGCGATCCGATACGGGTGCCCTATGCCGAACTTCCCGGTTTTCCCGCAAGCGGCGTTTCCGGCCATGCGGGTGAGCTGGTGGCGGGCTATCTTGGTGGTGAGCCGGTCATGATGCTCTCCGGCCGGGTGCATTATTACGAAAAGGGCGATCCGTCCGCCATGCGCGCGATCATCGGGGCGCTGGCCGGCCTCGGCGTGCAGTCGCTCATCCTCACCAATTCGGCAGGTTCGGTCAGGCAGGATATGCCGCCCGGCTCGGTCATGCAGATCACCGATCACATCAACTATTCCGGCATGAACCCGCTGATCGGCGAGGAAAGCGACCGCCGCTTCGTCGGCATGACCACCGCTTACGATCCCGATCTGATGCTTGCCATGCGCAACGCCGCGATCCGCGCCACAGTGCCTTTGTTCGGCGGCGTCTATATGTGGTTTTCCGGCCCGAGCTTCGAAACACCGGCGGAAATCCGCATGGCGCGGCTGCTGGGGGCGGATGCCGTTGGCATGTCCACCGTGCCGGAAGTCATCCTTGCGCGCTTTTTCGGGATGCGCGTTGCCGCCGCATCGGTTATTACCAATTACGGTGCCGGCATGACCGGCGCGGAACTGAGCCATGAAGAAACCAAGGATATGGCTCCCGTGGGTGGCAAGAGGCTTGCCGCTGTCTTGAAGGAAATGATCGCAGGAGGAGCGTGACCATGGAACTCCAGCGTCCGCGCGAAGCGGCTGCCCTCACCCTGTCCTTGCTGGACCTGACCAATCTCAAGGAAGACTGCACGCCACAGCAGATCGCCGCTTTGTGCCAGCGCGCGCATACGGAATATGGCAATACGGCCGCAATCTGCATTTGGCCGCGCTTCGTGGCGCAGGCCCGTGCAGCCTTCGGAAAGGACCATGCTATCCGCATCGCCACGGTCGTCAATTTTCCTTCGGGCGATCTCGATATCGCGACCGTGGTTGCCGAAACCGAGGCGGCGATCCGCGACGGCGCTGACGAAATCGACCTCGTCATTCCCTATCGCAAATTCATAGCTGGCGATGAAACGGCGGTGTCCACCATGGTGGCCGCCGTTCGCAAGGCCTGCGTTGCACCCGTACTGCTCAAGGTCATTCTTGAAACCGGCGAGTTGAAGGACAAGGCGCTGATCCGTCGCGCATCCGAACTCGCCATTGCCGAAGGGGCCGATTTCATCAAGACCTCGACCGGCAAGGTCGCCATCAATGCTACGCTGGAGGCAGCCGACATCATGTTGCAGGCGATCCGCGACAGCCGGCAGAAAGTGGGCTTCAAGCCCGCCGGCGGTATCGGCACGGTGGAGGACGCCACGCTCTATCTCAGGCTGGCGGAGACCATCATGGCGCCCAACTGGGCCATGCCATCCACCTTCCGCTTCGGGGCTTCCGGTGTTCTCGATGACGTGCTGAACGTGCTGGCCGGCGGCGAGCCCGCCAAGGCCGCCAGCGGGTATTGAGCTTGATCCCGCAGGAAATCATCCGGCGCAAACGCGATGGCCTGTCACTTGAGCCTCGGGAGATTGCCGCTTTCATAGAGGCGCTTTCGAAAGACGGCATCTCGGAAGGGCAGACGGCTGCTTTTGCCATGGCGGTGTTCTTTCGCGGCATGAACCGGGATGAGATGGTGGCGCTGACGCTGGCGATGCGCGACAGCGGTGAGGTCCTGTCCTGGAGTGATCTCGGCAGGCCGGTGGCGGACAAGCATTCCACCGGCGGCGTCGGCGATAATGTCTCCCTGATGCTCGCCCCCATCGTTGCCGCCTGCGGTCTCGCCGTACCGATGATTTCCGGCAGGGGCCTTGGCCATACCGGCGGCACGCTGGACAAGCTGGAAGCGATCCCCGGTTACGACGTCATGCCGGACGAGGTGTTGTTTCGCCGGACGGTAAAGACCGTCGGCTGCGCCATCATCGGCCAGACGGGCGATCTCGCTCCCGCCGATAAACGGCTTTATGCCATTCGCGATGTGACCGCGACGGTCGATTCCATACCGCTGATCACGGCCTCCATCCTGTCGAAAAAGCTTGCGGCCGGGCTGCAGACGCTGGTTCTGGATGTGAAGGTCGGCAACGGTGCTTTCATGCAGAGCGTCGAGGATGCCCGCAATCTGGCCCGCGCGCTGGTCGATGTGGCGAATGGCGCAGGCCTGCCGACAACGGCGCTGATAACCGACATGAACCAACCGCTTGGCGATGCCGCCGGCAATGCGGTCGAAATCGTCAATTGCCTGGATTTTCTGGCCGGTCGCAAGGCCGGTACCCGTCTTGAAAAGGTGGTCCTGTCCTTTGCGGCGGAAATGCTGGTGCAGGCGCAAAAGGCGGCCACGCTGGAGGAAGGAGAGGCGCTGGCGTCGGCTGCGCTGTCATCCGGTCGAGCGCTGGAAATCTTTGCGCGGATGGCTTCGGCACTGGGCGGCCCATCGGACTTCGTTGAGCATCCGTCCCGTTATCTGCCCTCTGCGTCGGTCATTCGTCCGGTTCTGGCGGAGCGCAGCGGTTTGCTCGCCTCGTGCGCCACGCGCGATCTTGGCATGGTTGTCGTCGAACTTGGCGGCGGCAGAAGAAAGCCATCAGACACGATCGATCCTTCCGTCGGTATCTCGGATATCCTGCCGCTCGGTACGAAAGTGGAAAAGGGCGCGCCGATCGCCACCGTTCATGCTGCTTCCAGGGACGAGGCGGAACGTGCGGTGAAAAGGGTAGCTGCCTGCTACGGAATTGCCGACAGCTTGCCAGAGATCGATGCGCCCATTCTCGAGCGGATCACCTGACCAGCCGCATCTCGCCGCCCGATACCTTGAAGGACGATAGTTGTTTCAGGAAGCTCATGCCGATCAGCATGTTGCCGAGCGCATTGTCCTTCAGCACCATGGCGTCGACATTCTGAACCCGGATAGTGCCGATCTCCACCCGGTCGAGTTTCACATAGGCGGCCATGGTCTGGCCATTGGCCGTTGAAATCGCATACTTATAATCGAGGCTGTTGACGCCGTAACCCAGCCGGCGCGCAATCGTCTCGTTGATGGCGACCATGGAAGCGCCGGTATCGACAAGCCCGTCGAAGGATTTACCGTTGATGCGGAAGGTGGCGTTGAAGTGGCCGCGTGCATCCGCTTTCAGATTGACGCCGCCCAGCGAAACGGACTCCGGTTTGGCTGCTTCGGGTCTGACTTCCGCTTTCTCAATGCTTGCTTCCGGGCGCGGATGAAACTTTTCCACCAGCGCCGGAATTTGCGTGGCACCGACCGAAAGACCAACAAGCAGAAAAATCGCACGCATCAGCAAGTCTTTGCTCCTCCAGGGGCAGGTTATTCTTGCCGAGAATAGACGCAAAACATGCTGAAACCTTAAAATAAAAAGCCATTCGCCGCTGGTGGAGGCGGCGAATGGCTCAAACGGTTAAGCGATGATGAACGGCGTTATTTGGTGCCATACATGCGGTCGCCGGCATCGCCGAGACCGGGAACGATATAGCCCTTCTCGTTCAGATGGCTGTCGATGGCGGCGGTGTAGATATGCACATCGGGGTGCGCTTCACGGAAGTTCTTGATGCCTTCGGGCGCCGCCAGCAGACACAGGAAGCGGATGTTCTTCGCACCGCGCTCCTTCAGCTTCTCAACGGCGGCGATGGAGGAATTGCCGGTCGCGAGCATCGGATCGACAACGATGATAAGGCGCGCATCGAGGCTTTCCGGGGCTTTGAAGTAATATTCGACGGCTTCCAGCGTGTCATGATCGCGATAAACGCCGATATGGGAAACGCGCGCCGAAGGTACGAGCTCGAGCATGCCTTCCAACAGGCCATTGCCGGCGCGCAGGATGGAGGCGAAAACCAGCTTCTTGCCTTCGAGCACGGGGGCCTCGATGGTTTCGAGCGGCGTATCGATGGTTTCCATCGTCATCTCAAGGTCGCGCGTCACTTCGTAGCAGAGCAGCGTCGAAATTTCCCTGAGCAGGCGGCGGAAGCCGGCCGTGGAAGTTTCCTTCTTGCGCATGATGGTAAGTTTGTGCCGCACCAGCGGATGTTCGATGACTGTGACGCCGTCCATGAAACTGGCCTTCCTTTTATCTTATGCCCTGTAATTCACCGAAAGTGCGTTTTTCGCAAGCCTTCTTCGCGGTTTTACCCCCGCGAACCGCAGCGTCAGGCGCCAGCGAGTTTCGCAAGCAGTCGCGCACGTGTTTCCTCGTCCACGAAGGCGCATTCCAGTGCAGTCCGCGTCATGCGATTGATCTCGGCATCGCTGAAGCCGAACTCGCCCGCAGCCAGCGCATATTCCCGTGCAAGCGACGTGAAGAAGAATGGCGGGTCGTCGGAACTGATGCAGACGCGCACCCCGGCGTCGCTCAGAGCTTTCAGCGGGTGGCTGGCAAAATCGGGATAGACGTTGAGCGCGATATTCGAGCCGGGGCAGACTTCCAGAACCGTTCCCGCCTCGGCCAGCCGGGCGATGAGACCGGCATCTTCGATGGCGCGCACGCCATGCCCGATGCGGGACGGTTTGACGAGATCGAGCGCATCGGCAACGCTTTCCGGCCCGCAAACCTCGCCGGCATGAATGGTCAGCCCAAGGCCGGCATCGCGGGCGATGTCGAAGGCGCGCGCATAATCGGCGACGCGGCCCATGCGCTCCTCGCCGGCCATGTTGAAGCCCGTTACTAGCGGATGTTGAGTGCGTGCCGCATATTCCGCTGCGGCGATCACCCGTTCCGGGCCGAAGTGGCGCTCGCCGGTGACGATGATGCGGGTTTCGATCCCCGTCTTTTCCCTTGCGATGCGGATGCCTTCGGCAATGCCGGCCAGATAGGCGTCGGCACCTAGCCCGATGCGGTCGCCGTGATCGGGCGAAATGATCAGCTCGCTATAGATGGTATTGGCTTCGGCAAGTTCGGTCAGATAGGTTGCAGTCAGGATGGCATAGTCCTCATCCGTCTTGAACACCTGCGCCACCGCATCGTAACAACGGATGAATTCGGCGAAATCCGACCAGACATATTGGCCGTTCCGCAGGAAGCCGCTGGTGTCGATGCCGTATTTCTCCGCCTGTTTAGCGACAAGGGCGGGCGGGGCCGCACCTTCGATGTGGCAATGAATTTCCGCTTTCAGCAAATGCGATGTCAAATGAAGCTCCTGCCGTGAGAACCGGCCTCGATGCCAAGATGGTGGGCGATGCTTTCGCCGATATCGGCGTAGCTTGAACGGATGCCGACATCGCGCGAGCGAATGCCCGGCCCGAATGCCATGATCGGCACCCTTTCCCGTGTATGGTCCGTGCCCCGCCAGGTGGGGTCGCAGCCGTGATCGGCGGTCAGAAGGGCGATGTCACCCGGCGCCATCTTGCGATGGATTTCGGGGATTCGCGCATCGAAGGCCTCAAGGGCGGCGGCGTAACCGGCAACGTCGCGGCGATGGCCGTAAAGCATGTCGAAATCGACGAAATTGGTGAAGACGAGATCGCCGTTTTCAGCCTCGTCGATAGCCTGCAACGTCGCATCCATCAGGGCGCTGTTGCCATTTGCCTTGATGACGCGCGTCACGCCCTGATGGGCGTAGATATCGCCGATCTTGCCGATGGCGTGCACTTTTCGGCCGGCCTCCACAAGTCTGTCGAGCAGGGTCGGCTCCGGCGGCAGAACGGAGAAATCGCGGCGGTTGCCGGTGCGTTCGAAGGTCGCGACCGTTTCGCCGATGAAGGGGCGGGCGATGACGCGGCCGATATTCAGAGGATCGAGCAGCTTGCGTACCGTCTCGCAGAGCGCGATGAGGCGCTCCAGACCGAAATGCGTTTCGTGCGCGGCGATCTGGAAAACGGAATCGGATGAGGTGTAGCAGATCGGTTTACCGGTCCTGATATGCTCCTCGCCGAGCGCAGCGATGATCTCGGTCCCGGAAGCATGGCAATTGCCGAGAATGCCCGGAATATTTGCCTCCTTGCAGATCGCTTCCACCAGTTCCGGCGAAAACGCATCGCCCTCCGTCGGGAAATATCCCCAGTCGAAGGTGACGGGCGTACCGGCGATCTCCCAGTGGCCGGAAGGCGTGTCCTTGCCCTTGGAGATTTCGCTGGCGGAACCGTGCAGGCCGAAAATGCGCTCGGGCGGTTCCATGCCGGCGGGAATGTCGCCGCTTGCCTGCCGCGCGATCTCCAGCAGGCCGAGCGAACACATGTTCGGCAGTTTCAGCGGACCGGAGCGAAGCCCCGCTTTGTCGGCAGCGCCCGCTGCACAGAATTCCGCGATATGGCCGAGCGTGTTTGCGCCAAGATCGCCATAGCGCTCCGCATCGGGTGCGCCGCCGACGCCGAAGGAATCCAGAACGAGAAGAAATGCTCTTGCCATAACTCACCGAAACAAAATGCGCCGACGGGCAATGTCAGGCCGAACTGTCGTTATAGATCAGCAAAACGTGAAGAAGGAAGTGCTTTTATGAACCATCCGGTAAAACCGGCTGTTCAATCCTCGTCCCGTTTCGGTTTGGGGGCGTTGAGGTTGCGCAGGACATACCAGCCGGCCGCAACCACCATGGCCGCCAGAATATACCATGTCACGGCATAGGAGAGGTGGTTGTTCGGGAAGGTGAGCATGGTCTTGCCGCCCACCGGCAGACCGCCCGGATTGGGTGTCGCATCGGCGTCGACATAAAACGGGGCGACATCGGAAAGGCCGGATGCCTGCGAGATTTGCGGAATGTTGCGGGAATACCAGCGGCCATTTGCCGGATCGTTGGTGCGCAGGAAAAGCCCGCCGGTTTCGGGCGCGCGCATCAGTCCGACGATCTCGACGTTTCCGGCCGGTTCGCCTTCCTGGCGGGAGGATGGATCGCGCCTGTCGGACGGCACGAAGCCGCGATTGACGATGATGCTGGAGCCATCGTCGCGCTTGAGCGGCGTCATCACCCAGTAACCGGGGCCGAGATCCGTGACCGTATAGACCTGAACCTCCCTGTCATTGAGGAAGGTGCCGGACAGTTTCACACGGCGATACTCGTATTCCGCCGGATCGCCGAGCGCCGGCCATTCTTTGGCGGCAGGGGCGTCGGCGGGATCGGCATGGGCGCGGGCTTCGACCCGCTCGATAAGATCGAGCTTCCAGGAAAGGCGTTTGACCTGCCATGTGCCGAGCACCAGCAGCAGACCCGTCAGGACAACGGTCAGAAACAGAACGATGATCGCGGCGGGGCGGATACGCCGGTTGTGGGGTGTGGTGTCACTCATGTCACGGTCCTTACGAAGCGCGGCTGGCGGGAAAGGCCATCTGCTTTGGCGTCCACCGGGGGCTTCCTCCAGCAAATAACCCCATAAATCGCACCGGGATTCATGGGGTTATGTGTTGGCGCGGAACGCGGCCCGCCTGAAAACCGGCAGGCCGCTGATATCTGCTGCTCAGGGCAGGTTCTTCACATCCTCGATGTGCAGCGGCATCATGTTCTTGTTCATGTTGTACATGACCCAGAGCGAGCCGGAGAGCGTGATCAGGAGCACCACGACGGTGAAGATCAGCGCCATGAAGGTCCAGCCGCCTTCGGACTTGGTGTCCATGTGCAGGAAGTAGATCATGTGCACGAAGATCTGGATGACACCGAGACCCATGATGGCGATGACCAGCAGGGTCTTGTTTTCAAGAACGTCGCCCATGACCAGCCAGAAGGGGATCGCCGTCAGGATAACCGACAGGATAAAGCCGATCATATAGCTTTTGAACGTGCCGTGGCTGGCGCCATCATGGTGATGATGGTCGTCGCCATGCGCGTCGTGATGTGCGTGTGCTTCGGAACTCATCAAAGAACTCCCATGAGGTAAACGAAGGAGAAGACGCCGATCCAGATGACGTCAAGGAAGTGCCAGAACATCGACAGGCACATCAGGCGACGCTTGTTTGCCGCGATCAGGCCGTGCTTGGCGACCTGGAACATCAGCGTGACGAGCCAGATGATACCGAAGGTAACGTGCAGACCGTGCGTGCCGACCAGCGCGAAGAAGGCCGACAGGAACGCCGAACGCTGCGGACCGGCACCTTCCGCGATCAGGTGATGGAACTCGTAGAGTTCGACCGCGAGGAAGGCGAGGCCGAAGAGGCCAGTCACACCCAGCCAGACCAGCGTGGCCTTTACCTTCTGCTTTTCCATTTCCAGCATGGCGAAGCCATAGGTGATGGAGGAGAAAAGCAGGAAGCCGGTATTGATCGCCACCAGCTTCAGGTCGAACAGGTCGGCGCCGGAAGGGCCGGCCGCATAGTTGCGGCCGACAACGGCATAGGTGGCAAACAGCGTCGCGAAGATAAGGCAGTCGCTCATCAGGTAGAGCCAGAAGCCCAGCGAGGTGCCATTCTCCGGGTGATGGTCTTCCTTCAGGTAAAAGACCGGTGGTTCAGCGCCGTCGACGCTTTGTGCAGGTGTATGAGACATGTTCCGTTACGCCTGTTCCGCGAGCAGCTTGGTACGTTCCGCTTCGACCGTCGAAACGTCGGAAGCCGGAATGTAATAATCGCGATTGTAGTTGAAGGTATGGGCGATGGAGACCGCGATGATGGCGAGCATCGACAGAGCCGCAAGCCACCAGATGTGCCATACCAGGGCGAAGCCGAGAACCACGCTGATGGCGCTGATGATGACGCCGGCGCCGGTGTTCTTCGGCATATGGATCGGGATGAAGCCTTCCTTGGGACGGTTGTAACCGCGCTTCTTCATATCCGCCCAGGCGTCGACATCGTGGATGACGGGCGTGAAGGCGAAGTTGTAAGCGGGCGGCGGCGAAGACGTCGACCATTCCAGCGTACGGCCGTTATAGGGGTCGCCGGTCACGTCACGCAGCTTGTCGCGCTTCAGGAAGCTGACGATGAGCTGGATGACGAAGGAGGCGATGCCGAGCGCGATCAGGAAGGCGCCGAAAGCGGCGATCACGAACCAGATCTGGAGGGAATTATCCTCGAACTGGCTGATACGGCGGGTGATGCCCATCAGGCCGAGGATATAGAGCGGCATGAAGGCGAAATAGAAGCCGATGAACCAGAACCAGAAGGACAGCTTGCCCCAGAACGGATCGAGCCGGTATCCGAAGGCCTTCGGGAACCAGTAGACGATACCCGCAAGCACACCGAACACGACGCCACCGATGATGGTGTTGTGGAAGTGGGCGATGAGGAACAGCGAGTTGTGCAGCACGAAGTCCGCCGGCGGAACGGCGAGGAGAACGCCGGTCATGCCGCCGATGACGAAGGTGATCATGAAGCCGATGGTCCAGAGCATCGGAACGTCGAACTTGATGCGGCCCTTATACATGGTGAAGAGCCAGTTGAAGATCTTCGCACCCGTCGGGATCGAGATGATCATCGTGGTGATGCCGAAGAAAGCGTTGACGCTTGCGCCGGAACCCATGGTGAAGAAGTGGTGCAGCCACACGATATAGGCAAGGATGGTGATGACGCCGGTGGCGTAGACCATCGAGGCATAACCGAAAAGGCGCTTGTTGGAGAAGGTCGAGACGATTTCCGAGAAGACGCCGAAGGCCGGCAGCACCAGGATGTAGACTTCGGGATGGCCCCAGATCCAGATGAGGTTGACGTACATCATCGGGTTGCCGCCGAGATCGTTGGTGAAGAAGTTGGTGCCAACGTAACGGTCGAGGGTGAGAAGCGCGAGCGTGCCGGTCAGGATCGGGAACGAAGCCACGATCAGGATGTTCGAACACAGCGATGTCCAGACGAAGATCGGCAGGCGCATCATGGTCATGCCAGGCGCGCGCATCTTGATGATCGTCACGATCAGGTTGATGCCCGATAGCGTCGTTCCCACACCGGCGATCTGCAGACCCCAGATATAATAATCGACCCCGACGCCCGGGCTTCCATCGATGCCGGAGAGCGGCGGATAGGCCAGCCAGCCGGTCTGCGCATATTCACCGATGAACAGCGAGATCATGGTGATGACGGCGCCGGCCGTGGTCATCCAGAAGGAGAAGTTGTTGAGGAAGGGGAACGAAACGTCGCGGGCGCCGATCTGCAGCGGCACGACGAAGTTCATCAGACCCGTGATCATCGGCATGGCCATGAAGAAGATCATGATGACGCCGTGGGCCGTGAAGATCTGGTCGTAATGGTGCGGCGGAAGGTAACCTTCCGATCCGCCCGACGCGATCGCCTGCTGGACGCGCATCATGATGGCATCGGCGAAACCACGCAGCAGCATGACCAGAGCCAGAATGATGTACATGATACCGATCTTCTTGTGATCGATGCTCGTGAACCATTCATTCCAGAGATAGCCCCAGAGGCGGAAATAGGTGAGGGCGCCGACGACGGCGATACCGCCCAGAGCCACGGCCGCGAAGGTCGCGACGAGAATGGGCTCGTGAAGCGGGATGGACTCCCATGTCAGCTTCCCGAACAGGAACGACGTTTGATCGGAATTGACGATCATTTTTAGCCTCTTGCGATTCTAAGACATAAGATCGGCGCAGCCATTGGCCGCGCCGCATAATGCCGGGACGTATCCGTCAGCCAGCGACTTGTTTCGTTTCCGGCAGCGCCGCAGGCTCGAAAGTCTGTCCTTCGAGCGCAGTCGGAGTGGATTGAGGACCGCTGGCGACGCCAAAGGGCGCAAGCGGCGTGCAGACGACGGAGTTCAGCGCCTTGGCGATATCGATGCCTTCCTTGCCGCCGCCGCCATTGGCGTCGATATGCATCATGTCGCGCATGCAGAGCTTGTTGGGCTCGACGCAGCGGTTGAGAATGGCGCTGTAGAGTTCGGGATCGACCGAAGCGAAATATTGTACCGGCTCGCGCTCGGAAGGCTTGGCGAATTCCAGATATTCCTGACGGCCGAAGCCCTTGCCGCCCTCTTTCGCCTTGGCAACCCACTGGTCGAAGCCCTGCTGGCTGAGGCCATGGAACTTGAAGCGCATGTGGGAGAAGCCGGGGCCGGAGAAGTTGGCCGAGAAGCCGTCATAAACGCCTTCCTTGTTGATGACCGCGTGCAGCTTGGTCTGCATGCCGCCCATGGCGTAGATCTGGCCGGCGAGCGCGGGCACGAAGAAGGAGTTCATTGCCGTCGTGCCGGTGATCTTGAAATTGATCGGAACATCGACCGGAGCGGCGAATTCATTGACGCTGCCAATGCCGAGTTCGGGATAGAAGAACAGCCACTTCCAGTCCATGGCCACCACTTCCACCGTGATCGGTTTGACATCGGCGGTCACCTGACGGTTCTCGTCGATACGCTCCAGCGGACGATAGGGGTCGAGACGGTGAGTGGAAATCCAGGTCACCGTGCCGAGCATCAGGATGATGGCGACCGGAGCCGACCAGATCACCATTTCAAGGCGCGTGGAGTGGTGCCATTCGGGATCGTAATCCTCGGCCTTTGCCGATTCCCGATACTTCCATGCGAAGAAAATCGTCAGGACGATGACGGGGACGATGATCAGCAGCATCAAGACCGTGGACGTGATGATAAGATCGCGCTGCTGGATGGCGACGTCGCCCGAAGGGTTCATCACCACGAGGTTACAGCCGCTGAGCAGCAGCAGAGCCGGGATTGCCAGAAGGGCGGATAGGATTTTTTTGATCGTGCGCACGTTCTTTGAACTCGTACAGTTTGGATTATGCCGCGAATAATTGCCGAACATCATTTTTCAAATGAGGTATATTGTCGCGGTGCAGCGAAACCTTCGCGATGCACCATGTCTCGGGCAGAGCTGCGTTTAAGGACGGAGCGCGTGCATTATCGCATGGTCAGCTGACTGGGCAACCCTTTATTGCCAAACTTCAATTGACGTTACGTAGGGTGCGTGTGACAATCCGCCGCATCGTAACGCAACGGAAGAGGAGCCGGCGCGTTACAGGAAATGGTTCGTCCATGACGCAGGAGGGATATTATGAGTTATACGAATGCTGCTCCATCCTTTGGGCAGGCGCCGGAGGCGAACGGAAATGGGGTCGGTCCCGTCAAGGTCGATCCGGATCGCATCACGATTGCGGTCATTCTTGCGAGAATGACGGAATTCTTTGACTTTTTCATCTATGCCATCGCCTCCGCGCTCGTTTTCCCCCACGTCTTCTTTTCTTTCGTCGACCCGCTGACGGCGACGCTCTATTCCTTCGCGGTTTTCTCACTGGCCTTTATCGCAAGGCCGATCGGCTCGCTGATCTTCCTCCAGATCGACCGCAAATTCGGGCGCGCCGTGAAGCTGATGGCCGCTCTCTTCACGCTCTGTGGTTCCACCATGGCGATCAGCTTTCTTCCGTCCTATGCGGAAGCGGGCATGCTTGCCCCCTGTCTTCTGGCGGTATTCCGCATCGGCCAGGGCCTTGGGCTTGGCGGCGCATGGGACGGTCTGGTGTCGCTGCTCGCCATGAATGCACCGCAGAAACAGCGCGGCTGGTACGCCATGATGCCGCAGATCGGTGCGGCCATGGGCTTCGGTCTCGCCAGCGCCTTTTTCATCGTCTTCGTCACACAGCTTTCCAATGCGGAATTCCTCGCCTGGGGCTGGCGTTTCCCCTTCTTCGTGGCGCTGGCGCTGAATGTTCTCGCGCTCTTTGCCCGCCTGCGCATGATCGTGACGCCGGAATTCCAGGCCATGCTGGAACAGCACGAGCTGGAACCGCGCCCCATGTTCAAGATGCTGCGCTCGCAGTTTCCGGTGGTCCTCACGGGAGCGTTCGTGCCGCTGGCAAGCTTTGCGCTCTTCCATCTGGTCACCGTCTTCCCGCTGAGCTGGGTTTCGCTCAACACCAGCCAGCGTGTCTCGGACTTCCTCTTCGTGCAATTCGTCAGCGCCATCATCGCCGGCGGAATGATCGTGGTCTCCGGTATTCTGGCCGACAGGATAGGCCGGCGGAAGCTTCTTGCCATCGCGGCGGTGCTGATCGGTCTTTTCAGTCTGGTTGCACCGGTTCTTCTTGGTTCCGGTGATATTGGCCGTTATCTCTTTGTGCTGATCGGCTTTTCGCTGCTTGGCCTTTCCTTCGGTCAGGCGGGTGGCGCGCTTGCTTCCCGCTTCAGCCGTGAGTACCGCTATACCGGCGCGTCGCTCACGTCGGATATTTCCTGGCTGATCGGCGCCGGTTTCGCACCGCTCGTCGCGCTCGGATTTTCGTCCAAATTCGGCCTTTTCGCGGTCGGCATTTACCTGATGTCGGGTGCGATCTGCACGCTGATTGCCCTGTGGTTCAGCCGCACGCTGGACATGCCTTCGGAGTGATCCGGGCAATTTAAAAATCTCTGCAGCCATCGCGCCGCGGAATCCTGTCGGATTTCGCGGCGTTTTTGTTTTTTTATTGCGTCGGGTCGATTTTAATCTTGACTTGGTCGATCATGAAATATTATGTAAGCAATACTGACATAATTCAGTGTATCTCACTGCCGGAAAGCCGGCCTTCAGGGAACGCGATGCGAACGACGACGATCATTATTTGCGAAAAAGCGGCCATCGCCGCCAAGCCGTTTGACGGCCGCAAAGCGACCGTTCGCGCCATTAAACGCCGATAAGCAAAAGAATGAGGAGCAGCCAGGTCGCCTGCGGCTCCGCCCGCAGAGTGCCGGCTGACGCGCCGGGTTTCGGGAAAGAGGGCGATGCCGCGCGAAATGCGCAACGAGAGGAGAGTGCCTTGAGTGTGACGGAGCAAAAATTCGGCCTTTACGATGCGGCTTTTGAAAAAAGCAGCTGTGGCGTCGGTTTCATCACCCGCAAGGACGGCGTGCAGACGCATGATGTGCTGAAGCGCGGCCACGAGGCTCTCTGTGCCGTGCCGCATCGCGGCGGCATGTCGGCGGAAGGTGTCGGCGATGGTGCCGGCGTGTCGCTGGATTTGTCGCTCTCCTTCTTTCGGGAATTGACGGGTGAGGACGGCTTGCAGGCCGGTCGGTTCGGCGTCGGCAATTTTTTTCTGCCGCAAAATCCGGCTTTCCACGGCGAGGCGGTCGGTATCATCGCAAACGCCCTTAAAGAGCAGGGCTTTGCAATCCTGCTCGCTCGCGATGTACCGGTGAATGATGCGGCCATCCGTCCCGCAGCTATCCCCTACCAGTTGCCGATCCGCCAATGGGTCTTTTCGGCTCCGGCCGAATGCGCAACCCTCGCCGAATTTGATTGGCGCATCCACAAGGCGCTGCTCGCCATCGAGGCGCTTGCCTATACGGTGCCGGAACTCGCCGGCTTTTATCCGCTGTCGCTTAGCGCCCGCACGCAGGTTCTGAAAGGCCGCCTGAACTCCCATGAGGTCATGCCCTATTTCTGCGACCTCACCGATCCGCGCCATGAAGTGCATACGATGTATTTCCACACGCGGTTCTCCACCAATACCGACCCGCATCCTTCCATGGCGCAGCCCTTCCGTCTGATGGCGCATAATGGCGAGCTCAACACCGACAAGAAGAACCGGCTGTCGGAAGCGGCCGTGGCGCTGGCAAAGAATGCCAGCATCATCCGCCCGAAGGGCCAGTCGGATAGCTGCCGTCTGGATCAGACCCTGCAGGCGCGGGTGATGGAAGACGGTCTCGACCTCGTCACCGCCGTGGTTTCGATGATGCCGCCGGCCTGGGAAAACGACGATACCCTGTCACCGGGCGTTAAGGCGATGCTGGAATATTTCTCGCTTTATGAGGAGAAGAATGACGGCCCGGCCGCGCTGATTTTCGGCGACGGCACCATCATCGGCGCGCGGCTCGATCGCCTCGGCCTGCGCCCGTTGCGCACCGTCGAGACGGAAGATTATCTCTGCGTCATGTCGGAGGCCGGGCAGATCGCCTTTCCGGCGGAAAGCGTCATCCGCCGCGGCCGCATCGAGGCGGGCGGCATGCTTTATTACGACCATGCAGAACGCCGCGCCTTTTCCACCGTCGAGGCGCTGGAGCTTCTCGCCTCACGCCGCGACTATTCATCTCTGCTGCGCGAAGCCCGTGTCATGCTGGAGGATCTGCCGGAAGTGCCGGCGGAAAAGCAGGGCTCGCCGCTGCGTTACAATGGCGATCTGGAACGCCACCAGCGCTACGTCGCCTATTCGCATAATCAGGAAAGCTTCAAGTTCCTGATGGACCCGATGCTGGCCTCCGGCGCTGAAAAGATTTCGGCGATGGGTTACGGCAATGCCATCAATGCGCTGTCCGATCAGGAAGGCGGCGTCGCGAAGTATTTTTCACAGCGTTTCGCGCAGGTCACCAATCCGCCGCTCGACAGTATTCGTGAGGCCGACGGCATGACGTTGCGTGTGGCCCTCGGTGCGAAGCCGAACAGCGGCGCGAAGAAGGCCCGCCAGATCGTCGTGCGCTCTCCGATCCTGACCCATCTCGATATGCTGCGTATTCGCGAACAGTCGGAGACGCCCCTTCGCCGTTTCGAAATGCTTTATTCGCCGGTCTTCGATGTTGCGGAGGCCAACGAAGCCGCGCTGCGACAGGCAATCGATGGTCTCTGCGATGAGGTTGTGGCTTTCGCGGCTGAGGAAGGCGGCATCGCCATCATCACCGACCGGCATGTCTCGGCAGGCCGCGCGGCTCTGCCGATGATCATGGTCGTTTCCGCCATCAATCAGCGGCTGATCGAGGAGGGTCTGCGGCTGCGCATTTCCCTGATCGTGGAAAGTGGCCAGTTTTCTTCCTCGCATCACATAGCAGCCGGCCTCGGCTTCGGCGCTTCTGCCGTCTATCCGCTCGGCGTGCAGTTTCGCGCCGAGGAGAAATTCGGTGCCGATGCCGACAAGGCCTTCAAGCGTTTTGCCAAGGCGGCGGAAAAGTCGCTGATGAAAACCATGGGCAAGGTCGGCCTGTGCACGGCGGAAAGCTATATCGGCGGCGAGTTCTTCGAACCGAACTTCCTCGATACCGACGATGCTGTATTGAAGCGCTATTTCCCCAACGTGAAGACCCCGGTTGGCGGCGTCGACTTCGCCGTCATCGCGCAGGCCGTGGCGGACTGGCACCGCAAGGCGCTGTCCGTGAAGGGCGAAAACGACATTCCGCTGCTCGGTCTCTTCAAGGAGCGTGCGGAAGGCGCCGGCCATTCCTATGGCACGACGGCGGTACGCGGTTTCGTGGACATGACGGAGGAGAAGATCGGTTTCGACAAGGGAACCGAAAACGAGGAGGCGTTGCGCCTGCTGCCGCTCAACCGGCTGGAAGATGCCTTCGGTCTCAACGATGCGGCCTATTATCACAACAGCTTCGACCGGCTGACCCCGGAGGCCATCGACAAATTCGAGGTAACGCCCGGCTATCGCGCCTTCGCCCGCATGATGGCCGAGGAAAGGGCGCGCCGCCCGGCCGCCCTGCGCGATGTTCTGGAATTGCCGGCCGACGTCACATTCGCCGGTTCCGCAGAAGAATTCCGCCGGGAAATGGGCCGTTTTTCCCGGCAGGGCAATAATAGCTTCATGGTGCGCGGATTGCGTTGCGAAGAGGCGGGAGACGGCGCTTTCCAGCTGCAATTGACCGGCCCGCAGGGTCATGAGCTTGCCCGGCTTGCCGCACTCGGCCAGTCGTTGCTCGACCGTTTCGGTGCGGATATTCCCGGCCACTGGCTGGAAGGCGGCGCGCTCATGGTTCAGGCGCAGGGTGAAGCATCCGCCTATCTCTCGCTTATCCGCACCGCACCGGAAAGCATTCCGCTCGATGCCGTTCAGAAGGCGAGCGAGATCACCAAGACCCTGGCATCGGGCGCCATGAGCCATGGCGCGCTGGTTGCCGCTGCCCATGAGGCGGTTGCCCATGGCACCAACATGGTCGGCGGTATGTCGAATTCGGGTGAAGGCGGCGAGCATATTTCCCGTTATGGGACCATCCGTGCCTCGCGCATCAAGCAGTTCGCTTCCGGCCGCTTCGGCGTCTGGGCCGGTTATCTTGCCGATCCGATGCTGGAAGAGATCGAGATCAAGATCGGCCAGGGCGCAAAGCCGGGCGAAGGTGGGCAGTTGCCGTCTCCGAAGGTGACGGTGGAAATCGCCGCCGCGCGTGGCGGCACGCCGGGCGTTGAACTTGTCTCGCCGCCGCCGCATCACGATACCTATTCGATCGAGGATCTGGCCCAGCTCATCCACGACGCCAAGGCGGCGCGTGTGCGCGTCATCGTCAAGCTGGTCTCGTCGGAAGGTATCGGCACGATCGCGGTCGGCGTCGCCAAGGCGGGGGCGGATGTCATCAATGTCGCCGGCAATACCGGCGGCACGGGGGCGGCGGCCGTCACCAGCCTCAAATATACTGGCCGCGCGGCGGAAATCGGTATCGCAGAAGTGCATCAGGCGCTTTGCGCCACCGGCCTGCGCGCCAAGGTGCTGCTGCGCTGCTCCGGCGCGCACCAGACGGCGAGCGATGTGGTGAAATCCGCACTTCTCGGCGGTGACAGTTTCGAATTCGGCACGACGGCGCTGATGATGCTGAAATGCGTCATGGCGAAGAACTGCAACATCAAGTGCCCGGCCGGTCTCACCACCAATCAGGAGGCCTTCAACGGCGATCCCCGCGCGCTGGCGCAATATCTCATGAACATCGCCCATGAAACGCGCGAGATTTTGGCCGGGCTTGGGGTTGCCTCGCTGCGGGAAGCGCGCGGCCGTTCCGATCTTCTTCACCTCCTCGATCATCCGGCGAGCGTCGGCCAGCTTGACCTCCGGGCAATGCTTGCCGTGGTCGAAGAGGTGAAGATCGACAGCCCCGTCTATATGGAAAAGGACTTTGCACTGGACGACGCCTTCATCGAACTCGTGCGCTCGGCCCTGGTCGACAGCCGGCGCGAGAATATCGAGCTTGGCGGCAATCGTTTCCTCAACAATTGCAACAAGAGCGTCGGCGGCCAGCTTGCCGTCGATATCGAGCGCATGCTGAACCATGAGCTTTCCGACGAAGAGGCGGATGCTCTGCCGGCCGTGAAGCGGGACAGCCGTGGCCGCCGGTTCCTGGAAGCGGGTTCGGTGCGCATCGATACCTCCGGTTCCGCCGGGCAGTCCTTCGGCGCCTTCTGTAATGACGGTATGGTCATGGTCCATACCGGCACCTGCAATGACGGAGTCGGCAAAAGCGCCTGCGGCGGCACCATCGTCGTGCGCTCCCCCGGCGGCGGCTCGGAAGAGGCGGGCGGCAATGTGCTGGTCGGCAATTTCGCGCTGTTCGGCGCCACCGGCGGCCGCACCTTCGTGGAAGGGCAGGCGGGCGACCGTTTCGCAGTGCGTAACTCCGGCGCCACCGCCGTCGTCGAAGGCGTGGGTGATTTCGCCTGCGAATACATGACCAACGGTGCGGTGCTGAACCTCGGCAGCTTCGGCAAGGGTTTCGGCAACGGCATGAGCGGCGGTTTCGTTTATCAGTATGATCCCTATGGCGATCTGCCGAAGAAAGTCAGCCACGATTCCATCCTGCTCGGCGCGATCACCGGTGAGGATGAACAGGCTGCAATTCATAATCAGGCCATCCACCAGCTTCTGACCTGGCATGTCGCAGAGACCGGCTCGGCCAAGGCGGCATGGCTTCTGGAAAACTGGGAAAGTGAACAGCACAACTTCGTTTACGGCATGCCACGCGCCCTGCTGCTTTATCAGGATAGCGATGAGATTCTGAAGGCGAAGCCCCGCAAGGAACTGCTGGAGGAACTGGCATCCGCGCTTGCCGCTCATCAACTGCGCAAGTTCAAGCTCGCTTATCGCGACCGCAAGGCCGTTTTGAACGGAACGGTGCCGGGTTATGGCGAGACGGATACCGAGGAAATGTATGCGCTGCTCAACAATTATACCGTGTTGAGCATGGCGCAGGCCATCGCCCTGCAGCGGCTGCCGATGACGTCGGGTCCTTCCGACCCGGCCATTGAAAAAGCCGTGCGCAATCTCATCCTCACGGAAGATTATGCGCTGATGCAGCGGTTGCTGAAATATGCCCGCGAGGCGCTTTCAGACCATAGCGATGAACAGCTTGCGGTGATGATCGCCGCCAAGCGTCTCGACGATTACAAGCAGGCGCTGGCGCGCAGGAACATCTGGTCGGTGGACAGCCCCGGCACCTATGGCTGGATCATTCAGCAGAACCGGAAAAACATCGAGAAGATCGGCCGTCTGCCGGGCTTCGAGGAGCTTTTCGCAGCCCGTGCCATTCCCGACCTCGCCACCGCATCCAGCCACAGGGCAGCATGATGAAGATACCTTATATTCCCGAAGACGCGCCCTTCAACGGTGATCAGCGCGCATGGCTTTCCGGTTTTCTGGCGGGGCTCCATTCCCGCGCCGCCATCGGCCTGGAGACATCGGTTGCCGCCGCTGCTCCCAGGGCGGCGGCCAGTGTACTGAATATTCTCTTCGGCACCCAGACCGGCAATGCGGAGGCGCTGGCGATGGATATTGCTGCCGCCGCCCGCGCGCAGGGCATGCAGCCGGTGGTGACGGCACTCGATGATGTCTCGATGGACAGTCTCGGTGCCATGAAGCGGGTCATCGTCGTCACCTCGACCTATGGCGAAGGTGAAATGCCTGATAATGCCCAGCTTTTCTGGGAAGCGCTCGCCGCGGACAGCGCGCCGCGTCTGGACGAGGTGAATTTTGCCGTCCTCGCCCTCGGCGATACCGGCTATGACGGCTTTTGCCAGGCGGGCAAGCTTATCGATACGCGGTTCGAACAACTCGGCGGCAAGCGCATGAAGACGCGTATCGATTGCGATATCGACTTCGAGGACGCCGCCGCCGCATGGATCGGCGAGACCCTGCCGCTCGCGCTTGCTGTCGATGGCGGCAGCGCGGCATCTGTCACCATGCCCGACATCGCCGAGCCGCCCGTACGGGCAAAACAGGGCTGGAGCCGCAAAAATCCCTATTCCGCTGAGGTAAGCGTCAATCGTCGTCTGTCCGGTCCCGGCTCGTCCAAGGAAATTCGTCACTACGAATTCGATCTCGGCGAAAGTGGCCTGGACTATGAGGCGGGTGATGCTCTTGGCGTCGTTCCCCTCAACGACCCGAAACTGGCCGGCGCGCTGCTGGAACACTTCGGAGCGGCTGCGGACAGCCAAATCGCCGGGCTGGATCGGCCGATCGGCGATGCGCTTCTCAACATGTTCGAGATATCGACGCCTTCGCGCGAACTCGTCGCCGAAATCGGCAAGAGGGCGGGGCATGACGAACTCAGCCACATTCTCGCAAACGGAGACAGGGAGCAACTGGCCGCCTTTCTCTGGAGCAAGGATATTCTCGACCTCATCAATCTCGGCGGAAAGCCGCTATTCGATGTTGCTGAATTCGTGACATTCCTGAAGCCGCTGCAACATCGCGCCTATTCCATCTCCTCCAGCCCGCTGGTTGCAAAAGACAGCGTGCATCTGACCATCGCCAGCGTGCGTTATCGCGCCGAGGGCCGTGAGCGTGGCGGCGTGTGCTCCACCTATCTCGCCGACCGCGTGGAGGCCGGGCAGAGTGCCGGGGTTTTCGTCTCGCCGAACAAGGCGTTTCGTGTGCCGCAGGACAATGATGCGCCTATGATCATGGTGGGACCGGGTACCGGCATCGCGCCCTTCCGGGCTTTTTTGCAGGAACGGCAAGCCCGAGGCGCAAAGGGCAAAAACTGGCTGTTTTTCGGCGATCAGCACCGGCAGTCGGATTTCATCTATGAAAACGAGCTTGGCGACATGAGCCGCGATGGTGTGTTGACCCGCCTCGACCTCGCTTTCTCGCGGGATCAGACGGAGAAAATCTATGTCCAGACCCGCATGCGGCAGAACGGCAAGGCGCTCTATCAATGGCTTGAAGAAGGCGGTTATTTCTACGTCTGCGGTGACGCGACCCGTATGGCGAAGGATGTCGATGATGCTCTGCACAACATCATCAGCGATGAGGCCGGCATCTCCGTCGAGGCGGCAAGCGAGTACGTGAACCGGCTGAAGCGCGAAAAACGCTATCTGCGCGACGTCTACTAACGATTGCCATGACGAGACCGTTCTGACGCACCGATTGGTTCAGCAATTGGTGCAGACGGTCTCGGCGTCGCGCTGTTTGAAAAAATACTCCCGGCCGATCGTGATCGACTTCACCCCGGACGAGGCAAGATCGGGCATGAACATCAGCAATTCATGCGGGATGGAAAGTTCGACGTGGATGAGAAAGCTGTTTTCCACGAGCAGGCGCGTCGGAACGGCGACCGGTGATCCCACCGCATAGGGTCTCAGATTTTTCTCATCCCAAGACCAGGTGATTTTCGCCTGTTTTTGCGCATCGATCTTGATGCCGCTGATCTTCAGCTGCAGACCCTTGGTGCTGTAGGGCGCAAACACGGCGGCTGCGACGTCCTGCATGCCCGCGAGATAGGTTTTATCGACGGACCCTGTTTTCGATATCAGATCGTTGATGGAGGCTGCGGCGCTGCTTGCCCGCTTGTAGGTGTTGTATCCGATCGTCAATTCGAAAGAGGTCAGATAAAGCGCAAGCAATATCGGAAAGAGGATCGCGAACTCCACCGCGCCCACGCCACGGCGATCTTTGGCAAAGCGTAAAACGAGCGCCGTCAGGCGTCGTTTGCCGTTTGCCGCAACGGACATCAGCCCTGTCATCATGAGCCCCCGCCTGTGATGTATTTCTCGTTCATGAACGCATTTGTCGCGACGATGAGGAAATGTGAGGGCATCGATCCATCGGCCGGACGTATTTTTGTCAGGTATGGCCGGATGATATCGGCAACCACACGCCAGCGATAATAGACGCGCAACATGTTGATGGTTTCCGGCCCGCCCGGTTTGAAGCCGAACTGAGCGGTATCGAGATCGTAATATTCGCCGTAGGCCTTCAGCGGTATCGTGGTCGGAATATCCTTGAAGGCGGTAAAGGAGCGGAGGTCGATATAGAGCTTCTGTTCTTTCTGGATTTCATCCGCTGAGCAGGTGATCATCACCGAGACTTCGTTGCAGAAGCTCTTGCGGAAATCCTCTTTCGAAATCGAGCTGCTGATCTGCCCGGTGCGCAGACGCCGCGCCATGTTTTCGGTGGCATTGGCGACGACCTGTTCCGCCATCAGGGCGATGAAGGTCTCGATGATCGCAAAGACGACGAGGAAATAGGGGATCGCGAGTATCGCGAATTCTATAGCCGCTGTCCCGTCGCGCGAGACTCCGAATTTTTCCAGCAATGGCTTCAGTCTGGCCAGTCGCATGAGGCGATATCGATCTCTAAGAATATGCGGCAAGCGCAACCGTTGAATTTGTTGCGGACCATAACCACCCCGATGTTTAGATTCTATTACTTCGATAATTTATACTTTAGTGATTTCCGAATTTGGTACGTGCCAAAATAAAAAAGCCCGGCTCAGGGCCGGGCTTTCTTGAAAGCGGATGAGGCGGAGGCTTAATCAGCATCGGCCCTGGCGAGGACCTCCAGCGTGGGCGTGGAGGTGATGTTATAACCGCAGTCCACATAATGGCATTCGCCGGTCACGCCGCGCGACAGATTGGACAGCAGGTAAAGCGCGGATCCGCCGATATCGTCGATGTCCGCGGTCCGCCGAAGCGGTGCGTTTTTCTGGTTCCATGCGTAGATCGCCCGCGCATCCGAGATGCCGGCGCCCGCCAGCGTGCGGACCGGACCGGCCGAGATGGCGTTGACGCGAATATCGCGCGGGCCGTAATCGGCAGCGAGATAACGCACGGACGCTTCAAGAGCCGCCTTGGCGACGCCCATGACGTTGTAGTTCGGAATGACGCGCTGCGAACCATTATAGGTCAGCGTCAGCATGGAGCCGCCATTGGTCATCAGTTCGGCGGCGCGCTTGGCGATTTCCGTGAAGGAGAAACAGGAAATGACCATGGTGCGGCTGAAATTCTCGCGCGTCGTATCCGCGTAGAGGCCCTTCAGCTCGTTCTTGTCGGAAAAGCCGATGGCGTGGACGATAAAATCCAGCGAGCCCCATTTTTCGCGGATCGTCGCGAACAAGGCGTCGACCGAGGCGATATCCTCGACATCGCATGGTACGATGAAATCGGATCCGAGCTCGGCGGCGAGCGGTTTCACACGCTTGCCGAGCGCTTCACCCTGATAGGTGAAGGCCAGTTCCGCGCCCTGTGCCGCAAGCGCCTTGGAGATACCCCAGGCGATGGAATGATTGTTTGCGACGCCCATGATGAGGCCGCGTTTACCCTGCATGATGCCGTTCATGGGCAATTATCCGTTATGACGCTGGAAGACGAGCGTGGCGTTGGTGCCGCCGAAGCCGAAGGAATTGGAAAGGATGGTGTCGATCTTGGCGTTGTCGATGCGGCTGCGAACGATCGGAACGCCCGCAAATTCGGGATCGAGCTCGGAAATATGCGCGCTTTCGCCGATGAAGCGTTCCTGCATCATCAACAGGCCGTAGATCGATTCCTGCACGCCGGCCGCACCCAGCGAATGGCCGGTGAGCGACTTGGTCGACTGGATATGCGGGATCTTGTCGCCGAAGACTTCCCGGATTGCGCCGATTTCCTTGCTGTCGCCAACCGGCGTCGAGGTGCCATGCGTATTGATGTAGTCGATGTCGCCCTTCACGGTGGAAAGCGCCTGCCGCATGCAGCGGATCGCGCCTTCGCCCGATGGAGCCACCATGTCGTAACCGTCCGAGGTCGCGCCGTAGCCGACGATTTCGGCGTAAATCTTGGCGCCGCGCGCCTTTGCATGTTCCAGCTCTTCGAGAACCAGCACGCCCGCACCGCCGGCAATCACGAAACCGTCGCGGTTGACGTCATAGGCGCGCGAGGCGACGCTCGGCGTCTCGTTATATTTGGACGACATGGCGCCCATGGCGTCGAAGAGGTTGGACATCGACCAGTCGAGATCCTCATGGCCGCCCGCGAACATCACGTCCTGCTTGCCCCACTGGATCATTTCGGCGGCGTTGCCGATGCAATGCGCCGAGGTGGAGCAGGCCGACGAGATGGAATAGTTGACGCCATGGATCTTGAACCAGGTGGCAAGCGTCGCGGAGGCGGTGGAGGACATGGCCTTCGGTACGGCAAAGGGGCCGATGCGCTTCGGGCTGTTGTTCTTCAGCGTAATGTCGGCTGCCTCGACGATGGTGCGGGTGGACGGACCGCCCGAACCCATGATGATGCCGGTGCGCTCATTGCCGCTGATATCGCTCTCTTCGAGACCGGAATCTGCGATTGCCTGCTTCATCGCGACATGGTTCCACGCGCCGCCCTGCGACAGGAAGCGCATGGCGCGGCGGTCGACCAGATCGGTCGGGTCGAGAGACGGCTTGCCCCAGACCTGGCATTTGAAACCGTGTTCGGCAAAATCCGGCGAAAATGAAATGCCGGATTTGGCATTGCGCAGCGATGCGGTGACTTCAGCGGCATCACCGCCGATGGAAGAAACAATACCGAGGCCGGTGACAACAACTCGTCTCATGAAAGGGACCTTTTCTTAAGATTTCGGCTGGACGGCAGAAGCCGCCCGGCGTTTGTCAGGACTATTCCGTCTGCCTCAGGCAGCCTTTTCCTTCGACAGGCCTACGCGCAGGTCCGTCGCCTGATAGATGGTTTCGCCATCCGCCTTGAGCCAGCCGTCGGCGGTTCCGAGCACCAGACGGCCGCGCATCACGCGCTTGAAATCAATACCATATTGAAGGAGCTTCGTGTGAGGGCGAACCATGCCCTTGAACTTCACTTCGCCGGTGGAAAGCGCCATGCCGCGGCCTTCTTCGCCCAGCCAGCCGAGGAAGAAACCTGTCAGCTGCCACATGCCGTCAAGGCCGAGGCACCCCGGCATGATCGGGTTGCCCTGGAAGTGGCAGGGGAAATACCAGTCGTCGGGGCTGACATCGTATTCGGCGCGGATGAAACCCTTGTCGAAGGCGCCGCCGGTTTCGGAAATTTCGGTAATGCGATGGACCATGAGCATGGGGGGCAATGGGAGCTGTGCATTTCCCGGGCCGAACAATTCGCCGCGACCGCAGGACAGGATCTCCTCGTAATTGTAACTTGATTGCCTCGTTGCCATACCGCTTTCACTTCCCCAGTTACTGGTGTTGATCGACTTCACTAGAGCAAGTTAGGTTCAAAATGAAGCGCTGCAAGGGCAGAGGCCGCTCTGCCCACATTCTTTGTCTTCGAACCTTCTTCGCAGAAGTCATTACCTCAATATGCCGTCCGCATACAGGAACCGTACGGCTGGAACCAGAGGAAATTTGCAGGAATGGCCGGTTTGCCGCCATTTGCCGCGCCTAAGCCACGCCGAAACTATTGAAAGCACTCGCCGCAAAAGATATATGCTAATGCAATTGGTAAGTTTCATACCTCTGTTTGGAATGGGATTGCATGGCATTTGACGCCACATTGGATATCGGAACGAGGTTGCGGCGCTCGGGGCTGCGCCCCACGCGACAGCGTGTGGCTTTGGGCGATCTGCTTTTCGCAAAGGGCGATCGCCATCTGACGGTCGAGGAACTGCACGATGAGGCGGTCACCGCCGGCGTGCCCGTTTCTCTCGCCACGGTCTACAATACGCTGCACCAGTTCACCGAAGCCGGCCTCATCCGTGTTCTCGCCGTGGAAGGCGCCCGTACTTATTTCGACACCAACGTCTCGGATCACCACCACTTCTTCGTGGAGGGCGAGAACGAGGTTCTCGATATTCCCGTCAATAACCTCCAGATCGACAATTTGCCGGAAGCGCCCGAAGGCATGGAAATCGCCCATGTGGACGTGGTCATCCGCCTTCGTCGCAAGCGCGGATGAGGCTTCAGTCCGACAACAGACGTGAAAATGGCGCCCACGGGCGCCATTTCTGTTTTCGGCGGCCATTTCTATATGTCACTTCATGACATCTTCCGGCCGTCTGCCGGGCTTTGCCTTGTAGGGCGGAAAAGTCCAGCCGAAGACCAGAGCGCCGGATCGGACGGCGAAGGCCGTCAGGACGCCTGCGGCTGATGCGGCATAAAGCGGTGCGCCGAGGAAATAGACGACAATGAAGGTGGAGGAGCCCAAGAGCGCGCAGGTGATGTAGATTTCCGGCCGCAGCAGCACGGACGGTTCGCCGGCAAGAATATCACGCAGCACACCACCGAACGTCGCCGTCAGAACGCCGGTGACGATGGCGACGGTTGCGGAGCCACTGGCGGCAAGCCCCTTGGCTGCTCCCATGACGCAATAAGCGGAAAGGCCCAGCGCATCGAGCCAGATCAGTACGCGGTAACGGGATTCGAACAGATGCGCGGTGAAGAACAGCAGCACCGCGACCGAGACGCAGACGAGGATATAGGTCGGGTTCACCACCCAGAATACCGGCGTCCTGCCAAGCACCAGATCGCGCACCGTGCCACCGCCGATGCCGGTTGCGGCGGCGAAAAACAGGAAGCCGATCAGGTCGAGCTGCTTGCGCGAGGCGGCGAGCGCGCCGGTTGCGGCAAAGATGGCGACGCCGGCATAGTCGAGAAAACCCAGAAGCGTCATGAAAAGGTTCCCCCCGGAAACACGCGCTGCGAACACGTCAGTGTCGCGCAAGCACTAAACTCTAGGCTGGCCGCCCGGATGATCGCAACATCCATAACCGAAACGGATGCAAAGGAAAATGCCGTGCGAATCGCTCTCGTTGCCGCTCTTCAGGCGCTGGTTCTCTTGATGTTTCCGGTGGCGCTCTCGGCGCAGCAGCAACTGGTGAACGACCCCGAGATTTACGAGAAGGACCATTTTCGCAACGAGTGCAAGGTGGCGGCCTTCGGCGACGATTTCGTCACGCGGCTGGATATCAACAATGATGGGCTGATGGACGCCGTCGTCAATCACGGCGTTCTGGATTGCGACGGCGAAAAGGGCCGCAGCTGCGACGACGAGGGATGCCCCTATAATTTCTATGTCCAGGTGAAAGAGGGCGGTTATCTGATGATCGCGACGGCCCGGATTTACGACTATGATTTCATCAAGCGCTTCGGCAACATGGTTTTCGTGCTGAAGATGCATCCGCGTTATTGCGAGCGTACCGACAAGGAACCCTGCCTGATGACGGTGCGGGTGCGCGGCACGAAATTCGTCACCATCTCGCGAAAGTGACGGCGACGATTTTCAGGGCGTAATCCGCCGGATTTTGACCCTTTGATTGTAGCGCTGGCGAAGCGAGCGCGGGATGATGAAGGTGGCGATGGCGACGGCGAAAACCGTGGCCGCAACCACCCAAAGGGCATTCGATTGCAAGGTGGCGGCGAGAACGGCGCCGCAGATCGCGCCGCATATCATGCCAAGCCATGGCACGATCTGAATGCCCCAGTCGAGGCTTCGTTCGCCGAGAAGAAAACGGCCGATGCCGCGGCCGAAGCGGGAAAGCGCGCCGGTCACATAGGTAAGCCCGATTGGCAGTCCCTCAATGTGCTCAACGGCGGCGTTGACCATGCCCATGGCGAAAACGACGAGATAAAATTGCGCAAGAGCGGAAGTCCCGCCGCCGAGCAGCGCGGCAATTGTTACCAGCAATCCCACCGCCATCAGAACGGCGAAGATGCGCCGGTCGAACTTATGCGCCACCACGATGCCGCCTGCATTGCCCGCCACGAAGGCAACGATTGCGAAAAGCAGTTTCGCGGCATGGGAATAGAGGCCAGCCTCCATCGAGACTGCGGCGCGCGTGGTGTTGCCGGTCATGAAGGACACGAAGTCGCCTGAAATATGCAGGCCCACCGCATCCGTCATGCCCGCGATGAAGGAAATGGCGGCAACCAGCGCAATTCCGGTTCCGGTTCGCCTTGCCCTGATGATACTGCGACGTCTTTGTCTGGTCATGGAAAAGCTCGATATGGAAAAACGACGGGCGTGTGGGTGGGGCCGTGTTATCCTATGTCTAGAATGCCGGGTGGTGTATTTGCAATCTTTCTGGAGGCCTTCGGAAGCTTCTATTTTGTCTAGACAAATATAAATTCCCTGCCTACCATGCCTCAAATAAAGCGATAAACAACATCGCACAAAAATAAATCAAAAGGGGTTCAGATCATGAAGAAAACATGGGTTCTCGCCACAGTCGCCGCGCTGTTGTCATCCGCTTCCGCCTATGCCGAGACGTCGGTGACGATTGGCATGTCCGGGTGGACCGGTTTTGCGCCGCTGACGCTCGCCAAACAGGCCGGCATTTTCGAAAAGAACGGCCTGAAGGTCGATATCAAGAAAATACCGCAGGCGAGCCGCCATCTGGCCCTTGCTTCCGGTGACATCCAATGCGCCGCCACCACGGTGGAAACATGGATCGCGTGGAATGCCAATGGCGTGAAATCCACCCAGATTTTCCAGATGGACAAGTCGCATGGCGCCGATGGCATTGCGGTGCGCAGCGATGTTGCAAAGGTCGCGGACCTGAAAGGCAAGACGGTTGCCGCTTCCGCGCCGGGCACCTCCCCTTATTTCTTCCTTGCCTGGATTCTCAAGCAAAACGGCCTCACCCTGAAGGACGTCAAGGTCGTCAACCTCGAGCCGGGACCGGCCGCGCAGGCATTCGTTGCCGGTCAAAATGATGCGGCCATGACCTATGAGCCCTATCTGTCCACTGTCCGCGCCGCCCCCGACAAGGGCAAAATCCTCGCCACGACGCTGGATTATCCCGCCGTCATGGATACGTTCGGTTGCACCCCGGATTTCCTGAAGGCCAATCCGCAGGCGGCGAAAGCCCTGGCGGACAGCTATTTCCAGGCGCTCGAGCTCATCAAGGCCGATCCCGAAAAGTCCTATGCGACGATGGGTGCGGATGTGAAGCAGACCGGCGAGGCCTTTGCCGCTTCGGCAAAGTTCCTCGAATGGCAGGACAAGGCCGCCAACCAGAAGTTTTTCGAGGGTGAATTCAAGACATTCTCGGAAAAATCGGCGGACCTGCTGCTGGAAATCGGCGTGATAAAGTCGAAACCCGATCTTTCGACCCTCGCGGATACGTCCTTCATCAAGTAACAGAAAAGGCGGCCGCATTCCCTGCAGGGAATATTGCAGCCAAAGACAGGTGAGTGCGTCGATTGTGCGTCGCGAAACGCGCACGGCGCTCCGATGGCGCGGCGAAGGTGCCGCGCCGGTTTTCCGGACAGGCGACAGATGCAACCTCTTCAACCCATAAGGAACAGCACGAGAATTGCTCTCGGCATCCTGTTCTTCGTGCTGTTTTTTTCCGCCTGGGGCTTTGCCACGCTGGGCGGCTTCGTTTCGCCGACCTTTCTGGCCGACCCCATCACCATGCTGAAGGACGGCATCTATCTGCTGACCGATCAGGGTTTTGCCAGCGATATCGGCATGACAATCTGGCGTGTGGTCGGCGGTTTCGTGTTGGCATCGCTCGTTGCCGTGCCGGTCGGCATCGCCATGGGGGCCTATAAGCCCGTCGAGGCGCTGCTGGAGCCCTTCGTCTCCTTCGCGCGCTATCTGCCTGCTTCCGCCTTCGTGCCGCTCCTCATTCTCTGGGCCGGCATCGGCGAGATGCAGAAGCTGCTGGTTATCTTCATCGGCGCGGTGTTCCAGATCATCCTGATGGTGGCCGTGGCTGTCGCCGGCACGCGGCGTGATCTGGTGGAGGCGGCCTATACGCTTGGTGCGAAGGACCGGGGCGTTGTGCGGCGTGTTCTCATTCCCGCCAATGCGCCCGATATTGCGGAAATCCTCCGTCTCGTTCTCGGCTGGGCCTGGACCTATGTCATTGTCGCGGAACTGATCGGCGCCTCCTCGGGTATCGGCTATATGATTATCAACAGCCAGGCGCTGATGGCGACCGGGCAGATCATCTTCGGCATCATCGTCATCGGCATTATCGGTCTTATTTCGGACTTCGCATTCAAATCGCTGAACCGAAAGCTTTTCGCCTGGAGGCTTGCCTGATGAGCGAACTCGTCATCAAGGGCGTCAGCCGCACCTTTCCGGGTGTGCAGGGCGGGCAGCCGACGCTGGCCCTCCAGCCCACCGATCTGGAAATTCCCCGCAATGATTTCGTCACCATCCTCGGCCCGTCAGGATGCGGAAAATCGACCTTGCTGCGCATCATCGCCGGTCTCGACCGCCCAACGACGGGCGAAGTGCTGCTGTCCGGCAAAGCGGTGACGGGCCCGGGGGCGGATCGCGGCATGGTGTTCCAGTCCTATACCCTGTTTCCCTGGCTGACGATCCGCGAAAACGTCGCCTTCGGCCTGCGCGAACGCGGCGTTGCCGAGAAGGAAAAATGGGAGATCGTCGACAGTTATATCGACAAGGTCGGCCTGCGCGGCTTCGAGAACCATTGGCCGAAACAGCTCTCCGGCGGTATGCAGCAGAGAACGGCCATTGCCCGTGCCCTGGCGAACGGCCCGAAAATCCTGCTGCTCGATGAACCTTTCGGCGCTCTCGACAACCAGACGCGCGGGTTGATGCAGGAATTGCTGCTCGGTATCTGGGAACGCGAGCAGAAGACCGTTATTTTCGTCACCCACGATATCGAGGAGGCGGTCTTCATGGCGTCGCGTGTGGTGACCATGTCGGCAAGGCCGGGTCGCATCAAGTCGATCACGCCGGTCGACCTGCCGCATCCGCGTCACTACACCGTCAAGGCCAGCCCGGAATTTTCCGAACTGCGCGCCAAGCTTACGGAGGAAATCCGCAGCGAGGCGATTGCCGCCGCTGCCCATGGATAGTTGATCCGGCAAAGGGGAGGATAAAAGTATCGGGATGAGGAGCACAGGCGCCGATCTTCAGGAAAAATCGCTGCACGAGCGCATCCGCAATGATGTCGAGCGCCACATCATGTCGGGCGAATGGCCGCCGGGTTATCGTATTCCCTTCGAACACGAGATGACCCGGCAATATGCCTGTTCGCGCATGACTGTGAACAAGGCTCTCGGCGAACTGGTGCAGCGCGGACTCATCGAAAGACGCCGCCGTCTCGGCACCTTCGTTCGCCAGCCCCATGCGCAATCCGCCGTTCTGGAAATCCACGATATCGAGCGGGAGGTGCAGGCGCTGGGTCTGGTCTACGGTTACCGTCTCGACAAACGACGGCTGCGCCCTGCGGGGGAAGAAGACGGCGCGGCCATGGCGCTTGCCGCCGAGGCCCCGGTCCTGGAACTCACCTGCACGCACTTCGCCGGCGGCGTTCCCTTTTGCCTTGAAGAGCGCATCGTCAATGTCACCGCCGTTCCGGAGGCGGAAGCCGCGGATTTTTCACAGATCGGGCCGGGCACATGGCTGCTGAAAATGGTGCCCTGGAGTGCGGCCGAACATCGTATCAGCGCCGTTTCCGCCGACCGTAAAAATGCGGCGGCGCTCGGTATTGCTTCCGGTGCTGCCTGTCTGGTCATTGATCGGCGGACCTGGCATGGGGCGGATTACATCACCCGCGTCCGTGTCACCTATCCCGGCGACCGGCATGCCCTCATTGCGCAGTTTTCGCCCTCGCAAAACAGCTGAAGGCCGTCGACCGGTCAATTTTTTGTAAAGAAGAGTTTACGGGTCGTCTTTTGACAATATAATAGTTGTCAAAAGAACTCAGGTTTATTATCGGAACGTCAAGCTTTCACGACGGTATCCGTTCATGACCCCGGTTTTCAGGAACCGGTCAATCTACGGATGAGTTCATCGACGGAAATCCGGGATAAAAATTATGTCAGCTGAGACCTCAACTTCCTCCGCATCCTTCAACAAGGCAAACACGACAAGGCATTTCTCCCTTGCCATGACTGTCACCTTGCTGGCCGGCTTGAGTGCCGGCGCGGTTTTCGCTCAGACGGCATCGGAAATCCAGATACAGCCCGCACCGCAAACGGAAGCGGTTCAGCCGGCAGCTCCTGCAACGCCGAGCGCTCCGGCCGCCGCGCCCGTCCAGCCTTCCGCGACTGCACCGGAACAGCCGGCTGCCACCGCACCCTCGCAGCCTCAGTCAACTCAGCCCGCACCGGTCCAGCCTGCACCCGCTCAGCCCGCGACGAATACCGCACCGGGAGCCGAAGGCGTTGCGCCGCAGCCGACGCAGACCGAGCAACCCGCACAGACGGGCCAGACGACCGCGCCGAATGAAGCTGCGACGCCTATAGAGCCTGCGAGCGCCGAACATCGTGCGGATATCCCGCATAACCTTTCTCCCTGGGGCATGTTCATGGCGGCCGACTGGGTCGTGAAGGGTGTCATGATCGGTCTTGCCTTCGCATCTCTGGTCACGTGGACGGTCTGGGTTGCGAAGTCTATCGAGCTCGCAGGTGCGCGGGTGCGCGCCGGCTCGACGCTCAAGGTCATTCGCAGGGCAAAAACCCTGACCGAGGCCACCGAGGCCGTCGAAAAGAAGGGTGGGCCGGCAGCACTGATGCTGCGCATGGCGACCCACGAGATGCAGCTTTCCGATGCGGTGGTCGAACATACGGATGGCGGCGGTATCAAGGAGCGTGTCTCGTCGGCGCTGTCGCGTATCGAAACCCATGCCGGTCGCCGCATGTCGCGCGGAACGGGTGTTCTGGCGACCATCGGTTCCACCGCTCCCTTCGTCGGTCTGTTCGGCACCGTCTGGGGCATCATGAACTCCTTCATCAGCATTTCGGAATCGCAGACGACCAATCTCGCCGTCGTCGCGCCGGGCATTGCCGAAGCGCTGCTCGCCACCGCTATCGGCCTTGTCGCCGCCATTCCGGCCGTGGTGATCTACAACGTCTTCGCCCGCTCCATCACCGGTTACCGCCATCTGCTGGCGGATGCCGCAGCCGGTGTGGAACGCCTCGTCAGCCGCGATCTCGATTTCCGCCGCATTCCGCCGGGCAGCACCAGCAAGCCCGCGGTATCGCTGGTTGGACGGTGATCGGCCATGGCTGGCGGTATTCGCGAAAATAGCGGAGACGATCTCTCCGAAAACCATGAGATCAATGTCACGCCCTTCATCGACGTGATGCTGGTTCTTCTCATCATCTTCATGGTGGCCGCACCGCTGGCCACCGTCGATGTGAATGTCGATCTGCCCGCATCCACCGCAAAGCCGGCGGAACGCCCGGAGGAGCCGCTTTATCTGACGGTCAAGGACGATCTCTCGCTCAATCTCGGCAATGATGCGGTTGCCCGCGAAGCACTGGCGGCCGCCATCGACCGGCAGACGGGCGGCAAGAAGGATACGCGCATCTTCCTGCGGGCCGACAAGGCCGTCGATTACGGCCACTTCATGGAAATCATGAACCTGCTGAGAGATGCCGGTTATCTGAAGATCGCCCTCGTAGGGCTGGAAAACGCGGCTGCCGCATCGCAGCCCGCCGTCGCTGGCCAACCTGCAGCGCCGGGAACCGCGCCATGACTGAAAACGGCTACCCGCAGGCCCGGCATTCCCGTCTCGGGGAAGTGACGCTGTGGTCCGTCGCGGCGCTGCTCATGCTGGGCGTTCACGCCGGTTTTGCCTATTATCTGATGCAGGAACCCGAGGAACTGGATGCCGGCGGGCCGCCGCCTGCTGCGATCATGATCGAAATGGCGGCGATACCGGAAGCCGTCAAGACCGAAGAAACGACGCCCGCGCAGGATGTCGAAGACGCCGAGGAGGTGAAGAGCGACAGCAGCGAACCGGTGGAGGAAGCCGCCCCGGAAGAGCCGCCGCCACCGGAGCCGGTCGCGGAAACGCCGCCGCCGCCAGAGCCCGTGCAGCCGCCTGAACCGCCGGTCGAGGAGATCGTCGAACCGCAGGAAATTCCCGAACCCGTGGAGCCGGTCGATCCCGTTCAGGAGCAGATGATGGCGGAACTCGAAAATGTCGAGGTTCCTCTGCCCGTCATGCGTCCTCCGCCGCCACCCGTCGAAAAGAAGGTGGAAAAGAAAGAGCCGGAAGAGAAAAAGAAGGTCGAGCGCCAGCGTCCCAAACCGCAGCAGGCATCGGAACTGCGCGAAACGGCGAAGGCTGAAGCCCAGCAGTCCGACCGGACGGCGGCATCGCGCAGCAATGCCGGCTCCTTCTCGTCCTCATCCATGTCAAATGCCGATTGGGGTGCGAAAGTGCGCTCGGCGATGCAGCGGCGACTGGTGCGTTCAGCTGGAAAATCGGGGATGACCATTACGGTTTCATTCAAGATAGACAGCGGTGGTTCCGTAGGCGGTGCGAGGATTATTTCATCCACCGGTGACTCGGCGATGGATCAGAAGCTTCTGGCCGTCATACAAAGAGCGTCCGTCTCGCCGCCACCGCCAGGCGCAAATACGAGTTTTACCCTGCCGATTCTTTTCAAGTAGGGTGAAACAGCCCGACCGCATAAGGGCATCCCGACTCTGGAGAGGATGGGATGCCCGATTTATTTTCCATGTTGATTTGCAGCGACCGTATACCGCAAAGTAGGACCAATCCGTCCCATCGCATGCAAGCCAATAGGAATCACGAAAATCATGAAATTCTCAATCGCAGAGGCGGAGGATCTCGTATCCTCTATCTTTGAGCGCAACGGCGTTCTGCCGCAAAACGCCCGTTCGGTGGCAAAGGCGCTCGTCGCCTCCGAGGCGGCCGGCCAAGGCGGTCACGGTTTTCGCCGCATCCCCGTTTATGTCCGGCAGGCGCGGGTTGGAAAGGTCGATGGCAAGGCGCGTCCGGTGGCGACCCGCGTGAAGCCGGGCGTGCTCTCGGTCGACGCCAATCACGGCTATGCCTATCCGGCGATCGATTGCTCCCTTGAGGAATTGCCAGACATGGTCCGGCAGCAGGGCATTGCGCTTGCCGCGATCCACCGCTCCCATCATGCGGGTGTCATGGCGCTGACCGTCGAACGCCTCGCCGAAATGGGTTTTGTCGCGCTCATGTTCGCCAACGCACCGGCGTCGATGGCGCCCTGGGGCGGCAGCAAACCACTCTATGGAACCAATCCAATCGCCTTCGCCACCCCCGTCGGCGGTGCCGATCCGCTGGTCATCGATCTCGCGCTCTCCAAGGTCGCGCGCGGAAAGATCATGGCGGCCCGCCAGAAGGGTGAAACCATCCCCGGCGACTGGGCGCTCGACCGAAACGGCCGGCCGACGACCGATCCCGAAGAGGCCATAGAGGGAACCATGGTGCCCGCAGGCGAGGCCAAGGGCGCTGCGCTGGCATTGATGGTGGAGATCATGGCCGCTGCGGTGACAGGCGGCAACTTCGCATTCGAGGCTTCTTCCCTTCTCGACGATAAGGGAGCGCCGCCCTCTCTCGGCCATACGATCATCGCCATAGACCCGGTATCGTCAGGCGGTACGGCCTTTACCGAGCGGCTGGGGCTCATCGCCGGCGAGATAGAAAAGCAGGAAAATGTGCGTCTGCCCGGTCGCCGGAGCCAGGGGATTCGCAAACAGGCGCTGGAAAGCGGCATCGTGATCGAAAGCGATATTCTGGCCGAAATTCAGTCGCTTTGATGCGACAATAAAACCCGGCGGGTCGAATATGACCCGCCGGGCAAACCGTAAATGGCTGCTTTGCGTCTATAGGGCCGGACATCATGTCCAGCCCGCTTTGGTCCGCCATCCCGCCATTGATATGGAAGGATTTTGACGCAGAAAGCCGCTCATTCGGTTTTCAGCTTACGGGAGGGGACGTTTCGCGTAAGCTTGGATGATCAGGTGGCGATTATGCGTCCTGTTCGATCAGGCCGCGCAGCAGGGCGATGCTGACGGCATTCAGCATATTGGTGGCACCCAGTCTGTGGCGCACCCTTTCAAGAGTGTCCTTCACGTCCGCTTCGTCCGCGCCGGTTATCAAGGCGATGTGGGACGGATGCTTGCCCCGCGCGACCAGCCCCAGATAATGCCGCTCACGCTCCGAAAGGATGATTTCACGCGTCTGGCGATGTTCATGCGGCGTATTTGAAGACATTTTCTTTCAGCCTTAAAAGAGATTGGCCTTCCCGGGGCGCGATCAGTCAATGATTCATTCCCCGAAACCAGCTCGTTTACCGCTCTGTCTATACGCGAACAGAAACGCTAGTTTCGCCAATAGGTTTCATCGGGCATCGGTAATTATGCAATAAGGGCCGATTTCGCAGCCAGCCGATCCCGGCGCGGACGCTCTATTCTGTGCATTGAAAGGAACTGCAACATCGATATCGCCAAGGACCACAATTGGTCTGGCGTGAAATGCAGCTTCAAAGCTCTGGAATGTTTTCGTCACACCCGAAGGATATGCGGCGCTCTAATAGGCGATGTGCCTCACCGATAGAATAACATCTCGCGCCAAGTTTTTCGTTTTATTGTTATGTTTCGGCACATATTGCGATGAGCGCTGACATATTTCTCAAATTTAATGCGTCATTTCGAAATATTGATGCCGTCAACATGTATCATCCGGCGGAATGATGCGCGTGTTTCTTGCGAATATCGGTCGGTGTTGCGCCGAACCAGCGGGAGACGGAACGCGAAAACGCACCGGGTGTCGAATAGCCAAGCCTGTAACTGATGTCGGATACCGGAAGATCGCTTTCCACGAGGAGTTTGAAACCGGCATTTTTGCGAATGGCATCCTTTATCTCGTTGAGATTGGTGCCGAGCTCTGCGAGCCGCCGTTGAAAACTCCGTTCCGACAGGTTGAAATAGGGAGCGATCTCGCCGAGCGAAAGCTCGGCATCCGAGAGCCGCATCTGCATGTACCGCTTCACCTGGTCAATGAAATGGGTCGCGTCCGCCGATGTTTCCGGTCGCAACATGCGGCATTGCAGGTTCATCAGCTCGAACAGCCGCTCATCCGCATTCGGATTGACCACATCGAGAAGCGATACCGGAAGACGCATGGTATGGATCGGCTGGGAAAAACTGACGCGCCTGGTCATTCTTTCTTTAAATAGCTGAATATTATTCGGTTTCGGCCGCTCCAGACCGATCTCGATCTGGTTGATACGATCTCCGAGAATATCACGGAGACGTTGTACCAGGACGGCGAGCGACAAATCCACATACTGATCGCGTTTGGCGATAACCGGCGCGAAGGACCATGACAGGGTTACCTGCGTGGCATCCGTTACCATGGTGAAATTGCTGTTGTTGGTCGCGTAATAGACATGGTCCTGAAGAAAACGCAGGAACGCCCGTACCGTCGGTGCGCTGATCAGCCCATATCCGAACGCGCCGGATGCACCCGCTGGAAAGGTGGAGGCGCATTGTAGACCGAAGGCGTCGTCGCCGGAAATCAGTGCGCAGGTTTCGAGCAGGCGGGAAAATCTATCGAGGCTGATACGTTCCGTCAGGCTGCTGAATATGGCTGGATCAATGTCCAGAGCCTTGCAGATCGGCGCGATATCGATGCCCCGGGACCGGGCATAATTGCTGACGCCGGCAGCCAGACCGGCCACCACACTTATCTCGTCGCTGACCCTTTTCTCGGGCATCCCTCGCCTTGGCGTACCATGTTTGGAAATTGTCGCCTGATGGTAAGGCTTGAGAGAGCGTTTGTCGAGCAGCCCGGCTCCGGGATTTTAAGTGCGGTCGGTGTCTGCGCTTTGCTCCAGCACCTGCATGATGGCTTGGCCGGCATCTTCGATAGCGCCGCTATTGTCGACGGTCGTCACGTCGAAATCTCCAACGACCGTCAACGAGCTGCGTTCCAGCCGCCGGAGAATATCGTCCCGGCTTTCCCGCCCGCGCTGTTCCAGCCGCCTTGCCAGCACATCCGGCCGCGCAACGATGTTCACGACCTTAAGACGGGAAAAGGCGGTGCCGAAATGCGGCAGGGCGGAACGCGAACCGTTGGCGATGACCACATCTCCCGCATTGAGATGACGATAGACAGCGGCCGGGATGCCATATTTCAGCCCATGCGCCTGCCAGGACACCGCGAAGGCGCCCTCATCTTCCAGCCGGTTGAACTCGTGCATCGAAACGGCATCGTGGTTTTCACCCCCCGCATCGCCGCTGCGGGTAATGACGCGGCGGGTGAAGTGAAAGCCCGGCCGCCCACACAGTCGCGCTGCGGCATAGTCCATCAGCGTGTCCTTGCCGGCCCCGCTCGGGCCGACAATCACGATCATCGTGCCGGGCGATGCCGCGCGCCGGCTATCCTGCCCATCATCGGTCATGCCACGCGCTTGCCCTGACGCCAGACGGAACGGGCGACCGGCACGCCATCCTCGCGGTGAACCCGGACCAGGTCGGCCCGCAATCCTGTCGCGATACGACCGCGATCAAGAAGGCCGACGGTGCGCGCCGGCGTGGCGGTGACCATGCGCAGTGCTTCCGGCAGGCTGATGGCTTCTACCTGATCGGCGAGCAGGAATGGCGCGAAGAGCAGGCTGAAGGGCACGTAGTCGGAAGAAAGAACATCCAGCACGCCGATCTCCGCGAGGTCGCGGGCGGCGATATTGCCGGAATGGGACTTGCCGCGAACGATGTTCGGCGCGCCCATCAGCACGCTCATGCCGGCGCTGTGCGAGGCTTTTGCGGCTTCGACGCTGGTGGGGAATTCCGCCAGTTTCACGCCGTGGCCGATAGCCTCGCCGACATGCGCTTCGGTGGCGTCGTCATGGCTTGCGACCGTAATGCCGCGCTCGGCGCAGCGGGCGGCCAGATAATCGCGGTGCTTGGCGGAATATTCCGCCGACGCCGCCTGCCGACGCCGCACGAACTCGGCGAAAGCCTCGTCGCTCAACCCACGCTTCTTCTGGTAATAGAAGATATACTGATCCATCGACTGGAACTGGCGCTGCCCCGGGGAGTGGTCCATCAGGGAAATCAGCCGCACGCGCGGATCGGTTTCGAAGTCTTCGAAATGTTCGAGCACATCAGAGGAAGCGACTTCACAGCGCAGATGCAGCAGGTGATCCGAACGAAGGCGGTTCTGATCCGCCGCGGCCTCGATGGCGTCAGCCATTTCGCGCATTTCACCCTTCTTGAAGCCGCCGTCTTCATCCGAGCCGAGCCGCAGGCAGTCGAATACGGTGGTGATGCCGGAGGCGGCCACCTGTGCGTCATGGGCCTGAATGGCGGCGATCTTGTCCCAGATCACGCCGGGGCGCGGTGAATAATGCTGCTCAAGATGGTCGGTATGCAGTTCCACCAGACCCGGGATCAAATAATCACCTTCGAGATCTTCGCCGGTTTTGGAAGCACCTTCGCTGATATCGGCGATCTTGCCGTCACGGATCAGGACTGAGCCCAGAATAATATCGTCTTCCAGAACGATACGGGCATTGGAAAGGGCGTGCTCGGTCATGGGTTCGCATCTTTCTTTGGTGGCTGGCCAAGGGGGTGCCAGCTATGAACGGTAAAGGGCGCGCCGCGCGTTTCTTCAATGAACAAAGCGAGGCCGGAAATGCTGAGAGGTCGATCGGTGAATTCGGAAAACCGCGACGAAAGCACCTCGCGCATGGCGAGCTGCTCGCTCTCGTCGATGCGGCCGGTCAGCGTCATGTGAAAACGGAAATCATCCATGACATGGGGATAACCCCAGAGCGACAGATTTTGCCGCTGGCTCTCCGTCAGCATCTGTGGCCGCCGACGGGCAATATCGGTCTCTGACAGGGGCGCGCGAAACCGGTCGAAATGATCGACGATCTCGGCGGCAAAATCCTGCAGCGGCTGATAGGTGCGGTCCGGGATCAGTGCAAAAAACGGCCCGAGTGCACCGACGACGACACGCGGAATTTCGAAGGTGGACTGGCTGGCCGCGAAATCTTCGAAGGCCGTGAGCAGCTCCGCTTCGCTGTATTTTTCGGCAAGCTCGAAAGGAGCCTTCAGGGTCGCGTGGAAACCGTAACGGCGTGGCTCCTCCGTCATGTCGGCATAGTCGTCGTGGTCGTCATGCAGCGTGCCGGAAAATGCATTGCGGCCCAGCCAGCGTGACGCCGCCTCAGTCAACGGGTGATCTTTAGCCGGAGAAAAATAGATGGCATAGCGCACGGCAAGCACTCTTCAGTGTCATGGGAGACCAGGGATGAGAAGCTATTTGGCGTGACTCGCCAGCTTCCCGCAAGGTCAGGAGTGCGAGGTAATTGGTTTCCGTGACAGAATGATGATGCCGAAGGAAAAAAGCGCATTGGAAATGCGGCAAGCTTCCTAATGTGCTGAAGACACAGGCGGACATGATGACGGGATAGGGCCGGCATAAATCGGGACTGCGCGGGTGTCTGGAGGAGATGACGAACATCGTTACGAGGTTCGTCATTCCATCCCTTCAGACCTAGTGTTGTGTTTTGCCGATCAGGCGTGAACGCAGCGAATTGGAGATGTGGTCGAACAGGAAAACGACGAAGAGGATAAGCAGGACCATATAGGCGACCTTGTCCCAGTCGGCATTGGTGCCCATCGCTTCCAGCAGTTTCAGACCGATGCCGCCGGCGCCCACCGCGCCGATGATGGTGGCGGAGCGGGTATTGCTTTCCCAGAAATAGAGTGACTGCGAAATGAAGACCGGCAGGACCTGCGGCAGCACACCGAAGCGGTTGACCGCAATCGGGGAAGCGCCGACCGATTTGACACCCTCGCGCTGCTTGTCGTCGACATTTTCCAGCGCCTCGGCATAGACCTTGCCGAGCGCACCGGTATCGGTGAAGAAGATCGCGGCAATGCCGGGGATCGGTCCGGGCCCGAAGCTGCGGGTGAAGAACAGCGCCCAGATCAGCATGTCGATGGAACGCAGGAAGTCGAACAGCCGCTTCATGCCCCAGTTTGCGGTCCTGTTAGCGGTGATGTTGCGCGCGGCGATGAAGGCGAGCGGCAGGGCGACGAGCGTTCCGAACAGCGTGCCCACAAAGGCCATGACCAGCGTCTGCATCAGCTTGGAAAGAATATCGGCATGTTGCCAGACGCTGTTGTCGAGGAAATCGTCCACCATGTGGCCGATATTGGAGCGCCCGGGATCGAGCCTTTCTCCCCACAGCGCGAGAGCGGCGAGTTCACCAAAGCCCTTGCCCCAGAATTCCGATTTGGTGTCGAACAGGAAATTCGCCCATCCAAGGAAACGGCGCTGCACATAGACCTGGCTGGTGCGGATTTCCGCCTGTCCGGCAAAACCAAAATGCACGAGAACCTTGTTGCCGTCCTGCTGGATTTCCTGCGGCACATCGTCAGATGCCCGGGCCTGTTCTCCATTGATGATGACGGGATAATTCTTGCCGTCGACATAGACATCCACCCGGGTCGGGGTCACGTCGAGGCGGTTGTCTGTGCCCACATAAACGACGCTGTAGCCGCCACCCGGCAGGGGCTGCAGCCAGTCGATCTTTGCATCGACCGGATATTGCCCGCGGCTGGACCATTGCGGCTCCACCTTGCCGTCTTCGAAACGCAGGCGCGGCTGGGCGCGCCAGGAATACCAGTCCTGAATATAACTCGAGGCACGATCCCACCGGCCCTGCATGAAGGCAGGACCGACATTGAAGAAGAAAAAGCAGCCGATGAGATAAAAGGTGACAGTGAGAAGGCCGACGAGCAGACCATATCGCTGCATGAAACTGCGATTGAACACGTGCGGATGCGCGGCCGCCAATCTCTCGCGGTCGGCGGTGTTGAGAATGAAGCTGGACGACATCAGGCCGCTCCCCGTCCGAATTCGAAGGATTGATGGCCGATCAGCCTGCGGCGCAGCCAGCCGGAAAACTGGTCGACGGCGATGATGGTGATCAGCAGAAGGATGATGATGGCATAGGTCTTGGAGGCATGATCGTTACCGATCGAAAGCCGGAAGACCTCGCCGATACCGCCGCCGCCCACGGCACCGATGATGGTGGAGGCACGCACGTTGATTTCGGCGCGTAGCAGCGCATAGGACACGAAATTGGGCAGAACCTGCGGCACGATGGCGAAGCGCACCCGCTCCAGCCAGTTGGCGCCAGCGGCGCGCAGGCCTTCATCGGGCTTCATGTCGGCATTTTCCACCACTTCGAAGAACAGCTTGCCCAAAGCGCCGATCGTGTGGACAGAAATCGCGATGATCGCGGCGATAGGACCGATGGATAGAATGGCGGTCAACAGCCCGGCGACGACGATTTCCGGGAAGGCGCGCAGCACTTCCATGACCCGGCGCACCACAAAGCGCACGAGACCGGCGCCGACGAGATTGGTGGAGGCGAAGAAGCAGAGCACGAAGGCGAAGCTTGTGCCGATGATCGTCGACACCAATGCGATGTTGAGGGTGATGATCAGCTGGTAAATGAAATGCGGGATGTAAAAGCTGTCGGTGACATAGACGCGATCCGCGACGTAATTGTATTTCATCGAGCCATTGTCATAGGGCGACGGCAGATCGAACATTGCACGGAAGATTTCAAGCGGGCTATCCGGCACAAACGTTTTTAGAAAATCGAAGAAATATGGCAGGCGCTCGAAGAACTTGCCTGAATTTGCCTCGTTGGCGAAATTCAGCGATGCCGCGAGAATGATTAGAAAGACCACGAGCGAAATGACGGTATAGACCCGCCGCGTCGCAAGCTGCTGTTGATAATGACGCATGACCGTTCGGGACGATGCGCTCAATCCCTCGGGCGTGAGGGTACCAGGTTGCAGTGTGGTCGCCATGCCGCTCTTCCTTTATTGGCAAAGCGGCGGTGCACAAGGCACCGCCGCTTCCGGAACATGATGTCAGGATCAGCCGCCGATAACGGACTTACGGGCGTCGATAATCGTCTGGTAGAAGGACGGATCGACCTTGATGTAGGCGGTGTTCTTGCCCTGCGTGTAACCCTGGAAGCAGGCGAGGTCCTTCTTCGGCAGTTCCATGAAGAAGTCTTCGACCTTCTTCTTCATGTTGTCGCCGAGCTTGTTGGCGACCATCAACGGGCCGTTCGGGATCAGCGGCGACTTCCAGACTTCGACGATATCGTCCATGTCGAGGTTGCCCTTCTTCACCATCTGGTGAAGGTTGCCGCCGGAATAGCCCTCTTCCCACTTGCCAACGCCCGAACCGAAGGTGGTGCCAACGTCGAATTTCTTGTCGAGAACGGCGAGAACGAGGTTCTCATGGCCGCCGCCGAAGCCGGTTTCAGCGAAAAATTCCTTGATCGGCGTGCCGGTTTCCTTTGGGATAGCGACGTTCGGAACGAGGAAGCCGGAGGTGGAGTCAGGATCGGCGAAACCGATCTTCTTGCCCTTGGCGTCTGCCAGCTTCTTGATGCCGCTGTCCTTGCGGGCAACCATGATGGTGTAATAACCGCTGGAACCGTCAGAACCCGTATAGGTCAGAATCGGATCGACGGCCTTGGGGTCTGCGAGCGCGATCTTGGCGTAGGAGGAAGCGCCCATGGACGCGATGTCGATGGTGCCGCCGAGCAGGCCCTGGATGACGCCGTTATAGTCCGGCGACGGGAAAACCTGAACTTCCGAAACGCCGGTCGCGGCCTTCAGGCCATCGGCAACGCATTTCGTGCTGCGGATCATGTCGGCTTCGTTCTCGGAACCGTCGAGACCGATACGCAGGACCTTGACGTCCTGAGCCATGGCGGAACCGGCCAGAACGCCAAGGGCGACTGCCGAAAGAAGGACTTTCTTCAACATGGACTTTCTCCTGTTTCCCGGCGAGCCGGAGTTTGTTGTGAAATATCGGCCCTTGACGCGGGCGCAAACGATGCTGAGCGGTTCCTCAGAGCCCGGCGAGAGCGAGCGGTTCGGGGCCGGCAGATTGCTGCACCGGACGCGCGGGAAGCTGCGCGCCGGGAATATTGATGCTGGTCGAGGTCATGGTCTCGTCGATGCCGGACCCTTGAGAATCGGTTCCGTAAATTTCCGTGACGGCCGCAGCCGTCAGTTCCGCCGGCGTTCCGTCGAAGACGACGCGGCCCTGAGACATGCCGATGATGCGTTCGCAATAATTGCGCGCCGTATCCAGCGTATGCAGGTTGGTAATAACGGTAATGCCTTCGCGTTCGTTGATGTCGCGCAGCGCGTCCATCACGATCTTGGCGTTCAGCGGGTCGAGGGAAGCGATAGGCTCATCGGCCAGAACCATCTTCGGAGACTGCATCAGGGCGCGGGCGATGGCGACGCGCTGCTGCTGACCGCCGGAAAGCGTGCCGGCAGCCTGCATGGCCACATGCTCGATGCCGAGCCTTTCCAGGGCGGCGATCGCCATCAGGCGCTCGTCATTGGTGAAGATGTTGAACAGGCTGAGCGCCGTCGAGCGGTGATTGAGGCGACCGAGCATGACATTGGTGAGCACATCGAGGCGCGGCACCAGATTGAACTGCTGGAAAATCATGGCGCAGTCGCGCTGCCAGCTGCGCAGCACCGCGCCCTTCAGCGCCGAAACTTCCGTGTCATTGAAATGGATGGAACCCGAGGACGGATCGACGAGGCGGTTGATCATGCGCAGCAGCGTCGATTTTCCCGCACCCGAGCGTCCGATAACGCCAACCATCTGGCCCTGCGGAATTTCGACATTCACGGAATCGACCGCAGTGTGGTTGCCGAAACGGCGCGTGACTTGCTTCAGGTGAAAGCTCATTTCCCCGTCCAATCTTCTTTTTGACGGGGTTCGGCGTAACAGCGGTGCGTGAAGTGTGGATGTCAGTTTGATGAATAAAATATTACAGATTTCACGGATATCGCATCCGGCTGTTCGCCGACAAAGCTTTCGGGAGGAATCTTGGACCGTTCAAATCCGCGTGTCTTTTTTGATCGCATAAACAAAAATCCCGGGGGGGCCCCGGGATTTGCAGGTGTTCGGCAGAGGGAGATTTCATCCGCCATATTTCGCGACGAAATCCTCGGCGTCCAGATTACGGAAATCCTCGAGAGCGACGCGCAATGCCGCGTGGTCCCAGTCCCACCACTTCAGATTATCCATTTGCCGGCCCAGTTCCGCCGGGAAGCGTTCCCGGATCGGCCGGGCGGGCACGCCGCCAACGATGGTATAGGGCGCGACGTCTTTTGAGACGACTGCACCCGCCCCGATCACCGCGCCGTTTCCCACCGTGACGCCGGGCAGGATCGTCGCACCATGGCCGATCCACACATCGTGGCCGATGACGACGCGCTTGGCGCGGCGGGCGGCAAAGAAGTCCGTCTCATCCTCCGCATCGTCCCAATAGTTGTGGGCACGATAGGTGAAGTGATGCAGCGTCGCCCGCTGCATCGGGTGATTGGTGGCGTTGATGCGGACGGAGGCGGCGATGTTGACGAATTTGCCGATGGTGGCGCACCAGATCGCACCATCCTGCATGACATAGGAGTAGTCGCCCATCTCGACCTCCTCTATGCGGCAGCGTTCCGAAATTTCGGTATAGCGGCCGATCGCGGAGTTGCTGACACGGGCGGTCTCATGGATGACCGGTTCCAGACCGACCTTGACGCTCATGCCGCTGCCTTTCTGGGAGAAAACTGTGAGACGTCCAGAATGCGGTCGGCCACGGCCTCCCGTACCTCCTCGTCATGGAAAATGCCGAGCAGTGCCGTGCCCTTCTGTTTTTTCTCGACGATCATATCGACGACGACACGCCGGTTGAGGGCGTCCAGCGAGGCCGTCGGTTCATCGAGAAGCAGGATCGCATGGTCGGTGATGAAGCCGCGCGCGATATTCACGCGCTGCTGTTCGCCGCCCGAAAAGGTCGCCGGCGGCAGTGACCATAGTTCCCGTGGCAGGTTGAGCTTCGAAAGCAGCATGGCTGCGTGTTCGCGGGCTTCATCGACGGCAACCTTGCGCGCCAGAAGCGGTTCGGCGACGACATCTATGGCAGCGACACGCGGCACGGTGCGCAGGAACTGGCTGACATAACCGATGGTGCGGTGACGGATATCGAGGATCGTGCGCGGCGAGGCGTTGCCGATATCGACGACCTGGTCCTCATGACGAACGAGAATCTGCCCGCTGTCGATGGCGTAGTTGCCATAGAGCATTTTCAGGATCGAGCTTTTGCCGATGCCGGAGGGACCGCCGAGCACGACACATTCGCCGCCGCAAACGGAGAAATTGACATCGCGCACGACGGGCAATTCGATACCGTCGCGAAGATGCATGGTGAAGCTTTTGAAGACTTCCGAAACGATAAGAGGCGTCGGCATGGCGTCAAACCTGCAGAATAGAGGAAACAAGCAATTGCGTGTAGGGCTCGCGCGGGTCGTCCAGCACCCGGTCGGTCAGTCCGTGCTCGATGACGTCCCCGCCCTTCATCACCATCATCCGATGGGAAAGTAGCCGCGCCACCGCAAGATCATGGGTGACGACGACGACGGCGAGACCGAGATCGTTGACGAGACCGCGGACCAGATCGAGCAGGCGCGCCTGCACGGAAACATCGAGGCCGCCGGTCGGTTCGTCCATGAAGACGAGGCGCGGCGAGGTGACGAGGTTGCGGGCGATCTGCAGGCGCTGCCGCATGCCGCCGGAAAAGGCGCGCGGCTGGTCGTCGATGCGGTCGGTGCCGATTTCCACCCGTTCCAACCATTCGCTGGCCGATTGCCTTATGTTGCCGTAATGCCGGTTGCCGACGGCCATCAGCCGCTCGCCGACATTGGCGCCGGCCGAAACCGCCATGCGCAGCCCGTCCGCCGGGTTCTGGTGCACGAAACCCCAGTCGGTCCGCATCAGGAAACGCCGTTCGGCCTCGCCCATATGATAGAGGTCACGCACCGAACCGTCGCGCATGCGATATTCCACACTGCCCGCCGTCGGCATCAGCCGGGTGGAAATGCAGTTGAGGAGCGTGGTCTTGCCGGAACCGGATTCGCCGACAATGGCCAGAACCTCGCCGGGATAAAGCTCGAAGGAGACATTGCGGCAGCCAGCGCGGTCGCCATAATATTTGGAAACGTCCCGGACTTTCAGAAGCGGTGCGTCGCTCATTCTGCGGCCTCCTTCACATCCGCCAGGAGGTGGCCCTTGTGGCCATGGGCGCGGCGGTCCTCGCAATGGTCGGTATCGGAGCAGACGAACATCCGCCCGCCCTTATCATCAAGCACCACCTCGTCCAGATAGACATTCTCCGCACCGCACAGCGCGCAGGGCTTGTCGAAGCGCTGGATTTCGAAGGGATGGTCCTCGAAATCGAGGCTGACGACGTCGGTATAGGGCGGCACGGCATAGATGCGCTTTTCGCGTCCTGCGCCGAAGAGCTGCAGGGCGTCCGAGAGATGCATTTTCGGATTGTCGAATTTCGGGGTAGGCGATGGATCCATCACATAACGCCCGGCCACCTTCACCGGATAGGCATAGGTGGTGGAGATGCGTCCGTTGCGGGCGATGTCCTCGTAAAGCTTTACGTGCATCAGGCCGTATTCCTCCAGCGCGTGCATGACTCGCGTTTCGGTCTCGCGCGGCTCGAGGAAGCGCAAGGGCTCGGGAATGGGAACCTGATAGACGAGGACCTGACCCGAATGCAGTTCTTCTTCGGGAATGCGATGCCGCGTCTGGATGATGGTCGCATCCTTGGTGCGGGTGGTGACGGCAACATTCGCCACCTTCTGGAAAAAGGCGCGGATGGAAACCGCATTGGTCGTGTCGTCCGCACCCTGATCGATAACCTTCAGCACATCGTCTGGGCCGAGAATGGAAGCGGTTACCTGCACACCGCCGGTGCCCCAGCCATAGGGCATGGGCATTTCGCGGGAAGCGAAGGGAACCTGATAACCGGGAATGGCGATGGCTTTCAGGATCGCCCGGCGGATCATTCGCTTGGTCTGTTCGTCCAGATAGGCGAAGTTGTAGGCAGCCAGCCCGTCGTCAAATGAAACTTCTTCAAGCATTGCGCGTTAGCCTTGTGAAAAAAGGAGTACAAGCTCATGGAGATTGGAATTCTTGCAGCCGTGTTCTTTGCTGTGTTTGCAGCATCGACCGTCTTTTGCGCTTACTGGTTTGGCGAGCAGCACAGCCGTTGAGCTATTCGGCCGCATCGCCCATCCACTCCGCGCCATCGGCGTTGACCGCCTGGAAATCGGTGCGCATTTTCCTGACCAGACCGAGTTCGGCCTGGAAATCCACGTAATGCGGCAGTTTCAGATGTTCGACGAAACCCGTTGCCTGAACGTTGTCGGCGTGTGAAATGACGAATTCCTCGTCCTGCGCGGGGGCCACGACGTCCTCGCCGAATTCGCCTGCCCGCAGCGCCCGGTCGACCAGCGACATGGCCATCGCCTTGCGCTCGCTCTGGCCGAACACCAGACCGTAGCCGCGCGTGAATTGCGGCGGCGCCTTGGCCGAACCCTTGAACTGGTTGACCATCTGGCATTCGGTGACCTGTATGTCGCCCAGCGAGACGGAAAAGCCGAGTTCCGGCACGTCCAGTTCCACCTCGACCTCGCCGATGCGGATTTCACCGACGAACGGATGGGTGCGGCCGTAACCGCGCTGCGTCGAATAAGCGAGCGCCAGAAGGAAACCCTCATCGCCACGTGCCAGCGATTGCAGGCGCAGATCACGCGGCATCGGAAATTCCATCGGCTCCCGCGTCAGGTCGCCGGCAATATGGTCAGCCGGCATATCGCCGTCGGTTTCGATCAGTCCTTCTTGCGCCAGAATATCGGAAACCCGCATGACATGTTCCGGCTCGCCTTCGCGCTGGGTGGCTGTCTCAACGGCCTCGTCCTCGAGAAGCGAAGGATCGAGCAGGCGGTGTGTGTAATCGAAGGTCGGCCCCAGCAATTGCCCGCCCGGCAAATCCTTGTAGGTCGCGGAAACGCGCCGCTGCACCGTCATGTCAGCGGTATCGACCGGAACCGAATAACCGAAACGCGGCAGCGTCGTGCGATAGGCGCGCAGCAGGAAGATGGCCTCGATCATGTCGCCGCGGGCTTGCTTGACCGCAAGGGCTGCTAGCGACTGATCGTAGAGAGACGCTTCCGCCATAACCCGGTCGACGGCGAGCGAAAGCTGCGAAACGATCTGCGACACCGTCATCGCTGGCAGGTCACGGTCTCCGCGCCGCTTGTCGGCAAGAAGCCGGTGGGCGTTGGCAATGGCGGTTTCCCCGCCTTTGACAGCAACATACATCTTACGCCTCCACGGGTTGAATGCGCGTCGTGCGCGGCAGGCAGACAAATCTGTCGGCGGATGTCAGGATGACGTCGACGCCGCGCGGGAAGATGGCGTTGTTCTCCGCCCACAGCCGCGGGAATATGTCCGGCAGGCCGGTGGGGCTGATGATGTTGACGTGGCGGATACCGGGGCCGGAGAGCAGCAATTCCCGCCCACCATCCAGATCAGGCAACTCGATGATGAGCGTGGTGGAGCGGTCGGGATATTCCTGACTTCCCTGGGCGAAGAGACCGAAGGAGGCTATGGCGCTGCCCGCTTCGATGACGGCGAAATGCGCTGCGCTTTTTTCTTCCGTCGGAACCGCACCGGTATGAAATCCGATCCAGCCGGGGACGGTCGTTTTCCGCAGGGCGCCGCTCAGCCAGACCGGCGTATCGTGATCGCAGAGCGCCAGCAGGACCGCGCCGGTGGCGGGGGCGAGAGGCGATGGCGGGGCGACTGCGGTTTCGATTGTCTGCGGCGTGCCCGGCCGGGCCATGCCATCCATGAGTTTCTTGAAAATCCGTTGGGAATCGAAGACGGCATCGGAAAAACCGCCCGTCAATGCTTCGGCCTTGACGCTCATCAATCTTCTCCTCGAACCATGGTGAAGAAATCGACCCGGGTGGCGGCGGTCTCTTTTGTTTTCCTGTCCTTCTCCTCGGCCAATCGTTTCTCGACCGGTGAAAGAAGCTCCGTTTCGATGAAGCCGCGGGTCGGGCTTTCCTGCCAGAGCGCATCGAAAACGGCGGCATACCAGGCCTTCTTGCGGCCGGTGCCGAGAACATGCGCGTGACCGACGGTGCCGGAGGCAAGCTTGACGGTTGCCCGGGTAACGGTCGTCTCACCCAGATTGAAGGGCGCGCCGCCGCCGCCGATACGGCCTTTGACCATGACGAGGCCGGTTTCCGGCCCGCGCACATTTTCCGTCCGGGGGCTCTCATCCTGCCGGTTCCAGACGGTTTCGAGTTCCTGAACCGTGGCGCGGGCAAGAAGCGCCGCCACCCGCTTTCTGTCTGCATGCAAATCTGCAGTTTCGTGAATCATCGCTTGACCTCTAATGTCTATTGATATAGACAACTATACAATATAAGGTACATTTAACGTTCGTGAATGACAAGCGTGTGACATGGGCCCTTCGGCAGCGATGAAAAGAAAGAACGGCGTGGCGCTCTGGCGGCAGATCGCCGACAGGATCAGAGGCGAGATCGCGGCGGGCGATCACGATGAAACCGGCATGTTGCCGCCGGAAATGACGCTGGCCGAAAAATTCGGCGTCAACCGCCACACCGTCCGAAGCGCCATTGCCGCACTCGCCAGTGAAGGCATCCTCGAGCCGGTGCAGGGGCGCGGCACCATGATCGCCCGCAAGGAGCGCCTGAGTTTCCCGATCTCACGGCGCACGCGGTTCACGGCGGGGATTGCCGATCAGGTCAAGGAAATGGAAGCGCTGCTTCTTTCCCACACAACCGAACCGGCCAATGCCGATCTGGCGGCGCGGCTGCAATTGCCGGCGGGTGCGCCGCTCATACGTCTCGAAACGCTGCGCAAGGCCGATAACCGCCCGGTGTCCCGCTCGACCACATGGTTTCCGGCGGATCGTTTCGCCGGAATAGGGGAGGCTTACCAGAAGAGCGGCTCGATTACCGCTGCCTTCAATATGCTGGGCGTGGCGGATTACGTGCGTATTTCCACCGTCATCTCCGCCAGCCATGCGGACACGCAGGATCTGGCGGATCTGGAATTGTCGCCGGGCGCAATTCTGCTCGTCACCCAGGCGCTGAATGCCGATATGGATGGCGTGCCGGTGCAATATGCCATCAGCCGCTTCTCGGCCGATACGGTCGAATTCACGGTGGAGAATTAAGGCGAAGCTTACTCCGCCTGCGAAAGCCCCAGCACATCCAGCATCGAATAGAAGCCCGGCTTCTTGTCGAAGGCCCAGACGGCTGCAGCAATCGCGCCGCGTGCGAAAATGGAGCGGTCGCCGGCATAATGCGAAAGCTCGACGCGCTCGCCCTCTCCGGCGAAGATCACTGAATGTTCGCCGATCACCGAGCCGCCACGCAGTGTGGCAAAACCGATGGTCCCCACTTCACGCGCACCCGTATGCCCGTCGCGTACGCGAACGGAAGATGTGGTGAGATCGACTTTGCGTCCGGCTGCCGCCGCCTCGCCGAGCAGAAGGGCGGTGCCCGAGGGCGCATCCACCTTATGTTTGTGATGCATTTCAAGGATTTCGATATCCCAGTTCTGCGCGTCCAGCGCCTGCGCGGCTTGCTGCGTTAAAACGCTAAGCAGGTTGACGCCGAGGCTCATATTGCCCGACTTGACGATGCGGGCATGGCGCGACGCCGCCTTGAATTTTTCCTCGTCTTCCGCCGAGCAGCCCGTGGTGCCGATGATATGCACGATGCGGGCCTGTGCGGCGAGGCCGGCAAAGGTGACGCTGGTTGCCGGCGAAGTGAAATCGATCACCCCTTCCGCATGGAGAAAGGCCTGAAGGGGATCGCTGGTGATCTCGACGCCGATCGGGCCGAGACCGGCGATCTCGCCCGCATCGCGGCCGACAAAGGCCGAGCCTTCGCGCGCCACGGCGGCATGTAGCTGGACGCCGGGCGTCTGGTGAATGAGGCGGATCAGCGCCTGTCCCATGCGGCCCGCCGCGCCGACCACCACCAGTTTCATGCCGCTGCTGCCCATGCTGTCACTCACTTTTCATCTCGGGCGGATCGAGATCCGCCGGGTATCGGTCGATTGATGTTTGCAGCAGCGACGTTAAAGAGCGCCCGCCTGCTTCGCAAGCATCACATAAGAACAGGCCGGGCGATCAACCCCTCCAGCGTCGCCCGTCCAGCGACAGGCCGAAATCGGACGGCGTTCTCGAATAGGTGGCAAGCCCGGAAAGCGCCGCCTGCGGATGGGTGACGACGAAGGTGGGAATGGTCCGCATCAGCGCGCTGTGCGGCGCCTTGTCTTCGAAGGCAGCCCGGAATTCCGGGCTCTTCAGCGCCGGAATGATCTTCTGCGAAATGCCGCCGGCCAGATAGACACCGCCCTTGGCCATGAAGATCAGCGCGAGGTCACCGGCCACGCGGCCGAGATAGGTGCTGAACAGCGAAAGAGTTTCTTTCGCCTGCGGATTCTCGCCCGAAAGCCCTTGAGAAGTAATGTCGGCCGGATCCGAAAAGACAGGCTCGATGCCATCGGCGGTGCAGACGGCCCGGTAAAGATTGACAAGCCCGCGCCCGCACAGGATCTGCTCCCCGGCGACACGGCCCTCGATGGTTTCGATATGCGGGAAAACCGCATAGTCGCGCGCGCTTCTCGGGCCGATATCGATATGACCGCCTTCGCCGGGCACCGGGAACCACATATGGCGGGCGTAAACCAGCCCGGCGACACCAAGCCCCGTGCCGGGTCCAAGAACGACGCGCGATGCCAGCACATCCTTGCGGCCGGAGCCGATGGATTCGCGGTTGTCGTCGTCAAGCGCTGCAATCGCCAGAGCCTGCGCCTCGAAGTCGTTGATGACGATGACATCCTTCAGGCCGAGATTGGCCAGCATGTCCTTCGGCCTGACGACCCAATGGCAGTTGGTGAGGGGAATCTCGTCACCTTCGATGGGGCCGGCAATCGCCAGAATGGTCGAGACCGGCTGGAGCGAGGTCTTGTCCAGAACCGCCTGCTGGATGGCGTCGTCGATGGTCGGATATTCCGCCGTCTTCACGGTGGTGAGGTGCACCGGTTCGGCAAAGGAATCGATCAGAATGGAAAAGCGGGCATTGGTGCCGCCGATGTCGCCAAGAAGGATCGGAAAGGACAGATATTCGGTATCGGACGTCTTCGGCATTGCCTGTTCCATGTTGGGAGGTTCAATTGGCGACGTGGAAGTCGATGAGATTTTCTGCGGTGGCGCGGTTGAGCGCCATGGGAATATCGTAAACCGTAGCAAGCCGGGTCAGCGCCTTCACATCAACATCATGCGGCATGGCCGTCAGCGGGTCTGTGAAGAAGATCAGCATATCCACCTCGCCGGTGGCGATCATCGCGCCGATCTGCTGGTCGCCGCCGAGAGGTCCGCTTTTGAGGCGAATGACTTCAAGACCCGGACAGGCTTCCTGTACCCGTCCGCCGGTGGTGCCGGTGGCGACGATCCTGAAACCGGCAAGCGCTTTCTGGTGATGACGGGCGAAATCCGCCATATCGTCCTTTTTCTCGTCGTGAGCGATGAGCGCGATACAGCGTTGTCCTTCCATGGTCCCAGCCCGTTCCATCAAGAATTAAATCGATTTGAAGCCTTCTATAACAGCTTGCCGCCATTTGAAAAGGGAAGCTGTTGAATGCCCCATTTCTGTTTCAGTTCAATGTCGGGCGCTGGGTGGGAAGCGGAATATCCGAAGGTGGCTGCAGGGTGGGGGCTGCCTGAATGACCTGTTCCACGCTTTGCTGGCGCGTTGCCGGAGCAGGCGAATAGGCCTGAGCTGCAAGTCCCTCGGGATTGGCGGAAGGGGCGGCAGCCACGGCGGCGCAGGCCGAGGGCAGATCGGAAACCATGACCGGGCGCGGTTTCACCGGCTTGGCATTGGGGTCCTTTTTCGGCGGCGCCCACGGTTCCTTGCTGAACCACCAGGCAAGCGACTTGTCGCAGCCGTCGCCTTTGCCCACGGCCGCCTGCGGTTTGCAATTGGGCGCGCCGGGCGGGCATTCGAGACGGATGTGGAAGTGCTCGTCATGGCCGTAGATCGGCCTGATCTTGCCCATGAAGGTGCGGTCGCCGGTCCATGTCTGGCAGAGTTTCTGCTTGATGGCCGGGTTGACGAAGACACGCTCCACCTGCGGGTAGCTTGCTGCCATCATCACCAACCGGGCATTGAGCGGTGACCACTTGCGGTCATCGACCGTCAGGAACTTGCTCTTGTCCAGCATGGAGATGAAAGGCACGGTTTCGCGCTGCTCCACGCTCAGCCGTGGGGTCGGCATCGGCCGCCACCATATGTCGACATCGAGGCCGATCTGGTGCGAAGCATGGCCGGTCAGCATCGGCCCGCCGCGCGGCTGGGAAATATCGCCCAGCAGCAGGCCCGGCCAGCCGATCTTCTGGGCATCCTGCGAAAATTGCTCGAGGAAGGAAATCATTTGCGGCTGGCCCCAGCGCCGGTTGCGGGAAAGGCGCATGGCCTGCCAGCCGGGACCGTCCGTCGGCATGGCGATGGCGCCGGACTGGCAGCCCTTGGCATAGGAGCCGATCGGCTGCGAGCCCGTGGCGGAAGGCAGCGCCATGTGGCCGAACACTTCTTTCGCGGGCCTGTCCTCGGCCGATGCGGTTTCCATCTGCAACTGCAGCGCGGAGACGACCGAAATCGCCAGCATGGCCGCCTTGAAAACTCTCGATGATCCCGCCGTCATATAGTCTTGCCCGTCCGATCAGATGATTCTCTTCCCCTTAAGATAAACTGGAACGGGATTTTGTTGAAACCATGTTTCGCCCCGCATCACGCAAAGCGCGGGGATAAAGACGCCGATAAAGAGCTTGTGAGCCAGCGCATCTGTTTTTTGACAATCTTTGTTTTATGCTCTCTTCAACAAACACTAAAACAGGGAACTTCCCGAATGATATTGGCGCCATTGAAATCCCGTTTCCTCATCGCTCTTGCGGCATCCGCCCTGCTGATACCGGCGGCGGCTTCCGCCCAGTCTGCGGATGTGTGGCGAAAGGGTATTTCGACGGTCGGGGAACTGAAGCATCCCGATGGCTTCGATCATTTCGACTATGTGAACACCAAGGCGCCGAAAGGCGGCACCCTTCGCCTGTCGACGGCGGGCACCTTCGATACCCTTAATCCGCTGCTTGCCAAGGGGGAGGCGGCGACCGGCCTTTCGCTCGTTTTCGATACATTGATGAAATCGACGGAAGAGGAACTGTCGGCCTCCTACGGTCTTCTGGCCGAGGGCGTGAGCTACCCTGACGATATTTCGAAAGCCACCTTCCGGCTGCGTGCCGAGGCGAAATGGGCCGATGGCAAGCCGGTGACACCGGAGGATGTCGTCTTCAGCTTCGAAAAGGCCAAGGATTTGAGCCCGCAGCTGGCGACCTATTACACCCATGTCACCAAGGCGGAGGTGAGCGGCGAAAGGGACATCACCTTCACTTTCGACGAAAAGAACAATCGCGAATTGCCGCAGATTGTCGGACAATTGCTGATCGTTCCCAAGCACTGGTGGGAAGCCGCCGGCCCGGATGGCAAGCCGCGCGATATATCGCGCGGCACGCTGGAGCCGGTCATGGGTTCTGGCCCCTACAAGATTGCCTCAGTCTCTCCCGGCTCGACAATCGCTTACGAACGCCGCGACGACTACTGGGGCAAGGACGTCAATGTGAATGTGGGGATGAACAATTTCAAAACCATCGCCTACACCTTCTTCGCCGATCAGGATGTCGAATTCCAGGCCTTCAAGTCCGGCACCGTCGATTTCCGCCAGGAAGCCTCCTCCAGCCGCTGGGTCACGGGTTATGATTTTCCGGCCGTCAAGGAGGGCCGCGTCAAGAAGGAAGAACTGCCGAATATCTATCGCTCCGTCGGTATCATGCAGGCCTTCGTGCCGAACATGCGCCGTGAAAAGTTTCAGAACCCGAACCTGCGCAAGGCGCTCAATTACGCCTTCGATTTCGAGGAGCTGAACCGCACGCTGGCTTACGGCCAGTTCCAGCGCATCAACAGCTTCTTCATGGGCAGCGAGCTGGCCTCTTCCGGCCTACCGACCGGTCGCGAGCTGGAAATCCTTCAGGAACTGAAGGATCAGGTTCCGCCGGAGGTCTTCACGACAGAATATCGCAACCCCGTGGCAGGCGACCCCACCAAGCAGCGTGACAATCTGCGCGAGGCGGTCAAGCTGATGAAGGAAGCCGGTTACGAGCTGCGCGGCAACCGCATGGTCAATGCCAAAACCGGACAGCCGCTCGATATGGAGTTTCTGATCGATTCCGCCGGCATGGAAAGAACCATCCTTCCCTATGTCCAGAACCTCAAGAAGATCGGCATCAACGCGACGATCCGGACAGTCGACGCCTCGCAATATACCAACCGCACCCGCAGCTTCGATTATGACGTGATCGTCAAGCTCTGGGCGACTTCGGCCAACCCCGGAAACGAACAGGCGGATTTCTGGGGCTCGGCCGCCGCCGACCGGCAAGGGTCCAATAATATTGCCGGCATCAAGAACCCGGCCGTCGATGCGTTGGTCAGGAAGGTCATATTTGCGCCCAACCGGGGTGAACAGGTGGCCGCCGCACGCGCTCTCGACCGGGTGCTTCTGGCAAACAGCTATGTCATCCCGCAATTCTATCGCGGTGAGATGTTCATCGCCTACTGGAACACGCTTATCCGTCCGGAAAACCTGCCCCAATATGGTGTCGGTTTTCCCGATGCATGGTGGTCCAGTCAGGCCGCGAATTGACGCTGGCCTTGCTTTCGCGCCGAAGGCTTGATTCACATAGGGCGAGACGAATCGCTCAAAGCGCAGGCAGCGCTTTCAGGAAAGGACCGGGTTTGACAGAAACGAAGACCGCTGACGTATCGGCCGGGAGCAGAGGCTGATGGGCGCCTATATCCTCAGACGTCTGGCGCTGATGATCCCGACCATCGTCGGCATTATGGGCATTTCGTTTCTCGTCATCCAGTTCGCGCCGGGCGGGCCGGTGGAACAGGTCGTCGCGCAATTGACCGGGCAGGGCGATAGCGCCTCCGACCGGCTTTCGGGCGGCGGCGATCTTATGGGCCAGTCCGGCGGTTTCGATGACAGCGGTTCGAAATATCGCGGTGCGCAGGGTCTGGATCCGGAACTGATCGCGAAGCTCGAAAAACAGTTCGGTTTCGACAAGCCGCCGCTCACCCGTTTTCTCGAAATGATGTGGAATTATATCCGCTTCGATTTCGGCGACAGCTTCTTCCGCAATTCGTCGGTGATCGATCTCATCATCGACAAGCTGCCGGTCTCGGCCTCGCTCGGCTTCTGGATCCTGATCATTTCATACATCATCTCCATTCCGCTCGGCATCAAGAAAGCCGTGTCCGACGGCTCGACCTTTGATGTCTGGACCTCCGGCATCATCATCATCGGTTATGCCGTGCCGAGCTTCCTTTTCGGCATTCTGCTCATCGTCCTCTTCGCCGGCGGGTCCTTCTTCGACTGGTTCCCGCTGCGCGGTCTGGTGTCGGATAATTTTGATCAGCTGAACTGGTGGCAGAAGATCATCGACTACTTCTGGCACCTGACCCTGCCGCTCATCGCACTGTCGCTCTCGGCTTTCGCGACGACGACGCTTCTGACCAAGAACTCCTTCATCGACGAAATCAAGAAGCAATATGTCGTCACCGCCCGCGCCAAGGGCCTCACCGAGCGCAGGGTTCTTTATGGTCATGTCTTCCGCAACGCGATGCTGATCGTGATCGCCGGTTTTCCGGGCGCCTTCATCTCGGCCTTCTTCACCGGCTCGCTGCTGATCGAGAATATCTTCTCGCTCGACGGTCTCGGCCGCCTCGGTTATCTCTCGGTCGTCAATCGCGATTACCCGATCGTCTTCGGCACGCTCTTCATCTTCTCGCTGATGGGTCTCGTCGTCGGCCTGATTTCCGACCTCATCTACACATGGATCGATCCACGTATCGATTTCGAGCGGAGGGACGTGTGATGACGCTTACCCATACCGCCGAAACGGAAACGCCGGTAAAACCGAAGCGCCCGTGGTTTTCGCCGACCACCAAACGCCGCTGGCAGAATTTCAAGGCAAACCGGCGCGGTTACTGGTCCTTCTGGCTGTTCCTGATCCTGTTTTTCCTGAGCCTGATTGCGGAATTCATTGCCAATGACAAACCCATTCTCGCTTCCTACAAGGGCGAGTTACTGGTGCCGGTCATGGTCGACTATCCGGAGGAAAAATTCGGCGGGTTCCTTGCCCAGACCGACTACAAATCCTCCTTCATTCAGGATGAGATCAACGCCAATGGCTGGATGATCTGGCCGCCGATCCGCTACTCCTATCAGACGGTCAATTCCAATATTCCCCATTCGGCGCCCACCGCGCCCTTCTGGCTGATGGATAAAAAGGATCGCTGCTCGGCTTACCCGCAGGGCGATGCCGATCCCGGCTGCACGCTTGGCAATCTCAACTGGCTCGGAACCGACAATCAGGCGCGCGATGTCACGGCGCGGATGATCTACGGTTTCCGCATTTCCGTACTTTTCGGCCTGACGCTGACCATTGCGTCGGCCCTTGTCGGCGTTACCGCCGGCGCGATCCAGGGTTATTTCGGTGGCTGGACGGACCTGCTGTTGCAGCGTTTCATCGAAATCTGGTCGTCCATGCCGGTGCTCTACATCCTGCTCATCATCGCGGCCATCCTGCCGCCGGGCTTCTTCGTGCTGCTCGGCATCATGCTGCTTTTTTCATGGGTCGGTTTCGTCGGCATCGTGCGCGCGGAATTCCTACGGGCCAGAAACTTCGAATATGTCCGCGCCGCCCGTGCGCTTGGCGTCGGCAACTGGACAATCATGTTCCGGCATCTTTTGCCAAACGCCATGGTGGCGACGCTGACCTTCCTGCCCTTCATCCTTTCCGGTTCGATCACGACGCTCACCTCGCTCGATTTCCTCGGCTTCGGCATGCCGCCGGGATCGCCGTCGCTGGGCGAGATGATCGCGCAGGGCAAGAACAACCTTCAGGCCCCCTGGCTTGGCCTCACCGCCTTCTTCACCATGTCCATCATGCTGTCGCTGTTGATTTTCGTCGGTGAAGCGGTGCGCGACGCCTTCGATCCACGCAAGACGTTCCGGTGATCGCCATGACGGAAACAAAGACCCAACCGCTTCTCTCCGTCCGCGATCTCTCCGTCGCCTTTCATCAGGGCGGTGCGACGAGCATCGCTGTCGACCACGTCTCCTTCGATCTGAAGCCGGGCGAGGTCGTCGCCCTCGTCGGCGAGTCCGGTTCCGGCAAGTCCGTGACGGCGAACTCCATTCTCAAATTGCTGCCCTATCCGGCGGCAAGCCATCCCTCGGGAAAAATCCTGTTCGACGGCAAGGATATGCTGACTTTGCCGGAACGCTCCCTGCGCGCGGTCCGCGGCAACGACGTCACCATGATTTTTCAGGAGCCGATGACCTCGCTCAACCCGCTCCACACCATCGAGCGGCAGATCGGCGAGATTCTGGAACTGCATCAGAAAATCACCGGGGCGCAGGCGCGGGCGCGCACGCTGGAACTTTTGCTGCAGGTGGGTATCCGAGAACCGGAAAGGCGCCTGAAGGCCTATCCGCACGAATTGTCCGGCGGCCAGCGGCAGCGCGTGATGATTGCCATGGCGCTCGCCAACCGGCCGAAACTGCTGATCGCCGACGAACCGACGACGGCGCTCGACGTGACGGTTCAGGCCCAGATTCTCGAGCTGCTCGGCGATCTGAAAAGGCAGCACGGCATGTCCATGCTGTTCATCACCCACGACCTCGGCATCGTTCGCAAATTTGCCGATCGCGTCTGCGTCATGACCAAGGGCAAGATCGTCGAGACCGGCACTGTGGAGCAGGTCTTTACCGATCCGCAGCACGCTTATACGCGCCATCTTCTGGCGGCAGAGCCGAAGGGCGAGCCGCCGCATTCCGACGCCAGCAAACCCGTGGTCATGCAGGGTGACGATATCAAGGTCTGGTTCCCCATCAAGGCGGGACTGATGCGCCGGGTGGTCGACCATGTGAGGGCGGTGGACGGCATCGATATCACCCTTCGCGCCGGCCAGACTGTGGGCGTGGTGGGCGAATCCGGCTCCGGCAAGACCACGCTCGGTCTGGCCCTTTCGCGGTTGATTGCGTCTGAAGGGCGTATCAGCTTCATCGGCCAGTCGATCGACCACTATTCCTATGAAATGATGAAGCCGCTCAGAAACCGGTTGCAGGTGGTGTTTCAGGATCCTTATGGGTCGCTCAGCCCGCGTATGTCGGTAGGCGAGATCGTCGCCGAGGGCTTGAAGGTGCATGAGCGGTCTCTGTCTGCCGATGAGCGCGATACGCGTGTCGCCACCGCGCTGGAAGAGGTCGGTCTCGATCCGGCCACCCGCTGGCGGTATCCACATGAATTTTCCGGCGGCCAGCGCCAGCGCATCGCCATTGCCCGCGCCATGGTGCTGAAACCCCGTTTCGTCATGCTGGATGAGCCGACCTCCGCGCTCGACATGAGCGTGCAGGCGCAGGTGGTCGATCTGCTGCGCGATCTTCAGGCCAAGCACGAACTCGCCTATCTCTTCATCAGCCACGATCTGAAGGTGGTGAAGGCGCTCGCCAACGATCTGATCGTCATGCGCCATGGCAAGGTGGTGGAGAGCGGCCCGGCGGCGGAAATCTTCGCCGACCCGCAGCAGGACTATACCAAGGCGTTGCTGGCGGCCGCCTTCAACATCGAGGCGATGAAAACGAAGGCGATAAGCCAGTAGGTCGCATTGCTGTTTCTGTTAAGGTGATGATTTTTCTGTTGCTTCGCGGAAAATGCCGACCCATGTTGAGGGGCATGTGACGCGGAAACGGATTGATTGCCATGGCAGCGGATGTGATCGTTTTGGGGGCAGGGATCATCGGGGTCTCCATCGCCCTGCAACTGGCCCGCAGGGGTAAGTCGGTGGTGCTGGTCGACCGGCGCGGACCGGGTGAGGAGACCTCCTTCGGCAATGCCGGGCTGATCCAGAGAGAAGGCGTCGTGCCTTATGCCTTCCCGCAGGATCTCGCCCTGTTGCTGCGCTATTCCCTGAACAACAGCATCGATGCCCGCTATCATCTCTCCGCCCTGCCGAAGATCGCGCCTTTTCTCGGCCGCTACTGGTACAATTCCGCAGCCTCGCGCCACGCGGCAATTGCCCGCGCCTATGCGCCGCTGATCGAGCATTCGGTTTCGGAGCACAATATCCTGATCGAAGAGGCGAAAGCCGGTGATCTGATCGTCAAGAACGGCTGGATGGAGGCCTACAGAACCGCCGCGAGGCGGGATGCCGATTTTGCTTTCGCCGAGCGTCTGGCGCGCGACCATGGCATTTCCCATACGAAACTCGACGCCGAGGAGCTTGCCGCAGCCGAACCGTATCTGAGCCATGATTTCGTCGGCGGCCTGAAATGGAACGATCCCTGGTCGGTGCGCGATCCGCATGCGCTGACGCTCGCTTATGTCCGGCTGTTCGAGAGCCTCGGCGGAAGCTTCGTCAGGGGCGATGCTTCCACCCTCAGCCAGACGGTGAGCGGGTGGACGGTGCGCACCGAAACCGGCGCGGTCGAGGCCGAACATGCCGTCGTGGCACTTGGCCCCTGGGCGGATATCGTTACGGAACGGCTGGGTTACCGCTTTCCACTCGGTGTGAAACGCGGTTACCACATGCATTATGCGCCGCAGGAGGGCACGAAGCTCAATAACTGGCTGATCGACGCCGAGCGCGGTTATTTCCTCGCGCCGATGCGAAAGGGCATCCGCCTGACGACGGGCGCGGAATTTGCCGAACGCGATGCACCGAAATCTCCCGTGCAGATCGAGCGGGCAGAGCGGGTGGCGCGCACCGTCTTTCCTCTCGGCGGCCGGCTGGATGCGGAACCGTGGATGGGTGCGCGGCCCTGCACGCCGGATATGATGCCGATCATCGGCAAAGCGCCGCGCCATAAAACATTGTGGTTTGCTTTCGGGCACGCCCACCATGGCCTCACACTTGGGCCGATCACCGGCCGTGTGCTGGCAGAAACCATGCTTGGCGAAACGCCGGTTATCGCCATCGACGCCTATCGCCCGGAAAGGTTCAATCCCTGATAGCTAAATCCGCTGGCCTTCCGGGGACAGGCCACGTAACATGGTCGCATGCTGGAGCGGCATGGCGAAAAGTGTAAGCGGTTTTCGCCTGAAATCCCGTTCTAACTATATAATTTAGATCATGTAATGATCTAAAGGGGAAAAGGGGCAAAACGTCATCATGGTGGCGAGGTTTCTCATCTATCAGCAGCAGGACGACTTTCGTTAGCGCAATTCGCTGCGCATGAAACGAGATGGAAACGGCTTGCTGGTGCATGATGGATGATATTGAAAACGCAAAGAAATTTTTCGCCGATAACCCCGATATCGAAATTCTCGAAGCTTTCGTCATAGATGCGAACGGCGTGCCGCGCGGCAAATGGATTCCGCGCGAACGGGCAATCGACGTTCTTGAAAAGGGAATGGCCATTCCCCGGTCGGTCTATGCGCTGGATATCTGGGGCCGGGATGTGCATGCCGCAGGTCTTGCGGAAGGCACGGGTGATCCGGACGGTTTTTGTTTCCCCGTTCCAGGCACGCTGTCGCGGGTGACATGGCTTGGCCGCCCGACGGCGCAGGTTCTGCTGGCAATGAAAAACCCGGATGGAACCGGCTTTTATGGCGATCCGCGCCATGTTCTGGCGCAGGTTCTGGGCGCTTATAAAAAGGCCGGTCTGACGCCGGTCGTGGCGACCGAACTCGAGTTTTACCTGATCGATCCCGTCCGCTCCGCGCTCGATCCTGTTCGTCCGCCGCACAGCCGCGAGGGTCGGTGGCATACGGGCCAGACACAGGTTCTGTCGATTTCCGAACTGCAGGATTTCGAGGACGTCTTCCATGATATTGCCACGGCCTGCCGCGCACAGGGTGTGCTTGCCGATACGACGTTGCGGGAGAATGGTCCCGGCCAATATGAGATCAACCTCAATCATGTGCCGGATGCATTGCAGGCGGCCGATTTCGCCGTCTTCCTGAAACGTATCGTCAAGGGCGTGGCGCGGCGGCATGACCTCGATGCCACCTTCATGGCCAAGCCTTACGGGTTGCAGGCCGGCAACGGAATGCATGTGCATTTTTCCGTTCTCGACAGGGACGGCAGGAACATCTACGCCGGGGAGGACGGCCCATCGGATGCTTTGATGCATTCGGTCGGCGGCCTCTTGGAAAACATGGGTGAAAGCATGGCGATCTTCGCTCCCCATGCCAATTCCTATCGCCGCCTGACACCCAGCGAACATGCACCCACCTACGCCTCCTGGGGCATCGACAACCGCTCGGCGGCGGTTCGCGTCATTGTTGCCAGCAAGTCGGCGACGCGTATCGAACATCGGGTCGCGGGCGCCGATACCAATCCCTATCTCGTTGTCGCGATGATCCTGAGCGCCGCATTGGCAGGAATGAAGGAGAAGCGCCAACCGGGCGGCGCGATTGCCGGCGACAGCCACGCGATCAATCACGAGCCGCTGCCCACCAACTGGGACTATGCGTTGCAGCGCTTCACGCGGTCGAGCTTTGCCTATGCGACGCTCGGCCAGAAGTACCGCACGCTGTTTTCCGCCTGCAAACAGCAGGAGCTTTCCGAATTTTCCCTGCGTGTAACCGACGTCGAATATGACGCCTATATCAGGACGGTGTGAAATGGCTGAGGTAACGAATATTCCCAATCCCGGCCACACATCGTCATGGTATGCGGCCTCCGCCAATGTCAAAACCGTGCGGCCGACGCTCGAAGGCGCGCTGGACGCCGATGTCTGCATCATCGGCGGTGGCTTCACCGGCATTTCCGCCGCGCTGGAACTCAGTGAACGCGGCTATTCCGTCATCGTTCTGGAAGGCGTCCGCGTCGGCTTCGGCGCTTCGGGTCGCAATGGCGGCCAGATCGTCAACGGCTATAGCCGCGATCTCGAAACCATTGCTGGCCGCTACGGGCATGACAAGGCGGTGAAACTCGGCGAAATGTCGCTTGAAGGCGGCGCGATCATCCGCAACCGCATCACCAAATATGCCATCGATTGCGATCTCGTCGATGGCGGTTTCTTCGCCGCCTTCACGCCGAAACAGATCCGCGAGATGGAGGCCCATAAGGCCCATTGGGAGAAACACGGCCATGGCGGGCTCGAAATGGTCTCGAAGGCGGATGTCGGCCACTATGTGAAGACCGATCGATATGCCGGCGGCATGATCGACCGCTTCGGCGGGCATATCCACCCGCTCAATCTGGTGCAGGGCGAAGCGGCGGCGGCCGAAAGCCTCGGTGCGCGCATATTCGAAAATTCGCGGGTCATTGCGGTGGAGCAGGGCGCAAACCCCGTGGTGCGCACGGCAACAGGCAGCGTGAAGACGAAATATGTCCTCGTCTGCGGCAACGCCTATCTCGGCAAACTCTTGCCGGAAATCGGCGACCGGATGATGCCGGTCTCAAGCCAGGTCATGGCGACGGAGCCGCTCGATGCCGATCTGATTGAGGCTCTTCTGCCCGCCAATTATTGTGTCGAGGATGCCAATTACATTCTCGATTATTACCGCCGGACCTCGGACAATCGCCTGCTCTATGGCGGCGGCATCGGTTATGGCGGCAGCGATCCGGCCGATCTGACGGGTGTGATCCGCCCGAACATGCTCAAAACCTTCCCGCAACTGGAAAAAACGAAAATCGACTTTGCCTGGAGCGGAAATTTCGCGCTGACCCTGACGCGTATTCCGCATATGGGCAGGCTGTCGGACAATATCTATTTCTCGCATGGCGACAGCGGCCATGGGGTTACGACAACCCATCTGCTCGGCAAGATACTGGGCGAAGCCGTTGCCGGCCACGCCGAACGTTTCGATATCTGGAGTTCGCTGCCGAACTATCCGTTCCCCGGCGGCAAGACCTTCCGGGTGCCGCTGACCGTGCTTGGCGCATGGTGGTACGGCCTGCGCGACAGGCTCGGATTTTAGAACGTCACCGTCTTCAAACCGGAAAGTGCGTTATTCGCAATATCCTCCGGTGTGGCATCGATGCTAACGGTCACGACGCCCGGTTCGCCCGTCGGCACTTCCAGCGTGGCAAGCTGGGTTTGAAGCAGCGAAAGCGGCATGAAATGGCCCTTGCGTTCGCCCATGCGCCGGCTGAGAAGCTCCAGGCTGCCATCCAGATAGACGAAAGCCAGCGGGCCGCCGGTGGCCTTGCGAAGGCGGTGGCGATAGATTTTCTTGAGCGCCGAGCAGGAAACGACGACACCGTTGCTTTCGCTGCCCTTGCGCAGTTCCGCGCCGATCAGATCGAGCCAGGGCCAGCGGTCTTCGTCCGTCAGCGGAATACCCTCGGACATTTTATCGACGTTGGATTTCGGGTGAAGCTTGTCGCCCTCTATGAAAGCAACGCCCAGTTTTTCCGCCACTGCTTCCGCGACCGTGGACTTGCCGGAGCCGCTCACTCCCATCACGACAATTGCCTGTGTCACCCGAACCTCGAATGTTTCTGTTTCGACAGTCAGCCCCTACCATGTGCGGCAGGCATCGGGAATATAAAAATGCGGGGGCTTGCCTGTGTCAGTGCCCGGTTTTGCGCGCCGCAGTCTTTTCCATCGCGGAAAAGGCAGCGTGAATCAGGATCGCCAGCGCCGCAACGATCAGCCCGCCCTGAAGAATGAAGGCGAGATTGTTGGATTGCAGGCCGGCAATGATCACTTCGCCGAGGGTACGCGCCGCGACGGTCGAGCCGATGGTCGCGGTCGAAAGGCTGATGACGGCCGAAAGCCGGATGCCGGCGAGAATGGCTGGAAGGGCAAGCGGCAACTCCACTTTGACAAGGCGTTGCCAGTCGGTCATGCCACTGCCTCTCGCGGCATCCATCACCGTGGCGGGCAGGGTCGTAAGACCCGTCAGCGTATTTTCGAATACCGGCAAAAGCGCATAGAGAAACAGGGCAATGAGCGTTGGTTTTTCGCCAAAACCGATCATCGGCACGGCCAGCGCCAGCACCGCTACCGGCGGAAAGGTTTGGCCGATATTGACGATGCTGCGCGACAGCGGCAGGAAATCCGCCCCGAATGGCCGGGTGACGAGAACCGCGAGCGCTCCCGCCGTGAGCGTGGCCAGCCCCGTGGCAATCGCCACGATGGTTAGATGCGACAGCGTGAGGGAAAACAGATTGGCCTGCGTGTAGATTGCGGGTGCATTGGCCTGCACGAGAGGGCGGAACACCGGTGCGAAGACCTGCGGCACGGCAAGGAAGATGATCAGCGCCAGTACCAGTAGCCCGAGAGCAAAGAAGGATAAGGCGTTTTTCATGGGGCTCCGGCGGCACGCTGGAGGAGAACGTCACGCCGCACCCGGCCGGCGGGTTGCCCATCGTCCCTGACGACCGGCAGGGCATCGCACCCCGCCCATAACATGGCCGACAGGGCGTCACGCTGGCTTGTATGCTCGGTGAGCGGTTCGCCCTCTGCGTTTCCCGGCTCCACGACATCGGCAACGGAGAGAACGGACAGCAGTTTCAGCGCCCGTTCGTTTTCGCCGATCATGGTGCGCACGAAATCCGTCGCCGGTTTCAGCACCAGTTCGGCCGGCGGGCAGTCCTGCACAATGCGGCCCTTGTCCATCACGGCGATACGATCCGCCAGATGAAAGGCCTCGTCCATGTCGTGCGTGACGAGAACCACGGTCACGCCGAGCTTTTTCTGGATATCGAGAAGATCGTTCTGGGCCTTGGCGCGGATCACCGGGTCCAGCGCGCCGAAGGGTTCGTCCATCAGAAGAATGTTCGGCTCGGCGGCGAGCGCACGCGCCACACCGACACGCTGCTGCTGACCGCCTGAGAGTTCATGCGGGAAACGGTCGGCATAAAGCGCGGGATCGAGCTGGAAGAGATGCATCAGCGCCTCAATCTTCGCCTCGATCCGCTTGCGATCCCAGCCGATCAGCTGCGGAACGGTCGCGATATTTTCGGCCACCGTCCGGTGCGGAAACAGGCCATGGCCCTGAATGGCGTAGCCGATCTGGCGGCGAAGCTTGAAACCGGGTATCGCGCTGACATCCTCACCGTCGATACGGATCGTGCCGGAGGTCGGCTCCACCAGCCGGTTTATCATGCGCAGCAGGGTGGTCTTTCCCGACCCGGAAGTGCCGACGATGACGGTGACGGTGCGCGGCGCGACAGTCAGCGATACCTGATCCACGACGGCTGCTTCGCCATATCGTTTCGTGATGGTGTCGATTTCGATCATGCCTTTTGCCTTCCGCCTGCGCTGAGGAGATTGCTGTCGATGAGGGCGTCGAGTGTTATCGCGGCGGCAAAGCCGAGAAGAACCGTCGGCACGGTGCCGAGCAGCACAAGGTCCATCGCCGTCTGCCCGACGCCCTGAAATACGAAAACGCCAAAGCCGCCGCCGCCGATCAGGGCGGCAATCGTCGCCAGGCCGATATTCTGCACCAGCACGATGCGGATGCCGGTGAGGATGACCGGCATGGCCAGCGGAAATTCCACCTGCAGCAGCCGTTGAACCGGCGTCATGCCAAGCCCGCGCGCCGCTTCCCGGACCGCCTGCGAAACACCGGAAAGACCAACCACCGTGTTGGAAACGACCGGCAGCAGCGAATAGAGAAACAGCGCCACGAAAGCGGGCGCCATGCCGATGCCGGCAATGCCGATTTTCGCGGCACCCGGCACAGTGGCCGCGATCCACCCGAGCGGGGCGATCAAAAGGCCGAAAAGGGCGATGGAGGGAATGGTCTGCACGATGTTGAGGCTGTTCAGTACGCCTGCGCGCAACTGCTCGACCTTATAACAGAGTATCCCCAGGGGAATGCCCACCACGGTCGCTGCGATCAGCGAGCCGATGGCAAGTTCCACATGCCGCAAAGCCTCGGTCCAGAATGTATCGGCCCGGCCGGTATATTCCTTGATGATGGAGAGGTCGTTCCAGAGGCCGCTTGTCAGCACGGCCGCGAGCGCGGCGATGGCCGCAATCAGCAACAAAATCCGGGCTGTGGGCTTCGGCTCAAGACGCGCAATGCAATCCGTGGCGAGCAGAGCCAGCCCGGCAAATATCAGCCAAAAACCGCTGGCAGGTGAAACTCGGGCAAAACCGTTACCCTCCGGCATGAGGAAAGAAGCCGCCTTCCCGACGAAAACGGCCAGTGCAGCAAGACCGACCAGCGCAAATGCGAGCTTCAATCGCGTAGGAAAGCGGAAAAACGCGATGAAGGCCGAAAGAAGAACGATGGTGGCGAGAACAGCTGCAGCCGAACCCGGAAGAGCTTCGAAGACCGTCCGTGTCTCGCCCTGAACGATCCGGTTGGCACGGAATGTCATGAAAGGCGAGGCAAAAAGCGCATAAAGAAGCAGGCACGAAATCACCACGCCCACTTTGTCAGGCCATTTCGTCAAATCCTGCTCCCCTGTCTTCGGGCCCGTTTACTCTGAATTGGGACGGGATCATGGGAACGCACCGGTTCCCGCAACCCGCTCCGGCGCCGCGAGCGGTTACTTGACGAAGCCGTTCTTTGTCAGAAAGTCGAGAGCCACGGTCTTGGCCTGTTCGCCGCCCACCTGAACGCGGGCGTTCAAATCCTGCAGCGTTGCCAGATCGAGTTTTTCGAACACGGGTTTCAGCAACTCTTCGATATTCGGGTGCTTTTTCAGAACCTCTTCGCGAATGATCGGCGCTGGCTGATAGACCGGCTGCACATGTTTGTCGTCCTCCAGCACCACAAGACCGGAGGGCGCGATGCCGCCATCCGTGCCATAGACCATCGCGGCATTGGCGTTGTTCGTCTGGTTGGCGGCGGCGGCGATGGTGGCCGCGGTGTCGCCGCCGGAAAGCGTGATCAGCTGGTCAGGTTTCATGGTGAAGCCATAGGTGGTCTGAAATGCGGGGAGCGCAGCGGCGGAGTTGACGAATTCGGAAGAAGCAGCAAGGACGACTTCGCCGCCATCGGCAACATATTTGCCGAAATCGGAAAGCGTCTTCAGATTGTTCTTGTCGGCGACATCCTTGCGCAGGGCAATGGCCCAGGTGTTGTTTGCCGGCGATGGCGTCAGCCAGACGATCTTGTTGGCGTCGAAGTCGAGCGTTTTCGCTTCTTCATAGCCCTTGGCTGCATCTTTCCAGAGCGGATCGTCCGCCTTGGAGAAAAAGAACGCGGCGTTGCCGGTATATTCCGGATAGATGTCGATCTCACCGGCCGTTATTGCTTTTCGCACAACCGGCGTGGCGCCAAGCTGGATGCGATCCGTCGTTTCGATCTTGTTCTGGTTAAGGACGGCGAGGATGATGTTGCCGAGAACACCGCCTTCCGTGTCGATCTTAGACGACACGACCACCTGCGCCTGAGCAATGGAAACAGAAAGGGCAAGCGCAAGTCCGGCGCCCGTCAACGTCATCAAGCGGTTCATGAATGTTCCTCCGGTGGGTCAGCCTGCCGAACAGGCGAAAGATCGCCGCCGCAATTGCGGCCGAATATAAACGGCCGGGAGGAAAAATGGTTGCATGCCACCTGCGTTTTCGCGTCGATGGCTCCGGCCACACGCCGATGGTCAGGTTTCGCCGTAGCGCTTGCGCGCATCCTTGCCCATGACGAGCGGCATGAGAACCGAAAGAAACAGGAGCCTGATGACGTGGTGGGAGCCGACATAGGCGGTATCGGCATGCATCATCACGGCCATCGCCGCCATGGTCTCCAGGCCGCCCGGCGAATAGGCGATCATGACGGCATTGAGCGGAACGCCGGTCACGCCGGAAATCATCCAGGCAATGCTTCCGGCAATCAGCATCACGGCGATGGTGACCACGAAGCCCGCCAGAAAGCCTCTCCGCACGTCCATCAGTGAGACATTCGAAAAGCGCGTGCCGATGAGGCAGCCGATCAGCACATAGACGGGCAGGCTGAGCCAGGTGGGAACGCCGCCTTCGGTAAGGCCGGTAATGTGGGTGCCGATGGAAATGGCGACGCCGCCAAGCAGCAGCGCGGCCGGAAACTTCCAGCGCAGGAAAAGCCAGCCGGTCAGAAGCGATGCGCCGATGGTCAGCGCGAGTGTGAGCAGACCCATTGGCGGGTTGGCCACAAGCGGTTCCGTGCTGACGAGATCGAAATATTCGACGATCAGCGGCACGGAAAGCGTCAGCGCCAGCACCCGCACGCTTTGCACGATGCTGACGGTCGCAAGGTCGCTTTTCGTCTCGGCGCCGAGGCTGATGATATAGCTGAGATGACCGGGAGAGGCGCCCAGCATCGCCGTTGTCCGGTCGTAACCGAAGCCGTAATGCAGGATCCAGTAGGCGACATAGAGCATGATGACGACAGCGACGAGCACAACGACGAAGCTCACGGGCCAGGTCTTTGCGGCGTCGATCACGGAGGGCGTCACGCTCGTTCCCATGGAAATGCCGACGACGACGAAACAGGCATTGCGGATGAAGGCGGGAACGCCAAGCCTTACGCCGGCCAGCCCCGTGATCGTCACGGCAAGCGCCGGGCCGGAAAGAAAAGGTGCCGGGATATCGATGAGGCTGGCGAGTAGCGCCCCTATGCTGCCGACGAGCGCGGTGAGCGCAAATGTATGGAATTCAGGCTTGATGATCATTGCGACGCTGATTGGTTGCTTGAAAAAGCTCGCGACCAAATGCGCCGCTTCCATTCGCGACGTCAACACGCAGGATCAAAAATATTACATTTCATGCATATTCTATAAAGAAAAGCCCGTGGCCTCACGGACACGGGCTATGGCAACTGCCGACGGGGGGCAACGGGATGATCAGGCCGCCGGGGCAGCGATCTTCGGCATTTCCGTATCGAGGCCCAGCAGGAAGTTGATCTGGGGCCGCGCCTTGACGAGATCGTCGATCGAATATTCCGCCAGAACGTCGAAAAAGGCATTGAGCGCCTTGCGAAGCGCCGAGTTGAGGCCGCAGCTATCCACAAGCGGACATTCCACAGCACCGTCCTCGAAGCATTCGGCCATGGCGAAGCTGTCTTCCGTCACCTTCACTACGTCGAACAGGCTGATCTTTTCGGCGGGTTTGCCAAGACGCACGCCGCCGTTGCGACCGCGCACGGTTTCCACCAGGCCTGCCTTGTTGAGCGGCTGCAGGATTTTGAACAGGAACAGCTCCGAAACGCCATAGGCTCTGGCGATCTCAGGAATGCGGCTCAGATGGCCTTCATTGGCGGCGCAATACATCAACATGCGAACGGCATAGTTGGTCTGTTTGGTCAAGCGCATGCTGGTCTCCTAACTCTCAATGTGGAGTTATATAGTCTCTTTTTCAGTTTAGAACAATTCCAGAAACTGAAAAAACTGGCACCCATCCGATATTTCTCGAACAGCCTTGTTGACCGTTCGGATGATTCATGAACAAACAAGTCAAGAATCGGAATGTAATGGAGGCATTCATAATGGCAAGCTTGAAATCATACTTTTCCGCTGCCGTTTTTTCGGGGTTGACGATCCTTTCCGCCGCGCCCGTCGCTTTGGCAGAGGGGGAGGTTAACGTCTATTCCTATCGCCAGCCTGAATTGATCCAGCCGCTGCTCGATGCCTTCACCAAGGAAACGGGCATAGAAACCAACGTGCTTTTTCTCGATAAGGGGCTGGTGGAACGCATTCAGGCCGAGGGCGTCAATTCGCCGGCCGATGTGCTGCTGACGGTCGATATCGCCCGTCTCGTCGAGGCTAAGGAGGGCAAGGTTACCCAGCCGGTCCTCAACGATCCCGTCATCGAAAAGGATATCCCCGCCAATCTGCGCGATCCCGAGGGCGAATGGTTTGGTCTCACCACGCGCGGCCGGGTGGTCTATGCGTCTAAGGAGCGGGTGACTCAAAAGGACATTACCTATGAGGAGCTTGCCGATCCGAAATGGAAGGGCAAGATCTGCATTCGCGACGGCCAGCATTCCTATAATATCGCGCTGATCGCCTCCATGATTGCCCATCACGGTGTCGATTATACCCGCACATGGCTGACCGGCCTGAAGAACAATCTCGCCCGCAAGCCTGACGGAACCGACCGCAGCCAGGCGAAATCGATCTTTTCCGGAGAATGCGATATTGCGCTCGGCAACACCTATTATGTCGGCCTGATGCTGACCAATGATCGCGAGCCGGAAGAAAAGGAATGGGCCGGATCGGTGCGGGTGATCTTCCCCAATGCGGGCGATCGCGGCACACATGTAAATATTTCCGGCATGGCGCTAACGAAATACGCACCCAACAAAGACAATGCGCTGAAGCTTATGGAATTCCTGGCCTCGCGCGAGGCGCAGGAAATCTACGCCAAGCAGGTCTTCGAATATCCGGTGCTGCCCGGCGCGGAGCCATCCGATGTCGTGAAGGGCTTCGGCCCCATCAATCCGGACAAGCTGCCGCTGACGGACATAGCGGCCCATCGCAAGCAGGCGTCCGAACTGGTGGATGAAGTGGGTTTCAACGACGGCCCGACCAACTGATCCCGGCGCAGCCCTTACCGCCCAGCCGAAATCCAATAAAAAGCCCCGCTGTTTTTCCAGCGGGGCTTTTGCTTGCGTACCGGCTTCCCGGCTTACTTCATCGTCGGCATCACGAATTCAGCGCCCGACTTGATACCCGACGGCCAGCGCGAGGTAATCGTCTTGGTTTTCGTCCAGAACTTGATCGAATCCGTCCCGTGCTGGTTGAGGTCGCCGAAGCTCGAAGCCTTCCAGCCGCCGAAGGAGTGATAGGCAAGCGGAACCGGGATCGGAACGTTGACGCCGATCATGCCGATATTGACGCGGCTTGCGAAGTCGCGGGCGGCGTCGCCGTCGCGGGTATAGATGGCGACGCCGTTGCCATATTCATGCTTCATCGGCAGTTCCAGTGCGTCTTCGTAATTCTTGGCGCGAACGACGGAGAGAACGGGTCCGAAGATTTCCGTCTTGTAGATGTCCATATCAGGGGTCACGTGGTCGAACAGGCAGCCGCCGACGAAATAGCCATCTTCATAGCCCTGCAGCTTGAAGTCGCGGCCATCGACCAAGAGCTTCGCACCCTGTGCGACGCCGCTGTCGATAAGGCCCTTGACGCGCGTCTGCGCTTCCTTGGTGACGAGCGGACCCATATCGGCCTTGTCGTCGGTATAGGGTCCGATTCTCAGGCTTTCGATCTGCGGAATGAGCTTTTCGACGAGACGGTTTGCCGTCTCCTCACCAACCGGAACCGCAACGGAAACAGCCATGCAGCGCTCGCCGGCCGAACCGTAACCTGCGCCCATCAGCGCGTTTACCGCCTGGTCGAGATCGGCATCCGGCATGATGATCATGTGGTTCTTCGCACCGCCGAAGCACTGCGCACGCTTGCCGTTCATGGCGGCCGTGCCATAGACGTAACGGGCGATCGGCGTCGAGCCGACGAAGGAGACCGCGCCAATATCGGGATCGGTCAGGATGGCGTCGACGGCGCCCTTGTCACCGTTGACGACGTTCAGGATGCCGGCCGGAAGACCGGCTTCGATCATCAGTTCGGCAAGACGGATCGGCAGCGACGGGTCGCGCTCGGAAGGCTTGAGGATGAAGGCGTTGCCGCAGGCAATTGCCGGCGCGAACATCCACATCGGGATCATGCCGGGGAAGTTGAACGGGGTGATACCCGCGCCGATGCCAACCGGCTGGCGGATCGAGTACATGTCGATGGCCGGGCCTGCCCCTTCGGTGAATTCGCCCTTCTGCAGATGCGGAATGCCGCAGACGAATTCGCAGACTTCGAGGCCGCGCACGATATCGCCCTTGGAATCCTCGACGGTCTTGCCATGCTCGCTGGAGAGCAGCACCGCCAGTTCGTTCATGTCGCGGTTCAGAAGTTCGACGAACTTGAAGAAAACGCGGGCGCGACGCTGCGGGTTGGTGGCGGCCCATTTCGGCTGCGCAGCCTTGGCGCTCTCCACGGCGGCGCGCAGTTCGGCGTCGCTTGCAAGCGCGACAGTTGCCTGAACTTCGCCGGTGGCCGGGTTGTAGACATTCGATGTGCGGCCGCTGGTGCCGGGCACATGCTTGCCGTTAATGAAATGACCGATTTCCTTCATGGGGCTTTCCTCCGCGATTTTTTGATGAGCGCAGCATTGCACTTGAATTTGTACAAATCAATGAACTGAGATAATAAACCGTTGTGCGTAAATTAAAGTACGATAAGCCTTTTGAGACGTTTCCCGAGGTCAAAATAGAAGGTCAAAAAAAGTGGCGAGCGAAGAACCTGTCGTGAGGATGGCTGAAATCGAAATCGATCCCATTCATCTGGAAGCCTATCGCAAACTGCTTGCGGAAGAGATCGAGACTTCGGTCAGCCTTGAAAAGGGCGTGCTTGCACTAAATGCGGTGGCGATCAAAGGCAGCCCGGAAAAGATTCGCATCCTCGAAATCTATGCGAACCGCGCAGCCTACGAGGCGCATCTGCAAACGCCGCATTTCCTGACATACAAAGAGGGGGTGGCGGGAATGGTGACATCGCTTACTTTGATCGAGGTTGAACCCGTAGTGATGCGCAGCAAGCCATGAATTGGGATGATGTCCGCATATTCCTTGCCGTTGCCCGCTCCGGGCAGATTCTCGCTGCATCGAAACGGCTCGGGCTCAACCATGCGACGCTTTCGCGGCGATTGACGCTGCTGGAGCAGGCGCTGAAGACCCAATTATTTATCCGCCGGACGAACGGCTGCGAATTGACCGAGGAGGGGCAACGGTTTTTGGGCGCCGCCGAGCGCATGGAAACGGAAATGCTGAATGCCCAGGCAAATCTCGGCCGCGTCGATACGGCGGTGGCGGGAACGGTGCGCATCGGCGCGCCGGATGGTCTCGGCGTTTCTTTCCTCGCGCCAAGGCTCGGCCGGTTGACGGCGCGTTATCCCGATCTGAAAATCCAGCTCGTGCCGGTGCCGCGCTCTTTCTCACTGTCGCAGCGCGAGGCCGATATCGCCATCACCATCGAAAGGCCGGAGCAGGGCAGGCTGATGTTTTCGAAGCTGACCGATTATTCGCTGGGCCTTTATGCCTCGGCGGATTATCTGGCCGATTATGGAACGCCTGATGATGTCGAGGCGCTGAAGCGCCACCGGCGGATCGGCTACGTGGAAGACCTGATCTTTTCGCCTTCGCTGAACTTTACCGGTGAGATCATGCGCGACTGGGACGCCGCCTTTGAAATCTCCAGCGCCACCGGGCAGACAGAGGCGGTGCGTTCCGGTGCGGGTATCGGCATCCTGCACAATTACATCGCCGGGCAATATCCCGAACTTCTGCGGATCATGCCGCACCTCACCATCAGCCGGTCCTACTGGACGGCCTATCACGAATCCGCCCGTCAACTGGTCCGCGTCCGCACTGTGGTCGATTTTCTCCAGGAACTCGTAGCCGAAGAACGGCGAATCTTCACCTGACATCCCAAATGCAGATATTATTAGTACTATTAATTGTTCGGACCCGGCCGTTCGGGGCTTGACAAAGGATGGCTGGCTGGACGACCAATGCAGCCATTGGGAGAGATCGGAACTGACATGTCTATGATACGTAAGCTTTCGCCGACTGGCCTCGGCGTGGCCGTCATGCTGCTTGGAATGCTGCTTTTCGCACTGAACGACGCCATGGGGAAATGGCTCGTAGCCACCTATAGCCAGGGTCAGGTGATCCTCATTCGCAGCGCGGCGGCGCTTATTATCCTCGTTCCGATCGTCTGGCGTGCCGGCCTCTCCGGCCTTGTCAGAATTGAGCGTCCCGGCCTTCAGTTTGCGCGCGTCTTCTTCTCCACCGCAGAGCTTTTCTGTTTCTATTTCGCGGTTGCGGCCCTGCCGCTCGCCGATGTCATGACCTATTGGCTGGCCGCCCCCATCTATGTGGCGGCGCTTTCGCCGTTTCTGCTCGGAGAAAAAGTGGGCTGGCGTCGCTGGACTGCCATCGCCATCGGTTTTGTCGGCGTTCTCATCGCGCTCAAACCCAGTTCGGCAAGCCTTACCTCCGCAGCATTGTTTTCGATCCTTGGCAGCGCCGCCTTTGCCTTTATGATGTTGTCTGGCCGCCAGCTGCGCAATACGCCGGATACGGTGCTTGCCTTCTGGCAGATCATCGGTGCGGCGCTTGCGGGCATTGTCGCGGTATTCCTCACGCCATCGGGATGGCTGCCGGTTCAGTCCAGTTTCGATCTCGCCTTCCTCGGTCTGCTCGGCGTCGTCGCCATGACGGCGCATGTGCTGGTCAACCGGGCGCTTAAACTCGCCGATGCCGCCACCGTCGCGCCGCTGCAATATACGCTGTTGCTCTGGGCGGTGGTTTTCGGCTGGCTGTTCTTCGGCGATGTGCCGCAGACGAGTATCGTCGTCGGCGCGGGTCTGATCGTTCTTTCCGGCCTTTATATCTTCTTCCGCGAAAATACTCTCAAACGCCGCCGCGAAACCGCTGAAGACCTGGCCGCGGAGCAGGTTTGATCTTTCTCAGGGCCTTGATCACGATCACGGGACTTGACGAAGGCGTGATCTTCGGGGAGTAAGAAAGAGCCCTGCGATGATTTGTCTCGCAACGGCAGAGGAAACAAAGGTGCCGGGCCCCTCTGGCGAGAGTTTTACGGCGCTCTCGCGATGTCGGTACCGCCTGCAAAAATTGGCCGGCGGATTAAAAACTATGAAAAACCTGAATGTGCTTCGCGCGCGTGCTTTCTGCGTGCGGCCTGACGCCCTGCGTCGGTCCGTGAACGCCCTCGTTATGGGAGGCGACCGGACATGAGCGCTGCCCAGAAAAACACGCTTACCTACTTCAAGTGGGCTTTTATCGTCACCGTGGTCGGTTTGATCCTCGGCGGTTATCTCGGTTGGGAAATGACCGGAACGGTCGGCGGCACGGCGACGATCTTCTTCATCTGCGTCGTTCTGGCGGTGCTGGAAATCTCGCTCTCCTTCGACAACGCCATCGTCAACGCCAATAAGCTCAAGGATATGACACCGGTCTGGCAGCACCGCTTCCTGACCTGGGGTATCCTGATTGCCGTTTTCGGCATGCGTATCGTCTTCCCGCTGCTCATCGTGGTCGTCGCGGCCAATGTCGGCCCGTGGACTGCGCTCGTCATGGCGGCCACGCAGCCGGAACGTTATGCGGAAATCATGCGTGACGCCCATCTGCCGATTGCGGCTTTCGGCGGCACCTTCCTGATGATGGTCGGTCTCAACTTCTTCTTCGACCATGAAAAGGACGTGCACTGGGTGCGCTGGATCGAGGAAAAGGCTGCAATCTATTCCTCCGTCAAGGGCATCGAGATTGCCTTCGTGCTGGTCGTCATGCTGATCTTTTCCCGCATCATCGGTGCTAGCGACAATCCGGAACTTGGTCCGGTCGCGGCCAACACCTTCTTCCATTCGGCGATCTGGGGTCTTTTGACCTTCCTGCTGGTGGAAGTCGTCGGCGGCATTCTCGACCGTAGCCAGGAAATGCTGGAAGGTGCGGCAAAAGGCGGCTTCGGTGCGTTTCTTTATCTTGAAGTGCTGGATGCCAGCTTCTCCTTCGACGGCGTTATCGGCGCTTTCGCGCTGACGCAGAACCTCTTCATCATCGCCATCGGCCTCGGCATCGGCGCCATGTATGTGCGTTCGATGACCATCATGCTGGTTGAGAAGGGAACCCTGGCCGAATATCGCTATCTGGAGCACGGCGCCTTTTATGCGATCCTCATCCTGTCCGTCATCATGTACGTGCAGACCATGGTGCATATTCCGGAGGTCATAACTGGCCTTGGCGGCGCGGGCCTGATCGGCATCTCGCTCTGGTCGTCGATCCGCTATAACCGGCGACAGAGTGCCGATGCGGTTGATGCCGCGCGCGGCGCGGAGATCTGATCCGCGATTACCCATGCCTTCCGCTGTCGTGGCGGAAGGCAGTTTTTAAGCATTGAATTATTTTTTGCCTGTTTTTGTTGCTGTTTTTCCTTTGCGGAAAATTTCGCCAAAAGGCGGAATTTTTGCCTTAAGTCGCTGTTTTTACGAGTATTTGTGCGGTGCATCAAAACTGGCACGCTTCCTGCATCTCATTCTGCAAGTCCAGAGGGGACATTATGGCTCGAAAACGGGTCAACAAATACCGCCGCGCCGCGCGATCTTTCCGATCTGCGCCGTGCGGCGGTTCTGTTTGTGCGGGATGGTTCTTGAGTTTTCCGTTCGGTTGAATGAAAACGATAAGACAACGACTGGAAGGGTCACGGTTTGCCTGCACAATTGTCACCCACGGAGGCCCTGGGCCTCTGGCATCGTGTATCCACGGCGCAGGTCATTGACGATCAGCCGGATTTGACCTTGCGTCAAACCGCCATCCTGCTGCAGATTTATCTCGTGCCGCCGCCGCACACCGTGCGGGGTCTCGCCGCCATGCTGGGTGTGACCAAACCGGTTATTACCCGCGCCCTCGACAGTCTGGGTGCTCTCGGACTGGTCGACCGGGTTCGGGATGAGCGGGACAAGCGCAATGTCGTGATAAAACGCACCGTGGCCGGTGCGCTTTATCTGGAAAAATTCGGCGATCTGATTATTGATCAGGCGCGCAAGATCTAACCTCTGGATGTGAAACCCATGATGCTCGACCGCCGCCTGAATGTCTTCCGCTCCGATCTCGCCGATGAAAAGCTGCAGGGCGTGGTGCAGGCCGAATGTTTTGTCAGCGGCTCGCCCGCGCAGATCGCGGTGCCGGTTGTTGGCCTGCGGCCCACGCCGGACCTTGCCGCCGGTATCGATACCGAGCTGCTGTCTGGCGAAACCATCCGTGTTTTCGAGCACGCGAATGGCTGGGCATGGGTGCAGGCGGATGCGGATGGTTATGCCGGCTATGTGCCGGAAACGGCGATTGGCGATGTCGTTGTCGCCACCCATCGGGTGATTGCACCACGCACTTTTCTCTATCCAGCCGCTGAATTGCGCAAACCGCCGGTCGCAGCGCTGTCAATGGGCAGTCTCATTCGCATCGTCGGCGAGGCGGAGACACGCGGCACCCGTTACCTGCTGACCGAAAAGGGCGAAGGCATCATCGCCGCCCATTGCCGCGCCGTTGATGCGGCGCTTGAGGAGGATTATGTGGCGGTGGCGCTGCGCTTTATCGAAACGCCCTATCTCTGGGGCGGCCGTTCCGGTTTCGGTATCGATTGTTCCGGCCTCGTGCAGCTTTCCATGGCCATGACGGGTCGGCGGGTTCTGCGCGATACCGACATGCAGGTGAAGTCGCTCGGCGTGGAAATAGAGCGCGATGAATTGCGCCGCGGCGATCTCGTCTTCTGGAAGGGCCATGTCGGCCTCATGGAAAACGAGGAAACGCTGCTGCATGCCAATGGCCATACGATGAATGTCGCACGCGAAAATCTCGATGCGGCCATCGAGCGCATCGGCTGGCTTTACGAAAAGCCGACGGCTTTCCGCCGCCTGGAAGACTGAAAAGGCGACTTTCACGAAATTGTGCCTGTGCGGCCCTTTGTGCGAGAGCCGCCGACAGCCTACATCGGTTGGATGATGGTTCGGGACCGGCATCGATGAAGACAAGAACGGCGACACGATTGGCAGCGATCCTTACGGCAGTTTTGCTGAGCGCGTCAGCGCAGGCGCAGACTGTTTTCCAGAACGGTTTTGCCCCCGCGCCGGACGCCTATGCAAACCTGCCCGGCGTCAAGGATCCGCGCACGCTGCAGCCAAAGGTCCGTTACAATTGCCACAGCGCGCTTGGCTCGACCGGATATTCGCGCGGCCCCTACCGGAATGTTTTCGGCAGCCGTGGACTTCCCGTTCAGGGTTACCGTTGCACCGATGAAAACGGAATTTCCAGCTTCGGCGGCAGAAATCCGGTTTCCAAGGACTGGTATCCCGGCATAAACCCCGTAGACCCGACCTTCTGAAGCGGCATCGCTCCAGCACCGGACCGAAAACCACCTTGCGCTCTTCGGAAAATCGATGCGTGAGCGGTGGCGGCGGGCATTTGCCTGGCCGGTGCTCTGGACTTGTTGTCGCTTTTTCAGATAAATCTTCCGCATGACAGGTTGATACCTGCCGGGGTGCGGAGTGACATCGGCTATTCTGACCTTTGGCCGATATTGGGGAATGCGAGTATGACGAAGACCGATATAGCCACCCGTGTCCATAATCATACCTGGAAACTCGACCCTATCGTCCGCAGCCTGATCGATACGGATTTCTACAAGCTGTTGATGTTGCAGATGATCTGGAAGCTCTATCCGGAAGTCGATGCGACGTTTTCGCTTATCAACCGCACGAAAACGGTGCGGCTGGCGGAAGAGATCGACGAGATGGAGCTGCGCGAACAGCTCGATCATGCACGCACCCTGCGTCTTTCCAAGAAGGAAAACATCTGGCTTGCGGGTAACACGTTTTACGGCCGCTCGCAGATTTTCGAGCCGGAATTCCTCTCCTGGCTGTCGAGCTATCAATTGCCGGAATATGAGCTTTTCAAGCGCGACGGGCAATATGAGCTGAATTTTCATGGCCGCTGGATGGACACGACGCTCTGGGAAATCCCGGCGCTCGCCATCATCAACGAGTTGCGCTCGCGCAGCGCCATGCGTTCGCTCGGTTATTTCACGCTCGATGTGCTTTATGCGCGTGCAAAGGCCAAGATGTGGGAGAAGGTCGAGCGGCTGCGGGAACTGCCGGGCCTGCGCATTTCCGATTTCGGTACTCGCCGCCGTCACAGCTTCCTTTGGCAGCGCTGGTGCGTCGAAGCGCTGAAGGAAGGCATCGGGCCTGCCTTTACCGGTACGAGTAACGTCCTGCTCGCCATGGATTCCGATCTCGAAGCCGTGGGCACGAACGCGCATGAACTGCCGATGGTGGTCGCGGCGCTGGCGCAGACGGATGAGGAACTGGCTGCAGCACCCTATCAGGTTCTGAAGGACTGGAACCGGCTTTATGGCGGCAACCTGTTGATCGTGCTGCCGGATGCCTTTGGCACGGCGGCTTTCCTGCGCAACGCGCCGGAATGGGTGGCAGACTGGACGGGTTTCCGTCCCGACAGTGCGCCGCCTATCGAAGGCGGCGAAAAGATCATCGAGTGGTGGCAGAAGATGGGCCGCGATCCGCGCAAGAAGATGTTGATCTTCTCAGACGGTCTCGATGTCGACGCCATCATCGACACCTACAGGCATTTCGAAGGCCGCGTTCGCATGAGCTTCGGCTGGGGCACCAACCTCACCAATGATTTTGCCGGTTGCGCGCCAAAAACCATCGCCAGCCTCAAGCCGATTTCCATCGTTTGCAAGGTGAGCGACGCCAATGGCCGGCCGGCGGTGAAGCTCTCGGACAATCCGCAAAAGGCCACCGGCGACCCGGCCGAAGTGGAGCGTTACCTGAAGTTCTTCGGCGAAGAAGACCACAAGGAACAGAAGGTTCTGGTTTAAGGCTTTTCCAGGAAAATTGGATCCCGGTTTTCCGTCCGGAAATGCTCTAAATTGAGAACGGGCGCTCCGGTTGAGGAAGCGCCCGTGGAAGCCTGAACTTATCAGCAGATTACTTCGCGAACTGGTGTGCGATGTAATGGAAGAGTGCGCGGATACCCTGCGCCTCCCCGCCGATCGATGAGTGATGCCTCTCGCTCAGAGACCAGCCGTAAATATCGAAATGCGCCCAGCGCCTGGTATTGGTGACGAAACGCTTCAGGAACAGGGCGGCGGTGATCGATCCGCCCATGCCGCCCGAAGGCGCGTTGGTGATATCGGCTGCGCGTGAGCGGATATCCTTGTCGTAGCCCATATAGAGCGGCATGCGCCACAGCGGATCGTCCGTATCGATGCTGGCTTCCGCGATATCATGCGCCAGATCCTCGTCATCGGTGTAGAATGGCGGCAGATCCGGGCCGAGCGCGACGCGTGCGGCACCCGTCAGCGTCGCCATGTCGATCATCAGGTCCGGCGCATCTTCGTCCGCATAGGCCAGCGCATCCGCCAGAACAAGACGGCCTTCGGCGTCGGTATTGTCGATCTGCACCGTCAGCCCCTTGCGGCTGCGGTAGATATCGCCGGGGCGGAAGGCATTGGAGGAGATGGAGTTTTCGACCGCGGGCACGAGAACGCGAAGATCGACCGGCAGCTTCGCATCCATGATCATCAGCGCAAGGCCGAGCACATTGGCCGCACCTCCCATATCCTTCTTCATCAACGCCATGGACGCGGCGGGTTTGATATCGAGGCCGCCGGTGTCGAAGCAGACGCCCTTGCCGACGAGGGTGAGGCGCGGATTGCCCTTCTTGCCCCAGTTCATCTCCAGAAGCCGCGGCGCGCTTTCGCTGGCCCGGCCGACAGCATGGATCAGGGGTAAGTTTTCCTTGAGCAGATCATCGCCGGTGGTGACCTTCACCTTTGCCTTGTAATGGGCGGCAAGCGCGCGGAAGGCAATCTCAAGCTCATCCGGTCCCATATCGTTGGCCGGGACATTGATGAGGTCGCGCGCAAGGAAAACGCCGGCCAGAACGCGCTTGATCTCGCCGTCTTCCGCGTCCTGCGGAATGAGAAGCTTTGCCCCGTTCGTCTTGGTGGTCTTGTATTTGTCGAAGCGGTAGCTGCCGAGACCGAAACCGAGAGCGAGGCGATTGGCCGTCAGGGGTGCGGTCTCGATGTGCCATTCGCCTTCCGGCAGCTCACGGGCGAGTTTCCCGGTGATGAAGGGGATTTCCGAGGGATTGCCGCCGAGGCCGAGAAGCACGCCGCCCAGCGAACCATCGGCGGAAGGAACGAGGAGGATGGCGCCTGCCTCCGCCTTGAACCCCGCCTTCTTCGCCCAATCCAGAGCGACAGGATCGATGGCGCCCTGTTCGATATGGGCCGGCGTGACGGCGAAAACCGGCAATGTGCTGCCGGCCTTGGAGCTGAAAGGGGTCGGGCGTTCGATGAACTGATAGGGCGCCATTGTATGCTTCCGTAAATGTCGAGAATCGGTGCGATTAACGCTCTGTTAGGGTTAACAGATTATTGCTTAAGCGAAAGTTGCGTCATGTGAGTCTGTCGTGTGTCGGGCGCAAGATTGATCATTCTTGGGCGGGGGCGCTGCCATGACTGCATTTTCTTTGGGCGAGACAGGCCGGACAGGGTTGCTGCGGGGAGCATGTCTTGCCGCATTGGTTCTTGCGGTTTCAGGATGCGCGAGCACCAACAAGCCCGATCGCATGTCCACCGGCTCCATTCCCGCCGCCACGCGCTCCTATGATCACATGAACATGGAGCAGCTTCGGCAGGCGGAAGAGAGCGCCGGCAAAGCCTATGAACGCAGCCCCAAGGACAAATCGGTCGGCATGAATTATGCCAGCGTGCTGATGATGACAGGCAAGAACACACAGGCTCTCGCCGTCATGCAGCAGATCGCCATCGCCAATCCGGCCGACCGCGATGTCCTTGCCGCCTACGGCAAATCGCAGGCCGCCGCCGGCCAGCTGGAACAGGCGCTTTCGACCATCCAGCGGGCCCAGACGCCGGACCGGCCCGACTGGCGGCTTTATTCCGCCGAGGGCGCCGTGCTCGATCAGCTTGGACGCTCGAACGAGGCGCGTTCCCGCTACAGGCAGGCGCTTGACCTGAAGCCGAACGACCCGAGCGTATTGTCCAACCTCGGCATGTCCTATGTCCTGTCGAGCGATCCGCGCACTGCCGAAACATATCTGCAATCCGCCATCGCCCAACCGGGCGCAGACAGTCGCGTTCGCCAGAACCTTGCGCTCGTGGTCGGTCTACAGGGCCGCTTTGCCGAAGCCGAGCGCATCGCGGTTCAGGAACTCTCGCCACAGCAGGCACAGGCAAACCTCACCTATCTGCGTGCCATGCTTTCGCAGCAGAACTCCTGGCAGCAACTGGCGAAAAAGGACAGCAAGCCGGCTGGTTGATACGCTTTTGCAGGTATAGAAGGGTTGCGCCCTCCTGCGCGTTTCCGTCGTTAGAACGTGTCGGCGACACGAATGCCGGCAGGCCCGAGAATAACGGCGATGAGAACCGGCAGGAAGAACACTATCATCGGTACAGTCAGTTTGGGCGGCAGCGCTGCGGCCTTTTTCTCAGCTTCATTCATTCGCTCGTCTCGACCTTCCTGCGCGAGAACACGCAGAGCCTGTGCGAGCGGCGTCCCATATCGTTCCGCCTGGATGAGGGCCTGCACCACGCTTTTGACACCGTCCAGTTGTGTGCGCATACCAAAATTCTCAAGCGCGACACGCCTGTCCTGAAGGAAGGACAATTCCGCTGTCGTGAGAATCATTTCTTCCGCGAGTTCAGGCGACTGTTCGCCCATCTCTTCCGCTACGCGGCGCATGGCCGCTTCCATCGACACACCGGATTCGATGCAGATCAGCATCAGATCAAGTGCATCTGGCCAAGCCCGCTTGATCGAGACCTGTCGCTTGGTCATGCGGTTAGAAACGTAGATATTGGGAGCATAAAAGCCGATATAGCCGAAAAGAAGAACGGCCATCAGTCGAATGAAGAAGGCTTTATCCGAAAGATTTCCGAGAACGAAAATCCAGGTGAATGCGACGGCCAGAAAAATAAACGGCAATATGAATCGGGCAGCAAGAAATGTATTAAGCGCATTTTGCGAACGAAAACCGGCTGCACGCAGCTTGTTCATTGTGTTCTTGTCGGCGAGCGCTTCCTGGAGATTGAATTTTTCGACGATTCGCCGTGCGGATTTATTGTTGTTGCCACGCAGGGAAGCCTTGCCGTCTCTGGTTGCTGTTGCCAGACGCTCGCGCTCGCGGCTGCGAATAAGTTCCCGTTCCGACGATACGGCTTTCATGCGCTTGGCAAAGTCCTTTCGTTCGAAGAAAGGCGTAATGAGCGTATAAAGGGTGGCGAAAACTGCCACTGTTACGAGAATCGCAATGATAGTTTGCGGATTCGTCAGGTCTGAAAGGAGACTTCCTGTCATCGGTGACCCTCAAATATCGAAATTGATCATTTGACGCATGATGAAAATTCCGATGAGCATCCATAGCCCGGATGCACCCAGAATGATGTGCCCGCGCATATCCGTGAAGAGGACCGCGAGATAGTCGGGCGACGTGAAGTGCACCAGCAGCATCACAATGAAAGGCAATGCGCCGATAATGACGGCCGACGCTTTTGCCTCCATGGACAGAGCGTTCACTTTGGCGCGCATTTTCTTTCGGTCACGCAATACCTTTGAAAGGTTGGATAATGCCTCCGAAAGATTGCCGCCTGCCTGTGCCTGGATATTGATGACAGTGCTGAAGAAGCTGACTTCGAAAAGCGGCATGGTCAGCATCATGCGCTCTATCCCTTGGGGAATCCCGATACCAACCTGCTGCGCGTCTACGACCCGCTGAAACTCTGTTTTCACCGGCTCCTGACCATCCGACGCGATCAGTCGCACGGCGTCATTCAGCGGCAATCCGGATTTGATTGAGCGGCACATGACATCCAGCGCATTGGGAAACTCCTCAAGGAATTTTTTCTGCCGGCGCTTGAGGATAAACGCCAATACCCAACGGGGCAGCCCTAAAGCTACCACTGCGCCTATGAGCAGGGCGGTTATTAATGATAGATCATATAGAAGCGCGATGAGAGTGGCGAAAGCCGACGCACCTGCGCTCAGGAGATGAAATTGCCGAACGGAGATTGCCAGCCCAGCCTGCACGAGTTTATCGCGCAGGCTGACATTCTTCGCTTTTTTCGCCTTTTCATTTTGTTTCTTTTCCATATCCCGCAGGCTGTCCTGCATGGATTTGCGGCGCTTGCTGAGCTCCTGGACCCGATCGCGTGCAGCTTTGATATTTACGTGATCCGTCTCTGCGGCCTGCACTCGCTTGAAACGGCTGGTGGTCTTTTTTTCGACCTCTATCTGCTGGAAAAGAAAGGCGTAGGCGAGTGCTCCTGCCGAGATGGCGACGAGTAAGGCCAGTAACACTATTGTCGGGTCCATGGCAGTCGCTTTCCCTTAGGATGTCTTTTCCATCTCATCGAGCGCGGCCGCCAGACGTTTTTCTTCGCCGTAATAACGTGCGCGATCCCAGAAATGCGGTTTGCTGATACCGGTCGATATGTGTCTGCCGATCAGCCTTCCCTGCGCATCTTCGCCTTCGATTTCGTATCGCATCAGATCCTGGGTGACGATGACATCGCCTTCCATGCCAATCACTTCAGTAATCTGCGTTATCCGGCGCGAGCCGTCGCGCAGACGCGCCGCCTGAATGACGACATCGATCGAGCCTGAAATGATTTCACGCACGGTCTTGGCCGGCAGGGTGAAGCCGCCCATGGCGATCATTGATTCGATACGGCTGAGGCATTCGCGTGGCGTATTGGCGTGAAGTGTTCCCATCGAACCGTCGTGACCGGTGTTCATGGCCTGGAGAAGGTCGAAAACCTCCGGTCCGCGCACTTCGCCGACGATGATGCGTTCGGGCCGCATGCGAAGGCAGTTCTTGACGAGATCGCGCATGGTGATCTCGCCTTCCCCTTCGATATTCGGTGGGCGCGTTTCGAGCCTCACCACATGCGGTTGCTGCAGCTGCAGTTCGGCGGTGTCTTCACAGGTGATGACGCGTTCATCCTTGTCGATGAAGCTCGTCAGGCAGTTGAGAAGCGTCGTCTTACCCGAGCCGGTGCCGCCCGAAATGACGACATTGCAGCGGACGCGACCGATAATCTTGAGCAATGTCGCGCCTTCGGGCGTAATCGCTCCGAAACGTACGAGCTGGTCGAGTGTCAGCTTGTCCTTCTTGAATTTTCGGATCGTCAGCGCCGGACCGTCGATGGCAAGCGGCGGAGCGATGACGTTGACGCGCGATCCATCCGGAAGGCGGGCGTCGCATATCGGGCTCGACTCATCCACGCGTCGGCCGACCTGGCTGACGATGCGCTGGCAGATGGAAAGCAACTGCGCATTGTCACGAAAACGGATATCGGATTCGATAGTCTTGCCGCCGACTTCGATAAAGGTCTGGCCGGAACCGTTGACCATGATATCGGCAATGTCGTCGCGCGCGAGGAGAGGCTCCAGCGGACCGTAACCAAGAACGTCGTTGCAGATATCTTCGAGCAGCTCTTCCTGCTCGGCAATCGACATGGCGAAATTCTTGATCGTGATAATGTCGTTGACGATATCGCGAATTTCCTCGCGCGCGCTTTCCGCGTCGAGCTTGGCGAGCTGCGAAAGGTCGATCGTATCGATAAGCGCGGAAAATACCTGGCTCTTGGTATTGTAGTAATCTTCCGTGCGGGCACGTTTTCTCTGCGCGGGCGGTACGCTTGCGGTTGCCTGACGCATTGCCGGTGATTGGCCGGGTTCAAGAGTGTCAATTGCAGCAGAACGAGGCTCAGGCGCTGTCGTCACCTGCATGGGCGCAGGTGTAGCAAGATCCGGCTTCGTGCTTCTGGCTGGGCCTTCAGGCCCGCGTTTTCCGAACATCGGCGTTTCCGTCTAAGGACGCAGGTAGAAGGCCTACTTGCGCTTGAGAATATTCTTCAGTTTTTCCAGACCGCCGCGCCTGCTTTTGCGCAGCACGGAGCGGCCTGTGATGGTATGGGCGATTTGCGAAAAGGTTTCCGCCGTCTGGGATTTTTCATCCATCTCGCTGATCATGCGTCCGCTATTGGCGGCATTTCCGAACAATTGTGCGTCGAATGGGATGATCGCAATCGGCTCGATTTCCAGCGGCTCAAGGAAATCCGCCGGTGCGATTTCCGGGCGCTTGGGCATGCCGACCTGATTAAGAATGAGATGCGGCAATTTATCGTTGGGTCTCAGCTTGATCAGCGCGTCGAAGAGGTTCTTCGTGTTGCGCAGGTTTGCGAGATCGGGAACCGCCGTTATGACCACCTCATCGGCTTCCGCAAGGACTGCCCGCGTCCAGTCGCACCATTGGTGTGGAAGATCGAGAACCGCAACCGGGGCACTGCGCTGCAAAACCTCAAGGATCGGCAGAAAGGCCTGACGATCGAGATCGTAGGTTCTGTCGAGAAGAGACGGTGCTGCCAAAAGCGACAGATGATCGGAACATTTCGTCAAAAGACGGTCGAGAAATACCTCGTCCAGCCGCTCCGGCGAAAAGACCGCTTCAGCCATGCCCTGGGCAGGGTCCTGATCGAAATCGATATTCGCTGTTCCATAGGCAAGATCCATATCCGCCAGAATGGTTTCCGTGGAGAAAAGACTCGAAATGCCGAAGGCGCAATTATGCGCTATGGTGGACGAGCCTACACCGCCCTTGGCGCCAATGAAGGCGATGTTGCGGCCCAGCGGTTCCGCTTCCGGATCGACGAAAATCGCGGCGATCGAAGCCAGGAGATCGGCCATATTGACCGGGGCGACGAGATATTCGGAAATGCCGTTGCGGATGAGATCGCGATAAAGCGTTATATCGTTGTGCCGGCCGACGATGATGACACGGGTGGAAGGATCACAAACTTCTGCCAAAGGCGCGAGATCGTCCAGCAGCGAGGCAGGTGAGCTTGCTGTCTCGAGAATGATGAGATTGGGCGTGGGCGACGTGGAAAACATCGTGGCTGCCGCATTGATATCGCCCTTGGTCACCCGCAGGGTGACCTTGCTCATGCGCCGGTCGCTGGACAATGCGTCCATGACGCCTTGCATATTGTCGCTGACGCAGAAAGCGTGAACGGAAATGCGGGGCAGGGGCCGCAGGTGGTCCATATCCGAAGCGCGCACGGGCGGCTCGGCTTCTGTGCCGCCGCTTGGCTTGATATCGTATTCTACAGCGCTCATCGTATTTCCTGCCGTGACAAATGTTGGATCTGCATCAATCTGTCGTCGTCGTCGAAGTCTTACCGCGATAGGTGTCGATGACGACCGCGCGGCGCTCGGCATCGATCGGGCTCATGCCGCGCGGGCCGACCAAATCCATAGGGTTGGCAATCTGCGCCGCGAGATTGCTTTGGGAAGCGCACCCGAAATTGTACCAGTTCTTGTTGGCGAAGGTATTATCCGAGAGATCCTCGGGCCATTGGCCGCACTGGCCAGTCATGGCGGTAACGGCGACATAGCTCAGGCGGATGGGGGAGGCGTCGCCATTCGGGGAAGCGGCATAACGCGTCTCCATGATCTTGCCGGGCGCCACACCAGCACCGGAAAGCGTCGAGCGAATCTGTTTCGCCATTCGCGATGCGGCCGCCGAGTTGGCCGATCCCGACGGGGTCTGAATATTGATGATCCCGGTCGACATCGACGCATAATTCTGGGCAAAACCGCGGACATTATCCGCCATCGCTGTGGTCAGCCGGCTGTCGCTGGCCGAGACCGGAATATCCAGCGAATGCTCCGCTTCCGACAGGGTAATCGGGTGGCGTGTGCGATAATCGTCAGGAACGGCGTTGGTGGTCATCGGATCGCGCGCGCAGCCCTGCAACATGCCGGCGGCAAGCGCGGCAATGACGACGAGGCCGGTCCGTCTTCCGGAAAGGTAGGGGGAAAAGGAGGAATAGGGTTCCTTCATGACGTTTCCTGCCCTGACCGGGCTTGTTGTGAAGAGGGGATTTTGTGTGTGTGTCGTCATTTGTAGATGAACCCCACTGACCCCTGATAGGGCGCGGCCTGAACCTGATCCTTGCGGCCATAGACCTTGTTGACGCGGTTCATGAAATACATGGCGGCGTCGTTTTCCGGATTGAAGTTATCGTCTGGCCGGGCGATCTGATTGCGGGCAACGGGCCGCACCAGATAGGGCGTTGCGATGATGACCAGTTCCGTTTCGTTGCGCAGGAAATCCTTGCTGCGGAAAAGCGTGCCGAAAATCGGAATTTTCGAAATGCCCGGAAGCCCCGACATGGCCTGACGGACGTTGTCCTGAACGAGACCTGCGATCACGATCGATCCCCCCGAGGGAAGCTCGACCGTCGTGGACGTTTCACGCTTGCGCACGGACATATAGGTCGAGCCCGGAACGCCCCGCCCGTAATTACCGGTGACGACATTACCTTCATAGGTGGGCTCAGACACGTTGGTCTCAATCTTGAGACTTATTCTGCCCGGTGAAAGCACCACCGGCTTGAAGTTCAACGTAATCCCGTAGTCTACTGTTTGTGTCTCGCGTATGACTTTGCTTGGCTGTTTGGTCTCGTTATCAACCTCGATTTCTTGTGTACCGGCAAGTCGGAAGTCGCCGCCCACGTAAAATTTGGCCTGCTCGCCAGAAATAGCTGTCAGGCTTGGCTCCGCTAGGGTGCGCATGACGCCAGCCTGCTCCATGGCGTTGAGGTAGGAGGCGAATCTGAGAGAGCCTGAACCGATCGCACCGCTGGCGATCCGGGATGCACCATCGATCGCGTTCCCAAGGTTGGACGGATTTGCGAATTCGAAACCATTGCCGCTTGTCGTACTGCCGATCGACCCGTTGAAGCCGAGTTGCTTCAGAACCTGTCTGCTGACTTCGGCAACGGTGACCTTCAGTGTCACCTGGTCTTCCCCTTCGATCGTCAGCATATTGACGATTTGCGATACCTGTCGGCGCTCGGCAAAAATCGCCGCATCACCGCCATTGTCGCCACCTGATAGCGATATGTTGCGGGTGGTGGCCTCACCGCCTTTCAGAAAGGCATCTGCAAGCTGGACGGCGCGTGCCGAGTCCTGCGGGGTGCGTACCGATCCCGTGAGAACGATATTGTCCGAGACGATTTCTACCTTGATATCCGACTCGGGAATAAAACGGCGAATATTGGCCTCAAGCCCGGAAATGTCGCGCTCCACCTCCAGATCGAGGCTGACGATTTCCCGTCCGCCTTCACCAAAAATGAAAATGTTGGTCTGTCCCACCGTTTTACCGAAAAGATAAATGCGTCTGGACGTGCGGGTTACGGCATCGGCAAGGCTCGGATCGGCAACGAGAATATCGTGTGCATCTTCGGGCAGGTCGATGACCAGCGCCTTGTTTAAACCCAGCTTTAAGCGCTTGCGAATGCCTGTGCCGCTTTCGGTAATCCGCACGATGCTTGCGCTTTGCGCCTCCGCTTCGCTGACGCGCAGAAAACTGGGGGAATGCTGGCCGGGAACGCCCGAAAAGGTCAGGCAGAATGCGAGCCCACCCGCCATCGATGAACGCAGGCGTTGGTTGAGACGATTTGTCATGAGCCTCCCGGTCATTGTGATGCTCCTTGACCGCTCTTCACGATCGAGCCGGATTTGATCACCTGGATTTCCGGCTGTCCGAAACCGCCGCTGAGAAGATGGCCAGCCGAAAGCGTATCGTTTTCCTGCGCATCGGCGACGGAGCGCAAGGCAAGCGTGAGACGGTCCGCCATTTGCTGCGCCACGGTTATGATCTTTGCCTGTTCCGGTGTGAGTTCGAGTGTGGCGGTTGCGCCGACCACCGCCGACGTTCCGTCCTCGCCTTCCTTGATCTGCTGATCGATTGCCAGGACACGAACATTGTTCAAAACATTTTCGGTCAGAAAGTTATTATTGTCGCCCTTGCGGACCATGATCACATCGACCCGGTCATTCGGCAGCACGAAACCGCCTGCGCCTGTCGAGACGGAAATCTCGGTGGCGACAGCGCGTTTCCCGGCCGGCAAAAGCGAGGACATGATGCGCGTGCTGGAATCGACCACTTTTTCCGGCCTTATCGGCTCACCTTCGAACAGAGGCAGCCGCACGACCGCACCGGTGAGTTCGGTGATGGCGTCAGGCCTTTTCGCTTCCGTTATGAAACTGTCGACCACATTGCCCTGTGGCCAGGGTGTCCAGCGCACGGAACTGTCGTTCAGGCGGCTACCGACGGGCAGATTGACCGAAGAGACGAGAACGTTGACCGTCGGTTCTTTCTGGATGATCGTTTCTGCTTTTTCGATGACCTGCTTCGCGCCGGAAATCTGCATGGCGACAAGGCCTGCAAGACCGGCGGCCACCAGAGCAACGGAAAGAATAAAGATACGCGACGGTTTCATGCTCGATCCTTGAGGGAATCAGATTCTTCTTCCCCGAGGATGGCGCGCGATTGGTATAATTATGGTTAATATTGTGCTTGGATTTGTAGTTAATAATTCTATAAACGATCGGGATCGATATCCTGATTTAGTATAGGCTTGTGATCGCTGCTTTTACGAGGGGGCAATTCCCATAGGTCAGAAGCCCCGCTGCAGCGATACCGATACCGTATGGAATCTTCTTGGCAACCATAAGGGAATCAGGGATCGGTATGCCGATGGCTACGATTTCCTGTGACCGTGATCTCAGCAGTAGTATGCCAACTGTCAATGCGCCGCCGATCAGCGTCACCGCAAGTAAAAATTCTATGAGAGAAATGTTGAAGCCGTACCAGACTGCCGCTCCAGTCAACAGTTTTGCGTCTCCTCCACCCATGACATTGGCAGCGAAGAGTATAAAACAGCAGAGAAAAACGGCGAGGCCGCCTGCGAGACTCAAGGTAAAAGTCTGCAAATCCATTCCCGACAGGGGCGCAACGAAAGCGAAAGATAGCAAGAGCACGACGGTTATCGAGTTGGGGATCGTCATGCTGAAAAGATCGTTCAAGGCCGCGAAACTGAGGCAGAGCGGGACAATAAGAAAAATCGCTGCAACGATCATGATTACCCTGCCTTAATCTATCCAATTCAGCTTGAAGAATAGCAAATGCAGGTGATTTCCCAATTCTGGGTAAATCACCTGCATTATACTTTTTATCAATCAAACGCCGCCGGTGGAGGCTTTCGAGTTCGTGAACGAGGTGCTGATGAAAGTGAAAGTGTCTTTCAGCTTACCGCCGACTGCCGTGGTACCACCGATAATGCCAACGGAAATAAGTGCAGCAATCAAACCATATTCGATTGCAGTGGCACCGGATTCGTCTTTCAGGAAACGAGCGAAAATCTTGGTCATAGGGTCTCTCCTAACTTGTGTTGGTTCAGCACGCCGACAACTGTTCTCCGTTGTTCGGTTGGGTTCAAACTACAGCGGAGCGATTTCCAAGCGCTTAAAAAAAACGATTAATTCAAAGTAAACGGCAGGATGAGTTTCTCTTGGTAAATAAAAACAAAAAGTATTGTCTGCATTTTTATATTTGCTGATAAACAAATATATTCCGAGGCTGACCATTTCTCTCTTTAGGCAAAGTTTCCTTTGAAAGAGGTGCAGATGTTCAGTTTTGATGCGGGGCGGAGGGACGTGAAAATATCAATACATTACGAATGGTTACCATCCTCATCGCGGATTTCCGCCATTTAACGCTTCATTCACTAAAACCGCGCATTCTGTGGAACAATAAAGTGCGGATAGTGAGCAAGGGCGAAACGCGTGTCATCCGGAAAACTGGCGAAAATTGTGGTCGGCTTGTCCGTCTTTCTATCGGGTTCGCTGCAGCCCGCTTTTGCTGAAGATGACATATTGCGCGTTTCGATGAATCACGCCCGTGTCCTTCGTCTCGACCGCGCCGTCAGCAAGGTTATAGTCGGCAACTCCAAAGTCGCCGATGCCACGGTTGCCGATGCCACCACAATTGTTCTGACGGGTCGCAGTTTCGGCACGACCAATCTCGTGCTTCTGGATGCCGATGGCAATCCAATCGTGGATGAACGCATTCTCGTCTCCATCGACGAGGGCAATACGGTGCGTGTTTTCCGGCAGACGGAGCGGACCGTTCTGTCCTGTACGCCGAATTGCGAACAGCATTCGCAAAATAGTGGCGATAAAGACGCTCAGCCATAACAGGCAAGGTCGATCATATTTCAGACAGGACAACAGGCCTTCTGACAAAAACGGAAGCGGCTTGTTCGCAGCTTTTCTGTAAGTGGAAAAGGCGAAAAAGCAACACGCTTCCCGGCGTTTACCGGTCGGCTATATGTTGCTGTTTTTTCGGCTAAGTTCTTGATCTGGCTAAGATCAAAAATGGAATGGTGCCCAGAAGAGGACTCGAACCTCCACACCCTTGCGAGTACCAGCACCTGAAGCTGGCGCGTCTACCAATTCCGCCATCTGGGCGACGGAGAGCGATGTACGAGGGCAGCCGCCCGGTGTCAACAGACTTTTTGAACTTTTATGACGATCATTGATTTTAAAGGGAAAAAACTTGGTTGGGGCTGTTGAAACATGTGGCCGGGTCAGGTGTCGAGCCCTTCATGCTTCGTTCTGTCCACATGACCGAGGTCGCGCTCCGGGTCGATGATGTCCCGGATTCTCTGTTTGAGTTCTTTGGGGCCGGGAAAACCGCCATCGCGTTTGCGTTCCCATATGGTCGTGCCGTCCACGGTGATCTCGAACAGACCGCCGGTTGAGGGAACGAGGCTGACTTCGCCGACATCGGAAGCGAAGGTCTGAAGGATTTCCTGCGCCATCCAGCCTGCCCGAAGCAGCCAGTTGCATTGCGTGCAATAGCGGATGGTTATGCGGGGTTTGGTCTCGGTCATCCTCAGGTCTCCTTCACCGCCCGGCGGCAATAATGTTCACGATAATGTCAACTATAATACTCATGTTTTTACCGGGCGTACGCTTGTTCTTATCATGCGGCTTTGCGAACAGAGAAGCTGTCGAAGGCTGAAACGTGGAGATCCTATGGCCCAGTTCGAGAATAATCGTCAGCGTCTTTTCGTTCCGGCGGTCGCACCGCTTTATAATGCGACACACGATCTGGTGGAGACGATCCTGCGCGTCACGGCCGGGCTTCTTCTCGTCACCCATGGTTTCGGCAAGATCGTCAATCCTTTCGGCGCAGTCGGCATGGTGGAGAGCCTCGGTTTTTATCCCGGCGTTTTCTGGTCGCCCCTGCTTGCCGCCACGGAATTTTTCGGCGGAATTCTGGTCGCCATCGGCCTGTTCACACGGCCGGCATCTTTCGCGGCCATGATCGTTCTTTTGGTAACGGTTTATTTTCACGGCATCGTAAAGGCGGAAGGTCTGGGCGGCGCGGAAAAATCGATTCTTTGGGCCGCGATTTTCCTGTTCTTCGCCGTTCGCGGCGGCAACCGGCATTCCGCAGACGCCAAGCTGGCGCGTGAATTCTAAGGCGCATCAGGTCAGGTCATCCACCTGTCGCCGCACTGCCGATGTCGCGGCTCTTGAAAATCGATTTTTCTCGTGGTGAAGCTGGATTCGATCGGCACTCTTGACCGGTTGAATCCATTGTCGTCTCCACGAGGTCTTATGCGCGTCGCAATCATAGAAAACATGGCGGGTACGCCGCACGGGCAGCTCGGCGTCGCGCTGGAAGAAGCGGCGGCTGAAATCCATGTCATCCGCGCCTATGCGGGTGAGCCTCTCCCAAGGGATGCCGCCGACCATGATGCGCTTGTCGTTCTGGGCGGCGAACAGAACGCGCTTGACGATGCGCTTTATCCCTATCTCGCCGATCTCGCCCTTCTCATGAAAGCCTTTGGCGATGCTGGTAAAGCGGTCATGGGTGTGTGCCTCGGCAGCCAGTTGCTGGCTCGTGCCTATGGGGGAGAGAATATTCTCTCGGGGCCGCCGGAATTCGGCTGGCAGGATATATCCCTGACGGAAGAGGGCGTGTCCGATCCGCTATTGGCCGGGCTGGAAAAGACATTCCCTATTTTTCAGTGGCATTGCGATACATTTACGCTTCCGCCGGACGCCACGCGGCTTGCGACCAATGGCGCGACACGAAATCAGGCCTTTCGCATCGGCCGGGCAGTCTATGGCACGCAATTCCATTTCGAGGCCTCCACCGCCGTGGTTGATGGCTGGTGTCAGGCGTTTCCTGCTTCCGTCGAAAGAATGTCGCCGGGCTGGCTGGAGAATTATCGTGACCATGGTGGCTTGCGCGCAGAAATGGCCGATGCAGCCGGGCTGGAAATCGCTCGAGCCTGGGTACGGCTCATTGAGATCGGCGATTTTCCGTTGCGAAAGTGATCGAGGCCGAACAGAGTTGCGGCTGATGGACTACCGCGCGAAAGGAGGCGCAAAGATCATGTACAAATTCGAAATATATCAGGACAAGGCCGGCGAATATCGTTTCCGTTTCAAGGCATCCAACGGGGAAACAATGTTCTCGTCGGAAGGATACAAGGCGAAGGCGTCGGCCATCCATGCGATCGAATCGATCAAGAGAAATTCCCCCGGCGCCGACACTGTCGATCTGACCGCCATGACGGCCTGAGCAGCGCCGCTGCGCGAGAACTCGAACCGTTTCGCCTGCCAGAAATGACGGGCGCATCGGCAGGTGCCGACGTAAAGATAAGATTCAGTCTTTTTTGATAATCTTCCGTTAGCATTTGTATTTCGAGGTCTCCGGGCGGCATCAGAGTGCCCCCGATTTGTTTTGCGTACGGGTTCTCATGCGTTCATCGGCTGTGCCAGCACTTTTCTTCGGTTGCTTCCTGCTTGGAGGCTGCACGTCCAGTTCCGGGCCGGAAAGCCTGATGGCCGGCTTGCCCTCGAAGGAAACGACGAGTTCGGTCACGCCATCCGCACCGGTGCCGCAGGCAGGCGTCGGCACCCAGGCCATCGCCGCCCAGCCACGGCAGGAAGTTCTGGCATGGGGCGGGCCGGTGCCTGACGAACCCAAGGCCTTTTCCGCCGTCACCCCCAGGGCGTCGTTAACGCAGAATGCGCCTGAAATCCGTTTGCCGGTTCCGTCACAGGCGGCCGGAATGGTGCGGCCGGCGGAGCGCCCCACGATCAACCAGATGGAGCGTCCGGTACAGTTGGCCATGGCTGCGGCCCCGGCGGCGAGCGCCGGTGCGCAGATCCGCTCGCGCATTTTCCGCTCCAGCTTCAGCGATGCCAAGCCGATCAATTTCGGCAGGGTCCAGCCGCGTCATTTCCAGGTCCATGGCGTGGATGTATCCCGCTGGCAGGCCAATATAAATTGGCCGCAGCTGCGCACGCGCGGCGCCAATTTCGCCTTCATCAAGGCGACGGATGGCGGCGATCATCTCGATCCGATGTTCCGCACCAACTGGCAGCGCGCGAAGGAGGCGGGTATTCGCCGCGGCGCTTACCACTTCTTCTATTGGTGCCGCAACGCCAGCGAACAGGCGGACTGGTTCATTCGTAATGTACCGCGCGATCCGGATGCGCTGCCGCCGGTTATCGACGTGGAATATAACGGCGAATCGAGCTGCAAGATGCGCCATTCCCGCGAACGCGTTCTGGAAAAGATGCGCGTCTTCATGGACAAGCTCGAGCGCCATTATGGCCAGCGGCCGATCATTTACACGGCGCCCGATTTTTACAAGGACAACCTGCAGGGCGAATTCCAGGATTACCCCTTCTGGCTGCGCGCCGTCGCCCAGCATCCGTCAGTGGTTTATCCCGGACGCAAGTGGCTGTTCTGGCAATATTCCGGTTCAGGCCTGTCGCATGGCGTCGATGGCCGCATCGATCTCAATGTCTTCAACGGCAGTGAGGACGCATGGCATCGCTGGGTGGACCGCCGTTCGAGCTGACGATGGCGGCCGTCAGCGCGCGAATTTTCGCGCGCCTGCAACACAGAGCACCACCACAAGCGTAACGGCGATCATGGCCGGGCTCACCTCCTCATGCAGCAGGGTTGCGGCAAGCGCGAGCCCGAAGAAGGGCTGAAGCAATTGCAGCTGGCCCACGGCTGCGATGCCGCCAAGCGCCAGCCCGCGATACCAGAAGATGAAGCCGATCAGCATGCTGAACAGGGAAACATAGGCAAGGCCGGCCCAGGCCTGCGGGTCGATGCCGGCAAGCGTTTCCGGCCCGGTGAAGAAAGCAAGCGGCAGCATTACCGGCAGGGAAAGAACCAGCGCCCAGGAAATGACCTGCCAGCCGCCCAGCTTGCGGGAAAGGGCAGCACCCTCCGCATAGCCGAGCCCGCAGACGATGATTGCGCCGAGCATCAGAAGATCGCCGGCAAGCGAGGCCTCGATCCCGGCGGCAAACGAATTCGACAGCGAAAACCCCGCAACAAGCGCGCTTCCAAGACAGGAAAAGAACCAGAACACCGGGCGCGGGCGTTCTCCGCCGCGCAGCACGGCGAAGATTGCTGTCGCGAGCGGCAAGAGCCCCACGAAAACGATGGAGTGCGCCGAGGTGACATGCCGCAGGGCGAGCGCGGTCAATAACGGGAAGCCCACCACGACACCCAGTGAGACGATGAAAAGCGATGTCAGGTCATCGCGCGCCGTGCGCCTTTGCCTGAACAGAAACAGCAGCGCCAGCGCCAGCAGGCCGGCAATGCTGGCGCGGGCGACGGTCAGGAACACCGGATCGAAACCCGTTACCGCAATGCGCGTCGCGGGCAGCGAACCGCTGAATATCACCACGCCTGTCAGGCCGCTCAGCCAACCGCTCGTCGTCTTGTCCATCGTCAACTCCTGCGTTTTGCCTTTCTTGATCCGGAATGGCTGGCAGGAACAGCGACAATCATATACAATTTCAACAAACTGTTATGGTATCACAAGCGGTACAGTTGGAGGAAAGTGTGGACGGACAAGTCGCTGCGGGCACGCGCATAGAAAAGGTAATGGCAAGTGTGCGGCAACGCATCGCCTCGCGCAGCCTCGTCCCGGGCGCGCGCCTGCCGTCGGTCAGGGCGCTGGCGAAGGCCATGCAGGTATCCACCTCCACCGTTGTCGAGGCTTATGACCGGCTCGTGGCGGATGGTACGATAAGCTCGCGCCCCGGCTCCGGTTTTTTCGTTTCGGGCCCGCTTGCGCCCCTGTCGCTCGCCGATATCGAGCCGCAGCTCGATAGGGCGGTGGATCCTTTATGGGTCTCGCGGCAGGCGCTGGATGAAGGTTCCGTTCTCGCCAAACCCGGTTGCGGCTGGCTTCCCGCATCGTGGATGCCGCAGGAGGCGTTGAGGCGGGCGATGCGCGGGCTTGCCCGCGCCGACGCCGCCCTGCTGACGGATTATGGCAACCCTATGGGGCTGCTGCCGTTGCGGCAGCTTCTGTCACGCCGGCTGGCCGAACACGGGGTGCAGGCGGGCGCCAGCCAGATCATGCTCACCGATTCCGGCACGCAGGCGATCGATCTTCTGTGCCGTTTCCTGCTGCAACCGGGGGATACGGTTGTTGTCGATGACCCATGCTACTTCAATTTCCATGCTCTTTTGCGGGCGCATCGGGTGAAGATCGTCGGTGTTCCCTATACGCCGACCGGACCGGATCTGGCACTTTTCGAGCAGGCGCTGAAAGACCATCAGCCCCGGCTCTATATCACCAATTCCGCAATTCATAATCCGACAGGTGCAAGGCTTTCCGCCGTTTCCGCGCATCGCCTGCTGATGCTGGCCGAGCAGGTGGGGCTGACCATCGTCGAGGATGATATTTTTGCCGATTTCGAAACTCAGGCCGCGCCCCGGCTGGCCGCCTTCGATGGTCTGAACCGCGTCGTCCAGATAGGCAGTTTTTCAAAAACACTATCGGCCTCCGTGCGGTGCGGTTTCATTGCAGCACCCATCGCATGGGTGGAGGCCCTGACCGATCTCAAGATCGCCACCACTTTTGGCGGAACGCATTTTTCGGCGGCGCTTATCCTCTCGCTTTTGACCGATGGCAGTTACCGCAAGCATGTCGAGGCGCTGAGGCAGCGCCTTGCGGCAACGATGCCGGAGGCGGCGGCGCGTCTGAGGTCGGTCGGATGTGTGCCGTGGATCGAACCGCAGGCGGGCATGTTTTTATGGTGCCGCCTGCCGGACGGGGTTGATGCCGCCGATGTGGCGCGCAGGGCGCTTTCGCGGCAGGTGGTGCTGGCCCCCGGCAATGTGTTCAGTTCCTCGCAGAACGCCTCCGGTTTCATACGTTTCAATGTGTCGCAAATGGCAGGTCCGCAGGTCATGACGGTGCTGGCGGAGGCGCTTCAGCAAGCGCCCGAACCTTGTCGGTTGTAAGCGTTCTGGAAGGAATCGGAACAAAATCCCGTGAACGTCGTTTTCTCCGCAGAATGAAGAGGAGGAAACACCATGACATTCGATCCCAACAACCCGCGTCCGGACCGCGATCTTCGTCCGGAAGTGAATATCAGCAATGAACCGCGTGCCCGAACGTCGTCGTCCTGGGTGCCGTGGTTGGCGATCATCGTCGTCGTATTGGTGGGCGTCTTTGCCTGGTCGCAGATGAGCGGCCCGACCACCGATCCGGCCACGACATCCTCCACCACGCCGCCTGCGGCAACGGATCAGGCACCGGCGCCCATGGCTCCGACCGCTCCGGCAACACCGCCTGCGAACAACACCGCACCGGCAAGCCCGAATACGGGCGGCACGCAGACCCAGCCGTAACGGGCCTACTGATACGATAAAACCGCCTGCCTCCGGGGCAGGCGGTTTTTCTTTGCGGCCCTCATCCGCGCCCTAAAGCTGCTCCATCGCGGAAGGGTGGTTGGAAACCCTGGACCAGCGGCTGATGGATTCCTGTGCCAGTTGCGAAAGGGCAATGCTGCCGAAACGGGATAGCAGAATGTTTTCCGCCTCTTTCATGGCGTCGAAAAGTGCTGCATTGACTGCCTGTTCGATAACGCAGTTCGGATTGTCGCCCGCCAAGCCGATCGAGAACAGTTCCGGTGCGCCAAGCGCCCGATAAATATCGAGCAGCGTGATTTCGCTGAGCGGCCGCGCCAGCACCCATCCGCCGCCATGGCCCTTTTCCGACGAGACATAACCATGCTCGCGCAAGCCGGCCATTGTCCTGCGCACCACCACCGGGTTGGTCTGAAGCATCGCCGCGATGCTCTCGGATGTCGCCGCACCCTTATGATTTTCCATATGGATCAGAATATGCAGCACCCGTGAAAGGCGCGTGTCGTGTCTCATTGTCCAAACCCGTCTGTTTACACCGAAGCTATCACTTTCGAGGTGACGTAACAATATAAGTTGCGTGACTATTGACTCCGAAAATCACGTAACAATATAAGTATCGTGAGATGAACGGGCACTTCCGCCTCTTTCCTGAAACGATGGGTGCATCATGAAATTCGACGTCATCATTATCGGCGGCAGCTATGCCGGCCTCTCGGCCGCCCTGCAGCTTGGACGCGCCAGAAAAAACATTCTGGTGGTGGATGCCGGTGAACGGAGAAACCGTTTCGCCAGCCATTCCCACGGTTTTCTCGGTCAGGATGGCAAGGCGCCGGGTGAAATTATCGCCGAGGCGCGCCGCCAGATCGAACGTTACCCGACCATAGATTGGGCTGAGGGCAGGGTGACCGATGCCGAAGGCTCCTTCGGCGATTTTGTAGTCGAGATCGACGGCAGCCGCCGTGAGACAGCGGACCGGCTGATCCTCGCCATGGGCGTCACCGATGAATTGCCTGCTATTGCCGGGCTGAAAGAGCGTTGGGGCTCTTCGGTCTTCCATTGCCCCTATTGCCATGGTTACGAACTCAATCAGGAAAAGATCGGCGTCATCGCCGCTTCACCTTTGGCCATTCACCACGCATTGATGCTGCCCGACTGGGGCGAGACGACCTTTTTCACCAATGGCGTATTCGAGCCGGATGGGGATCAGCAGGCATTGTTGGCGGCCCGGCGCGTGCGGGTGGAAACAACCCGCATCCGGGAAATTACGGGGCATGCGGATGTCGTTCTGGCGGATGGACGCAGCATCGCATTGGCTGGCCTTTTCACCCAGCCGAAATTGCGTATCTCCTCGAACTGGCTGGAAAAACTTGGCTGCGCGGTGGAGGAGGGGCCGATGGGATCGACCATCGTGACAGATCCCATAAAACAGACCACCGCCCGCGGCATCTTCGCCTGCGGTGATGTGGCAAGGCCTGCCGGCTCGGTCGCCCTTTCGGTGGGAGACGGCGCCATGGCGGGTGCTGCGGCTCACCGGTCGATCCTGTTTCCGGAATGATCAATGCGAAACAAGGTTGAGCCAGCGGCCCGGCGGCATGCCGAAGGCATTTTTGAAATGTCGGGTAAAATGCGCCTGATCCGCAAAACCGTAGGCAAATGCCGTTTCCGCAAGGCCCGCACCCGCACGCATCATGTCCTTGCATTTCTGCAGACGGCGCATGATGAGATAACGGTGCGGGCTGGTGCCGAACAGGAAGCGAAAGTGCCGAAAGAGCGTGAAGCGGTCGAGCCCGCTTATCCGTTCCAGCTCTTCAGAGCCGACGGCGTCGGCGCTATTCTCCAGCAGATAGTCCCGGCACCGTAAAACGGCGACACGGTCGATCCGTTTGATGGTTCTGGCGCTTCCGTTTGAATGTTTCCAGAGCAAATCCGCCAGTCTCGACTGCCAGTCGGTGAGAAGCAGATTGTCCGGCGCGCCTTCCAGATTGCCAAGCGCCTCGATGAGGCATTGCCGGAATTCCTCATCCTCGATGACGGGATTCTGGGCAAAGGGCAGCGCATTATATCCCGCCTCAGTCGTTTTTTCGGGCGGAAGATAAAGCATACGGTAGCGCAGGCCTTCATCGGTACCTGCACCACCATCGTGAACTTCGTCCGGATGCAGCACGATTACCTTTCCGGGCGTGCTGAAATGCGATTTCCCCCGATAGGAAAAGGTCTGGACGCCGGAAAGCGTGACACCCAGCGCATAGGTATCATGACGGTGCGGCGCATAGGCGTTGCCATGAAAGCGCGCTTCGATGCGTTCTATGCCTTCGCTGGAGGGCGCCTGCACAATTCCTTCGAATTTGCACGAACGTTCAAGATCGCCGACGCCCGGAGGCGCTAGGATCGCTTCTCTTTCGTAACCACAGCCAGATTGAGTTCGCATGTTTGATACCAAGATCGCCGTCATCCTTCGCGATGACCTTGCCGTGTGGCAAAAACTGAACGTTACCGCATTTCTCATGTCCGGGATCGTCGCCCAGACTAGGGAGATCATTGGAGAACCATACCGCGACGGGGCGGGCAACGTCTATAATCCCCTGTCCATCCAGCCGATTGTCGTCATGGCCACGGATCAGGAGGCGTTGCGCAAAATCCACCAGCGATCCCTCGAGCGCGACGTCACGACATCGCTTTATATCGAGGAAATGTTCGCCACCGGGCACGATGTCGCCAATCGCCAGGTATTTTCGGAGTTTTCTCCTGACAACGCCAAGGTGGTCGGCATGGCGCTGAGGGCCGACAGGAAGATCGTCGACAAGATTACCAAGGGCGCGAAGCTGCACGCGTGATAGAAGCCTAAACGCAAAAGGGAGGCTATGGGCCTCCCTTCAATCGCGATGGCAATATGATTTTGCCGCTTATTCGTCGTTCATCTTCAAAGCGGCGATGAAGGCTTCCTGCGGAATTTCCACCTTGCCGAACTGGCGCATGCGCTTCTTGCCTTCCTTCTGCTTGTCCAGAAGCTTGCGTTTGCGCGTCGCGTCGCCGCCATAGCACTTCGCCGTCACGTCCTTGCGCAACGCGCGCACGGTTTCGCGGGCGATGACCTTGCCGCCGATGGCGGCCTGGATCGGGATCTGGAACATGTGCGGCGGAATGAGTTCCTTCAGCTTTTCGCACATGCCGCGCCCGCGCCGGTCGGCCGCCGAGCGGTGCACCAGCATGGAGAGCGCATCCACCGGATCGCCATTGACGAGGATCGACATCTTGACGAGATCGCCTTCGCGATAGTCGATGATGTTGTAATCGAACGAGGCGTAACCCTTGGAGATGGATTTCAGCCGGTCGTAGAAATCGAACACCACTTCGTTGAGCGGTAGCTCATAGGTGATCATCGCACGGTTGCCGACATAGGTCAGCTCCGTCTGCAGGCCGCGCCGGTCCTGACAGAGTTTCAGGATGCCGCCGAGATATTCGTCCGGCGTCATGATCGTCGCCTTGATCCACGGCTCGCGGATTTCCTTGATCTTCACCACGTCAGGCATGTCGGCCGGGTTGTGCAGTTCCTTCTCCGTGCCATCGGTCAGCGTCATTTCATAGACGACCGAAGGTGCCGTCGCGACGAGATCGAGATTGAACTCGCGCTCAAGACGTTCCTGAATGATTTCGAGATGCAGCAGGCCGAGGAAGCCGCAGCGGAAACCGAAACCGAGAGCGGCGGAGGATTCCATTTCGAAGGAGAAGGAGGCGTCGTTTAGGCGAAGCTTGCCCACCGCCGCGCGCAAATCTTCGAAGTCGGCCGCATCGACCGGGAAGAGGCCGCAGAACACCACGGGCTGCGCGGGCTTGAAACCGGGCAGGGCCTGCGCCGTCGGGCGCTTGTCGTCGGTGATGGTATCGCCAACACGCGTATCGGCGACTTCCTTGATCGAGGCGGTGATGAAGCCGATCTCGCCGGGGCCGAGGCTGTCGACATTGACCATCTTCGGGGTCAGCACGCCGACGCGCTCGATGCCGTATTTCGCGCCCGAACCCATCATGCGGATCTGCTGGCCCTTGCTCAGCACGCCATCGATGACGCGCACCAGAACCATGACGCCGAGATAGGTGTCGTACCAGCTATCGACCAGCAGCGCTTTCAGCGGTCCGTTTTCGCCGACTTCGCTCTTCGGCGGCGGCAGACGGTTGACGATGGCTTCCAGAACATCGGGGATACCAAGACCGGTCTTCGCCGAAATCATCACGGCGTCGGAGGCGTCGATGCCGATAACCTCTTCGATCTGCTCCTTGATGCGGTCGGGTTCGGCCGCCGGCAGGTCGATCTTGTTGAGCACGGTGACCAGCTCGTGATTGTTGTCGATCGCCTGATAGACGTTGGCGAGCGTCTGGGCTTCCACACCCTGCGATGCGTCGACCACCAGCAGCGAACCTTCGCAGGCCGAAAGCGAGCGGGACACTTCGTAGGCGAAGTCGACGTGGCCGGGCGTGTCGATAAGGTTCAGCACATAGGTCTCGCCGTTATTCGCCTTGTAGTGCAGGCGCACGGTCTGGGCCTTGATGGTGATGCCGCGCTCGCGCTCGATATCCATCGAATCGAGAACCTGTTCCGACATGTCGCGTTCGGCAAGGCCGCCCGTCGACTGGATCAACCGGTCGGCCAGCGTCGATTTGCCGTGATCGATGTGGGCAACGATCGAGAAGTTGCGGATATGGTCCAGGGGCGTGCGGGTCGAATTTGTGCTCATGTCCCGCGCTATAGCAGGGGCTTGTCACACCGCAAAGCGGGAATTTGGTTAAAAGCCCTTTAAAATGGGCTTTCAGATCGCAAATTGCTCCGGCCAGTCACGGCGGGTGGCCACCTGTCCTTCGGTGCGGAGCCTTGCGACGGCGGCAAGATCGATATCGGCGATCAGAAGCGTGCTCTGTGTCACCGCATCGCTTTCGCTTTCCGCGACGATACCGGATGCCGGCATGCCGTAGTCGGACGGCACGTAAAGGGCGGCACGGCCGCGATTCTCATCGACGGCGGGAGACCATGGGGCTTCCCCCGCCGTGGGGGCGGAAAGAACGGCATATTGATTTTCCAGCGCCCGTGCCTGCGCGCCGATGCGCACCCGGTAAGCGCCCGCCAGCGTGTCGGTGCAGCTGGGGGCGAGAACGAGTTCGACGCCAAGCTCCGCCAGCCGGCGGCCCAGCATCGGGAACTCGTTGTCGTAACAGATCAGGATGCCCAGCCTGCCGATCGGCGTGTCGAAGGCTTTCAGGCCCTCGACGCCGGCATGAATGTTCCACTGCTCCCGCTCGAAGCGGGTCATGATCTGCTTGTCCTGATAACCGATCAGCCCGTCCGGGCCGAACAGCCATGCGCGGTTGCGGAACTTGCCGTCCGGGTCCTTCACCGGTGCGCTGCCCGGCTGGAAGAGGATTTGATGTTGCCGCGCCAGCTCCTCGCAAAGCTCTACCCAGGAAGGGATCAACGGCTGTATCTCTTCGATAGAACGATGCAGATCGGAGCGCGCGGCGGGCGGCAATTGCCCGGTCAGCGTCATCGCCGAATATTCCGGCAAAAGCAGCAGCTCGGCGCCCTTCTCCTTCGCCTCGCGAACAACGGTGGAAAGATGCGCGGCGTAAGCCTCCCATGTCTCGATCAGTTCGATGGCATATTGGCTGGCGGCAACTCGGGTCATCTGTTTCCGTCTCCTGCGGCGATGTTCTTCATCCAGAAGGACAGGGGTTTCGGGCTCTCGGCGCTCTCGTCGAGGTCCTGCCATGTGAAACTGGTGCGCAGTTCCGGGTGATGGCTATAACCGCGCTTTTCCCAGAAGGTGTTCAGCGGTACGTAGTCCGCCGGCCGTCGTGGATGGTCTGCGGGCCGCTCCACCGCACAGAAAGTGCACCGCTCGAAGCCGAGCCGCTTTGCATGCGCCTCCCGTTCCTCGAAGAAGCGCACGCCGACGCCATGGCCGCGATAGCCGGGCAGCAGCACACTTTCACCGAAGTAGAATATCCGGTCCGGATCGTAACCCGCTTTGACGAAGGGCTCCTTTACCTCGTCTGTCTCTGCCGCCATCGGCATGCCGGTGGACATGCCGATCACTTTGCCGTCGTCGAGCGCCAGCACGAAGACGGCGCCGTCCGTATCGGCATAGGTCGCGAGATATTTGCGCTCATAGTCCAGCGAGCCGTCATAGAGATAGGGAAAGGCGCGAAATACTTCGATCCGCAGGCGCGCGAGGTCATCGAAATAGGGTGTGGCGTCAATGCCGGAAAGAGACTTGATTTCGACGGTCATGGGCATTTTCACTTTCGGTTGCACTGGTTATACCGTCATGGAAAACCCGCGCAAGCATTGAACGGAGAAGACGATGACCGCTGCCGAGACCATCCGCGCCTACTACGAAGCCTTCAACCGTCAGGACATGGATGCCTTTCTGGCGCTTCTTCACGATGAGGTGGTGCACGACATCAATCAGGGCGAGCGCCAGACCGGCAAGGCCGCCTTCGCCTCCTTCATGGACCACATGAACCGCTGCTATAAGGAAAACCTCACCGATATGGTGATCATGGCGAGCGACGACGGCAAACGTGCTTCCGCGGAATTCATCGTGAACGGCGAATATCTCAAGACCGACGAGGGATTGCCCGAGGCGAATGGCCAGAAATACGTACTGCCGGCCGGTGCCTTTTTCGACCTGAAGGACGGAAAAGTTAGCCGAGTAACGAACTACTATAATCTGAACGACTGGATTGCCCAGGTCGGCGCCTGAGACGTTCTTTTGCCGCAAAGCAACCGGCGGCAAAGAAGATGATAGTTTCCATTATCGTAGATATTGACTCCATCATATGAGAGCGCAATTCTCATGTGATGGAAAACGAAGATCATATTCTTGAGCGCTCTATCGGCGAGCGGATCAAAACATTACGGGCCGAAAACGGTTTGACGCTGGACAGGCTCGCCGCCGAATCCGGCGTCAGCCGCGCCATGATTTCCCGGATCGAGCGTGGAGAGGCGAGCCCCACGGCCTCGCTGCTGGCCCGCATCTGCGCAGCCCTTGGCCTGTCGCTTTCCGGTTTCTTCGCTGAAAACGAAGAGGCTGTTTCCCCGCTCATGAAAAAGCGTGATCAGCAGCTCTGGAAAGATCCGGAGACCGGTTATGTGCGCCGCGCCATTTCCCCGCCGCGTGTGGGATCCGATGTCGACATCGTCGAAGTCGAATTTCCGCCCGGCGCGCGCGTCGGTTTCCCTCCGCATGCGGCGAGCCGGGGGATGACGCAATATGTCTGGCTTTTCGAAGGTGTACTGGAAATGACGAGCGGCGGAGACGTTCACCGGCTGGAACCCGGCGATTGCCTTTTCATGCCGGTTGGCGAGGGGCATGTTTTCCACAATCCTACCGAAAAACCTGCCCGTTATGCCGTCGTGCTGGATCAAAGACAGCGCTGATTTCCCAACAGGAGTTTTTATGGCCACCATCCGCGTGTTGAGCCGGGAAGAGACGATTGATGCCCTGCCTGAACTCTGCGAAGTCCTCGCTGCCTGCGTGAACGGCGGCGCGTCCGTCGGCTTCATGTTGCCCTTTTCTCCACAGGATGCCGAACCTTTCTGGCGATCCGCAGCGGAAACAGTGGGCGAGGGGACGACCATTCATGTGGTAGCGGAAGTGGATGGCAAGGTGGTCGGCACCGTGCAGGTCGGCCTTGCTTCCAAACCCAACCAGCCGCATCGCGGCGATCTGATGAAGCTTCTCGTGCATCCGTCCGCGCGAGGCCTGGGGCTCGCCCGCAAACTCATGCAGAAGGTGGAGGAGGAGGCGGCAAAACGTGGTCGTACCCTGCTGGTGCTGGATACGGCCACGGGCAGCGATGCCGAGGCGATTTATCCTCGCCTCGGCTGGGAGCGGGTCGGTGTCATACCCGATTACGCCCTGTTTCCTGATGGACGCTTTTGCGGCACGACCCTGTTTTACAAGCGGATCGGCTAGGCCTCTCAGTCTGCCGCCTTACTGACCCGGCTTCAGTGTACGGTTGAAGGCGGCAGCGATCATCGTCTCCAATTGTGCGTGAATATCCGCGCGGTCCCGCGGTCCGGCCGGTTCGCAGATGGGATCGCGCTCGCCGACGGATTTGAGAAAGGCGCCGGCATCCGGTTTGCACAACGGCAGGAAGCTGAAATGATTGGCCTCGTCCACTTGCTGATAGGTCGCGCCGGGCACTTCGTCCGCGAGTTTATCCGCAAGCACGGCAGGCGGAATTTTGCCCTTGCTGCCGAGATTGATGAAGGTCAGCGGAATATCGATCTGCTTCAGGCTGTCAGGCTGAAAGGCGAGCGCCAGACCGGGATCGACCAGCACGGCGGACCGAATGCGGGGATCGCGGTTCTGCTGCTCGAATCTTGCCTTGTCGATGGTTCTGAGATCGAGCTTCGGCACGCTGACCGGCTCGCCGTTGAGGTAACCCCGGCCACCGGTGAACCATTGGCAATCCATCATCGTGGCATAGTCTTCGCAATAGCGCGCATAGGCATCGAGATCGGCGCGCGCGCCCGAAATCTCCATCGCCGCACTGCCGCCGAGCGAAAAGCCGAGCACGCCGATCCTCTGCGCGTCGATAGCACTCGACCATTTGCCCTTTGCCGTTAGAACAGTGACAATCGTGGAGAGATCATCCGTTCGCTCCCAGATTTTCGGCGTGTCGGCGGGTGTGGAATCGCCACTGGTCGTGCCGGGGTGGTTGGCTCCGGCGACAGAAACCTTCGCTCGCAAGTCTCGCGGCGATCCATGCCATGCCGGACACTCGTGAACCCGAGCCGTGAGACAGAAGCACAAGCGGCAGCCGACCCGGTTTCACGGCGCCTTCCTTGACCATTGGCGTGCCCTGAAAAATCCGGTCATCGCCGGAAAGCGTCTGCGTGCCCTTTCCGTCGGATGGGTACCAGATCGTGACGGCAAGGTCCTTGCCGCGTGCTGGCGAATGGATGGTGGTTTCGCTGACGCCGACAGCCTCGCCTGCAAGAACAGGCTGGGTGACGAGAGCGGAAAACAGGATGGTTGTGATGGTGGTGACAGGGCGCATGAAAACCTCGTGCAGTTGGAAAGAACGGGGTTCAATCTGCGCCGCGACATGTTTTTTGCGTCCTTGATCGTGTTAAAGGTCGTCCCGAAACACGATCTGGTCCATGAATTGGCAATATAAGCCGTTGTTTCGGGGATATTCATTCGTGCTGTTCATTCCGCTGCCTTTCGTTGTGGCGCTTCTGCTGGTTGTCATGTTCATCGTTTTCTTTCGAGGCGGAGACGATGTGCGAACCAATCGGGCCTTTCTGACGCTGATCGCGCTTTGCGCCCTGCAATCCGTCCTTGTCGGTCTGCGCTGGGGGTATGGCGTCAGCGAAACGCGTTATGTTTTGCCGGTCCTCGCCGCCTGCCTGCCGCCGCTCGTCTACATTGCTTTTCGTGGGCTGATGAGAGTGGCGGCGGAGAGCCGGATAGCGATGCTTGCCAACCTCGCTTTGTCGCCTTTGCTCGTCGTCACCATGGAATTCACCTGGCCTATGGCGATTGATCTTGCGCTGATCGTCATCTTCGTCGGCCACGCCATTGCCCTGCTTCTCCTTGGCAGAAAGGGGCCTGATGGGCTGGACGAGGCGCAATTTGCCAGCGTCACCTCGGCGCACCGGGCGCTTATCATCGCTGCCATCGCTCTTTGTGTTTCTGCCCTGTTCGATCTGCTCGTGTTTTTCGATTTCGAATGGGCGCATGGGCAGAATGTTGCAGCGCTGGTCAGCAATGCCAATCTTTTCGGCCTGCTGTTGATTGGCCTCATGGCCGCGCTGGCCGGGAAGAGCAAGGCACCGCAAACAGGCATAGAACCTGTCGCGGAATTGTCAGCATCGACGGAGCCATCGGAACAGGACCGCGATATCGTCGCAAGGGTTGATCGGCTGATGGAGACACAGGCGCTTTACCGCGACGAGAACCTCAACCTGTCGCGGCTCGCCAGACGCCTCGGCCTGCCGAGCCGGCAGATATCAGGCGCGATCAACCGCTCGCTCGGCGTCAATGTCTCGCAATATGTCAACCAGTTGCGCATCCGCGAAGCCTGCCGGCTTTTGGAGGAGACGGAGCAATCGGTGACGGCGATCATGCTGTCCTCCGGCTTTCAGACCAAGTCCAACTTCAACCGCGAATTTCGCCGCGTCACCGGCATGAGCCCGGTGGACTGGCGGGAGCGTGAAGTGTGGAAGCTGGTCTCGCCAAACAAAACGGTCACCCGGCAGCTGCCGGATGACCGTTTAAAGATCGTCGGAAAATGATGGGGGATCAGAGCGTGCCGTTGCGCTGCTGGATCATCATGTAGGTGTCATAGGTATATTCGGCGATCTGCGCCCAGAGATAGGCGTCCTTTTTGAAGGCCTGCTGGCTCTCGTAGATCTTCTTGAAGCTCTCGTTCTTGGCAGAAATCTCCGCATAGGTGTCCTGGGCCGCCTTGTGGCAGACATCGAGGATTTCCTGGCTGAAGGGGCGCAGGATGGCGCCCTGCGCCACGAGTTCCTTCAGTGCCTTCGGATTGCGCGCATCGTAACGTTCCAGCATGCTGGCGCTGCCGGCGGCGCAGGCGTCTTTCAGGATGCGCTTGTAGTTCTCCGGCAGCTCATTGAACTTCTGCAGGTTCACGAAGGCATGAACGGCCGGACCGCCTTCCCACCATGCCGGGTAATAGTAATATTTCGCGACCTTGTAGAAGCCGAGCTTCTGGTCGTCATAGGGGCCGACGAATTCGGTCGCGTCGATCGTGCCCTTTTCCAGAGCCGCATAGACATCGCCGCCGGCGATCTGCTGCGGCGTGACACCGACCTTCTGCATCACCTGACCGGTCAAGCCGGCAATGCGCATCTTCAGGCCCTTCAGGTCATCGATGGTGTTGATTTCCTTGCGGAACCAGCCGCCCATCTGGGCGCCGGTATTGCCGAGCAGGATCGAGTAGATATTGTGCTGCGCCAAGAATTCATTGAGCAGCTCATTGCCACCGGCCTGATTGAACCAGGCATTGGTCTGCCGTGCATTGAGGCCGAAAGGAACCGAGGTTCCGAGCGCGAAGGTCGGGTCCTTGCCGACGTAATAATAGGAGCAGGTATGCGCCATTTCGACGGTCCCGGCCGTCACCGCATCCGCCGCCTGCAGCGCCGGCACGATTTCGCCGCCGGCAAAGTGCTGAATGACGAAGTTGCCGCCGGAGGCTTCCTTGACATGATCGGCGACGATCTGGCCCGCGCCGAAAAGAATGTCGAGGCCCTTGGTGAAGGACGACGTCATGCGCCAGGTGATCTTGGGGTTTTCCTGCGCGATGGCCGGAGCGGCAAGCGCTGTTGCGGTAACACCGGCGCCGAGAGCGCCCGCCTTTCGGATAAATGATCTGCGATCCATGTCGATAAGCCCTGCTATGTCTGCACATTATAGGCGAACCGCACGGTACGCCTCCCGCCGGCTACTAATCATTTATCCCCGCAGCCATCAAGAGGGAATGTTTGAAACTTGCGTGATCTCCGGTGATGCTTGGCGAATGTTGCGTCGTCACGTCTTTCCGCGTCACTTGCTACGCATCAACGCCGGGTCGTCCATTGCGGGATTGTAAAACAGTGAAAGCGTCAGGCTTCTTGCGATGCGTTCCGCCGTTTCCATGAACCAGCCATAGGCCTCTCTGTTCGGCGCGATGTCATCCAGCGTGGCGGAAAAAAGCGCAAGCCATTGCGGGAAAAGCTCCGCCGACATGCCCTTTACGCCGAGATGCGCCTGCACGGGCTTGCCGCCATAGCCACCATTCTTGAACGCGACAGCCGCCCAGAATTGCTTCATCCTGGCCATATGCTCCGGCCAGCGCCCGGCAAGCCGCGCATCAAAAACCGGGCCGAGCGTGGGGTGTTCAAGAACGCGACCGTAGAATGTCTCCACCAGCAGATCGATGAAATCGGCATCGACGCCGATCTCTGCCATGGCTTTTTCCGCCCTGTCCTGAATTTCCGCGCTGTGGGCGGCTCTGGCCGCAACGTCGTTCTGCATGGTGTTTCCTTTTTGGTGAATTTACCCCGCTGCGATGCGGCCTGCAATGCGACCCTTTGCCTTGTTAGAATTATTCTAAAATAGCTTGATCCTGCTGCGGCATGGATATATTTAGAATTATTCTAAAAAAGGTTTCAGCCATGTTTCGCAGTCTTTTTTCCCTGTCCAAACGCCCCTTTTCCTCCCTCGGTGAGCAGGAGATCCTCGCGCTCGCCATTTCTTCCGAAGAGGACGATTCCCGTATCTATCGCTCCTATGCCGATCATCTGCGCGCGCAATATCCGCAATCGGCGAAAGTCTTCGACGATATGGCGGAGGTCGAGCAGCAGCATCGAAACGTGTTGATCGACATGCATCGCCGCCGCTTCGGAGAAACCATTCCGCTGATCCGCCGCGAACATGTGCGTGGTTTTTACGAGCGTACCCCGGACTGGCTGGTGAAGAACCTGTCGCTCGAAAAAATCCGCGCCCAGGCCGAATTGATGGAAGCTCAGGCGATCCGTTTTTACGACGAGGCCGTCAAGCGTACCAGCGATGCCTCGACACGCAAGCTCCTCGGCGATCTGGCCGAGGCGGAGCGGGGTCACGAAGACATTGCGCAGATGCTGGAAGAAAAACACCTCGATGAAAACGGCAAGACCGAAGAGGCGGAAACCGCAAAACGGCAATTTCTTCTGACCTATATTCAGCCGGGTCTTGCGGGGCTTATGGATGGCTCCGTCTCGACGCTCGCGCCGATTTTCGCGGCCGCCTTTGCCACGCAGGATACCTGGCAGACCTTTCTCATCGGCCTCTCGGCCTCCGTCGGTGCGGGCATCTCCATGGGTTTCACCGAGGCCGCCCATGATGACGGCAAGCTTTCTGGCCGCGGTTCTCCGGTAAAGCGGGGCCTGGCCTCGGGCATCATGACGGCCATAGGCGGCCTCGGCCACGCATTGCCCTATCTCATTCCGCATTTCTGGACAGCGACCGCGATTGCCGCCGTCGTCGTTTTCGTGGAACTCTGGGCCATCGCCTTCATTCAGAACCGCTTCATGGAAACGCCGTTCCTGCGCGCGGTGTTTCAGGTGGTCCTTGGCGGCTCACTGGTGCTGGCGGCCGGCATTATCATCGGCAATGGCTGAAAAAAGAAAGAGCCCGCGATAGCGGGCTCTCAATCCATCAAACGTGGAACCAGGCGTTAGCGCAATGCGCCGACCAGCACGTCGCGACCGTCTTCGATTGAGACCCAACGGCCCGTATTGAAGGACGCCTGCCGCTTCAGATAGGTGTAGTTGGTGTCGGTCCATAGCTTCACGTCGTCGGTGAGATTGTCGAGAATATAGTCGCCGTCGGTGGTGCGAAGGGTCAGCACGGCATGGCCCTCGCCATCCGGCTTACGCACGACGGTGATCAGAAGATCATCCACGGAAAAACCGCGCTCGACCAGCTTCTTTCGCTTCAGCAGCACGAAATCTTCGCAGTCGCCGGCGGTCGTCGGATATTCCCAGACTTCGTCCTTGCCGTAGATTTCCTGGTCGGTCATCGCCACGATGGTGGTGTTGACGGACGTATTGACCTCGCGAATGACATCCCAGCCATAATCCGTGACGCGCGGCGGCGGCGTCGCCTTGCTGCGAATATTGCACTCGTCGGCATATTTCTGACAGAACTCATAATGGCCGATAGGCTGGGAGGTAATCCCCCCCGTCACCATGGAAGGGCTTCCCTTGGTTTCCGCCGTGGCGGAGGCAGCAGTCATTAGCCCGGCGGCAACTGCAAACAGCAGCGCACGCGCCAGCGGTGCGTTCATCATGAAACCCGTCCCTTAATTCTTAACGAAAAGTTAAGAGGGATAGGGGGCTTGAGTCAATCGCTAGCAATCGGCGGCGCGCAAGACTCGTCGAATATGGTTAAGAGCGTTGCGCAAATGCCTATATTGCAAGGGCTTTGACCGCGGCGAGCATCCGCTCGATATCCTGCGGCCGGGAAAGCCGATGGTCGCCGTCGCGGATCAACGTCAGCACGACGTCGTCGGACGGAAGATGTTCGATAAGCTTCAGTGCATGCTGATAGGGAACATCCGGGTCGCGCATGCCCTGCAGGATGTGAACGGGGCAGCCGGTGGTGATGATACCCTGCAGCACACGGTTCTGCTTCCCGTCCTCCATCAGCGCGCGGGTGAAGATGTTGGGCTCGGGGCTATATTCCGAATGTTCCTCGAAATATCCCTTTTCCGCCAGAGAGGTCTTTTCCGCATCCGAAAGGCTGGGCTCTATCAGCTCCTGCGTGAAATCCGGCGCTGGCGCAATGAGGACGAGACCGGCGACGGATGGCGCGCTACCCGTCTTGCGCAGCTCCTCGACCATGCGTAGCGCAATCCATCCGCCCATGGAGGAACCGATGAGAACGACGCGCGACGGCGCCTTTGCGCGCACCACGGCAAGCGCCTCTTCCAGCCAGCGGGAAATCGTGCCCTTCCTGAAGTCGCCGCCGGAAGCGCCATGGCCGGAATAGTCGAGCCGCAGGCAGGCAAGACCGTTTTCAGCGGCGAAGCGATCGAGTTCAACCGCCTTGGTTCCGGTCATGTCGGAACGATAGCCGCCGAGCCATACCAGCATCGGCATTTTCTCGCCCGAAGCCGCCGGGCGATGAAGGAAAGCGATGTCGCGCGTGTCGTTGTCGGAGCCTACACGCAGGAATTCAGCGGCTTGTTCGGTCATGTATATGCAATTCTCCTGATTTTGGTGCAACAACGGCGGCGTATTTGCAAAAACCGTGACAACAGGTGATCTTTTCGGGCAGATATGCTATTGACTTCGCCACGGCAATAACGACATTTCCGCCGCTTGTACCAAACAAGCTGTTTTTTGCTGACGTGATCCAGAAACAGATCAGGAGAATACGACCATTCGCAGACCTTTCAAAGCCGATGCCCCCGTCAAGGAGGGGCCGCGCTCCAACCGGGAAATTCGGGTTCCCAGAGTTCAGCTTATTGATGAAGAGGGCCAGAACCTCGGTAGCATGCCGACGGATCAGGCTTTGAAACTGGCGGAGGAGGCCGGTCTCGATCTCGTTGAGATTTCGCCGAACGCGGAACCGCCGGTATGCAAGATCCTCGATCTCGGCAAGCTGAAGTACTCGACCCAGAAAAAGGCCGCTGAAGCGCGCAAGAAACAGAAGATTGTCGAAGTTAAAGAAATCAAGATGCGCCCGAACATCGACACGCATGACTATGACGTGAAGATGAAGGCGATGGGCCGTTTCTTTGACGATGGCGACAAGGTGAAGGTAACGCTGAAGTTCCGCGGCCGCGAAATGGCCCACCAGGAACTCGGCATGAAGCTTCTCCTCCAGGTGAAGGAAGACACCCAGGCGATTGCCAAGGTGGAGGCCGAGCCGAAGCTGGAAGGCCGTCAGATGATGATGGTTCTCGCCCCGAAATAATCTTTTTACGCGTTCACATCACCGGCGCGTATCCCACCGCAAGGGGAAATTCTTATTCCCCGTTGCGCTTTTAGCCGACTGCGGTTATAAGCGCGCGTCCGAACGGTCCGGCAGGGCATGCCGAGGCCGTTCCTGAATAGCTTGAAATAGGCCTCGTCTGCCTGTTTCGATACAAAAACGGAGTAGCAAAATGCCCAAGATGAAGACGAAGTCCGCTGCAAAGAAGCGGTTCAAGATCACCGCAACCGGCAAGGTTGTTGCAGCCGCCGCCGGCAAGCGCCACGGCATGATCAAGCGTACCAACAAGTTCATTCGCGACGCGCGCGGAACCATGGTTCTCGCCGACGCTGACGGCAAGAAGGTCGTCAAGAACTACCTGCCGAACGGTCTCTGAGACTTTTCCGCACATTTGGACACTTTAAGGAGATCATGACATGGCACGCGTAAAACGTGGCGTAACTTCCCGCGCCAAGCACACCAAGACACTCAAGGCAGCCAAGGGCTTCTACGGCCGCCGCAAGAACACCATCCGCGCAGCAAAGGCTGCCGTGGATCGTTCCAAGCAGTACGCTTACCGCGACCGCAAGGTCAACAAGCGCAACTTCCGCGCTCTGTGGATCCAGCGTATCAACGCTGCTGTTCGCGAATTCGGCCTGACCTACGGCCGCTTCATCGACGGCCTGAACAAGGCTGGCATCGAAGTTGACCGCAAGGTTCTGTCCGACATGGCTATCCATGAGCCGGCAGCATTCGGCGCGCTCGTCGAAGCAGCGAAGAAGGCTCTTGAGTACCTCAAGGATGCTGGTACGGCCAACGAGTTTGAAACCGCTGTAAAGTAATTACGGCGCGGACAATCTGTTGTTCATTTGAAACCCGCGCCGGTTCTCCGGCGCGGGTTTTGCGTTTGGCTGGTGCACCCGCCTAGTCGAGAATGTATCGTAGTTTTTAATTTAGAAATTTAGGAAAAATAGAGTATCCAGCGCGTCTGCCCTGAAAAATCTTCTGGTGGACGAGAATGCTGGTTAATGAAAATCAGGCTGAAACAGCCGAAGGGTTTCGAGTACATCTTGATGATGCAGATATTGCCACTCTCATGCACGCTTTGTTAAAAAGTGAGCGGCGGGTCCAGAAGGTTGAGCTGTCGCAACTGACAGTATGGATCAAGCGCCAGGGCACGGAAACGCCGTCCTGGTGGATAAAGCTGCAGACCTTTCTCGCAAAGCTGCTTCCCTACACCTTCATGCGCCCTTCGCCGCCGCTCGACGGTGCCGGCCTGATGCGTCGCGAACTCGACACGTTGCAGGCCTTCAAGGCCAGTGGTTTTCCGGTCCCGCCCGTGATTTATTCTTCCCGGACCGCAGTTGTGCTGGGCGACGTTGGTCCCACCATCATCGAGCGAATGGACGCGATAAAGGCAACTGCGCCGGCGGAACATGATGCCCTGCTGGTAAAATCTGCCGAGGCACTTGGCGAATTGCATGCGGCAGGCCTTTGCCATGGGCGCCCGCATGTGCGCGACTTTTTTCTCGAACATGGCCGCGTCGGTTTCATGGATTTCGAGGAGCGCCCGCAGGAAGTCATGCCGCTCGAGACGGCGCAGGCCCGGGATATATGGCTGCTGTTTTTACAGGTCGCGACACGCGCCTGCGATGCGCGGAAAACCTGCGATGCCGCCTTCGCCCGCTGGCGCGAAAACGCCCCGCCCCGGGCGCTGGAAGAATTGTGCCGTCTGACCGGCATTCTGGGGCGTTTTTTACCGGTTGCCCGGTTGATCGGGCGCGTGCGGATGGGTAGTGATCTGCGACGCTTTATCATGGCGACCGACTATCTGATGAATGCTGTGAACCCCGAAGCCGCTGTTAAAAAGACCGGCAAGGCAGGAAAAGATGACTGAACTTGATACCTTGAAATCGCAATTGATGTCGGAGATCGCCACCGCTGCCGATGAGCCGGCCATTGAAGCCGTGCGTGTTTCCGCGCTTGGCAAGAAGGGCTCGGTTTCGGAGCTTCTGAAGACGCTTGGCAGCATGACGCCGGAAGAGCGCCAGACCCGCGGCGCCGCCATCAACCAGCTCAAGACCGAAATCACCGACCTCATCGGCGAGCGCAAGAATGCGCTGAAGGACGCCGCCATTGCTGCGCGCCTGAAGGCCGAAACGGTGGATGTCAGCCTGCCGGTTCGCCAGTCTCCGGCCGAGCGCGGCCGCATTCATCCGATCAGCCAGATCGTCGATGAAATCACCGCGATCTTCGCGGATATGGGTTTCTCGATCGCCGAAGGTCCCGATATCGAGACCGATTATTACAACTTCACGGCGCTGAATTTCCCCGAAGGCCATCCGGCCCGCGAAATGCACGACACCTTCTTCTTCCAGCCGGATGAAAACGGCGAGCGCAAGGTGCTGCGCACCCACACCTCGCCGGTGCAGATCCGCACCATGGAAAGCCAGAAGCCGCCGATCCGCATCGTCATTCCCGGCAAGACCTATCGCCAGGATTCCGACGCCACCCATTCGCCGATGTTCCATCAGGTCGAAGGCCTTGTCATCGACAAGAAGGCGCATGTCGGCAATCTGCGCTGGATTCTCGAAGAATTTTGCAAGACCTTCTTCGAGGTCGACAGCGTGGTCATGCGCTTCCGCCCGTCCTTCTTCCCCTTCACGGAGCCGAGCTTCGAGGTGGACATCCAGTGCGACCGTTCCGGCCCCATCGTCAAGTTCGGCGAAGGCAATGACTGGATGGAGATCCTCGGCTGCGGCATGGTGCACCCGAACGTGCTGCGCGCCGGCGGGCTGGACCCGGATGAATATCAGGGCTTTGCCTGGGGCATGGGCCTCGACCGCATCGCCATGCTGAAATACGGCATGCCTGACCTGCGCGATTTCTTCAACGCCGATGTCCGCTGGATGAACCACTACGGCTTCCGCCCGCTCGACATGCCGACGCTGTTCGGCGGTTTGAGCGTTTAATCCGGTTAGCCAAGGAGCAAAGACATGAAATTCACTCTTTCCTGGCTGAAAGAGCATCTCGATACCGATGCGACGCTGGACGAGATTTGCGAGCGGCTGACGGCGATTGGCCTCGAAGTCGAGGACGTTGACGACAAGGCGGCCTACAAGCCTTTCGTCATCGCCAAGGTGCTCTCCGCCGAGAAGCACCCGGAAGCTGACCGTCTGAAGGTTCTCTCCGTCGACGCCGGCGACGGCAAGCCGGTGCAGATCGTCTGCGGCGCGCCGAATGCACGCGCCGGCCTCGTCGGTGCGCTCGCGCGTCCGGGCATGTATGTTCCGGGCATCGACGTCACCCTTGCCGTCGGCAAGATACGCGGGGTGGAAAGCCACGGCATGATGTGCTCCGAAAAGGAGCTGAACATTTCCGACGATCACGACGGCATCATCGACCTGCCGGAAGATGCGCCTGTTGGTACCTCCTTCGCCGCCTATGCCGGGCTCGACGATCCGGTCATCGAAATCAACCTGACCCCGAACCGGCCGGACTGCACCTCGATTTACGGTATTGCCCGCGATCTCGCCGCTTCCGGTCTCGGTAAGCTGAAAACGAGACCCGCGCCGTCCTTCAAGGTGGAAGGCGCAACCCCGGTCGACGTGAAGCTTGAGCTGGACGATGCGGCGCTCTGCCCCGGCTTTTCGCTGCGCATCGTGCGCGGCGTCAAGAACGGCCCCAGCCCGAGATGGATGCAGCAGCGCCTGCTGGCAATCGGCCTGCGTCCCATCAATGCGCTTGTCGACATCACTAACTACATGACCTTCGATCAGGGCCGGCCGATGCACGTCTTCGACGCCGCCAAGGTCAAGGGCGATCTGACGGTTCGCCGCGCAAAAGAGGGCGAGACGATCCTTGCGCTCGACCAGCGTGAATATAAGCTCGGCCCGAACAATGTCGTCATCGCCGACGAGAAAGGCCTCGAGTCCATCGGCGGCGTCATGGGTGGCGAACATTCCGGCTGCGATGAAAACACCGTCGACGTGCTGATTGAGTCCGCACTCTGGGATCCGATCAACATCGCCAAGACCGGCCGTTCGCTCGGCATCATTACCGATGCACGTTATCGTTTCGAACGTGGCGTCGATCCTGAATATATGGTTCCGGGTCTGGAACGCACCACGGAATTGGTCCTCGAACTGTGCGGCGGCGTCGCCGGCGAAGCCCGGGTCGTCGGTTACAAGGGGCATCAGCCGAAGGTCGTGGATTTCCCGCTGGCGGAAGTGAAGCGTCTGACAGGTCTGGAAGTCTCGGCGGAAGAGAGTCTCGCCATTCTCAAGGGTCTCGGTTTCGGCGTTGAGGGAACGGGCGAGCGTGTGTCCGTCACCGTGCCGTCCTGGCGTCCGGATGTCGATGGCAAGGCCGATCTGGTGGAAGAGGTCATGCGCATCCATGGCGTCGACAACATCAAGCCGGAGCCGCTGGAAAGCTTCGGCGCCGTCAATGGCCGTATCCTGACCACGCTGCAGATCCGTACGCGTACCGCGCGCCGTGCGCTGGCAAGCCGCGGCATGCTCGAGGCCGTCACCTGGTCCTTCATCCCGGCAGCGCAGGCAAAGCTGTTCGGTGGTGGTTCACCCGCGCTGAAACTCGCAAACCCCATCGCAGCCGATATGTCGGACATGCGGCCCTCGCTGCTGCCCGGCCTTTTGACCGCCGCACAGCGCAATGCCGATAAAGGGCATAGTGATGTCGCAATCTTCGAGGTCTCCGGCACCTATGAGGGCGATACGCCTGATGCGCAGCGCCGCGTTGCCGGCGGTGTTCGCCGTGGCACGGCCTCGCTCGCAGGCAGCGGTCGCATGTGGTCAAATGCTTTGAAGGGCGGCGGCAAGCCGGTCGATGTCTATGACGCCAAGGCCGATGCGCTGGCGGTGCTGGAAGCCTGCGGCCTGCCCATGGCCAATGTGCAGATCGAAGCCGGCGGCCCCGGCTGGTATCACCCCGGCCGCTCCGGTACCATCAAGATGGGTCCGAAGGTCGTGCTCGGTTATTTCGGCGAGTTCCATCCAAAGACGCTGTCCGAACTGGACGTCTCCGGCGCCTATTGCGGGTTCGAGATTTATCTCGACGCCATGCAGGAGCCGAAGAAGAAGGCAACCCGCACCAAGCCTGCGCTCGAGCTTTCGCCCTTCCAGGCAGTCAAGCGCGATTTCGCCTTCGTGGTCGACAAGTCGGTCGAGGCGGGGGCCATCATCAAGGCTGCAACCAGCGCCGACCGCAAGCTGATCACCGGTGTCAATGTCTTCGATATTTTCGAGGGCGCATCGCTCGGTGAAAACCGCAAGTCGGTCGCCATCGAAGTTCAGATCCAGCCGGTCGACAAGACGCTGACGGACGAGGATTTCGAGGCGCTGACGGCCAAGATCGTCGGCAATGTGGAGAAATCGACGGGCGGTGTTCTGCGCGCCTGAAAACGGATGACGGAATGAAAAAAGCCGCGGCAATTGCCGCGGCTTTTTTGTTTTTATCGGTTGGCCATCCGTGACATCTGTTCTGGGTAACGCGCGCCGGCGACTTTTGCGGGCGAAAGCAGCGCGCCGAGGCTGGCGGCTTCTTCTGCCGTCAGCGACACCTCCGCTGCGGCAACATTCTTTTCCAGATTGGCGATTTTTGTCGTGCCGGGAATAGGAACGATGAAGTCGCCCTGTGCCAGCACCCAGGCCAGCGCCAGTTGTCCGGCGGTCACACCCTTCTCAGTCGCCATGTCCTCCAGAAGCTTGATGAGCGCCAGATTGGCGTCGAAGTTTTCGCTCTGGAAGCGCGGCAGGCCGCGGCGGAAGTCGTCGGATGCAAGGCCGTCGAGCGACTTCAGCGCGCCCGTCAAGGCACCGCGCCCGAGCGGGCTGAAGGGGACGAAACCAATGCCAAGCTCACGGCAGGTCTCCAGCACGCCGTTTTCCTCCACGTCGCGGGTCCACAGCGAATATTCGCTCTGTATGGCCGCAATCGGATGAACGGCGTGCGCTTTGCGAAGCGTTTCGGCACTCGCTTCCGAAAGGCCGAGATGCTTCACCTTGCCCTGCCGGACCAGCTCGGCCATGGCGCCTACCGTGTCTTCGATCGGAACATTCGGATCGACGCGATGCTGGTAGAACAGGTCGATCTCATCGACGCCAAGGCGTTTGAGAGAGGCTTCGGCGACGGCGCGCACATTTTCCGGGCGGCTGTCGGTGCCCACCATCATCTGGCCAGCGGGTTTACTGGTGTCGATTTTGAAGCCGAACTTGGTGGCAATGACCACCCTGTCGCGATAGGGCTTCAAACCCTTGCCGACAAGGATTTCGTTATTGTAAGGCCCGTAAACCTCTGCCGTATCGAAAAAGGTGACGCCGAGTTCGACGGCGCGGTGCAGCGTGGCAATTGCGCTGCTCTCATCGCCGGTCGGGCTATAGGCATGTGTCATGCCCATGCAGCCGAGGCCGAGCGCCGAAACGGAAAGGTTGTTTCCAAGGGTTCTTTTTTTCATCTGTACGTCCTTCCATAAGGAACCGCCCATCGTTAAGGGCGTGATGAGAAAATAGCGTCTCAGGGCGGTAAAAATAATCGCTGCAAATCCGCTTGGGTTGTTCTATCATTTAGAACAATGAACCGTGTGCAACTCTCCCAGCTGGCTGTTCTCGCCGCCGTTGCCGAAGGCCGCAGCTTTCGCAAGGCCGCCGCCGAACTTGCCATTGCCCCTTCCGCCGTCAGCCATGCGGTGTCGTCGCTGGAGGCAAGCCTTGGGCTGCGCCTGCTTCATCGTACCACCCGCAGCGTTTCACCAACAGAGGAAGGCAAGCGGCTTCTCGAGACGCTTGGCCCGGCGCTTGCCGATATCGATGCGGTCATCGAGACGCTCGCCGAGCAGGGCGGAAGACCGGCCGGCCCCCTGCGCATCACCCTGCCGCGACTTGCCGCTGAGGACCTCATCGTGCCCCGACTGGGCGAGTTCCTGCGGCTCTATCCCGATATTTCACTCGAAATCTCAACCGACGATCGCTTCGAGGATATTGTCGCGAAAGGTTTCGATGCCGGTCTGCGGCTCGGGGAGCATCTCGATGCGGATATGATTGCGGTGAAAGCCAGCGGCGCATGGCGCGGCGCGATTGTTGGCGCGCCCGCCTATTTCGTAGAAAACTCACCACCGCAGAATCCACGGGATCTTATTCGGCATCGCTGCATTCGCCGGCGTTTCGCCAGCGGCCTTATCTATCGCTGGGAACTGGAGAAGAATGGCAAGCCGCTGGTGGTCGATGTGCAGGGACCGCTGATCCTGTCGGACCAGAGCCTCATTCGCAGGGCTGCCATCGACGGGGCAGGGCTTGCCTTCGTTTTCGAGCAGCGTGTCGAGGACGATATCAGGGAGGGAAGACTGACCCGCGTGCTTGAGGACTGGTGTGCGCCCTTCGATGGCTTCTATATCTATTATCCCTCGCGCCGGCAGATGCGGCCGGCGCTGAGGGCTTTTGTGGATTTCTTCCGCTTCAGGAGTTGATCAGAACTTGATGCGATAGCGGATATGGCCGTCGCTTTTAACGTAGCTGTCATAGAGCTTCTGGGCGCGGTGATTGTCCTCGCCGGTATGCCAGTATAGCCGTGACCAGCCCTTATCCTTGCAGATGGCGACAAGATCGTCCATCAGCGCCCGGCCCGTTCCCTTGCCGCGGATTTCGCCATCGACGAACAGGTCCTCCAGATAGCAGTCGGGCGTCTTTACCCAGGTGGAATCATGGAAGTGGTGAATGGCGAAACCGGCCATGCGGTCGCCGAGCAGCGCCACCCGCATGGAGACGCGGGATGCGGGATCGAGAATGCGCGCCCAGGTATGCTCGGTCACCTCATCGGCAAGATCGACATCATAAAAGGCAAGATAGTCGTTCCACAGGCGCAGCCATTCCGCCCGGTCAGCCGGCTGCGCGTCGCGAATTCTAAGCTCCATGTTATGCGCCCGCCTTGTCGAGCAGCGTCATCATCTCATCCGTCAGCTTTAAGTTGACGGCGCGTTTGAAGCTTTCAAGCTGGGACAGGCTGGTGGCGCTGGCGATTGGCGCGGTTATCGCCTTCTTTCGCAACAGCCAGGCCAGCGCAATATCCGCGAGCTTCGCGCCGGTTTCCACTGCCACCGCATCCATGGCACCCAGAATGGCAAGCCCGCGCGTATTGACATATTCGCCCACGCGATAGCTGCGGGCGACGCCTTCCGTATCGGCCTTGGCACGATATTTCCCGGTGAGGAAGCCGGCGGCGAGGCTGTAATAATTGATGACGCCGATCTCTTCCTTCTCGCAAAGCTCGGCAAGTGGACCTTCGAAATCCTTGCGGTTATAGAGATTATACTCGGGCTGCAGCACGTCATAACGGGGAAGATTGGCTTTTGCAGATGTGTCCAGCGCGTCCTGAAGCTGGCTTGCGGAATAATTGGAGCAACCGATGGCGCGGATTTTTCCCTGCTCCTTCAGCTTGCCGAAAGCGGCGAGCGTTTCCTCCAGCGGCACATCCGCATCCGGCTTGTGGGCGAGGTAAAGGTCGATGTAGTCGGTTTGCAGCCGCTTCAGCGACGCTTCCACGGCCTCCGCGATCCACTTGGCGCTGAGGCCTGTCTTCTGGCCGCGATTGTCAAAACCAACCTTGGTGACGATTACCGCATCTTCGCGCCTGACGCCCGACTGCTTCAGCCATTTGCCGATGATCGTCTCGGACTCACCGCCCACATGCCCATCCACCCAGGCGGAATAGACATCCGCCGTGTCGATGGCGTTGAACCCGGCGTCGAAAAAGGCGTCGAGCAGGGCAAAGGAAGTCTTCTCATCCGCTGTCCAGCCGAACACGTTGCCGCCGAAGACGATCGGGGCGATGGAGAGGCCGGTGCGGCCGAGGCTTCGTTTTTCCACGGGGAATGCTCCTGTTGCTGTCTTGGTGGCAAGGTAGCAACTGCTCATCCGCATAACCATTCAATTCCTTTGATGGCATTCATCAGGCAGCGGCAGGGTTTGAGATTATCAGGCCTGAAAACCGCGATAATGGCTGGGCGGGTAACGATTATGCCGCTGCCACACGCGCCGTAAATGCCGGGCGGAGGCAAAACCCGCCCGTTCGGCAATGGCTTCCATATCCAGGCGGCTGTTGGCGAGAATGTCGCGGGCGAGATTGACCCGCATCAGGTTGACATAGTCGATGACGCTGATGCCGGTATGCTCGCGAAACAGGCGCGACAGATGCCTTTCGCTGAGCGCCGCAATATCGGCCAGCCGCTCCAGTGACCATTCCTGCGCCGGCTCGGCCATCACACGGTCCTGAACCCGGTGAATGGCGGGGTGGATGTGGTTGCGGCCGGTGAGCCAGGGGGAGATTTGCGGATCGCTGCCGCTGCGCCTGAGATAAACCACCATGGTTTTGGCAATACGCGCGGCGACCGCCGGGGATGTCAGCCGGGAAACCACATGCAGCATCAGGTCGATGCCGGTGGAAATACCGGCACTTGAGAAGCGGTTGCCATCCTCGACGAAAAGGCGGTTTTCGGCCACCTGGGACAGCGGCGCGATACGGCGCAGCCCTTCAACGCAATCGGCATGGGTCGTGCAGTTGCGCCCGTCGAAAAGCCCGGCTTCGCCCGCCAGCAGCGCGCCGGAACAGATGGAAATGACTGTCGTATCGGGGCGCACCGCGCGGCGCAGCCATGCCGTCAGCGCCTGTCGCTCTCGTCGTGTCTCCGGATCGTTGTCGAAGCGTGATGTGCTGCCGGAGATCAGCAGGAAAGCATTTTCCGGCAGGGTCTCAGGCAAGCTCTCCAGCCCCGAAAGCGCAAGGCCGATGGAAGATTGTTGTTTGTCAGTCGCGGCAATGTAGCGGCAGTCGAAATGGATGCCCCGCTGTTCCCCGTTGGCATAACGGATCACTTCGAGCGGACCGGCAATATCGAGCAACAGCGCATGTGGCGGCACAAGCGTATAAAAGGGAATGGTGCGCGTGCCGCCTTTATCCATCAGGCGGCCTCTTTCACGGCGGCAAGTGCGTCATCGACGGTCACGATGTGCGCGAAGCGGCCGGCCAGCACCAGCTCGGTCCGCTTGCGGATATCGTCCGGGCTGAAGACGGTGCCGGAAGCGTGTGTCATCGGGAAAGTCAGCGTCGCTTCTGTAACGTAATCGACGCTGTAACCAAGATCGGAAGCGTGCCGGGTGGTGGTTTCACAGCATTGTTCGGTACGGATGCCGGAGACGATCAGCCGGTTGATGCCCTTCTGCGTCAGCCAGATTTCGAGGCCGGTGCCGGCAAAAGCCGAATGGCGGTTCTTGTGAAAGGTGACATCAGGGGCAATCCGCACACCCTTCAGCGCCCGGATATAGCCGCTGTCTTTTGAAAAGGCCCGGTCGCCGTCGACATGGAAGATTTGCACGACGGGAATGCCCGCAGCCCTTGCACCGTCGATCAGTGCCTGCTGCTTCTCCAGATAGGCGGCAAGCTCGCTTTCTTCGAAGTAAGGGGCGTGCCGAAAGGATTCCTGAACGTCGATAACAAGCAGTGCTGTATGGGAAGAGGACATTTCATGTTTCTCCATTGGGTTCATGCATAGCATAATTCTTCTAATCTAGTTCGGAGAAAAGCAGGCATTCCGACAAAGACAGGACAAATTCAGCCATGCCTTGTTCTGTCATGCATCTGCGGCTTGCCAGACCGTGTGACGATGGTAAGTTTCCGACGGATGGCAGAGCGGGAGAATGGAATGCTGCGTTTTGGAATAATCTCAACGGCGAAAATCGCTCAGGATCACGTCATTCCGGCGATACAGGATGCGCAGAACTGCGTGGTCAGCGCCATCGCCAGCCGTGACCTCGCCAAGGCCCGCGCGGTGGCGGATCGTTTTTCCGTGCCACACGCCTTCGGCTCCTATGAGGAGATGCTGGCCTCGGATGTGATCGACGCCGTCTATATTCCGCTTCCGACCTCGCAGCATGTGGAATGGACCATCAAGGCCGCCGATGCCGGCAAGCATGTTCTGTGCGAAAAGCCGATTGCATTGAAGGCTGGGGAGATCGACCCCCTCATCGCCGCGCGTGACCGCAACCGTGTTATCGTCTCGGAAGCTTTCATGGTCACCTATGCGCCCGTCTGGGCGAAGGTGAAGGAATTGCTGGCGTCCGGCGCGATAGGCACACTGAAGCATGTTCAGGGCGCTTTCAGCTATTTCAACCGCGATCCCGGCAATATGCGCAATATTCCCGAACTGGGTGGCGGCGCCTTGCCGGATATCGGCGTTTACCCGACCATCGTTACCCGCTTCGCTACCGGCGCGGAGCCCCGGCGCGTACAGGCCACCGTCGAGCGCGATAAGGAGTTCGGCACGGATATCTATTCCAGTGTCAGGGCCGATTTCGGCGGCTTCGAACTGAGTTTTTATCTGGCAACACAGCTTGCCGCCCGTCAGCTCATGGTTTTCCATGGCACTGAGGGGTACATTGAGGTCAAGTCTCCCTTCAACGCCAATCGCTGGGGTGCGGAAGAGATCGAACTGACCAATCAGGCCCATAACCAGTCGCAAATATTCCGGTTTCAGGATAGCCGCCAATATAAGCTGGAGGCGGAGGCCTTTGCCCGTGCGGCGAAGGGCGAGGGCGACGTGGTTACGCTGGAAAGCTCGAGAAAGAACCAGCTTTTCATCGACGCTATCTACCGGGCAGCGGAAAAGGATGGCTGGGAGACGGTTTAGTCCTGATCTTGCCGTTGCTTTTGAAGCCGCCAATGGCCGTAAAGCGCCAGCGCCAGCGCTGCCAGCGCTGAAAAGGCAAGTGGGACGAGCGGCTGCACCAGCGGGTTGCGCCATTGCAGCAGGGCAAACAGCCCGACGCTGACGATACGTGAGGTGAGTGTGACCGCATTCATCAGAAAGCTGTTCAACCTGGCTGACGCCTCACCATTTACACGGTTCAGCCGCCAGCTTGTTGCAAGCCCCGTTGCCGCGCCCGGCAAACGGGCGGCCAGGGGATCGACGCCGAGATAGAAAATAAGCAGACAGGTAACGGCAAGGTCGGCGGCCAGTCCGCAAATCTCGGTCAGCGCAAAGCGGGAAAGCCTCAAGACCGTGGGCTTTTAGAGGGTTGGCTGGGTGGAACGCGGGCGCTGCAGCAACAGAAGGCCGAGGACGACACCCACGACACCGAAATTGTAACCGGCGAGCGCCAGAAGCAGCGACATCAAGGGCACGGCCGTGGAAGAAAGTGCAATCGCCACGCCATAGGCACCGATAATCATCATGCAGATGAAAACGATGCTGAAAACCGAACGGAGCGCAACTGCGGTTACGCCGAGCGCTGTGGCGGTAAGAAAAATCATGATGCCGCCTCCTCTTTGGTTGCCGGGCCTGGGGCAAGACGTAACGCCGTTTTCCCTAACGAACCCTTGTTTCCTCCTCCAATCCCCATTTTCCTAACTCGTTAGTTGAGGATATGGTTTCATCGCCGTTAAAATGAGGCCGGCCGGTGCCGGCATTTCCGAATCGACGGGTTTTGGTTACAAACGGGCATGAGCGATATCTTCTCCCACGCAGCATTGAGCAATCTTGCCGAGTTCTCGGTCTCCGAACTGTCGGGGTCCATAAAGCGCACGGTGGAGACGGCTTTCGAGCAGGTGCGGGTGCGCGGCGAGATTTCCGGCTATCGTGGGCCGCATTCTTCAGGTCACGCCTATTTCTCGCTGAAGGACGACCGCGCCCGTATCGATGCGGTGATCTGGAAAGGCACCTTCTCGCGGCTGAAGTTCCGACCGGAAGAGGGCATGGAAGTCATCGCCACCGGCAAGGTCACAACTTTTCCCGGCTCGTCGAAATACCAGATTGTCATAGAAAGCCTCGAGCCTGCCGGCGCCGGCGCGCTGATGGCGCTTCTCGAAGACCGCCGCCGGCGTCTGGCGGCGGAAGGGCTGTTCGATGCGGCCCGCAAGCGCCGGCTGCCCTTCATGCCGCATGTCATCGGCGTCGTCACCTCGCCGACAGGCGCTGTCATTCGCGATATTCTTCACCGCATTTCGGATCGCTTTCCTGTCCATGTGGTCGTCTGGCCGGTCAAGGTGCAGGGGGAAGGTTCGGGCGAGGAGGTGGCGAACGCCATTCGCGGTTTCAACGCGCTTCAGCCCGGCGGTGAGATTGCGCGGCCGGATGTGCTGATTGTCGCGCGTGGCGGCGGCAGTCTGGAGGACCTCTGGAGCTTCAACGACGAAATCGTCGTGCGCGCCGCTGCCGAAAGCGAAATTCCGCTGATTTCCGCCGTTGGGCATGAAACCGATACGACCTTGATCGACTACGCTGCCGATGTGCGTGCGCCGACACCGACGGGGGCCGCCGAAATGGCCGTGCCGGTGCGTGCGGAACTGGAAGCGCAGCTTTCCGGCCTTGCCGCGCGTCTTTCAGGCTCTGTATCGCGGCAGATGGACAATCGCCGTCAGGGCGTGCGGGCGCTGGTGCGGGCGTTGCCGTCTCTCGATCAGCTTCTGGCCCTGCCACGCCGCAGGTTCGACGAGGCCGCGAGCGGTCTCGGGCGTGGACTGGAATTGACAACCCTCAACAAGCGCCGCGCCTTTGAGCGATCCGCCTCGGGTCTCAGGCCGGAAACCTTGCTGAATGGTCTCAAACAGCACAGGCAACGGATTACCGAGCGCATGCACCGGGCCGAGACCCTGGTGGAGCGCCGTCTGCTGCAGGGAAAAGGCCGTGTCGATGCCTTTGATTCTTCGCTGCGTTCGCTTCCCGCCCGGCTGCTCGGCCAGCTGGAACGGCAGAAAGAACGCATTGTCACCGCTGCACGTCGTGCCGATACAGCCGTATTGCACCGCATGGCGCAGAACCGTGCGGGCCTTGCCGCCCATGACCGCATCCTGCAATCGCTGTCTTATAAAAATGTGCTGAAACGCGGTTATGCCGTGATCCGCGACGAGGAGAACCGGCCGCTGACCCGAGCTGCCGCTATCGCTTCAGGTGCTGTGGTCTCGATGGAATTTGCCGATGGCCGCGTCTCGGCCATCACGACGGGGGAGGGAGCACCATCCCCTGATAACCCCATAGTGCCAAAAAAGAAGCCGGCGAAACCGGTTTCTTCCGATCCGGGCAATCAGGGCAGCCTGTTCTGATCAGATCGACGCCGCATCCGAAAAACGGCGGCTGACGGTGAAGGTCTTTTCGATATCGGGATGCAGTTCCATGCCAAGGCCGGCGCCCGGCGGCACGGTGATCATGCCATTCTTCACCTCAGGCAATGCGGTGACGAGATCGCGATACCAGGTTTTATAGAAGGCGCGCACGCTTTCCTGCACCAGCGCGTTCGGCGCGTTGAGCGACAGATGGGTGGAGGCGCAGAGCACCACCGGCCCGGTGCAATCATGCGGGGCGACCGGCAGATGCCAGGCTTCCGCCATTGAAGCGATCTTGCGCGCCTCCGAAAGCCCGCCGCACCAGCTGATGTCCAGCATCACCACACCGGCAGCACCTGTCTCCAGTAGATCGCGGAAGGCCCAGCGGGAGCCGAGCGTTTCCGAGGCGGAAATCGGCGCAGGCGAAACGGTGGCATAACGCGCCAGGCTGGAAAGGCTGTCCATCTTGATGGGGTCTTCATGCCAGAAGGTCTGGTAGGGGGTGAGCGCCTTGGCGATCTGCATGGCGGGCAGAAGCTGCCACATGGAGTGAAACTCCACCATGATATCCATCCTGTCGCCCACCGCCTTGCGAATTTTCTCGAAAGGCTCGAGCGCACTCTTCAGGTCCGGCATCGAAATATATTGCCCGCGCGTCTTTTCCGCCGCCGCATCGAACGGCCAGATCTTCATGGCCGTAATACCCTCTTCCAGCAGCGAATGGGCAAGCTCGTCAGCGCGGTGCAGGAAGCCGTTGAGGTCGTCGTAATCCTTGCCGCTGGAGAGGCCGTAATTGGCCGTCTGCTGCCCGGTGGCCTTCTTGATATATTCGGTGCCCGCGCAGGTATTGTAGGTGCGGATTTCCTTGCGGCTGAAACCGCCGAGCAGCTGGGCGATGGGCTGGTTTGTGGCCTTGCCGAAAATATCCCACAGCGCAATATCGAAGGCGGAATTGCCGCGCACTTCCGCGCCCGATGAACGGAAGCCGAGATAACCGACGAGGTCCTGCGCCAGAAGGTCGATCTGCAGCGGATCGCGCCCGATTACGCGCGGCGCGATATATTCATGCACATAGGTCTCCACCGTCTCCGCTCCGAAGAAGGTTTCGCCGAGCCCGGTAATGCCCTCGTCCGTATGGACCAGAACCCAGAGCAAGTTCGTCCGTTCCGCCACGCGGACGGTCTCGAGTTTTGTGATTTTCATGAAGTGTCTCCTCCTCCAGAGGCAGGTCGTGTTCCGTCTGGAACCGTGTTTGAAAAATCAGGCGATGCCGGCTGCCAGAAGCGCGTGCACGCTTTCATCGAAATGCCGCGCCATCAGTGTTGAAGCCGTTTGTGGATCGCCGGCGGCAATGGCCTGTCCGATGGCGATGTGAAGTTCGCTTGCGGCATGGCGCTGCGCATCGGATGTGCGGCTTTTCCAGCCGATCGGCCATGTCTGGCGCGTCACGTTCTGGAAAGCGCCGAGAATGAGTTCGAAAACCGGGTTCTTGGAGGCTCTGGCAACGGCGATGTGAAAAGCAAGGTCGTGTTCCATGACCTTGTCATTGTCGCCGAAATCCCGCTCCATATTGTTGGCATGGTCGAGAATGGTGAGCGCTTCCGCATCCGTGCGCCTAAGCGCCGCCAGAGTTACGGTTCTGACTTCGATCGTGCGGCGCACGTCGTAAATCTGCTGGATGTTGATCTGTTCGGTATGAATGCCATGTTCGAACATCAAGGACATTGCACCGTGATCCAGCGTCGCCACAGTGGCGCGCTTGCCGGCGCTGACATCGATCAGCCGCATGGCCGAGAGGGACCGGAAGGCCTCACGAACGACGGTGCGGGAGACACCGAGCTGCTGCGAGAGCGAAAGCTCGCTGGGGAGCTTCGCTCCCGGTGCAAGTTCGTTTTCGCGGATATGGCGGGTGATAGCGCCGATCGTGCTGCTGACGAGACCGGATTCATGCGAAATGGCAGTTAACATTTTTCCTCCAACCTGTAGTACAGGTTTATGGAAAATTGCTTACAGGATTTTTGGGAGCGAAACAAGCGCCATCACGAATCCATTGTGTGTTTGTCGGGCCGAAAAGCCTACTTTTCGAAATCCCGCAAAAACCGTTTCAGCAGCCGGTTCAGCGTCGCAAGCTCTTCTTCGCTGAGACCGGCGACCAGGCGGTGCTGGTTTTCGACGTGAGCGCCTGCCGCTTCCTCGACAATGGCAAACCCGTGTTCCGTCAACGATATCAGGACGCTGCGCCGGTCGTTCGGGTTATGGATACGCTCCACCAATCCGGCTTTCTCGAGCTGGTCGATCCGGTTGGTCATGGTGCCGGAACTCACCATCGTCATGGCCAAAAGATCGCCGGGGGAAAGCCTGTAGGGTGAGCCGGAGCGCCGCAATGTAGCCAGCACATCGAAAGCGGAAGAGGAGAGCCCGTGCTTCAGCAACACCGCCTCCACCTCCCGGCCGAGATGGGTGGCGAGACGGTTCAGGCGCCCGAGCAGCCCCATGGGGCCGACATCGAGATCGGGTCGCTCCCTGCGCCATTGCGCCAGAATGTGATCCACGTGGTCCAGCGGTTCTTTGCTCATCACCAAGGCATAACAATTGATGTCTTGACGTCAAGATAAAATCGGCTAGATTGCATTTATCTTGATATAGAGATTCTTGAAATGAAGAAAAATACGACCTATGCCGCCGATGTGCTGGTGACCGCCCTTGCCCCGGCCATCTGGGGAACCACCTATTTCGTGACGACCGAATTTTTGCCGCACGGTTATCCCTTTCATGTCGCGATGCTGCGCGCATTGCCCGCCGGCGTGCTTTTGCTGCTTTTCGTAAGAAAGCTGCCGCACGGTATCTGGTGGCCGCGCAGCTTCATTCTCGGGGCGCTGAATTTCTCGTTCTTCTGGGCGATGCTTTTTGTGTCGGCCTATCGGCTGCCGGGCGGCGTGGCGGCAACGGTGGGTGCAGTCCAGCCCCTGATCGTGATTGGCCTTTCCCGGCTGTTTCTCGCGGCACCCGTTCGGCCGCTGGCCATCGTGGCCGGTTTTCTCGGCATTGTCGGCGTTGCGCTTCTGGTTCTGGCGCCGGGTGCTGCGCTGGATGGTATCGGTGTGGCGGCAGGTCTTGCCGGTGCCGTCTCCATGGCTTTTGGAACGGTGCTGACCCGCAAATGGCGGCCGCCGGTATCGAACCTCACGTTTACCGCCTGGCAATTGACGGCGGGCGGCCTTCTGTTGCTGCCGGTCGCCTATTTCCTGGAACCGGCCCTGCCGACGCCGACAACGGCCAATATTCTCGGCATGGCCTATCTGGGACTTATCGGTGCCGCCCTGACCTATTTTCTGTGGTTTCGCGGGCTTGCCCGCATCGAACCTTCCGCCGCCGCGTCGCTCGGTTTTCTAAGCCCGGTTGTTGCAACCCTGCTCGGCTGGCTGGCGCTCGGCCAAAGCCTTACGCCAGCGCAGATCGCCGGTTTCGTTGCGGTGCTTTTCAGCATCTGGCTCAGTCAGCGCAGCCAGTTACCGAGATAGGTGTCGTCAGGCCCATTCGCCCTTGCGCATCACCGGAAGCGTGGAGCCGTCCGGCTTCACACCGTCAATATCCACCTTGTCGGAACCGATCATCCAGTCGATGTGGATCAGGCTCGAGTTGCCGCCCTGCGCCTTGATCTCATCCTGCGACAGCGAAGCGCCGTCGAGGAAGCATTTCGAATAGCATTGGCCAAGCGCGATGTGGCAGGAGGCGTTTTCATCGAAAAGCGTATTGTAGAACAGGATGCCGCTTGCCGAGATCGGCGAGGAATGCGGCACCAGCGCCACTTCGCCGAGACGCCGCGCGCCCTCGTCGGTGTCGAGCACCTTGTTCAGCACCGCTTCGCCCTTCGAAGCCTTGGCTTCGACGATGCGGCCGGCTTCGAACTTCACCTGGATGTCATCGATCAGCGTTCCCTGATGCGAGAGCGGCTTGGTGCTGGAGACGTAACCGTCGACACGCAGCGCATGCGGGGTCGTGAAGACTTCTTCCGTCGGGATATTCGGGTTGCAGGTCACGCCATTCTTGGCGGTGGAGGCGCCGCCATGCCATTCATGGCCGTCCGCGAGGCCGATCTTCACATCCGTGCCGGGGCCGGTGAAATGCAGCGCAGAGAAGCGCTCGCCGTTCAGCCATGCCGAACGTTTGGCGAGATTGGCATTGTGCTGCGCCCATGCCGCGACCGGGTCGGCCAGATCCACCCGCGATGCGGCGAAGATGGCGTCCGCGAGCTTGCGAACAGCTTCGTCTTCCGCGAGATCGGGGAAGACCTGCTTTGCCCAGGAGGGATTCGGATAGGAGATGATGTTCCAGTTGATGTCGAAATTGGAAATCTTCTCCAGCGCCGGCTTGTAGGCCGTGGAGTTGGCCTTGTTGGCGCGGGCTACTTTGGCGGGGTCCTGTTCGGCCAGCAGCATGGGGTTGTCGCCGGCAATGGCCAGCCGCGCCGCGCCATTGGCGTAGGCCTTCGCCATGCCTTCATAGAGCCAGCCGGAAGCCCGGTCGAAATTGGCGTCGCTGGCGTGGCGATAGCGGGCAAGCGTGGTTTCTTCGTCGGAATAGAAGGTGGTGACCAGCCCGCCACCCGCCATATAGGCGTGTTTGGTCAAAAATCGCACCAGCGGCAGGGCCGCCAGCGGTGCGGTAATCACCAGATCCTGATCCTTCTGCAATTGCAGGCCGACCTTGACGGCGACTTCGGCCAGTTTTTCGAGTTTGACGGGATCGATGGGGGAAACGGTCATGATCTGCCTTCGTCTATTTCAATAGGAGGCGCCGACCATAGCCCATTCCTTCCGAAAGCCAAATGCTTTCAGGCGCGCCTCTTGCGCTTCAATCGGCGACCAGCGGCGCGGCAATCGCCTTCAGTGCGCTTTGGGCATCGCGGGGCGAAAGCCTCACCTGCAGGCCGCGTTGCCCGCCATTCATGTAGACATAATCATGCGCCATGGCACCGGCCTCGATGGCCGTCGGCACCTGTTTCTTCTGCCCGAAAGGGCTGATGCCGCCGACATGGTAACCGGTGGCCCGTTCCGCATCGGCAGGCCTCATCATGCTGGCGGATTTGCCTCCGAAGGCGGCGGCCAGCTTTTTCATGCTGACCTCGCGATCCGAAGGGACGACGACGCAGACCGGTTTGCCATCGAGTTCCGCCATCAGCGTTTTCAGCACCAGATGCGGTGGCTCACCGATCGCCTCGGCCGCCTGCAGGCCGATGCGATCGGCATTCGGGTCGTAGTCATAGGTGACGGTGGTGAAGGCAACGCCGGCCTTGGTCAGCATCTGGGTGGCGCGGGTTGTTTTGGACATGGCGGGCTGCGTTCACGCAAAAAGGGTCTGGTAGGTTTCAGGCTTGAAACCGACGGTTATCCTGCCTTTCGCCTCCAGCACGGGACGCTTGATCATGGAAGGCTGTTCCAGCATCAGCCCGATGGCCTTCTCATGGGTGAGATCGGTCTTCTGGCCGTCATCGAGTTTCTTGAAGGTGGTGCCGGCGCGGTTGAGAACCGTTTCCCAGCCCGCGGCATCGCACCATGTTTCCAGATGGGCACGGTCGATGCCGGCCGCCTTATAGTCATGGAAAGAATAGTCGACACCGTTGGCTTCCAGCCAGCTTCTGGCCTTCTTCATCGTGTCGCAGTTCTTGATGCCGTAAATCGTGACCGTCATGCCTTCTGCCTCTTCGTCTCTAAAAGCACTTCCGGCATAACAAAATATCCGTCTTATTCAACCCGCCTGCTGAAGTGCCCTGCGCATATACCCGGTCCCGGTGCCTAAGCCATGCAAAATCGCAATGGCTGATATCCAAATGAGCGCGAGCAAAGCTGCATGGCTTCCCTGCTGCATCATGAGTTGTAGAACGGGCCGGAAATGCCCATTATCTGGGCATCAAAGATGGAGAGAAAAATGCGTCAGGTTGCAAAGACATCGCGTAACTTCTTCGGTGAAACTTTCGCCGTTCTCGGTGCAGCGCTCTCGGTTTCGGCCGCTGTTCGCGCACATCGCAAGCCCGCCCGCGCCGATCTCGAAGCCCTCGGCATCGACGGCAAGGCGTTCGACAAGGTACAGCTCTAAGCTGGTCATTATCCGTTGCGAGGCGATATCGCCTCGCTTGCGCTCGGGATCGATAACCGGATCGGTTTTCGGCTGGCGCGGCGGATGTGCGGCTGGCGGGAAAAGCGCCGGATTCGCACAAGAAGGTTCCGCATAGTTCCCAATGGAGAATGCGGAAAAATTGTCGGTATCAAAGCGCTATGCCGCTTCAGGTGCATGTTATCGCACCGACGCCCTTTGTGTCGGCCGTTTCGAAGGTCCGATCACTTTTTCCGGCAAATGTAGCTGGTTTTCAGGCCGCTCGTAACGCTCCGCTTTCGGCGAGAGTGCGAAGCGCCCGAGCAACTCATGCCGTGTTTCGCCATTGTGGCTGAAAACGAGTTCGAAGCTCCCCGCCAGCCAGCTATAGGGTTTGTCAGCCGGCATCAGCTCAATTTTCCCGCAGCCGTAGATCACGGTGAGATGTGGCGCAAACGACGATGCGGCGACATAGGGCAGGTTTGCCCGCCGCAGGGCGCGCTGCACCATTTTCGCCAGAGCCTTAAGGTCCTGCATTTCGCGGCTGCTGTGTAGCGCCAGACTGTTGCGATTGCCGAAAAGCGATGTTCCATCGAATGTGATCGGAACGGGCCGCGCCTTGATCTCCCCCAGCGCTGCTTTCAGCCTCTTTACCAGCCCGTGAGGTACGGTCTCGAAACCTCCGATACAGAGCAGGCTTATATGCAGAAGCTCCGGCGGATAGGCCTCACGCTTCGTCCGCCCTGCGGCATGGTGCGACGCATCGGCAAAAATTCGTTCCGCCAGGGCTGCCGGCGGTTTCACCGTGATCAAGAGCTTGCTGCTAAATCGCGGATTGAAACGCCGTATTTTCTCCGGCTCCCATCCTTCGAAGAAAAGCTGCCTTAAACCTCCTTCATCTGCCAACCCGAAACCCATAGCGATGCTCCATGGCCTTTGCCCGGGCCGGGATATTATCACTAACGACAATAATTTAAAGAACAAAAAGAGAACAATTGTCTTGTGACGCTTACCAGATGCCGGGAAATAGCCGATAGCGCCTTTCACGGGCATAATCAGCATAGCCGGGCAATTCGGCCTGGAGCAGACGATCTTCCCAGCCGGTGCGCAGGATCAGCAGGGCGATGGCCAAAGCGGCGGGGAGCAGGGCCACCCAGGAACCCAATGCGAGCGGTATGCCGGTGAACATTGCGATTGCGGCCGTGTAACCGGGGTGGCGCACGGTACCGTATGGGCCCGACGTGATCACCCGCTGTCCGCGCTCGCTTTGGATGCGGACACCCGGCTCGAAGAACGGATTGACGGCCTGGGCCCACGCCGTAACCGCAATGCCGCCGACAAGCAGGATATACCCGAGCAGAACGGTCCAAAGCGGCACGACGGACCAACCCATCCGGCCGGCATCGAGTGCCGCAACCGGGATTTCAGCGGCAAAAGCGAGAAGGATACCGGTGACGAGGAACAGGTCCCATGTTTTGGTGCCCGGCTGGAACCGGCTGCGCGCGCGGAAAATGACCGGGTTCACACGCGCCAATACCAGCGCGGAAAGGCCAAAGGCGGCGACGACGACCGCGAGGAAAACCAAGCCCGGACACCAGTCGATCCGGCCCGCAGGCAGAAAGATCAGGGCCATCAGGCTGAGCGGTGAAATAATGGCGTAGAGGATCGCGGCGGCACGTGACATCGGCTTCGGATCGACATCGTTTGTCATCGATGGGCTCCTCCCATTGTCCTTTGCAGGCAAATGTAACCTATCCTAACGGACTGCATGGCATTAGCTAAAGCCATGCCGGACCGACGGGTGCTCTGCAAAGGATGGTCGAAATACTGGCGAAAAAGGGCGCAAAGTCAAACGTGCAAGCGGCTTCGTGGCTCGTCAACCGCATGACACGAGCTTCTGGACCGGGACGATGCGGCCTCGGTTCGGGGCGTGGATCAGCTGCCATCGGCCTTGGAATAGGCCCGCCATATCCGTCACGCGCACTCGGTCTCCGGCACGCTCTGGTCGGCGGTCATAGGCTAAAACCGCCTGGCGTTGACATTCTGCCTACTAGTTGGTAGGTAACTCTCATGAAAAATCCACAGACCAAAGCCGATGAAATCCTCCGTTGCGCACGCTCCCTGATCATAAAGGGCGGCTATAACAGTTTCAGCTATGCCGATATTTCCGCTGTGGTCGGCATTCGCAATGCGAGCATTCACCATCATTTTCCCAGCAAGTCTGATCTAATCCAAAAACTTGTTGCGCAATACAGGCAGGAGGCGGAAGCCGGTATCGCCGAACTGGAGCGAAACATTTCCGACCCGCTTGAACAGCTCCGCGCTTATATCGGCTATTGGGAGGGCTGTATCGCCGAGGCCACTCACTCCTTCTGCGTCTGCGCTCTGCTCGCCAGTGAAATTCCGGTTCTGCCTGAAACAGTCGCTCTTGAAGTGCGCGCGCATTTTCGAAGTCTCTCCGACTGGCTCACCGCCGTTCTGGAACGCGGCGTTGCCCAGGGGCGCCTCGCGCTCAACGGAACCGCCAAAGCCAATGCTGAAATCTTCATGGCCACCGTGCACGGCGCGATGCTTTCCGCCCGTGCCCATGGTGATGCGACGACTTTTGGCGCAATAACCCGCCCCATGCTGGAGCGCATGACCGCTTGAAATCGGAGTTTCGCGAGGGAGCTCGATGCATGACCTGAGTGGCAGGCCACCGAAAAAATAGACCGTATCAAGCTGGCAGATTTGTCGATGACGGTCTGCTTCCCGGACCACCACGTCCTTTTGGACGAGAAAGGCAATCTCTCATGTTCGGAATTTCTCCGCTCGGCTGGATCCATACGCTTGGAAGCCTGCCGGCCATTCCCGCCGCCATTTACATGTTTGCCCGCCACGGTCGAATCGTTCCCCGATCAGCGCCAGGCACTCTTTATCTTGTCTCCATGCTGATTGGCGCTGCGACGGTCTTCCTCGTGGCGCATCAGCCGATCAGTTACGGCGTTGGCGTCCTGACCATCCTGTTCCTGCTCGCAGGTTACGGCGTCGAAGGCGTTCTGGGTTCAACGCGCATGGCCAGATATATCGAAACCATCTGTCTCAGCATCAGTGCGTTTCTTTTGATGGTCCCGACGGTCAGCGAAATCCTGCGCCGTGTTCCAGACGGTCACCCTCTGGTTACGGACCTGAAATCGCCGTTGCTTCTCGGCGCTCAGGCAGGATTGCTGGCGATCCTTGTGGTCGGCCTGACCGCCCAGATCATCTATCTCGCACGACAAAACAGAAACGCCGCGAACTAGTCGCGGCGTCATCTTTACAGGACCGTGTCGAGTATAGTCCTTATTCCCACTCGATCGTGCCGGGCGGCTTGCTCGTCACGTCATAGACGACGCGGTTGATGCCGCGTACTTCGTTGATGATACGGGTTGCCGCGCGGCCGAGGAAATTCATGTCGTAGGGATAGAAATCCGCCGTCATGCCATCCACCGAGGTCACGGCGCGCAGCGCGCAGACGAAGTCATAGGTGCGGTAATCGCCCATGACGCCCACGGTCTGCACCGGCAGCAGCACGGCGAAAGCCTGCCAGATGGTGTCGTAGAGACCGGCCTTGCGGATTTCATCGAGATAGATCGCATCCGCCTTGCGCAGAATATCCAGCTTCTCACGGGTAATCGCACCGGGGCAGCGGATTGCCAGGCCCGGGCCGGGGAAGGGGTGGCGTCCGATGAAGCTGTCCGGCAGGCCGAGTTCACGGCCGAGCGCGCGTACTTCATCCTTGAAGAGTTCGCGCAGCGGCTCGACGAGCTGCATGTTCATCCGCTCGGGAAGACCGCCGACATTGTGGTGGCTCTTGATGGTGACCGAGGGGCCGCCGGAGAAGGAGACGCTCTCGATGACGTCAGGGTAAAGCGTGCCCTGTGCCAGGAAATTCGGTGCGCCCTTGCCGTCGGCGGCGATCTTGGCCGCTTCGGCCTCGAAGACCTCGATGAACAGGCGGCCGATGGTCTTGCGCTTCACTTCCGGATCGGAAACGCCCGACAGTTCGCCGAGGAACAGGTCGGCGGCATCCACATGCACCAGCGGAATATTGTAGTGGTCGCGGAACATGCCGACGACCTGCTCGCTTTCGCCAAGCCGCATCAGGCCGTGGTCGACGTAGACGCAGGTGAGCTGGTCGCCGATCGCCTCATGAATGAGGATGGCCGCAACCGAGGAATCGACGCCGCCGGAAAGCGCGCAGAGCACGCGGCCGGTGCCGACCTGTTCGCGGATCTTACGGATCATCTCGGCGCGATAGGCTGCCATCGTCCAGTCGGATTTAAGGCCGACGATCTTGTGCACGAAGTTGGACAGCAGCTTGCCGCCGTCAGGCGTATGCACCACTTCCGGGTGGAACATGGTGGTGTAATAATGGCGCGTCTCGTCGGCAGCGATGGCGAAAGGTGCGTTCTCGGAGGTTGCGATGACCTCGAAACCCTCCGGCAGCTTCGTCACGCGGTCGCCATGGCTCATCCAGACGGGATAGCTCTTGCCCTGTTCCCAGAAGCCTTCGAAAAGCGGGCTCGCCTTCTTGATGTCGATATCGGCGCGGCCGAATTCCGCCGCATGGCCACCCTCGACCACACCGCCGAGCTGCGTGCAGAGCGTCTGTTGGCCGTAGCAGATGCCGAGGATCGGAACCTTGCTGTCGAACACCGCCTGCGGCGCGCGCGGGCTTCCTTCCGCCGTGACAGATGCGGGGCCGCCGGAGAAGATCACGCCCTTGGGCTGAAGCTTCTCGAACGCCTCTGCGGCATTCTGGAACGGATGGATTTCGCAATAGACCCCGGCTTCGCGGATGCGGCGCGCAATCAGCTGCGTCACCTGGCTGCCGAAATCGATGATGAGAATGCTGTCGGGATGGGCTATCTGGGTCATGGCGAGCCTTTAAAGAAAATGGCGGCTTTAAGCAACCCGGGAGCGGGCGTCAAACAGCGGAAATTTGCGAAAATCGCAAGGTTCTAAAGGGCAATCACGCCGTCCTCGATGGCGCGGCAAAGCCGGTGGACGGCATCCGCCAGCTTTTCATCGATGATGTGCAGGTACTCCGTCCAGTCGTCCACGTGGTTCACATCCACCTTGCCATCGGAAATGCCGCGCAGACTGACGAGCGGTACGCCGAAGCGCTGGCAGGCTCTTAAAACCGCGAAGGTTTCCATTTCCACCATATCGGCGTCGATCAGCCCGTAGGCCTCGCCCGAAACGACATTGGCGCCCGTGGAAAGCCGCGCCTCGGCAATTTCAGGTATCCGCAAAGGCAAGGCCACTTCTGCGGGCAGATCGAGCAGCGGCGTGCAGCCCTTTTCGAAACCGAAGGCGGAGGCGTCCATGTCGCGATAGGAAACCGAAATCGCCTGATAGATGCCGGTTTGCTCCAGCGTCCGCGAACCGGCGGAACCGAGCGAAACGACGAGGTCCGGCAGGTGATCGGCCGCATCGAGACCGGCAAGAACGGCCGTGACGGCAATCGCCGCCTCGACCGGGCCAATACCGGTCATCAGTGGCGCAATGCGTGCCTGAAGATGGGGGCCGTATTCGGGGGAAGCCGCCATGACGAAGAGGACGGATTTATCCGCAACATGCAAAAGCCGGTAGCTCATCCGGTAATATCCTCGCGACCCTTCACCACCATCATCGTGCCCGTCATGGAGGCGATCAGCTTCGCCGGTCCGTCGGACAGCGCATAGGCGCGGCCATCGGCGACGATCAGGTTGTTCCCTGGCTTGATGATCTCGCCGCGAAACAGGAACCGCTCGCCGCGCCCGGGCGACATGAGGTTGACCTTGAACTCGATGGTCAGCAGCGAGGCTTCCGGCTCGATGATCGTATAAGCGGCATAGGTACAGGCCGTATCCAGACCGGCGGCGATGACGCCCGCATGCAATATGCCGTGCTGCTGCGTCAGCTTTTCATGAAAAGGAAGCTCGATTTCCACCAGCCGGTGTTCGATACGGCTGATCTCGGCGTTAATCGCCTGCACCACGCCCTGCCGCGCAAAGCTTCTTTCTATCCGCTGACGAAAATCGCCGGGATCCGTGATCTCCATGGCCTACCTGCCTGCTTCTGCCTCATCGCAAACTGACATGGCGCGTGGCGGCAGGCAAGGCAAGGGTGGTGCGGGGATTTAGTTCAGCAGGCCGATGCTTGCATTCAACACCGTGGCAAAGGCGACCCATACGGCATAGGGCACGAAAAGCCACATGGATATGCGGTCACGACGGTAGGTGAGCGCCACAAAGGCGACGATGCAGATCAGCATCGGAACGATGATAACGAGTGCACCTACCGGGCTTTGCATTCCGAAAAAAATCGGCGACCACAGGAAGTTCAGCACCATCTGCGTGAACCACAGCCGCATGCGCGTTCCCCTCGGCTTGCGGATCCAGGTCCGTGCGCCGGCAATGCCGATCAGCACGTAAAGTGCGGTCCAGACGGGTCCGAAAATCCAGTTGGGCGGATTGAAGAAAGGCTTCTGCAGCGATTGATACCATTCGCCGGGCACATTGTTGACGCCGATCAGCGCCCCCACGGCAACAACAGCAACCACAAAAACGACATAGACGGCAAGATTTCTCATGATCCGTCCAATGCGCCGGCCGGGCTTTTGTTCCCCTTTATTTTCAGTATTTTAGCTGGACAGACGCACGATGTGCTGGTCCCACGCCACGTCGCTGCGCCGGGTCTCGAAAAAGCCGTCATAGGAAGAAACCGCAATGCCTCTCGCGGCGGGCGCGACGCCTGCCGCTTCCCGCACGGTCGTCTCGGAAACGACGCGCCCGGTTTTCGCATCCAGCGTCACGGCGGCGTTGCCGTTGGGCGAGGTCAGGCCCACCAGCCCATCGCGCCGGTTGACGGCAATGGCCCCGACATAGTTGGCAAGGCGCACCGTCGTTTCTTCCGGCAAATCGACGAAGGTGAGAGCCTCGCCCTTGGAGAAATGGCCGACAAGCGACGGGAGATCGTTGCGCGGTCCCTCATATTGGCAGGCGAACCAGATACGCCCGTCATCGCCGAGATCGACATGGCGGGTGGAAAGCTGCCGCAGATGCGCCGGCATGGCGTGTTTCTGGATCAATTGCCCGGTCGAGGCGTCCAGGAGCACGAGGGACGGCTGCATGCTGTCGATATTGAGTTTGGTTCGGCCGAAATCCGGGTGGGTCTCGATACCGCCATTGGCGATCACGATCAGCCGGCCGTCATCGCTCACCGTCATGTCATGCGTGCCGATGCCATGCGCATCATATTCGCCGATGCGGGCAAAGCCGTTGCGGGCGTCATAGAGCCCGATAACGCCACGGTTGCCGTCGAAGTCGTTTTCGCTGGCATAGAGGATTGCCCCGTCAGGGGAGAATTGCCCGTGGCCGTAGAAGTGGCGGTTTTCCGGCGTGTGCATCACGATGGGTTCGCCGCGCCGCGCGGGGTCGAAGGCCAGGAAGAAGGTGCCGGGCCGGCGCGCAAAGGCCACGGTCATGCCGGTCGCGTGGCTCGTCGCCATTCCATGGGCGCGGGCAGGAAGCGCGACGCGGTCGATGATCTCGCCGCGCTCGCTCACCGTCGCAATGCCGTAGGACCCGTCGCGGGCGCGGAAGGCGGAAGCAAAGACCGCGTCTGTCCGCTCCAGCGCATAAAGTGAACGGGGAGCCAGCGCGGCGAGGAAGGGAACTCCCGCCGCTTTGATGAAGCTGCGCCGATCCATCAGCATCCGTTTGGTGCCGGAGATCATCGGCTCAGTCCCCATCGGCGAAGGAGAAGCCGGAGCTGAGGCCAATGGCACCGCCATATTGATCGTTCAAGCGGTAGATCAGGTCTTTGCCATTGAGCAGCAGATAATCCACCTTGGCGCGCTGATCGTCCTGATCCAGCGCCTTTTGCACATCCGTATCGATGGTCCCGGCAACGCGGATCATCGATTTGGCGATGAAATCGATGGAGTTGACGATGGAGCGTTGATCGGGCGGTACGAGTTCGGCCATATCCGCCGTGTGCAGCAGGGTCTGAACCGCCTTGATATTGGTGGAAATGCTCTGCCATGTCAGGCCGGAGCGCCAATAAATGGCGGTACGGGGAAATCTTGCCTTGTCCGGTCCCTTGTAGAAGGTTTCGATCCGCTGATCGCGAATGGCTTCGGAGCCATGGACGAGAATGCCGAGCAGTGCAACAAGCGCCTCGCGCTCGTCACGAAAGACGGGGTTGTCCGCTCCGGGTTGGGTCCAGTTTTTCTGCGCGCCGTCAGGTGCATTCCAGCTGTCGGAAAGTTCCGCCGCCACATTGGCGATGTTGCCGGCGACGGCCGCACCGTAACGGCAGCGGAAATCACCCTTCCTGTCGAGCAGTTCTTCCGCTCCGGTTCCGTAAAGCACGAACTCAAGAGCGCCGAGCCCCTGCGCCGCAACGCTCTTGCCGCTCAGGCCATCCGCACTCGTGACGCTCTCATCCTTTTCGGTAAGATAACGCTGCACCTGTTTCAGCCCGAGACCCTTCTTGTCGGGATAATAAAGCACGCGTTCGAAACGGTTCTTCTCGATGACAGGGCCGACACGCACGATCTCGATGGTTGACCAGCTTGACACCGTATCGGCAAAGGCAGCCTTGGCCGCCGCTGCCGTCGTTTCGGAAGGAGCGGTGCAGAAAGCTTTCATGCGGCCTTCCAGCGTCTCCGCCGACTGCCGGAAGTGGTCATAGCCGGGACGGATGAAGCCGTTCACCGCCTTTTCCATCACACCCCGCACCTCAACCGGGTCGAGCGGCGGCGGCGGCATCAGTTCCACATCCTGCGCCCTTACCGGAGGCGCGGTCAGGAGCAGCAGCACGGACATGACGCCGGAAATTTTTCGCATGGCATTTTTCATCAAAGGGACTCCAGAAAGGCCAGCAAAGCCTGCCGGTCGGATTTTTGCAAGGCGGCAAAGGCGTCGCGCGCTTTTTGCCCTTCGCCGCCGTGCCACAATATCGCTTCCGTCAGGCTGCGCGCCCGCCCGTCATGCAGGTAAAAACCGTTGCCATTGACCTTTTGCGTCAGGCCTATGGCCCAAAGCGGCTGGGTTCGCCACTGCCGTCCGCTGGCTTCGCCCACCTGCTGGCCATCTGCAAGTCCTTCGCCCATGTCATGCAGCAGAAAATCGGAATAGGGCCAGATCAACTGGAAAGAATGCATGGGGTTGGCAGCGTCGCGGCGTGTGACGAATTTCGGGGTGTGGCAGGCCGTACAGCCGGAGGCGTAGAAAAGCTGCTTTCCCTGCAGGACCGTCGGATCATCGACGTTGCGGCGGCGCGGCACGGCGAGATTTTCGGTGTAGAAGGTCACGAGGTCGAGAACCGGATCGGGCGCCTCCACCGACCCGAGCCTCAGCTGCACGCCGGTCGGCATGGCAAGACATTCCTTCTGGACGTCCGTGCAGTCGCCATAGGCATTCGGCGCATCCGGTGTGGAAATGCCGATATCGTGGGAGAAGGCGCCGGCGCTCTGGTCTCGCACGCTCGCATTCTGCGCTTTCCAGCCAAACCGCCCGAGTTTCACCTCGCCGGTGCGATGGTCTTTGACCCATGCGGGACGCCCGGCAATGCCGTCGCCATTGTTGTCGTCCGGGTCGGCCCTGGCCAGAATATCGGCCTCGGAAATGGCCTCGATCAGGCCAAGACCGAGGGTGGGCATGGCGATGCGCGCCGAAAGCGTCGTGTCGGCACCGAGCGGGCCATATTGCAGGTTCGCCACGGCATAGTCGGGCTTGCGCAGCATCACCACCTCACCATCCGCCAGCTGAAACGGCTCTTCCGTATAGGCGATGACCGGTTTGCCTTCGGCGGCGAGGCCGGGAATGGCCAGGTTCTGAAGCTGCCGGCCATAGGTCTCATCGGGAAAATTTAAGGTCTGGTGGCTGGCAATGGCCTGTCGTTCGGCTTCATTGCGCGCCGGTCGCGCCAGTCGCAGAAACAGCGAGACGGCATCTTCTCCGGCAAGTGGCGGTCGACCCCTGCCATCCTTCACATGGCAGGTCTGGCATGATCGAGCGTTAAACAGCGGCCCGAGCCCGTCCGAGGCCTGTGTGGAAGAGGGGGAGGAGACCCAGAGCTTCTGGAACAGTGCATTGCCGAGCTTGAAATCCTGCTTCCGTTCGAGCGGCATTGTGGCGGAAGGATGGGAGAACGCGCCGCTGTCGGCCTTGCTGGTGCTGGTCGTCGCTCCGCCGGCCATGGCCTCGAAAGGTTCCGGCTCGGTAAAATCCGCCGTTGGCGCAGTCACGGCCAGCACACGGCTTCGATCTTTCTCCGTCAGGTCGTCCCGAAGCGGTTCGGCAAGCGCCATCGACGCCACAAGGCAGGCTGCCCCGGCGAAGAAGAATGGCTTGCGGATCGGCGGCAGCAAAAATTGCATGACAATAAGGGCGGGTGAAAAGTAACGGGCCGCAGCGATCTGCGGCCCGTTTTACCGCTTATTTGAAGACGGCGTTCGGATTGTCGAGGCTGTCGGAGCCCTCGAGATCGATCTTGCCAAGATCGAGTGCCGCGATGACGCGTTCGACAGTCTTCGTCTGATCGAGAAGGCCGTCGATGGCCGTCTGAACCACGGCGTTGCCTTCCTTATTGCCTTCGCCGATCATCTGGTCATAGGCCTCGACGGTCTGCGCGCGCTTTTCCATCGCATGCATGGCGTCGAGCGTCTTGTTCAGCTTCGCCAGCATCTCGTCGTTCAGCGCCTTGTCCTTGGCGCCGACCAGTTCCGACAGCGAGGCGCCCGTCATCTTCGTTCCGTCTGCGCGGGTATAGTCGCCGGTATAGGCCGAGGCGATGCCGATCGCGTCGTAAAGATGCGAATTGTAGGTGTTATCGGAGAAGCAATCATGCTCCTCTTCCGGATCGTGCAGCAGAAGGCCAAGCTTCATGCGCTCACCCGCCAGCTCGCCATAGGAGAGCGAACCCATGCCGGTGAGAATGGCGGTCAGGCCCGCTTTCGGATCGGCTTCCACCGTTTTCGTGGCTTCGCCTTCCGGCGCCCAGGCATCCACCATCTCCTGAAGATCCTTGACCAGCAGGGTCGAGGCGGATTTCAGGTAGTCAGCGCGGCGGTCGCAATTGCCGTTCGTGCATTTCGCCTTGTCGTAATCGGTGTAGGGGCGGTTGCCTGCGCCCGGTCCGGTGCCGTTCAGATCCTGACCCCAGAGCAGGAATTCGATGGCGTGGTAACCGGTCGTCACATTGGCTTCGACATCGCCCGCCTCGTGCAGGCTTTCGATCAGTTCCGGGGTGATCTTGGAGGCGTCGACCTCTTCACCGCTGATCTTGATCTTCGGATTGGCGATGATGTTGGCAACGTAAAGCTCGTTCTCGTCGCTTTCCGTGCCGTAAGAACCGTCGACATAGTCGATCAGACCTTCATCCAGCGGCCAGGCATTCACCTTGCCTTCCCAATCGTCGACGATCGGGTTGCCGAAACGATAGACTTCCGACTGCTGATAGGGAACGCGGGCCTTGATCCATGCTTCCCGGGCGGCCTTCAGGGTTTCTTCGCTCGGCGTTGCGATCAGCGCATCGATGGCCTTGTCCAGCGCCTTCGCCGTGGTCAGCGAATCCTCATATTTCGCATGCGCGACATCGGCATAATGCTTGACGACGGCGGCCGCGTCGGTGGCGGCCCGGGCTGGGAGCGCGGTGAAAGCCGCAGATGCGGCGAGAAGCGCAAAAGAAGCGCTGAGAATGGTTTTGCGGATCATGATCCCTCTCCTTCGGCAGGCGCGAAATGACTTCGCGCCGCGGCAAGCGAGTTCTGACCCAATCACAAACTTGTGTCAAACATTCTAGTTTAGAATGCTTTAAAACAAGACCTGGTGTTGTTTTCCAAGTAAAATCAGTGCTTGCAAAGACAGCGTTATGCTTTGCGTTTCATCAAGCAGAAGAAGAAGCCATCCGTATCTGTGGTTGCAGGCGTCAGCGTCACTGTCTTGCCGTCGGAAGAATGCGGTTTATTCGCGTTGCCGCCGAAAGTCGTCTGCCAGCGTTCCAGTGCGGAGCCGATGGAAAATTCCGGATTTTCCGCGCAGAAACGCCTTACCTGCTGTTCGTTTTCTTCGGGCAGAACCGAACAGGTGACATAAAGCAGCTCTCCGCCCGGGCGTACGAACCCCTTGGCCTGTGAGAGCGCCTCGCCCTGCTGCTGCACGCGCTCTTCCAGATTGCGGGCCGTCAGCCGCCATTTGGTGTCGGGCCGGCGACGCCATGTCCCGGTGCCGGTGCAGGGCGCGTCCACCAGAACGCGGTCGAATTTGTCCTGAAACGGCGTCAGGCCGGAGGCGCGGTCGTGCACCTGCACATTGCGCGTGCCGGCCCGCTTCAGCCGTTCGATGATCGGCGCAAGGCGCTTGCGGTCGGCGTCGAAGGCGTGGACCTGACCCTTGTTGTTCATGCTGGCAGCCATGGCCAGCGTCTTGCCGCCGCCGCCCGCGCAATAATCGAGGATCTGCTCGCCTTCATGCGCGCCGGCAAGATCGGCAACGATCTGGGAGCCCTCGTCCTGTACTTCGAACCAGCCCTTCTGGAAGGACAGTTCGGCGGTGACGTTCGGCAGGCGGGAAGGACCTTCGCCGGCGGGGATGCGCACGCCCTGCCGGGCGGTATACGTGGCTTCCGCGCCGCTTTCCTCCAGGGCCTTCAGCACCTTGTCGCGCGTCGCTTTCAAGGTGTTGGCGCGCAGATCAAGCGTGGGCCGCTCGTTCAGCGCCTGCGCCTCGGCAAGCCAGCGCTCTCCAAAGGCGGTTTCGAAGGAGGATTGCACCCATTCGGGTATGTCGCCCTGAATATGGGCCGGTGCATCGCTGAGGGAACGGGACAGAAAGGCCTGCTGCCTTTGTTCATCCGGTGCGGCTGGGGCGAATTTGTCGCCGTCGAATTCCGCCGAAAGGTCCGAAAAGCTTTTGCCCCATTGGCGCAGCAGCACGGCATAACCAAGCGAGGCAGCGCTGTCGTCATCCATCAGCCAGGCGTGCGACAGTTTCATACGCAGCGCGTCATAGACGATGTTGCCGATTGCAGCCCTGTCGCCGGAACCGGCGAAACGATGGGCAAGGCCCCAATCTTTCAGAGCATCGGCGACGGGACGCCTGCGTCCCTCAATATCCGCCAATACTTCGATTGCTCCGGCCAAACGCCCGCCTAAACGCATTGTCTACCTCGTTCTTGTGCTAAGCCCGGTTGGTAGACGCGAATGGCGGCGAGGGCAAGGCTCAATCGGCCTTGACGACCTCGTAGCAGACCTTGGCGGTGCCGGAGTTGATCATGCCGATGTTCTTGGCGGCTGCCTTGGAAAGATCGAGAACGCGGCCCTTGATGAACGGCCCACGGTCATTGATGCGCACCACAACGGCCTTGCCATTGCGCGCATTGGTCACCTTGACCTTGGTGCCGAACCGCAGCGAGCGGTGGGCGGCGGTCAGGTTGGCGGCGTTCATGCGCTCGCCCGAAGCAGTCTTGGAGGTCAACGCATACCACGATGCGCCTCCACAACCATTTGCCGCATTCGCCTGAAGAGGCGCAATGATGGAACAGGCGGCGATAGTTGCAGCGGTGAAAGTTATACGACGGATATTCAACAAACTGTGCTTCCCTGAAAATCGGCCCCGCGCCGATTGATTGTGCCCTTGCTAAACGGCCATGAACTGGCCTGAACGCCTTTTGATGCGAGATTGTAGGGCGAGGGAAAAATGGCGAAAAAAAGCTGACCTCAAATCACGAACTGTTACAGTCTGTAATATTCGTGATCGTTAGCCGGAAAGCTGTCGGCACGGCATCCCGGCCAAAAGCTGCAAAAAATAACGCAGAATCAATGGATAACGGAAATGCTGTTGCAGGTCACGGCTTCGTGAATCCAGTTCACGAAATGTGAGTGAAATATTTTTCTAATGACTACGATTTTAGTGATTTTTGGATGGTTAATAAAATCCTAATTGGCTGAAATAAGACGAAAACCATCCGCAAAAGCGGGATTGGAAGGATTTTTCATCGCTTTTCGAGAGGGGGTTTTTCAGCCCCGCCAGAGGCCGTTTTCCCACAATTGTCTGAGGGAGAACCTGTACTCCGGAAAGCGGAAATCGAAGCCGAGATCGCGTATTCTGGCATTGGAAACGCGCTTGTTCTCGCCATAAAAAGAGCGCGCCATCGGTGTCAGATCGGCGGTCTCGAAGGCCTGCTCGGGTGGCGGTTCCACACCCATCAGCGCTGCTGCGAAGCTTACCACATCCTGCGGCGGGCAGGGTTCGTCGTCGGTCACGTTGAAGATGCCGCGTTCGTTTTTCCGTGCCAGAAAGGCAAGTGCGGCACCGATATCCTCGACCCGGATGCGATTGAACACCTGGTCTTTCTTGACCAGCCGCCGCGCCGTTCCCTTCTCGAAATTCATGAAGGCATTGCGTCCGGGGCCGTAAATTCCGGAAAGGCGCAGGATGGAAAGCGGCACATCCGCCTTTTCCGCTGCCGCAGTCCAGGCGGTTTCCGCAGCCACCCGTTCCACGGATCGCGCGGAGACCGGGCGGCAGGGCGTTGTCTCGTCCACCCAGGCGCCGCCGTGGTCGCCATAAACGCCGACGGTGGAAAGATAAGCGACCCATTTCAGATTGGGCATGAGCTTTTTCAGATCGCCGTCCAGAAGCGCAAGCAGCGGATCGCCATCCTTGCCCGGCGCGACGGATTGTACGAGATTCGTGATGTTGCCCATTGCGGCGACGAGTTCGTCATTGAGATGAACGCCGTCGAAGAGCAACGGCGTCATGCCTGCGGCGGCGAGGTTTGGGAACTTCTCCTGGCTGCGTGTGGTGCCGGAAACGCTTGCTGCTTCGGTTCTCAGCGCGTTAGCGATGGCTTTCCCCGAATATCCCGCGCCGAAAATCATCACATGCATGCGTCACGCCTCTGCCAGTTGCCATTCCATCTCCGCTTCCGGATCAGGCTCCGGCGCGCGACCGGCAGAGTATGTACGGAATTCGTCCCTGTCCATAAGCCGTGACAAAGCCCATGCGGCCATGCCGCGTACTTCGGGCGAAGGGTCGGTTTCGGCAAGCGCCTTGCATCGTTCCACGAATTGCCGGTCGGCGGAGTTTCCCGCCGCGATCAGCACATTGCGGATGAAGCGATTGCGGCCGATGCGCTTGACGGGCGAACCGCTGAAGAAACTGCGAAAGGCGGCGTCATCGAGCGTGAGCAGGAAGGCGATGGACGGTTCCTTCAGATCCTCGCGCGCCTGCAATTTCATCTCGGAGGCGCTGGCCGCGAACTTGTTCCATGGACAGGCGGCAAGGCAGTCGTCGCAGCCATAGATGCGATTGCCGATCATCGGCCGGAATTCGTGCGGGATCGGCCCCTTGTGCTCGATGGTGAGATAGGAGATGCAGCGGCGCGCATCCAGTTGATAGGGTGCGGGGAAAGCGGCCGTCGGACAGGCATCGAGACAGGCGCGGCAGGAGCCACAATGGTCCCTCTCAGCCTCGTCAAGACAGAGTTCGGCCGTGGTGAACATGCTACCGAGAAACAGCCACGAACCATGGGTACGGCTGACGAGATTGGTATGCTTGCCCTGCCAGCCGAGACCGGCGGCGGCGGCAAGCGGTTTTTCCATTACGGGTGCGGTATCGACAAAGACTTTCACATCCTCGCCGGCGCGCGCGGCAAAACGGGTGGCGATTTCCTTCAGCCGCCCCTTGATGACGTCGTGATAATCGCGATTGCGGGCATAGACCGAAATGGCCGCCTTGTCGGGTTTGGAAAGCAGGCCGCGTGGGTCTTCCTCGGGGCCGTAGTTCAGCCCGAACATGACGATGGAGCGCACGTCTCCCCAGAGCGTTTTCGGCTCTGCCCGGCGGGCCTCGGTTTCCTCCATCCACGCCATCGTACCGTGATAGCCCTTGTCGAGAAACTGTCTCAGCCGTTCCGGCGCGAGCGGAATGCTGTCCGGCGCGGTGATGCGACACAGATCGAAGCCAAGCGAAAGCGCTTCCTGACGAACGAAGTCCGTCAGTTTACGCGCGCGTATCCGCTGCTTTTCGCTCGCGACGTCGATGGTCGTCTCTCCTGCGGGTTATTCTGCGGCATATATAATGCATGTCGCCCGAAAGTGTGCAGCGGTTTCGGGACAACGATATGCTTTAGATACAGCCGCAGGCCACAGCAAATAACCGGGAGGCCAGGCCTCAGAAGTCCAGATCGGCGTAGTGGGAGGAAGGGGCAAGGCGCGGAATGCGTTCGCTGAGGAACGGCCGAAAGGCGGGCCGGGATTTCACCCGCTGATACCATTCCTTGGCAATCGGCGCTTCGAGCCAGTTGATCTCACCGAGATAGTCCAGCACCGAGACCGCGGCAGCGGCGGCAAGATCGGCATAACTCAACCGGTCGCCGGCAAGCCAGGTGCGTGAGCCAGCCAGCCATTCCAGATATTTGATGTGCTGGCGAATGTTGTTGCGGGCCGTGCGCAGCAGCTTGGAATCCGGCGGTCCGCCACCCTGCGCCGCCGTCATCTGCAATTTATAGACCCGTTCCCGCACCAGCGGCCGGGTCACGTCGTTTTCCATCTTCTGCAGAAACCATTCCGTCAGGCGGCGAATTTCCGCACGCTGAAACGGGTCTTCGGCGAGAAGCCGACGGTCGCGCTTCAGAACCCCATGCGTTTCGTCAAGAAATTCCGCAAGCACATAGGGCCCGCTCAGCGAGCGCATATTGTCGTCCAGATAGACCGGCAGGGTGCCGGCCGGATTGAGCGCCAGAAACTCCCGCCGTCTTTCCCACGGCTGCTCCTCCACGAGATCGGTCTGGAACCCGTATTCCGCGAGGATCAGACGAACGAACCGGGATGCGGTCGACATCGGAGAGTGATAGAGAGTTGGCATCGGTACTCAATTTTTACGATTGGTTGTCATGATCGGCATTTGCCGAAAAACTTTTTCAGTTTCGCTTCATCAAGACGCTATAAGAGCTTGGCTACTTTAAAACAAGTTTAACGCAATTGCCTTCCATTGCCACTTTCCCCCTGAAAAGAAGGATACCTCATGGGTGACCAATCGATCATCAGCGCGCTTCTGCTGGGCATTATCGAGGGTCTGACGGAGTTCATTCCCGTCTCCTCAACGGCGCACGTGCTGCTGGCCGGGCATTTCCTCGGCTTCAAATCACCCGGCAACACCTTTGCCGTTCTTATTCAGCTTGGTGCGATCCTTGCGATCCTTCTTGTTTATTTTCAAAAGCTTGTGTCGATTGCGCTCGCTCTGCCGACAAGCGCGAAAGCGCGCCGCTTCGTGCTGGCCGTCGCTCTCGCTTTCCTGCCGGCGGCGATAATCGGCGCTGTGGCGCATGACTTCATCAAGACCGTGCTGTTTGAAACGCCGATGCTCATCTGCGTGGTGCTGATCATCGGCGGCGTCATTCTGCTCGGCGTCGACCGCATGCCGCTGAAACCGAAATATACCGACATTATGGATTATCCGCCGTCGCTTGCCTTCAAGATCGGCCTCTTCCAGTGCCTTGCGATGATTCCCGGCACGTCGCGGTCCGGCGCCACAATCGTTGGGTCGTTGCTGATGGGAGCGGACAAGCGCTCCGCCGCCGAATTTTCGTTCTTCCTGGCGATGCCGACCATGCTCGGCGCTTTCACGCTCGATCTTTACAAGAACCGCGATGCGCTGAGCTTCGATGACGGCGCGCTGATAGCCGTGGGTTTCATCGCCGCTTTCGTCTCCGGCCTCTTCGTCGTTCGCTCCCTGCTGGATTTCGTATCGCGGCGGGGCTTTGCACCCTTCGCCTGGTGGCGCATCGCCATCGGTTCGCTGGGACTGATCGCGCTTCTGGTTCTGGGTTGAACTAGGGGCGGGAATAATCTCCGTCCGCGACGAACGAACAGAAAAAGAAAAAGCGCCCCCGGAGAACCGGCGGCGCTTTTTCTTTGAAACTTTTAAAGGCCGATCAGTTGGTGCTGATCGAAGCCGTTGCGCAGGGGTCGACGCCGTAGGCGGGAGCGCAACCGCTCTTGCCCGCTGCAACCGTTCCCGGCGCCATGAAAGAACCCGCCAGAACCACCAAAGCCGCACACGCAAAAAAGAGTGCGATAGATCTGCCCATTTTATGATTGCCTTTCAGACGTTCGTTCGCGCGGATCATGCCGCCGTGTGTGAATTGAGTGGTCGGGATATGTTTGGAATGTGGCGAATATCAATAAAGCAGCTTGTTGAATACCGGGTTAATACGAAGTCTTTTCCACAGTTGCGCTTGTGCCACGCTTGCCTGTGGAGGCCGGACCGCCGTTAACTTTTACCCGGCTCTGCAAAACAGCCCTGGTTCATTCAATACCTCCCCTGCAGTTGAGGGGAAAATGCACGAATAGCGGTTTGGTTGCAATTGAATTGCGCAAAAACAAAAAGCGGGAATGGCTCCCGCTTTCGTTTATGATCGATGAGGCTGAAGATGGGCTTCAGGCCGCTTTTCCGGCATTGGAGAACTGGCCGTGCGGGCGGTATTGCACCATGTAGGAAGGCAGAATGGACGCGACGCGAACGGGGCTGATGCCGATGCCTTCCAGTGTCAGGCCGTTCTTTTCGGCGTCAGTGGAAACGACATTGTCCTTCTTCAGCATGGTCACCTGATCGGGCGTCAGCGGCGGCGCAATCAGCGGCACCATTGAAGCGATCTTGCCAATCATCGACGCGACGCCGAAGGGCAGGTTGACGAAGGGACGCTCCCGATAGGTTGCGGCAAGAACCGCCTCGAGACAGTCACGGAACGTCATGACATCCTGACCGCCGAATTCATAGATCGCGCCGGGCTTCAGCTTGCCATCGACGCCAAGGGCGACGGCTTCCGCGACATCCTCGACATAGACCGGTTGGAACCTGGTTTTTCCGCCACCGATCAGCGGCAGGAACGGCATGCTGCGGGCCATCTTTGCGAACTTGTTGAAGAAATCGTCTTCCGGTCCAAAAATGATCGACGGGCGCAGGATCACGGCGCCAGGCAGGATGGAATGAATGGCGGCCTCGGCGCGGCCCTTGGTGCGGCCATAACCGGTCGACGAACCGGCATCCGCGCCGATGGCGGAGATATGCGTCAGCGTGGCGCCGGCATCGCGGGCCGCCTCGGCAATGGCTTTCGCACCGAATTCCTGTACGGCGTCAAAGGTGTTGCGACCGCTTTCGGTCAGGATGCCGACGCAATTGACCACATGGTCGGCGTCTTCCACTGCTTTGACGATGGAATCGCGATAACGCAGGTTCGCCTGGGCGAAGGAAATCTGGCCGACATTGCCGAGCGGCTGCAGGAAACCGGCGAGATCCGGGCGGCGCACGGCGACGCGGATGCGGTAACCGCGCTTCGCAAGTATCCGCACGACATGCCGCCCGACAAAACCCGAACCGCCGAAAACGGTGACGAGGGGTGGAAGGTTGGCCAAGGTCATGGGAGGCTCCTCAGAAGCTGTCGATAAAGCGTTTTTCAGTCTCTTAGCCCAAAGCCGCGCGCGCGTGAAGAGATGTTGTCGCGAGGCTGGAAGACGGTTTGGGAAATGCGGTTGACGGTCGTCAAATTCCTTCGACGATCATCATCTCCGCATCCGCGACTTCCTGGCGGATTTTGGCCGCGGCCTGATATTCGGGAGAATTATAGCAGTCGATGGCGTGCTGCACCGAGGGAAACTCGATGACGACGTTGCGCGCACGCGCCTTGCCCTCCAGCTCGGTCAGCGCGCCGCCACGGGCCAGGAAATTGGCGCCGAACCGCTCGAAAGCGGGCTTAGCCGTCGTGACATAGTCCTTGTAACGCTCACTATCGCGCACATCGACGCGGGCGATCCAATATCCCTTTGCCATTTCATCTCCTCCGATTGTCGTTACTGATTGGCCGGAAAGCTGGCACGCAGCATGTCGTCAAGAATGGCGCGGGCCGCCGCTTTCGGGTCTTCCGCCCTGACGATCGGGCGGGCTACGACCAGATGGCTCGATCCGGCCTTGATGGCGTCGTAGGGTGTCATCACCCGCTTCTGATCGCCGAGATCCGCGCCGGCCGGGCGAATGCCGGGGGTGACGACGGCAAGGTCCGGGCCGAGGATTTCGCGCACGGCGGTCGATTCTTCCGCCGAACAGACGATGCCGCCCATGCCCGCCTCGCGTGCCTGCTCCGCCCGGCGCAGCACCAGCGAACGGGCGTCAGAGGCATAACCCGCCTCGGCGAGGTCGACGTCGTCCATTGAGGTCAGCACGGTGACGCCCAGCAGGCAGAGACCGGAGCCTTCGGCGGCCTTGACGGCAGCGCGCATCGCTTTGGGATAGGCATGCAGCGTCAGCATCGACATGCCCATGCGGGCGATGTTTTCGACACCGGAGGCGACGGTGTTGTCGATATCGAGCAGTTTCATGTCGAGAAAAACCTTCTTGCCGCTCCGGACAAGGTCGCGCGCGAATTCGAGACCGCCGGCAAAGACCAGCTGATAACCGATCTTGTAGAACAGAACCTCGTCGCCGATTTTCGACACGATGTCTTCGGCCTGCTGCACAGTCGGAACATCCAGCCCGACGATGAGTTTTTCGCGCGCGGTCATTGTCTTATCCCTGCCATGTTTCCATTGCCGTCCAGTCGCATGTGGGGGACGCGGCTGCAAGTGAAAAGTCGGCAATGGGGAAGCGAAAGAGATTGCCGCCGCCGGGCGGCTGGTCCTTGCTGCGGCTGATGCCGCGGCCTTCGATATGGCATTTCAGAAGCGTACCCACGCCACCGTGGCCGACAAAGGCAATCGGCTGCTGCGGGTCGTGCCGGTCAAGAACGGCTTTGACCGCCCTGACGATCCGCGTCTGCGCGTCGATTGCACGCTCCCAGCCGTGAAAACTTTCCTCGGGATGGGCGAAGAACCAGTCCGCCGCCTTTTCGAATTCCGGCGGCGGCAGGAAGCCGGTGGCGGACCGGTCGTTTTCATGCATCGCCTCGACGATATCCATTTCCGCCCCGGAGGTTTCAGCCAGGATGCGGGCGGTTTCGATCGCCTTGGTCTCGGCGCTGGAAACGATGCGGCGCAATGACCGTGCCCAGGGCAGGCGGCTTGCCTCGCGCGTCCGCTCGACACCCCTGTCCGAAAGCCCCCATTCGGGAACGGAAACAGCCGGATCGATCTTGACCTGGGGGTGGGTGATGTAGAGCGCATGCATGGCAATCGGTCCTCAAAGGCGATGGAAAGGGCAAATCGACACCCTAACCATTCGTCACGACCGGGAAATGACAGGTTCCGGCACTCTGTCGAAGATCAGGCCCGCGTGTAGGTCCACAATTGCGCCGGCGGAATATTGCGCACGATGAAATCGAAATGGCGGATGTGGTAGAGGTGCGGCTGCGCGACGATGGGGGAAATCGGGCCATAGGATATCTGCACGACGGGGCGGCCATGGGGCACGCGCTTCAGCAATTCGTCGAGAAGCTTGATACGGGCGGCCATGGGGAAATTCAGCATCGGCACCGCGGAGACGACGCTGTCGAACATCTGGCCCTTGTGTTCGCCAAGCGTCGCATCGAGATCGAAGGCGTCGCCATTGACGAAATTGACGCCCGGATAGCTCCTGAGCAGCTGATTGTAGAAATCGGTCGAATATTCGATGGCGGTCAGGTTCTCCGGCTTGATGCCGCGCGCCAGAATGGCCTTGGTGATGACGCCCGTGCCCGGGCCGAGTTCGAGAACAGGCAGGCCGGAATGGGGATTGATGACACTCGCCATTTTTTTCGCCGTGATGGACGATGTCGGCACAATGGCCCCGACTTTTTTCGGCTGGCTGACCATGCCCTTGAAAAAGCGGATTTCTTCTTCAAATTTCTGTTCAAGCCGTTGCTTCAGGTTAAGTGCCATAGTTCCCTCAGATGCTTTTGGTCATTGTCAAAAAACTGTTACGCAATGTTGATCCCATTTGGCGCAAAAACAAGGCAAAATGTCGTAACTGGAAAAATTCGCTTACGGTTCGAAATACACCGTCGCCGAATCAAAAAAAGCCGGTGAAGCGTTCCACCGGCTTTTTTGATGAAACCTGCAAAAAAGTCCCGTTTCAAACGCGCATCGGCATCAAAACATATAACGCATCATCGCCAGCGGTGTCGCGAACGAGCGTCGGCGAGCCGGCGTCGGCCAGCAGGAAAATCGCGTCGTCGCCGGAAAGCTGCGAGGTGATGTCGAGCAGATATTTGGCGTTGAAGCCGATTTCCATCGAATCATTGTCGTAGCCAACAGCGACTTCTTCCGTAGCACTTCCCGAATCCGGATTGTTGACGGTTAGCGTCAATTGCCCCTCTGTCAGCGCCAGCTTCACAGCGCGGCCGCGCTCGGAGGAAATGGTCGAGACGCGGTCGACAGCCTGCGCGAAGGTCTGGCAATCGACCCGCATTTCCTTGTCGTTGCCGGTCGGGATAACGCGCTGATAATCCGGGAAGGTGCCGTCGATCAGCTTCGAGGTCAGAACGACCGAGCCGATGGTCAGGCGGATTTTCGCATCCGAGACTTCGACGGTGACTTCCAGTTCCGGGTTGTCCATCAGCTTCTGCAACTCGCCGACGGTCTTGCGCGGAATGATGATGCCCGGCATGCCTTCGGAGCCGGAAGGCGCATCCACATCGGCGCGCGCCAGGCGGTGACCATCGGTCGCGACGGCGCGCAGCTTCAGGTCGCCATTGCTTTCGATGGTATGGAAGAAAATGCCGTTCAGGTAATAGCGCGTTTCTTCGGTCGAGATCGCAAATTGCGTCCGGTCGATCAGCATCTTCAGATCGGTCGCCTTCAGTTTGAAGGTGTGGCTGAAGGTGCCGGCCGTGAGGTCGGGGAAGTCCCCTTCCGGCAGGCATTGCAGCGAGAATTTCGAACGGCCGGAGGCAACCGTCATCGAGGAGCCGTCCGGGTTGGTCGCCAGAAGCACTTCGGAACCGTCCGGCAGCTTGCGCACGATTTCATAAAGCAGATGCGCCGGCACGGTGGTGGCGCCTGCCTGCTCCACCATGGCCGGTGTCGCTTCGGTGATTTCGAGATCGAGGTCGGTCGCCTTCATGTCCAGATTGGCGCCGGATGCGCGCAGCAGGACGTTGGACAGGATCGGGATCGTGTTGCGACGCTCGACGACCCGGTGGACGTGGTTCAGCGATTTCAGAAGGTTCGACCGCTCAAGAGTAATACGCATGGACGCTACCGCTTTCAACCGTTGCGAACCGGCCACCGCCGGATCGGCAAGAAGAGTCTTCACCGGCCAGAAAGCCGGATAATGTGGACGGGCAAAATGGCAGAGTTATTGCAGGAAATGCAAGAGCCGAGTGCATCTGCCGCGGGTCATTTTGCTGCTATATAGCATGATCCACAGGCTGGGGACGTCCGTGGACCTTGTTCGCTGGTTTTCTATTGCCCATAAAGAGAGGAAACCAGAGCGACCGGCCGCGAATAATTGGCCAGAATGATTGGAAGCCGTGTGACGGAAGAAATATCGAATAGCGACTTGAGAGATGCGACAAAGAGTTTCAGGATCGGCACGGCCACCATTCCGGCGCGGCCGCTGGAGCCGGCGCTTTATCTCGTGGCCACGCCGATCGGCAATCTTGGCGATATCACCATCCGCGCGCTGGAAACGCTGGCCTCGGCCGATGTCCTCGCCTGCGAGGATACCCGCGTCACCCGCATCCTGCTCGAACGTTACGGCATCCGCACCCGCCCGCTCGCATATCATGAGCACAATGCAAACGAAGCGGGGCCGAAGCTCATTGCGGCGCTTGAGGCGGGAAAATCCGTGGCGCTGGTCTCGGATGCCGGAACGCCGCTCGTTTCCGATCCCGGTTACCGCCTCGGCCATCTCGCGCTCGAGGCCGGGCATCGTGTCGTACCGGTGCCGGGAGCATCCGCGCCGCTCGCCGCCCTCGTGGGTTCGGGAATGCCGAGCGATTCTTTCCTGTTTGCAGGCTTCCTGCCGGTGAAGGATCGGGGCAAGCGCGACCGTTTTGCCGAACTCGCGAAAATTCCGGCCACGTTGATCTTCTTTGAATCGCCGCATCGCATCGGCGCTTCCGTCAAGGTGGCATCGGAAGTTCTTGGCCACGACCGCCGCGCCGTGGTCTGCCGCGAGCTGACCAAGACCTTCGAGGAGTTCCGGCGCGGCACGCTGGGCGAGCTTGCGGATTATTACGGTGGCGACCGTGTGGTGAAGGGTGAGATCGTGCTTCTGGTGGAACCGCCCTCCTATGACGAGATTCCCGATATCGAGGATGTCGAGAAGCTGCTGAAGGATCTCGTTGCCACCATGCCCGCCGCCAAGGCGGCAGGCGAAGCCGCCAAGCTGACGGGCCTGCCGCGCAAGGAGCTTTATCAAAGGCTGCTGGATATGAAGGAAACGGATGGCCGCTGACGGGCGAAGCAATAAAAGGCGCAAGGCCGAGCGACGCGGCCATGCCGCAGAATATTGGGCGGCACTTTATCTGCTGCTGAAGGGATATCGCATCCTCGCCATTCGTTATCGCACCCGGCTGGGGGAAATTGATCTCATCGCCCGCAAGAAGGACCTCGTCGCCATCGTCGAGGTCAAGGCGCGAACGTCCGGCGAAGGTGCCGTGGATGCCGTCGGTTTCCATTCGCAGCAACGCATTCGGGCGGCGGCCGATCTATGGCTTGCCCGTCGCAAGGATGCCGCGCGGTTTTCGCTGCGTTTCGATATCATCGCCGTTTTGCCGCGACGCCTGCCGCAGCATTTTATCGACGCCTTTTAAGGGGAGGGAAACATGTCCACCGAGCGGGAAAAAATGGCCGCGGGCGAATGGTACAGCTGCATGGATGCCGAGCTGGATATATTGCGCTGGCGGGCACGAGGGGCCGTCCACCAGCACAATACGATGCCGCCGGATGAGCGCGGGGCAATGGCCCCCTTGCTACGGGCTCTGTTCGCTTCTGTTGGTGAAGGGGCATTTATCGAAGCACCGTTTCATTGCGCTTACGGCTTCAACATCACGCTGGGCAAAAATGTCTATCTCAATGCCGGCTGCACCATTCTGGATTCCGCAAAGGTTACGATAGGCGACGGCGCGATGCTCGGGCCTGCGGTGCAGATCTATTGTGCGGAACACCATCTGGACCCGGTGCCGCGTGCGCAAGGCATTGAAATCGCAAGGCCCGTCACGATCGGCCGTGATGTCTGGATCGGCGGCGGAGCGATCGTTCTGGCTGGCATCACCATCGGTGACGGAGCGATTGTCGGCGCCGGTTCGGTGGTGACGCGCAATGTGCCGCCGGGCGTGACGGTGGTTGGAAATCCGGCTCGGCCCATAAAGCGCATGGCCGACTGAGATTTTCGTCAGTCGCTGTAATAAATCTGACATGGAACTGTCAAAGAGGCGTCATTGAACCCCTCTATTCGCATCCTCACCCCAATAATTGGTGGAGAGGATTTAATATGTTCAAGAAGTTTTCCATGGCCGCTGTGGCCGTCAGCATGTCGGCAACGTCTTCCATGGCCGCGACCAACATCACCTGGTGGCATGGCATGGGCGGACGTAACGGCGAAGTCATCAACGAAGTCGCCCAGAAGTTCAACGCGGCCCAGAAGGATTGCGCTCTGACGCCGGTTTCCAAGGGCTCCTACGAAGAAGCGCTGGCAAGCGGCATCGCTGCTTTCCGTTCGGGCGAGCAGCCGAACATTCTGCAGGTTTTCGATGCCGGCGCCGCCACCATCATTAACGCCAAGGGCGCTGTCATTCCTGCGGAAGACCTCATCAACAAGGCCGGCTACAAGTTCGAGCGTGAAGCCTTCATCAACGGCGTGCGTTATTTCTACGCTGCCGCTGACGGCAAGTTTGTCGGCATGCCGTTCAACACCTCCGCTCCCATCATGTACGTCAACGACGAAGCCCTGAAGAAGGCCGGCGTCGAAGCCCCGAAGACCTGGGAAGAGTTCGAGCAGGTTGCGCCGAAGCTGAAGGAAGCCGGCTACATTCCGCTCGTTCAGTCGCAGCTCACCTGGCAGTTCACGGAGAACTTCTTCTCCCGCAACAACATCCAGTTCGCCACCAACAATAACGGCTATGACAGCGTCACCGACACCAAGCTCAAGGTCACCGACCCGAACCTCGTCATGATGTTCGACAAGCTGAAGGACTGGAAGGACAAGGGCCTGTTCGCCTATTACGGCGCCGGCTGGAACGACAACCAGAAGCCCTTCGAAGAAGGCAAGGTTGCTTTCTGGATCGGTTCTTCGGGCTCCTTCGGCGGCCTGCAGAAGACGGCGACCATGCCGTTCTCGGCAACCTTCCTTCCTTACTGGGGCTCCATCAAGGGTGCTGGCACCAACTCCTTCATCGGCGGCGCTGCGCTCTTTGCAATGTCGGGCAAGTCTGAAGCCGAAAACAAGTGCGTGGCCGACTTCTTCCAGTTCCTGACCTCGCCGGAAATCCAGGTCTTCTACCACAAGGCAACCGGTTACGTCGCCATCACCAAGGCCGCTTACGAAAAGGCCAAGGCTGAAGGCTTCTACAAGGAAAAGCCGGTCGCGGAAGTCGGTATCCAGCAGCTCTCGCTGCCGGGCGGCGAATGGTCCAAGGGCTACCGCCTCGGCTTCTACCCGCAGATCCGCGCCGTCATGGAACGCGAATATAACCGCATCTTCTCCGGCGAAGTTACGCCGAAGGCTGCTTTCGAGATCATCGAGAAGGAAGGCAACGACCTGCTCGCCCGTTTCGCGAAGACGGCCGGCTGATCGTCTGTTTCGAAACCAATGACCATTGCCGAGCCTCCTTTCCCACGGAAGGGAGGCTCGCTCTCGGATAAGGAAGCGCAAGCGTGGCCTATACATCGTCTCAACCGCGCCGGTTTTTCTCCGGTCGGTCCGCAAAGGCTGGAAAACCCGCCAAGCCCGCAGAAGCCGGCATGAAGCGCGTGCAGTTCTCCTCGTCCTTTGTGCCCTATCTGTTTCTGGCGCCGCAGCTTGCGGTGATTTTCATCTTTTTCTACTGGCCATCGGTTCAGGCCATACATTCGTCTTTCTATATCGAAGACCCGTTCGGTTTCGGCGCTTCCTTCGTCGGACTTGCCAATTATTCGGATGCGATCTTCAGCCCCGAATATCTCAGCATCGCCAAATTCACGGTTGTCTTCACCGTGCTGGTCACCTTCTTTTCGTTGGCGCTCGGCCTGCTTCTCGCCGTCAAGGCGGATGCGGTCATTCGCGGCAGCTCGACATACAAGACGCTATTGATTTCCGTCTATGCCATCGCGCCGCCGGTCGCCGGTCTCATCGGCATGATGTTTTTCGACCAGCATATCGGCCCCTTCGTCAAGATGGCCGCATTCCTCGGCTGGGACATGAAGGTCGGCCTCAATTATTTCGATACGGCCTTCGCCATGATCGTCGTCGCGGTCTGGAAGCAGATCCCTTACAACTTCATCTTCTTCCTGTCGGGTCTTCAGGGTGTGCCGGTCTCGGTGCGGGAAGCCGCCGCCATCGACTGCCGCTCGGGCTTTCGCCGATTCTGGACGGTGATCATGCCGCTTCTGGCGCCCACGGCCTTCTTCCTGCTGATCATCAACATCACCTATGCGCTCTTCGACACGTTCGGCGTCATCGACGTGATGGTGAAGGACAAGGCTGCCAACAACCCGATCACGCTGGTCTACAAGGTGTTTCTGGACGGTTTCCGCGGCAATGACATCGGTGGCTCCTCGGCCCAGTCCGTCATCCTGATGCTGGTCGTCTTCGTTCTCACCATCATCCAGTTCCGCTTCATCGAAAAGCGCATCCATTACAATTGAGGGAAAAGACCATGTACAAGACAAAACCCCTCGATCATCTGGTGTTGATCATCGGCGCGCTGTTCCTGATATTGCCGGTCATCGTGGCCTTCATGACCTCCACCCATACCGCTGCGGAAATCCACCGCAGCGGTCTGACGATGGTTCCCGGCGACAATTTCATCGAGACTTATGAAAAGGTCCTGACCCAGAAAGGCGGCTTCACCGGGCAGATCACGGGTCTCAACATGGTGTTGAATTCGCTGATCCTCGGCATCGGTTTTGCCGTCGGCAAGATCGTCCTGTCGATGACGGCGGCCTATGCTATCGTCTATTTCCGCTTCCGGTTCGCAACGCTCGCCTTCTGGATCATTTTCACCACGCTGCTTCTGCCGCTCGAAGTGCGCATCATGCCCTCCTACGAGGTGATGAGCAAACTTGGCCTTCTGAACTCCTATACCGGCCTCATCGTGCCGCTTCTCGCTTCGGCGACGGGCACCTTCTATTTCCGGCAGTTCTTCAAATCCGTGCCGGAGGAGTTGCTGGAGGCTGCCCGCATTGACGGCGCAGGGCCGGTGAAGTTCTTCATCGACGTTCTCATCCCGCTGTCCCGCACCATGATGGCGGCGATCTTCATCATCATGTTCGTTTATGGCTGGAACCAGTATCTCTGGCCCATGCTGATGACGACGGATGAGGGCTTCTTCACCCTGATGCGCGGTATCAAGTCGATCCTGCAGGTCTGGGTCGGCTCGCAAATTCCCGATTACAACGAAGCTTTCGCGCTCGCCGTGCTGGCCATGCTGCCGCCGGTGCTGATCGTCGTCATTTTCCAGCGCTGGTTCATCAAGGGCCTGACCGAAAGCGATAAATAAGGAGACCGAAATGGCCGCGATAGAAATCAGTCAGGTCTGCAAGGATTATCATGGCGGCGTGCGCGCCGTGCACCACGTCGACATCGACATCAGGGACGGCGAGTTCATCGTTCTGGTCGGCCCCTCCGGCTGCGGCAAATCCACGCTTCTGCGCATGGTCGCGGGGCTTGAGGATATTTCCGAAGGCACGGTGAAGATCGGTGACCGGGTGGTCAATCAGGCCGATCCGGCTGACCGGGATATCGCCATGGTGTTTCAGAACTATGCGCTTTATCCGCATATGTCGGTGCGCCAGAATCTGGAATACGGGTTGAAGAACCGCAAGACGCCGAAGACGGAGATCGATGCGCGTGTGGCCGAAGCCGCGCGTATGCTGCAGCTCGAACCCTATCTGGACCGCAAGCCGCGCGCCCTTTCCGGCGGCCAGCGGCAGCGTGTCGCCATGGGTCGCGCCATCGTGCGCAAACCGGCGGCCTTCCTGTTCGACGAGCCCCTGTCCAATCTCGATGCCAAGCTGCGCGTTTCCATGCGCGGCGAGATCAAGCGTCTGCAAAAGCGCCTCGGCACCACCTCGCTCTACGTCACCCACGATCAGCTGGAGGCCATGACGCTGGCCGACCGTCTTGTGGTGTTGAATGGCGGCCGTATCGAACAGATCGGCGCACCGCTCGATGTCTATCACACCCCTGCTTCGACCTTCGTTGCGAGTTTCATCGGCTCTCCCGCCATGAACCTGCTGAACGCCGAATTGCATGGCGATAGCCTCGCCATCGGTCCGTCGCTCTTTGCGCTCAACGGTTTCGCACCTGCCTCCGGCTCCGTGACGGTGGGCATGCGGGCGGAAGATTTCCGCCTCGCTGCGGCAGGTGAGCAGGGCTTCCCGCTTCGGGTCGATTACATCGAAGAACTGGGTTCGCAGCGCCTTATCCATGGCATGATCGGCGACCAGAACCTGACCGTGGCCTTCCCGCCGGATGTCGAGGTTCCGTCCGCCCTCTCCGTCACGATCGCGCCGGAAAAACTGCATTTCTTCTCCAGCGAAACTGGCAAGCGTATCGCCGGCAAAGCGGAGCAGCTGGCGGCGCAGCCCGCGCAAATGGCGACGGCCTGAGTGCTTCGCAGAAATCGGCGCGATGACTAAAATTGCGCCGATTGTCAAAACCGCTTCGTTACGATCCCGATGATAGAAGACCTCCAATATTTCGCGGGGGTTTTCTAATATGTCCTTCAAAATGATGTTCGCTGCCGCAGCAACCATGGCGGTCCGGACCGTGCCGATATTGCCGGCCTATTTGCGCCGGTCAAAAGACGAGGCCGTCGTCAGCGCATCCTGCACCGATCTGCGGCTTCAGCCGGCCCCTATCAATCCGGAATGGATCATTTCCGGCAACCCCCAGGCGCGCGCGGCGGATCATTCCAGAAGCGGCGACCGTGCCTCCAGCACCGCCATGTGGGATTGCACGGCGGGTGAGTTCCGCTGGTTCTTCGGCTGGGATGAAACCGTCTATATTCTCGAAGGCGAAGTGCATGTGACCGCGGAAGACGGTTCCATCAGCATCCTGCGGGTCGGCGATGTCGCCTATTTCCCTGCGGGAACATGGGCCACCTGGCGGGTGGATGAGTATGTCCGCAAGGTTGCCTTCATGCGCCGTCCGTTCCCCAAGGCGCTGGCTTTTGCCTATCGCGTCAAGAACAAGCTGTTCGCCGGCCGTTCCTATAAGCTGGCGGCCTGAACCCATAAAACATTCCAGTCGGCGCCGCCTGCACGGCTCCGCCGACGGAATTGTGAAGGTTCAATAAAACTCACACAAACCACCGCTTGCAGCAGTTGCCTTTGAATGGTCGCTGCCCTACATCTTCAGGGTTTTCTGAAGCATTTCCGGGTTTCTACCGGTCCTGCAGGGAAGCTTGAAAAGGCGAGGCAATGGGCATCGCGGGCCGACAAAGCGTCCGCATGCTGCAAGAGGAACATGCGCATGGCGAAGATCAAGAACGTCGCGATCCAGATGGATCATGTCTCCGGCATCAATATCGCCGGTGACTCCACCTTCGCCATGAGCCTTGAGGCGCAGGCGCGCGGATACCGGCTGTTCCACTATACTCCCGAGCGCCTCTCCATGCGCGATGGCAAGATTTACGCCACCGTCGAGCAGATGGAACTGCGCGACATCAAGGGCGACCATTTTTCGCTGTCCGAACCGGAGCGCGTCGATCTGTCGACTATGGATGTCATCCATCTGCGTCAGGATCCGCCATTCGACATGGCTTACATCACCTCGACCCATCTGCTGGAGCGCATTCATCCGAAAACGCTGGTGGTCAACGATCCCGCCTGGGTCCGCAATTCGCCGGAAAAGATTTTCGTCACCGAATTCGCCGATCTGATGCCGAAGACGCTGATCACCAAGGATGTGGAGGAAATCGCCCGCTTCCGCAATGAAATGGGCGATATCATCCTCAAGCCGCTTTACGGCAATGGTGGTGCAGGCGTCTTCCATTCCGCGCGCGACGACCGCAATTTCTCCTCTCTGCTGGAGATGTTCGGCCAGATGTTCCGCGAGCCTTATATCGCCCAGCAATATCTGCCTGACGTCCGCAAGGGCGACAAGCGCATCCTTTTGGTAGATGGCGAACCGGTTGGCGCAATCAACCGCGTGCCGGCGGAAAACGATGCCCGCTCCAACATGCATGCCGGCGGCCGGCCGGAACCGACGGAACTGACGGCGCGCGAGAAGGAAATCTGCCGCCGCATCGGCCCTGCCTTGCGCGAGCGCGGTTTCCTCTTCGTCGGCATCGATGTGATTGGCGACTATATGACGGAAATCAACGTCACCTCGCCGACCGGCATTCGCGAAGTGCGGAAATTCGGCGGTGCGGATGTCGCAAGCCTGTTGTGGGATGCGATCGAGAAAAAGCGCGAAGCCCAGGATTTCTGAGACGAGCTTTCGCCGGTCCAGCTTTGTTCCGCGAGTACAACTAGACACAACTAAAATACATCGTCAGCGAGAAATTGTTCGCTGGATGTTCTTGTTTTATTCTTTGCCCTGTGGCACGTTGCTTGCGGGTGGCCGTGATGGGGCATGAAGCTCTGACCAGCGCGGCCGGTTTGCGGGGGCAGGCCATGGTGGCAAGGGTCAATACGGTTGCATTTCAGGGCATAGAGGGTGTGCCCGTCGAGGTGCAGGTCATGGTCGCGCCGGGAAAGGTGGGCATCCAGATTGTCGGCCTGCCCGATAAGGCGGTGGCCGAAAGCCGCGAGCGGGTGCAGGCCGCCCTGCATGCCTCCGGTTTGGCGCTGCCGGCAAAAAAAGTCACCGTCAATCTCGCGCCCGCCGATTTGCCCAAGGAAGGATCGCATTTCGATCTTCCCATTGCGCTTGGCCTCATGGCCGCTTTGGGGGCGATACCGGCAGAAATGCTGGCACGTTATGTGGTTCTCGGCGAACTCAATCTCGATGGCACCATCGGTATGGTTTCGGGCGCCCTGCCGGCGGCCATCGGCGCCAATGCGCTTGGCAAGGGGCTGATCTGCCCGGCTGAAAGCGGGCCGGAAGCGGCCTGGGCCGGCGCCGGTATCGATGTTCTCGCCCCGCGCAGCCTGATTGCGTTGGCCAATCATTTTCGCGGCACCCAGCTTCTCTCGCGCCCGACGCCCGCCATTCGCACCCACCCGGTCAATCTGCCGGATTTAGCGGATATCAAAGGACAGGAGAGCGCCCGGCGCGCGCTGGAGGTGGCGGCCGCCGGCGGCCACAACCTGCTCATGGTCGGTCCGCCCGGCTCCGGCAAATCCATGCTCGCAGCCCGCCTGCCTTCCATCCTGCCGCCGCTGGAAGCGGCGGAATTGCTGGAAGTGTCGATGGTCCATTCCATCGCCGGCCAATTGTCCGGCGGCAAGCTTTCGGACCGCAGGCCATTCCGCGCCCCGCACCACTCCGCCACCATGGCGGCGCTGATCGGCGGGGGGCTTCGCGCCAAGCCGGGTGAGGCTTCGCTCGCCCATCACGGCGTTCTTTTTCTGGATGAGTTCCCGGAATTTTCGCCGCAGGTGCTGGATGCACTGCGCCAGCCTCTAGAAACGGGCGAATGCATCATTGCGCGGGCCAATCATCGCGTCAGCTATCCGGCGGAAATCCAGCTCGTTGCGGCGATGAACCCCTGCCGCTGCGGCATGGCGGGAGAGCCGGGCTTCACCTGCGCACGAGGCCCGCGTTGTGTGACGGATTATCAGGCCCGCATTTCCGGCCCGCTGCTGGATCGTATCGATATCCGCATCGACGTTCCCGCCGTCTCCGCCGCCGATCTCATCCGCCCCGTCGCGTCAGAGCCGAGTGCGGCGGTCGCCGCCCGTGTTGCCCGGGCGCGCCTTGCGCAGCAGGAACGTTACGCGTCGGCGGGATTTGCCGCCATTCGCACCAATGCCCGCTGCACGACGGCCCTGATAGAAAAATATGCCGAGCCGGATGCGTCCGGGCTGCAATTGCTGCGCGATGCGGCCGAGCGGCTGAAGTTCTCCGCGCGCGGTTATCATCGCATTCTCAAGGTTGCCCGCACCCTGGCCGATCTGGAAGGCAAACAGACGGTCGGCCGCATCCATGTGGCGGAAGCCGTGTCCTATCGTATCGCTGGCGAAAGGCTGACGGCGGCGGCCTAGAGCATTTGCAGTAAAAGAACGAAGCGGTTTTTTATCAGGAAAGTGTGTAAAAACAAGGAAGTAGAGCACGTCTAACGATTCCGTTTAAACCGGATATGCTCCAGAAGGTCGCCTTTTGTGCCTTCCCTGAAAAAACACTGTGCCGCCAGCGGAGCCGGCGGCACATAAGAATATTCGCTAATCTCGCGCGCGATCGTACCGCGCTTGAAAGCTTGGCTTAAAGCCCAAGGCCTTCGAAAAGCGCCGTCGAAAGGTAACGTTCCGCGAAGGAAGGAATGATGACGACGATGTTCTTGCCGGCATTTTCTTCCCGCGCGCCGACCTTGATTGCCGCCGCCAGCGCCGCACCCGAGGAGATGCCGACCGGCACGCCTTCCAGCCTTGCCGCCAGACGTGCGGTTTCGAAAGCCTCGTCATTGGTCACGGTGACGATCTCATCATAAATGCCGGTATCGAGGATGGCGGGTGCAAAACCGGCGCCGATGCCCTGAATCTTGTGCGGACCGGGGTTGCCGCCGGAAAGAACCGGGCTGTCGGCAGGTTCGACCGCAATGACCTTCACCTCAGGCTTGCGGGATTTCAGCACTTGACCCGTGCCGGTGATGGTGCCGCCGGTGCCGATACCCGAGACGAGAATATCGACCGTGCCTTCGGTGTCGTTCCAGATTTCCTCAGCCGTCGTCTTGCGGTGAATATCGGGATTGGCGGGGTTTTCGAACTGCTGCGGAATGATGGCGTCAGGCAGGGTCTCGGCCAGTTCCTGCGCCTTGGCAATGGCGCCCTTCATGCCCTTGGGGCCTTCGGTCAACACCAGTTCGGCGCCGAGCAGGGCCAGCATTTTCCGGCGTTCAACCGACATGGTTTCAGGCATGGTCAGGATCAGCTTGTAGCCCTTCGCAGCGGCAGCGAAGGCAAGCGCGATGCCCGTGTTGCCGGAGGTCGGCTCCACCAGCGTGGTTTTGCCGGGGGTGATCTTGCCCTGCGCTTCCAGAGCTTCGATCATGGCGACGCCGATGCGGTCCTTCACGGAAGCGATGGGATTGAAAAATTCGAGTTTGGCGAGAAGGTTGGCCTTCACGCCCTTCTCCTTCGCCAGCTTGTCGAGCCGCACGATCGGCGTGTCGCCGATTGTTTCCGTAATCGAGGAATAGACGCGTCCGCGTCCGGGCTTTCTGGCTTCGGGCATGATGCTCTCCTGTGTAAAGACCGCAAGATTTGAGCGGCAGAATAGGAGCAATAGCTTTCGCAAGCTAGCGAACGTTCGTCCTAATATCCCCAAAATGCAGGAATAATTTCACGATAAATCGCATAAATGCACGAATTTGTTTTATGTGCTGCGGATCGCGATCATGGTGGCGGTTCCGGCCAGAATACCCGCCGCCGTGCGGTTGAGGATCGTCAAGGCGCTCGGCCTTTTCAGGAGGTTACGCGCCTTGGCCGCAAGCAGGATGTAAGGCAGGAGAACCGCCATCAGCACGACGAAGGTGATGACGAGAAGGGTCGCATATTCCGAGGGGCCGATCATGCGGATATCGATCAGCGTCGGCACCAGCGCCACATAAAACAGCATGGTTTTCGGGTTGCCGAGCGTGATCAGCAGTCCGGACAGGAAGGACATGGGCATGCTGGTGCTTTTCTTGGCCTTCAGCTCCTGCGGCAGCAGGCCGGCGGTCCAAAGCTTCCAGGCAATATAAAGGAGATAGGCCGCGCCCGCGAATTTCAGAACCATGAAGGCTTCCTGAAAGGTCTGCGCGACGAAGGCCAGGCCCAGGATCACAGCGGTCAGGTAAATCATGTCGCCCAGCACCAGCCCAAGACCCATGAAGAAGGTTTCGCGAAAGCCCGAACCCAGCGCCCGCGCCACGATCGCCGTCATGCCGGGGCCGGGAATGGCGGCGGCGATGAAGAGGGCGGTGGCATAGGCGAAAAGTGTCGTCAGCGTCATGATCGTGTTTCCCGGAAAATCCGCCAAATCCATAGCGAAATTGCCGGGTAAAGACAATCGGTCCGCGCTTCTGTCCCAGCGCTGTCGCTAAACCCCGGTGGAGCCGAAACCGCCGGCGCCGCGCGCCGTCTGCGAGGTCTCCGTCACCTCGCTCACAACAACCTGGGTTACCGGCGCAATCACCATCTGCGCAATGCGCATACCGCGCTCGATGACGAAAACGTCCTGACCCAGATTGGCGAGGATGACTTTCACCTCGCCGCGATAATCGCTGTCCACCGTGCCGGGAGAGTTGAGGCAGGTGATGCCGTTCTTGATGGCGAGGCCGGAGCGGGGGCGGATTTGCGCCTCATAACCCTGCGGAACCTCGAAGATGAAACCGGTCGGGACCAGCGCGCGTTCGCCGGGTTGCAGGCTCATCGGTTCACCGGCAGGTACGGCAGCGCGCAGGTCCATGCCGGCGGCGCCACGGGTCTCATAGGACGGCAATTCGAGGTCAGCGCCATTGGCGAGGCGGACGAGCCGGAGAGGGGGGCGATTGTCGTTTTGAAGGGTCATGCGGCATTAGTTTGCCGAGATCGCGGCAAGGTCAATTGCAAATGCGGGCCTGAAACGCTAGATAGCCCGCAATTCCACAGGATTTGTCAGATGGCCGAAACACTTGCCGAGGCGGTCTCCCGCCGCCGCACCTTTGCTATTATTGCGCACCCGGACGCGGGTAAGACCACGCTTACCGAGAAACTGCTGCTGTTCGGCGGAGCGATCCAGCTTGCCGGTGAGGTGAAGGCGAAGAAGGACCGCATCCAGACCCGTTCGGACTGGATGAAGATCGAGCGCGAGCGCGGCATTTCGGTCGTCACTTCGGTCATGACCTTCGAATATAACGACCGTGTCTTCAACATTCTCGATACGCCCGGCCACGAGGACTTTGCCGACGACACCTACCGCACGCTGACGGCGGTGGATGCGGCGATCATGGTCATCGACGCCGCCAAGGGTATCGAGCCGCGCACGCTGAAGCTCTTCGAAGTCTGCCGCATGCGCGATATTCCGATCATCACCTTCATCAACAAGATGGACCGTGAAAGCCGCGACCCCTTCGAGATTCTGGATGAGGTGGAAGAGAAGCTCGCGCTCGATACCGCGCCCATCACCTGGCCGGTCGGTCGGGCAAAGACCTTCTGCGGCGCCTATAATCTCGCCGACAGCACCTTCCGTGGCGTCGATACGCAGGTGGAAGCCATGCCGGTCAACGGTCCGCAGGCGGTTGCCGATCGTCTGCCGGAAAACGAGCGCCATCTTTTTGTCGAAGAAACGGAACTGGCGCTGGAAGCCTGCCGTCCTTTTGATCGTCAGGCGTTTCTCGAAGGTCATATGACACCGGTGTTCTTCGGTTCGGCGCTGCGCAATTTCGGTGTGCGTGACCTCATCAATGCGCTTGGCGATTTCGCACCGCCGCCGCGCGATCAGGTGGCCGATACCCGCACCGTCCATGCAGCTGAAGAGAAAATGACGGCCTTTGTCTTCAAGATTCAGGCCAATATGGACCCGAACCATCGTGACCGCATCGCTTTTGCCCGCATCTGCTCCGGCAAGCTGGAGCGCGGCATGAAGGCGCGGCTTGCTCGCACCGGCAAACAGATGGGCCTCACTGCGCCGCAGTTCTTCTTCGCCTCGCAGCGCCAGCTTGCCGATACGGCCTTTGCGGGCGACGTGGTCGGCATCCCGAACCATGGTACGCTCCGCATCGGCGATACGCTGACCGAGGGTGAAAACCTGGTTTTCCAGGGCGTGCCGAATTTCTCGCCGGAAATTCTCCGCCGCGTGCGTCTGGAAGACGCCATGAAGGCGAAGAAGCTGAAGGAAGCCCTTCAGCAGATGGCGGAAGAAGGCGTCGTGCAGCTCTTTTCGCCGGAAGACGGCTCGCCGGCCATCGTCGGCGTCGTCGGCGCGCTGCAGCTCGACGTGTTGAAGGAGCGCCTGATGGGCGAATACGGCCTGCCGGTCTCCTTCGAAATGTCGCGCTTTTCCGTCTGCCGCTGGATTTCTTCCGATCAGCCGGCGGAAATGGACAAGTTCCTCAACGTCAAGCGGGGCGATATCGCCCGCGATCTGGATGGCGATCCGGTGTTTCTGGCGCAGGACGCCTTCTCGCTCCGCTATGAGTCCGAGCGTTTTCCGGCGATCAAGATGGTCGCGATCAAGGAATATCACGTCGCCAAGGCGGCGTGATATCAGCCGGATTGCACTTTGTATGCCAAGGGCTTAGTTTCCCGGTGAAACGGGAAACTGGTCCGGCATCATGACGCTTTCAGGCAAACATATTCTCCTCATCATCTCCGGCGGCATCGCGGCCTATAAGAGCCTCGATCTCATCCGCCGCCTGAAAGAACGGGGCGCCAAGGTGACGCCTGTGATGACGAAGGGTGCGCAGGAATTCGTCACACCGCTTGCGGTCGGCGCGCTGTCCGCCACCCATGTCTTCACCGAGCTCTTTTCCCGGCAGGATGAACAGGATGTCGGCCATATCAGGCTGGCGCGTGACTGCGACCTCGTGCTGGTGGCGCCCACTACCGCCGATCTGATGGCGAAGATGGCGCATGGCCAGGCAGACGATCTTGCTTCCACCATTCTTCTCGCGACGGATCGCAAGGTGCTGGTGGCACCGGCGATGAACCCGAAAATGTGGGCGGCAAAGCCCACGCTGCGGAATGTCGAAACGCTGAAAAAAGACGGCGTGTTTTTCATCGGACCCATGGCCGGTGAGATGGCAGAGAAGGGTGAGGCTGGTTTTGGCCGCATGGCCGAGCCATTGCAGGTCGTCGAAGCCGTCGCCGCACTGCTGGATGAGGGGCCAAAGCCACTGAAGGGCAGAACGGCCATCGTGACCTCCGGTCCCACGCATGAACCGATTGACCCGGTGCGCTACATCGCCAACCGCTCCTCGGGCAAGCAGGGCCATGCCATTGCGGCGGCTCTGGCGGAACTGGGGGCAGAGGTCACGCTGGTTTCCGGCCCGGTTACCATCGCCGATCCTGCCGGGGTCACGACGATCCATGTCGAGCGCGCCGAGGAGATGCGCGATGCGGTGATATCGAGACTGCCGGCGGATATCGCCGTCATGGTCGCCGCCGTCGCCGACTGGCGGATGACGGGCTCGTCGGAGCAGAAGATCAAGAAGCAGCCGGGCGATGCGCCGCCGGCGCTGCAACTGACGGAAAATCCCGATATTCTCAAAACCGTCGGCCATCATGAAAAGCGCCCGAGGATTGTGGTGGGCTTCGCCGCCGAAACGCAGGATGTCGAGAAGAACGGCCGGGCGAAGCTGGAGCGCAAAGGGGCGGATTATATCGTCGCGAATGATGTTTCGGCGGAAACCGGCATCATGGGCGGAGACCGCAACAGCGTGAAGATTATTTCCGCAGATGGCGTCGACGTTTGGCCGGATCTCGACAAGGCCGACGTTGCAAAACGTCTGGCGGCCCTGATCGCGGAGAAACTCGCATGAGCCTGTTCGATCGCAAGACTTTCGACAGGGTGCTCGGCAAATGGCCGGGCGTGCGTTTCGTCGACCAATGGGATTCGCACGTTGCCAAGGTGGGCGACAAGGTCTTTGCCGTGCTTGGCGAGCGGGAGGACTGGCGGCTGGTCGTGAAATGCTCGGAAGAGAGCTTCGAAATATTGACCTCGCTGGAAGGCATAGGGCAGGCGCCCTATTTCGCCAAACGCAAATGGATATCGATTGGCGATCATTCCCCGCTCGAACAGGAAGAACTGGAGCATTATGTGCGCCGCTCCTATGAGCTTGTCGCAGCCGGTCTGACCAAAAAACTGCGGGGCGAACTCGGTATCGTGATAGATACTGCGCGTGCCCTGTAGTTTTTGGGTTCAGTCGAGATTGGTGTCCTTGCCGATGATCTGGCGGACGCCTTCCTTGGTGAAGGGCTGCAGAAGCTGCGGCAGGAATCCTTTCGCAATCTTGCCCTTGATACCGATATCGGTGGAAGAGGGCCTGTCGGGGTTATGGTAGGAGCCGAAGATCAAATCGAAGAAGACGAGATTCTCGCCGTAATTGGTGTTTCCTTCCGGAAGCTGTTTTGAATGGTGCCAGCGGTGCAGGCGCGGGGTGCTGAACACGTAATCGAGCGGCCCCGTTTTCATATCGACGTTGCAATGGGTCAAAATACCGATGAATGCGGTAACGGCACCGAGCCACCAGAAAACCTGTAGCGGCGCCCCCATGAAATAGAGCGGAATCTGGCTGAGCGCGATCTTGAACAGGGAATCGGCCACATGGAACCGTCCCGTATTGACGACCCAAAGCCGCACGACGCTGTGATGCAGCGCATGGAAACGCCAGAAGAATACGGTTTCATGCGCAATACGGTGGGACCAGTAGAGGCCGAATTCGGCAATCGTCACCGCAAGGGCGACCTGAACGATCATCGGCAGATGAGACGGCCAGAGGTCGAACCGCATGGCGGCGAGCGGCTGCAGCACATTGGCGGTCACCATCGGGAAGATTGCCGCTGCGGCGGCTGCGAGCTGGACCAGCCCTTTCGTCAAAAGCGTGTGGCCGATGCTGTTCACGGTCTCGCCATCACCCTCAAGCCATTGGATTTCGTAGGGAATATAACGTTCGAGAAGAAACAGGCTCAAAACCGCGCCCGCATAAACGGTCAAAAAGGCCGCGATGGGATGGCTGCTCGTGAAAGCGAAATAGGACCCTACCAGGCCGCCGACGAACACCAGCGGCCAGGAAGAATAGGAAAGGGCCTCTTTCAGTACTTGCGCTTTTGCCATCAAAATCAAATCCCGTCCGGCATCATCCGTCTATACCGCCGGCGCAATTCCGCGCAGGCATCAAAGCAGCCCTTACCCCGCATCGATCACCTGTCTCCATTAGAGATCAGGCCCTTATCGCTCCAATGCATTACACAAACATGGCACTCACCGGTGCCGAGATGCTCAGCTTATCCTGATGGCGATGTAAAGAAGCGTCAGCGCTATCCCCCAGAGTGCCGCCCGTCCCCATTTGGTGTGGCGCGCTTCCGCCTTGCCGATAGCTTCCGCCGTCTGCGCGTCGAAACGCAGACCGTTCTCGCTCATATACATCAACTCGGAATGCAGCTTCTCCGTCTTGGCGGCGATCTCCGGCGCTGCCTCGGCAAGCTTGAGGGCCGCCTTCACGCCGTCCTTCAGATCGGTGACGATGCGTTTCGGACCGAGATTGTCCCTGATCCAGCCGCCGACGACCGGGTCTGCCGCCTTCCACATGTTGAAGCGCGGATTGAGCATGCGCGACACGCCTTCCACCACCACCATGGTCTTTTGCAGCATCACCAGTTCCGGCCGCGTTTCCATGTCGAAAAGCTCGGTCACTTCGAACAGCAGCGTCAAAAGCTTGCCCATGGAGATCGTTTCGGCCGGCTGGCCGTGGATCGGCTCGCCAATGGCGCGGATCGCCTGGGCGAAGCTTGCTATATCGTGATGGCCCGGCACGTAACCGGCTTCGAAATGCACTTCCGCCACCCGCATGTAATCGCGGGTAATGAAGCCGTAGAGAATTTCGGCAAGGAAGCGGCGTTCCTTTTTGCCGAGACGTCCGGCAATACCCATGTCGACGGCGACGATCTCGCCCTCAGCATCGACGAAGAGATTGCCGGGATGCATGTCGGCATGGAAAAAACCATCGCGCAACGTGTGCCGCAGGAAGGACTGGATCAGCGTGTCGGCGAGTTTGTTCAGGTCGTGGCCGGCGGCCTTCAACCCTTCGATATCCGACATCTTGACGCCGTCGATCCATTCCATGGTGACGACATCGCGCCCGGTGCGTTCCCAGTCGACCTCGGGAACTCGGAATCCGGGATCGTCCTTGGTGTTTTCCGCAAGTTCGGAAAGGGCGGCGGCCTCGAGCCGCAGATCCATCTCGATCTTGGTGGTCTGCTCCAGCGTGCGTGTCACCTCGACAGGGCGCAGGCGACGCGCGGAACGAACGAAACGCTGCTGCAGATCGGCGATCAGATACATCGCTTCGAGGTCGTTCTGGAAACGCTGGCGCACGCCGGGGCGGATGACCTTGACGGCCACCTTGCGCGGCCCCTTCGGCGTATCCACCATTGCCGGGTGAACCTGGGCAATGGAGGCGGCGGCAATAGGATCGCCGAATTCCCTGTAGAGATCGGACACCGAACGGCCGAGCGAGCCTTCGATATTCGCTTTCGCCGCAGCCGCCGGGAAAAAGGCCATGCGGTCCTGAAGGCTCGCGAGATCGTCGGCGAAGTCGGCGCCCACCACATCCGGCCGGGTCGCCAGAAACTGGCCCATCTTGACATAGGAAGGCCCAAGCCGCTCCACAGCCACCGCCAGACGGTCGCTGCGCTGCGCCCTTTTCGCCTTGCTGCGGGCGAACGGTTTCAGCAGCGCTTTCAACAATTGGGCGGGAGCAGGCAGGTCATCGGAAGGCAGGGCCAGCACGACGCCTTCGCGCACGAGAACCCAGCCAACCCTTGCGAGGCGGAAATATGCGCCCAAAGTACTCATGCTTATGCTTGTCTCCTGCGTCTGCCGGCCATGGTCTTAAAGCTTCCAGCCGGAATGCAGGGCGGCGATGCCGCCGGTGTAATTGGTATAGCTGACGCGGGAGAAGCCGGCGGTGCGGATCATCGTCGCGAAATCCTCCTGATTGGGGAATTTGCGGATCGATTCGACCAGATATTGATAGGGCTCGGCGTCACCCGTGATCATCTTGCCGAATTGCGGGATGGCGTTGAACGACCAGGCGTCATAAACGCGGTCAAGCAACGGCATTTCTACCTCGGAGAATTCCAGCACCAGCAGCCGCCCGCCGCGCTTCAGCACGCGATGGGCCTCCTTCAGCGCGACGTCGATGCGCGGCACGTTGCGGATGCCGAAGGCGACCGTATACGCGTCGAAACTGTTTGCCTCGAAAGGCAGTTCCTCGGCATTGGCCTCCACGAAGGTCAGATTGTCGGAAAGCTTCTTTTTTGCCGCGCGTTCTTCGCCGACGGCCAGCATCGAGCCGTTGATGTCGAGAACGGTGGCATGCGCCAGACGGTTGGAGGCTTCGATGATGCGGAAGGCGATATCGCCAGTGCCGCCGGCAACGTCCAGAACCTTGTAGGACGCGTCCTTGCGCGGCGAAAGCGAAGACACCATGGCGTCTTTCCACAGTCGGTGCAGGCCGGCCGACATCACGTCATTCATGATGTCGTAGCGTTTGGCCACCTTGTGGAAGACTTCGTTGACCAGCCCCTGCTTTTTGCCTTCGTCCACCTTGTGGAAGCCATAGGACGTTTCCATGCCGCCTTGGGCAGTGGTACGGGCGTCGGTCATCGTCTGTCTCCATCTTTATTGCGTGGCGGACCATAGCGGAAACGCCATGGCAACGCTATCTGTTGCCGCATCGCCTGGGCGCGACATTTCGCGTGCACTGTATAGACCACATGGTCCTAACGATAAACTGTCGGATAAGCCAGATGCCAGAATTGCCAGAAGTCGAAACCGTCAGACGCGGCCTTGCGCCCGCCATGGAAGGCGCAAGGGTCCGCAGGCTCCATCTCGGCCGCCCCGATTTGCGCTTTCCATTCCCGCAGGATTTCGCAGCGCTTATCGAAGGCAAGACGATCCTGTCGCTCGGGCGCAGGGCGAAATATCTTCTGATCGAACTGGAGGATGGGCTGACCATCGTTTCCCACCTCGGCATGTCCGGCTCGTTCCGTATCGAGGCGGAAGCGGGCGAGGCCGGCGATGCCCCCGGCGTGTTTCACCATGCCCGTTCCAAAGACGGCAAGCATGACCATGTCGTCTTTCATCTGGATAAAGGGGAAGAGCGCGTCTGCGTCATCTATAATGATCCGCGCCGCTTCGGCTTCATGCATCTGGTGGAGCGCAACAAGCTCGACCTTTACCCTGCCTTTGCCGAGCTAGGCCCGGAGCCGACAGGCAATGCGCTGAGCGCGGATTATCTGGCGAGCCGGTTTGAAGGTAAAAGCCAGCCCCTGAAAAGCACGCTGCTGGACCAGAAGGTCATTGCCGGTCTCGGCAATATCTATGTCTGCGAGGCGCTGTGGCGCGCGCATCTTTCGCCTTTGCGGGCGGCGGGAACGCTGGTGACGAAAGGTGGCAAGCCCAAGGCGCAGCTCGTCGATCTGACGGAGAAAATCCGCGACGTGATCGCGGATGCGATCGCCGCCGGCGGCTCCTCATTGCGAGACCATATACAGACGGACGGAACGCTCGGTTATTTCCAGCACTCCTTTTCGGTCTACGATCAGGAAGGCCAGCCTTGCCGGACACCCGGCTGCGGGGGTACGGTTGAAAGGGTGGTGCAGGCCGGTCGTTCGACTTTTTATTGCGCCGCCTGCCAGAAGTAACGGAGCCGGAGTGCCGGAAGGGGAGATTGCCGTGGACTATGAAACGATACTGGTCGAGAAACGCGATGAGGTGGGTGTCATCACCCTCAATCGCCCCAAGGCGCTCAACGCTCTCAATTCGGTGCTTCTGAAAGAGCTGCGGCATATTCTGTCTTCGTTTTCCGCCGATGATTCCATCGGTGCGATCATTATCACCGGTTCGGAAAAGGCATTTGCGGCAGGCGCCGATATCAAGGAAATGCAGGGGCTGGATTTCGTCGATGCCTATGTCGGCGATTTTCTCGGCGGCTGGGACGAGGTTGCGGCCACCCGCAAGCCGGTCATCGCCGCCGTATCCGGCTTTGCGCTCGGCGGCGGCTGCGAACTGGCGATGATGTGCGATTTCATCATCGCTTCGGACACGGCAAAATTCGGCCAGCCGGAAATCACCCTCGGCGTCATCCCTGGCATGGGCGGCTCGCAGCGGCTGACACGGGCAGTCGGCAAGGCGAAGGCCATGGATCTGGTTCTGACCGGGCGCATGATGGATTCGGCGGAGGCTGAGCGGGCCGGTCTCGTGTCGCGTGTCGTGCCGGCTGCAAATCTCATGGACGAGGCGGTGGAGGCGGCAACCCGCATCGCTTCCCTGTCGCGTGCTTCCGTTCTCATGGCCAAGGAAAGCGTCAATCGCTCATTCGAGGTGCCGCTTGCGGAAGGATTGAGATATGAAAGACGATCCTTCCAGTCGCTCTTTGCGACAGCGGATCAGAAGGAGGGCATGGCCGCCTTCGTGGAAAAGCGCAAACCCGCTTTCCGGAATCGCTAAGGATTCGGAATATCGGCGCTTTTAAGCGTTTTGCGCGTTGACGGGCGTAAGCTTTAGCGGTATATGCCCGCCCACGGTTAAGGAAAGCCATCCGGCTTGTCCGAAATTACTCCCGCATTCTTGGGTTACGTGAGGTCTTCGAACGACCCGATCCTATGGTTGCGGAATTTGGTTTGAATTCGAAGAGAGGCATACATGGCCAATACAACTTCGGCGAAAAAGGCGACCCGCAAGATCGCTCGCCGTACCGCAGTCAACAAGGCTCGCCGTTCGCGCGTTCGCGGCTTCATCCGCAAGGTCGAGGAAGCCATCGCTTCCGGTGATCTCGCAGTCGCTACCGAAGCTCTGAAGGCAGCCCAGCCCGAGATCCAGCGCGCCGCCACCCGGGGCGTTCTGCACGGCAACACCGCATCCCGCAAGGTGTCGCGTCTCGCACAGCGCGTTAAGGCTCTTTCCGCCTAATCCGGCTAATCACAAATAATTATTCAAAAAGCCTGGTCTTTTGACCGGGCTTTTTGTGATTCTAACTGCCCGTTAACCATTGCTGCCGTAACGTGACAAACGCATGTCAGATGGACGACAGGAAATTTGCAATAAAAACAATGGCTTGCTGGAGGTCTCTGGAAAACTCGGGGGCTTTCTCTACGGAAGTCGCGGCTAGTTTTGAGTCAAGAAGATTTTTATTTTTTTGCCAAAATCAGCTCTCAAAAATCGCCAAAATTGAATCTCATTGATTCATAAGCGATTCTGCTTCGCACCTTGTCGGTGATGCAAAACGGCCTTTGCGAGTCAATGGCCGATCTGAGTTTTTGCAGAAAAAACGCCATTGATCTCTCCCCACGATCCTGCCTAAATGCATTTCAACAAGGGGTGCGGATCTCAGTCCACAGATTATCTCGATGATCGTATCGACGATATTCACCTTCTTGCTGGCGGGTCTTTCGGGGTCCGTTTTTTCAGGTCATGGAGCTTTTTGTGCCGTTTCGGTCTCCGGAACGGGCGGGAGTTTTTTGTCCTCAAGAATGCGCCTTAAGGTTGTGACGAAAGGAGCGTTTTAGCGTGTCGCAGGCCTCTCCATGATGGGGAGGGAAATGGGATAACCGGCTCGCAAACGAGTAGTCGCCTTTGACGTTCTTTCGAGGGGAACGCTGGAGGCAAAAATATACGAGGGGGATCTCTGGCGATCGATCTTTGATCGTCAGGCTATGATTGGCAATTTGAAAGGCGGCAATATGCAATTGAATTTGGCGATGGGTGCGGTGGCTGATGGGGACCGCGCACCAAAGACGCGTGATGCAGCTTGCTCAGATGCGGCAGGGGACAAATCGGCAATGACGCACGATGCGCTGTTTGAACGTTTTAGCGCGCGGCTCAAGGCACAGGTTGGTCCGGAGGTCTATGCAAGCTGGTTTGCACGGCTCAAACTCCATTCCGTTTCGAAAAGCGTCGTCCGTTTCACCGTTCCGACGACTTTTCTGAAGTCCTGGATCAACAACCGTTACATGGATCTGATCACGAACCTCGTCCAAAGCGAGGATGCGGATGTGCTGAAGGTGGAGATTCTGGTCCGCTCGGCCAGCCGCCCGGTCCGTCCGGCTCAGACCGAGGAAAGGGCGCAGCCCGTTCCGGAAGTCGGCGCGGTTCAGCGTAACAAGTCCTTCATTCCGTCGCAGCCCGCGACGCCTGCCGCACAGCCAGCGGCTTCGCAGGCGACCCTGCGTCAGGGCGGTTCCGGGCCGTTGTTCGGTTCGCCGCTCGACACACGTTTCACCTTCGATACCTTTGTCGAAGGCTCGTCCAACCGCGTCGCGCTCGCGGCGGCAAAGACGATCGCCGAAGCCGGTGCCGGCGCCGTGCGCTTCAACCCGCTGTTCATCCATGCGGGTGTCGGCCTCGGCAAGACGCATCTTCTGCAGGCAATCGCCAATGCCGCCATCGACAGCCCGCGCAATCCGCGCGTGGTCTATCTGACGGCCGAATATTTCATGTGGCGTTTCGCCACTGCGATCCGCGACAATGACGCGCTGACGCTGAAGGACACGCTGCGCAATATCGACCTGCTCGTCATCGATGACATGCAGTTCCTGCAGGGTAAGATGATCCAGCACGAATTCTGCCATCTGCTGAACATGCTGCTCGACAGCGCCAAGCAGGTCGTGGTCGCTGCTGACCGTGCGCCATGGGAGCTGGAATCGCTCGATCCGCGTGTCCGTTCCCGCCTTCAGGGCGGCATGGCCATCGAGATCGAAGGTCCCGACTACGACATGCGCTATGAAATGCTCAACCGCCGCCTCGGCTCGGCACGTCAGGACGATCCGTCCTTCGAGATTTCGGATGAAATCCTGACCCATGTGGCCAAGAGCGTGACGGCAAGCGGACGCGAACTGGAAGGCGCCTTCAACCAGCTGATGTTCCGTCGCTCCTTCGAGCCGAACCTCTCGGTTGATCGTGTCGATGAGCTGCTGTCGCATCTCGTCGGGACGGGTGAGGCCAAGCGTGTACGCATCGAGGATATTCAGCGCATCGTCGCCAAGCACTATAATGTGTCGCGACAGGAGCTGGTGTCCAACCGCCGCACCCGCGTCATCGTCAAGCCACGCCAGATCGCCATGTATCTGGCCAAGATGCTGACGCCGCGGTCTTTCCCCGAGATCGGTCGCCGTTTCGGCGGTCGCGATCACACCACGGTTCTGCATGCCGTGCGCAAGATCGAGGAACTGATTTCCGGCGACACCAAGCTCGGCCATGAGGTTGAGCTGTTGAAACGCCTGATCAACGAAAACAACGCATGAAAAAAGCGGCCTTCGGGCCGCTTTTTTATTGTCGTCTTGTTTATTGGGCTAAAGCCGGGTGGAGGCTGGCGTCAGCAGGCGAGATCGGCCACCACCGCGTCCAGAATGAGCATGCCGGACGGCGTGCAGCGCAGGCGGGAATTGCCGAGCCTTTCCACGAAACCGTGCTGGAGGAGGAATTCCTCCTTTTCCGGATCGAGATCGCGGCCGGAAAGGTCGCTCCAGCGGGCGAGATCGATGCCTTCGCGCAGGCGAAGGCCCATCAGCAGCAATTCATCGGCCTGCTCATCGACGCCAAGCAGCTCCTGATCGACCATACCGTGGCCTTCCCGCTCAACGGTTTCGAGCCAGTTTTCCGGGTGGCGCTCGGTGGCGGTTGCGAGCTTGGAAGCGCCTCTCGTCAGGCGTCCATGCGCGCCGGGGCCGATGCCGGCATAATCGCCATAACGCCAGTAGGTCAGGTTGTGGCGGCTTTCAGCACCCGGCCGGGCATGGTTGGAAACCTCATAGGCCGGCATGCCGTAACGCTCGGTGATTTCCTGCGTCGCCTCATAAAGCACGGCCGAATGTTCGCCATCCGGGACGATCAGCTTGCCGGCCTTGTGCAGCCCGTAGAAGGGCGTGCCTTCCTCGATGGTCAGCTGATAGAGCGACAGATGGTCGACCGCGTAGGAGACAGCCTCTTTCAGCTCAGCGTCCCATTCGGCCACCGTCTGGTTCGGTCGGGCATAGATGAGATCGAAGGACATGCGCGGAAAAATCTCCCGCGCCAGCCGGATGGCCTTCAAGGCATCGGCAACATCATGCAGGCGGCCAAGGAACTTCAGGTCGCGGTCGTTCAGCGCCTGCACGCCGAGCGAGACACGGTTGACGCCCGCCGCGCGGTAACCGCGAAAACGCTCCGCCTCGACGCTGGAAGGATTGGCTTCCATGGTGATCTCGATACCATCCGGCACATGCCAGAAGCGCGAGACGCCATCGAGAAGTGCCGCGACCGTCTGCGGGTCCATCAGCGATGGCGTGCCGCCGCCCATGAAAATGCTGGTTACGACGCGCGGGCCGCTCAGCGTCCGCATATGTTCCATTTCACGGAGAAAGGCCGCCGTAAACCGTTCCTGATCCACCGGCCGGTGACGGACATGGCTATTGAAATCGCAATAGGGACATTTGGCCGCACAGAAGGGCCAATGCAGATAGATCCCGAAACCGGGATCGCCCGTATCCGGCAGAAGCGACGCGCCGGGGGCAGAAAGTTGATGCTCCCCGACCATCGGGTTCATGCCTCCAGGCAGGTTTCTACGAATTTTTTAAACGCCCGGGCACGGTGCGAAAGCGCGAAGGCGTCGCCATGTTTCCAGCCGTGTTTTTCATCCGCGCTCATCTCGCCGAATGTGGTGTCGTATCCTTCCGGTTTGAAGACCGGATCGTAACCGAAACCGCTCGTACCGCGGGGCGGCCACACCACCGTGCCTTCCACCTCGCCGCGGAAATATTCGAGATGCCCGTCCGGCCACGCCAGGCACAGCACGCTGACGAAGCGGCCGGTGCGGTCTTCCGGCTTCGATGCGCCTCGCTCGGCCAGCGCATCCTCGACCTTCTGCATCGCCATGGCGAAGTCGCGGGTGCCATCGGCCGTTTCCGCCCAATTGGCGGTATAGACACCCGGCGCACCATCCAGTGCATCGATGACCAGACCGGAATCGTCGGACAAAGCCGGAAGACCCGATGCCTTAGCGGAGGCAAGCGCCTTGATGGCAGCATTTTCCTCGAAGGTCGTACCCGTCTCATCCGGCTCTTCGAAGTTCAGTTCCGCCGCCGATTTGGCGGAGAAGCCGAAAGGCCCGATCAGATCGGCGATTTCGGCGATCTTGCCCTTGTTGTGGCTGGCGACGACGATCGTTCTGGTATCGAGCTTGCGCATGGTGCTTTCCTGTCGGCTCAGGCGATTGCCCGTTTCTGAAGGGCAACCAGTTCGCTGCAACCGGCCTTGGCAAGACCGAGCAGCGTCAGGAATTCTTCCTCGGAGAAGGGCGCGCCTTCCGCCGTGCCCTGAACCTCGACGATGCCGCCGGAGCCGGTGATGACGAAATTAGCGTCGGTCTCGGCGGAGGAATCCTCGAGGTAATCGAGATCGATCACCGGCTGGTTGGCGAAGATGCCGCAGGAGATCGCGGCGATATGGTCCTTTAGAACCTTCTCGACCTTGATCATGTTACGGGTTTCCATCCATTTCAGGCAATCATGCAGGGCAATCCATGCGCCGGTGATGGAGGCGGTGCGGGTGCCGCCATCGGCCTGAATGACATCGCAGTCGATGCTGATCTGGCGCTCGCCAAGTGCCTGCAGATCAACGACCGCGCGCAACGAACGGCCGATGAGGCGCTGGATTTCCTGTGTGCGTCCGCCCTGCTTGCCGGAGGCAGCCTCGCGCTTCATGCGTTCATGGGTGGAACGCGGTAGCATGCCGTATTCGGCGGTGACCCAGCCCTTGCCGCTGTTGCGCAGCCACGGTGGGGTCTTTTCTTCAAGGCTGGCGGTAACGAGCACATGCGTGTCGCCGAATTTCACGAGACAGGAACCTTCGGCATGTTTCGAGAAATTGCGCTCGAAGGAAACCTTGCGCATCTGGTCGGTTTTTCTGCCTGAAGGCCGCATATGATCCACTCTCCATGTTGGTCCCTGCCTTCTAAGGCGAGGTCCGGGCTTTTGCAAAGCCAATTTCCATTTTGCCGCGGCGTTGCAACGCATTATATTGATGCGAGCTGGTTTGAACGACAAAGAACGGACGAAATGGGTTTTTCCGCACCGCTATCAAAAGATCAGGCATCGCTGCTGGATGAACGGTCTCGGGAAATTTTCCGGCGCATCGTCGAAGGTTATCTCGATACGGGTGAGCCGCTCGGATCGCGCAGCCTGTCGCGGCTGTTGCCGATGTCGCTTTCACCTGCCTCCGTCCGCAATGTCATGAGCGATCTCGAAGAGCTCGGCCTCATCTATTCGCCGCATATCAGCGCCGGTCGCCTGCCGACCCAGACGGGGCTGCGTTTCTTTGTTGACGCTTTTATGCAGGTGGGTGATCTGCCCGCCGAGGAAAGGGCGACTATCGACCGTCAGATCGGGCCGGTCGCCGGCCACGAACAGTCGCTGGAAGGGCTTTTGACGGAGGCGAGCCGCATGCTGTCCGGCATGTCGCGCGGCGCGGGCCTCGTATTGACGGCGAAGAACGACGTCATCCTCAAGCATGTCGAATTCATAAGGCTGGAGCCCACCAAGGCGCTCGCCGTGCTGGTGGGCGACCACAATCAGGTCGAAAACCGCATCATCGAATTGCCGGCCGGCATCTCCTCGTCGCAATTGACCGAAGCGGCGAATTTCATCAATGCCCATCTCTCCGGTCAGACGCTGCATGAGTTGCGCGGTCAGTTCCAGACGCAGCGGACGGAACTGCAATCGGAACTCGGCATATTGGCGCAGGACCTTGTGGAGCGCGGTCTGGCGGTATGGGCGGGAGACAATGAGGAGGGCAAGCTTGGCCGTCTCATCGTTCGCGGTCGCTCCAACCTGCTTGAAGGTCTCGCCGGTGAGGAAGACATCGATCGGGTGCGCCTGCTGTTCGACGACCTGGAGCGCAAGGAAAATCTCATCGAAATCCTCAATCTCGCCGAAAGCGGCTCGGGGGTCAGGATTTTCATCGGCTCGGAAAACAAGTTGTTTTCGCTGTCCGGTTCGTCGCTGATCGTCGCGCCCTATCGTGACGAGGATAATCGTGTCGTGGGTGCGGTCGGTGTCATTGGCCCGACCCGGCTGAATTACGCCCGTATCGTGCCGATGGTGGACTATACGGCGCAGATCATGGCCCGCCTTTCCCGCAAGCAGAGATAGGACAGACCGGCAAGGTCAGGGAATGCGGCAAGCTTTTCGCCGCAAGCCTTGATTTTTGCCCGTCAAAGCTCGATATCGGGCGCAACCAACATATTCAAATCTGGAGAACGTCATGACCGACGATACAAAAAAGCCCGGACCTGACGCGGACGTCGCGGAAGAGTTTGTCGATCTTGCTCAGGCAGGTGAAGAACAGGCCGAAACGGCAGAGCCCGATCCGGTGGAGTTACTAAAGGCTGAGAACGCCGATCTGCGCGATAAATTTCTGCGCCTTGCCGCCGAGATGGACAATCTTCGCCGCCGCACCGAGCGTGATGTCAAGGACGCCAAGGCCTATTCGCTGGCTGCCTTTGCACGCGACATGCTTGCCGTTTCGGATAATCTTCGCCGCGCGCTGGAAGCAATTCCGGATGAACTCAAGACCAATGGCGAAGCCGGTCTCAATGGCCTGATCGAAGGGGTCGAGATGACGGAACGTTCGATGCTGTCGACGCTGGAACGCCACGGTGTCAAGAAGATCGATGCCGAGGGCCAGAAGTTCGACCCGAATTTTCATCAGGCCATGTTCGAAATCCCGAACACGACGGTTCCCAACAATACCGTGCTCCAGGTGGTTCAGGCCGGTTTCACCATTGGCGACCGCGTCCTGCGCCCGGCGATGGTCGGCGTCGCCAAAGGCGGCCCGAAGGCGGAAGTTGCCGCATCGGCCGAGCCGGGCACCTCGTCTCTCAATGAAAAAGACGCGTAAGGCATCTATCCTTACGTCATAAAAAACGCGCCTTCAGGGCGCGTTTTTTATTGCCGTTAAACTGAGGGAGTTAGCCCGCGATCAGGCCGCTGTCGCCTGCTCCTGATTGAGGAAAGCGTAGATTGCGGTGTCGGAATCGGTGGCGCGCAGCTTGGCGACCAGTTCAGGGTCGCGCAGGGCGCGTGCAATTCTGGACAACGCCTTCAGGTGATCCGCGCCGGCGCCCTCGGGCGCGAGCAGCAGGAAAACCAGATCGACGGGCTGGTCGTCCAGCGCTTCGAAATCGACCGGTGTTTCAAGGCGTGCGAATACGCCGGTGATCTGATGGATGCTGTTGAGCTTGCCATGCGGAATGGCGATGCCGTGGCCCACACCGGTGGAGCCGAGTTTCTCACGCTGGAGGATGACGTCGAAAACTTCCCGTTCCGAGACTCCGGTAATTCTGGCTGCCTTTGCGGCCAGCTCCTGAAGCAACTGCTTTTTGGAATTCACCTTGAGGGCGGGAATAATCGCATCTTGTTGCAGCAAATCTGCCAACGCCATTCTCTTTTTCCTTCATGCCATCGAGACGATGCAGGAGGCAGCTACGCTTTCGCGCTCTGCCTCCCACGTCTTGTCAGACTGTTCAGCTCTTGATCGTTTCCGCGTCGATCCAGCCAATATTGCCGTCATGACGCCGGTAAACGATGTTGAGATATTCCTTGCCCGGGCTGCGGAACAGCAGAACCGGTTCGTCCGTCATGTCGAGCGCCATCACGGCGCTGGCGACGGACATTGTCTTAATCTGTTTCGAACTCTCCGCTACGATGGTGGGTGCGTAATCTTCGGGAACCTCGTGGTCCTCATCGGGAATAGCATCCATCACCGTATAGGCGATTTCCTGCGACACGCCATTCGCACCATTGTGGTGGTCCTTAAGCTTGCGCTTGTAGCGGCGCAGGCGCTTCTCGATCCGCTCTGCGGCGGCATCGAAGCTCGCCTGCGGATCATTTGCCTGACCCGCCGCATGCAATACAACGCCGGTATCGAGATGCAGCTTGCAGTCCGCGGCAAAACGCGATCCGGACTTCTCCACGGTCACCTGGCCTGAATACCCCCCATCGAAGTATTTGGTAACCGCCAGACCTATATTGTCCTCGATCCGCTGACGGAAAGATTCACCGATCTCCATATGTTTACCAGATACACGCACACTCATGGAAATTTTCCTTTTTGTAGTGATTTGCGAGTACCAGCTTACGTCAAGCCGCGCGCGCATCCAAGCGTTTCGAAGACCTTAAAAAGCCCTCATTCGAATTTTACGCCCATGGACGGTGGAGATGAATCCGTTACAAATGACCTTGCTTACGTGTGCGGCGGGCTTCTAGCCCTTGCCGTGGCAAGAGTCAATGGTGCGGCAAAAAACCGCCATAAACGTGATCGCGGCCACCGCTCAGAAGGCGGATAGCTTGGCCAGCGCCTTCTTTTCCCGACGCCTTTGCACGGAGGAGGGGATGTTCATCGCCTCGCGATATTTGGCGACAGTGCGGCGGGCGATATCGATGCCGCTCTTTTTCAGGTTGTCGACGATATCGTCGTCTGAAAGAACCGCCTCGGCGGCCTCCTGCGAGATCATGGCCTTGATGCGGTGGCGCACCGCTTCCGCCGAATGGCTGTCTCCGCCTTCCACGGCGCTGATCGACACGCTGAAGAAATATTTCAGCTCGAACAGACCGCGCGGCGTTAGCATGTATTTTTTCGATGTCACCCGGCTGACGGTGGATTCGTGCATCTTGATGGCGTCGGCCACCGTCTTGAGGTTCAGCGGGCGCAGATGATCCACGCCATTGACGAGAAAGGCATCCTGCTGGCGCACGATTTCCGTCGCCACCTTCATGATCGTCCGGGCTCGCTGGTCGAGGCTGCGGGTCAGCCAATGCGCCGTCTGCATGCACTCAGTCAGGAAATCCTGATCCTCGCCTGCACGCGCCTTATGTTTCGACACCTCGGCGAAATAACTCTGGTTGATGAGCACGCGCGGCAGGGTCTCGGGATTGATTTCCACCAGCCAGCCGCCGGTGGAGGAGGGACGAACGATAATATCGGGAACGATGGTCTCCGAAACCATCGAATCGTAACCCGCGCCGGGGCGGGGGTTGAGCGTGCGGATTTCCGCCAGCATGTCGAGGAGGTCTTCCTCATCGACACCGCAGATTTTTTTCAAGGAGGCGAAGTCGCGTTTCGCCAGAAGTTCCAGATTGTCGACGAAAGCCCGCATGGCCGGGTCGAGCCGGTCCTTCTGGGCAAGCTGGATCGCCAGACATTCGCTTAAGGAACGGGAAAATACACCCGGTGGATCGAAGCCCTGAAGCGTCTTTAGAACGTGCTCGACCGCCGACGGGGCCGCGCCCAGCCGTTCGGCGACGTCGTCGACGGCATCCGCCGCAATATAGCCGGTCTCGTCAAGCTGGCCGATCAGCGCATCGGCGATCATTCGGTCTTCGGCGGCGGATATGGCGAGCGGCAGTTGCTGATTGAGATGGTCGCTGAGGCTCTGTCTGGCCGCGACGAAATCGTCGAGATCGTAACTTTCCCCCGACTCCTGGCCGGGCATGGATTTCCATTGGCCGGCCAGTTCGGGCGCATCGGCCTTTCTGGGCTCGGCATCGTCGGGAAAGACGTTTTCGAAGCTGGTGTCCAGTTGCTCGCCGAGATTTGCGGCGCGGTCGCCATACCAGTCGTCGCTGTCGGGCGTCACCGTGGCGGATCTCTCCGAGCCTTCGCCGTCTGCGTCACCGAAACTCTCGGTCTCTGCCGGGGCATCGCTGCTCAAATCGCCATCGTTTGCCGCAATTTCCAGCAGTGGATTGCGCTCCACCTCCTGCGCGATGAACTGCGTCAGCTCGAAATGCGTCATCTGAAGCAGCTGGATGGACTGCATCAGTTGCGGTGTCATCACGAGAGACTGGTTTTGACGCAGCAAAAGGCTGGCAGACAATGCCATGGCGGACGCGAAACTCCCCTTACAGCTTCTCCGTCGCCTGATTTTCCAGAAATTTTTCTGAGACGACGGAACTTGGCCCAAAAATTGCTTTTTTATCTTGTTTGGTCAAGCGTCAGGGCGGGGCGCGATGAAGAATCTTTCGCGCGCCGATCATGATGATTTTAGGCCGAAACGACCTGAAATCTTAAATCACGATCTAGATCATATAATTAGAGCGGGATTTCAAGCGAAAACCGCACACACTTTTCGCTATCCCGCTCCAGGCGTTTAAAGGCTAAAATTATTGCCGAGATAGAGACGGCGTACATCCGGATTGTTGACGATATCGTCCGGACGTCCATGCGTCAGAACCTCGCCGGCATGGATGATGTATGCGCGGTCGATAAGACCGAGCGTTTCACGGACATTGTGGTCGGTCACGAGAACGCCGATGCCGCGCGCTGTCAGGTGCCTCACCAGATTCTGAATATCGCTGACCGAAATCGGATCGACGCCCGCGAAAGGTTCGTCGAGCAGCATGAAGGTCGGATCGGTCGCGAGTGCGCGCGCGATTTCCAGACGCCGCCGCTCGCCACCTGAAAGCGCCACGGCAGGCGATTTTCGCAGTTGCGCGATATGAAACTCTTCCAACAGCTCATCGAGCTTGCGGTTGCGCTTGGCAGCGTCCGGCTCATGCACTTCCAGCACGGCGCGGATGTTTTCCTCGACCGTCAAGCCCCGGAAGATCGATGCTTCCTGCGGCAGATAACCGACGCCGAGACGCGCGCGCCGGTACATCGGCATGGTGGTGACATCATTGCCGTTGATGGCAATCTTGCCGGTATCCACGGGCACCAGGCCCGTGATCATGTAAAAACAGGTGGTTTTACCGGCACCGTTCGGGCCGAGCAGTCCCACGGCCTCGCCTCGGCGCACGACCAGCGAAACCCCGTTGACGACACGGCGCGTATTATAGGTCTTCGTCAGGCCATGCGCGATCAGCGTGCCCTGATAGGGGGTCTTGTCCGCCGGCGAGGCCGCGTCCGCGGATCGGCTGCGCCCGCCGCCGAATATCTTTGAGATCGAGGGTATCTTCACGAGGAAAGACTACTGTTTTTTCTGCGATTTCGGATCGAGCATGATCCGGACAGGGCCGCCGCAGCTTTCCAGCTTGGCCTGTCCCGTATTCATCAGAACGGTGAGCTTGCAGCCGGTGAAGACATTCGTGCCTTCGGACAGCACGACCTGCTTGCCGGTCAGAATGAAGGTCTGCGCCGCCATGTCGAATTCGCCGTGATCGGCCGTCGCCTTCTGGGTCTCGGACGTCAGATAGACATTATTGTCGACGAAGATTTTTTCGATATTGGCGTCGCCGCTGGTGAGCGAAGAACCCTCGCCCTTGTAATTCACAGTCATCTTGCCGGCCTGAAGGGTGGTCGTTCCCTGCACCACTTTCACATTGCCGGTGAAATAGGCCTTGCGCTCCTGATCGCGAATCTCGAGCTGATCGCTTTCAATCGCGATAGGCTGGTCGCCGGAGAGCTTGACGCCCTGCATGTTGCTGGTGGTGTTCTGGGCGAAAGCCACAGTTGCAAGACACGAAAAAACAAGACCTGCGGCTGCAAGGCCGGCGGATTTGCCAAGGGAAACGGGACGGGAAATTTGCATCATCTGGACCGGGCTCTCACTTGCCTTCATTCTTGATATTGGATGCAGCGATACGTGCCCGTACCTGCCCCGAAAATGTAATTGTCTTGCCATTATCGGCGATGTCAATCGATTGCGCAACAATCGAGCCGTCGTTTGTTTTGATCGAAACCGGCTCCTGGCTGCTCATTTTCCCAGCCTTCAGATCGACATCCGCAGACTGGAACTTCGCTTGTATGCCATTGCTGAGATTGATGTCAAAAGGGGCGGTCATCTTCAGCTTGTTGGTCGCCCGGTCGAAAATGCCTTCCTGGGCGATCACCTGCGCGACGCTGTCGTTTACCGGCACTGCCGCCAGAACCTTTTCAAGCGTCATGAGATTGGGGTTGGCGATGTCCTGCAACGCACGGTCGGCGTTCATGGAATAATCGATCCCCTTCTCGTTGCGGCCGGCAACAGCGGGTTTTTCCATCACGATCTTGCCGTCTTCAATTCGTGCGCTCTCAAGAGAGACCTCGTCGGGCGCCCAGGTTCGGATAACCGAAACGGCGATGAAGGCGAACGAAATGATTGCCGCGCCGAGCGGCAGAATGATTTTCAGCCGCTTCACGCGCGCAGAATGCCGCAGCGCGGTGTCATAGGCGCCGTTCTGGTCATTGGGCAGCGAAAATGCTGGCGCGGGTTCGCGGAGTCTTTCGAGCATAAGAGTGGGTCCGGAATGCTTCTAGGGCGCCATTCTGGCGCACAATCGAAGCTTGTGTCTCTATCTAAATGTCTTTGGCATGAGTGCTTTGTCCTGCCAATATGGTTTTTGTCTGGAGAGGTGCAAGGGAAATGCGAATTTTATCGTAATTCTGGTTTCCTTATTGTTTCCTTGCGGCTTCGCGTTAGAAGAACCATATGGCCTGAAGCGCAAAAGCGGATGACAGAGGTTTTTATGGACAATATGGCGATAGCGGATCGCAGGCGGTTGCGCCGCAAGCTGACTTTCTGGCGGATTGCCGCCGTTCTCCTGCTTGTCGCCGGCGCTTTCGGTCTTTACCGGTTTTTATGGGATGGACCGCAGCAAAGTGCGAAGCCCCATATTGCCCGTGTCGAGGTCTCCGGCCTGATCACCGACAATACCGAACTTCTCGAGCGACTCGACAAGATCGCCAAGAACGAGAATGTCAAAGGGCTGATCGTGTCGATTTCCTCGCCGGGCGGCACCACCTATGGCGGTGAGCGCATCTTCAAGGCCATCCGAGGCGTCGCGGAAAAGAAGCCGGTTGTCTCGGATGTGCGCACGCTCGCCGCTTCCGCAGGTTATATGATCGCATCGGCAGGCGATGTCATCGTCGCCGGCGAAACCTCGATCACCGGCTCGATCGGCGTGATCTTCCAGTACCCCCAGCTTGGCCAGTTGATGGAAAAGCTCGGCGTCTCGCTGCAGGAAATCAAGTCGTCGCCGATGAAGGCGGAGCCTTCGCCGTTCCACGAGGCGCCGGAGGAGGCGAAGACGATGATCCGCGCCATGGTGATGGACAGCTATGGCTGGTTTGTCGATCTTGTGGCTGATCGCCGCAAGCTGCCGCGCGAAGATGTGCTCAAACTGGCGGATGGATCGATTTTCACCGGCAGGCAGGCGCTCGCCAACAAGCTGGTCGATACGCTGGGCGGCGAAAAGGAAATTCGCAGCTATTTCGAAACACGCGGTGTTGCCAAGGATCTGCCGATCGTCGAATGGCGCGCGCCGTCATCCCGCTCGCCTTTTGCGCTTTTCAGTGTTGCGCAAATAGCGAAGTTTCTGGGATATGACGATTTAATTCCCTTCGCAGGCCCCGGCCAGCTCGGTACGGACAAGTTGTTTCTTGACGGTCTTGTTTCCGTTTGGCAGGTTGAGCCGCGTTAAAAATCCAATTCTTTCAGGGGGCAACCGTGATCAAGTCTGAACTGGTGCAGATCGTTGCTGCGCGTAACCCGCACCTTTATCACCGTGACGTGGAAAACATCGTCAATGCGGTGCTGGATGAAATCACCGACGCCCTGGCGGCAGGAAATCGTGTCGAGCTTCGTGGTTTCGGCGCATTTTCGGTGAAAAACCGTCCGTCGCGTTCCGGCCGGAACCCGCGCACGGGTGAGTCGGTTTTCGTCGAGGAAAAATGGGTGCCTTTCTTCAAGACGGGCAAGGAACTGCGCGAGCGCCTGAACCCCGGCATGGGTGACGAAGAGGACGATTGATCGTCCTCACTGCCCGCGCCGGAAACGGAGCTAGCGGAGCCCCGCAGCGATGGAGTATTCTCGGATGTCGAAAAAAATCATCAACCTCATCATCCTGCTTCCGCTGGCGATTATTCTCGTCATCCTGTGCGTGGCCAATCGTCAGGCCGTGACGCTGGCGCTCAATCCGTTCCGACCGGAAGATGGCGTTCTGTCCTTCACCGCGCCGTTTTTCGTATTCCTGTTTCTGGCAGTCATTTTCGGTGTGCTGCTGGGATCGGCGGCCACATGGTTCGCCCAGGGCAAACATCGCAAACGCGCCCGTATCGAGGCGAAGGAAGCCGTTCGCTGGCATGACGAAGCGAACCGGCAAAAAGCCGCTGCGACAGGCCATCTTCCAAATGCCGGACAACTCCCGGCAAAGTGATGTAGCCGACATTCGTTCCGGCTCTAGGCGAGCGGCGCATGGAATGCTATTTGCTGCGCGATAAGACGCGGGCAAAAGCGGAAAGATTTCCATTGAAGAAAAAAGACAGCCGGCCGGGCAATCGTGCACGTGCCGGGAGCGAGAAAAAACAGGTTCATGCCGCAAAGCCGGCACGACGGGCGGAAGTGGCACCGAAAAAGCGCGAGCCGGACGCTGTCCGCAGCGCGCCAAAACCTGCGCCGAGGGAAAAGGTTACTCCGGCGACAGCCGTTGAGCAGGTGCCTGCGCGACCGCTCAAGCCCCGCACCGGCGACCGTCCCGCTGAACAGGTTCCGATTATTCTGGAATCGAGCGGTGCTGGCGATTTTCACCTGATCGACAGCGGTAACGGCCTGAAGCTCGAACAATACGGCGAATACCGCATCGTCCGTCCGGAGGCGCAGGCGCTGTGGCAACCGTCGGTTCCCGACCGTGTATGGCAGAATGCCGACGCCATTTTCACCGGCGATACAGATGAGGACGGCATGGGCCGCTGGCGTTTTCCAAAGGCGGCGCTTGGCGAAACCTGGCCACTATCCCTGCTCGGGGTCGACTTTCTTGGCCGTTTCACCGCTTTCCGTCACGTTGGTGTTTTTCCGGAACAGATCGTCCATTGGGAATGGCTGAAAAACGCCGTCGAGACCGCCGACCGGCCGCTGAAAGTGCTGAACCTCTTCGGTTATACCGGCGTTGCCTCGCTGATCGCGGCGGCCGCAGGCGCTGAAGTCACCCATGTCGATGCCTCCAAGAAGGCAATTGGCTGGGCCAAGGAAAATCAGGCGCTCGCCGGGCTCGAGCAGGCGCCCATCCGCTGGATCTGCGAAGATGCGATGAAATTCATCCAGCGTGAGGAGCGTCGCGGCAACAGCTACGACATTATCCTCACCGATCCGCCGAAATTCGGCCGCGGCACCCACGGCGAGGTCTGGCAATTGTTCGACCATCTGCCGCTGATGCTGGATATCTGCCGCGAAATCCTGTCGCCCAAGGCGCTCGGCCTTGTGCTGACGGCCTATTCGATCAGGGCCAGCTTCTATTCGATGCATGAGCTGATGCGTGAAACCATGCGCGGCGCCGGTGGCGTCGTCGCATCCGGCGAACTCGTCATTCGCGAGGCCGGTCTTGATGGCAAGACGCCGGGCCGTGTGCTTTCCACATCGCTGTTCAGCCGCTGGGAGCCGAAATGATGAAAGATATGCGCGAAAACACGACGCGCCGGGTTGGCCAGGTCAAGGAAGTGACCAGCCTTGCCAATCCCATCATCAAGGATATCAAGGCGCTCACCCAAAAAAAGGGCAGGGAAGAGACCGGCACCTTCATGGCGGAAGGCCTGAAGCTGGTCATCGACGCGCTGGAACTCGGCTGGACGATCAAGACGCTGGTTTACGCCAAGGCCGCCAAGGGCAAGCCGCTGGTGGAGCAGGCGGCGGTAAAGACGGTCGCATCGGGCGGTCTGGTGCTCGAAGTCAGCGAAAAGGTTATCGCCTCGATCACCCGCCGCGACAATCCGCAGATGGTCGTCGGCATTTTCGAACAGAAATGGAAGCCGCTGAAGGATATCCGCCCGGAAAAGGGCGAGACCTATATCGCGCTCGACCGGGTCCGCGATCCCGGCAATCTCGGCACCATCATCCGCACCGCAGATGCGGCGGGTGCTTCGGGCGTCATTCTTGTCGGCGACTGCACCGATCCGTTTTCGCTGGAAACGGTGCGTGCCACCATGGGGTCGGTCTTCGCCACGCCCGTCGCCCGCGCTTCGGTCGAGGAATTCCTGTCATGGAAAAAATCGGCGCAGGTCAGCGTCGTCGCCACCCATCTGGCCGGCTCGGTGGATTATCGAAAGATCGACTATGCCGGAAAGCCGGTCGTGCTCCTGATGGGTAATGAGCAATCCGGCCTGCCGCCGGAACTCGCCGGCAAGGCCGACCAGCTCGCGCGCATTCCCCAACAGGGCCGTGCCGACAGCCTCAATCTCGCCATAGCAACTGCCGTCATGCTGTTTGAAGCACGGCGACATCTCCTCGAACTCGCATCGGTGACGTAATGGCCAAAGCGGCTTTGTTCTCGAAATTCGGTCCGGCTTTCGCGCTGATCGTCGCCGCACTGGTGCTGGACCAGATCGTCAAGCAACTGGTCGAAGCCTATCTGCCACTGCAGGAGATGGTTCCCGTTGCCCCGTTCCTGGCGCTTTATCGCACCTATAATCTCGGCGTGGCCTTTTCGATGCTGGAGGACATGCATGGCTGGTTCATCGTCAGCATGCGGCTCGTCATCGTGGTCTTCGTCTTGTGGCTGTGGCGCAAGACGGCGGCGGACCGCACCTTTGCCCATCTCGGCTTTGCCTTCATTATCGCAGGTGCTGCCGGCAATCTGCTCGACCGTTTTTTTTATGGACATGTCATCGACTATATCCTGTTTCATACGCAGACATGGTCTTTCGCGGTCTTCAATCTGGCTGACAGTTTCATAACCATCGGCGCAGCCTGCGTCATTCTCGACGAGTTTTTGCACGCCCGAACGGCTAAAAAGTAAAATTTTAGGGTTTCAGCCAAACATATCAAAACCGCTGCCGTGGTAGCGGTTGCCTATGAGCGAACTGGCAAGACTTCGGCAGAAAGTTTCAGATGAGCTGGGCCTGGCCGCCACGGCGGCGCAGCCGGTGGATCGTGTCGAGACAACAACGCGCCATGCGGATGAAGAACATGCGACCGATAACAGGTCGATTGCGCTCTATGTCGCCGTGTCGTTATCGGTCGGGGCTTTTTCCGCAGCCCTGATCGCGCTTGCTGTGCCTTATGCGGTTACCGTTGCGCTGGCGACCTTCTTTGGCGCCGTGCTCGTTGGTGTCCTGCTCTATGCGCTCTTTGATGAATCTTTCCATCAGCCCACCGTGCGGGCTGCGGATTCCGATCTTCGGCTGCGGCAAACGCAAAACCGCTCGCTGATTGCCGAGATGCAGGAATTCATGGGCGATATCGTCGTGATCCGTGACATGAACCGGCGCATTGTCGAAGCGAACCGGGTCTTTCGCGAAATGACCGGCTGTGCGGCCCCCGAAGGCCTGAGCTGCGAGGAAATTGGCATCGCTTTCCGTCCGGGCGACAAGGTCCATGCCTATGATGTGGAGATCGCAACCCCGTTCGGTCAGCGCATCTTTTCCTGGCATGATGTCGTGACCCGCGATCTGGCAAGCAGCCGTCTCCTCATCAGCAGCATCGCCAGAGACGTGACCGAAGAACGGCTTGCGCTCGGTGAGCGCGAGGACGCCCGGCTGCGCGCCGAAAAGGCCGATGCCGAAAAGGCGCGGCTGCTTGCCACCGTAAGCCATGAAATTCGTCTGCCGCTTTCCGGCATGCTTGGCATGAACCATCTTCTGTCGCAGACGAGGCTCAACGAGGAGCAGCGAAATTATCTCGACGGCATGCGGCAATCCGGCCAGTCGCTGGTGCAGCTTGTCGAGGATCTGCTGGATTATTCGACAATGGAGGCCGGCCGCTTCAGGCTCAATCCGCGCGCGGAAAACCTGCGCCGGCTGATCGAAAGCATCGTCGAGATGCTGGCCCATCGCGCCCATGAAAAAGGCATAGAAATCACCTCCTTCGTTGCGCCGAATGTGCCCGATCATCTCGATTTCGACCCGGCGAGGCTACGTCAGGTCCTCTTCAATCTCCTCGGCAATGCCGTCAAATTCACGCAGGAAGGCGGCGTCGTCATCCGGGCGCGCATGGCCGACGACGAATTGCACATTGCCGTCGAGGATACCGGCCCGGGCATGAGCCGGGCGGAACAGGCCCGTATTTTCGGGGAATTCGAACAGGCGGGCCCGTTGTCGCAGCGAAGCGCCGGCACCGGCCTTGGACTTGCGATTTCTGCCCGTATCGTGCGGGAATTCGGCGGCCGCCTCACGGTTTCCAGCCGCAAGGGCAAGGGCAGCACTTTCAAACTGGCGTTTCGCCCCGCGGGCGCGCCTGCCGAAATGGCGGATCCGGCAAGGCGTCATTGCCTGCGGCATACAAATGTCCTGCTCATCGCCCCGAAGGGCGTGGCGGCGGCGGTGACGATGGAGGCGATCGAGGCTTTCGGCGGTCAATGCACTCTCATCCATCAGCCTGAAGATCTGGAAAAACTGAGGAAGAGTTCTGCCACGCGCGCGGCCGAGCTCACCGATATCATCGTCGACCGGCGCATTTCGCCGCTGTTCAGGGATGCCCTGAGGGATTGGCCGCAACAGAATGTCCGCCGCACGCTGCTGGTCAGCCCCGAAGAGCGGCCGTCGACCATGCATGTGGCCTTCGATGCCTGGTTGATCCGGCCGCTGCGGGAAAAATCCCTGATCGACGTCCTGTGCGGCCGTCTGCGCGGCATTGAGAGGCGCGACGCCATCAACGACAACCACCCGGATGTGGGATTTTCCTCGCGGGTGGCGGAAGGGGCGAGCGGTATCGAGATACTCGTGGCCGAAGACGATGTCGTCAATCAGCGCATCATCCGCGCCGTTCTGGAAAAAAGCGGCTACATCGTCCGCGCTGTCGAGGATTTTGAGGCGTTGCGGCTTTCTGTGGAGCCGGGCGCAACCCGCCTGCCTGACCTCATCGTCTCCGATCTCAACATGCCGGGCGGCGAGGGGCTCGATGTGCTTCCCGACCTTCTCCATATGCTGAAGGGCGAAAGAAATATTCCCATCATCGTGCTCAGCGCAGATGCGAGTGACGCGACTGCCGAAATCCTGCTTGGGGCCGGTGTCGGTGCGGTTTTGACCAAGCCTGCCGACCCGCGACGGCTGGTTGAGGAAATTCGCCGTCTGCTGGAGGCGAAACGCCTGTCGCTATCATAACTTGACAGACTCGCGCTGGCGGCATTTTGTCACTATTCTGTCGTCAATTAGTGATTTATGACAGGAAAATTCTTTGGTGGCGGAGCGATTCCCCATGGTTGCCGAAATCCTCAATCACGACATTTGTGAAAACAATGTTGTCATTAATCCTCGTCCCGAGGCAGCTCAGGACAATGAGGGTCTTTTCGGCCGTATCGGCACGCTGGAAACACGGCTCGCCAGAAATGAACGCGAGATCGATGCCGCGCAATCCGTGCGTTACCGGGTTTTCGTCGAGGAAATGAAGGCGCGGCTTCCCGCGGAAGCCATGCGCCGCAAGCGCGACATCGATGCCTGGGACAGCGTCTGCGACCATCTGCTAGTACTCGACAAGGCGATCGAAGGCGACAGCGAAGACCAGATCGTCGGCACCTATCGCTTGCTGCGGCAGGAAATCGCGCTTGCCAATAACGGTTTTTATTCCGCCAGCGAATTCGACATCGCCGGTCTCGTTGCGCGCCATCCGGGCAAGCGCTTCATGGAGCTTGGCCGTTCCTGCGTGCTACCGGAATATCGCACCAAGCGCACCGTCGAGCTTCTGTGGCAGGGCAACTGGGCCTATGCCGTGAAACACCGCATGGATGCCATGATCGGCTGCGCCTCCTTCCCCGGCGTGCAGCCGGAAGCCCACGCGCTTGCCCTGTCTTTCCTGCATCATAATTGCGTGGCCAAGGGCGAGTGGGAAGCCTCCGCTCTTCCCGAGCTTTATCATGAGATGGACCTCGTTCCGGCAGAGGCGCTCAACGCCCGCAAGGCGCTGAACGCCATGCCGCCGCTGATCAAGGGCTATATGCGCCTTGGCGCCATGTTCGGCTCCGGCGCGGTCGTGGACCATGCCTTCAATACCACAGACGTCCTCGTGGTCCTGCCGGTTTCGTCCATCGCCGGCCGTTACATCAGCTATTATGGCGGCGAGGCCGAGCGCATCAACGGCTGACCGGGTTTTGGCGCAGCCGGGCGGGATGTTCCTGTGGGCAGCGTCCCCGCGCGTGTTGTCTTAAGGTGGAGATTGCCGCTAGTGTCGGCGCTCCTTTTCCGCAACACGATATGACATCGGCAGGCCATTGACGGACGTTCTGACAACCGCTTCCCTGATCTCGGAAGAGAGCCGCGCGACGGCCACTCCGATGATGGAGCAATATATCGAGATCAAGGCGAACAATCCCGGTTCGCTGCTCTTCTACCGCATGGGCGATTTTTACGAATTGTTCTTCGATGATGCGATTGAGGCTTCCCGCGCTCTCGGCATCACGCTGACGAAACGCGGCCAGCATATGGGTCATGATATTCCCATGTGCGGCGTCCCCGTCCATGCGGCGGATGATTATCTCCAGAAACTCATCCTGCGCGGTTATCGCGTCGCCGTCTGCGAACAGGTGGAAGATCCGGCGGAAGCCAAGAAGCGCGGTTCGAAATCCGTGGTCAAGCGTGATGTGGTGCGGCTTGTCACGCCCGGCACGCTGACCGAAGAAAAGCTGCTGTCGCCGACGGAATCCAACTATCTGATGGCGCTCGCCCGCATTCGCGGCAGTGCCGAGGCGCAGTTTGCGCTCGCCTGGATCGATATTTCCACCGGCGTCTTCCGTCTGGCGGAAACCACGCTGACGCGGCTGCTCGCCGATATCTGGCGCATCGATCCGCGTGAGCTGATCGTCGCCGATAGCCTGTTCCATGACGAGGAACTGCGGCCGGTCTTCGATGTGCTTGGCCGCGTGGCGGTGCCGCAACCGGCTATCCTTTTCGACAGCGCCACGGCGGAAGGGCGCATCGCCCGTTATTTCAACGTCTCGACGCTGGACGGTTTCGGCACGTTTTCGCGGGTGGAAATGGCGGCCGCCGCCGCTGCCGTCGCCTATGTCGAAAAGACCCAGATCGCCGAGCGCCCGCCGCTCGGCGCGCCGGAGCGCGAAAGCGCCGCCTCCACGCTTTTCATCGATCCCGCCACCCGCGCCAATCTGGAGCTGGTGAAGACGCTGTCCGGCGAAAGGGACGGATCGCTGCTGCATGCCCTGAACCGCACGGTAACAGGCGGCGGTGCACGGCTTCTGGCCGAGCGACTGATGTCGCCCTTGACCGACCCGGAAAGGATCAACGCCCGCCTCGATGCCGTCGCTTATCTCATCGATGACGTCTCGCTCTGCGACGGCCTGCGCGATGCGCTGAAACATGTCGCCGATATGCCGCGTGCGCTTTCGCGTCTGGCGCTGGAGCGCGGTGGGCCACGCGATCTCGGTGCCATCCGGCTGGGATTGGTTTCCGCCGAAAAAATAGCGGCCATTCTCGATGATGGGTTGTTACCGGATGAGCTGGCTACGGCTCTGAAGGATTTGAAAGCCTTGCCCGGCGGGCTGGAAGCCATGCTGGGCTCGATGCTTGCCGACGATCTGCCGCTTTTGAAGCGTGATGGCGGCTTCCTGCGTGAAGGCGCCAATCCCGAACTCGACGAGGTACGAGCGCTGCGCGACCAGTCGCGTCGGGTGATTGCCGGGCTGCAACTGAAATATGCCGACGAGACCGGCATCAAGTCGCTCAAGATCAAGCACAACAATGTGCTGGGTTATTTCATCGAGGTTACGGCGGGCAATGCCGATGTGATGATGGCGACGGACGAGGCCAAGGCGCGCTTTATCCATCGCCAGACCATGGCGGGCGCCATGCGCTTCACCACCACCGAGCTTGCCGATCTCGAAAGCCGCATCGCCAATGCCGCTGCGCAGGCTTTAACCATGGAACTGGAAGCCTTCGAGCGCATGGTCAAGGCCGTGGTGCAGCAGGCTGAAGCGATCAAGGCCGGCGCATTGGCACTTGCGGTGATCGATGTCGCCTCGAGCCTTGCCTATCTCGCTACCGAACAGGCCTATTGCCGACCGATCGTCGATGCTTCCATGACCTTTGCGATTAAAGGCGGGCGGCATCCGGTGGTGGAGCAGGCGTTGCGGCGGCAGTCTGCCGGACCCTTCATCGCGAACAACTGCGATCTGTCGGCCGTCAATGGCGGCAAGAACGGCGCGATCTGGCTGCTCACCGGCCCGAATATGGGCGGTAAGTCGACCTTCCTGCGTCAGAATGCGCTGATCGCCATCCTCGCGCAGATCGGTTCCTTCGTTCCGGCGGAAGCCGCCCATATCGGTGTCGTCGACCGGCTGTTTTCCCGCGTTGGTGCCTCCGACGATCTGGCGCGCGGCCGCTCGACCTTCATGGTGGAGATGGTGGAAACCGCCGCCATTCTCAATCAGGCGACGGATCGCTCGCTGGTCATTCTGGACGAGATCGGCCGGGGCACGGCGACCTTTGACGGTCTTTCCATTGCCTGGGCGGCGGTGGAGCATCTGCACGAGGTCAATCGCTGCCGTGGTCTCTTCGCCACCCATTTCCACGAATTGACCGTGCTGTCGGAAAAACTCGGCCGCCTTTCCAATGCCACGATGCGGGTGAAGGAGTGGGAAGGTGACGTCATCTTCCTGCACGAAGTCGGACCGGGTGCTGCGGATCGTTCCTATGGCATTCAGGTGGCCCGGCTTGCGGGCCTGCCTGCCTCGGTGGTGGAGCGCGCCCGCGAGGTGCTGACGAAGCTTGAAGATGCCGACCGCAAGAACCCGGCCAGCCAGTTGATCGACGATCTGCCGCTGTTCCAGATCGCGGTTCGCCGCGAGGAAACCCGCAAGGCCGGACCATCGAAGCTGGAGGAAGCTCTGAAAGGCTTCAACCCCGACGAAATGACGCCGCGTGAGGCATTGGACGCGCTCTATGCGTTGAAGAAAGAACTTGGCAAGGCTTGAAGGGATAGATTGCCTGTCCATCGCCTTTAAAACTCGCTATAGGACACTCCCATCGCAAGTGGTGGGATTTCCCACAGGACATGGATACCGGCATAGATGGCCATCAAGGACCTGGATTTTTCCGACATTCTCGATGTATCGGCGCTGAAGCGCGAATGCGACATCATCTTCAAGGAAGACGGCAAACGCATTGCCGATATTCGCTCCGACCTGCTGCCGATCTTTCGCAAGGCCAGCACGGAAGGCCGGGAAAAGGCCAGGGAACTATTGAAAGCCGATGGCAGCGGCATCGATTGCGCCCGGCGCATCTCCTGGCTCCAGGATCGGCTGATCGAAACGCTCTATGATCTCGCCTGCCAATACGTCTATCCGAAAGATGCGCCGCAGATCGCGGTTGCCGCGGTTGGCGGTTATGGACGCGGCACACTGGCGCCGGGATCGGATATCGACCTCCTGTTCCTGCTTCCCACCAAGAACACACCTGACATGCACAAGGCCGTTGAGTTCGTGCTCTATCTCCTCTGGGATCTCGGTTTCAAGGTCGGCCACGCCACCCGCACGGTGGATGAATGCATCCGCCTCTCCAAATCCGACATGACGATCCGTACCGCTATTTTGGAAGTGCGGGCGATCTGCGGCAAGAAATCCCTGACCGACGATCTCGAAAAACGCTTCGAGTCAGAAGTCGTCACCGGAACCGGCCCGGAATTCATTGCCGCAAAGCTCGCCGAGCGCGACCAGCGCCACCGCAAGGCTGGCGATACGCGTTATCTGGTGGAGCCGAACGTCAAGGAAGGCAAGGGCGGGTTGCGTGACCTGCACACGCTGTTCTGGATCGCCAAATATTATTATCACGTCCGCGATACGGCCGATCTGGTCAAGCTCGGCGTGCTGTCGCGGCCTGAACTCAGGCTGTTCGAAAAGGCCGATGATTTTCTCTGGGCTGTGCGTTGCCAGATGCATTTCATCACCGGCAAGGCGGAAGAGCGCCTTTCCTTCGACATCCAGCGCGAAATCGCCGATGCGCTCGGTTATCAGCCGCGCCCCGGCCTTTCCGCCGTCGAACGCTTCATGAAGCACTATTTCCTCGTGGCGAAGGATGTCGGCGACCTGACCCGCATCGTCTGCGCTGCCCTTGAAGACCGGCAGGCGAAGGATGTGCCGGGTCTTTCCGGCGTTCTCAGCCGCTTCGCCCACCGTGTACGCAAGATTCCCGGCTCGGTGGAATTCGTCGAGGATCGCGGCCGCATCGCGCTCGCCAAGCCGGATGTCTTCAAGAACGACCCGGTCAATCTGATCCGGCTGTTCCACATTGCCGATATCAACAATCTCGAACTGCATCCCGATGCGCTGCGCGTCGTCACCCGCTCGCTGTCGCTCATCAATGACGAGCTTCGCGAAAACGAGGAGGCAAACCGGCTCTTCCTGTCAATCCTGACGTCGCGGCGCGATCCGGCCCTGACCCTGCGCCGCATGAACGAGGCCGGCGTTCTCGGCAAGTTCATTCCCGAATTCGGCAAGATCGTCGCGATGATGCAGTTCAACATGTATCACCACTATACGGTGGATGAGCATCTGATCCGCTCCGTCGGCGTGCTGTCGGAAGTGGACAAGGGAACGGCCGTCGATGCCCATCCGCTTGCCAACCAGCTGATGCCGAGCGTCGAGGAACGCGAGGCGCTTTATGTCGCCGTTCTGTTGCACGACGTGGCAAAGGGCCGGCAGGAAGACCACTCGATTGCCGGCGCGCGTGTTGCCCGCAAGCTCTGCCAGCGTTTCCGGCTAACGGGCAAGCAGACCGAAACGGTAGTCTGGCTGATCGAGCAGCATCTTTTGATGTCCATGGTCGCCCAGACGCGCGATCTGCATGACCGCAAGACAATCACCGATTTCGCCGACAAGGTGCAATCCATGGAGCGGCTGAAGATGCTGCTGATCCTGACGGTCTGCGATATCCGCGCCGTCGGTCCGGGCGTGTGGAACGGCTGGAAGGGGCAGCTGCTGCGTTCGCTTTATTACGAGACCGAACTGCTGCTGTCGGGCGGCTTCTCGGAGGTCTCCCGCAAGGAGCGCGCGCAGATCGCCCGGCAGGCGCTCTACGACGCCCTCGAAGACTGGGGCCAGAAGGCGCGGCGTAAATATACCAAGCTGCACTACGAGCCCTATCTGCTGACGGTGGCGCTCGAAGACCAGGTGCGTCACACCCGCTTCATCCGTGAGGCCGACAAGCAGGAAAAAGCGCTGTCGACCATGGTGCGCACCCATTCCTTCCATGCCATCACCGAAATTACCGTGCTGGCGCCCGACCATCCGCGTCTGCTTTCCATCATCACCGGCGCCTGTGCGGCGGCCGGCGCCAATATCGCCGATGCGCAAATCTTCACGACGTCCGATGGGCGGGCGCTGGATACGATCCTCATCAACCGCGAATTTCCGATCGATGAGGACGAGACGCGGCGCGGCAACAATGTCGGCAAGCTGATCGAGGAGGTTCTCTCCGGCAAGCAGCGCCTGCCGGAAATGATCGCCACCCGTACCAAGAGCCGCAAGAAGAAGAGCGCCTTCACTATTCCGCCCTCCGTCATCATTTCCAACGGGTTGTCGAACAAGTTCACCGTCATCGAAGTGGAATGCCTCGACCGGCCGGGGCTTCTGGCGGACATGACGGCTGTGATCGCCGACCTGTCGCTCGATATTCACTCTGCCCGCATCACCACCTTCGGTGAAAAGGTCATCGATACCTTCTATGTGACTGATCTCTTCGGCCAGAAGGTGACGAATGACAACCGGCAGGCCAGCATCGCCACGCGCCTGAAAGCGGTGATGAGCGAGCAGGAAGACGAATTGCGAGACCGTATGCCCAACGGCATCATCGCCCATCCAGACGTGGCGGCCCTGCCGGCCGCGCGCACGGCAAAGGCTTGAGATCATGAGCCTGATCGGCAAGTTCGCCACCGTCGGCACCGCCACGCTCGGCAGCCGCATTTTCGGCTTCCTGCGAGAAACCCTGATGGCAGCCGCCGTCGGCACCGGCCCGGTGGCGGATGCCTTCAATGCCGCTTTCCGTTTCCCCAATACCTTCCGTCGGCTGTTTGCCGAAGGCGCGTTCAACTCGGCTTTCGTGCCGCTTTTCGCAAAGGAAATCGAGGCGAACGGCATGGAGGGCGCGAGACGCTTTTCCGAGGAAGTCTTCGGCGTCCTGTTCACCGTGCTTCTGGCCTTGACGATCCTGATGGAACTGTCGATGCCGTTCATCGTGCGCACGGTGATCGCGCCGGGCTTTCTGGAAGACCCGGTGAAATTCGACAACACCGTCCATCTCGCCACCATCATGTTCCCCTATCTCGCCTGCATGTCTCTGGCGGCAATGATGGGCGGCATGCTGAACTCGCTGCATCGTTATTTCGCAGCCGCAATTGCTCCCGTTTTCCTCAACATCATCCTCATCGGCGTGCTCGCTTTGGCATGGTGGAAAAATTACGATCCGCTTCAGGTGGGTTATGCGCTCTCCTGGGGCGTGATGGCGGCGGGTCTGGTGCAGCTTGCCATCGTCTGGATCGCCGTGCGCAATGCCGGCATGCGCATCGGTTTCCGCAGGCCCCGGCTGACGAAGAATGTGCAGCGCCTTCTGGTTCTAGCCCTGCCGGCAGCCATCACCGGCGGCATTACCCAGATCAATTTGCTGATCAACACCAATATCGCCTCTGCCGGCGAAGGCGTGATCTCGTCGCTTGCCTATGCGGACCGGATTTATCAGCTGCCGCTCGGGGTGGTCGGCATCGCGGTGGCCACCGTGCTTCTGCCGGAACTGGCGCGGGCTTTGCGCGGCGGGCATATGGTGGAGGCGGGAAGCCTGCAGAACCGCTCGGTCGAATTCGTACTGTTCCTGACATTGCCCGCTGCCGCAGCACTTCTCGTCATGGCGGAACCCATCGTGCGCTTCCTTTACGAGCGCGGCAACTTCTCGCCTTCGGCCACGATCACCGTCGCGCAAATCCTCGGTATCTATGGTCTTGGCCTGCCGGCTTTCGTGCTGATCAAGGCCTTCATTCCGGGCTTTTTCGCCCGCGAGGATACGCGTACGCCGATGATCTTCGCGGCGATTTCCGTCGTCGTGAACGTCTCCCTGGCGCTGACACTGTTTCCGCGTCTTGGGGGCCCGGGCATCGCCATTGCCGAAATCACTGCCGGCTGGGTGAACGCCGCCCTGTTGTTCGGCATGCTCTTGTGGCGCGGGCACTGGCAGGTGGATATTCCGCTGCTCACCCGCATTCCGCGTTTGCTGCTGGCTGCGGCGTTGATGGCCGGTTTCGTGCACTATGCGCTGACCTGGTTGACTTTCGAACTGTCTTCCGCCTCGTCCATTTTCGTGCGGGCTGGCACCATCATGGCTCTCGTCTTCGCGGCCATGCTGGTTTATTTCGTGCTGGCCTTTGTTTCGGGTGGGGCCGATATCGGCATGGTCAAGCGAGCCATCCGCAAGCGCGGCAAAAAGAACGTCGAAACGGAGGCGGGCTGATGTCCTTTGCCGAAAACCGCCGCATCGCGCTTGTTACGCTTGTCGTGGATAACTACGATCGGGCAAAAGCGTTTTATTGCAATGTTCTCGGGTTCGAGTGCCTGTCCGATCAGCCGCTTGGTGATGGCAAGCGATGGCTGGTGGTGAAACCTGAAGGCAGCGATGGCGGTGCCCTGCTGCTTGCCCAGGCGGACGGTGAATCGCAGAGGCTTGCCATCGGCAACCAGGCGGGCGGCCGTGTCGGATTTTTCCTGCACACCGATAATTTCCAACGCGATTATGAGACCATGCTCGCCCGCGGCGTGCGCTTTCTGGAAGAACCGCGCCACGAGGTTTACGGCTCCGTTGCGGTCTTTGCCGACCCTTATGGCAATCGCTGGGATCTTCTGGAACCGCGCGGCTGACATGCCCTGAAACCGCTTGATTGCTGGGGGCTGCGGGTGCATAAGCGCGCGTGCAATTCCAACCATGGGGCGGGGCCCTCCACAAGCCTTTTCGAGGACGACAATGAACGCATTCAAGCCGCTGGTTTTCTCGGGCGTCCAGCCGACCGGCAATCTGCATCTCGGTAATTATCTCGGCGCCATCCGCAAATTCGTGGCGCTGCAGGAAGATAACGACTGCATCTATTGCGTCGTCGATATGCATGCCATCACCGCCCAGCTCGTTCATACGGACCTGAAGGCGCAGACCCGCTCGATTGCGGCCGCCTTCATCGCCTCGGGCATCGACCCTGTAAAACACATCGTCTTCAACCAGTCGGCCGTGCCGCAGCATGCGGAACTCGCATGGGTGTTCAACTGCGTGGCGCGCATCGGCTGGATGGAGCGCATGACGCAGTTCAAGGACAAGTCCGGCAAGAATGCCGAGCAGGTGTCGCTCGGCCTGCTCGCCTATCCGAGCCTGATGGCTGCCGACATTCTCGTCTATCGCGCCACGCATGTTCCGGTTGGTGACGACCAGAAGCAGCATCTGGAACTTGCCCGCGACATCGCCCAGAAATTCAACATCGATTTCGGCGATCATATCCGCAAGGCCGGTCTCGGCCTCGATATCACAGTCGGCGATGAGCCGGTGCACGCCTATTTCCCGATGGTGGAACCGCTGATCGGCGGTCCGGCGCCGCGCGTGATGTCGCTCAAGGACGGCACCAAGAAGATGTCGAAGTCCGACCCTTCCGATCTGTCGCGCATCAACCTGATGGATGATGTCGACGCGATCTCGAAGAAGATCAAGAAGGCGAAGACGGATCCGGACGCGCTGCCGAGCGAAGTGGAAGGTCTTAAGGGCCGTCCCGAGGCCGAAAACCTCGTCGGCATCTATGCCGCGCTGTCCGACAGGACCAAGGCGGATGTTCTTTCCGAATTCGGCGGACAGCAGTTCTCGGCCTTCAAGCCGGCCCTCGTCGAGCTTGCCGTCAATGTTCTGGCCCCCGTCAACAACGAGATGCGCCGCCTTCTCGATGACCCGACCCATATCGACGCCATCCTCAAACAGGGCGGCGAGCGGGCACGCACCATTGCCGAAAAGACGATGAACGAGGTGCGCGACATCATCGGCTTCCTGCGCTGACAGGTCGCTGCTGCGCGAATGCGGCGGGCGGTTTGCGCCTGCCGTGATTTGATATAATCTCCGCCCGAACCGTCGGGCGGTTTCTCGGATCACGGCGGACCTAAGGGAGTGCGGAATGGTTTCAAAACGGCTGTCGCGTCTGGAAGGGCATCGTCGCAAATTTCTCGCTGTTATCGATGACACACCGGAATGCGAAAGGGCCGTGCACTATGCCGGTCGTCGCGCCAAGAACTCCAATGGCGGACTGGTGCTGCTCTACATGATCCCGGAAGGCGATTTCCAGCAATGGCTGGGTGTCGAACAGATCATGCGGGCCGAGGCGCGTGAGGAGGCGGAAGCCACGCTTGCCAAGATCGCCCAGAAGGTGCGCGAGACCATCGGCATCGAACCAGAGGCGGTGATCCGCGAAGGCAGCGCCACCGAGCAGATTCACGGGCTGATCGAGGAAGACCGCGATATCGCGATTCTCGTTCTGGCAGCAGGCTCGACGAAGGAAGGGCCGGGACCGCTTGTTTCTTCCATCGCCGGACGCGGGGCAGCCTTTCCCATTCCCGTCACCGTGCTGCCGGATACATTGTCGGATGAGGAAATCGACGCGCTCTGCTGATCCGGGGTTCCGGACAAGATTTAGGGGCTGACGATTTCTTGAATGTAATTATCATGTCAGGGCTTGAAGTGCAGCTTCGCCGGGCGTATTTTTTGGAAGAATTCTAAAGCATGTCTCCCAAAAGTGGGAACCGGTTTTGGGATAAAGACATGCGTAGCAAAAAATTTAAAGCGCGTGGTCGTGAAGCGACGCGCTTTAAATTACGGGGCGTGAACGGCGACCTCGAAGGAGACAGACGATGTTCATTCAGACGGAAGCCACGCCGAACCCGACGACGCTGAAGTTCCTGCCGGGCAAAGTGGTGCTGGAAAGCGGTACGGCTGAGTTTCTCAACCCGTCGCAGGCGCAGGCTTCGCCGCTGGCAGAGCGCCTCTTCACCATTCCGGGTGTGACCGGCGTTTATTTCGGTTTCGATTTCATCACCGTCACCAAGGACGGTGCGGAATGGCAGCATCTGAAGCCTGCCATTCTCGGCTCCATCATGGAACATTTCATGTCAGGCCGCCCAATCATGGGCACGGCAATCGCTGCCGAAGTCTCGGATGAGGAAGGCGAGTTCTTCGAAGAGGGTGACGAAACCATCGTCGCCACCATCAAGGAACTGCTGGAAACCCGCGTCCGCCCCGCCGTGGCGCAGGATGGCGGCGACATCACCTTCCGCGGTTTCCGCGACGGCACGGTGTTCCTGAACATGAAGGGCGCCTGCTCGGGTTGCCCGTCCTCCACCGCCACGCTGAAGCATGGCGTTCAGAATCTGCTTCGCCATTTCGTGCCGGAAGTGCGCGAAGTCGAAGCGGTATAAAAGCGCAAGCCAGGCCATCATGATTGTTCTCGCACTCGACACCTCAGGTGTGGATTGTTCCGCCTGCGTTTATGACAGCGCCTCCGACAGGGTGCTCGGCGAGGTATGCGAAACGATCGGCAAGGGCCATGCCGAAAGGTTGATGGCGGTGATCGACGGTGCTCTGGAGCAGGCGCAACTCTCGCTCCAGAATGTCGGGCGTATCGCCGTGACCATCGGGCCGGGGTCTTTCACCGGTATCCGCGTCGGGGTCGCCGCCGCGCGCGGCTTTGCCCTGTCGCTCGGCGTCGAGGCCGTGGGCGTCACCACGCTTGAAACACTGGCGCTTCATCATCTGCTCGAAAATCCCGGCCGGCCCGTGGCCGTCGGGCTGGATGCCAAACGCGGCGAAGCCTATCTCCAGACATTCGGTGCGGATGGATCGCCGCTGCGCGAAGCTGCACTTCTGTCTCTGGACGACGCCAAAACGGTCACTACCGGTTTCGACGGCGCCGTCATCGGCTCAGCCGCGCCGCTTTTGGCGGGGTTGGAGGCGGGTTCGGGACCGGATCACTTCCCGATTGCCTCGGTCGCGCGTGCTGCTGCGCGCAAGCCGGCTGGCCAGCCGAAACCCGCGCCGCTTTATCTGCGCGGGCCGGATGCCCGGCCGCAGACCGGTTTTGCGCTGGCACGTCAGGGCGTTGCCTGATAGGGCATTCGTCAGCCTGTGCGAATGATTCCTGTGATGCCCGATTCTTGTTATGCCCGATCCCTGCTATGTTTGACGAATACCTGAGCTGGAAGCCCTATTTCGAGATCGTGCCGATGCAGCATGAGGATTGCGCCGCGGTGGCGGAGTTGCATGCGCTGCGCTTTCCGCGCCCTTGGAACGACGGGGAGTTTTCCGGGCTGCTGACGCAAGGGGCTGTTTTCGGTGCTGTCGCACGCCAGACCAACGCTTTTTTCAGCAAGCCGCTCGGTGGTTTCGTGCTGGCGCGGGAAGTGGCGGGCGAAGCGGAAATCCTGACCGTTGCCGTGGCCGACAAGTTCGCACGCGCCGGTCTCGGCTGGCGGCTGATGCAGTCGGCCATCCGCGAGGCGATGATGCGCGGCGCCGAAACCATGTTTCTTGAGGTGGATAATAATAATGCCTCTGCGCTGGGTCTTTACAGGAAGCTCGGCTTCAAAACCGTCGCGGAACGCAAGGCCTATTACACAGCAAAGGATGGAACGAAGTCGACGGCGCTTGTCATGCGCCGCGATCTTCGCTAGTTCCCTGCGACAGGCATTTTTTCGGCGAAAGCCGCAAACCGGAATTCTCAAAAGGCCAGAAGACGTGACAGACCTTTCGAAAACGCTGGAGGAGCTTTGTGCCGAACGCGGCATGCGGATGACGGATCAACGCCGTGTCATCGCCCGCGTCCTTCAGGAGTCAGCCGACCATCCCGATGTCGAGGAGCTTTACCGCCGTTCCTCCGCCGTGGATCCGCGCATCTCGATTTCCACCGTCTACAGGACGGTGAAGCTGTTCGAGGATGCCGGCATCATCGAGCGTCACGATTTTCGCGACGGCCGTTCGCGCTATGAGACCGTGCCCGAGGAACATCACGATCACCTGATCGACCTGAAGAACGGCGTGGTCATCGAATTTCATTCGGCCGAGATCGAGGCCCTTCAGGAAAAGATCGCCAGGGAACACGGCTTCAAGCTCGTGGATCACCGGTTGGAACTTTACGGTGTGCCGTTGAAGCCCGGCGAACACTGAGACGCCGGTGAACAAGCGGGCGTTTTTCTCATGATGTGGCTGCGGACAGCCTATATCGCGGTCGTTCTGCTGATCGTCACGCTCGTCTTGCTGCCGCTTCAACTGCTGGGCCTTGCCTTCGACTGGCGGCTTCGCCGTCGCATTCCCCGCCTCTGGCACCGCATCGCCTGCCATGTTCTCGGCATCCGTGTGCATGTGCATGGCGATGTGGAGCGGGCGAAACCGCTGATGCTGGCGGTCAATCACGCCTCGTGGAAGGATATCCTCGTTTTGGGCAGCATTGCCGATGTGGTGTTCATCGCCAAGACGGAAGTGCGGGACTGGCCGGTGTTCGGCTGGCTTGCCCGGCTGCAGAAAAGCATCTTCGTGCAGCGTGAGCAAAAACGCAGCACCGGCGCGCAGGTGAGCGAGATCGCCAGCCGCATGGCCGATGGCGAGATCGTCGTTTTGTTTCCCGAAGGCACCACCTCGGACGGCAACCGCATGCTTGCCGTCAAATCCTCGCTGTTCGGCGCGGCTTCCACCGCCGCTGAACAGGTGCCGGGCAAGCTGGTTTATGTGCAGCCTGTCGCCATTGCCTATACAAGGGTGCAGGGCATGGCCATGGGGCGTTACCATCGTGTCATCGCCGCCTGGCCGGGCAGCATCACGCTCGTGCCGCATCTACTCGGCATCATCAGGGCCGGCGCCATCGATGTCGACGTGACATTCGGTGATAGCGTTCCATTTCACAGCACGGATAATCGCAAGCGTCTGGCGACCGATATCGCCGCCTCCATCCGCTCCATGCTGGCCTTCAGCCTGCGCGGCGGCTGGCGGAATTAGCGAGATCGTAGCTTTTCCGGCATTTTTCTGTTTAATCTGGCCGTGAAAAACACTAGATAGCCGCCATGACCCAGGAAACGCTTGGCCTCGACGCCCCACCCATGATCGCCCGCGAGGGTTCGAACAGCAGAAAGGTCTTCATCAAGACCTATGGCTGTCAGATGAATGTCTACGATTCCGTCCGTATGAGCGATGCGCTGGCGAAGGACGGTTACGTTCAGACGGAGGATATGGGCGAGGCGGATCTGGTACTGCTGAACACCTGTCATATCCGCGAAAAGGCGGCTGAAAAGGTCTATTCGGCGCTAGGCCGCCTGCGCGACATGAAAAAATCGCGCGAAGAGCAGGGCCGCGAATTCATGATCGGCGTTGCCGGATGCGTTGCGCAGGCGGAAGGCGAGGAAATCCTTCGCCGTGCGCCCGCCGTCGATGTCGTCATTGGCCCGCAGACCTACCATCGCCTGCCGGACGCCCTGAAGCGGGTGCGTGGCGGCGAGCGTGTCATCGAAACCGAATATGCGGTCGAGGATAAGTTCGAGCACCTGCCTGTCGCCGAAAAGGTCACGCTGCGCACGCGCGGCGTGACGGCGTTTCTGACGGTGCAGGAAGGCTGCGACAAGTTCTGTACCTTCTGTGTCGTGCCCTATACGCGCGGTTCGGAAGTCTCCCGCCCCGTGCGCCAGATCGTCGATGAGGCGATGAAGCTCGTCGATGCAGGCGTGCGCGAAATCACACTGCTCGGCCAGAATGTGAATGCCTGGCAGGGCGAAGGCCCGAGGGGCGAGAAATGGGGCCTTGCCGAACTGCTTTACCGGCTGGCGGAAATTCCCGGCCTCGCACGGCTTCGTTACACCACCAGCCATCCGCGCGACATGGACGAGCGCCTGATCGGCGCGCATCGCGATCTGCGCATCCTGATGCCCTATCTGCATCTGCCGGTACAGTCCGGCTCGGACCGCATTCTGAAAGCGATGAACCGTCGCCATACGGGTGAGGAATATATCCAGCTTATCGAAAAAATCCGCGCCGCCCGCCCTGATATCGCCATGTCGGGAGACTTTATTGTCGGTTTCCCCGGTGAGACGGATCGCGATTTCGAAGATACGATGGCGATGGTCGAGACGGTGAAATATGCGCAGGCCTTCTCGTTCAAATATTCCACCCGCCCCGGCACGCCGGGAGCCGATCTCACGGATCAGGTTGCGGAAGAGGTGAAGGCCGAGCGACTGGAAAGATTGCAGGCCCTGTTGCTGCGGCAGCAGAAGGAATTTGCGGAATCGCTGGTCGGAAAAACCATGGATGTGCTGCTGGAAAAGCCCGGCCGCATGCCTGAGCAGTTGATAGGTCGCTCTCCATGGCTGCAATCCGTGAATCTTGATGCAAAGACTTTGAAAATCGGTGACATTGTTAATGTACGAATCACCGCAACGGGTCCAAACAGCTTGTTTGCCGAGGTGGCAGGGAGTTAGAGTGAGGAGCCGACACTGATTGGGACAGGAGCCTGACCGCTTGAACGCACACGAATTGGTATCAAATTCATCGCGCCAGCCACGCCAAGCCGCGACCGACGCCAATCACTTCGTCCTCACGTTCGAGAATAACAGGATAGCGGGAGAGCTATTCGGTCAGTTCGATCAGAACCTGAAGCTTCTGGAACAGCGCCTCAATATCGACGCTCGCCCGCGCGGCAATTCCGTCGCCATCACCGGCGATGTCGTTGCCACCAATCAGGCTCGTCGGGCGCTGGATTTCCTTTATGAACGGCTGCTCAAGGGCGGAACCGCCGAGGTCTCCGATGTCGAAGGCGCGATCCGCATGGCCATGGCCGCGGACGACCAGCTGACCTTGCCGACGATGGAACGCAAGGCGAAGATTTCCATGGCGCAGATTTCCACACGCAAGAAGACCATCGCTGCCCGCACGCCGACGCAGGATGTCTATATGCGGGCGCTGGAGCAATCCGAACTGGTTTTCGGTGTCGGCCCCGCCGGTACCGGCAAGACCTATCTTGCCGTCGCTCATGCGGCGCAGCTTCTGGAGCGCGGGGCGGTTGACCGCATCATCCTCTCGCGCCCCGCCGTCGAAGCGGGCGAGCGCCTGGGCTTCCTGCCCGGCGACATGAAGGAAAAGGTCGATCCTTATCTGCGCCCGCTTTATGACGCGCTTTATGACATGATGCCGGGCGACAAGGTGGAGCGCGCCATTCAGGCGGGCGTCATCGAAATCGCGCCGCTGGCCTTCATGCGCGGTCGCACGCTGGCCAATGCCGCCGTCATTCTGGACGAAGCCCAGAATACCACGACCATGCAGATGAAGATGTTCCTGACCCGCCTTGGCGAGAACGGCCGCATGATCGTGACCGGTGACCCGAGCCAGGTGGATTTGCCGCGCGGTGTGAAATCCGGTCTTGTCGAGGCCCTGCAAATCCTCGGCGATGTGGAAGGCGTGTCCGTCGTGCGCTTCAAGGATGTCGATGTCGTGCGTCATCCGATGGTGGCGCGCATCGTCCGGGCTTACGAATCCCACACGGCCGTGCCGGATGAAAGCCTCGTGAAGGGCAGCTGACGTAAAGACAATGACAGTTCTGGATATTCAAATCAGCGTCGAGGCCGAAGGCTGGTCCTCGGAAGAGGAATTGGCTGCTTTTGCCACCAGGGTGCTCGATGCAGCGGTCGATTTCCTGAAGCGGGAAGAGGACCAACCCTTCCCGAAAATGCCGGTGGAACTGTCGCTGGTCTTCACCGACGACGAAAATATTCGCGAAATCAACGCTGAGTGGCGCGACAAGGACAAGGCAACCAATGTCCTGTCTTTCCCGGCTTTTCCGCTGGAGCCGGGCGGAATGCCGGGCCCCATGCTGGGCGATATCGTCATCGCGCGCGAGACGGTTGAACGCGAGGCCCTTGAACTTGAGAAGAGTTTCGGGGATCATCTGACCCATCTGCTCGTCCATGGGTTCCTGCATTTGTTCGGTTACGACCACATGGACGAGGAAGAAGCGGAAGAAATGGAGTCGCTTGAGACTCGCATTTTGGCGGTGCTTGGCCTATCTGATCCTTACGCGGGTCAGGAACCGCTTTAAATATTGTCTGGAGCCATGAACGAACATTCTGCACGACCTGCCAATGAGGGCAGAGAAAACGGCGAGCAGTCCTCTTCGGAGGAGGGCAGTAGTCACTTACGTCAAGACTTCACTGCAAAGCCGAGATCGACGATCTGGTCGCGCATCGCGCGGTTGCTGAAACCGTCACAGGGCGAGCGCCTGCGCGAGGATTTGACCGACGCGCTGATGGACGACACCGAAATCGGTGCGGCCTTTTCGCCCGAAGAACGGGCGATGCTCAACAATATCCTGCGTTTCCGCGAGGTTCGGGTCGAAGATATCATGATCCCGCGTGTGGACATCGACGGTCTCGATGAAAATATGACGATCGGCGATGCGCTGATCCTCTTCGAGGAAACCGGGCGTTCCCGCATGCCGGTTTATGACGAGACGCTGGATAATCCGAAGGGCATGATCCACATTCGCGATCTGCTGGCCTATGTCGCCAAGCAGGCCCGCAACAAACGCCGGGCCGGTTCGCGGAGCGTCGCTTACGGTGAGGTGAAGGCGCCGCGTTCACCGCGGCCGAATTTCGACCTGGCACGTGTCGATCTGGAGCAGACGGTCGCCGCTGCCGGGTTGGTGCGCAAAATTCTTTTCGCACCGCCCTCCATGCTGGCCTCCGACCTCTTGAAGACGATGCAGGCCCAGAGAACCCAGCTTGCGCTGGTGATCGATGAATATGGCGGCACCGACGGTCTCGTCAGCCACGAGGATATCGTCGAGATGGTCGTGGGTGACATCGATGACGAGCACGACAAGGACGAGGCGATGTTCTCCCGTCTTTCCGCCGATGTGCTTGTCGCGGATGCACGCGCGGAACTCACCGAACTTGCCGAGGCGATCGGGCCGGAATTCGATGTGCGTGAACATCTGGAGGAAATCGATACGCTCGGCGGTCTCATCTTCTTCGCGCTCGGCCGCATTCCGGCCAAGGGCGAGGTGGTCAGGGCCGTGCCAGGTTTCGAGTTCCAGATCCTCGATGCGGATAGCAGGCGCATCAAGGGCGTTCGTATCGTCCGTGATCACGGCTCTGAAGGTGAGGATGATCGCGCTCCGGGCGAAGCGGGCGCCAATGAGGTGATTGCGCTGCCTGCGCCGGATGTCCGCCTTATCACGCACCAGCACAACGCCGATTAAGAAAGGGTGACGGGGTTTTCTCCGTCGCTTCCACCTTTCGACATGTCAATCCGACAGGTATGAATGCCCGTGTTCGGCGTCGAAAAGAACACATGGCGCCTCGGTCGCCATGCCTCCTGTGGACTGCGAATCTTTTTTCCTTTACGTCGGGTCTGAGGGGAAATTCCGTGGCGCGGCCTTGTCGGCGGCGGGCTTTTCCGGACGCGCATAAACGGAGATGGCATGGAGCGTCTTGCAGGCAGGGTAATGCTGGCCGGCGGCATGAGCCGCGCAGTTATGGCGATTGCCGCAGGTGCGGTCGGGGCGCTCGCTTTGCCTCCATTCGGCTTTTTCGCGGCGCTATTTTTGACTTTCACTCTGCTTGTCTGGCTCGTGGATGGCTGCACCGGAAAGCCGGGCGGCGGCCTCTTCAGCCGCATCCTGCCGGCCTTCGGCATTGGCTGGTGTTTCGGGCTCGGTTATTTCGTCGCGGGCCTGTGGTGGCTCGGCAATGCTCTCCTGCTGGAGGCCGATGAATTCGCCTGGGCGCTGCCGCTCGCCATTCTTGGCCTTCCCGCTTTTCTGGCGTTGTTTTACGGTTTTGCGGTTGCCGCAGCCAATTTCCTCTGGTCGGAGGGCCTCGGCCGTATCGCTGCGCTTGCTGCCGCATTCGGCTTTTCGGAATGGCTGCGCAGCTTCCTGGCCACCGGCTTTCCCTGGAACGCCATCGGCTACGGCATCATGCCCATCCCGATCATGATGCAGTCGGCACATCTGCTTGGCCTTTTCAGTATAACGACGCTTGCGGTTTTCATCTTCGCCTCGCCCGCGCTGATAGGCACGAAAAAAGGCATGTGGCCGGGTCTCGTTGTGGCGGGCCTGCTGCTGGCCGGTCATTTCGGTTATGGCTTCTACCGTCTCCAGACGCCAGCGGAGGTGCCCGCAGACGCACTGACCGTTCGGATCGTGCAGCCTTCAATCGATCAGTCACGCAAGATGCTGAACGCGGACAGGGCGGAGATTTTTGGCGAGCATCTGCGGCTCTCTGCGCTGCCGCCCGGCGAAGGAAAAAAGCGCCCTGATATCATCGTCTGGCCGGAAACCTCCGTGCCGTTCATTCTGACGCAAAACCCGGATGCTCTGGCGGAAATCGCCAAAACGCTCGAGGATGGACAGGTGCTGTTCACCGGCGCCGTCAGAATGGAAGATCAGGGGGCAGGCCGCCCGCCGCGTTATTACAATTCGGTCTATGCGATCGACAGCCAGGGCGAGATCATCGGCGCGACCGACAAGGTGCATCTGACCCCCTTTGGCGAATATGTCCCCTTTGAAGGCATCCTGCGGGAATTCGGCATCGACAATGTCATCGCCCTGCCGGGGGGCTTTTCCGCCGCCTCATCGCGCACGCCGCTCACGCTTCCTTCGGGCAAGACCTTCTATCCTCTCATCTGTTACGAGATCATTTTCCCGGGTGAGATGACGCCGGGGCTGGCCGGCTCGGCCGCCATCCTGAATGTGACCAATGATGGCTGGTTTGGCGATACGCCCGGCCCCTATCAGCATTTTCTGCAGGCGAGAGTCCGGGCCGTTGAGACGGGCGTGCCGGTGATTCGCGGTGCCAATACCGGAATTTCCGCTGTCATAGACCCCTATGGCCGCATTATTGCGGGACTCGATTACGGTCGGGTGGGAATTGTTGACGCCACTTTGAGTGGTGGGTCAAACGACGCATTTACTTACGACACACATCGGACGTATTTCTGGTTGATTTTTTCTATCTTGATGATCGTTGCGGTATTTCCCGCCTTGAGTTTCGCTCGGCGCCAGAATTGACCGGGAACCCCTGTAATTGCATAGTGAATACGTCAGTCGTAAAACAAGTTTAGACGCTGTCGAATTGCCGACTCATTTCTTCGAATAGTAGCGAAGCGAGATATCAACCCTTTCCGAGTGTCAGGACCGCATGATGACCGAGAATAAGAAAAAGCCTAACCCCATCGACATTCATGTCGGAAGCCGAATTCGCCTTCGCAGAACCATGCTCGGAATGAGCCAGGAGAAGCTGGGTGAAAGTCTGGGAATTACCTTTCAGCAAATCCAGAAATATGAAAAAGGCACGAACCGCGTGGGCGCCAGCCGCCTCCAGAATATTTCCGCGATCCTCAATGTGCCCGTTTCCTTTTTCTTCGAAGATGCACCCGGCGATCAGGCTGGCGGTACACCCGGCATGGCGGAGGCGTCGAGCTCCAACTACGTGGTCGACTTTCTGTCCTCGGCTGAAGGTCTGCAGCTGAACCGCGCCTTCGTGAAGATCGCCGACCCGAAGGTTCGCCGCCGTCTCGTCGATCTCGTCAAGGCGCTCGCCGCCGAAGGTGACACCGAGTAAGCGCAGCCCGCGCGACGCAGAAAATTTCCGGCACGGGATGCCGGGCACTCAACGGTCCGCAAGGACCGTTTTTTTGTGCCCGATTAGAAAGGAATTCTCACATAAAGATATATTTATGTGGTTGTGTCCTTGTTTTTCACGGCCGAAATGACTAACAAACTCCAAGACCGTTCTTTGAGGGGAATCCCGCATGCGTGCCAATTATCTGTTCACCAGCGAGTCCGTGGCCGAGGGTCATCCGGACAAGGTTTGTGATCGTATTTCCGATGAAATTGTGGATCTCATCTATCGTGAAGCGTCCAAGACGGGCGTTGACCCGTGGACCGTGCGCATTGCCTGCGAAACGCTTGCGACGACCAACCGCGTCGTTATCGCCGGTGAGGTTCGGGTTCCCGATACGCTTCTGAAGAAGGACAAGGACGGCAAGGTCCTCAAGGACGCCGCTGGCCATCCGGTCATCAACCCCTCGAAGTTCAAGTCCGCCGCTCGCAAGGCAATCCGCGACATCGGCTACGAGCAGGATGGTTTCCACTGGAAGACCGCCAAGATCGACGTTCTCCTGCATCCGCAGTCGGCTGACATCGCGCAGGGCGTGGACAACGCCTCCGACAAACAGGGCGACGAGGGCGCTGGCGACCAGGGCATCATGTTCGGTTACGCCTGCAAGGAAACGCCGGACCTGATGCCGGCTCCGATCTATTATTCCCACCGTATCCTGCAGCTGCTCGCCACCGCCCGTAAAAGCGGCGAAGGCGAAGCGGCAAAGCTCGGCCCCGACGCCAAGAGCCAGGTCACGGTTCGTTACGTCGACGGCAAGGCGGCGGAAGCCGTATCCATCGTTCTGTCCACGCAGCATCTCGATGCAAGCTGGGATTCGAAGAAGGTTCGCGCCGTTGTCGAGCCCTATATCCGCGAAGCTCTGGGCGACCTGAAGATCGCTGACGATTGCCAGTGGTACATCAACCCGACCGGCAAGTTCGTCATCGGCGGTCCTGATGGTGATGCCGGCCTGACGGGTCGCAAGATCATCGTCGACACCTATGGCGGCGCCGCTCCCCATGGCGGCGGTGCATTCTCCGGCAAGGACACGACCAAGGTCGACCGTTCCGCCGCCTATGCCGCCCGTTATCTCGCCAAGAACGTCGTGGCTGCCGGTCTTGCCGAGCGCTGCACGATCCAGATTTCCTACGCAATCGGCATCGCCCAGCCGCTGTCGATCTATGTCGATCTGCATGGCACCGGCAAGGTCAGCGAAGATCAGGTCGAGGCCGCGATCCGCAAGGTCATGGACCTTTCGCCGTCGGGTATTCGCCGTCATCTCGATCTCAACAAGCCGATCTACGCCAAGACGTCTTCCTACGGCCATTTCGGCCGCAAGGCCGGCCGTGACGGCTCCTTCTCCTGGGAGAAGCTCGATCTGGTAAAGCCGCTCAAGGAAGCTTTGAGCGCCTGAGGCATTTCCAGTAAGGCCACAGCGGCTTTACGTCCGGGAATATGTGCAGGGGATATCGCCCTTGTCATTTGGCGGCGATTGAGAGATACCGTCACCAACTTTGTAACCCGCACAGTGCCTCATCTGGCGCTGTGCGGGTTAAGTCTATTTGTTCTTGAGAGTATGAGATGACGGAAGAACGGCGTTCGCGCGCGACGGAAGCTTTTTTTGGCAGACGCAAGGGCAAGCCCCTGCGCAATCAGCAGGTCGATACAATCGAGAACCTGTTGCCTTTGCTGAAAATCGATCTGGAAAGCGCCCCGCCGCAAAATCTCGCCGCTCTTTTTCCCGCGGATGTGCGATCGATCCGTCTGGAGATCGGTTTCGGCGGCGGCGAGCATCTCGCCCACCGCGCGGTTGAAAACCCGGAGATGGGTTTCATCGGCGTGGAACCCTTCGTCAATTCCATGGCCAAGCTGCTGGCCGCCGTGCGCGAACGCGAGTTGATGAATATCCGCCTTTACGACGATGATGCGACGCAATTGCTGGACTGGCTGCCCGAGGGATCGATCGATCATATCGACCTTCTCTATCCCGACCCGTGGCCGAAGAAGAAGCACTGGAAGCGTCGTTTCGTTTCAGACGTCAACCTTGCCCGCTTCCATCGTGTGCTGAAACCCGGCGGAAAGTTCTGCTTCGCTTCCGATATCGATACCTACGTCAACTGGACGCTGCAGCATTGCGCCCGCCATGGCGGCTTCGAATGGACAGCGACGAGCGCTGATGACTGGCGCACGCCCTACGTCAACTGGCCGGGCACGCGTTATGAGAACAAGGCGAAAAGAGAAGGCCGCAGCTCGGCCTATCTCACCTTCATTCGTCGTTGAGCGGCTGATCCCTCAGAGGGCCGCATCCACTTCCGCGGCAAGCGGAATGGAAGGCTGGGCGCCGGCGCGGGTGCAGGCGAGCGAACCTGCGACGGCGGCGCGCTTCAGCGCCCTTTCGAAATCCATGCCCTGATCGAGGCTGGCGGCGAGATAACCACAGAAGGTGTCGCCTGCACCGACCGTATCGACCGGTTCGATCTTGAGGCCGGAAGCCCGGAAAACCTTGCCGTTGCGCATGGCGATCACGCCATCGGCACCAAGCGTCACGATCAATGTCTGGCCGGTCCTGCCATGCAGGGCTTTCAGTTCGTTTTCCCGCTCAGAACCGGAAAGGCCGTTCTTTCCGATCAACAATTCGAACTCGGTTTCGTTGGCGATGACGATATCGGCAAGGCCCGCAAGGCGCGGCCCATCGGCGGTCAGTGGCGCAGTATTGATGACGCTGGTGACGCGCTTTGCCTTCGCAGCCGTCAGCGCCGCTTCGATAGCGGACGCGGGTATCTCGAACTGCAGCATCAAAATATCGCCTGCCGACATTTCCGCCAGGGCTTTCGCGGCGTCGGATGCGGAGACTTCACCGTTGGCGGCGGGAATGACCGAGATCATGTTTTCCCCGCCTTCGCCGATAAGGATCACTGCCGTCCCCGTAGGGCCGGGCGTGGTCTTCACCAGTGAGAGGTCGGTGCCGGCGTCGCGCAGCAATGTCAGCGCCGGCGCGGCAAAGGTGTCATCGCCCGCAGCCCCTGCCATCTTGACCGTGGCGCCCGCACGCCGTGCGGCCAACGCCTGGTTGGCTCCCTTGCCGCCGGCGGCCGTGGAGAAGGTCTCGCCCGTCACGGTTTCACCGGGCTTGGGCAGGCGTTTGGCGGTGGCGACGAGGTCCATGTTGATGGAGCCGAAAACAGTAATCATGGAGGGCGTATCCGTATAGAATTCAAGCAAGGCGGCGACTTTGCCCGAGCGGATCACTCGTCGTCAACCACCCGCAACTTTGCCGTTCCCGCCCTGTTCTCGGCAAAGCGTCGGGCCTGCTCGATTTCCCCATGCGAAGTCTCTTTTTCCGTCGGTGAAAAATCGAGACCTTCGATTTTCTGGCCGCGCGCCAGCACCTTGTCGGAGGAGATCAGCATCATGTCGATATCTTTTTGGGCCAATCCAAAATGGGCCTGCAGCTTGCGCGTCCGGTCGTCCAGCCGCCGCACATCGTCCATGAGCAATGCCACTTCACCCTGAATGAGATGCGCCTGCTCGCGCATGCGCTGATCCTTGAGCACGGACTGGATGACCTGTACCGACAGCATCAGAAGCGACGGCGAAACGATGACGACACGGGCACGGTGGGCGCGCTGCACCAGATATTCGAAGTGCTGGTGGATATCGGCGAAGATCGATTCGGACGGCACGAAGATGAAGGCCGTATCCTGCGTCTCGCCGCGGATGAGGTATTTCTCGGCCACGTCGCGAATATGCACTTCCATATCGCGGCGGAACTGCTGCACGGCGGCGCGTTTGGTTTCGGGTGTTTCGTCCGCCTTGATGGCGTTCCATGCCTCCAGCGGAAACTTGGCGTCGATGACGAGCGGCGGGGCATTGTTGGGCATCTTGATGGTGCAGTCCGGCCGGTAGCCGTTCGAAAGTGTCGGCTGCAACTGGAAGGCCCCGGCCGGAAGCGCATCGGCAATCAGCGTCTCCATGCGGGCCTGTCCGAAGGCGCCGCGCGTCTGCTTGTTGGAAAGGATGGCCTGAAGCCCGACGACGTCCTTGGCCAGATCCTGAATATTGCCCTGCGCGGCGTCGATGACCGCGAGGCGCTCCTGCAGGCGGCTCAGATTCTCATGCGTCGACCGGGTCTGCTCCGTCAGTGTTTCGCCAAGGCGCTGCGACATGCCGTCGAGGCGCTGGTTCAGCGTCTGGCTCATCTCGGTCTGGCGGGTGCCGAGCGTTTCCGCCATGGCGGCGATGCGGCCATGCAGTTCGGACTGTGTTTTCAGGAGGTCGGAGATTTCGCCATCGGCTCCCGCTTTCTTCGCACGGCTCGCCGTCACCAGCCAGATGGTTACCAGACCGAAAACCAGAGCCGCGAGCAGCGCGCCGAAGCTGATGTCGACGGAGCCGGCCCGTAACGCGGGATCGAGGAGAACGGAGAAATCTATGCTCATGATTAAATCTAGCAGGTTTCTTGTGATTCGGAAGATCAAAACAAGAACATTCCTGCGGCGGAAATGAGTCGGGCGGGGCGGATGCCGGAGGCGGTTTGAACCTCGTGTTTTTTATTTCCTCCGCGCAAGAGATACGTTATGGGAAGCCATGACCATCAAACCGCTTATCATTTTGCCCGATCCCGTGCTGCGCCAGCAATCGAAGCCCATCGAAAAGGTGGATGCCGAGGTGCTGCGTCTTGCCGACGACATGCTGGAAACCATGTATGATGCGCCGGGTATCGGCCTCGCCGCCATTCAGATCGGCGTGGCGCGCCGCATGCTGGTGATCGACGTTGCGCGTGAAGGCGAGGAAAAGACCCCGATCGTCTTCATCAATCCGGAAATCCTCAAGGTGTCGGACGATGTCTCGACCTATGAGGAAGGCTGCCTCTCCATCCCCGATTATTACGCCGAGGTGGAGCGTCCCGCGTCGCTCACGGTGCAATATGTCGGCCGTGACGGCAGGCAGCAGACGGTCGAGGCGGATGGCCTGCTCGCCACCTGCCTGCAGCATGAGATCGATCACCTGAACGGCGTTCTCTTCATCGACCATATTTCGCGGCTGAAGCGCGACATGGTCATCAAGAAATTCACGAAAGCGGCCCGCGCAAAGATCTGATCCGTCCTCTCTGGACCGGAATGGATGACAGGGCAGGGGGCGACGATGGCTCTTCGCATCATTTTTATGGGTACGCCGGAATTTTCCGTTCCCACCCTGCGTGCACTGGTGGAGGCCGGCCACGAGATCGTTGCGGTCTACACCCAGCCGCCGCGTCCCGGCGGCCGTCGTGGCCTCGATCTGCAGAAGTCCCCGGTGCATCAGGCCGCCGAACTGTTGGGCCTGCCTGTGCTGACGCCGGTGAACTTCAAGGCAGAGGAAGATCGCCAGCAGTTCCGGGATTTCAATGCCGATGTGGCGGTCGTCGTTGCTTACGGGCTGCTGCTGCCGGAAGCGATCCTCAACGGCACGCGCCTTGGCTGTTATAACGGCCACGCCTCGCTGCTGCCGCGCTGGCGCGGCGCTGCCCCCATCCAGCGGGCCATCATGGCCGGCGATGCCGAGACCGGCATGATGGTCATGAAAATGGAAAAGGGGCTCGATACCGGCCCCGTCGCGCTGACCGCCAAAGTCGCGATCGACGAGAACATGACCGCCGGAGAATTGCATGACAGCCTGATGCTGGCCGGAGCGCGGCTGATGCGGCAGGCTATGGACCAGCTGGAAGCCGGCGACCTGCCGCTCGTCACGCAGGCGGAAGAAGGCGTTCTCTACGCCGCGAAGATCGACAAGGGCGAGACCCGCATCGATTTTTCGAGGCCGGCGCAGGACGTGCATAATCACATTCGCGGCCTTTCGCCGTTTCCCGGCGCATGGTTGGAAATGGACATCGGCGGCAGGGCGGAGCGCGTGAAGGTTCTGGCCTCCGAACTGGCAAGCGGCATGGGAGAAGCGGGCGCGGCGCTCGATGACGCCCTTACCATTGCCTGCGGCAGCGGCGCCGTGCGGCTCACCCGTCTGCAGAAGGCGGGCGGCAAGCCGATGTCGGCGGCCGATTTCGTGCGCGGGACACCGGTTCCGGCCACAACGAGGCTCGGCTGATGCCACGTTTCCGCATGACTGTCGAATATGACGGCACGCCTTATTATGGCTGGCAGAGACAGGATAACGGCCCGTCGGTTCAGGGTGCGCTGGAGGCTGCGGTTCGCTCGTTGACGGGAGAGAGCGTCTCCATTCGCGGGGCCGGCCGCACCGATTCCGGCGTGCATGCCGTCGGGCAGGTCGTCCACGTCGATCTTTCCCGAAACTGGGAGCCCTACAAGCTTTGCAACGCGCTCAATGCGCATCTCGCTATGGCGGGTGAAGCCGTGGCCGTCCTCGATGCCGCTTCCGTGACCGAGGATTTCGACGCCCGGTTTTCCGCCCTTCGTCGGCATTACCTTTACCGCATCATCTGCCGCAAGGCCCGGCTGGCGCTGGAGCACAAGCGGGCATGGTGGGTGTCGAAGGACATGGACCATGAGCGCATGCATGAAGCCGCCCAGATGCTCGTCGGCCGGCATGATTTCACTACCTTCCGCTCCGTGCATTGTCAGGCGAACAGCCCGGTGCGCACGCTCGACCGGCTGGATGTGACGCGCACCGGCGATCTCATCGAGATACGTGCGACCGCGCAAAGCTTCCTGCATAACCAGATACGTTCTTTCGCGGGCACGCTGAAACTGGCGGGCGAAGGCGCGATGACGCCCGAGGATGTGCGCGCCGCACTGGAGGCGCGGGATCGCAAGGCCTGCGGCCCGGTCGCGCCGCCGGACGGTCTCTATTTCATGCAGGTCGATTATCCCGACGTCATTCCGCCGCGTCCCAGGCACCCTGAAGCCGATATGGCTGAGGACGCGGACTGACCGCTAAAACCCACGCCGGTTCTCAGGCCGGGTAAACACCGAGAAAACGCTGCAGCGCTTCCGACAGAAGCATGCCGGGCACCAGCAGCGTCATGACGATGGCCGAGACGAGCAGTGACTGGTCGCGGATGAAGAACCGCACAATTCGCGAGAAGGCGAAGACCAGCGACAGAAGCAGCGCCAGCCAGAGAATGGCGATCAGCCCCTGCAAGGGCGGCAGGAAGAATGCGATCAGGATCAGAACCGCATAGGCGTAGGAAAAAGGCAGCGACAGCCAGTTCATGGTGGTGACGAGCGGCGCGAATTTTTCCCGTGCGCCGAAAGCAAAGAGCAGCATGCCGATCAACAGCAGCGGCACGATCCAGCAGATGGCCTCGACCATTGCCAGACGGAAGAAGAAGATGAAGCCCGTTCCGGTGCCGGGCGGATAGCTGGCGAGGAAGGCGGCGCGCAGCCACAGCCAGGAAACCAGCATGGCGGGCAGGCACCAGAGGGCGGAATAGAAGGACCGCCACATGCCGCGCTCTGAAAGGTCCAGATAACGTGCGCCATTATGGTCGCCGAGCAGCAGAAGCCACAGGCCCGTCAGATAGAGCCTTATTTCACTTGCCGTCGGCATGGGCGAACCAGCGTTCGATAAAGGTCTCGTAAATGCGCGTCAGCGTTTCGAGATCGGCAACGGCCACACGCTCATCGACCATATGCATGGTCTGCCCGACGAGGCCGAATTCCACCACCGGGCAATAATCCTTGATGAAGCGTGCATCCGAGGTGCCGCCGGTGGTCGAAAGCTTGGGTTCCTTGCCTGTCACGGCTTCCACCGCGCCGGAAAGCGACGAGATGAGAGCATTGTTCCGGGTAAGAAAGACATGGGCCGGGCGGTCCGCCCAGACGATGTCGTATTTCACCGGTGCACGGTCGGGGCGAAGCTCGCCTTCCGCCGCGGCGGCATCGAGGCGGCGGACGATTTCCGCGCGCAGGCTCTCTGCGGTCCACGTATCGTTGAAACGGATGTTGAAGGAGGCCGTCGCCCGCGCCGGGATCACATTGGTGGCGGCATTACCGGTATCGACGGTCGTTACTTCCAGGTTGGAGGGCTGGAAATTGTCGGTGCCATGATCGAAGGGCGGATGCATCAGCGCATGGGTCAGTTGCAGCAAACCGCGAATGGGATTGTCGGCGAGATGCGGATAAGCGGCATGGCCTTGCACGCCATGGACCGTGATGCGGCCCGAAAGTGATCCCCGGCGGCCGATCTTGATCATGTCGCCAAGCTGGTCGGGATTGGTCGGCTCGCCAACCACGCAGGCATCCCATGTCTCGCCCTTGGCGGCCGCCCATTCCAGCAGCTTGGAAGTGCCGTTGATCGATGGGCCTTCCTCATCGCCTGTAATCAGGAAAGAAACGGAGCCCTGCGGCTTGCCGTGTTTTTCGATATGGCGGGCAATGGCGGCAACGAAACAGGCGATGCCGCCCTTCATGTCCACTGCACCGCGACCGAACATTTCGCCGCCGGCGATTTCGGCCGCAAAGGGCGGATGGCTCCATGCGGCCTCATCGCCCACCGGAACGACATCCGTATGGCCAGCAAACATCAGATGCGGACCCTCGGTGCCGAGCCGGGCATAAAGGTTCTCCACGTCAGGCGTTCCCGCCTCGCTCGCCACCATCCTGTCCACCTGGAAACCAAGCGGAGAAAGCAGGGTGTCGAGCAGGGAAAGCGCACCGCCTTCCGCAGGCGTCACCGAAGGGCAACGGATAAGGGCGGCGAGATTGGCAACGGGATCGGTCGTGGTCATGGCAGTCGCTTTATATCAGTCGCGCAGAAGCTCGTTGATGCCGGTCTTGGAGCGGGTCTTTTCATCGACGCGCTTGACGATCACGGCACAATAGAGGCTCGGGCCCGGCTCGCCGTTCGGGAAGGGCTTGCCCGGCATGGTGCCGGCAACGACGACGGAATAGGGCGGGACTTCGCCATAGGTGATCTCGCCGGTGGCGCGATCAACGATCTTGGTCGACTTGCCGATGAAAACGCCCATGCCGAGAACCGCGCCTTCACGCACGATGCAGCCTTCGACGACTTCCGAACGTGCGCCGATGAAGCAATTATCCTCGATGATCGTCGGGCCCGCCTGCAGCGGCTCCAGAACGCCACCAATGCCGACGCCGCCGGAGAGGTGCACATTCTTGCCAATCTGCGCGCAGGAGCCGACGGTCGCCCAGGTATCGACCATCGTGCCTTCATCGACATAGGCGCCGAGATTGACGAAGGAGGGCATCAGCACGACGTTCTTGGCCACGTAGGCGGAGCGGCGCACGACGGCGTTCGGCACGGCGCGGAAACCGGCGGCGCGGAACTGGTTTTCACCCCAGTTTTCGAATTTCGACGGCACCTTGTCCCACCAGGTGGATTCGCCCGGTCCGCCGGTGACGATCTCCATGTCGTTCAGGCGGAAGGAGAGAAGCACGGCCTTTTTCAGCCACTGGTTCACCTTCCAGCTTCCGTCAGCCTGCTTTTCGGCCACGCGTGCCTTGCCGCTATCGAGAAGTTGAAGAGATGTGTCCACGGCGTCGCGAACCTCGCCCTTCGTCGATACGTTCACACCATCGCGGTTGTCGAAGGCGGTTTCGATGATGGTTTCGAGGGAGGTGAGATCCGTAAGGCTCATGGAAAATTCCTTAAAGTCGCGTGGTGTTCGTGGTCACGGATGGTCCCGCGCCGCTGGAAGGCTTTGGTCATTTGATCTAAGGGAGTGTTGGAAAGGCGTCAATGTGATTTGGGTGATTTGGCGCGTCAGACGAAAGGCATGGAAATGACACGACTGAAAAACGGCAAGTTGCGGCGCAAGGACGGGGTATGGGACCCCTTGAAGCGTAGTGCCGTGGACAAGCAGCAGGCCGAGGTCGTTCAAAAAACACCGCAGTCGGATTCCCCGTCCTATCGCCTCGCCTATGTGGACATGGATTTCCTCTGCCGAGAGGAATTGCGCCCCGTCAGGCTTCAATTGGAACTGCTGAAGACGGAAATGGCGCTGACCGAGCGCGGCATCAAATCCACGGTCGTCATGTTCGGCGGCGCCCGCATTCCGGAACCCGGCGGCGAAGCCTGGGCGGCGCGCAACGAGACGCAGAAGCGCAATCTGGAGCAATCCTCGGTCTATTACGAGGAGGCGCGCAAATTCGCCCGTCTCTGCACCGACTATGCCGCAAAATCCGACCACCTCGAATATGTCGTTGTCACCGGCGGCGGTCCCGGTGTCATGGAAGCGGGCAATCGCGGCGCTGCCGATGCCGGCGGCCCGTCTATCGGCCTCAACATCGTCCTGCCGCACGAGCAGGCGCCGAACCCCTATGTGACACCGGAACTGAGCTTCAACTTCCACTATTTCGCCATTCGCAAGATGCATTTTCTGATGCGGGCGAAGGCGGTGGTGATCTTCCCCGGCGGTTTCGGCACGCTGGACGAATTGTTCGAGGCCTTGACGCTCATCCAGACGAAACGCATGGAGCCCATTCCGCTCATCCTGTTCGGAGAGAAATTCTGGCGATCGGTGATCAATTTCGAATTCCTGGCGGATTTCGGCACCATCGCACCTGAAGATATGAATCTGCTCCATTTCGCTGAAACGGCTGACGATGCATGGAAAATCATCTCGGCCCACTACGAACACTGATTATGCTTGGCGCGACGAAGTAATTTTAGGGCTTAATTAGCAATCTTCTTCTAATTTTGCCCCGTCGCGCTGCAGCGCACTGTCCCCTGCGGACGGGCCTCCATGACGGAGATTTATCATCCGTTGACGTCAGCCTTTTCGGGCGGGCGATTTGATCGAGGCCAAAATGTTCAATTTCCAAGTGAAGTCGCTTGCGACCAAGCTGATCCTCGTAACCGGCTGCGCCATCACCACGGTTCTCGTTGCATCGAATTCCTTCCTCATTTCCCAGACGAGTGAGCGTGTGCACGCGCTGACCATGGATCAGGCCAATACAGAAGCGCGCGCCATCGCCAACGTCATCGCCGCCGATGTCGGTGAACTCGGCAGCGCCGCGCGCTCCATGGCCGGCGTCATCGGCCGTGCGCATCAGGCGAAATCGATGGATCGCCCCGGCATCGTCAACATCCTCAAGGCCAATGTCGAGCAGAATGCCTTTGCTTTCGGAAGCTGGTTCTGCGAGCAGCTCGGTCTCTTTGACGGGCAGAGCAAGGAGATTGCGGGCAGGCTCGATCTCGGCACCAATGAAAACGGCGCGTTTGCGCCCTATTGGTCGAAGACCCAGAAGGGCGACATCCAGTTTTCGACCTTCAAGAATGATTATGCGGCGGAATGGTATGCGCTCGCCTCCAAATCCGGCAAGGGCGCTATCACTCAGCCTTATCTCGCCGAAGGCACGGAAGTACCCACAACCATGACCTCGCTTGCCTATCCGGTCATGTCGGACGGCAAGATGATCGGTGTGGCGGGTGTCGATATCTCGCTGGCCTCGCTGTCGCAGAAGCTGCAGGCGCTGCACCCTTTCGAGACCGGCCGCGTAACGCTCGTTTCGCAGGGCGGCCAGTGGCTGGTGCCGCCGACGCCCGCGCAGAACATGAAAGCCTATGACGGAGACGGTGCGAGCACCGTTCAGGCGGCGATCACCTCCGGCAAGCAGGGCCTCATCGAAAATCTCGGCCTCGATACGGACGCGCCCTATAATCGTCTCGTCTATCCCTTCGCCGTTCCGGGTCTCAACGCGACCTGGGTGGTGCTGGTGGATATTCCCCATCAGGCCCTGAACGCACCGGTTCAGGAACAGACCTACATGATGATAATCGGCGCGATCGTCATTCTCGCCGCCGTCATCACCGCGCTTTATTTCGCCGTGCGTTATTTCGTCCGCAATCCGCTTGCCTCGCTGGTTTCCGACGTCAGGACGCTGAGCGACGGCCGCTACGATGTGCCGGTTTCCGGACAGGAGCGCCGGGATGAGACGGGTGCGGTGGCTACCGCGCTTGAAGGTTTCCGCGCGAAGCTTGCCGGCATCCGCGAGATGGAGGCCGAAGCCGAGGCCCAGCGTGGTCACGCGGAAACGGCGCGCCAGCGCTCGGAATCCGAGCGTACTGAAAACAGCCGCATGCAGCAGCACATTGTCGGCGTGCTGGGTGCTGGCCTCAATGCGCTTTCGCAAGGCAATCTCACCTACCGTATCGAGGACGAGTTCCCCGGCGAATATGCGAAGCTGCGCGAGGACTTCAACTCGGCGCTTGCCAGCCTTGAGGAAACCGTTTCCACCGTCAACGCAACCGTCGTCAGCATCGGCAACGGCACGGGCGAGATCACCCGCGCCGCCAGCGATCTTTCGCACCGCACGGAACAGCAGGCCGCAAGCCTGGAAGAAACCGCCGCCGCCCTCAATGAGCTGACCGCGCAGGTCAATTCCAGCGCGGAAAACGCCGCAGAGGCGGCCGGAGCCGTCAGCCATGCCTGCGACGATGCGGGCAAGTCGGGTGAGGTCGTGCAGCAGGCCGTAAACTCCATGGAAGGCATCGCGCAATCCTCGGCCGAAATCTCCCGCATCATCGGGGTTATCGACGAGATCGCCTTCCAGACCAACCTTCTGGCGCTGAATGCTGGCGTGGAAGCCGCCCGCGCCGGTGATGCCGGCAAGGGCTTTGCCGTCGTCGCACAGGAAGTCCGCGAACTGGCGCAGCGGTCCGCCACCGCCGCCAAGGAGATCAAGGGTCTCATCAACACCTCGGCCACGCAGGTGGGCGAGGGCGTCCAGCTGGTCGGCAAGGCCGGTGAGACGATGAAAAAGATTGCCGATCAGGTTCTGCAGATCAACCAGCTGATACGGCAGATTTCCGCTTCCGCCAGCGAACAGGCCGTCGGCCTCAAGGAGATCAACTCCGCCGTCACCCAGATGGATCAGGTCACCCAGCAGAATGCGGCGATGGTGGAAGAAACCACGGCGGCCAGCGTGACGCTGAACAGCGAGGCCGAAACGCTGAAGTCGCTCGTTGCGGGTTTCTCCGTTTCCGGCGGCCATTCCAGCCAGCAACTGCGCGCCACGGCGGCGGCAATGCGCGCACCCACCGCTCCGGCGCAGGCATCGGGCCGCCCGGCCGCGCCCCGCGCCCGTCCGAGAACCAGCGGCGCAAACGCGCTGGCGCAGGATGACTGGACGGAATTCTGACGCGCCATTTCCGTCTCAAATAAAAAGGGCCGCTGGTATCGTCAGCGGCCCTTTTTTCATGTCCGCTTCCGTCAGAGACGGGCGAAACGTTCCGTCAGCAATTCGAAGAAGCCGTCGGCATCCACATTGCGCATCACGCGGGCATTGGCGGGCCGTTCGGTAACATTCCACCAGTCCACCACGGTCATGCCCATGGTGAGTTCGGAGTGGACCTCGATTTCGACATTGCACTCGCGACCCTGAAACAGTTCGGGTTTGACGAGATAGGCAATGACAGTCGGATCATGCAGCGGGCCGCCATCCGAACCGTATTTTTCGATGTCGAAGCGTTCGAAGAATTCCAGCATTTCCGCCATGGCTATCGCCGGCCGTGTGCCAATGTCGCGAATGCGGCTGACCCGAGCTTTGGTCGTCAGCAACTGATGGGTGACGTCGAGCGGCATCATGACGATCGGCATGCCGGAGCGGAAGACGATATCGGCGGCCTGCGGGTCGACATAGATGTTGAATTCCGCCGCCGGGGTGATGTTGCCGCCCTCGAAGAAGCCGCCGCCCATCATCACCAGTTCCTTGACGCGGTCGGCGATCTCAGGCGCCTTCAGGAGCGCCAGCGCCACATTGGTCAACGCGCCGAGTGTGCAGAGCGTTACGGTGCCGGCGGGCTCGCGCATCACCGTCTCGATGATGAAATCGACCGCGTGCTGCTTTTGCGCCTCCATTGTCGGTTCGTCGAGAACCGGGCCGTCTAGGCCAGTGCTGCCGTGAACGTGCTCGGCGGTGATGGGCTTGCGCACCAGCGGCTTCTCGGCGCCCTCATAGACGGGAATATCGGTGCGGCCGCACAATTCGCTGATGATGCGGATGTTGCGGCTGGTCAGCTTCAGCGGAACGTTGCCGGCGACGGCGCACAATCCGAGAATGTCGATTTCCTCCGGGCTTGCGAAGGCGAGCATGATTGCCGCGGCGTCGTCCTGGCCCGGATCCGTGTCGATAATGATTTTTCTGCGTTCTGCCATGTCTTGCCCGCCGTTGAGATGAGCGCTTTTTTCGAGCGGCGGGTGCTCACTTGTCAAGTCTCATTCCTGCGGCTTGCCTTTGCCCCGCGTTTCGTCTTGCGCATCGTGGTTCGGCTTCCCATATTGCTGGGGCCGGTGCTATTGACCGGCAAGGTTGCCGGAAGCGGGACCGCGAAACGTCGCTTGGTTGCAAGGACAGAAGAGATATGAGCCGCATGACGCCATTCACCCACCCGCTTTTGCTGGGTTTTGATGCCATGGAAAAAACGCTGGAGCGCATGGCGAAGGCCAATGACGGCTATCCTCCCTATAATATCGAGCGCCTGCCGGGCAGCGGCGATGTGCCGGAACGCCTGCGCATCACCATCGCGGTTGCCGGTTTTTCGCAGGACGATCTGGATGTGACGACGGCCGATAACCAGCTCGTCATTCGCGGACGCCAGCAGGAACAGGAGAAACGCGATTTTCTCTATCGCGGCATTGCGGCGCGCCAGTTCCAGCGGGTTTTCGTGCTTGCCGATGGCATGCAGGTCAGGGAAGCGCGCCTGCGCAACGGCCTTCTTTCCATTGATCTGGTCCGGCCGGAAATTTCAAACGTGGTGAAGAAAATTAATATTTCCGTCTCAGAGTAGAACGTGAACGCCGGAATCCGACACGAATCGCTCGGCGTGAAGAAGGAGGCTGAAATATGCTGTTGAAAGAAGCGCATGCGCGTCTCACCCAATCCCAGCTCGCCCATATCGGCGAAGGAGAAGTGGGATATATCCGCAAGATCCGCGCGGAAGACGTCAGCCGCTGTTTCCCGGAAGCGCCCGATCTCGATCCGCAATTGGACCTTTGGGCGCTGTTCGGTGCAGATGGTACGCCGATCCTCCTGACGGACAACCGGTCCAGTACGTTTTTCAAGGCTGCCGAAGACGATCTCCAGACCGTCAGCCTGCATTGAAGAAAAAAGCCCGCTTTTGAGCGGGCTTTTTCTTTAGCGGTTTAAAGGAACGGGCGGTCCGGCATGTCGTCGATGGAGATGACGCCGTCCTTGTTCTTGTCCAGCCGTTCGAACATCTTTTCGCCGGCGGCGGTGAATTCGGCCTTGCTGACCTGACCGTTCTCGTCGGTATCGGCCCAGCGGATCAGCGCGAAACCTGCGCCCTTGCCGCCATGCTTGCCCCAGCCCTGATGGCCGAAACGGCCGCCATGTTCGCGCTCGGCATGTCTTTCGGCGCGCTTGCCCTCGGGGCCCTTGCCGTCTTCGGCTTTGGCGTCCTCACGCTCGGGGCGGGGATTGGCGGCGCGGAAAGCTTCCATTTTCGCCTGGCGATACTCGCGCATTTCCTTTGGCGTGATCGAGCCGTCCTTGTCCTTGTCGATCTCGGTGAAGAGTGCGTCCTGACGGGCGGCGAATTCCTCCTTGGAAATCTTGCCGTCCTTGTCGGTGTCAGCCACCTTCAGCAGGTGAACGAAGGCCGCTTCCTGGCGGATCGGTATGCGCTCGCCATGGCCTTTGCCCGGAGCGGGTGGGGCGGCAAAGCTTGCCGTCGCGGCCGTGCCGATCAAAAGGGCTGCGCCAAGAGCAGACAGTGCGATTTTTCGTGTGGTCATCGTCATTACCTTTCTTTGGTGTCCCTGAAGAGAAGATAGTGACGTCCAGCAAGCCCCACCACTTAAACATCCGTAAGGTGAATGAAGCTTCGGTAATGTTCGCTGCTCAGCCTGCGATGGTTTTCGTCAGGAAGTTGGTCAAGTCGTCGGTGATGTAGTCGATATGCGCATCCGTAACAGCGGGGATTTCCCAGCGTTCCATGATGATGCCCTCGAGATTGGCGGGGACGAGCAGAACGGTCTTCATGCCGAGCGCCTTGGGCGCCGCGAGATTGCGCGGTAAATCCTCGAACATGGCGGCTTTTTGCGTGTCGAGTTTCGCAAGCGCCGCGAACTTCTCATAGGTCGCGCTGGCTGGTTTCGGCAGATAGCCCGCGGCGACGATATCGAAAATATCCTCGAAATGATCGAGAATGCCGAGCGCGCCGGCGGCCGCCTGCGCGTGTTTGACGCTGCCATTGGTAAGGATGAATTTGCGGCCCGGCAAAGCCTTGATTGCCTCGCCGAGTTCCGGATGCGGCTTCAGCGCCGAATAATCGATGGCATGGGCGCGTTCCAGAAACTCGTCCGGGCTGATGCCGTAGTGGATCATCAGGCCCTGAAGCGTCGTGCCGTGGTCATGATAATAGCGTTTCTGCAGCGCCCGGGCCTCGTCGGGATCGAGCTTCAGAAGCTCCGCCACATAGGCCGTCATGTTACGGTCGATCTGCGAAAACAGATTGATGTGATGCGGATAGAGCGTGTTGTCGAGATCGAAGACCCATTCGCTCACATGGTCGAAATCGGCGGCTTCGGGCAGGTTTTTCGGCTTTGTGTCCATGGCCTGCTTTATGCCCGTTTCGAAGGCCGAAGAAAATCGAAAAGACGACGATTGATCAGAAAATCGGGCTTGGCTGCGGCCTCCGGCCCATGATACCGCCAAGGCCATGGAACTCTGGATAGGCATCACTTTCGCAAGCGCGTTCTTGCAGAACCTGCGCTCGACCCTGCAAAAGCACCTCAAGGGCATGATGGGCACCACGGGCGCGACCTTCGTGCGCTTCGTGTTCGGCATGCCTTTCGCTCTCGCTTATCTTGCTTTCCTGCATTTCGGGCTCGGCCGCCCTCTGCCGGTGCCCAACATGTCCTTTGCCGTATGGGCGACGGTCGGCGCCATGGCGCAGATTGCCGCCACCTTCCTGCTGGTGCACCTGTTCTCCTTCCGCAACTTCGCAGTTGGAACGGCCTATTCCCGCACAGAACCGGCGCAGGCGGCACTATTCGCGCTTATCTTCATCGGTGAAAGCGTCAATGGCGGCACATTGGCGGCCATCGCCATCTCGGTCGCCGGCGTCATGCTGATTTCGGTGGCGCGCACGGAAGTCACGCCCGCTTCCTTCTTCACCTCGATCTTCAGCCGGACAGCGGGTATCGGCCTTGCCTCGGGCGCTTTCTTCGGCCTGTCATCGGTCGCCTATCGATCGGCATCGCTTGCGCTTGCGCCGAGCCTTCCCGCTCCGGACGCGATGATGCAGGCGGGCTTTACCCTCGTTGTCGTCATCGTCATGCAGACGGTTTCGATGTTCCTGTGGATCGTCTGGCGCGAGCGGGAAGAGTTGCGGCGCATCGCCAGGGTGTGGAAACCGTCGCTTGCGGTCGGTTTCGTGGGCGCTACGGCCTCGTTCGGCTGGTTCACGGCGATGACCCTGCAGCAGGCCGCCGTGGTTAAGGCATTGGCGCAGGTTGAGATGCTTTTCGCCTTCGCTTCGACCGTGCTTTTCTTCAAGGAGAAGATCAACCGGCTCGAACTGTCCGGCTGCCTGCTGATTGTCGTGGGCGTGCTGTCGCTTCTGGCATTCGGCTGAATGCCTGTCGTGGCGGACAGGCTTGCCGTCCGCCACCTGGAGCCTATCAGGGCACGATGAGCGTGCCGGCGCCTTCCGTGAAGATTTCCAGAAGGACGGAGTGGGGCGTCTTGCCGTTGAGGATTACCACACCCTGCACACCGGCCTTGATGGCGTCGATGCAGGTCTCGACCTTCGGGATCATACCGCCGGAAATCGTGCCGTCCTTGATGAGCGCACGCGCCTGCGAGACGGTGAGTTCCTTGATGAGTTCCTTGTTCTTGTCGAGAACGCCGGGAACGTCGGTGAGAAACAGCAGACGCGAGGCGTGAAGCGCACCCGCAATCGCGCCGGCGAAGGTATCGGCGTTGATATTGTAGGTGGCACCATCGCGGCCAGGCGCGACCGGGGCGATGACCGGGATCATTTCCGACTTGGCGAGCAGGTCGAGCAGGGTGCGGTCGACTTCGGTGACTTCGCCGACGAAGCCGAGATCGAGCACACGTTCGATATTGCTGTCGGGATCGATGACGGTCTTTTTCGCCTTTTCGGCAAAGACCATGTTGCCGTCCTTGCCGCACAGGCCGATGGCCCATTCGCCCGTCTGGTTGATGAGGGCGACGATTTCCTTGTTGATCGAGCCGGCCAGAACCATTTCGACGATCTCGACCGTCTTGGCGTCGGTGACGCGCAGGCCGCCCTCGAATTTCGATTCGATGCCCATCTTGGTCAGCATCGCGCCGATCTGCGGGCCGCCGCCATGTACGACGATGGGGTTAATGCCCGATTGCTTCAAAAGGGCGATGTCTTCCGCGAAAGCCTTGCCGAGCGTGGAATCCCCCATGGCGTGACCGCCATATTTCACCACGATGGTCTTGTTCTCGTATTTCTGCATGAAAGGCAGAGCCTGTGCGAGCAGCCGCGCCTGAGTTTCGCTTTCGGAAGACGTCATCTAAAAACCTCGGTCTGTGGTTGCGGCCGTTGAAAGCCTGTCACCGCTCTAAAGCAAGTCTTTGACGGATGAAATAACCTCCTGGCCTTATTGTGTCGGCAGCGGTCAAATTTCTTTTTTTTGGCTGTCCCGGCCCCGTAATGAGATTGACATAAAGGCCCAATGGGACCAGCCTTGCAGGGGAAAGGGGAGGGGTTAATTCAGGGCGATATGGGATATCGCGCGCCGCGGGAGCGATGCTGACCTGAACGACCGAGGAGCGAGAGACCACATGACGGCACCCGATCGAGACAAGCAAAGCGGTTTGCGGGATGAAGTCCTTGCGGGCGAATATGTGCTGGGTGCCCTGTCGCCGGAAAGCATGGCGGAGCTTGCCAAGCGCGTCAAACGCGACCGCCAGTTCGCGGCCATGGTCAGGCGCTGGCGGGACAATCTGGCGGAAACCGAATATCGCGAAAACGCGACCGTCGCCGCGCTGCTGGAACGGGATCCAAGCCGCTCCGGCCTGCCATTCAGGGGCCAGCCGCTACGGGGTGGCAGCATGTTCGCAGCCATGCTTTCGGAGGTCTGGCATTCCGTGCGCTTCTGGCGCCTTCTGGCGCTGACGGCGACGCTCTGGACCGCCGTTCTGCTTTTCACCATCGCCTGAGAGGCGTGCCTCTCAAAGAGAGATCGTTCTGACGATCTCGGCCCGCAGGCTATCCAGCCCGAATGATTTTTCCGAGGATGTGGCGAGAACTTCCGGATAGGCGGCGGGACGCTTGCGGATTTTCTCCAGCGTTTCGCCGATCAGCCGCGGAACGCCGGCATCCTTGATCTTGTCCGTCTTCGTCAGCACGATCTGGTAGGAAACGGCCGCCTTGTCGAGCAGGGTCAGAACCTCCTCGTCGTTTTTTTTCACGCCATGGCGGGAATCGATCAGCACGTAAACGCGCTTCAGCGTCGCACGGCCGCGCAGATAATCGAAGACGAGCTTCGTCCAGGCGTCGACCTGATCCTTGGGGGCCTGCGCATAACCGTAACCGGGCATGTCGACCAGCGCCATCGGCGGCAGATCGCCCGCTTCGCCGGAATAGCCATCCGGAACGAAGTAGTTCAGTTCCTGCGTGCGTCCGGGCGTATTGGACGTGCGGGCAAGCCCCTTGTGACCCACCAGCGCATTGATGAGCGAGGACTTGCCGACATTCGAACGACCGGCGAAGGCAATCTCCGGCGGGCCTTCGGGCGGCAGGAATTTCATCGCGGGAACGCCGCGAATGAAAATCCAGGGTCGCCCGAACAGGGGCTTTTCGGTTGCCGTGCCGGTCTCACTCATTTCGATTGCACCGGCTTTCGCTTGAACAGCCCCTTGATGTTATCGAACAGCTCGATCTTGGCGCCCTGGCGCTTCATGATGACAGCCTGCTGGGTGATGGAGAGCGTATTGTTCCATGCCCAGTAGATGACCAGACCGGCCGGGAAGGAGGCCAGCATGAAGGTGAAGATCAGCGGCATCCAGTTGAAGATCATCGCCTGCGTCGGATCGGGCGGCGTCGGGTTCATGCGCATCTGCAGGAACATGGTGATGCCCATGACAAGCGGCCAGACACCGATCATCAGGAAGTGCGGCACATCATAGGGCAGAAGGCCGAAGAGGTTGAATAGCGACGTCGGATCCGGCGCGGAAAGGTCGTGAATCCAGCCGAAGAACGGCGCATGCCGCATTTCGATGGTGACGTAGATGACCTTGTAGAGCGCGAAGAAGACCGGGATCTGCAAAAGCATCGGCCAGCAGCCGGCAACAGGATTGATCTTCTCTTCCTTGTAGAGCTGCATCATCGCCTGCTGCATGGCCATGCGGTCATCGCCATGCTTGGCCTTCAACTCTTCCATCTTCGGCTGCACGCGCTTCATGTTCGCCATGGAAGCATATTGCTTGCTGGCGAGCGGGAAGAAGAGAGCCTTGACGACGATGGTGGTGAGCAGGATCGCCACGCCGAAATTGCCAAAATAACGGAAGAAGAAATCCATCAGTTTGAACATCGGCTTGGTGATGAAGTAGAACCAGCCCCAGTCGATCAGAAGGTCGAACTTCGGAATGGCGTAGGTCGTCTCGTAACGGTCGACCAGCGGCACTTCCTTGGCGCCAGCGAAAACGAGGCTCTTCAGCTCGATCGACTGGCCGGGCTCGACCGTCAGCGGGTCGCTCTTGAAATCGGCCTGATAGCTCGGCTGATTGCCGGTAATGTGCGAATAACGGGTTTCGAACGGCGTCGTCTGGGGGGGAACGATGGCCGCGGCCCAATATTTGTCGGTGATGCCGAGCCAGCCGCCGGTCGCCTTGGCAACCGTTACCGGTGCTTCTTCGACGTCCTTGTACTTTTCTTCCGTCAGGCTGCCGTCTTTGCCCGAAACGCCGAGAAAGCCTTCATGGATGACGAAGACCGGAGGAACTGCGGGCTTGTTGTTGCGCGTCACGCGGCCATAGGTGGCGAAGGAGATCGCCGCCTGTCCGGGGTTCTCCACCTTGTCGGCGACCGAGATCATGTAATGCTCGTCGATCGAAACCGTGCGGGAGAAAATCACGCCCTTGGAATTGGTGTAGGTGAGGGTGACCGGGGTGGTTTCCGTCAGCTTGTCGCCGCTTGCCAGCGTCCAAACGGTGGTCGGGCCGGGAACGCCGCCGACTTCCTGTGCCGCAACGTAACCGAGTTCGGTGAAGTAGCCGTCCTTGGTGTCGGAGGGCGAGAACAGCGTGATGATCGGGCTCGAGTCATCGACGGTCTCATGGTAGTCCTTGAGCCGGATGTCATCGAAGCGGGCGCCGGTAAGGTTGATCGAGCCGGCGATGGCGTTGGTCTCGATGGCGACGCGCTGGGTTCTCGCAATCGACTCTTCGCGGGTCGCCGTGGCGGCAGTCTGCGGTGAGGAAGCGGGCGGTGCGCCTTCAACGGCAGCACCTGGTGCGGCGCCCGGCGCCGGCTGCTGTTGCTGCGTCGTCTGCTGCTGCGCCTGGCGGGCCTCTTCGGCGCGGCGCTGCTGCTCGATACGCGGATTCATGTAAAGGAATTGCCAGGCGAGGACGATGACAACCGAAAGGGCTATCGCGATGAAGTAATTACGGTTCTTTTCCATCATTCTTTCCTGGAGCGGGTCTCCTGGGACCGTTTCGGTTTCGCCGTTCCTTCAATTCGCTCGTTAAGGAGAGACTGAAGTTTCGGGAAGGCCGTATCGAGCACGTCCCTGCGGGCGACAATCACATAGTCATGACCGGGCTTCATTGCGAATCCGGCAGAAAGCCTGACGGCTTCCTTGAGACGGCGGCGCATGCGATTTCGCTCGACCGCGTTGCCTTGTCTTTTCGTTACGGTAAAACCGACGCGAGGCTCGGTTTCCGGGGCTTTCCGGTCAAGCACTTCCAGAAGAAAGGTGCCTCCCCGCCGTTTTTCTCCTGCCTGAACGGCAAGGAAATCCGACCGGTTTTTAAGCCGGCCGGGCAGTTTTCCTGTCTTACTCATGTGCCCGCGACTTTCACCGGGTCACAGAGGCGGCAATTAAGCCGAAAGACGAGCGCGGCCGCGCGCACGGCGGGCTGCGAGAACCTTGCGGCCGCCGGCGGTAGCCATACGGGCGCGGAAGCCATGGCGACGCTTGCGGACAAGCTTGGACGGTTGGTAAGTACGCTTCGACATTTATTTAATACCGCGGTGTGCGGCCCTTCTTGAATTTGCAATAATTTGCAAGAGCGTTTCGTTTTTTGCACGGCTAACCCCGCCTGGGCGAGCTTTCAATGGCCGAGCGTGCGCGGCTTATAAGGGCATAGGCCGAGCAAAGTCAATTGCCGAAGGGGTTTTCGCGCTTCACCTTTTGCGGAAAACGCACCGCCATCTTCCTCGCCGACTGCCGATAGAGGCCGATTCCGGCGCGCAATCGATAAAATCTGAAATTCTTTCTTAACGCAGCATTGATAAATCTTGTGACGCGAAAAGTTATGCCAGCTTCCCATTTTCATCGCGCGGCTGGTTTTTGTTGGGGGAACGAAGTTGAGAATTCGCGGTCGTATCAATCTTCTTGTCGGGCTGATGAGCCTTGTGGCCTGTACCATTGGCGGGCTGTCCATCTATGCGATCAACGAATTCCGGGTTCGGTCGCATCATTTCGAGGAAGCCGCCGAACGGGCCTACAAGGGCGAGGCGCTCAACCGTCTGGTAACGGCAGTCGTCATGGAAGCACGCGGTGTCTACGCGGCAGCCGATGTGGCGGCAGCCACCCCCTTTGCCGACGGCATGGTCAAAAACCTCGACGCTATGGAAAAGCTCATTGCCAGCTGGGCGCCGCTCGTGCCGGCCGAACAACAGGCGAGTTTCGACAAGCTTGTCGGCCGGTCCAAGGAATTCCGCACCTTCCGTCTGGAGACCGTGCGACTGGCGAAGGAAAACGGGCCGCAGGCGGCCAGCCAGCAGGGCAATAACGAGGCGAACCGCGCCAACCGCAAGGCCTATCAGGCGGAAATCGACAGCGTCGTGAAAAACGACCTTGCCGAGCTCGAAGTCGTGAAGGCGGGAGTCGATTCTTTCAGCACTGCCATATTCTGGGTGATCGTCGCGGTGACGGTTGCCGGTGTCGGCGCGGGAGCCGCCTTCGGCCTTTACATCGGAACACGGCAGCTCAGCGCGCCGATCCGCAGGGTTTCGCAGGTGATGAATGCCGTAGCCGATGGAAATCTCGACGCGGACGTCCCCTATCTTGGCCGCAACGACGAAATCGGCGAAATGGCTGCGGCCGTCGAGGTCTTCAAGAAAAACGGCAGCGAAGTGCGCCGCATGAATGCGCAGGAAGCCGCCATGCGCGCCAAGAGCGACGATCTGCAGGCCGGCATGGCCGTCGTTGTCGATGCCGCGGCCCAGGGCGATTTCAGCCGCCGCATCAACAAGGACTATGGCGACGACAACCTCAATCGTTTCGCCGCGACGATCAATTCGCTCCTCACCGGCGTCCATAATGGCGTATCCGAGACCAGCCGCGTCATCGAAGGCCTTGCGCGGGGCGATCTGACGGAGAGAATGGATGGCGAGTTCCGCGGCGTCTTCGCCGAACTCCAGGGGAACGTCAACCAGACGCTGACCAAGCTGCGCGAGACGATGCGCGAAGTGCGCGGCAGCACGGAAGGCATCAGCGGCAACGCGAACGAATTGCGCTCGGCGGCCGACGACCTGTCGAAGCGGACCGAACAGCAGGCGGCGGCGCTGGAGGAAACCTCCGCCGCTCTGGATGAGATTACCGCGGTCGTCCGCAATTCGACCGACCGTGCGCAGGAAGCCAGCGCCATGGTCGCCGAAACGAAGCAGAAGACGGAAGAGTCCGCCAATGTCGTGCGCGATGCCGTGTCCGCCATGGATCGCATCGAGCACGCCTCGCGCGAAATCAGCCAGATCATCAACGTCATCGACGAAATCGCCTTCCAGACGAACCTGCTGGCGCTGAATGCCGGCGTGGAAGCCGCCCGTGCGGGTGAAGCCGGCAAGGGCTTTGCCGTCGTCGCTCAGGAAGTGCGAGAACTTGCGCAACGATCCGCAACGGCTGCGAAGGATATCAAGGCGCTGATCACCAAATCCGGCGAGGAGGTCGGGCGTGGCGTATCGCTGGTGCAGAGAACCGGCGGCGCACTGAGCGAGATCGAGACCCGCGTTCTGGCAATCAACGAGCACATTCATTCGATCGCCACAGCCGCCAGGGAACAGTCCACCGGACTGCACGAGGTGAATACCGCCATCAACCAGATGGACCAGGTAACGCAGCGCAACGCCGCCATGGTGGAGGAGACCTCGGCCGCAACCCACAAGCTGAGCAGCGAGGCCGACCATCTCGTGACGCTCGTGGCGCGCTTCAACGTCGGCACGGAGAATGTGCAGCGCAGCCCCCGCATCGAGCAGCCCGCGAGGCCGATGACGGTCTCCGCCGGACCGGTGGCAGTCTCCGGCAGGACGCCGGCGGTGGCGTCTCCGGCCCGCAAATTGATGAACAGCGTCAGCCGCGCCCTCAATGCCCAGCCTGCGGCGGCACCCGCGCATGGCGACTGGCAGGAGTTCTAGGCGACCAGCGGTTCGCTTCAAAACCGGCTTGCCTTCGAACGCCGCCCCTGCCGGGCGGCGTTTGTTTTTCCGGCAATGAAAACCTTTATTTTGCAGCGCATTGGAAAAATATCCATTAGGTCCTATTATCATCGCTGCATATAAACCGAGCCGTTCCACGCAAGCAGCGGCGCGCATACAGGATCATGGCCCGGTGTTTTCTAAAGGCGTAGACAGCTTGGACCGCACGCAAGACGATCCGGTGCATTGCATGCCGGGATTGACCGCCGGTCTTTCGGGACGGCTGCTGCTGCTCACGGTCATCTTCGTGATGATCGCCGAAGTGCTGATCTTCGTGCCTTCCGTCGCCAATATGCGTCTTTCATGGTTGCGCGACCGTCTGAATACGGCTGCGGCCGCCGGCGCTGTTATCGACGGCCTGCAGGCCGAACTGCCGCGAAGCGTGCAGAACGACACGCTGATGGCAACCGGGGCGAAGCTTATCGCGCTGCGCAAGGACGGCACCTCACGCCTGCTCGCCGTGGCGGAAACGCCGCCGGGTGTCGATGAGCAATATGATCTTTCCGACGTTTCGCAGGTGGCGGCGGTGCGGGACGCTTTTTCCACCCTGCTGTTCGGCGGCAACCGCGTCATTCGCGTTTTCGATGTCGTCGGCGACAGCGATACGATCATCGAACTGGTGCTCGGCGAAAACAAGCTGCGGGCGGCAATGCTTGCCTATGCCCGCAACGTTTTCCTGATTTCCATTGTCCTGTCGCTGATCACCGCAGGCCTGATCTTCATTTCCATCAACCGCATCATGATCCGGCCCATACGCCGGCTGACGCTCGGCATGCAGAACTTCTCGGAGGATCCGGGCAATCCCGAGCGGATTTTCGTGCCCGAGCAGGGGGCGGACGAACTGGCGGTTGCGGGCCGCCACCTCGCCGACATGCAGACCGAACTGCAGAAAACCCTGCGCCAGCAGAAGAACCTCGTGGATCTCGGCCTCGCGGTCTCGAAGATCAATCACGACATGCGCAACATCCTGTCTTCCGCGCAGCTCATGTCGGACCGTCTGGTGGATGCCAAGGATCCGATGGTCAGGAGCTTCGCGCCGAAACTGCTGCGCACCATCGACCGCGCCGTGGCCTATACCGGCGAGGTTCTGGCCTATGGCCAGGCGACTGAAGGCGCACCGAAACGCAAGATGGTGCAGTTGAGCCTTCTGGTGCGGGATGTGCGCGATATTCTGGCGCTCGATCCGGATAGCGGTATAGAATTTCAGGACAGCGTCCCCCCCGACCTCACGGTCGATGCGGATTCCGAGCAGCTTTTCCGGGTCATCCACAATCTCTGTCGCAATGCCGTTCAGGCCCTGCAATCGGATACCGCGAATGCCGGGCTTCGACATCTCTCCATCTCGGCCCAGAGGGCCGGCAGCGTCGTCAGCATCGTCATCGACGACAATGGACCGGGCATGCCGCGCAAGGCCAAGGAGAACCTGTTTTCCGCTTTCAGGGGTTCGGCCCGCTCCGGCGGCACGGGCCTCGGGCTGGTCATTGCCCGCGAACTCGTGCTTGCCCATGGCGGCACGATCGCGCTCGTCGAAAAGCCCGGTCCCGGCACGCAGTTCCGCATCGAGATCGCCGACCGCGCCGCCTCCGTACAGGCGGCCAGAACCGCCTGAAAAACCTGCTTTGCAGCCGGTTCGCGCAATCATTCTCCCCGCCCAAACGGACAGGGTATCTGGCTCGTGGAAAATGATCCTCATGGAATTTCAAATATAATCAATGAGATGCATGAATTGCTGCGGAAAAATGACAATTTCGAAGCGAAATCGCTTGCATTCGGAATGAGGACGTTTTAGAGGATCGCCACGCCACCGGAAACGACCGGAACGGCACGCACCCGTAGCTCAGCTGGATAGAGCACCAGACTACGAATCTGGGGGTCAGGAGTTCGAATCTCTTCGGGTGCGCCATTTTTCTTCCCATAAAATTAAGTCCTGAGACAATCGCCCTCACGCGCGATATGGCTGGTATCGGCAAGTCCGTTCAGGCGGATGCTTCGTCTGCCTCGACGCTCCGCAGGGCCGCCTGAATTCCGAACGTCCTGAATATGTGCTAAAGTCACCCCATCATCAGCTGTTCCCGGGGTGGAAGCCATGTTGGAAGCGGACAAGGTGTTTGCGGGTTCGATTCCGGAAAATTACGACCGCTATATGGTGCCGCTGATTTTTGCGCCATTCGCCGCCGATCTGGCGCGCCGGGCGGCGGCCTTGATGCCGATTGATATTCTGGAAATCGCCGCAGGTACCGGCGCCGTCACGCGCGAATTGGCTCCCCGATTATTGCCCGCGGCAAACTATGTGGTAACCGACCTCAACCAGCCGATGCTCGATTTTGCGGCGTCGCAACAGGCACCGGATCGCCGCATAAAATGGCAGCAGGTGGATGCCCAGACGCTGCCTTTTGAAAACGCCGTTTTCGATCTCGTCTTCTGCCAGTTCGGCGCGATGTTCTTTAATGACCGCTTGTCGGCTTATCGCGAGGCAAAGCGGGTATTGAAGCCCGGCGGACATTATCTATTCAATGTATGGGACCGCATTGAGGAAAATCACTTCGCGGATGATGTGACGAATTCCCTGGCGCGCCTGTTCCCCGACGATCCGCCGCGCTTCATGGCCCGTACCCCGCACGGTTATCATGACACGGCACTCATTCGCCGCGAGCTGGAGGAGGCCGGTTTTTCCCGCGTGACGATTGAGACGGTGACCGCGCAGAGCCGCGCCTCTTCACCGCGCATTCCGGCCATGGCTTATTGTCAGGGAACCGTTCTTCGGACGGAAATTGAGGCGAGAGCACCAGGAGGGCTCGACACCGCGACAGATTGCGCCGCCGCGGCCATTGAAGCACGGCATGGCGGTGGCGCGGTCGCCGCCAAAATTCAGGCGCATGTGATTCTCGCCGCCGTTTAAACCGGCGCTGCCGGCCCGGTTCTCAGTCTATAAATGCGAATGGGAATATTTGAGTAATACCCCCTAAATATTAGTGGTTTTGGGTGGAAGCCTATACCAAAGGGTTTTCCGATAGCCCAAGATTACCGGGCTTTCGAGTGTCATCGAACTTTCCGCAAACCTTCGTCATATTGTCATACAATATAAGCATATGCGCTCCAGAAAAGGAGCGCAGAATGACGCCACAATCACTTGAACTTTCGGGCATCGGCAAAGGCTTCGGGGCTGACGATGTTCTGAAAGAGATCGATCTCTCCATCCGTCCAGGAGAGTTTTTGTCTCTCGTCGGCATGTCGGGCTGCGGCAAGTCCACGCTTCTGCGTATCATTGCGGGTTTGGAAACACCGGATCGCGGTTCGGTCTCCATCGGCGATCAGGATGTGACTGAGGTTGATCCGAGCGATCGCAATCTGGCGATGGTTTTCCAGTCCTACGCCCTTTATCCGCATATGAGCGTGCGCCAGAACATTGCCACACCGCTCAGGATGCGGCGTCTGCCCTTCGCCGCGCGCCTGCCGCTGGTCGGACGATTTGCGGCCCCGGCGGAAACGCTGAGCCAGATCGACGCCGCTGTCGAACAGGCGGCCGAGACGCTACAGATCGCGCATCTGCTGGATCGCAAGCCGGCGCAGCTTTCCGGCGGCCAGCGTCAGCGTGTGGCGCTTGCCCGCGCACTGGTGCGTTCGCCCGCTGCCTTCCTGATGGACGAGCCGCTCTCCAACCTCGATGCGAAGCTTCGCGCCCATATGCGTGAGGAACTGGCCGGCCTGCACCGTCGGCTGGGAGCGACCTTCATCTATGTCACCCATGACCAGATCGAAGCCATGACCATGTCCGACCGCATCGCGTTGATGTCGGAAGGCCGCATCGAACAGCTTGGTACGCCTGACGAGCTTTACCGCAAACCCGCAACGCTGACGGTCGCGCGTTTCATCGGCACGCCATCGATCAACCTGCTGCCGGTCGAAATCGACGCGCAGGGTAAAGTCACGGCCTTTGGACGCGATCTTGGCATCGAGGGTGTGGGCCGCGATGCCGGCCCGGCGACGCTCGGCCTTCGTGCCGAAGATTTGCGTCCGGGCGAAGAAGGTTTTGCCGTGCGTGTGGTGCGCAGCGAAACCCACGGGGCCGACCGCTTTGTGAGCTGCCGCCTGCTGAGCGACGAGACGGTCGCCATCACCCTGCGTCAGGGTGCCGGCGATGCCGTGGGCGCGGATATGAATGGCGTGATGAATCTCGGCTTTGCGCCGGAACGCGCGCATCTTTTCGCGGCCGATGGCATGCGCCGCAAGGTGACAGTGCGCGAACGGGTGCCGGCATGACGGCGGTCGATTTTTCCACGGCCGCGCGCGCGAAGGCTCGCCCGCGGCTGTCAAAGGCGGACCGGCGGATGATCTGGCGCGGCCTGATATTCGCTGCCCCTGCAAGCCTGCTGCTTCTGGCGATCTATATCGTTCCGATGCTCGTTCTGGCCGGTTTTTCCGTCACCGACTACCAGCTCGGTTCGCTCTCCACCCGCTTTGTCGGCCTCGGAAACTTCGTCAAGGCGTTTCAGGATCCGGTCTTCCTGCGCTCTCTGGCCAACACCGCCATCTATGCGCTCATCGTCATTCCCTTCGGTGTGTTTCTGGCGCTCGGCGTGGCTTTGCTCGTTTATAACCGCAAGCGTAGCCGGGCTTTCTGGGAGGTGGCTTATTTCCTCCCCGTCACCGCAACCCTCGTCGCCATGGCGACCGTGTGGCAGTTCCTGCTGCATCCCTCGCTCGGTCCGGTGAATGCGGCGATCAAATGGCTGGGCTTCGAGCCGGTCGCCTTCCTCTCCAATCCCGTCCTCCTCATTCCGACCATGGCGCTGATGGGCGTCTGGCAGATCCTGGGTTTCAACATGGTGCTGTTCCTCGCGGGCCTCACCGCCATTTCGAAGGATCTGCACGAGGCGGCGCGGCTGGATGGCGCCAAGAACCCGATCGACCGCTTCCTGACCGTGACTTGGCCGATGCTTGGCCCGACGACCATGTTCGTGGTGGTCACCACCTCCATCTCGGCCTTCAAGGTGTTCGAGACGGTGGCTGTGCTCACCAAGGGCCGCTTCGGATCGGAAACCCTGCTGTTCGATCTCTATCTCGAAGGTTTCGAATATTCGAACACCGGTTATGCCGCCGCGCTGACGATTATCTTCCTCGCGATCGTGCTGGTCCTGTCTATCGGCCAGACGCTGCACATGGACCGGAAGGTGCACTACTGATGGCCGCACTCCGCAAATATCTCCCACATCTCGTGCTTGCCCTTGGCGCTTTCGTGATGCTCCTGCCGTTCTACTGGATGGTGTTGACCTCGATCCGTCCGCCAGCGGAGGTGTTCAGTGTTTCGCTCTGGCCGATCCCGCAGAAATTTGACGCTGCCGAAAACTATTCCCGTGCGGCGGGGCAGGTACCCATGGCGCGCTTCATGCTGAATGGCGTGATCGTATGTTTCGGTATCCTTATCGTGCAGATACTGACGTCGGTTCCTGCAGCCTACGCATTGGCGAAGCTTCGTTTTCCGGGGCGCAAGCTGTTGCTGGGGCTGATTGTTGCGGCTCTCGCCGTGCCCATCCAGGCGCTCGCGCTGCCTCTCTTCGTCGGCCTGGCAATGGCGCAGCTTCTTAATACCTATTTCGCGATGATGCTGCCGTTCTTCCTGTCGGTCTTCGCCATCTTCCTGTTTAATCAGTCCTTCCGCAGCTATCCCGATGAAATCATCGAGGCTGCGCGTATGGACGGGTTTTCGGAGATGGAGATCTGCTGGGGTCTGGTTCTACGCGGTTCGCTGCCGTCGCTCGCTGCTTTTTCCGTCTTTTCGCTCGTTGCGCACTGGAACGATCTCTATTGGCCGATGATCGTTGTAACGGACACCAATCTCGCTCCTCCGCCCCTCGGCATGATGTTTTTCGCGGATATCGAGTCCGGCGCGAATTACGGTGCGCTGATGGCGGGCGCCACACTGATTACCGCGCCGATGGTGCTGTGCTTCCTCCTCGCACGACGGCACTTCATCGCCGGTATTACCATGACCGGCGTCAAGTGACGCCGTTCAGATTTCCTCCTCCCAACCTCTCTGGAGACTGACATGAAACTCAACCGACGCGCTGTGATGGGCGGTCTGGCTCTCGGCATGGCTTTTGCGGGCCTCGCTCAGCCGGTTCTGGCCAATGAAATCACGCTCAACGTTCTTTACAACCTGCCGGGCTTCACCAAGTTCCATCAGCCGCTGGCCGATGAATTCATGAAGAAGAACCCGGATGTGAAGATCAACTTCCTCGCTCCGGCCGCCGGTTATAATGAAGGCCAGCAGCAGGTTCTGCGTTCCGCCGTAACGGGCAATCTGCCGGATGTTTATTTCTCGGGTTACAACCTGACGGCGGAACTCGTTCACACCCTTGCACCGCGCAACCAGATCACCGATCTCGGCCCGTTCATTCAGGCTGAAGGCGGTCAGGCCTTCCTCGACAAGAACTACAGCCCGAAGATGGCCGCACTCGGCCAGATCGACGGAAAGCAGTACGGCCTTCCGGTCAACGCGTCCTCGCCGATCATCTACATCAACTCCGACCTCGTCACAAAGGCTGGCGGCGACCCGGACAAGATGCCGACGACCTTCCCGGAACTCATTGCTCTCGCCAAGAAGATCAAGGCTCTCGACCCGAAGCTGGCTGGCATGAGCTACGACATCAATGGTTGGGGCGATGACTGGTTGTGGCAGGCGCTCATCTTTGAACAGGGCGGCAAGCTCGTTGATGAAAAAGCGAAAACCGTCGGCTTCGACAATGAGATCGGCCTCAACGCCCTGAAGCTGGCCCGCCAGTTCGTGACTGAGGGCGGCCAGAACCTGCTCGACCCGGAACAGGCACGTCAGCAGTTCGGCGCTGGCCTGACCGGATTTACTTTCTCGACCCCGGCTCACGTCCAGACGATTCAAGGTCTGGTCGGCGACCGTTTCAAGCTGAAGACGGCGACCTTCCCGCTCGACAACAAGGAAAAGGGCGGCGTACCGACGGGCGGTAACTCGGCCGTGATCCTCACACAGGAAAAGGCCAAGCAGGATGCTGCCTGGAAGTACCTGAAGTGGATCACCGGTCCCGAAGCGCAGAACACCATCGTTCGCATCACCGGTTACCTGCCGACCAACAAGCTCGCAACCGGCCCCGACTTCCTTGCACCTTACTATGTCGAGAACCCGAACGTGAAGACTGCTTCGCTGCAGGCTGATCGCTCGATGCCTTGGGGTGCTTATCCGGGTGGCGAATCCGTCCGCATCTGGAAAACGCAGCGCGACATCATCGGCACCGTCATGCGTGGTGAAGTGACGCCGGAAGCCGGTCTCAAGCAGATCGTCGAGCAGACCAACGCCCTGCTGAAATAAGCAGAACCATCGAGAAGGCTGCGGGGAAATCCATTCCCGCAGCCATTTTGTGCAGAAAGACCTGTTATGAAGATCATCCAGATCACCGACACCCATCTCGTACCCCCCGGCATTGCTGTAAACGGCGTCGACCCGGAAAAGCAGCTGCGCGCGGCGGTGGCCGATATTGTCGAAAAACACGCCGACGCCGATCTTCTTGTGATGACGGGTGATCTTTGCAATTACGGCGAGCCGGAAGCCTATGAGCTGCTGCGCGATATCCTCGCGCCCGTCTCGATCCCCATGCAGTTGATGCTCGGCAATCACGACCGCCGCCCGGAATTCGTGGCCGCCTTTCCGGAGCAGCCGCGTGACGATAACGGCTATATCCAGTCCTTCATCGATACCGAATTCGGCCGGCTGCTGTTTCTCGACAGCCACGAGGCCGATGTCATCGGCGGCATATATGGTGCGGATCGTCTGGCCTGGCTGGAGAGTGCGCTGGAAAGCGCGGGCGACCTGCCGGTGACGGTGTTCATTCATCACCCGCCGATGGATTGCGGCATCCGCCATTTCGAACATATCGGCATGCATGATGACGGTGCTGTCATGCGCCGTCTCGCCGCTCATCCGGCCGGTATACGTCATATCATTTTTGGCCATATCCATGTGCCGATGGCAGGCACGACCGCCGAAGGCATCGCCTACAGTTCCGGTCAGGCCTGCGCGCACCGTTTCATCACCGATATCGATGTTGTCGATCCGCTATGGACGGGCGGCAATCCCTGTTACCGGGTCATAAGCCTGGGCGCATTCGGTCTGCGTGCCTATGATGCGGAAGTGGGGCAGGTCGTGCTCGGTCAGGCGCCTGTCTGCGAAGGCCCCTGACACCGGACGTTTCCGTGTCGCACGGAGATGACCTTCGCCCCGTCGCCTGTTGCTGGTGGTGAGAGAGAGATTTTTGACGATTGCAAGGCTGCGGTGGTCAGAAGACACCCGTGGCCTGTCGCGCCGATGCGCCACTTCTGGTTTGTTGAACGGGATGTGATGCATCGGAACCATGGTTCCGTGCGCACCCTTGATCTATGTCAGTTTCATCGATGAAACTGCACGCCATAGTCGCCGAAAGGTGGCCAGCCGAATGCCGTGCCATCGTGATGACAGATCATGGAGAACTGCATGCTTGAAAAGCGTATCCGCAACGCGTCCCTCTTGAACAGGATCGTCAGCGCCGAAGAGGCCGCCAGTCTCATTCAGGACGGCATGACGGTGGGCATGAGCGGCTTTACGCGCGCCGGCGAAGCGAAGGCGGTGCCGCTGGCGCTGGCCGAGCACGCCAAAACGAACCCCATGAAAATCACCCTGATGACCGGCGCCTCACTCGGCAACGATCTCGATAAGACCATGGTGGAGGCGGGCATGCTGGCGCGCCGCATGCCGTTCCAGTCCGATCCGGCTTTGCGCAGGGCGATCAACGACGGCAAGGTGATGTTCATCGACCAGCACCTTTCCGAAACGGTCGAGCAATTGCGCGGCGGCCAGATCCATGGGGTCGATATCGCCATTGTCGAGGCTGTGGCGATCACGGCGGAAGGCGGCATCGTGCCCACCACCTCCGTCGGCAATTCGGCAAGCTTCGCCATTCTGGCCGACAAGGTCATCGTTGAAATCAACCTGTCGCAGCCCGAGGTGCTGGAGGGGTTGCACGACATCTTCATTCCCGCCAAACGCCCGACCCGCATGCCCATCCCCGTGGTGGCGACGGACAGCCGTGTCGGCCTGCCATTCATTCCGGTCCCGCCGGAAAAGATCGCCGCCATCGTACTGAGCGACAAGAGCGACAGCTTTTCGACGGTGCTGCCGCCGGATGACGAGACCAAGGCCATTGCCGGCCATCTCACCGAGTTCCTGCTGAACGAGGTGCGTCACGGCCGCATGACCCATGAGCTCCAGCCGCTCCAGGCCGGCATCGGCACCATTGCCAATGCCGTGATGCATGGTTTCATCGATACGCCGTTTCACGATCTCAAAATGTATTCGGAGGTCCTGCAGGATTCGACTTTCGAACTGTTTGATGCGGGCAAGCTCACCTTCGCCTCCGGCTCGTCGATCACGCTGTCTTCCGCCATGAACGAGCAGGTGATGCCGCGACTGGCGGAATATAAGAGCAGGCTTATCCTGCGGCCACAGGAGGTCAGCAACCACCCGGAAGTCATCCGCCGCCTCGGCATTATCGGCATCAACACGGCACTGGAATTCGATATCTACGGAAACGTCAATTCCACCCATGTCGGCGGAACGCACATGATGAACGGCATCGGCGGCTCGGGGGATTTCGCCCGCAACGCCTATATGTCCATCTTCGTCACCAAATCGATCGCCAAGGGCGGGGCCATTTCAAGCGTCGTGCCGATGGTCAGCCATGTCGATCATACCGAACATGATGTCGATATTCTCGTCACCGAAATCGGGCTTGCCGATCTGCGTGGGCTGGCGCCTCGTGAGCGCGCGGCGGTCATCATCGCGAATTGCGTGCATCCTGATTATCGCGATGCGCTGATGGATTATTACCAGCGGGCGGTGGCGCGGGGCGGGCACACGCCGCATCTCATCGAAGAAGCGCTATCCTGGCATGCGGCTCTGCGCGAAAGGGGCACGATGCTGCCGCAGAAATAGGCCTGCATTTTACGAGGCGCCCCGTTGCCGGTGTGACAGTCGTGCAATTGGGTCCGTTTGGACACACCGGGGCGGAAATTCTCCGCTTCTGTGCTGTGGTTGCTGGCGCGTCTGTTCCGCCTCCGGTAGAAAATCCTCTCCCCCGGCTGCTGTCCGGCTGCCTCTGGGTTGTAGGAGAGTAATGTGATGCCCATTCGCTTCGTGGCCATGATCGCCATTGTCGCCCTGCTCGCCGGCTGCGGGGGGCGTCCGATTGGGGTCATGACGCCGACGGGGCAGACCGTGGCGGGAACCACACCCGTCAACCTTCTAGTCGCCACTACCCGCGCGCCATCGGAAAACGCCGCCGTGCTTTTTGGCGGCGAGCGTGGAACGGGTCTGAAGGTGGATGCGGTGACGGTTTCCATTCCGCCCAATGCCAACCGCAAGGTCGGGCAGGTGCAATGGCCGAAGAAACTGCCGCCGAACCCGCTGAAGGATTTCACCACGGTGGCGGTGGAGCCCATTCGCTCCGAAGCCGAGACACGAAGCTGGATCAGCAAACATATCCAGAAGGACCGCCGCGTGCTGGTCTTCGTGCATGGTTTCAATAACCGTTACGAAGAATCCGTCTATCGTTTCGCCCAGATCGTTCATGATTCCGGCACGGATGTCGTGCCGGTGGTCTTCACCTGGCCGTCGCGGGCGAGCATTTTCGACTATAATTACGACAAGGAAAGCACCAACTACTCGCGCGATGCGCTGGAAGAGATGCTGACCCGCCTCGCCAAGGACAAGTCCATCGGCGAGGTCACCGTCATGGCCCATTCCATGGGCACCTGGCTTGCGGTGGAGGCGCTGCGCCAGATGGCCATCCGCAATGGCCGCGTCGACCCGAAGATCGGCAATGTCATACTCGCCGCACCCGATCTCGATGTCGACGTGTTCAGCCGGCAATTCGCAAGCCTCGGCAAAACCCCGCCGAAATTCACCCTGTTCGTTTCGCAGGATGATCGCGCTCTCAGCCTGTCACGTCGTATTTCCGGCAATGTCGATCGTCTCGGCCAGATCGACCCATCGGTCGAACCCTATCGCAGCGAGCTTGAAAAGGCCGGCATCACCGTTCTGGATTTGACCAAGCTGCAATCCGGCGACCGCCTGAACCATGGAAAATTTGCCGAAAGCCCTGAAGTTGTCCGGCTTATCGGCGACCGCCTTATCGCCGGCCAGACGGTAACGGATTCAGATGTCGGTCTGGGTGAGGCGCTGGGTGCCGTCAGCATCGGCGCTGCGCAAACCGTCGGAACGGCGGCGAGCGTCGTGGTCAGCGCGCCGATTGCGGTGTTCGATCCGCGCACGCGTGAAAATTACGGCAGGCAGGTGGAACGGCTCGGCCGCTCCGTGGAAAATACCGTCGGATCGGTGGGCGATACGGCCGGTTCCGTGGTGGACGATCAGGCTGTTCAGTCATCGAGAGTGAATTGCGAGGCGACCGTCAATCGAAACCGGGCAGAGTGCCGTGACCGATAGATCAAAGATCAAGAGCGAGATGGTGAAACCGTAAGCGGTTTTCATCATCTCGCCCTCGCAGATTTGTATACAGCTTGTATTTTTATCTGTATGGTCCGGTCAGCAGCTTAACTTCCGGAGTAGACCCCATGCGTTGGAAACGCACCCTCCAGCTTCTCGATGTTCATTGCGAAGGCGAAATCGGCCGTGTCGTCACCGGCGGCGCGCCGAAAATTCCCGGCAACACGGTGGCCGAACAGCTTCACTGGATGAATACCGATCCGCAGGGTGAGGCGCTTCGTCGCTTTCTGACACTGGAGCCCCGTGGCACGCCGATGGGGTCGGTCAATCTACTCCTGCCGCCGAAGCACCCGGATGCGCACGCCGCCTTCGTCATTCTCCAGCCGGATCAGGCGCATGCCAGCTCCGGCTCCAATTCCATTTGCGCCACGACGGCGCTTCTGGAAAGCGGCATGGTGGAAATGCAGGAGCCGGAAACCGTCATCATCCTCGAAACGGCGGCCGGTCTGGTCAAGGCCACGGCCACCTGCCGCGATGGCCGTTGCGAAAAGGTCACGCTGACCATGGTGCCATCCTTCGTGCATGAGCTGGATGTCAGCATCGACACGCCCGAATGGGGCAGGGTGACGATGGATATTTCCTATGGCGGCATTTTTTATGCGCTGGTCGACGTCCGCCAGATCGGCCTCACCATCGAAAAGGCCAATGCGGCAAAGCTGGTCTCGGCGGGCATGATCCTGAAAGATCTGGTCAACCGTGAAATGACCGTCGTTCATCCGGAAATTCCGGCCATTTCCGGCGTTGCCTATGTCATGTTCCGCGATGTGGATGCGGATGGCTCCATCCGCACCTGCACCACCATGTGGCCAGGCCGGGCGGATCGCTCGCCCTGCGGCACCGGCAATTCCGCCAATCTCGCCACGCTTTATGCGCGCGGCAAGGTGAAGGTGGGAGACGAGTATAAATCCCGCTCGATCATTGGTTCGGAATTCGATGTTGGCCTTTCCGCCGTCACCGAGGTGGCGGGCCGCCCGGCTGTCATTCCCACCATTGCCGGGCGCGGCTTCACCTTCGGTCTGCACCAGGTGGGTCTCGATCCTTTCGACCCGCTGGCAGATGGTTTTGCCATGACCGATGTCTGGGGCCCGGAAGCGGGCAACATCTGAGGCACGCTTTAAAAAAATGACATTTACAGCCGCCCGATGACCTCTGGCGGCTGTTTTCCCGCGACAAAAGATGCTAAGCGGGCGCAATTCCATCATGCTCCGAGGTATCCCGATGAAGTCGCTCACCCTGCGCCGCCCTGATGACTGGCACCTGCACCTGCGTGATGGGGCAATGCTGGAAGGGGTGATCGGGGATACGAGCCGCCATTTCGCACGCGCCATCATCATGCCGAACCTGGTGCCGCCGGTCGTCACCACGGCCGATGCCCGCGCCTATCGCGAACGCATCGTCAAGGCAATTCCGGCCGGTGACCGTTTCGAGCCGCTGATGACCCTCTATCTCACCGAGGACACGCAGGCAGACGATGTGGAAGAGGGCAAAAAAAGCGGCCTCATCACCGCCGTAAAGCTTTACCCGGCGGGTGCGACCACCAATTCTCATGGCGGCGTGCGCGATTTCAACAAGGCCATGCCGGTTCTGGAGCGCATGGCGAAGATCGGCCTGCCGCTCTGCGTGCATGGTGAGGTCACGACGCCGGAAGTCGATATTTTCGACCGCGAGAAAGTGTTCATCGATACGGTTCTGGAGCCACTGCGCCAGCGCCTGCCGGAACTCAAGGTAACGATGGAGCACATCACCACCCGCGACGGCGTCGACTATATCAAGTCGTCCAAAGCCAACATCGCCGGCTCCATCACCACCCATCACCTCATCATCAACCGCAATGCCATCCTGGTCGGCGGTATCAAGCCGCATTATTATTGCCTGCCCGTCGCCAAGCGCGAGGAGCATCGGCTGGCGCTGCGGGCTGCCGCGACTTCGGGTGATGCACGCTTCTTCCTCGGCACCGATTCCGCTCCGCATGTGGACCCGCTGAAGGAATGCGCCTGCGGCTGCGCCGGCATCTATACCTCCATCAACACTATGAGCTGTCTCGCACACGTCTTCGAGGATGAAAATGCCCTCGATAAGCTGGAAGCCTTCGCTTCGCTCAACGGCCCGGCCTGGTATGGTCTTGCGCCGAACGAAGAGACGATCACGCTGGTCAAGCGCGCGGAAGCGGTGGCCTTTCCTGAAAAAATCGAGACGGGCGCCGGGCCGGTCACCGTGTTCGATCCGATGTTCCCGCTCCATTGGGATGTGAGTTGATTTTTTGGTAACCGCCGGCACTGCCGGCGGTTTTGTTATGGTCCCCAGGCATTCGCCCTTCGGCGCCGCCTGCGGATGCCTGCGATACTGAACCGAGATGTTGTGCTTTCCGAAAACCGATCCGGGTTTTCGGAGCGATAAACCAAGGCCGAAAAAGGAGAACGCCTATGAACCATTTCACATTCACTGACCGCGCCGTCGTTGCGGAACTGGTTGCGAAGATGTTGTGGGAAATCAAGGCGGTCCACTTCAATTCCGAAAGCCCCTATACCTTCGCTTCGGGCATGAAGAGCCCGGTGTACATCGACATGCGCAAGCTCATCTCCTTCCCCCGCATCCGCTCGGCGGCGATGGATTTTGCGGCGGCGGCGGTGATGCGCGAGGCCGGTTTCGAGAAGTTCGACTGTGTGGCAGGCGGTGAAACGGCGGGCATTCCCTTTGCCGCTTTCCTTGCCGAGCGCCTCGGCCTGCCGATGATCTATTGCCGCAAGAAGCCGAAAGGCCATGGCCGCAACGCTCAGATCGAAGGCCATATGCCGGAGGGAGCCCGCGTTCTCGTCATCGAGGATCTGACGACGGCGGGCGGCTCGATGTTCACCTTCATCGACGCCATCCGTGCGGCGGGCGGCATTGTGGATCACGGTATCGCGCTGTTTTATTACGGCATCTTCGAAGAGGCCGAAGCGCGCTTCGCCAACGGCAATGTCAAGCTGCATTACCTGACCACCTGGCGCGATGTTCTGGCCGTTGCCCGGGCTGAAAAACTGTTCGACGAAAAGACCCTCTCGGAGGTCGAAGCCTTCCTCGATAACCCGCTGCCATGGTCGGCAAAACGCGGCGGTGTCAGCGAATTGCCGCAATCTTAATTTCGGATGCGGCCAGCCCGGTTTTGCGGCTGGCCTTCCGATCGATCTTCGTCTAAATCGATTTAAGTCCATTTGATTTGCTGTTTTGAGGAGGACCGTAATGATCCTGTGTTGTGGTGAAGCCCTGATCGACATGCTGCCCCGGCAGACGACGCTGGGTGAGGCGGGTTTTGCCCCCTATGCAGGCGGAGCGGTCTTCAACACGGCGATTGCGCTGGGGCGTCTCGGTGTCCCTTCCGCCTTTTTCACGGGCCTTTCCGATGACATGATGGGCGATATCCTGCGAGAAACCCTGCGCGCCAGCAATGTCGATTTCAGCTATTGCGCCACCCTTTCGCGGCCGACCACCATCGCCTTCGTGAAGCTGGTGGATGGCCATGCGACCTATGCCTTCTACGACGAAAACACGGCCGGCCGGATGATCACCGAAGCGGAGCTTCCGGCGCTGGGCGCCGATTGCGAGGCGCTGCATTTCGGTGCGATCAGCCTCATCCCGGAGCCTTGCGGCAGCACCTATGAGGCGCTGATGACGCGCGAGCATGAAAGCCGTGTCATCTCGCTCGATCCGAATATCCGCCCCGGCTTCATCAAGGACAAGCAGTCCCACATGGCCCGCATCCGCCGCATGGCGGCCATGTCGGATATCGTGAAATTCTCGGATGAGGACCTTGCCTGGTTCGGGCTGGAAGGCGATGAGGACACGCTTGCCCGCCACTGGCTGCACCATGGTGCGAAACTGGTCGTCGTCACCCGTGGCGCCAAGGGCGCGGTGGGGTATAGCGCCAATCTCAAGGTCGAAGTAGCATCTGAACGCGTGGAAGTGGTCGATACTGTCGGCGCGGGTGATACCTTCGATGCCGGCATTCTTGCCTCGCTGAAAATGCAGGGTCTGCTGACCAAGGCGCAGGTTGCCTCGCTGACGGAAGACCAGATCAGGAAGGCTCTGGCGCTCGGCGCGAAAGCGGCCGCTGTCACCGTTTCGCGGGCCGGCGCGAACCCACCCTTTGCGCATGAAATCGGTTTGTGATGAGCGCGGTTGAACCATTTTGAAAAGGTGGTTCAACACTCTTCCCGGCTTTAGAACCGTAAAAAACCGTTATTTCGATATTATGAAGCTTGTGTCCGCTGTTTTTTCACGAAACAAGCATCGCATGAGCGTTCCCAAGTCCCATCCTTTCGATTTCGACCCGACCTATGGCATGCAGCGCGAGCAGCTTCTGGCCGTCACCCCGCCCGAAGCGCCGCCGGGCTTCGATGATTTCTGGAAAAAGCGCTATCGCCGCGCGCTCGCCACGGATCCCCGGCCAGTGCTGCGCAAAAGCAGGCTCAGCGACCCCCGCTGGCATGTCCTCGATATGACCTACACCTCCACCGGCGGTTTTCGCATCGGCGGGTGGCTGCTTTTGCCGCGCGAAGGGCAGGTGCGCCGCGGCCTCGTTGTGGGCCATGGTTATGGCGGGCGTGGGGAACCCGATTTCGACGTGCCGGTGGAAGAAACGGCCGTGCTGTTTCCCTGTTTTCGCGGGCTTTCGCTGAGCGCCTGTCCGCCGATCTCGTCCGATCCCGCCCTTCATGTTCTCTATAACATCGACAGGAAAGAAGATTACATCATCGGCGGCTGCGTCGACGATCTATGGGTTGCCGTTTCCACGCTCATCAGCCTTTATCCCTGGCTGGAAGGGCAGGTGGGTTACAGCGGCATCAGTTTCGGCGGCGGCCTCGGTGCCCTGGCCATCCCTTTCGACGAGCGCATAGACCGCGGCCATCTTGTCGTGCCCACATTCGGACACCGGCCGTTCTGGCTGACGCTGCCGACCGTCGGCAGCGCGGATGCGGTTCAGACCTATCAGAAGACCCATGCTAATGTGCTTGAGACGCTGCGCCTGTTCGATGCCGCCTGTGCCGCCACCCGTATAAAAGTGCCGATGCTGGTTGCGCCCGCACTTTTCGACCCGGCGGTGGCGCCGCCCTGCCAGTTCGCGGTGGCCAATGCGCTGCCAAAATCAAAATTTAATGAAATATTCATCCTCGACGCCGGGCATTTCGATTACCCTGACAGCGCATCGCAAGATGCGGTCCATAAGGACAAGGTCAGACGGTTTTTCAAGGTGCCATGAAACGCGAATATCTCCGTTGGTATAGTCAAAGGCTCCATCGCGACATGGAGCTGCTAATATTCGGACATTCCGGCGCCAGGGTGCTGATGTTTCCCACCCGCGACGGGCGTTTCTTCGAATATGAGGAACTGGGTCTGGTCGGCAGTCTGGCCGACAAGCTGGAGGCGGGCCACCTTCAGCTCTATTGCATAGAGGGGCTGGCCAGAGAGACCTTCTATGCGGCCGGGCATCATCCCGCCGATCGCATTCGCCGGCACGCCGCCTTCGAAGACTATATTCTGAACGAAGTGCTGCCGCTGATGGCCGAGAAAAACCCGAATAGTGACACGATCGTGCAGGGTTGCAGCCTGGGTGCGTTTCAGGCCGCCAGCCTCGTCTTCCGCCACCCGCATCTTTTTCGCAAGCTCGTCGCCTTTTCCGGCCGTTATGACCTGACGATGAAGGTGGAATCCTTCGGCGATCTGTTCGACGGCTATTACGACGACGACATCTATTTCCACATGCCGAGCCATTTCCTGCCGGGTCTCGCCTGCCCGTGGCGGCTTGAACACCTGCGCCGCATCGACATGGTCTTCACCATCGGCGATGCCGATCCGTTTCTGGACAACAATCATCACCTCAGCCGGGTTCTGTCGGAGAAGCAGGTGGGGCATCGCATGCATGTCTGGGATGGCCGCGCCCACCGGGCGGGCGCGTGGCGCAAGATGGCGGCGCTTTATATTTGAGCCGCCACATTAAAAAAGCCGGAGGTGTCTCCGGCTTTTTAGATGACGGTCGTAACGTCCCTCAGCCTGCCAGTCCCGCCAGCGCCTTCACCAGACCCTGGGTCGAGCTGTCATGGCCGGCTGCACTTTCCTTGCCTTCCACGACGGGAAGCAGGCCGGTTGCCAGTTCCTTGCCAAGCTCCACGCCCCACTGGTCGAAGGAGTTGATGCGGAACAGCACGCCTTCGACGAAAACGCGGTGCTCGTAGAGCGCGATCAGGCGGCCAAGCGCGAACGGTGTCAGCTTGTCGTAGACGAAGGTGATGGAGGGGCGGTTACCGGTGAAGACGCGATGCGGCGCGATGAAATCGGCGAGTTTGTCTTCCATGCCCTTGGAGGTGAGCTGTGCTTTCGCTTCGGCAAGCGTGCGGCCCTTCATCAGCGCTTCCGATTGCGCCAGACAATTGGCGATGAGAAGCTGGTGCTGATGGCGCAGTTCGGGCTCGAAACCGTTGGCGGCGATCATGAATTCGGCCGGAATGACGCTCGTGCCCTGGTGGATGAGCTGGTAGAAGGCGTGCTGGCCATTGGTGCCGGGCTCGCCCCAGACGACCGGACCGGACTGGCCTTCGACGGGCGTGCCGTCGATGGTCACGCCCTTGCCGTTCGACTCCATGTCGAGCTGCTGCAGGTAGGCCGGGAAACGCGACAGGCGCTGATCATAGGGCAGGATCGCCCGGGTCGGATAATTCAACACGTTGCGGTTATAAAAACCGATGAGGCCGAGCAGCATCGGCAGATTTTCGCGGATCGGCGCTTCGCGGAAGTGCCTGTCCATGGCATGCGCACCATCCAGGAACTTGCCGAAATTATCCGGCCCGATGGCGATCATCAGCGGCAGGCCGATGGCCGACCAGATCGAATAACGTCCGCCAACCCAGTCCCAGAAACCGAAGATGCGGTCGCTTTCGATACCGAAGGCCGCAACCTTTTCCAGTGCGGTGGAAACGGCGGCGAAGTGATGCTTGACGGCTGCCTCACCCAATTTCTCGGCGATGAAACGGCGCGCGGTGGCGGCGTTCGTCATCGTCTCGATGGTGGTGAAGGTCTTCGACGCGACGATGAACAGCGAGGTTTCCGGGTCGATCAGCTTCAGCGTGTCGGCGATATGAGCGCCATCGATGTTCGAGACGAAATGCGCGCGCGGGCCGTCATGGAACGGCGCCAGCGCCAGCGTCGCCATCACGGGGCCGAGATCGGAACCGCCAATGCCGATATTGATGACGTCGGTAATCTTCTTGCCGGTCGCACCCTTGAGAGAGCCGGAGCGGATCGCATCGGCAAACTTGCCCATGGCGGTGAGAACGGCGTTCACGTCAGGCATCACATCCTTGCCGTCCACGAGAACCGGCGTATTGGAACGGTTGCGCAGCGCGGTATGCAGCACGGCGCGGTCTTCGGTGAAGTTGATCGCCTTGCCCGAGAACATCTCCTCGCGCTTGGCCTCGACGCCGCCTTCGCGTGCGAGCTGTTCGAGAAGCGTGACGATCTCTTCGTTCACGGCGCATTTGGAATAGTCCATCAGCAGGTCATCGAATTTGGCGCTGAAACGGCTGAATCTCTTGTCGTCGGCCGCAAAGGCGGCGCGAAGATCGGTTGCGGCTGTGCTGCTCGCCGTTGCTTTCAGTTTTTCGATGGTGGCCTGCATCTCGTGCTCCTCGGCTTCCGTGGAAGGATGAGGAAACTATTCTTTTTCAGGCGGCCAAATCAAGGCGACTTTGATAAAAGAAAAGGGCCGGGATGAAAGAAAGAGCCGGTCGCCCGGCTCTCTCCATTGCGCGAGACAATCAGTTCAGATTGCGCAATTCGCGCCGCAAGATTTTGCCGACATTCGATTTCGGCAACTCGGTGCGGAACTCGATGATTTTCGGCCTTTTGTAGTTCGTCAGGTTCTTGGCGCAGAAGGCCTTGAGCTCGGCTTCCGTGAGCGACTGGTCCTTCTTGACGACGAAGAGTTTGACGGTTTCGCCGGAATGTTCATCCGGGACACCGATGGCGGCGCATTCCAGCACGCCCGGATGGCTGGCGGCCACCTCTTCTACTTCGTTCGGATAGACGTTGAAACCGGAAACGAGGATCATGTCCTTCTTGCGGTCGACGATCTTGGTGTAACCGCGCTCGTCCATGAAACCCATGTCGCCGGAACGGAAGAAGCCGTCGGCGGTCATGGCTTTTGCGGTTTCATCCGGCCGCTGCCAATAGCCGGCCATGACCTGCGGCCCGCGAATGCAGATCTCGCCGACTTCGCCTGTCGGCAGGCTGTTGCCGTCCTCATCGCGAATATCGATTTCCGTCGAGGAGATGGGCAGGCCGATGGTGCCGCTGAATTCCGTGGAATCGAGGCGGTTGACGGTGGCGACCGGGGATGTCTCGGACAGGCCGTAGCCTTCGGCAATCGGGCAGCCGACGATCGAAAGCCAGCGTTCCGCAACAGGTCTCTGCACGGCCATGCCGCCGCCGAGAACCAGAATAAGCGACGACAGATCGAGCTTGCGGAAATCCTCATTGTTCATCATCGCGTTGAAAAGCGTGTTGATGCCGGGGAAGATATGCGGCTGATAATGCGTCAGCTCCTTCACGAAGCCGGGAATGTCGCGCGGATTGGCGATCAGCAGATTGTGACCGCCGAGCGCAATGCCCATCAGCGAATTCACCGTCAATGCGAAGATGTGGCAGAGCGGCAGGGCGCAGATGAAGTTGAGAACTTCCGGACGGTCCTTTCGGCCATTGAAAGCGGCGTCCAGCCACAGGCTGATCTGAAGCTTGTTGGCCAGAAGATTGGCATGGGTGAGAACCGCACCCTTGGATACGCCCGTCGTGCCGCCGGTATATTGCAGGAAGGCGATGTCCTGCGCCGTGAGGCTGACCGGCTTCAGCGAAAATCCCTGACCTTCCTTCAGCATGGCCTTGAAGCTGATGGAGCCGGGGATGGTGTAGGCGGGCACCAGTTTCTTGACCTTGCGAACCACCAGATTGACGATATGTCCCTTCAGGCCGAGGAGATCGCCCATCGCCGCGACGACCACATGCCGCACCGCGGTTTTCGGCACCGCCTGCTGGGCCACATGGGCGAAGTTTTCCAGAACGAAGATCGCCTTTGCGCCGGAATCCTTGAGCTGATGTTCCAGCTCGCGCGGTGTGTAGAGCGGATTGACATTGACCACGATCATGCCCGCCCGCAGGATCCCGTATACCGCGACGGGATTTTGCAGGATATTCGGCATCATCACGGCAACACGGTCGCCTTTTTCCAGCCCTCTGGATTGCAGCCAGGCAGCGACCGCGCGGGTTTCAGCGTCCAGTTCCCGATAGGTCAGGGACTTTCCCATGCTGGAAAAGGCCTTACGGTCGGCAAATTGCGCACAGCTCTTTTCGAGAAGTTCGACAAGGGAGGCATGGGCGGATGCGGGGATTTCGGAAGGTACGCCCGGCGGATAGGATGCCAGCCAGCGCTTCTCTGCGCTGACGTTTTCCGGGTGTCCCAGGGACAGTTCACTCATGCTTCTCCTCCCAGAGTCTTTGTCGCGCCGCGCATTTTTTGAAACGCGTGAAGGGCGCTTTCGGCTGCCTGATGTTCACGAAGCTCCCGTATTCAGCCGGCCCCAATCGGCCGGGTTGAGGGAACTCCCTGTGGCGTCACCGGATCGACCGCTCCTCTCGCTCCCCGGTGACGAATGATAGACGCGTAATCCCTTGACGTCCATCTCGTCGGCAAAGCCTATTTAACTCTAACGTAAACGTCAATATTGCTGCCGCACATCTCGCCAACTCGTGAAGGGAAAAGCATTTTGCCCGGCTTTTTTGACTTTAATCCTGATTTGAGCGATCAACATAATTCCCAAAGCAGGGCAGGATTGGAAATGGCAGGCAGGGCAGCGCTTGAACTGAAATCGGTCGGGAAGAGATTCGGCGAGACGGAAGTGCTGTCCGATATCGATCTTTCCGTCGAACGCGGCGAAATCATTTGTCTGGTGGGACGCTCCGGCTGTGGAAAATCGACCCTGCTGCGCATCGTGGCGGGCGTGGAGACGCCGGACCATGGCAGCGTTTCCCTAAACGGCGCTGTCGTTGCCGGTCCCGCTGTTTTCATCGAGCCGGAAAAGCGCAATATCGGTTTTGTCTTTCAGGATTATGCGCTGTTTCCGCATCTGACCGTCGAGCAGAATGTCATGTTCGGTCTTCGATCTTTGCCGAAGGTGGAAGCCCGCCGCCGCGCCGCCGAGATGATCGAACATGTTCACCTGCAGGAACTGGCGAAACGTTATCCTCATACGCTTTCGGGCGGCGAGCAGCAGCGTGTGGCGCTTGCCCGCGCGCTTGCTCCGCAACCCGGCCTGCTCCTGATGGACGAGCCCTTTTCCAATCTGGACAGGGGACTGCGAGACAGTGTGCGTGAGGAAACGCTCGGCCTGTTGCGGCAACTGGGCACGACGGCGATCATGGTTACCCATGATCCGGAAGAGGCGCTTTCGGCAGGCGACCGTGTGGTTCTGATGCAGCGCGGGCGCATCGTGCAGAGCGGCACGGGTTACGAAATCCACGATCATCCCAAAACCCGTTATGCCGCCGATTTTTTCTGCGCCTTCAACAAGATCGAAGGCCGGGTAAGACAGGGCCGGGTCGAAACGCCGCTCGGGCTTCTGGGCGATGCGTCCGATCTGCCTGACGGCCTCCCCGCCGTTGCCTATGTTCGCCCAAATGCGATTTCGATCATCGAGGACGGCGCCGCGAAAGAAGGAATTGCCGGCGAAATATCGAGCCGTGTCTTCCTCGGGGAGATCGAGCAGCTGGGCATAGCCGTGCCCGGATTGTCGGCCGATCTGCGTGTCAGGACGATGCAGCGTACACCCGCCCGGACGACGGCGGTGCGCTTCGGTATCGATCCCAAAGGAGTGCTGATATTTACTGCAAGTTGAGTGAGCGGATTTGCATGTTTATTTCCGCTCCATTTTCAACTCTTGGTGATCGAATCCGCCTGAAAAACAGAGAAATAAAACTTGATTTGTGTCATCATGTATGATGTCTGCTCCCTCTATATTGCCGCTATCGGAGAGGGAGACAAAACATGACGAAATTTACCAGATTTGCCCTGCTTGCCAGCACGGTTGCCTTTGCGGCCGGAACGGCCGGCGCCGCGGAGCTCAACATCTACACCACCCGCGAACCGGGCCTGATCCAGCCCCTGCTGGACTCCTTCACCGCTTCGAGCGGCGTCAAGGTCAACACCGTGTTCCTGAAGGACGGTCTTGCCGAGCGCGTTCTGAGCGAGGGCGCAAGCTCGCCTGCCGACGTTCTGATGACGGTGGATGCCGGCAACCTCGTCGATCTCGCTGAAAAGGGCGTCACCCAGGCGGTCGAATCCGAAACCCTGACCAAGGCTATCCCGGCTGAACTTCGCGACGCCAAGGGCCATTGGTTCGCGCTCTCCATGCGCGCCCGCGTTCTGTATGCGGCGAAGGATGTCGATCTCGCCTCCTTCAACTATGAAGATCTGGCGGATGCGAAGTGGAAGGGCAAGGTCTGCATTCGCGCCGGCCAGCACCCCTATAACACGGCGCTTTTTGCCGACTACATCGCCCATTACGGCGCTGCGGACACCGAAAAGTGGCTTGCCGGCGTCAAGGAAAACCTGGCCCGCAAGGCAGGCGGCGGCGACCGCGACGTTGCCAAGGACATCCTCGGCGGCATTTGCGATATCGGCATCGCCAACTCCTATTATGTCGGCCTGATGCGCTCGGGCAAGGGCGGCGAGGAGCAGGTGAAGTGGGGCGACGCCATCAAGGTGGTTCTGCCGACCTTCAAGAATGGCGGCACGCAGGTCAATATCAGCGGCGCGGCTGTGGCCAAGAACGCACCCAACAAGGCGGAAGCCGTCAAGCTGCTGGAATATCTCGTCTCCGACGAAGCCCAGAAAATCTATGCTGAAGCCAACTACGAATATCCGGTCAAGCAGGGTGCGGCTCTCAACGAGATCATCGCTTCCTTCGGCACGCTGAAGATCGATAACAAGCCGCTGACGGAAATCGTCTCGCACCGCAAACAGGCGAGCGAGCTGGTCGACAAGGTCGGTTTCGACAAGTAAGGGCCATTGAGAGCATCGGACCGAAAAGTGTACGCGGTTTTCGGAAAATCCGATGCTTTAACAAAAAGATAGAGCGTCGGACACGATTGCGTTTTTCTGTCCGACGCTCTAGCGATAACATGGTGGAAGGCGTTCGCATTCGCGGGCGCCTTTCCGCGTATTTTCTAAAAGCACATGAATCCAGACGCCATCCAGCCATTGACACCTCGTGCCCGAGCCAGGTTTTCATCCTCCTTCTGGTGGCTGTGCCTCTCCGTGCTGGCGGTCTGCGGCGCCATGGTGCCGGTTCTGGCGCTTATATCTCAGGCGTTGCAGGGTTCTGAAGGCCTGTGGGCGCATCTCGGTTCGACCGTGCTCTGGACGGCGCTTCCGGATACGGCGATCCTTCTCGCCGGTGTCGGGCTGCTGGCCGGTGTCGTCGGAACCTATGCCGCCTGGCTGGTCACCGCCTATGATTTTCCCGGCCGCAAAATATTGGAATGGGCGCTGCTGCTGCCGCTGGCCATGCCCACCTATATCGTCGCTTACGCCTATCTGGATATTCTGCATCCCATCGGACCGGTGCAGGGCGCGATCCGCTGGCTGCTCGGTTATTCCAGCCCGCGCGAATTTCGTCTGCCGGACATAAGGTCCATGACGGGCTGCATCGTCCTTCTCGGCTTCGTGCTGTTTCCCTATGTCTATATTCCCGTGCGCGCCATGTTTCTGACGCAGGCGGGCAACCTGCTGGAAGCGGCACGAACGCTCGGCGTCTCCAGACGCGCGGCTTTCTTCAAGGTGGCAGTGCCGCTGGCGCGACCGGCGATTGCGGTCGGCATCAGCCTTGCCCTGATGGAAGCGCTGAATGATATAGGCGCATCGGAATTCCTCGGCGTCCGCACGCTCACCGTTTCCGTCTACACCACCTGGGTCACGAAATCCGACCTGCCGGGTGCGGCGCAGATCGCGCTTTCCATGCTGTTCATCGTCGTCGCCCTCGTGGCGCTGGAGCGCTGGGCGCGGCGCAAGCAGCGTTATGCCGTTTCGGCGCAGAAAAGCAGGGAACTCGAGCCGCTGCGACTCAACGGCCTGAAGGGCTGGGCCGCTTTCGTACTCGGCGGCCTGCCGGTCCTGATCGGCTTTGTGGCGCCGGCCAGCTATCTCGTCATCGAGGCATGGAAACGGTTCCGTTTCAGCGGCCTCTCCGCCCGCTTTGCCGAGGAGGCTCTGAACACCATCGTCTTTGCCGGCCTGGCGACGGTTATCACCCTTATCCTCGGCCTTGCGGTTGCTTACGCCATGCGCCTTGCACCGGGGCGTCTCTCGCTCTGGTCCTACCGGCTTTCGACGGTCGGATATGCGGCCCCCGGCACGGTCATCGCCATCGGCGTGCTGATCGCGCTTGGCGGCTTCGACCGGTTTGTCGACCAGACCATGCGTGACTGGTTCGGCATCTCTACCGGCCTCATTTTCATCGGCAGCGGCGCGGCGCTGATCTATGCCTATTCGGCGCGTTTCCTCACCATTGCGGCGGGCGGTGTGGATGCCGGCCTCAGCCGCATACCGCAATCCTTCGATCACGCCTCGCGAACGCTCGGACGATCCGCGACGCAGACATTCCGCCAGATTCATCTGCCGCTTTCCAGGGCGTCGCTTGCGGCAGCGGCGCTGCTGATCTTCGTCGATTGCGTCAAGGAGCTTCCCGCCACGCTTCTGTTGAGGCCGCTGAATTTCGAAACTTTCGCTACCCATCTTTATGGCGAAGCGGCGCGCGGCACCTATGAGGAAGCGGCAATCGCGGCGCTGGCAATCGTCGTCATCGGCATGCTTCCGGTCATGCAGCTTGCAAGGATCGGCCGGCGCAAGGGCTGATATCGAAGCCCTGTCCGATAAATGATGGGCGCAAAACTGTGCGAGAGGCCAATAAGCTTCAAATCCTGCCAGAAAACGACAAGCATCCTGCCTTAATCCTGATGTAAATACTCAGCTTAATTGAGGTGCCGCGGCCTGTCGGATTTGGACATCGGCCGCGATCTGTTTCGGGGCATATCTTGAAAAATTTGCATGGGATGTTTTTGAGCCGTCTGGCTTTGGGCACGGCCGCCGTTGTTTTGCTGGCGCCAGCGATGGTCCACGCGCAGGAAACGACCGTTCTGCAGCAGATTACCGTTGAAGGGCAGGGCGCGGAAAACGCGACGGGTCCGATCCGGGGTTATGTTGCGAAGAAAAGTGCGACCGGTTCGAAAACCGAGACGGAAACCAGGGATATTCCGCAATCCGTATCGGTCGTCAGCCGCCAGGAAATGGATGACCGCGGCGCGGTGACGAAAATTGACGAGGTGCTGCGTTACACCCCCGGTGTGACGGCGGAGCCCTTCGGCACCGACCCGGACACGGACTGGATTTACATCCGTGGTTTTCAGGCCACCCAGACCGGCGTGTTTCTGGATGGTCTGAACCTGTTCAGCTACGGTTTCGGCGGTTTCCAGATGGATGCCTACGGTCTGGAGCGCGTGGAAATTCTGAAAGGCCCGGCCTCGGTGCTTTATGGCGGCGCCAATCCCGGCGGTATCGTGCAGATGGTCCGCAAGCGCACGCAGGATGAGCCGGTGCGCGAAACGGAAATCGGCATCAATAATTTCGGCAATGCCTTCTTCGGCTTCGATCTCGGCGACAAGGTCGATGGTGAAGGCGTGTGGAAATACCGCGTCACCGGCAAGGTCTCCGGCGGCGACAATTACACCGATTATTCCGAGGATTTGCGTGGCTTCATCATGCCGCAGATCACCTTCGAGCCGGACGCGCAGACGAGTGCCACGCTCTACGGCTATTTCTCGGCGCTCGATCAGGTTCATATCGGCAACGGCTTCCTGCCCTATGTCGGCACCGTGGTCGACGCGCCCTTCGGCAAGCTCGACCGCAAGGCCTTTTATGGCGAGCCGGATATCGACAATGGCCGCGTCTACCAGTCCATGGTGGGTTACGAGGTCAGCCATGAATTCGACAATGGCTGGAAGATCAGCCAGAACGCCCGTTATGGTCACCTCTACAAGCACGAGACCGGACCCTATGCCGGCGGCTGGGCCAATACAGACGCAAACGGCCAGCCGATCCTCGATGCCACCACCAACGACTATATGCTGACCCGCTTCGGTTATGATGGCGTGTCGAAAGTCGACAGTTTCGGCGTGGATAACCGGGTCGAAGGCCAGTTCGATACCGGCGCGGTCAACCATTCGCTGCTCTTCGGTCTCGACTATAAATATTACCGGCTGGACCAGGTGCAGGCCTGCTGCGGATCGAATGCAATCGGTGCGCTCAAGCCGGTCTATGGCTCGAGGCAGGGAACGAATTTCGTTTATGCCGACAATATCGTGACCCAGCAGCAGATCGGCATCTATGCGCAGGACCAGCTGCGTTTCGGTGATGGCTGGCTGGTCACGCTGAATGGCCGTTACGACTATGTCGACACCGAGCTGAACAACAGGCTCCCGGCGGGCCTTTCCCGCCGCTCGAATGACGATGCGCTGAGCGGCCGCGCCGGTCTCGCCCATGAATTCGACAATGGCCTGACACCCTATGTCTCGGCCGCCACTTTCTTCAATCCGCTCATCGATACGCTTGCGGATGGCACTCCCGCTTCGCCGGAAGAGGGGCATCAGTTCGAGGCCGGTATCAAATATGAGCCGACCTTCTTCGACGGCAGCATCACGGCTTCCGTCTTCAAGCTGGTCAAGGACAATGCCATCGTTTCCTATACGGCCGGCGGGGTCACCACGAGCGGTCAGTTCGGGCAGGTGGAATCCACTGGCTTCGAGCTGGAGGCCAAGGCCAATCTCACCGACAACTGGAAGGCGATTGCCTCCTATTCCTATACGGATCTGGAGATTACCCGCGATGCCAATCCTAACCTTATCGGCAAATCGCCATGGATCGTGCCCGCCCACACCGCCTCGCTGTGGCTGGACTATGCCTTTACCACAGACGCGCTGGAAGGCCTCAGCCTCGGCGGCGGCGTGCGGTATCAGGGCAAGTCCTGGGCGGATGAGGCAAATACGCTGCGCGTTCCCGATGCCGCCGTCTTCGACGCCGCAATCCGCTATGAGAAGAACGACTGGACCGCATCGATCAACGTCGCCAATGTCTTCGACAAGGAATATGTGAAGAGCTGCGCCGGCGTCTCCGTCTGCGGCTGGGGCGATAGCCGCACCATCACCTTCAAGCTTTCCAAGAAGTGGTAAGGCTTGGCTGAAGGCCGGCAGTTGCGGGGAAAGCAGTTTGCCACTATAAACATGAATAGATTTATCATGTTTATAGTGGCGCCATGGCGCCCTGCGGGATCGAGAGGCCATGGCTTTCCGCGTGCGGATGGAAAATGAGATCGAGGGTTTTGCTGTCATTGGCGGGCCGCGCTCGCGGGTCTGGAACGGCATCGTCGCCGATCTCTGGGATGTGCGTTGCGCCCCGAAGGCGGGCGGCCGTTATGTCGGCAAGGATCCGCGTTTCGTTTTCCTGCTGGATATGGACGGGACGGATGACGGGCGGTTCATGATGAACCGCTGCCGTCGCGACAATTACGGGTCGTCCAAGGCGAACCGTATTTCCTTCGTGCCTGCCGATCTGGATGTGCATGCCGAACTGAGCAACGTCTCCTTCGTGCGCCACCTCGATCTGCATTTCGATGCGGGATTGCTGGGCGCCCGGCTGGTGCAGGGCTTCGACCCGCACAGCCTGCTCGATCCGCATCTGATGTTCGAGGATGAGCGCCTGCTGGCGCTGGCGCGACTGATTGCCGCCGAATGCGATAATCCCGATCCGCTGCATGACCTTTATGGCGAAAGCCTCGTGCTGGCGCTATTGACGGATTTCCTGAAAGTGAAGCGGGAGCCGGTCAAAAAACGCAGCAAGCTCGCCGCATGGCAGTTGAGGGCGGCGACGGATTACATCCACGAACATTGCCTGCGGTCGATCCGGCTGGAGGAACTTGCGGAACTCACCAACCTCTCGCAATCGCATTTCAGCCATGCCTTCAAGGCCTCCACCGGCGTGCCGCCCCACCAATGGCAGATGCAGGCGCGCATCGATCGCGTCAAGGAACTGATGATGCGGACCGACATGGCGCTGACCGACATCGCCATTGCCGCCGGTTTTTCGGATCAGGCGCATTTCTCCCGTGTCTTTCGCAAGATGGTCGGTGTTTCTCCCTCCATCTGGCAGAAAATCCGCCAATAAAGTCGTTTTCGTTCCATTCTCCTTCAAAAAAATTCCCGCCGAAGCGCCTGAAACGCCGCGGAACGAATTGTCCGTCGAGGGGTTTACCAGACGTGACACAAACGAGGAAAATCAAGGAGGAAAGGCATATGATGCATCAGGAACCCCGCGCCGGACAGGACCCCTATGTCAAGGATACGCCGAGCCTGATCGCCAGCGACAAGGTGGAAGGCACCCGTGTTTACGGCGCCGACAGCAAGCATATCGGCTCGATCCAGCGCATCATTCTGGAAAAGCGCGGCGGGCGCGTTGCCTATGCGGTCTTGAGCTTTGGCGGCTTCCTCGGCATCGGCGACGACTATTATCCGCTGCCTTGGGAAAAGCTGCATTACGACGAAGAACTTGACGGCTACCGCATCGATCTCACCAAGGAAGAGATCGAAAACGCGCCGCACTTCGCCAATCTCGATGATAATGACCTGCTGAACGCCAAGGACCGCAAGGTGTATGATTATTACGGCGTCGCACCCTATTGGATGTAACGCCTAGGGAAAAAGCGCTTCCGGCCGTTTGATCGCCGAAAGCGTCGCAAATAAAAGAACGGCTCCTTTTCAGGAGCCGTTTTCTTTTGGGTGCGTCAATGCGGGTTTTTCTGCATCTCGGAAACCGCGTCGGTGAAGCACTTGCGCGCTTCTTCGGGCGATTTACGGCCGTCAAGGGCGGCACGGCAGGCGCTTCTCGCTCTCACGAAGCTCAATCCGCCAATTTTGGGCCAGCCTTCGGTCAATAATGTCAACGCTTCGAAGGGGCCGGCGATGACACTCTTGCCATTCGCCTCGAGATTGACCTCGACAGGCTCTGTCCATCTCTCGTTCTTCATCGTGCACCTCCCAGAGCAACGCGATCCCGAAATACACCCGACAGCGAAGCAACCCATGAACGCAGTCGTGTGTCACTGCTGCTTAGGATATGCGCAAGCGATCGAATTGACAACGGGGATCAACGGAAGCCGAAAAACGACAGGATCGCCAGAACGATGACGACGAGGCCGACGATGTAGATGATCTGATTCATGATTTTCTCCTTCGCTGATGTCATCACCATAACGTGAGGGAGAAGACGAGGTTCCAGCAGCAAATGAGAATTTAATCACGCACTAAAATGTTGCGGGCGTCCCATCGCCGATGAGAGCGTGTATCACCTCCGCAGGATCACCCAGATCGCGTGGATGATGCCGGGAACATAACCGCACAGCGTCAGGAGAATATTCAGCCAGAAATGCAGGCCGAGCCCGACCTGAAGAAACACGCCGACGGGCGGAAGGATGATGGCGATCAGGATACGAATGACGTCCACGATGACAGGCTTTCCAGTTGTTTATGACCTGCCGGAGAACGTGTGGTGGGCGGTTTGGTTTCAAAGGTTCTGGCGATCGGAGGCAATACGACGAGGCACAGTTAAAGGTTATGGGCGAGGTTCGGTAGGCTGCGTTTATATCAGAATTAAATCTCCACTTCTGATGGAGGTTATGACTTTTGGATGTTTAGGTCGCCTCGGCGGTAGCCGCTTTAGGCCCTTCAGAGTGTGGGTGGCGGCAATGCGCGGGAACCTGCCACAGGCATCGGGCCACCTCTAAGCCCCGGTGTAGGCGGCGAGGGACTTCGTTGCCTCTGGGGCTGCCGTCACCGTTTCTCTGCGTGAACTACCCCACGAAGGCCTTCAGTATTTTGGCGGCGCGGTCCAATTGGTCTTCATTCATGCGCGAAAGAGTCCGATTGATGTCGGTAAGGAATCGCGCCCGTTCGCCATCGCCCGGCGCGACTTCGGCACCGAATAAGGCCGGGGCCGGTACGCCCAAAGCAACTGCAATTTTCTCGGCGGTCTCGAAAAGAGGTGCAGCTTTGCCGCGCTCGATCTTTCCGATAGTTTCCTGAGTCACACCAACTTCATCGGCTAGGCGCTCAAGCGTCCAGCCCTTGGCTTTGCGGTGATGGCGAACGTTTGCGCCGAAGAGGTGTTGAAGTTCCATATGTCCGTAAGATGGACGGCATACAGCTTGTCAAATCCATAGATAGGAACTATGGATTCTTAAAAAAAAGAACTAAAACATCTTTATTGTAAAAAACTTGAGCTTTGGTTCTTAGATGTCGGCAATTTGGCTGCTATTTGATGTCTTGAGTTGGCTGTTGGTTGCTTTCTTCTGCATCCAAGTAGCTATGTTTATAGGCCTCGTCATGTGGATCATTTGGACGGATTCCATTAAGCCGCGACTGGTCCCCATTGCCGAGATCGACCGCGTGGCTGATGAGATCATCCGAAATTTTTCCGATCCTGATGAGGCAGCGCTCGCCCACCACCAACGCGCGTGGCATCGTAGCGACGGAGCGGAGCAAACCCATTGGCGTCGCGTGCGGAAGGCTGTTAGGAAGCGTCTTCGAGGTTAGCGTTGTAGGGACAGCGCTGCCAATATTGCCACGACTCCAATTTCTGTCCGAATCACGCTATGTTCTTGCTCTGTTCAATCGCTTGGAGACTTCGATGAGCAAAGATAGAGATAGAATGGTATATAAGCGTCCTGACGGGACATGGGCGAACGAGCGCAACGACGCAAGCCGAGCCTCCAGCCTGCACCGTACGCAAAATGAAGCGATCAAAGCTGCTCGCGAAATGCTGCAAAATCAGGGAGGTGGTGAGCTCACAACAAAGGGCGTCGGCGGACAAATCCGCAGTAAGGATACAATCGCACCCGGCAACGATCCGAATCCGCCACGCGATCGAGAGCATTGAGCGTCAGGTCACTGCAGCGAGTCTTAACATATGCCCGTAGTCATGCATTTTGCAACATTCTTGAAGCTCTTGACCTTGAATACCGGCGATAAGATCAGGGACCTTGAACGGTATGCAAAACCGGGCGGATTTGACTTCTATAGGCCCTCGCGAGATGGCATTGTTCAGCACTGCGCGCACGGTCGGACGAAGGACCGCGTGCTGAAGGATATAGAGGCTTCTTCCACAACAAACTCCGTTGAGAGAAACAAGGAGGTATTTGAAAGGGTATCGGCGTGGATTGCCGATCATCCGGGTCAGGCAATTATGCCGAACCGGGGTGTCTGGAGGTCTCCTCAAAAGACGTTTTCAGTGCATATCGAGCCGGAAATCTCTTATCAGGCTAAAAATGCGCAGCAGGTTGTCGCCGTATATCCGGCTAAGGATGTGCGCATCAATCGCGACCAAGCAGGCGCGGGGCTCATATTGTTGAGCCGTGGTTATCGAGGATTCGGAAACGAGAAGTTTGGAATTCTTGACGCATTCGCTGGCAGGGTTCACAGGACGCCAACCAACATCTCGGAGCGGCTTCTGGAAAATGAGATAGCCACCATTGAGGCTGAACTCGCTAGAATACTTTGAAACTTTTAAGGAGAATGGTGCCGCTTACGTGACTCGAACACGTGACCCCGTCATTACGAATGACGTGCTCTACCAACTGAGCTAAAGCGGCCCGATTGTGACCCGTTTGTTGCGGATCAGCTTCATGGCGGGCTGATACAGGCAATGCTGACGGATTTCAAGCCTTGAATGTGCTGGTTTTGAAATTTCCGCAAAAAGCTTTGCCTGTCCATTGTTTGCCGGAGACGTCAGCCTTTCCCGCAGATGCGCTTTTTGGCCGTTTCATATTCATTTGCCAGACGATCGACGAGTGCCGCCACCGGTTCCACCGCCTTGACGGCGCCGATGCCTTGCCCCGCGCCCCATATGTCTTTCCAGGCCTTGGCGCCGCCGGAGACCGTTTCGAAGTCCATTTTCGAAGGATCGGCTTCGGGCAGATTGTCGGGATCCATGCCGGAGGCGACGATCGAGCTTTTCAGGTAGTTTCCGTGTACGCCCGTGAAATAGTTCGAATAGACGATATCCTTCGCCTGCGCGTCCACAATCGCCTGCTTGTAGCCTTCGGAAGCGCGCGCTTCCTCGGTGGCGATGAAGGGGGAGCCGATATAGGCCATATCCGCGCCCATGGCCTGCGCCGCGAGAATGGAGCCGCCATTGGCGATGGCGCCGGCCAGCAGCAGCGGGCCGTCGAACCATTCGCGGATTTCCTGAACGAGGGCGAAGGGCGAAAGCGTGCCCGCATGTCCGCCGGCACCCGTCGCCACCGCGATCAGCCCATCCGCGCCCTTGCGAATGGCGGAGCGGGCATGGCGGTCGTTGATGACGTCATGCAGCACGATGCCGCCATAGGAATGCACGGCCGCATTGACCTCCGGTACCGCGCCAAGCGAAGAAATCACCACCGGCACCTTGTATTTCACGCAAAGGCCGAGATCGTGCTCCAGCCGCCGGTTGGACATGTGCACGATCTGGTTGACCGCGAAGGGCGCCGCCGGGCGCTCGGGATTGGCCCGGTTGTGAGCGTCAAGCTCCTCGGTGATCATCGCCAGCCACTCGTCGAGCTGGCTTTCGGGCCGCGCATTGAGCGCCGGGAAAGCGCCGATGACGCCGGCCTTGCACTGCGCCAGCGTCAGCTGCGGATGTGAAATGATGAATAGCGGTGATGCTATGACCGGAAGACGCAGATTGTCTTTCAGCACGGACGGTAGCATGTCTCCTCCCACGAATTACGTTTACGCGCACGTAAATCAATATCGCGTTCAGCAGCAGATTGAAAGCGAAAACAGCGTGGCATTCGCCTCTCGAATCTGCGTTCGTAGCGCCACAATGAATTGATTTTCCCCAAGGCAATCCGGTCTTTATCGCAAACGATGCTTGCGGAGGGGCGGTATAGCCGTTACCGAATCGTGAACCCATGGCGCAGCGCCGCATATTTTTTGCAAAGCGCAATAGAACAAGGATCGGTCGTGAGCGGACTGGAAACGGCAATCAGAAATGCTCTGGAAAAATCGGACAGATCGAACGCCGAAGTTCGTGCACGGATTTACCAATCCTCCCGCCAGGCACTGGAAGCGGGCCTGCGCAAGCAGGGCATAGACGATCCGCAGGTGGTGTCCCAGCAGCGCCAGCGGCTTGAAGGCCTGATCCACCAGATCGAGAATGAAGAGCGCAACCGGCTTCTGGACAGGGTGGAGCAGCAATTGCGCCCGCCCGCATCGGAAAGTCCGGCGCAGGAAGATCACTCGGTCGACCCCGTTTCGCAGCCGCCCCACCACGGCGATATGGGTGTTAAGCCGGAGCTGCGTGGCGAAACGCGCGATGTGCGGCCGGGCGCCGCCGCTGCTCCGGAGCCGCTGAGTGCGGGGCAGCGCAATGGCAAGCCGCGGAAGAGAAGCTCCCGCGCAGGCGACTCCTCACTTGCCTTCCGGCCGGAAGGCGCGGTTGGCCGCCGCAAGCGCCGCGGGCTTTTCGCCCGGCTTTTCATCTACGTGACACTTCTGGCCTTTATCGGTTTCGGCGCCTGGTGGGTCTATTCCTCAGGCCTCCTGCTCTCGCCGGAGCAGCGCGATACCAGCGTGCCCAATCCGCCGGCGCAGGTGCAGGCGGAGGATTTCAACGGGACGGAGCCCGCGCCGAGCCTTTCCGCCGGCCGTGGTTTTTCCGATGACTGGGTGGAAGTCTTCAATGCGGAACGTGGCAGTTCCGGTGTTTCGGCCGGCCCGCGTGCCAATGTCGAAAACATCGCCACACCCGCTGGCAAGGCGATAAAGGTAACCTCGAGAAGTGTCTCGCAGGATGGCGCCGTCAGCGTCGAGGTTCCGGTGGAGGTGATGCGGGATATGGCGGGCAAGTCCTCGACCATTTCGATCACGCTGCAATCCTCCAGCGACCGGCAGACCCAGGTGTCCGTCGCCTGCGATTTCGCGACATTGGGCGATTGCTCCCGCCACCGCTTCACCGCCACGGCCGAGCGCGCGGACATGCTGCTGAACACGACATTCGAGCGATCTCTCGCTCCCAATGCGCCGGGCAGGATCTTCATCAACAGCGATATCGATGGCAGCGGCCGCCCGGTCAATCTTTATTCCGTGCGCATTCTGCCGGGCCAGTAAGGGAAAGGCAGGCGTCTCGAATGGAGGCGCCAGTCAGTGTCTTCCGGTCCTATTTGAGAAAATCCGGCCCAGATCCCAAAATCTTGTCGTCGATCTCGCCGATTGCCTTTTTGTCCTTGCCTTCATAATCGAGCGCAAGAAGGATGTGGCGGATGAGGTTCACCCGCGCGCGGCGCTTGTCGTTGGCGCGCACCACCGTCCAGGGGGCGGCATCGGTGTGGGTCTTTTCCAGCATTTCGTCGCGCTTCTGCGTGTAGTCGTCCCATTTTGTCAGCGCCGCTATGTCCATATCCGAAAGCTTCCAGCATTTCAGCGGGCTGTGGCGACGGTCATGAAAGCGTTCGATCTGCGTTTCGCGGCCGATGTCGAGCCAGAATTTGAAAAGATGAACGTCCTCATGGACCAGCATTTTTTCCAGACGCGGCGTTTCCTTGAGGAAGCGCTTGTGTTCCTCCGGCGTGCAGAAACCCATGACCGGCTCTACCCCGGCGCGGTTATACCACGAGCGGTCGAAGAGAACGAATTCGCCGGCGGTCGGAAAATGTGAGATATAGCGCTGGAAATACCATTGGCCACGTTCGGTTTCCGTCGGTTTGGTCAGCGCCACCACGCGGGCATAGCGGGGGTTGAGATAGGCCCGGGTCGCGAAGATCGCGCCGCCCTTGCCCGCCGCATCTCGGCCCTCGAAAACCGCCATGACCCTTTTGCCGGTGGCCTGCAGCCAGAACTGCACCTTGACCAGCTCCACCTGCAGCGCCTCGAGGGCAGTGTCATAGTCTTCCCGCTTCATCTTCTTGTCGTAGGGAAAATCGCCGGCGGAAAGTTTCTTTTCCTCAACCCAGTCAGGAAGAACCGGATCGTCGATGTCGAAGCTGCGCAGTTTGCCGCCTATGGTGATATCGACCGTCCGCTTCTTCGTTTCTTCGCCCATGGTTTCCTCCGGCTGTTGTTGTGTAAAGGCAACTCGACGCCAATGAGTTCACATCCATTGCCAGAATTCAAGTGAAACGGGACCGCTTGACCGGGGTGCGGGCGGCGGCAGCGATTGCGGCGTCGATTTTGCGCATATACGTTGTGGAAAATGCGCGATGATGAATCTCTGTCATGAAACTGGCCTATGAGATTTCGATGCGCTGTCAGATGAAAGTGGAAAGAGCAGGCTGAAATGGCAGTCATGGAAGGCGATGGTGGGTTAAGGCGTTTGGGAAGGAAGCTCGGTCGAAACTGGTTGCCCGTTCTCATCGTCAGCATGCTCGCCATCGTGGCCGTTGCCGAGCTCAACACGCCCTATATGCCCGCCGCCCTGTGGCTTTGCGCCGTCATTGCCATCCTCGCCGCCCGGGAGGGGCCGGCGGCGGCTCCCCCAAAGGACGGGAGCCCGGCTGCGGAGGCAGATGAGCAAGAAGTGCCCGGCGAAAGCGTCATTTCCGGCGTAAGGGCGGGCCTCGCGGTTCTGGATACCCCCGTTTTCATTCTCGACAGGAACGCCAGCGTGCTGTTTCAGAACGGCGCGGCCGAGCGCGCCTTCGGCCAGTTGCCCGCCGGGGCGCATATTTCCGCCCGGTTGCGCTCTCCCGGCCTCCTGGATGTCATTCGCGAAACCATTACCACCGGCCAGCCCAACCAGGTCGAACATTCGGAGCGCTTCCCTTCCGAACGGGTCTTCATCGTCCGCATCGCCCGTGCGGATATGGGAGAGGGGGCAGGCCCGCCATTCTATATCCTGTCGTTCCGCGACGTCTCGGAGCTTCGCCGCATCGACCGCATGCGCAGCGACTTCGTCGCCAATGCCAGCCATGAATTGCGCACACCGCTCGCCTCGCTGCGCGGTTTCATCGAAACCATGCAGGGGCCGGCGCGCAACGATCCGAAGGCGCAGGAACGTTTCCTCGCCATCATGCTGGATCAGGCAACCCGCATGAGCAGGCTGGTGGACGATCTCATGTCGCTGTCGCGGCTGGAATTGCGGGCCAACATCGCGCCCGACCAGAAGGTCGATCTCGTTCCCGTCATCGGCCATGTGCGCGATACCCTGCTGCCGCTTGCCGACGAGCTGGATGTGACCATCACGCTGCACCTGCCCGACCGGCCGGCAGAGGTGCAGGGGGACCGCGACGAGCTGGTGCAGGTATTCCAGAACCTCGTTGAAAATGCTTGCAAATACGGCCAGGAAGGCAAGGTCGTGGATGTCTGGTTGCGCGCCGAACCCGGCAAGCCGGTGGAGGTGAGCGTCATCGACAAGGGGCCGGGCATTCCCGCCGAACATGTGCCGCGCCTGACGGAGCGTTTTTATCGTGTCAGCGTCGCCGACAGCCGCTCGAAAAAGGGCACGGGTCTCGGACTTGCCATCGTCAAGCACATCCTCACCCGCCACCGCGCCCGCCTCATCATTAAATCGGAATTGGGTAGCGGCACGGACTTCACTGTGAGATTCTGACATAAAATATGCATCTGCTTTTAATGTCGCGTATATTTATAAATAAAATCAATAATTTAGGTTGTCACAAATCTTTCGTCAAAGTGACATAAAAGGATGGGGCTACGGTGGTTAAGAAAAGGTCGCCGAGCGCAAGCTAAGAGCGAGTGTCGCTATCGGCTGCGTCCACAACAAAGCCCACGACGGGAGAGACAAATGAACATCGTTAAATTTTCCGCAGCAGCTCTGGTGGCTTCTGTCGCCTTCGCTGGCGCCGCCGCTGCTCGCGACCAGATCCAGGTTGCCGGTTCCTCCACGGTTCTGCCTTACGCCAAGATCGTTGCCGAGACCTTTGCCGAAACCTTCCCGAACTTCAAGGCTCCCGTTGTTGAGTCCGGCGGCACGGGCGGCGGTCTGAAGGCGTTCTGCTCGGGCGTCGGCGAAGGCACCATCGACATTGCAAACGCTTCGCGCAAGATCAAGAGCGACGAACTGGCTGCCTGTAAGGCTGCTGGCGTTGCCGACGTTCAGGAAGTGAAGATCGGTTACGACGGTATCGTCTTCGCAATGGACTCTTCCAACAAGGACATCAAGCTCGAGCCGAAGGATCTGTACCTTGCGCTCGCCGCTGAAGTCGTCAAGGACGGCAAGCTCGTTGCCAACCCTTACAAGAAGTGGTCGGAAATCAACAAGGAACTGCCTGATGTAGCAATCGCTGCTTACATCCCGGGTTCCAAGCACGGCACGCGCGAAGTCTTCGAAGAGAAGATCATGGCTGACGGCTGCAAGGAAGCCAAGGCGACCGACGTCATCAAGACGCTCATCACCGATGCCAAGCAGGCTGCTGCCAAGTGCGTTGCAGTCCGTAAGGACGGCGCTGCAGTCGACATCGACGGCGATTACACTGAGACGCTCGCCCGCATCGATGCCAACAAGACCGGCCTCGGCGTTTTCGGCCTCGCTTTCTATGAAAACAACGCTGACCGCCTGAAGGTCGCGACCGTTTCGGGCGTCGTTCCGTCCACCGAAACCGTTGCCAGCGGCAAGTACCCGGTTTCCCGCCCGCTGTTCTTCTACGTGAAGAAGGCTCACCTGGGCGTTATCCCGGGCCTTAAGGAATATGTCGAGTTCTTCGTTTCCGACGAGATGATCGGCCCGGATTCCCCGCTCGCCAACTACGGCCTGGTTGCTGCTCCGGACGCAGAGCGCGAAGAAATCCGCTCGAAGTTCTCGGCCGGCTCCACGATGTAATGAAGAAAGAGGGGTGCGGCTTTGCCGTGCCCCTCATTCGGCTTCGCTTGGGCCGTCGTCCGCGGTTGACAGTTCCTAACCATCGCCATCCACATGATTGTCGATGGATTACAGATGGATAGGATGTATCAACCTTGACGCTTGCCAGACGATGTTACAGTCAGGCGGCAGGCATCATGGGATGGTCCAGCGGTCTCGTTTTGATGACTTTTTGATTTGCCCGATATCGCACCGTGCTCTTGAGGCACGCCGAGGGAACTCTAATGAACACATCGATCCTTTTGCTGATACTGGCGCTCATCGGCATCGGCAGCTATCTGCTCGGCAGCCGCCGTGCCGTCGCCCTGTCTGGCGGCCGCCCCTCCAGCATGCATTCCCGTGCCGGTTATCACGGTTCCTACGCGGTCGTCTGGGCGGTGCTGCCCGCGGCGTTCATTCTCTGTGCCTGGCTCATTGTCAGCCCATTGCTCGTCACCTCGGCCGTGCGCGGTAGTTTCCCCGAGGATGTCAGGGCGCAATCCGAAGCGCAGCAGAGCCTGACCTACGGTATGGTGACCTCCATCGCCCGTGGCCTCCAGCGGCTGACGCCGGAGGAAACCGCGCAGGTCGAGGCCGATACGGCTGCGGTCCGGCCGCTTCTGGCATCGAAGGGTGTTGCAATCGCCGGCGATCCCGAGCGGTTCATGGTCGATGCCGCCCACACGCTCAACAGCATGACCTCCACCAGCCGTATCGCGATGATCGCCGTTGTGCTGCTGGCCGCGCTCGGCGGCGGCGCCTATGCGCTGCGTGCAATCGCGCCGCGTTTCCGGGCGCGCAACCAGGTCGAGAAAGTCATTCTCGCGGCCCTGCTCGTCGCCTCGTCCATCGCCATCCTCACGACCATCGGCATCGTCCTTTCCATGCTGACGGAGGCGATCCAGTTTTTCACCATGGTTCCGGCGCACCAGTTCTTCTTCGGAACGGTCTGGGATCCGCGTTTTGCGGCGGCAGGCGCCACCGACTCCTCCGGCCAGTTCGGCCTGATCCCGCTGCTCGCCGGCACGCTTTATATCGGCCTGGTCGCCATGCTGGTTGCGGTTCCGGTCGGTCTCTTTTCGGCGATCTACATGGCGGAATATGCCTCGCCGCGCTTCCGCTCCATGGCAAAGCCGCTGCTTGAAGTGCTCGCCGGCATTCCCACCATCGTCTACGGCTTCTTCGCGCTCACGACGGTCGGTCCTTTCCTCAGAGACATTTCCACGCAGATCAACGGTCTGGCGACGGGCAACTACGCCAACTTCATCCAGGCGCAGAGCGTCATCACCGCCGGCTTCGTCATGGGCATCATGCTGATCCCCTATGTGTCGTCGCTGTCGGATGACATCATCACCGCTGTGCCGCGCTCGCTGCGTGACGGTTCGCTCGGTCTTGGCGCCACGCGTTCCGAGACGATCAAGAGGGTCATTATTCCGGCCGCTCTTCCGGGCATCGTCGGCGCCGTGCTGATGACGGCGTCGCGCGCCATCGGCGAAACCATGATCGTGGTTCTTGCGGCCGGTGTTGCTGCCCGTCTGCAGCTCAATCCCTTCGAACCCATGACCACGGTGACGGTCAAGATCGTCAGCCAGCTCACCGGCGACCTTGAATTCACCTCGCCGCAGACGCTGGTTGCCTTTGCACTCGGCATCACGCTTTTCGCCATCACGCTTTGCCTGAATATCTACGCGCTTTACATCGTGCGCAAATACCGGGAGCAATATGAATGACCGACATCGTTTCTCCCGCAGCCGGCGCGAGCGCCGTCAACAAGGCCACGCGCCGTGATATCGGCATCAAGCGCCGCTATGCCGCCGAACGCCGCTTCCGTGCCTACGGCATGGCAGCGATTTCCTTCGGCCTCATCTTCCTCTTCCTGCTGCTTTTCTCGGTGGTTTCCAAGGGTTACACCGCTTTCCAGCAGACGATGATCACCGTTCCAGTTGAGTTTTCGGAACAGATCATCGATCCGAAAAATGAGCGCGCCACAAATCCCACTAAGCTGATGACGGCCAATTATCCCGTCATCGCCCGCGATGCGGTCGCCAAGGTCCTGGGTGTTGCGCCGACGGACCGCGCCGGCCTTCGCGCCGTCAATCTCCTGATTTCCGACAGCGTGCGCACGCAGCTTCGCGACATCGTCGTTGCCGATCCCGCCGTTATCGGCACCACGCGCACCGTCACGCTGCTGGCGTCGGGCGACGTCGACAGCGCCTTCAAGGGCCAAGTCGACCTGACGGCGGATGAAGCCAATCGCCGTATCTCGAACCAGCAGCTCGGCTGGATGAACCAGCTCGCCGAAAGCGGCCAGCTCGGCAAACATTTCAATACCGGCATCTTCGTCAACGGCGCGTCGAGCCGTCCGGAAGCGGCGGGTGTCGGCGTGGCGCTGATCGGCTCCTTCTACATGATGCTGATCGTGCTGGTGCTGTCATTGCCGATCGGCGTCGCGGCCTCCATCTATCTCGAGGAATTCGCCCCGAAGAACCGTCTGACGGATCTTATCGAGGTGAATATCAACAATCTCGCGGCCGTTCCCTCTATCGTTTACGGTCTGCTCGGACTCTCGGTTTTCATCAACTTCATGGGCTTTCCGCGCTCGGCCTCGCTGGTCGGCGGTCTCGTCCTGACGCTGATGACCCTGCCGACGATCATCATCGCGACGCGCGCTGCCCTGAAGGCCGTGCCGCCGTCTATCCGCGCCGCCGCCCTCGGCCTCGGCGCTTCCAAGATGCAGACGATCTTCCACCATGTGCTGCCGCTCGCCATGCCCGGCATTCTGACCGGCACCATCATCGGTCTCGCCCACGCGCTGGGCGAAACGGCGCCGCTGCTCCTGATCGGCATGGTGGCATTCGTTGCGAATTATCCGACAACGCCGATGGATCCGTCCACGGCCCTGCCGGTGCAGATTTACATGTGGGCGAACGAAGCCGAGCGCGCCTTTGTCGAAAGGACATCCGGCGCTATCATCATCCTGCTTCTGTTCCTCATCGTCATGAATGTTGGCGCAATCCTGTTGCGTCGCCGCTTCGAACGGCGCTGGTAGAAGGAGCTTGAGCAATGAACATGTTGTCGGAAGCAGCAGTTGAAAAGGCGCTGGACAAGAAAATGAATGAAGTCTCATACAAGATGATCGGCAAGGACGTTTCGGTTTATTACGGCGAAAAGCGCGCGCTTTACGACGTGAATCTCAACGTTCGGGAAAATACGGTGACCGCGCTTATCGGCCCGTCCGGCTGCGGCAAATCCACCTTCCTGCGTACCCTGAACCGTATGAACGACACGATTGACGGTTGCCGGGTCACCGGCAAGATCACGCTCGACACCGACGATATCTACGATCAGGCGATTGACGTCGTGGAATTGCGCGCCCGCGTCGGCATGGTGTTCCAGAAGCCGAACCCCTTCCCGAAGTCGATCTACGAAAACATTTCCTACGGTCCGCGCATCCATGGTCTCGCCCGCAACAAGGCGGATATGGACCAGATCGTCGAGCAGAGCCTGCAGAAGGCGGGTCTCTGGAACGAGGTTAAGGATCGTCTGCACGAATCCGGCACCGGTCTTTCCGGCGGTCAGCAGCAGCGTCTGTGCATCGCACGCGCCGTTGCCGTCAGCCCGGAAGTGATCCTGATGGACGAGCCCTGCTCGGCTCTCGACCCGATTGCGACCGCAAAGGTCGAAGAATTGATCCACGAGCTGCGCACCAATTACACCATCGTCATCGTCACGCACTCCATGCAGCAGGCGGCGCGTGTTTCCCAGCGCACGGCCATGTTCCATCTTGGTCATCTTGTCGAGGAAAACGAAACCGACAAGATGTTCACCAATCCGGATGACCAGCGCACGCAGGATTACATCATGGGCCGCTTCGGCTGATCCCGGCCGGCGCTTTATCGAAACCGTACAAGACTGGTGCTTCTGCCGTGCCCGCTTCCGGGTACGCGCATGCAGGCCAAGCCGGAGGACTAGACCATGACACAGACAACGACCCATTCTCACATCGTTTCCGTTTATGACGATGAATTGAAGTTTCTGACGCGCCGCATCGCCGAAATGGGCGGTCTTGCGGAGCAGATGTGCGCCGACGCCGTGCGTGCGCTCGTCAATTCCGATGCCGCGCTCGCCCAGAAGGTCATTTCCGACGATGCGATCCTCGACCACGCCGAGCGCGAGATCGGCGACAAGGCCATCGTCACCATCGCCAAACGCCAGCCGATGGCGGCAGACCTTCGCGAGATCATCGGCACCCTGCGTATTGCAGCTGACCTTGAGCGCGTCGGCGACCTTGGCAAGAACACCGCCAAGCGCGTCATCGCCGTTGCCGGCACCGGCGTGCCGCGTAAGCTCGCCCGCGGCATAGAGCACCTGTCGGAACTGGCGCTGGTACAGCTCAAGGAAGTGCTGGACGTCTATTCCACGCGTTCCGCCGAGAAGGCCAATGCCATCCGCGAGCGCGACGAGGAAATCGACGCCATGTATACGTCGCTCTTCCGTGAGCTTCTGACCTACATGATGGAAGATCCGCGCAACATTACCACCTGCACGCATCTTCTGTTCTGCGCCAAGAATATCGAGCGTATCGGCGATCACGCCACCAATATCGCCGAGACGATCTATTACATGACCACCGGCAGCCAGCCGGAAGGCGAGCGTCCGAAGGACGACAGTTCCAACACCCTCGGTTCGGTGACCGAGTAACAGACAGGCAGCGGCTTGCGGAGTTAGTATATGGTGCCCAAGATTGCAGTTGTGGAAGACGAGGAAGCGCTGAGCGTCCTGCTTCGTTACAATCTCGAGGCTGAGGGATATGACGTCGACACGATATCCCGTGGAGACGAGGCAGAAATCAGGCTGCAGGAACGTATTCCGGACCTCCTTATCCTGGATTGGATGCTTCCCGGCGTTTCCGGTATCGAACTGTGCCGTCGGCTCAGGATGCGGCCGGAAACCGAGCGCCTGCCCATCATCATGCTGACGGCGCGCGGCGAAGAAAGCGAACGGGTTCGCGGTCTCGCCACCGGCGCCGACGATTATGTCGTCAAGCCGTTCTCGACGCCGGAACTCATGGCCCGCGTCAAGGCGATGCTGCGCCGCGCCCGCCCCGAGGTTCTGTCTTCGGTGCTGAAATGCGGGGATATCGAACTGGATCGTGAGACCCATCGCGTTCACCGCAAGAGCCGCGAAGTGCGCCTCGGCCCGACGGAATTCCGCTTGCTGGAATTCCTGATGACCTCTCCCGGCCGGGTGTTTTCCCGCTCGCAGTTGCTGGATGGCGTCTGGGGTCACGATATCTATGTGGATGAGCGCACCGTCGACGTGCATGTCGGACGTCTGCGCAAGGCGCTCAATTTTTCGCATATGCAGGATGTCATCCGCACCGTGCGCGGCGCCGGATATTCAATGGAAGCCTGAGAAAACCGAAACCGATGGTTTCACTTGGGATAAATTCTCCAAAAATCAGAAGGCCCGAGACCGGAACGGTGTCGGGCCTTTCGATTTTGAACCTTCCGCAAACGCGTATCCTCGTTCTTTTGAAGGTGACAGACGGTCTGCTGAAAGCCGGATTGCGCGGTGAAACCTGACAGTAGGAAGGGCGCGGCACGTCGCCGACGAATTCAGAGCATTTGCCGCAAGGGCCCATCGCGGTTTTACATCCGGAGAATGCGCAAGAACAGGGATTGGGAGCGCCTCTTAAACAACGCGGGCTCCGCGTCTGAACCACTTTGGATTCCGCCATAAAAAAACGGGCCCGAAGGCCCGTAGTTTTTGAGTGTCGAATGCGTGCCGCAACACTCAAGCCTTGCGACGCTCGCTTACCGGCTGGTAGGCAAGCTTTGCATGGAACTTGCAATAGGGCGAAGATTCCAGTGCTTCACAACCGCAGAAATGGAAATCATCCTTCAGCGGATCGCCGACCGGCCACTTGCAGGTGCGCTCCGTCAGTTCCGTCAGCGTCAGGCGGCGGGAAATCGGCGTAACGACATTTTTGGAGGGAACGTAATCGAGAACTTCGGCGGTCTCGATATCGATCTCCTCGTGCAGCGCCGTTGCCGCGCTCGAGCGGTTCAAGGCGCGTGCAGGTGCTGCGCTGACGCGGGTCGCGAAATTCGTCGCGCGCGGGGCAGGGGCAGCGGTGCGCTTGGGCGCGGAACGCGCCGAGGTAACCGGGCCGCCGGCCTTCACGCGTCCCGGCAGGTTGAGGCGATGGACCTTGCCGATGACGGCATTGCGGCTCACGCCGCCCAGCTGCGCTGCTATCTGGCTGGCGCTAAGCCCCTCGGACCACAATTTCTTGAGTTTTTCGACTCGTTCGTCTGTCCAGTTCATGCCGCTTCTCCGCTTGTCGCGTATAATGTCGGCAGAATCCCTCTCCGCCTCGCGGGCGTGCCGCGAGCGTGGTTTCTGCCTGATTTTTGGTGACTAGTTCCGCCGCAATGCAGTCTAGTAATTAGCGATTAACCTAGTGCCACGCAGACTCCGTGGCAAGAGTCGCGGGAATCATCTCGAATCGATTTTCCGGTTTTCCCCAACTTGCTGGCGAGTTGAGTCTGAAAGGCAACACCTTGGGCCTCATCCGCCGCCACCTACTAGGGCTTGAGAAGCCCGGGAAACGCGGACTTTTGTTGACATCGGCAGGCGAAGTGACAATAGTGCCCCTGCCGCCGCGAGGCGGCATTTTTGATTTTCAGGCAAGGGATAACCCCGAAAGCCTATTGACAACCGTCTGACAGCGCTTCCGCGCAAGGAGTGATACAGCCATGGCCGAAGCCGCCGCGCCATTGTTCGATACGTTTGCTAGAGCCCCCCTGCGCTTCGAGCGAGGCGAGGGCGTCTGGCTGCTCACGGAAAGCGGCGAACGATATCTGGATTTTGCGGCCGGCGTCGCGGTCAACTCGCTGGGTCACGCCCATCCGCACCTCGTGGAGGCGATCAAGACCCAAGCCGAGAAGGTCTGGCACGTCTCGAACCTTTATGAAGTCCCGGGCCAGGAAAAGCTTGCAAAGCGCCTGACGGAAGCGACATTCGCAGACAAGGTCTTCTTCACCAATTCCGGCGCGGAAGCGCTGGAATGCGCGATCAAGACCGCGCGCCGTTATCATTATTCCAAGGGGCATCCGGAAAAGTTCCGTATCATCACCTTTGAAGGCGCCTTCCATGGCCGCACGCTGGCGACGATTGCCGCCGGCGGCCAGCAGAAATATCTCGAAGGTTTCGGTCCCAAGGTCGAAGGTTTCGACCAGGTGCCCTTCGGTGACGTCGATGCGCTGGAAGCCGCCATCACGGCCGAAACGGCCGCGCTTCTGATCGAGCCCATTCAGGGTGAGGGCGGCATTCGCGCGCCAGCCAAGGAATTCCTGCAGCTGCTGCGGTCGCTCTGTGATGAGCACGGCATGTTGCTGATTTTCGACGAGGTCCAGACCGGCGTTGGCCGTACGGGCAAGCTCTTTGCCTATGAGCAGACGGGCGTTGCACCGGATATCATGGCGGTTGCCAAGGGTATCGGCGGCGGTTTCCCGCTCGGTGCATGCCTTGCGACGGCGGATGCCGCTTCCGGCATGACGGCGGGCGTGCATGGCACCACCTATGGCGGCAACCCGCTGGCCATGGCTGTCGGCAATGCCGTGCTCGATGTCGTCCTCTCCGAGGGCTTTCTGGAAAAGGTCCGTGATGTCGCGCTGGTCTTCCGCCAGGGCCTTGCTTCGCTGAAGGATCGTTATCCTGACGTTATCGAGGAAATCCGTGGCGAAGGCCTGCTTCTCGGCATCAAGGCCAAGGTTCCATCGGGCGAGCTGTTGCAGGCCATGCGCGCCGAGCATCTGCTGGGCGTGCCGGCGGGCGACAACGTCATCCGTCTTCTGCCGCCGCTCGTCACCACGGCGGAAGAGGCCCGCGAGGGTCTGTCACGCGTGGAAGCGGCCGCCGCTTCCCTGACAGCGAAACAGGCAAAAATCGCCTGAGGAAACAATAAAGGGCGGGCCTCTTCCCCGAGGCTCGCGAGCATGGGACAGTTTGAAATGGCTTCACCTAAACATTTTCTCGACCTGTCGGCCGTCAGCTCGCAGGACCTGCGGGCAATTCTCGACGACGCCCGCACACGCAAGGCCGCCACCAAGGCCGGAACGGCGGAAAAGCCGCTTGCCGGCAAGATGCTGGCTATGATCTTCGAAAAGCCTTCCACCCGCACCCGCGTCTCCTTCGATGTCGGCATGCGCCAGCTCGGCGGCGAGACGCTTTTCCTCTCCGGTACGGAAATGCAGCTCGGTCGCGCCGAAACGATCGGCGATACGGCCAAGGTGCTGTCGCGTTACGTCGACGCCATCATGATCCGCACGACGGATCATTCGCGCCTGCTGGAGCTTGCCGAACACGCGACGGTGCCGGTCATCAACGCCCTGACGGACGACACGCATCCCTGCCAGATCATGGCGGATATCATGACCTTCGAGGAACATCGCGGCCCGGTCAAAGGCAAGACTATTGCCTGGACGGGTGACGGCAATAACGTCCTGCATTCCTTCGTCGAAGGCTCGGCCCGTTTCGGTTACCGCATGACGATGGCCGTGCCGATGGGCTCCGAACCGCATGACAAGTTCCTGAACTGGGCGCGCAACAATGGCGGCGAGATCATGCTGTGCCACGACGCCGACAAGGCCGTTGCGGGTGCGGACTGCGTCGTCACCGATACCTGGGTGTCCATGAACCAGGAACACAAGGCGCGCGGCCACAACATCTTCCAGCCCTATCAGGTGAATGAAGCCCTGATGGCCAAGGCGGAAAAAGACGCGCTGTTCATGCATTGCCTGCCGGCCCATCGCGGCGAGGAAGTGACGGATGCCGTGATCGACGGTCCGCAATCCGTCGTCTTCGACGAGGCGGAAAACCGCCTCCACGCGCAGAAGTCCATCATCGCATGGTGCATGGGCGTCATCTGATGAGCAATCGCCCGGCCTGACACCGTCACGCCGGGTGCTTGAACTTGCGCGCATAGATTACCATCTGTGGGACTTCGAAGAGGCCCGTCGGTTTTGCTGGCGGGCCATCATCACGATTTGCACGTTTTTCCCCGGAAGCGGTTTCTCTTCCCGGGTCTCTGTGCGACAAGCGAAAAAAGCACATTTTAAAAGCCGGACTTTTGGACGGTAGCGGCGCCACGGCTGCGCCAGGGAGTATGACATGGCAGATGTAACGGTTGAACTGGACGATCTCGATTTTGCTGGCGACGACAAGGTTGTGCCCTTTCAGGTCGAAGGTCTGGATGTGCGCGGCCGCGCCGTGCAGGTGGGTCCGCTGCTGAATGCCATCCTCGAGCGGCATGACTATCCCCCGGCGGTCGCCCGCCTGCTGGCGGAAGCGACCGTTCTGACGGCGCTGATCGGCACGTCGCTCAAGTTTTCCGGCAAGCTGACCGTCCAGACCAAGGGTGACGGCCCGGTCGACCTTCTGGTTGCGGATTTCACCGCGCCGGAAAGCATGCGCGCTTATGCCCGTTTCGATGAGGAGCGGCTGGCGGAGGCGATTGCGGCCGGGGCGACGTCGCCGGAGCAATTGCTCGGCAACGGCATTCTGGCCTTCACGATCGATCAGGGTGCGGGCATGCAGCCCTATCAGGGTATCGTGCCGCTCGATGGCTCCTCGCTGGAAGACATTGCCGGGGTTTATTTCCGCCAGTCGGAACAGCTTCCCACCCGCGTGCGGCTGGGGGTTGCCGAGTTCTTCGACCGTGATGGCGAAGGCAAGCCGCGTCATGGCTGGCGTGCGGGCGGCGTTATAGCGCAGTTCTTGCCGCAGTCGCCCGAGCGGCTGCGTATGCGCGACCTGCATGGCGGCGACGGCGATGAAAGCGGTCACGAGGTGCAGGAGGATGATGCCTGGACCGAGGCGGTGACGCTGCTGAACACGGTGGATACCGACGAGCTGACCGATCCGCAGGTGCCGGTGGAACGTCTTCTCTTCCGGCTTTTCCACGAGAGCGGTGTGCGTATCTATGATCCGCAGGCGGTTCTTGACCGTTGCAGCTGCTCGCGGGAGAAGATCAAGGGCGTGCTGTCCGGTTTCACCGCCGAGGAGATCGAGGCAAGCGAAGAAGACGGCGCCATTGCCGTGACCTGCGAGTTCTGCTCCACGACCTATCGCTACGATGTGAGTGAATTTGAGAATGCCTGAATGAAAGCCGCGTCCTGAAAGGGCGCGGCTTTTTCATTGCCGGGTGAATGTCAGTTCAGGACCCGCATCAGGCCGGGTGAATCCAGCGAAAAGGCGGGTATGGTGACGTTGAACACCTCGCCATTTTCCGTTTCCATTTCATAATGGCCGAACATCAGGCCAGAAGGTGTGTCCAGCGGGCAGCCGGAGGAATATTCGTAGCTGTCGCCCGGTTTCAGATGCGGCTTCTCACCCACGACGCCCGGCCCATAGACCTCATCCACCTGCCCGTTCTGATCGGTGATGTGCCAATAGCGATTGACGAGGGTAACCGGAATATCGGAATTGTTCGCGATCACGACTTTGTAGCCCCAGACGTAACGATCGTCATCCGGGTCGGATTGTTCCTCGAGATAATACGGATCGACCGTTACCTCGATATCCCTTGTCAGAGCACGATACATACGCGCCACACCTCGATATTATGCCTGCCGCCGCATCCTACACTATAGGCTCTGGCTATCGTCAAGAAAATGAATGACTTGACGGGCAGGAGGCGTCTCCTGTTGCGCTGTTTTCCACCGTTAGGGATAACGGTAAAGGTAAATATTGGTTGCCTGAAGCGGTCTTTTTAGACCGTGCAGGCGAACCATGGCCCGACACGCAGTCAGGCGATGGCGCTTTGCGGATTGAATTTTCAGGCCGAAACGGCCGCCAGACCCTTCGCCAGATCCTCCAGCAGGTCGTCGGTATCCTCGATGCCGCAGGAAAGGCGCAGGGTGCCGCCGGAAATGCCGAGTTCAGCACGTGCCTCGTCGGTGAGGTTCTTGTGCGTCGTCGTGCCGGGGTGGGTGATGAGGCTCTTGGCGTCGCCGAGATTGTTGGAAATCTTCACGATCTCAAGCGCGTTCTGCAGCTTGAAGGCTGCTTCCTTGCCGCCCTTCAGCTCGAAAGCCACAAGCGTCGAGCCGCCGGACATCTGTCGGGCGATGATATCGGCCTGCGGGTGATCGGCGCGGCCGGGATATATGACCTTGGCGACCTTGCCGCTATCGGCGAGAAAATCGGCGATTTTGCCGGCATTGGCCGTCTGCTGCTTCACACGCAGCGGCAGGGTCTCGATGCCCTTCAGAAGCGTCCAGGCATTGAAAGGCGACATGGCGGGGCCGGTATGGCGGAAATAGTCCTGCAGCTCTTCCTCGATCCACTTCTTGTCGGAAAGGATCACGCCGCCAAGGCAGCGGCCCTGGCCGTCAATATGCTTGGTGGCCGAATAAACGACGATATGGGCGCCGAGTTCGAGCGGCTTCTGGAAAAGCGGTGTGGCAAAGACGTTGTCGACCACCACCTTCGCACCGATCTGGTTGGCGAGCTTCGCCACGCCGGCAATATCGATGATTTCAAGCGTCGGATTGGTCGGGCTTTCGAGGAAGAACAGCTTGGTGTTCGGCTGGATCGCCTTTTCCCAGTTTCCGAGATCGCGACCGTCGATCAGCGTGCATTCGATGCCGTATTTCGGCGCAAGCGTTTCGACCACCCAGCGGCAGGAGCCGAAGAGGGCGCGGGCCGCAACGATATGGTCGCCGGCGCGCAGCTGGCACATGATGGCGGCGGTGACGGCGGCCATGCCCGACGCAAGTGCGCGGGCGTCTTCGGCGCCTTCCAGCAGGCACATGCGTTTTTCGAACATGTCGTTGGTCGGGCTCGCATAGCGGGCGTAGATGAACCCATCCGTTTCACCCTTGAAGCGCGCTTCGGCGGCTTCGGAGTTTTCATAGACGAAACCCTGGGTCAGATAGATCGCTTCCGACGTTTCACCGTAAGGGGAGCGTAGCGTACCGCCGTGAACGAGCTGGGTTGCCGGGCGCCATTTATTGCTCATGTGATCACCTTCAAAACAAAAAAACCGGCCGCAAAAGCAGACCGGTTCCTAGCACCCGGTCTTTTTAGCCACTTGTTTAACGTGGCTGCAAGCCGACCGGCCAAATCACCACGGGATAAGCTTGCCATACTGCCGTTACCGGCTTGCGTCAATGCTTTCCTTTTGGTTTTGTCGCCGTAAAAAGGAATGATGACCATGACCAGAACCACGGGCATTTTGGCGGATGGCGCAATCAAGGCGCTGTTTGCGGGCGGCAAGCTGAAGAGCGAGGCCGATCTCGATGCTGATCAGGTGCAGCCCGCCAGCCTCGATCTCAGGCTCGGCTCGAAGGCCTATCGCGTGCGCGCCAGTTTCATGCCCGGTCCCGGAAACCGCGTCATCGACAAGCTCAATCGTCTCAGCCTGCACGAGATCGACCTTACCCAGGGCGCGGTGCTGGAAACCGGTTGTGTCTATATCGTTCCCTTGATGGAGAGCCTTGCGCTGCCCGCGGACATGTCGGCCTCGGCCAATCCGAAAAGCTCGACCGGCCGTCTCGATATCTTCACCCGCGTCATGACTGACAGCGCGCAGGAATTCGACAAGATACCGGCCGGTTATGCCGGCCCGCTCTATCTGGAAATCAGTCCGCGCACCTTCCCGATCGTGGTGCGACGCGGCTCGCGCCTGTCGCAGATCCGCTTCCGCATCGGCCATTCGCTGCTCAACGAAAGTGAACTGCTGAAGCTGCACGAGACGGAAACGCTGGTTGCCAGCGACACGCCCAACGTGACCGGCGGCGGCATCGCGCTCTCGATCGACCTCAAGGGTTTCGGTGAAAACGGGTTGATCGGTTATCGCGGCAAACATCATACGGCGGTGGTGGATGTCGACAAGAAAGCCCAGCACGACGTTCTCGATTTCTGGGAGCCGCTCTACGCGCGTGGGCGCGCCGAATTGATCCTCGACCCGGATGAATTCTATATTCTCGTCTCGCGCGAAGCAGTCCACGTTCCGCCGCTCTATGCGGCGGAAATGACACCCTTCGACCCCCTGGTGGGCGAATTCCGCGTGCACTACGCCGGCTTCTTCGATCCCGGCTTCGGCCATGCGCAGGCCGGCGGCACAGGCAGCCGCGCCGTGCTCGAAGTCCGCAGCCACGAGGTTCCCTTCATCCTCGAACACGGCCAGATCGTCGGCCGGCTGGTTTACGAGCACATGTTGCAGAAACCGGAAGGCCTCTATGGCACCGGCCTCGGCTCCAACTATCAGGCGCAGGGGCTGAAGCTCTCCAAGCATTTTCGCGCCGAATAACGACCCCGGCGGGTGCTTGACACCCGCTGCGAACTATCCGATGTCTTATGCGCGGTGCGGGTGTAGCTCAATGGTAGAGCAGCAGCTTCCCAAGCTGAATACGAGGGTTCGATTCCCTTCACCCGCTCCAGCTACCTTTCCAACAAGATCGATGACGTCCAAAGGGCACTGATTTTTCAGCGTTTTTGCCTCGCGCGCGCGTAAGGTCGTGCAACGGTATGCAGTGACATCCAGCAATTTTGTCGGTAAAAATCACGGTATTCGTGATCGTGGTGGGAAGCTGATACCGTAAAATGGCACTGACAGACATTCAGGTTAAGAACGCTAAAGCCGACAGCAAACCGCGCAAGCTGTCTGATGAGAAGGGGCTTTACCTCTATATATCGGTTGCTGGCGGAAAGTCTTGGCGCTTCGATTATGATTTTTTCGGGAAACGAAAAACGCTGACGATTGGGGCGTACCCGACGGTGGGGCTGGCGGATGCCCGACGGCTGTGTGACGAGGCCAAGAAAAAACTGGCTGAGGGTTTGGACCCGTCGTTGGCTAAGAAACGCGATCAGCTTGCCGCCAAGGCAGCTGCTGGAAATACCTTCGGTGTCATTGCGGATGAATTCATTGAAAAGCTGAAGCGCGATAAACGCGCAGAGCCCACCATCACGAAAAACAAATGGATGTTGAAGGACCTTGCCGAAAAGCTGGGGCCTTACCCGGTCACCCAGATCACGGCACGTGATGTCCTTGCGGTGTTGACTGCCATCGAAAAGAGCGGCCGTGTGGAGAGCGCACTGGCTACTCGCGCTGCCATCGGTCGCGTGTTCCGATATGCCATCGCAACGGCAAGGGCCGAGAACGACCCGACGTCGGCACTACGCGGGGCTCTCCAGCGCCATGTGCCGGTCAACCATGCCGCCTTGACGACAAAGGCCGAGATGGGTGGCCTGATGCGGGCGATTTACGGCTACGAGGGCTGGCCCTCGTTGGTAGCCGCCTTGAAAATCCAAGCCTTGTGTTTTGCCCGTCCCGGGGAAACCCGCTCGATGGAGTGGACCGAACTCGATTTTGATAACGCCGTTTGGACTATACCGGGCGAGAAGACGAAAATGCGCCGGGAGCATCATGTGCCGCTTTCCAAGCAAGCAGTGGAAGTTCTTACGGAGATGAAGGAACTGTTTGGCGATAGGCCATATGTCTTTCCTTCAATGATGTCGGGCAAGAAAATTCTGTCCGAGAATTCGATGAATTCAGCTCTGCGGCGCATGGGGGTGACTGAGGCCCAGCATACCGCGCACGGCTTTCGGTCTTCTGCCAGCAGCATTTTGAATGAGTCTGCTGAATTCAGTGCCGACGTTATTGAGGCGCAGCTTGCCCATCTTGACACACGGGCGGTCAGACGCATCTATAATCGGGCAACCTATTGGGACGAGCGCGTGCGAATGATGCAGTGGTGGGCGGACATTTTAGACGGAAGCAGACTTGGCACGGATCAATAGAGCCAGTTCAACTGCACATGAATTCGACCGGATAGTATCATAGGCCGACAGGCACGTGTGTGGGTGCCCCAGAGGCGCAAGAAGAGTCCAGTCTGTTGGCGTCGAAGTTTGGCACTGACAGTGTTTAGCCTGCACGGGATACCTGCAGAAAACTCTGAACCGTAGCTGCCGCGGGGAGTTTCGAAACGGATTTTGCCAAACAATAGCAAAGTTTTCGGAAATCGGATGTTGCCATTGTGCTGCGAACCTTAGGCGAACCCTCTTGCCTCCGCGTTCTCTACAACTTCAGCACAAACTTCATCGGGGTGTCTTGGGGAGAACATGTGGTTGATTGCGTTTCTCCAGATGAGCAAATTGGCGCCAGCAGGATCTTTGGATTCGTAATACTGCGCATTTGACTCGCTATATCTGCGATCCATCACCAGAATTCGGGTAGGACTGATTGGAAAGGTTACGAGAATATCCGGATCTTTCAACCCTTTGAAAGGCTTAGTAGGGTCGCCAACCATCACGGGATTGTCGGAGGTAACAAACCTTCCTTCCTCATCGACCAGCATCGCCCATCGCAACTCGATAAAGAGCTTTGCAATCTCACCGGCTTGCGCCAGCCAGACGTTCCACGCTGCTTTCATGTCCTCTTCTGTTGCGTCCCGGTACTCAGGCCAATTAGACGTGTCTACCTTGATCTCGCGCCCATTCATTAGAACTTTGTCTGGGAGCTCAGAAAAGCCGATGTAGAATTCTCGAATGTCCAGATGCATCTGTCGCCAGAGTTCGAATTGTGGCGGGGTTCGAAGCCAAGTTGTGGCGGTGAGAAGAGCTACGACCTTCCGAAGCGGCTCCCATGAAAGGTTCGGGTAGCCGCTACACAGTTCTTTCCACAACGCGTCGCCCAAAAAGCCTTCGAGGTCCGCAAACTTTTTTTCCAGCGAGTCGTCTCGCTGACCATCTCGGCCCAATGGGGCATAAAGGTGGAATTTTACCGCGACCTTGTCGAGACGCTTCAGCTCCGGCTCTCCTCCATCCTTCCCGAGACGCCAGATTTTGCCTGTGTCCTTGTTTAAAAAAGACTTGAGATATCCTTGGGGAACCCAGTGGCATCGCTTTGTCACTTGAGGCATTTGGGCGAGGTCCTATCTACCAAAGAGCCATTTTAGGATGCAGTTCCTATCTAACCACATCACTTGCGTTTCAGATTGAGGCTCGAACAGTTGTGGCGCTCGGATTGTCGAGAGTGACCGGGCGGGTGCGAATCTGACGTCCGATAAAGTCAACTACGGTCCTTCGGGCTCCTAAACTCGATCACGTCATCATCAGTGATAACGGTTATATCGCTATTCAGCCCCGACACTTTGGCGAGGTCATAGAATAGCTCAATCATACGTCGATACTGCTTCACAATTAAGTCAAACACGTCTTCACCAGTTTGGGTTTGGATCGGTCTTCTGTATCGGTAGAGTTGCCTCTTTTCGGAAAGAGAAAGTATCGTTCCGGACTTTTCGGCAAATAGGCTGCCGTATGGTCGCCTATGCGTGAAAATATTCCTAAGCTCGGAAAGCTCCTTCATCCAGCCGCCCGTTTCCCACTGTCCCCGTTGTTGAGATTCCTTGACGACACCCCTGACCACTAACGTGTTGAGCATGGAATCGCCATTGAAGTGACGCGCCCTGAGTTTCCTGCACAGCGAGGCAAGCGAGTCTGCCTTGGCAGGATCTTCGCCGACCCTCATGGCGATGAAGGCCGCTAGATAGTCGCGTGCCGCCCCGGCATGCAAGAAGAAGGAATGCACGTGCGTATACAACAGCTGATCTTGCGTTGATGAAACGCGCTCTCCGTTTAGGTTGTTGGTCGCCATCAAATCGACAAGCTGCTCGTAGTAGAACGCAGAAATTTCTTCCACGCTGATATCCATCCCACGTAGGCTCAGCGCTATAAACTGCGGAAGCTTCTCGTCATCCTGTTGATCATCAATGATTTGAGCAATTTGTTCGTCGCTCGCGTTTATAAGTTGACTTAAACGCGAGTTGACCCGCCGTTCGCTAATCCTGTTCGAAATATTTCGCCATAGATCGGCTGCGCCAATCATATGGTTAGTCTTCCCCGGAATAATAGGAATCCACCTCGTGTAATAGGATCCTTTGTTCCATCCAGAATGCTGGAACGCTAGTGGTGTTAGGCCGAACTGTTGTCCAATTTCCCCCAGATCTGAGCGGGAGAAATTGCCGAATGATGCGGGTCGATCCTGTACGCGAACCGGCTCCAGCACCCATCGGTCGTTCGGGATACGTGCTGCCCGAATTCCTCCGTTGTAGTGGATATAAAGACTTTCGCCGTCCTTCTGCCGTGGAATCCAGCGGAATAGTGGCACAGTACCGATGCTGCTAATATTCAAATGATCCAAGTCGACACCTCCAACGGTCTAGCTCTGTTGGTAGTCCTGTTTCATCATGCGTCTTTTCGATTACTAGTGAGTTCGTCGCATGAGAGCACGAGCTGGCGACCGTATTGCTCTCCTGCCTCGATAACAGATTTTCGGGTTACCCCGACGATGAAATAAAAAGCATGAATGGCGGAGACGACGAGCACGGTGCCGTATTGTGCAAGATTGTTATCTGGGTCCGTATAAACAAATCTAAAACTGATTGCTGCGGTAGCCGCGTTTAGAAGAAGTCCAGGATACTTCAGGCCATAAAGGTTTCGACGAAAGCCGTAGGAGATATTCTCTGCGAAAAGTAAATGGAATTGGGACTGGTTCCGGGTTTTCGCACGAAGAAGGTCGCCGCACGAGACATAGAAACAATCAGCAGCTGCAGGGTCTGCCTTTTCATCTTCCGGGGTTGGTGGGGGTTCTCCGAGTTCGCGAGCAAGGTAGGAAAGGTATCTAGCCTTTGACGTTGAGACTATTGTATCGTCCCTGTGTCGTAAGACTGTTGGGAATGGCCGCCCATCGGACGACGCGAAAATCTTTCGCTCTGCATGCCGTCCGAAGCGCCTTGCAATGTCAGCAAACGCAAAAAAAAGGACGCCTACTGTAACTGTGATAAGGAACTCAGGAGGCCCCAAATTCTCGTAGTTGCCCCCTACCAATACAAAGAGCAAAACCAGCGCCGGGGCAATCGCGAGCATCGCGGGAAAGAGACGTGCGCGTATTATGTAACCGTCGAGGAAATCCATTCTACTCCTCGTACGAGCTTGTGAATGGTATTGAATTGATTGGCTGCGCGCCATCACGGTTCGGCATATCGTGGGAATGACGAATCCATCCGCCACCGTCGGTCTTATAAACAGGGTACCCGCGCCGAAGGAAAGCGTTGGCTACGCGCATCCTTGGGTACTCCGGCTTGTTCACGCCAACCGAACAGAACGCAAGACCTCTCGTCGGCGACCCTTGCGGAAGAGGTGCTCCGAGCCAGCGGTCTAACACGGACGGCGTAACGTTCCTGCGGCTGCCGTGATGTGGTACTTGAACGAATGACGGGGGAAACAGCAGCCCGTGAGTTTGCGCCGTATTAGCGGCTTCCGTCAATGAGATTGGTCCTGCATCGGCGGTGAGAAGTGCGGTCTTCTGGCCGAACACACCAAGTTGAACTACGCACGACTCGTTCGATGCCGATGTCGGCGAAGGGTTTTCCTGTAACGCCTCAGATGTCCAAGTTTCAAAGAAGCTTGTTATCTTCTTAGCGGCTTCGAAGAGCCTGCCCAGCAAACCTTTAATAGGTTTCGCGTAGCTCGCCGGCGTACGATCAAATTCGGGAATGAGCATAAGGTACCGGGCTTTCGTCGGTGCAAGCACGAGGAACTGACCAATCCACGCGCCAGCAAAGCTCTCATAGATTGGAACACCCTTATCTATGGCAACCTCTTCCAGCTCAGCCAGGAGGGGGTAGGCATCTCTTATAGCCTTCCTTAATCCATCCACGGTGTAGTTCCCGTGGAAGGCAGGCAAAATTTCAGATGCATAGAGCCATGGTCGGTTCATCCATAGCGCGCCTACATTGAAATGGCGGACGACTGGAATTAGGCCAGCAATGTGATCACTGTCCTGATGAGAAAGAACAATATTCGCGATGCGGGAGTCTTTGCCGTAGTACTGATTGACGTGGTTGATAATACGCTGGCCGGTATCGACATATCCACCATCAGTGACATGAATGCTGTATCCGAGTTCTGGCGTTCCATAGCGGACACATATTGCGTCGCCATTACTGTCTCCGACAGAAAGGAAATCGATCTCGTAGCCCATGAAAGCGCCTCGCTTCTACGGTTGTGTAGGCTACATGCTTATGCAACCTTGGCAACGCAAGGATGGGTTTGTCCACGGGATTCTTACTGTATTTCAGCGTGCATGTTGTTTCTGGGAAAATTAGGTCCTTTGAGGACTCAAGTGGCATAATTACCCGATACTTACTTGACCCAATAAATTCAGCGCCGGGTCAATTCTAATTGGCAATCAACATGCAGCCTTCAGGACACGATAAACCTGCATGCGCGAGCATCCAATTGCCTTTGCAATAGCTCCCGGTCCGAGACCAGATTTGAACAAATTGCGGATTTCCTGATGGTCAAAGCGAGGGCGTCCTCCTTTATATGCGCCAAGATGTTTAGCGCGCTCGATACCCTCGCGCTGTCGTTCCTTTATGAACCGCCGCTCCATCTGGGCTACCATGCCTAAAACGGTCAGAATGACGTTGCCCATTTCGCCTTTTGTCGTGACATGTGGCTCAAGCACAGTCACGTGCGCGCCGCGTTGTTCGCATTCGTGGACAATATTTAAAACATCACGGGTGTCACGACCGAGGCGATCAAGGCGTGTGACAATCAGCTCGTCACCTTCGCGCAGAAATTCGATGATCGTTGCCAACTCGGTCCGACCGTGGCGGCTTGCGCCGGAAACTTTTTCGCACCTGACGATTTGGCAACCTTCTGCGGTAAGTCGCTTTTGCTGAATTTCTAGATCTTGATCGAGCGTACTAACGCGGGCGTACCCTATGCGAGCCATGTGTGTCACCTCAAGCTTTAGGCTTGACGCTACCCTGTCACAAATAGCTGCTGTCAACTTAGATGTTACGTTAATGGCTGTAACCGCTGGTTTGTCACATAAGGGTATACCCTGATGCGACCCGTCATCGTCGTATTTTGTGGACAGTCAGGTTCTCTTATCAAGCGACGGATTGCGCCCCATTCCGGACGTTAGCATAGCAATTACACGCTCCCTAAAGCAGTCTTTTCGCTTATCGGGCCTTCAACGATCGTTAAGGGATGGGAAATTGACTGGCAGGTTTCGGGCGACGGCGGCGGGAAAGCTGCATCCCACCGGGCAAGCTAGCGTTGGGCGGCAGTGCACTTTACATCGCCACTCCTTCATTCCTGCCGCTCCTCAGGAGTGAACATCGCGTGTATCGATGGAGGGTCAAATTAGCCCTCGTTCTTTGATGTTAACGGTTTTACAGAACGCAAATATCTGTACGGGTAGGCTTCGAGGCTACCCCGCCCCCAAATGACCTTAATTGAAGGATTGCTAAACAGACGAGCGGGCCTCATCATCGTGACCTCGGCAGCAATTACACTGGGCGCTGCCGCCGGGGGCTTTAATGCCCGCGCCCGCAATTTGAAAGGAGGATACCATGTCTTCCAGCGTCCACGCCGTCGATTTCGATCCCGGCAGCAATCGTATTCTCAACCAGATGCTTCATAAGGCCGGATATGTAACGGCGAGGATGAAACCACTGTCAGGAGCGCTTTCAAGTCAATCGCGCACTGTGTTGCTCCGGTTCATGTCCGGAGTCATTCGCCAGCGAGACAATGGTTTTCCGTCGGGACCGGAGTCCATTTCCGCTTTCGGACGACCGTGATTCCCCGGGTTACGCTCCCAGCCCTTTTCCGCAGTCTAGGCTGTGAAACGGCCTCCCGAAATTACAACTAAATGCCGAGAATAGTGGTGAGAAAAAACTAAAAGTTGACAACCGCATATGAGCGACCTATATGTTGATTGTCGATATTTGCTTGCTTAGCTTTGGTTATCGCGCGTCTGGCACCGTGCCCTGAACGAGCCTTTTCTCTCAAAAATCGCTATCGCATCTGCAGCGCCGCAGGCGTTGTGGTCCTCTTATTGCTATGAAAGGGTTCATCATGACCACTGGCACAGTTAAATGGTTCAATTCCACCAAGGGCTTCGGCTTCATCCAGCCTGACAATGGCGGCACCGACGCGTTCGTGCATATCTCGGCTGTCGAGCGCGCCGGAATGCGCGAACTCGTTGAAGGCCAGAAGATCGGCTACGACCTTGAGCGCGATAACAAGTCGGGCAAGATGTCGGCTTGCAACCTCCAGGCCGCCTAATCATCCCCGTATCCTCTCTCCGTTGACCACGGATGTACTGGCACTGGCGAGAGCATGATACCAGCAAGGTCAGGCAGATTGCCTGACCTTTTTTGTTGCTACGGCGGCGTTCAATCTGGAAAAGCCATGTCACAGACACACAGCAAATCCCGGCAGAAGGCGGAGAATGCCTTCGCCAATACCCAATCGCAATTCTTCGCGCGGAATAGCGCCGTCGAGGAACTCGATTCCCTCGTTCTGGCCCGCGAGGAAAAGACGAGGCGGCTTCGTGAAGCACGACTTGCGAAAGAATCGAAGGATCGTGAGGCGACGACTGCCTCTCTTCTCACGAAACGACGGGCCAAGACGGTCTGATCTGCCCAGGAAGAGCGGGGCGCGGACGGATACACGACGAGGCCGCCCGCAAGGCCGAGCGCGATTGGCGGTACGCCAATCAAGGCGGCTATAGCAAATGGCTTGGTCACGTGAGATCATCAATCAGGCTCTGTCCGCAGTTTCTTTCAAACCGTTGCACTCCGCAACCGAAAGGGATACCTATGGCAGACAGTATCGGCGAACTTCAGGCACTCAACACTGCATGGCAGATCGCAATCCAGGAAATCCTGCGGATGGTGATCCGAGACATGTATCATGCGGCCGGAGAGGAAGCCTTTCTGGCGAACATCAAGCGGATCGAAGAGGCCGCCGTCGACAGCATTTATGCAGACCTGCGGCTACGCGGGACGAATGAATGGACGGAAGCGCTTGTCAAGGATAATGCGAGTAACTTTGTAACCACGCTGCTGACATCGTTCACATATGATCGAATCTAGTGGAAGATCGGGCCGTGAGCCGCATCGCTGCTGTTTCGTATGAGCATGTTGATAAGTTCGGCTTTGCGCGCGGCAAGTCGCTGGCGAGCGTCTGCTTTCAGGAACTATATGGGAGGCTCACAGCCCTAATGTCCGGACGGACGCTATGGCGGCAAGATGGAAAACCGCGCGCGTCTGATACTCGAAGTCACGGCCACGGTGGTGCAGGAAATCGGCGGCGAGCGCACGGGTGTGCCGGATTTCGCCAGTTTCGCCTACAAATAGTATTTCCTGTAGCGGTCCCCAGACGCAATACGAGTATATCATCAATCGACTTGATGTTCTCGGCATCACCTGCATTCACGTTGTTGAAGGCGCGACGGGTCGCCCGCGCGAGGTCGCACCCTTCGAATACGGATCGCTCGCCGTCGCTTCAGCAGGACATATATCGCCAATAATGGCTGTGACCTCGACCTTGCAACGCCACATCTGGCCGATGGCAAGGCAGATCTGATCGCCTTCGGACGCCCGTTCGTCGCCAATCCGAATCTCGTCGAACGACTGCAAAGCGACCCCGGCTGAGATCGGGTCACGCTGTATGGCGGCGGCGCTGCGGGTTATATCGATTATCCCGCTTCATCGGGACTTCCGGCAGCGAGCCATCAGGGGGCCTACTTCGGGGGGGCTCCTGCGATATCGATCATCATCAATCTCCGATAATTCCCAAGGCTGCGTAGCCGGATGCCGCGCCATATCAAAAAATCTCTGGCCACCGTCGCCTCAAAGGACACCTGTCCGCACCCATGATCCATAGCACAGAGTGAAAACAGAGAGCATCAAGTTTTGTGATGGGGTTGATGAAATCAGGGGCGGAGTCCGCAGGCTATCTTTCGTCGGGGAAAAATCTTATGAGCTGTGTCTTCCTAAGCCTATCTCGACTCGCTGTATCAGAGGAGATGCAATATTCAATATGTGCGCGTAAATCCGCCGGCACTTCTGGTCCGCCGGCTTTCAAGAGCTTGTCGCCCATCGCGAGAAGAGTCGCCAGTTCTACACCGCATCGGGACGCAGACATAACTACTCCTCCGGCCGGACCGGATCGTATTTCTTCAAGGTCTTTGCTGGCGGTATAAAGCGTCAACAAATACCAGATCAGAAAGAAAGCGGACCAAAGCATCATGCTTCCAAGAACATACGCGCGCACAGGTGTTTCCCCGCTATCTGCCGAACCCCGGAAGACCTTGGATTGCATACCTCGGGAGTGGTCTGCGGGAGGGCACACGTTCCCGTTTCTGTACCCCGAACAGGAACAGCATTTCTCCTTTGAGTTTTGAAGGGTCGGTCATTCCATCCTGAAAAAGATCGATTATCTTGCGGGTGGCCTTGTTAAATGACCGGTCGTCATCCGAGCGCGTGTCGATTTCAAAGCCGGCATCTGACAACAGGGACAGCAACATATTCAGATCGTGAGACGAAATCGGGCCGTATTCTTGTGTGGAAGACATCGTGTCCTCCTTTCGTTGGGGCCAAGGGATTTCACCTTGAAGCGGTAACGCCCTTTAAAAAAGCTACCGAAGGAACGAGCCTGCGCGTTTTGAGGTTCATTAGCAAGGGAATTCCAATGTGCTAGAACGCAGCCGCCGCTCAATAATGACCAGCGAATGGCTGGTGAACTTCGCTGGAGCTTTCCAAAACCGTATTCGCTTGCGTCTTAAGCTATTCAGGCGCACTGTAAGGCGTCGGTAGCGATGTCACGGGCACTACTGGTTGAGGGTCGGTTACCCTAGCCCCAACGAGAGGAGGACATTATGTCTTCCCACCCCAGTTTTGCAGCCATCTCCCCCAAAGAGATGGAGATGATCCAGTCAGTTTTGAAGAGTGCGGGCTATAACGCCACATTGCTGGGCAATGACCAGCGACAATTCAACACGGCCGCGTTTCTTGTAATGAGACTGTTTCTTGCGGGAGAAACATCTGCCGATGCTCTCGCAGCACAATTGAAACGCCGTCTTGGGAATGCGGACTCACTCAATCAATCCTACCAATCACGGCCTGTCCTTGAGACCATCAGAAGTGTCCCGCGCAACACGATATACGTCCTCAGCTTTTTCAGGAAGGCCAGTGGTCGATCAATTGGGGCTAATGAATAGCCCTGGAAGAGCGAAGCCGGCGCGCTATAGGCAATCTCTTTGTTAATCCTTCTCAGGGGGTCGAAATCCACTTAGTGGAGAGCGATGACGGTCAAGGATAAACGTTGCGGCGCGGTGTGAATGACGTGTCAGGAAAGAGTTTAAGGGTATGAAAGAAAGAACGACATACAAAGAAATCACCTTCGCGAATCCGTTCGTATTGGATGGATTAGTAGTACCTTTGGAAGCTGGAACATATCGTCTGGTCGTTGATGAACAGCTCATTGAAGGTCTCAGTTTTCCTTCGTATCAACCCGTCGCAACACACCTTGAGATACCTGCTATCTCCGCACAATTAGTGAAGCGCCAGTTTTTGCAGGTGTCCGCGGAGGAAATAGAAGTGGCGCTGCAAAAGGATACCGAATCGCAATGCGGTGAGTCAGACCAGTGATCAACGTTTCACAAGTTGGCCGGCGATTGCGCTGGTCAGTTATGGGCAAGCGGTAATACAACGCCACTTGCGCTGCTTAGTTTTCTCCAGCAGAAATCTATCTCTGGCGTAGCACGGGCGAGCGCAGAACGAGTAAGGATATTCCTGTGTTATGCGCCTTCAGAGGCAAGAAGCTGATAGTGGTAGAGCGGCGTCCGTCGTTGACGGCGGCGTGCCATGCGCAACTTATTGCCGCCGGAGCCACCGTTGCAGGCCCTGTTTCTTCTGTCGAGCAAGTCTTGAACCTGTTGGAAGCCGGCGATGTCGACGGGGCAATTATTGACGTCAAAGTTGACGTAGAAATGATGTTACGCTTAGCCATGCTACTGGAATCAATGGCGACGCCGTTCGTTTTCGCATCTTTCATCGATGTGAACTCGGAAGGCTACTCTTTTGGTGGTGATAGGAAGCATCTCCGCAAGATAGCCGACGTTCTTTTTGGCTCGCCTGGACCGGCGTCAACCCTCCATTAACGTGGTCCCGTTGCATAGATGGTGTGGTTGATGGTCCACCCACCCCGCACGTTCTTGTCAGAGGATGGCCGGATTAAACACAACGGGTGAAAGGACGGCGGCATGACATCAAATACTATGAGTGGGATCGATTTCGCGAAGAACGTTTTCCAAGATTCATGGAGCTTCGCTTTCCGAAGAGGTCAAGTTTCGGCGGAAGCTATCCCGGCAGTACGGCTGATAACACCACAGTATGTGTGTCCATTCGTAAAGCGCGAGAAGAACGATGCTGTGGATCGCACTATGACCTCTATGACAAACCGGAGCCGGTCGAAAAAGCGTTGGCGAAACTGATCCCTTTCTACACGGAAAACCTCTGAGCATGGCTAAATTGCCGCCATGTTACAATGGCGGCACCTCTGCATGCGCAAACGAGCGGCATCAAACGTCTGTTTGGAGGTCTGGTAACTGAAAGACAGCTATCCGATAAATGCGTCCACCACCGGACAGTCCGCTCTCGGCCTTATTCAATACATGTTGAGATTTTAGCGCACCTGCTCAAGTGGCGGACGACAGCACGGCTTCGGAGCGTCTGCATTCGTCGCATCTTTCTCAGGTAGACATGCACGATGGCGTGGAAATACCTGATGACCTTATCTATCCGTATCTTCCAAGCAGGCATTCAGCTGCCAAAACGCGCCTAACGCTCCGTCTAGATCGGTGGTAATGACTGTGCCCTTGTCATCGGTGATAGTAAGCGTTTTTTGACCCGATATCATCTGGTCCACAAAAGCCGTTTTGAAACCGGAAAAACTGTGCCAACCGAAATAGTCGTTAGGCTCACCTTCGGAACTGACGGGCGGTTCATTGTCAACCTTCCACGAGCTTTTAACAATACCGCTAAAGCTACCGTTCTCGATAAAGCCTTCGAGATCATGTCCACGTGCCTTCATAAACCCAATCGTGACATCGCCGCCGTTCTTTTTCTCCGCGTAGCAGGTTTCGCCCCAATCCTCCTCGCGCCTGCTGAACTCCCACGCTGTGGGTGTCGAAGACGCTGAAGCGTCGGTTTTGGGTGGGGCCGCGAACGGTGACGTCGCTTCGTCTTCCGATGAGAACAGTTTAGGCCCCAGCTGCTTCAATGCGACGTCGCAGTCATTCAGTCCCTCGTTCAGCGCGTAATAGTCCCGCTTATTGATGGCTGGAATAATCCAAGGCTGCTCGTTGCCTTCGAACTTAAGTGCCATTGCTGAGGGCAGTTTAGGAGAGAACGCGAAGCTTGTTGCCAGAGCAATGCCAATGGCGCCGTCTTCATTCTCAGGATAGCTAACATATAACTCCTCTGGGGAAATCACATCCAGTTCATGTGGCGCCGGGCTAAGAAAGTTTACGCCAACCTTTACCTGTGTGGTTTTACCGACCGGCAGGTTCCAGCCGGTTTTTCGAATGCGAAGGCCGCGAGCGATCTTATCAACGCCAATCAGGCGCGTTTCAATCGACAAAGACCGGCTAGGCCACGCTGTCGTGCGCAGTACGCACGCCGGTTTTGTATCAGCCCCCTCAGGCTGAGTGAGCAGCAACTCCCAAGGAGTGCCCTGAAAGTAATAGGTTTCCTCCGCAGCCGCGGCCGGGTTTAGCAACCCAGCGCCGAGCAGTCCGACAGCGGTCAGCGTCGTAAGTGTTTTAATGTGGCTCATGGCGCAACCTTCTTTCGCTTTGCTGAGCGCCACGTGAAAAATCCCATGACAGCAAGCACGAGAGCAATCACGCCCCATACCGACATATCGCCGAAGGTACCTTGCGATGACGCGATGAAGGCCATCAAGGCCGACACGAAAAAGATGATGGCACCCACCAGCGGCAGGCCGAAAGAGAACGCGCCACCGATCACGAGTAGCACGCCCGTCAGCATTCCCACCGCGCCAGCGCTGCCTGTGGCTTGATCGTTCAGCAACCCGCTTCCCGCCGTCACCGCGCAGGATTGCAGCAGCACCAATATGCCGAGGAAGAGTCCAATAATTCCAACTGCGATTTTCATAGTACCCCCAATTTGACGCCGAGTAGGCAACCGTAAGTCGTTAACAAGAAATATGTCGTATATATTCGATGGATTAATGCCCGGCAAGATGCTCGCCATGCCGGGATGGAACATCGCGAACGCATTGGATGGAATCTCAGGAAGGTCAGGACCGCTAAGCGCGTTACGCAAGAGAATCTTGCTGTTGACGCAGGGGTAGACCGAACCACCATCAGCGGCATCGAGAGAGGCGATTTTAATGCCTCGGTCGATTTGCTCGCGCGGCTTGCCGACGCGCTCGCCATCGATATCTCCTTGTTCTTTGAAGTACCTGCTGAGGCTACCCCGCCTGAACCGCTGAAGGCGGGTCGCAAGCGGGGGCGCTGATCGCCGGTCAAGCTGAAAAGGTGCTTGACGATGAAAAGATGGAGCGCACTGGTCAGTACTCATCTGCCCGCATGACTGTGAGCACTCGGCAGGTTACATCGTCATCTGCCGGATCGGATGATCCGAATTGCAGGTCGAGATCGTAGTAGTCGATCTTCCAAAAGAACACGGCGTCTTCGAGTGTGACCGCGCCAAAATCGTGCTCGCCGTAAGGGTCGTTGTCTGGCGAGAAATCATCGAACGTCTGCACCGCCACTATGACCGCTCGCCGTTGTTCGTCGCTAAGGTTTGTGACGCCCGGTGTCAGCAGCACTCGTCCGTCGGAGAAGCTTTTTCGAAAAGCGTCGTTTTTATCGCGGATGGCTGCGGCCCGAGCGGCCGCATCCTGGCTGATGGCGCAGCCCATGACGATCACTTCTCGACGTAAGCGGGGTGAATGAGGGCCACCTGATCGGTGCGGCGGGTGAAAGGCGGCATGTCGAGATAGTCGCGCCACTTAAGTCGAAGCCCGGTATCACCATCGATCTTGATGACGGTGGCTTCATACCACCCCTCCAGCGGACCTTCAGTCGCCAGCACGAGGCTACCCACCGTCAACTGGTCCCAGCTTTCGGGCATATTCTTGGGCGGAACAGGGTAGCTGGTTTCGGGGGCGGGTTTGTCCGGTACAACACGCGGTTGCTCCAGCCGTTCGCGTTCCTCATCGGATAGGTGAGCGGCAATCGCCTGATAGAGCTCCTGCTTCACAAACGGCACGAAGGCCTTGCCACTATCGAACAGCTTGCCCTGCGGCAACCGGCCGAGAAACGCCCTGAGTTCGTCGCCTTCCACTTTGAGCGCCACCATGCCCATCAGTTCGGCAGCCTTCTCAGCTGCGCGCGTATCGGTGGCAGGGAAGAATGAGGCGTGGGGCCTGCCGTTGTCGTCACGGCCGAGGATGATGACGGGGCAGGGCAGCGTGATGGCGGGTGCGGTGGTGGTGGGTGTAGTGGATGTGGCGGTTGAAACGTTCATGACTGTAGCTCTCCAAAACAAGAAGAGGGGCCAAACGGCCCCTCACACCGGCATCGCCACCGGCGTGTCATGGTATAGCATTACAACTAAAGATTGTCAAATTGCATGCTTGCAACTGCAATCGCGGGGCGATGTTGGTCTGGCAGACAACATTTCGAACGCGACCGCCGCTGAGCCTGAGCATCGGGCCATAGCCGCAAAAAAACCGATAATGGCACTGAATGTATTTTCTGAGAATGTCATCCTTAACGAATATAAAATATTATCACATTAGATTTATCAGTGCTGAAAATGAAACGGCAATCTTGATCGCCTTCAGCAGGTATTATGTCTTGGGATAAATTTTAGATATTTGAAAAGTTTCTTCCAGCGTATGCCATCTTGGTACACCCGGCGAATGAGTTGCTCGTTGTTCCTCCTGATAAACGTCAATTATTGCGAGAGCGGCACATGAAACACATTTCTATCGTCGGGAAATTTCTTATTATTATGGCATGCTTCGGCTTGTTCTCTCTCGGGGTCGCCCTTTATTCCGGGATCCAGATTGCCAGTGTTGACGAAGACTACGGCGGCCTGATGGAAGGCGAATCAACCGCCGCCCTGTATTTGGCTCGCTCCAACCGCAACCTCCAGGCAGCACGAGCGTCCATCGGGGAACTTTTGATGTCGCGCTCGGCAGAGTTGCGTGAAAGGGCGGAGAAGGATATCAAGGACGCAGAAGCGAGCTTCGTGAAATACATGGACAAAGTTGCGGCTGCTGTTCCGCAGCGGGCCGAGATTGCACTCCTGAAGGCCGAAGGCCTCAAAGTCATGAAAGAGGCATGCGGACCGACGATTTTGGCGGCGCGAAACGCGACGACGGAGCAAGACATTGCCGCGTCACAGCAACTGTTCCTAAGCCAGTGTCAGCCTGCTTTCAGCGCGCTCACTCCGAAATTTACAGCTGCGACGAATGAAATCGTTGACGGTGCTGCGAAGACGGGGGAGGAGCTGTCCGCGCACGCCAGCAGCACAGTTACCAAGACACTTGCCGCTGTCATCCTTGGCTTGGTCATCGTTCTCGGCGTCGGCTTCCTTGCTGTCCGTTCCTGGCTGGTGCGTCCGATCCAGCGGATGTCCCTCACCATGAACGTGCTCGCCGGTGGCGATCTCAGCGCCAATGTCGATGGGACGGATCGCCGCGATGAAGTGGGGGGCATGGCGAGAGCGGTTCAGGTGTTCAAGGAAAACGGTTTGCGGGCAAGAGAACTTGAACAGGAAGCCGTTGCGACGCGCTCTGCCACCGAGGCAGAACAACTGCGGATCGCGGAACTTGAGCGTGAGCGCGCCCAGCAGATGGCACAGGCGACGTCGGGCCTCGCGGAAGGCCTGAAGCAGCTGTCGAGCGGGGATCTGACATTCCGACTGAACGAACCCTTTGCCAGTGACTTCGAAGCATTGCGGTCCGACTTCAACGCAGCCGTTGGTCAACTGGCGGACAGCCTGCGGTCGGTGGCGAACGCCACGGGATCGATCGATAGCGGCGCGCGCGAAATCAGCCAGAGTGCCGAAGATCTCTCAAAACGGACTGAGCAGCAGGCCGCGTCGCTTGAGGAAACGGCAGCCGCGCTCGACCAGATTACCACGAATGTTGCAAACTCCTCCAAGCGGACTGAAGAAGCGCGGCATGTGGCAATCGAGGCCAACAAGTCGGCGCGCCGCTCGGGTGAAGTTGTTTCGAATGCCGTAAACGCCATGCAGCGTATCGAACAGTCGTCTAACCAGATTTCCAGCATCATCGGTGTCATCGATGAGATTGCCTTTCAAACCAACCTGCTGGCTCTAAATGCCGGTGTGGAGGCTGCTCGGGCCGGGGAAGCAGGTAAGGGCTTCGCGGTGGTCGCTCAGGAGGTGCGCGAGCTGGCCCAGCGGTCGGCACAGGCAGCCAAGGAGATCAAGGAGCTCATCCGTAACTCAGTGGATGAGGTCAGTACGGGCGTAAAGCTGGTCGAGGAAACCGGTCAGGCGCTCAAGGTGATCGAGGAGCAGGTTGTTTCGATCAACACGCAGCTCGACGCCATCTCGACGTCGGCCAAGGAGCAGTCGATCGGTCTCGCTGAGGTCAATACGGCCGTCAACCAGATGGATCAGGTGACGCAGCAAAACGCAGCCATGGTCGAAGAATCAACGGCCGCCAGTGCTTCTCTCGCCAACGAGGTGGAGCGCCTGCGCGAGATCATCTCTGATTTCCGCGTCGGCGCCGAAGCAAGAGTTGAACCCGCCAGACCGACGCCGGCAAGAGCCGAACACAAGCCTGTCGCCTCTCCCGCCCGCCGCATGCTTGCGAAAGTAGCCGGAGCCGTTGGCCTCAGCAGCGGTGCGGCGGCGGCAGCTGAGAACTGGGAAGAGTTCTGACGTTCGCGAATTGCGCGGAAGGCGTCGCCTTATCGTGACCGGGGCCAACGATACCTCGGTCACGATCAACATATCAGCCATGAATGTTCTTGTGGTTGATAATCGGCTCCATTGAAACTCGTTTTCGTGCCGGTCCATAATCGGAAGTGACGATGGGTATCATTGCTACCGCAAGCAGTGCGGCGGTGCCGCGGTTGTTATCTGACCGTCACACTTCGCCTCTACCAGTGAACAATGCAACGTCAACTCTTTGTGTTGTTCCTTCTTGCGCTAACCCAAATCACCGGCTGGGGCGTTGTGAGCGTTTTGCCCGTGATCGCGACGACGGTGGCGGTAGAATTCCGAACCTCGCTGTCCATGATTTTTGTCGGAACCTCTGTGTTGTTCGTCGCGATGGGGCTCGCTGCCCCTTGGACAGGGCGTGCCTTTCGTAGGTTTGGGCCGCATTCCGTCATGGTTGCGGGAGCCGGGATGATCGCGGTCGGGCTTTGCCTGCTCGCTCTGTCTCCGGGCCTTTTGGCATTCTGGGCAGCTTGGGCAGTGATCGGGATTGCAGGCTCGATGTTCCTGACGACATCAGCCTACGCCTATATCGCGGACTACGCAGGGGATCGGGCGCGGAGCCTTATCGGTACGCTGATGCTGGTAACGGGTCTGGCGGGTAGTGTCTTCTGGCCCATCACTGCCTTTCTCGACGGTGTGGTTGGATGGCGTGCGACAGTTCTTATCTACGCTGGCGTCATGGCATTGGTCATTTGCCCACTTGTTTTAATCGGCCTGCCAGCGACCGGTGCCACGACCGCGTCATCCATCAACAAAAAAAGTGCTCGCAAGGGTCCTGTTTTTGCCCTTCTTGTGACCGCCATTGCTCTGAACAGCTTCGTTACCTTTGGCATTGAGGCAGTAGGTATTCAACTCTTACAGGCGATTGGAATGGATCTTGCCAAAGCTGTCGCGATTGCCTCGCTTCTGGGGGTGTTCAAAGTGGGCGGGCGCGTGATTGACTTGCTGGGTGGGCAACGATGGGACGGGCTGTCCACCGGGATCGTGTCCGGCGCAATGATCCCCGTTGGTCTTGCCGCAATGTGGATAGGCGGTCAGGGCTTCCTGTCGGTGGCTGGGTTTCTCGTGATCTTTGGCGTGGGAAGTGGGGCTTTCGCTGTCGCCCGAGCCACGATGCCCCTCGTTTTCTTTGAGAAGGCCGACTATGCCGCAGCAATGGCAACTATTGCCCTGCCAATGAATCTGATCAACGCACTGGCACCACCGGTATTGGCTGCGCTCATGGCGTGGATGGGGGCGCATGCGGTCTTTGCGGTGCTTGGAGTTCTCAGCGCGACGGCATTTATGGTTTTATGGCAACTTAAGCGGAAGTGGTCGTGGAGCACCGTAGCCGAGTGATTGCTAACGAAGAACTTTTGTTTCAAGGTCTTCAGAGAGGCAGGCGAGGAGGCGAATATCTGCGGCAGTGGGAAATTGACGAGTTAAAGAAGCCTGCATCCGATTAGCCAATCAAGCTTCTATATTTTTTTAAATTCATATTGAAACCGGTAGTCTCAAAGAGATTTTGAATGAGCCAAAAACGAGACAAAGCCGATTGTCGATCTGTGCCGGATCGGCCTACAGGCACAATTCTGCACTTTCGAAAAGACGGAAATCTACGCAAATGTTATGACGAAACCCATGGAAATCTGCGGGGGCGAGCTAGCATGCATAGAGCAGTTCAAGACAAGAACACCGAATATTTCCAACGGTGCGGCGAGGTGCTCAACATCCTGTCGAACGCAAAGCGCGTCGAGGTCGTACTGGCGCTGTCCAAGAATGAGCAGAGCGTGAAGCAGTTGGCTCATCAAGTCGATTTATCACAGTCCGCGCTTTCGCAACATCTCGCGAAAATGCGCGAGGCGGGTGTTGTTGAAACGCGACGTCACGGCCTTGTCGTCTATTATCGGCTGATAATGCCAGAGCTTATAGGGTTGCTGAAAGAGGTGGTACTTTTCGTGAAACTGAATTCAAAAAAGGCATGACCACCTGCATTACTCTCGTTGAGGAATCCTCTAACTTTCACTACCTGTGAATGCTTCCACCATCGCTGATGGCAGGTCAGATAGCAGCCAGACAGTCCGCATCGGAATGTTCTTCACCCCGCAGCTTTGCCAAGTCCTCATCCATTTCGCTGAGCCGCATCATATGTGCAGTGATCTGCAATGAGATGATGTGCCGATCATCTATCGAAAAACGTTCCCACCTCTTGAGATTGTCTATGACCTCGATGAGGTCGAGGCGTTCTTGTTCAAGCTTCTCCAAGTTCCAGATCATCGCAGCCGGGCTCCCGTTTCGACTTGTCTGAAACGTAGCATGCCGGGATCGGTTCAAACCGATAAAATTTAGCGTAAATTTTATCTAAATTTCCGTTTCCGCTTTTCCAGATGAACCGCAGGTCAGCGCTTATCCGCGCCTGAAAGTCCGCCGTCAGCTGCAAAAATCCCCTAGAGACGCCGCCGTAAATAACGGTCGGCATAACGCCAATTACATTTGCAGGCCGCAAGGTCGTGCGTGGAAGCGCCACGCGGGACTTTGCCTGCTTCATCTGGAGACACAGATGCTGCGTTCGCAAGGGCAAAGCATATGGGCCAGCTGTACCCAAATTACCCTACAGACACACCCCCACACACAACCAAACCTAACCAAGGGAGATATGCTTATGCATACCCATACCCATACCCATACCCAGCAGCTACTCGATGCCTACACCCAGATGGTGGAAGAGAGAACAGTAGGGGGTTGGGAAACTTACATGGTCACGTTGATGTTCAACCCGTTGGCAGGCAATGAGAACGCCAAAAGGCAGCAGATGCGTCGGATTACGGAGAACTTGTATGCCCTCCTGTTGACCCGCTTCGTCAGGCGTCCTCACAACACTCCGATAGTAGAGATGCCATTCTGGCTCGCCAGTTATGACTGGCCAGTGCGGAAGCTGTCTGGCTGGACTACGGCTGACAGCATGATCAATGACGGAATGCATATGCACATTCTCGCGATGATACCGCCCAACGGACGTGAGGGCCGTCGTCTTACGGACGTTATTGCGAATGCACCGACAAGCTTCTTGATTGGAAAGACAGCGCCACTCTCCCGCATTCATGTCATGCCCATTGAAAAGACGTTGGCACGTGCGGCGGCATACACCCTGAAGTCAGTGGACAGAAAAAGAACGACCCCGGAAGACGTGATTATTCTTCCGAGGTCGAGGAGCGAGCTTAAGTAATACAGGTGATGAGGTAGATCAGCCTTTGTTCGATGGCACAACGGGTTTCACCTTGTGCACCAACAACATCAGGGGAACGTCGACTTTTTCAATGGTCGCCGTGATTTTGATTTTCTCACCCACCTTATAGCGGGTGGGAGAAGCTTTTGGACTTTTGCATTTCATTATAGCCTTCCAGGTGAACGCGGTATTGCTGGCCACGCGATCAGGCCGATCGGGATCAGGCGCCTGTTCAGTCTTCTTATCAGGTTCGGCCTTAACCGCACGAGACGCTTTAGGTGCCTTTTCGGTATCGTTTTCCTCAGGACGGTGACTTACGCCGCCGCCGTCCTTAGTTTCCTTTTTGTATTCCGCATATGCCGTGGCAAGATTCTTGAGACCGTCCTTCTTAAGGCGGTCTTTCAGCGCCTTACCCCTCAAGCCTTCTTCAATGGGGAGGGCGACGGCGTTGTAGTAGAAGCTCGCTTTCTTTTGAGCGCTCTTCCCGGGGCCTACCATGAACTTGATCGCAAAGCGTACGGCTTGATCGATTTGATCCTCCTTTGGAGGTGCCGTCTTTCCCCACGCATTCTGGCAGAAGTCTTTCCAATCTTTTTTGTTTTTTCCCAGCTTTAGGCCGATCTTGACGGCCTTCACGATGTCACTCCTGACGGCTTTCCGGTGCGCTTTTCGACGCTTCTTGAAGCTTTTATGGAGCTTCATGATCTGTTCAGTGAGCGTCAAAGACTTTTTCGGATCATCCGATTTTTTCTCTGCTGAGCTAGCGTGCTCTGCGTCCGGTTTTTTCGAAGTTGATGCGGAAGCCATATTATTTGCCCCCCTGTTCGATTTCACGCAGGAGGTCATGGATATCCTCGGCTTTCCATACGGTGACCCTTGGAGAGATTTTGAGCGGTTTCGGAAACTTGCCGTTTTTGACGCCTGCCCAGAAACCTGACTTGCTGATTGGCAGCGGCCCGCTGGGACCCACAATCTGGTTGAGGCGTACAAATCCCGTTTGAGGGAAGATCGGCGGTACACTGCGCTCGTGCAGTTTGTCGTTTTGAAAACCTATGTGCTTCATGTCTTTCGTCCTTTCGATCTTGAAGACGGAGAAAGAATGACGCGAAATTTATCGATTTAAAATTCTGTACGTATCCATGGACAGGGCAGCCAAAAATGGACAATCTGTTTGTGTTTACTCTTTGATTATCTTTTGAAAAATTTCGTTGAAAGATGCAGCCTCTATATCGTTAAGCTTGGCAGGCGCAAAAGCGGTGGCTGGCCCGTCGCCAACTAGGCGCACGGTCTTCCGTTCGAGGTCGGTGTCGGTCATCCGTCCAAAGATGTGAGCTGCAATATAGCGAGTGCGGCGCATCCAAGTGTCGAGGTAAGGCTGGTGGTTTTGATATGAGAAGAGGCCATCTAGAATGAGTTGCAGCAACGTTTTTCGGTTTATGCGGATTGTTGAGGCCGCATACAGCAGCGCCAATGTTTGCTTGTTCTGGCTCCATCGTTGATGAAGCAACGACCGCGAGACGTATTTTTCTTTGTAAGGGAAGGAAGGGTTTTTATCTTTCAGCACATCCAACATGAGGACCGCTTTGTTGAGGCTCGGAAGAAATGGGCGGCCTCTTGCACTCGATCGATCAATAGCATGATGCAGAAAACGCATGGCGAGCACGCACGTATTTATCGATTTTTCATCCCGCTCGAATGTTGTCCAGAGTAGCTCCAAAGACGGATTTTGTGCGAAAGCTTGATAGCCACCCAAGCAGTCATAAATCTCGATCAAAAAGTCTAGGCTTGTGAGGATGTAACGAGCGGTTATGTCTCTCTCCAAGCTCAATTCGGCTTCGCCCAGTTTCCATTCAGCATCCTGCATGTGGTCAAGAGCTGCGTGCACCATGAGAATTTCTCGTACACGACGTTCTCGGGGCATAATCAGCCAGCCGCCGAAACTTGCGGCCAAAACGTCCTTGTAGCCAGGATAATACTCATGGTTGTCGAGTAGCACCTGCAAGATTTCCTTGGCTTTGTATTTGCCAACAAGCGCGAGGACAGTTGGGCGAACGTGATTGGTCGCTTGGTGTTCTGGAGCCCAACGCTGTTTCAGCGCGTTGAGAGCCGCGACGAGATCCTGCATTTCCTTTGATTCAATCACATCTTTGATGTCGACCATGCTATCTCGCCTACCTTGATGAACGAGATCAGGGTATCTGATTCATGGAAGTTATGCAGCTTGGCGCGCAACTAGTTTGACGGGTACTATTAAGATTCAACGGGCGAGGTATCGTCCAACAACATCCAATATATTTACGGTACATAACGCGGTAAAATTATACAACAAAAGAAAGTTATGGCGCTATTTCAATAGTTTGTATGAGCAATTTGATTCCCTTCACCCGCTCCATCTTCCAGGCGTCTGACACTCTTCCTGTGCCACGTTTAGCCGCCATCGTGTCGGTCGTTGCGCGAATATGCAATTTAGCTTGACTACGATTAAATTGCACGTAATAGTTGATGCAGTCGTAACATAGGGGAAGTGTTATGAGTCGCAAACTTCTTTCGGAATTTCTGGGAACCTTTTGGCTCGTGTTCGGAGGGTGCGGCAGTGCGGTTTTTGCCGCCGGCTTTCCTGAACTCGGCATCGGCTTCCTTGGTGTCGCTTTCGCTTTTGGCCTGACGGTTCTGACCATGGCCTATGCGGTTGGCGGCATTTCGGGCGGTCATTTCAATCCGGCCGTTTCAGTCGGCCTCACCGTTGCCGGTAAATTCCCGGCGGCGAACCTCGTGCCCTACATCGTGGCGCAGGTTCTGGGGGCGATCGTCGCGGCTGCGGCGCTTTATGTCATCTTCACCGGTAAAGCAGGGGCTGAAATCGGCGGTTTTGCCGCCAATGGTTATGGTGAACATTCGCCGGGCGGATATTCTCTCGTATCGGCGCTGCTGATCGAAGTCATCCTGACGGCGTTTTTCCTGATCGTCATTCTGGGCTCAACGCATGGCAGGGTTCCTGCCGGCTTCGCGCCGATCGCCATCGGTCTTGCCCTTACCCTTATTCATCTGATTTCCATTCCGGTCACCAACACATCCGTCAATCCGGCCCGCTCCACGGGACAGGCATTGTTCGTTGGCGGATGGGCGCTGCAGCAGCTCTGGCTGTTCTGGCTTGCTCCGATCCTCGGCGGCGCCATCGGGGCCGTGATCTGGAAAATCTTCGGCGAGGAAGAGAAGGCCGGCCATGCCGGTTCGGTTCAACCGGCGCAGACATGAATAAGAGGCTTTGTTTCCTCGAATGGTCGGGGAAACGACTGAGGAGGATGACATGGATCTTGCTTCGATATTGGCCCAGATCGTCGGCGGTGCGGTAGGCGGCACGGCAGGCGGAAAGATAGTGAAGGACTCCGATCTTGGTTCGCTCGGCAATCTGATTGCCGGCGCCATCGGCGGTCTCGGCGGCGGAACCGTGCTCGGTTCGCTGCTCGGCGCGGCGGGAGATGCGGCAGCCGGCGGCGTGGATATCGGCGCTCTCGCCGGCCAGCTCGTTGGCGGCGGTGTCGGCGGTCTGATCGTGCAGATCATCGTCGGCCTGATCAAGAACAAGCTCGTTACCAAGTAGAGCGGGTCGGTCGCCTTCAGGATGAAATGACGGACCTTGCCGGAGGAGGAGCTTCGTTCGGCAAGGCACTGGCTCCTGTTATCGATGACGGCGGTGGTGGAAAGTGTGAAGTGGCTTTGCTGGCACCAGCAATGTGACTGAAGCTATGAGCCGCTGCCGCGGCTGGTCGAAAGAAGTATCAGGACTGTTTTGGCTCTGCCGATGATGCCGGATCATCAGGTGTTTTGACGACCGGTGCGTGCGGCGTCTTGTGCCATGCGAAGGGTTTGGTTTTGAGTTCCACCACGGCCCGCCAGGCCGCGATGGACAGCATCAGCCAATATGCGGGCATTGCAAGCCACCGCCTTCCGACATGCCTTCTTTCATAAGCGATCATTCTGCTTCGGCCCATCAGCACGAAGATCGTGTAGCTTCCGACGATATTCAGTACATCGATAAAAAACAGAAGGCCCTGCCAGGTGAGCAGCAGGTCGGCGCCATTTTCCCGGAGGGCGATGGTCATGAATGCGAGCGAAACGAAGAGCAGGGGGTGCGCCAGTGACGACAGAAGCATGCCGCCGATCAGCAGTTGAAAGACCACATAGGCAAACCATCCCATGTCGCGCGCGGTCGCAACGGGCGCACGGGTCATCACCAGCCAGCTTTGCAGCCAGCCCTTGTACCAGCGTGTTCGCTGGTTCAGCCACACGGGTAGTGAGGTCGGCGCATCCTCCAGTGTCTGTCGCCGGATAACGCCGCAACGATAACCCAGCCGGTGCAGCCGGAGGCCGAGATCTGCATCTTCCGTTACATTATAGGGGTCCCAGGCGCCGGCCTTCCGCAGCACGGCGGTCCGGAAATGATTGGAGGTGCCGCCAAGCGGCAGCGGCAAACCGTGTGCGGCAAGGGCAGGTAACATGCAGCGGAAGAGGCCGGAATATTCCAATGCGAAACAGGTGCTGAGCCAGGAAGAAGAGGCATTGCTGATGATAAGCGGCGCCTGCAGGCAGGCCACCTTATCCGGCTTGTTGCGGAAGGCGGCATGGGCTTCGCGCAATTGCTGCGGATGGGGCCGATCCTCGGCATCATAGACCACAACGAATGCGCCACGCGCGCCGGAAAGCGCGTAAGTGAGGGCTTTGGGTTTGGTGCGCGGCAGGGAGGGCGGCACCCTGACGACCTCCATATGCGGGCCGGGATCCATCCGCTGGATCGCCTCGATCGTCGCGCGGTCGTCCGCCTCGCAGACAAGCTTGATGTCCAGCCGGGATTTGGGCCAGTCCAGACGTTCCAATGCGCCGATGAGCTGTCCGACGACGGCCTCTTCCCGGTAAAGCGCCACCAGAACGGTATAGACAGGCAATTCGTTTTCCTGCCGAAGAGGCAAGGTGGCGTCCTTTTCCATGGGTAGATGGAAGAGGGCGAACAGCCTGAAAAGCAGGGTCAAAAGGTAAAGCATCGTCAGGGTGACATGGAGATACGCAAATGCCGCTTCCGTGTAAAACAGCAGCGACAGAATGAGCAGGGTAAGGAGAACGCCGCTGCAAAAACCCTGCTGGCCATGCAGCGTGATCCTGGCAGAATGGTGCGGCGCCGTGTTGAAAAGCCGCTGCTGGGTTTCCGCCGAGCGGCGGGCCTCGCCCGCTTTCCAGATTGCGCTGCGCATGGCCTGCGGGGTTGTCACGGCAAATTCGCCGAGAAGACCCGGACGCTGATCCAGCATGTTCTTAAGCGACGCCATCCGCGCCAGTTCCGGCACGATCAGCAGCGTTGGCGTGCCGTTCAACGGTGTCAGCCGCAGGAACCTTGGCTCGGAGAGCTGAGTGTCCAGCTTATTCAAGTCCATCACCCGGTCCGGCCCGATTTCCGGGAGAAACGGCAATCGCAGGAATCTGGCGAAAGCGCCGAAATAGGCATCCGTCGTGACGAGACCGCTTGCCAGCAATTCGTCCTCCAAAGTCGAGCCATTTTCCAGAGCCCGTTGTTCGAATGCCTCGATATAGGGCCTGCCAAATCCCAGCGAAGAGAGAAAGCGGGCCTGTCCGGCCTGGTCCTGTTCGGAAGCGGTTGAAAGAGGATTTTCACTGACATGGGAAAATGCAATTTTTCGTGTCGCCGGCGTCGTGCGAAACGAATCTCGTGTATATTGCCTAGAATAATCCATGCATCGCCGCCGCCGTCATGGTAACGCCCCACTTCCTGTCACGGATAGTATAGATGAGAATGAAGAATGTAACGCGAAATATAAGTCTCGGATTTACTTTAGCTTTCGCTTTACAATTTACTGGTTTTTTTAGCGATGTACGTGCGGAGGGCCTGTCGGACGGGAACCGGATGCCGGTGCTGTTCGATGCGCAGGAGCGATTTCCGGGCGGCGATCTTTCTTCCGTTCCCCGCATCAGATTTCTGATGTCGGTCGATTTCCCGCCCTTCAATTTTACCGATCAGGAAGGCCGGCTTGCGGGTTTCCATGTCGATCTGGTGCGTGAAATCTGCGCGCAGCTGAAGGTCGAAAGCAAATGCCAGGTGCAGGCGCTGCCGTTTGACGAGCTGGAGGCAGCGCTTGAAATGGGCGAGGGCGAAGCGGTGATTTCCGGCCTCGCCACCACCGCCGACCTGCGCAAGAGTTTTACCTTCTCGCGGCCCTATCTCCTGATGCCCGCCCGTCTCGCGGTGAACAAGGCGGCGAAATTCACCGGCTCCGGTGCCGATGCGCTTTCGGGAAAGAAGGTGGGTGTGGTTGCCGGCTCGCGGCACGAACAGATGCTAAAGGCGTTCTTTCCAAAGGCTGCGGCCGAGGGCTTCGATGGCTACGAGCCGATGTATGACGCGCTGAAGAAAGGCAAGGTGGACGCCATCTTCGCCGATGGTCTGCGCCTGCCTTTCTGGGTTTCAGGAAGCGCTTCCGAAGGCTGTTGCGCCCTCTTCGGCGGTCCCTATATGTCCGACAGGTTTCTCGGTGAAGGCCTGTCCATCATGACCGTCGATCCCGACAACGTGCTTGTTCCGGCTTTCGATCAGGCGCTGGCGGCCCTTTCCCGCAACGGCCGGCTGGAAGAAATCTATCGGCGTTATTTCCCCTACGGGCTCTATTAGGGAGAGCCAGCCACCGGATCGGTTCTTACGCCAGCTCCTATTTTGCTGGCGCGAAAACCTCTTCATTGCGGCGCAGGCGCAGCAGCGCGATCCATACGGCGGCGGCGATGGCGGTTTCCACCATGAAATAGCTGCCGATCGTTCCCGAAATACTGAATGACCAGGTGAAGAAAGCGACGATGACGGAGCCGATGAGGTTGCCGCTGTTCCAGATCTTCGCGCGAATATCCTGCCGCCCGGATGCGCCGAGCGCCTCGAGTGCGGTGGCGGCAACGGCCATGGGCAGAACCGCCCAGCAAAGCACGCGGGTGATGATGGGCAGTGAAACATATTCATCGCCGAACAAAAGCGGCAGGAAGGGCGCGATGATGAAAATGACGAGCGCACTGCCGGTCGCGATGAAAAGTGCGGCCTTCAGCACGTTATAGGCGCGTTCTATGGTCTTGCTGATGCCCTGCAGGGCGGCAGAAGCCGAACCCGGATAGATCAGCCGGTTGAGAGCCTCGACGGAGAGATAGGAACTGTCGAGAATGCGCCGGGCGATGGAATAGCTGCCAAGGACCTCGGCGCTGGCAATGGCGCCGAGAACGAGAATATCGGCATTGCCGCGCACGGCCTTGAACAGGAACTGGGTGGAAAACAGGACGCCGATGCGGATTTCCTCACGCACGATACGGAACACCGGGCTGCCGAGTCTCGCTATTGCCTTGACCGAGATCATGGCCGCAATGGTGTGGGCCGCAAGGTTCCACAATGCCCAGGCCTCCACCGTTTCCACCTTGAAGATGAGGCAGGCGACCACCGCGGCAATGGTGCGGGCGACGGCAAACATCACTTCCAGCTTGTTGGCGGAGGCGAAGTCGGAATGGGCGATGAAGCTCTGCGTGGAAAGCGAGATGACTTTCAGGAGGACGAGGTTCGTAAACAGGATCAGGAAGGTGGTGATCAGCGTGTGCAGCAATGTTTCCGAGGTCGGGAAAAATACCGGGATCGTCACCATGCCGATGATGGTCAGCACCACGCCTGTCGCGGCGCTCAAGAGATAGCTGTGGCCGAGCATGATGGGAAACATGCTGCGATCCTGCGCGACACGGCGGATCAGCGATTCCTGCGAACCGATACCGCAGATCTGGACACCGAGATTGGTGACGGCCGTGATGGAGGCGTAAAGCGCGAATTGTTCGACACCGAGATGGCGGGCAAGCAGCGCGAAGGTCAGAAGCTGAGCGGCGCTGGACATGAGGAGCGCTCCGCCGGATGCCATGTAGGTCAATCCCAGTCTGACTAGATGGCCGAGCCGCGGCGTATTGAACGACACCTCATTCTCCATGTTTTCCGGCATTGCCGGGCGAATTCAAAAATGACTGCGCTGCTTTTTAAAATCTGGCGAACTGAAAAAGCCGCAACCGGCCAATAAAGCGAAAGTCCGCGACCCGAATGAATGGCAGTTTATCCTGTCTTATCCCTCTTGAGGTAAGAGAGGGTTAAAGCAATTGCATAATAATGATGATAATGACTGTTTATGGTTATTTGGACATGGCCCTGTTTCAGAAGGGTTTCGTTGTTCGTCACAAGGCAGGCCAATGATCCGACTACCCATTTTCGATGCAGGCGACCATGCCGCGTTTGGCTGATACGCAGCCTGTCTCTGCGCAAGGCAGCGCCATATCCCTTGCCGGCAGCCGGCGCGACGCGTTTTTTTTCGTCGCCACCATGCTCTATATCTGGATTTCCGTCGCGCCTTTCGAAAATCTCTCAGCACCGCCCGTGCCGCACGCCGCCGCAAACCAGCTGACCGGCCTCGTGATCGCATTGATCCTCGGCGTTTTTGCGCTGCGCCACCGGCTGACGGGGCTTCTGCTGCGGCCGCGGCTGCCCATTCTGCTGCTGTTCTTCTGGCTGGCGATATGCTCGGTGATTGGAACCCAGCCCGGCACGTCGCTGCAACGTCTGATCTTCACGGCGCTCCTGTGCTTCATCACCAGCGTCCTTGTCGTCATGCCGCGCGACCGGCGGCAGTTCGACCGGATGATGGCCATCTTTGCCATCATTCTCCTGGTGCTGTGTTATCTGGGGGTAATCTTCCTCAGCTCGCGCTCGATCCATCAGCCCTATGATCTCGATGAAAAAGCGCTGGCGGGTGACTGGCGCGGTATCTTCAATCACAAGAACGCCGCCGCGCCGGCGATGATCATTCTCTTCATGATCGGGCTTTACCTGCGCAACGCCTGGTCGGCGCTGGGCGGCCTCGCCATCACGCTGCTGGCGGGGTTCTTCCTGTGGAAGACCAACGGAAAAACCGCAGCCATGCTGTTGCCCGTCACCGTGGCGCTGATCTGGATCATGGAAAGGCATGCCAACCGCACTTTGTTGATGATCGGCGGTCTTCTGGCCTTCATCAACATATCCGCGGTCGGCTCCACCTATTTTCCAAGCATACAGAATTTTGTCGAAAGCCTGGGCATCGATTCCACCTTCACCGGGCGGACGGACATATGGCGGCTGTCCTTCGATACTTTCGCGCAATCGCCGATCTTCGGTCAGGGGTTCCAGGCATTCTGGGCGAGCGACCGGCTTCTGTCACAGGCCGATATTGCCGGCACCTGGGCGGTCACGGCCTTCCATGCCCATAATGGCTATATTGAAAGTCTGCTGAACGGCGGCCTGCCGGCCTTCATTCTCACCGTTATCTGGTTGGTCATAATACCCGCGAACGATTTCCGCACGGCGGTGGATAAGGGCACGGATCCGGGCCTGACCCGACTTTTTGCAAGAATTTGGGTGTATGCGTTACTTTCTTCGTGTTTAGAGAGTAATTTCTTTACCGGAACCGGGCCTATCTGGTCTTCTCTTCTGATCGCAATCTATTGTTTGAGGCATCAGGCTTACGACATACTCGAAGAGGGACAGTAATTTGCAGACAGGCCGGGGGGCTTTGTATGACGCAAAAAATCGGGACTTTTACCGACCGGATCAATAATCGGCTGGTGCGCTATTTCCCGGGACCGGCGGTGCGGATCGAAACGTCCGAACCGATCGTGTCCTTCACATTCGACGATGTGCCGGCAAGCGCCTGGACGGCTGGTGCGCGCATTCTGGAAAACGAGGGCGTTTGCGGCACGTTTTACATCGCCGGCGTGTTCATCGACCAATACGATGGACAGCAGCAGATGATTTCCGCGAAAGGCTGCTCGGAACTGGCGGCGGCCGGCCATGAGCTTGCCTGCCACACCTTTTCCCATCGCAAACTCTCGAGCTTTTCCCGACGGGGGCTCGAGGAGGATCTCGATCGCAATGACCGCGTGCTCGGCTCGTTCGATGCAAGCCGCCACGGGCGCAATTTCTCCGTTCCCTTCGGCATGGCCTCACCGGTCATGCAGCCGCTGCTGCGACGCCGGTTCAGGACGGCGCGCGGCATCATGCCGGGGATCAACCGGGGCAGTGTCGACCCGCATAATCTTGCCGCGGTCGAGTTGCGTTCGGATCAAAACTATCTCGACGCCGCCGATGGCTGGCTGGAGGATGTTCTGCAAAAAGGCGGCTGGCTCATCATCTTCACCCATGATGTTTCGCAGACGCCGAGCTTTTACGGTTGTCCGGAAGGCAGATTTCAGGGTCTCGTCCGCAGGGCGGTGTCGGGTGGTGCGAAGATCATGACGGTCGATGCCGCCGCAAGGACACTCGGTCTTTAAAGGAATATTCTCAGCGCGCCTGCCCGGTCGATACCGTGGAAAACGCAGTTGCGGGTTATTGGCTGGCCCAGATGATGCGGGCGATCCATTCCACATCGGCCATGTCGAAGCTGCGGTTCGGATGTTCCGGGTTGAGCGAAAGAAGCTCGATGTTTTTGGGGCTTTGCCGCGCCAGCACCTTGGCCATCACTTCGCCGTCGCGGCTTTTCAGCACCACGCGGTCGCCGCGCCGCACCTGCGCGCCGGGCTCCACGATGAGGATATCGCCGTCACGGTAGAGCGGCATCATGCTCTCGCCCTGCACCTCCAGCGCATAGACGCCCTGCCTGCGCTCGGGAGAGGAGGGGAATTCCACCACATCCCAGCCCTGACCCGCCGGAAAACCGCCATCGTCGAAAAAGCCGCCGGAGCCCGCCTGCGCGAAGCCGAGCAGGGGAATGGCGTTGTCGGCGCCGGAAGGCTGCATGGTCTGCGCCCTGCCGAAAGCATAACCGAAAAACTGGTCGACGCTTGCTCCCGTCGCCTCCAGCACCTTGGAGACGGATTCCGTCGAAGGCCAGCGTTTGCGGCCATCCGGCCCGAAACGTTTCGATTTATTGAACGAGGTCGGATCGAGGCCGGCGCGCTTCGCCAATGCCGAAGGCGTTAGCTGGTGGCGTTCGGCAAGCGTATCGATGGCGCTCCAGATCGTCTCGTGTGACAGCATGATAGAAAGCCCGCAAGTGGAGCCGATAGCGGAAAAGCTCCTGTCGTTTACTGACCGGAATCTAGACCATATCCGGTCAGGAGTAAAGCAAGGAAAGGAATAAAATCCTTTTCTACGCCACCATGGCCGATGTATTTATCTTGGCGAGCTGGATCACCGCCTGGGTGCGGCTGTCGACCTTGAGCTTCAGCAGGATCGCGGAGACATGCGCCTTGATGGTGGCTTCGGAAACATTGAGCTCATAGGCGATCTGCTTGTTCAGCAGCCCTTCGGCCAGCATGCCCAGAACCCGGCTTTGCTGCGGCGTCAGCGTTCTGAGCCTGCCGATGAGATCCGCCACGTCAGGATCCTGTTCCTTGTCGCCCTGATGGCCCGCCGGTATCCAGACATCGCCTTCCAGAACCGCACGGATGCCGTCCCTGATATCGTCGATACCCGAGGATTTGGAAATGAAACCGGAAGCACCGAGTTCGATGGAGCGGCGCACGGTGGTCGCATCGTCCGTTGCCGAAACGATGACGATCGGCAGGCTGGAGAATTCCGCCCGGAGCGCCATCAGGCCTGAAAATCCACTCACCCCCGGCATGGCGAGGTCGAGAAGCATGAGATCGGCGTCGTTGCGCGCTGCGGCTGCACTTCGGGCGGCCTCGAAATCCCCGGCTTCAATAATGCTCTGTTGCCCGTCGAGGCCGGATACGGCCTGTGTCAGGGCGCCGCGAAAAAGCGGGTGGTCATCTGCTATGATAATGACAAGTTCCGACATTCTGGCCCCCTCCCAAGGGCGTTATGCGGTTCTTTTTCTGATACTGGCTCACTCCCATTTGCCGGTGGTCGAAACACGTCCGGCTCCTCCGCGAAAGGTTGCGCCAATCGGTCCCGCATTACAAGGAAAAGCTTGTGGACAGGCGGCCTTTCAGGCTCTCCGCAATAAAAATGCCGTGGAAACTGTGGACAATCTTCGAGCTTTGCGGCAAATCCCGCTGAGTGGAAAGCCTTGGAGAGCCGTATGCAGGAAACGCCCGCGATCATCTATAAAATCGTGCCGGAGACGTTATGGAGCGCGGCAAAGGCGAAGGGCGTCTTCGAAGGTGCGGCCATCGACCTGACCGACGGCTTCATTCATTTCTCAACGGCAAAACAGGCGGCCGAGACCGCCGCACGACATTTTTCCGGCCAGGTCGATCTGCTTCTGATCGCGGTCGACGGCGCGGCCCTCGGCGACAAGCTGGTTTATGAACCCTCCAGAGGCGGCGATCTTTTCCCGCATCTTTATGCGCCTCTTCCCTTGACCGCCGTGCTTTGGGAAACGCCGCTTTCGCTCGGTCACGACGGCCAGCACCAGTTTCCGGAGATTTTGTGATGAGCGGATTATTTTCCTCGATCGGCCGCAAGGGCCTGTTTCTGGTCGATCCGGAAAAGGCGCATGGCCTGTCCATTGCGGCGCTGAAAAGCGGCTTCCTGCCCACCTGCATGGTGCCGCACGATCCGCGTCTGCAGCAGACCGTGGCTGGCCTCGTCTTCCCCAATCCGCTCGGCATGGCGGCGGGTTACGACAAGAATGCGGAAGTGCCGGGGCCGCTTCTGAGGCTCGGTTTCGGCTTTACCGAAATCGGCACCGTCACGCCCAAGGCGCAATCCGGCAATCCCAGGCCGCGTATCTTCCGTCTGGTCGAAGACGAAGGTGTCATCAATCGCCTCGGCTTCAACAATGAAGGCCATGCGGCTGCGCTGGAGCGCCTGAAGCAGGCAAAGCTGCGCGGTATCGTCGGTGTCAATATCGGCGCCAACAAGGATAGCGAAGACCGCATCGCCGATTATGTACAGGGCATCGAGGCGTTTTATTCGGTCGCATCCTATTTCACCGTCAATATTTCCTCGCCCAACACGCCCGGCCTGCGCGATCTTCAGGCGCGCGAAAGCCTTGCCGCCCTTCTCGCCGCCGTGCTGGAACGCCGGAAAGTGGAAGCCGAACGCTTCGGCAAACGCATCCCGGTCTTCCTCAAGATCGCGCCCGATCTGACCGAAGAGGGGCTGGACGACGTTGCCGAGGAGGCGCTCGCCCATGATCTCGATGGCTTGATCGTCTCGAACACCACGCTCTCCCGCGAAGGCCTGCGACCCGGCCCGCACAAGGGCGAGGCCGGCGGCCTGTCCGGCAAGCCGCTGTTCGAGCTTTCCACCACGGTTCTCGCCAAAATGCGCCGGCGCGTCGGCGGTAACCTGCCGATCATCGGCGTCGGTGGCGTCTCATCGGCGGAAACGGCACTGGAAAAGGTGAGGGCAGGGGCCGATCTGGTTCAGCTCTATTCCTGCATGGTTTATGAGGGCCCCGGCCTGCCGTCGTCCATCGTCAAGGGCCTGTCGAAGCTGGTCGCCCGCGAGGGCGTACAGTCCATTCGCGACCTGCGCGACAGCGCGGTGGACCGCTGGGCGGATCGCAAGCTCGGCTGAGCGCACGATTTACCGAAAGGCTCTCAAACCTCTCATCAGTCATCCTCGGCCCCGTGCCGAGGATCTAGTCATGTCGAATAAAATCAATCGGTTGCAGATTCTCGGGACAGGCCCGAGAATGACGTCGGAGTGTATGTCGACGTTTGCTATTCATCGGACGACGCAGGCGTGTCTGGCAGGTATGATGCCGCTTTCAATCGGTGAGCACGCTCAGCATCCTGTCGGCACGGACCAACTGGTCCTCGTTCAGGCGCGAGAGCTTGGTCTGAATCTTTGAAAGAATGCGGGTCCTCTCGCTATCCGTCGTCACAACCAGCCCGACGCCGAAAAAAACGACCTCCGGCACATCCAATATTTCGGACAACTTTTCGATCGTCATGAAAGATGGCGAGGTGTTGCCGCGCTCGATCCTGCTGATCATCTCGGTCGATAGTGAAGCCTTTTCGGCAAGCTCCGCCTGCGTCAGGTGTTTCGCCTTACGCAGATTACGCAGATTTGTTCCGAATATGATTGCAAGCGACAAGCTGTACCTCCGCTATGACATTCGGAGGTGAAGCGCGCCAAAAGAAGGAAACGGTGTTGCGATTATCAAATAATTCGTAATACAAGTACGAATTATGGATTTATACGCCGTTGGTTACGAATTATGTCGGATTTCCTTCTGCTCATTTGGAAATGGCTGGCAATCGCTGCGGCGGCATTGCCAATCCTCGTTGCCGTCTGCTGGACCCTGTGGGCGGCCGTGTTCCTGCCGCGATTCACTCCCCGTGCAGCAATCGAAGGGATTGCCGAGCAGGTGATGCGGGATCACCCCAATGACCCAGAAGAATGGGCGCTGATGGAAGAATATGCGGCCTGGCACCGCAGCCGGAGTTTTGAACAGAGGAAATGGCGGCGTGTCCGCAAGGCGATCAATCGGAGACTAAGGGCTGGCGACGGGTTGTCCGCTGGCTGAAGAGGCGTGTCTATATAATCCAAGCGCTGGCGGCTGTTAAAAGGGGGGCTCAAACCTCTCCTCCGTCATCCTCGGGCTTGTCCCGAGGATCTGCAACCGATTGATTTTATTGGACTTGATTAGATCCTCGGCACAGGGCCGAGGATGACGTCAAGTGTGGAGGGAGCCGGCGGAATGGCGAAAAATATGAGTGTTTTCCGCCCAAAAACCCACCACTATCTCAAGCGCAGAGCACCATCGCCCAATAGGGCCGGTTGCGGCTGGCCGCGTCATAGGCGACCGCGACGCCGAGGCCGTTATAGGGCCCGAGCATGTTTTCGAGGTGATGTTGTGAGCCGATCCAGGCCTTCACTACCCGCTCGACGCTGTCCTGCCCGGCAGCCACGTTTTCCGCTGCCGGAAGCGGCACATTGCCGTCTTTCATGCGGATCAGGAAACTGTCGGTCAGGCCGATCAGATGCGCCATCTTCTGCGCCTTGACCATGCGGCCGGCCTGATAGGCGGCAGCACCGCTTGCCGCGCCATTGATGGCAAGCGGCGAAAGCCCCTTGGAGCGGCGCAGATCGTTGACCATGGGAAGGGCCGCCGCCGTCTCGTCGCGGGTGCCGGAGGGCATGCCCTTGTTGGTGGGCATGGAAACGCAGGCGGAAAGAACGGAGCCGGCGGAAAGCAGCACGAAGCTGCGCCGTGAAAGCGTTTGAAACGTGGAGTGGGTCATGTCAGCGGCGGTAGCTCAGCAGGCGCAGGATGATGAAAACCGGAATGACGATCGTTGCCCCGAGGATCAGATAGTCGCCGATCGCGCCCAGCGCATGGAAACCGCTGCGCCACAGGTCGACCACGAAATCGCGCGCGCCGTAGATGATGTTCCATGGCGTCAATCCGAAGATCGCCATCAGAAAGCCGACGAGCAATGAAACCACCAGCAGTTTCACCACGGTACGGGCCACCGTGTCACCCAGCATTTTGTTGACCTCACCGGCCATCAGCACGTCTCCTATTTTGTCCTGACATATGAAGCACGACGCTTCGATGCAAGTTTCGCCGCACTATATCGCGTCAAATTCGCCAATTCCACGAGGCCGCCATGAAATAGGACTTGAGTTTTTTTATGGCTTGATAAATGACAGCCGACATCTTCTCAGGAATCTTGAATGGCCCCAAACCAGTTTTCTTCCGGTGACATCATTGCCGACCGCCGGGCGGATTATGCCCGCATGCTGGCGGAGAGCGGTGACTTTCCCGCCGCCGCCGAACTCATGGAACAGGCGCTGGAGCTCGCGCCGGGGTGGACGGCGGGTTGGTTTCGCTTCGGGGAATATCACGAAAAAGCGGGCGAAACGGAGAAAGCCGTGGCGGCCTACGGGAAAGTCGCCGAGCTGGACACCGAAGGACTGTTTGCAGCCGAGCTGAAACTCGCGGTTCTCGGCGCCGCCGAAACGCCCGAGCAACCGCCAAGCCGCTATGTGGAAGGGCTCTTCGACGATTATGCCGACCGTTTCGAAACCTCGCTCGTGGAAAAGCTGGATTACAGCGTGCCGCAAAAGCTGGCGGAACTGATCGGCAAGGCGGCGGGAAGCGGCGCGTTCGACACCATTGTCGATATTGGCTGCGGCACCGGTCTCCTTGGCGTTGAAATCCGCGCTTTCGCAAACCGGCTGGAAGGTTTCGATATTTCCCAGAACATGCTGGCCAAGGCGGAGGAAAAGGGGCTTTACGATCATCTCGACCAGGCTGATCTTTCGCTGGAGCCGGAGGCCTCGGGGCTCTTCACCCCCACGCTTGCGCAGCACCGCGCCGGCCTTGTGGCCGCCGCCGATGTGATGATGTATCTCGGCAGTCTCGAAACCGTCATGCCGCTCGTTTCCGCCCTGCTTGCGCCTTCAGGCTTTTTTGCCTTTTCGGTGGAGGATGCGGGGGAGGAAGACGGTTTCGTGCTGCGGGAATCCCTTCGTTACGCCCATTCGAAGAGCTACGTGACCGAGCTTCTTGAGCGGACGGGCTTTTCCCTCATCGAAATCCGCAAAACCACCATTCGCAAGGATGCCGGAAAACCCCTTTCCGGCATTCTTTTTCTTGCCCGTGCCAAAGCCTGAACATTCCGTTTCTTGCCATTTTTGCGATAGGTCAGGCTTCCTTACGTATCCATCTTGCTCAGATGTTTTTTGCAGTGCAAAATATGCCTGAAGCTGAGGAAAAAAGCGTGAGCAGAACGAGAAGCGTTTACGGCATGTGGAGTTCCGATCCGGCCAAACATGCGCCGGTGGAAGACGTGCAGGGCATCGTCACCGGTGCCATCGTGTCGGCGCTCGGCTTTTATCTTCTGAACAAGGTCGGCCTTCTGACCGGCGGCACCGCCGGCGTCGCCTTCCTGCTTCATTATGCCTTCGGTATCAGCTTCGGCCTCCTGTTCTTCCTCGTCAATCTGCCGTTTTATTACCTGTCCTTCCGACGCCTCGGTCTTGCCTTCTCCTTCAAGACCTTCATCGCCATCGGCCTCGTTTCGGTGCTGACGGAAGTGGAAGCGCGCTGGATGGTGATCGACAGCATCAACCCGCTCTGGGCGGCGCTGCTTGGCGGCCTGCTGCTGGGTTACGGCTTGCTGGCGCTTTATCGTCACCGCGCCAGCCTCGGCGGTATCGGCATTCTCGCCATCTATATTCAGGATCGCTTCGGCATCCGCGCTGGTCTGATCCAGCTCGCCTTCGATGCCTTCGTGATGCTCTGCGCCTTCCTCGTCATCGATCCGGCCACGGTTGTCTATTCGATTGTCGGCGCTTTCGTGCTCAACATGTTTCTGGCCATCAATCACCGCTCGGACAGATACATCGTTGTGCGTTGAGCGAAGCACGCTTGAAATCCATCGCGCTTTTGCGCAATAGCTCGACAGAGGCCGGAAAATCAGGGGAACAGGCATGGTCGATACGACTGCACGCAAGCGCTTGAATATCTGGGCTTCCGCGCCCGATCGTCATTCGCTGCTGGAGGATGCCCAGGGCGTTCTGGCCGGCAGCATGCTCGTCTCGCTCGGCGTAACGTTGCTTTCCGCCGCCGGTCTGCTCACCGGTGGCACCGTCGGCCTTGCCTTTCTGGCGCATTATTCCACCGGCTTCAGCTTCGGCGCGGTGTTCTTCCTCGTCAATCTGCCGTTTTATTATCTCGCCTTCCGTCGCCTCGGCCTTGCCTTCACGGTCAAGACCTTCTGCGCCATCGCCATGACGGCGCTGCTGTCGGAATATATGCCTGGGTTTTTTGCCTTTCAGAGCATCAACCCGGTTGCCGCTGCACTTTTCGGCGGGCTGACGGTTGCGGCCGGCATGCTGGCGCTATTTCGCCACCGCACCAGCCTCGGCGGTTTCGGCATATTGGCGCTTTATCTGCAGGATCGTTTCGGCTGGCGCGCGGGCCTCGTGCAGCTCGCCTTCGACGGCATGGTGCTGGCCTGCTCGTTCTTCGTGGCCACACCTTTCGTCATCATCTGCTCCATCCTCGGCGCGCTGGTCATGAACCTCACGCTCGCCATCAATCACAGAAACGACCGCTACATCGCCATGTAGCGGCCGCCCGTTTTGGGTTTAAGAGGTCACGCCGCCTTCGCAGCCGCATCCACCGGATGCTGCGAGCGGAAACCGACGGCGATGCGGTTCCAGGTGTTGATCGCGCCGATGGCGACGGTGATCTTCACGATCTCCTCATCGGAAAAATGCGCCTTCAGCGTCTCGAAGGCGTCATCCGGAGCGCCGGTTTCGGCAATCTTCGTCACCGCGTCCACCCAGCCGAGCAGCGCCCGTTCCTGCTGGGTATAAACGGGGGATTCCCGCCACACGCTCATCAGGTTGATCCATTGTTCGGAAAGCCCGTCATGGCGGCTCTCCTTCACATGCATGTCCACACAGAAAGCGCAGCCGTTGATGATCGAGGCACGCAGCTTGATGAGGTGAACGAAGCGGCGCTCCAGCCCGCTGCCCTGGACATAATTCTCCAGAGCCATGACTGCCTTGAAGGCTTCGGGGGATGCTTTGGCATAGTTGATACGGGTTTTCATGGGTCTCTCCATTGGTTGGATCTGTTTGAAGTCATGCGTCATCGGTCCGGAAAGCTGTCGGGCTGACCGGCATTGGGTTGGTTAAGGTGTGGCTGTATCAGCGCGTCGCTGTTTTACGCTCGTTCAGCTCCAGAAAGGCGCAGCCGCGCGCGGCAATCCCGCCGTCGTCATTGGCGGCAAGGTCGCCCAGAATGTCGGCGATGGTGGTTTTGGCGAGTTCGGCCCGATAGGCCTTCTCCGCTTTCAGCATCGCGGCATTGATGCCGCAGGGCTTGGTGAAATAACGCCCCGGCAAGGGGTTCGGCCCGCGCTGGCGGATTTCCGCGCAGCGGAAGGCAGGCTGCGGCCCTTCGACGGCCAGCACGATATCGAGAAGGGTGATTCTGTCGGTTGCCCTTGCCAGACGATAACCGCCCTTCGGCCCCGGCACGGTGGCGACAATCCCGGCATTGGACAGCGACTGGAGATGCTTCAGCAGGTAGCTCGTGGAAACGCCGTGAAATTCCGCCAGCGCCGCTGCCGACAGCACGCCACCTTCGGAAAGTCCCGCCAGCATGCCCACGCTGTGAATGGCCTGTTCCACGCCGTCGCCGAGTTTCATCCGACTTGTCCCTGTGCGGTTCGTTTCATAATCGTGGATAAAATTTATCCGCGATTATGCTTTCTGTCAAGCGGTCCCGTTCCTCCCTTCTTTTTTGCAGGTTTTTCACTACCTTGAAGACGTGAAACACACCGAGTCTCCCATTTCCGGCACGCATGTCGGCGCTTTGCCCCTTCCATTCCAGAAATGGTTTGCCGAAAAGGGGTGGTCTCCGCGCGCGCATCAATTGGAGCTGATGGCGCGGGCGCGCGGCGGCGAGAACATGCTGCTGATCGCGCCGACAGGTGCCGGCAAGACGCTGGGCGGCTTCATGGCCTCGCTAACTGATCTGGCAGAGCGCGGCAAGGTGCCGCCGGGCTCCGGCTTCGTCGGCGTGCACACGCTCTATATCTCGCCGCTCAAGGCGTTGGCGGTGGATATCGAACGCAACCTCACCAGGCCCGTCTCTGAAATGGGCCTGCCGATTTCCATCGAGACCCGCACCGGCGATACGCCGCAGGGCAAACGCCAGCGCCAGAAGGTGAAGCCGCCAGACATTCTGCTGACGACACCGGAACAGGTCTCCCTTCTGCTCGCCAACAAGGAGGCCGAGCGCTTTTTCCGTGACCTGAAATATGTGGTGCTCGATGAGTTGCATTCGCTCGTCACCTCCAAACGCGGCCATCTGCTGTCGCTGGCGCTGGCCCGGGTGCGTCGGCACGCACCCGATGTGCGCTTCATCGGCCTTTCGGCCACGGTGGCGGAGCCGATGGATTTGCGCCGTTACCTCGCGCCGCAGGGACAGGCTGAGCCGCCCGCCGGCCTCATCACCGTCGAAGGCGGGGCAAAGCCGGATATCTTCATCCTGAGCACGGAAGAGCGCATCCCGTGGTCCGGCCATTCGGCGCGTTATGCCATGAAGGATTTGTACGCCGCGCTGAAGGACCATCAGACGACGCTGATCTTCGTCAACACGCGTTCGCAGGCGGAGCTGATCTTCCAGGAACTCTGGACCATCAATGACGACAATCTGCCGATTGCGCTGCATCACGGCTCGCTGGATGCCGGCCAGCGCCGCAGGGTGGAAGCGGCCATGGCGGAAAACAAATTGCGCGCCGTCGTCGCCACCTCCACGCTCGATCTCGGCATAGACTGGGGCGATGTCGATCTCGTCGTGCATGTCGGCGCGCCGAAGGGCGCAAGCCGCCTGGCCCAGCGCATCGGCCGCGCCAATCATCGCATGGATGAGCCGTCAAAGGCGATCCTCGTTCCCGCCAACCGTTTCGAGGTGATGGAGTGCCGGGCAGCCCTTGATGCGAACTATATCGGTGCGCAGGATACGCCGCCGATTGCCGAGGGCGCGCTCGATGTTCTTGCCCAGCATGTGCTCGGCATGGCCTGCGCCGAGCCCTTCGATGCGGATGATCTCTATCGTGAAGTGACTAGCGCTTCGCCCTATGCCGACCTGCCGCGGACTACCTTCGATAGGGTGGTGGATTTCACCGCCACCGGCGGTTATGCGCTGCGCACCTATGAACGTTACGCCCGCATCCGCCAGATGAAGGACGGCCGCTGGCGCGTCTCCAATCCGGCGGTCGCGCAGCAATATCGCCTCAACCTCGGCACCATCGTCGAGGCAGCGGAATTGAACGTCCGGATGGTCAAGCGCAATGCCAAAGGCACGGTCGGGCGCGGCGGCATGTCGCTCGGCAAGGTCGAGGAATATTTCCTAGAGCAGCTAGTGCAGGGCGATACCTTCCTCTTCGCCGGCAAGGTGCTGCGCTTCGAAGGCATCAGGGAGAATGAATGCCTGGTCTCACAGGCCTTCTCCATGGACCCGAAGATACCCTCCTATGCCGGCGGCAAGTTTCCGCTCTCCACCTACCTAGCGGATCAAGTGCGCTCCATGCTGGCAGACCCGGCGCGCTGGCATGCCCTGCCGGATCAGGTGCGCGACTGGCTGGCGATCCAGAAGGAAAAGTCGATCATTCCAAAGCGCGACGAGCTGCTGGTGGAGACCTTCCCCTTCCGCAAGCGCTTCTTCATGGTCATGTATCCCTTCGAGGGACGCTTGGCACACCAGACGCTCGGCATGCTTTTGACGCGACGGCTGGAACGCGCGGGCGCAAAACCGATGGGTTTCGTCGCCACCGATTATTCGCTCGCCATCTGGGCCATGGAGGACATCGGCAGACGGCTGAAATCCCGCCGCCTGTCGCTTGCAGACCTGCTGGACGAGGACATGCTGGGCGACGATCTGGAGGCGTGGCTGGACGAATCCTTCATGCTGAAACGCACCTTCCGCAATTGCGCCGTCATTTCCGGGCTGATCGAGCGCCGCCATCCGGGCAAGGAAAAGACCGGCAGACAGGTCACGGTCTCCGCCGATCTTATTTATGATGTTCTTCGCAGCCATGAGCCTGACCACATTCTGTTCGAAGCGACGCGGCGCGATGCCGCGGCGGGACTTTTGGACATTGGCCGTCTTGGCGATATGCTGAGGCGAATCAAGGGTCACACCACCCATCGCGCGCTGGAACATGTCTCGCCGCTCGCCGTTCCCGTCATGCTGGAAATCGGCCGCGAGACGGTGGCGGGCGAGGCGATGGACGATGTGCTGGCCGAAGCCGCAGACGAACTGATCGCGGAAGCGATGTCCTGAAACATCTGAGCTGAATGAAGGAACAAAGGCAAAAGTGCTGAGCCGGCTGACATTGAGCGACAGGTTTTCCAATGGCTTCGAATGCCTCGGCAGCGAAACCGCCATCAATGGCGTTGCCGCCTGGTGCGATCCTTTGGGCGGGCTTTACCTGCCGGACCTGTCGCTGCTCGTCGTCTCCGACCTGCATCTGGAAAAAGGCGCGGCGTTCGCCCGGCGCGGACGTATGCTGCCGCCTTACGACACCATCGCCACGCTTAAAATCCTCTCCTCCCTCGTCAGCCGTTACGATCCGAAGATCGTGGTCAGCCTTGGCGATAATTTCCACGACCGCGTCGGTTCCGAGCATCTGCCGCTGCCGTTGCGCGAGCTCATCCGCGACATGGCCCGTGGCCGCGAATGGATATGGATCAACGGCAATCACGATCCCGACGGCACGGTCGATCTGCCGGGCTCTTCGGTGGACGAGATGTTTTACGGCACTCTCGTCTTCCGCCACGAGCCGAAACCGGGCGATGCCGCCGGCGAGATCGCCGGGCACCTGCATCCCTCTGCCACGGTCCGCCGCCGTGAAAAGACGGTGCGGCGGCCCTGTTTCGCCACCGACGGTTCGCGTCTGTTGATGCCGGCTTTCGGGGTCATGAGCGGCGGGCTGGATCTGCGGCACAAAGCCATGCGCGGCCTGTTCGATCATGCCGCTCTCGTCGCGCATCTGATGGGGAGGGACCGCATCTATTCGGTGCGGTTTTCAAATCTTCTCGGCTGAGCGTCTTTTCCGGACGTAAAACCGCAACGCAGCTTTACTGGAAATGCTCTATTGCCGGTAGACCAGCACCGGTATCTTCGAATTCTTCAGCACCTTGGCCGTGACGCTGCCGAGCAGCATTTCCACGAAGCTCCTGCGCCGGTGTGAGGCCATGGCGATGAGATCGCAGCCGCTCCTGTTGGCGGCTTCGATGATCGCCTCGTCGGGCCTTCCCGCCCGCGCCAGCAGCGCTTCGCAATCTAGCCCCATGGAAGTGGCCTGCGCCTGCGTATCTCTCAGCAGATGTTCCGCTTCTTCGCAGCGGTGGAATTCTTCTTCGGCAATGGCGGCAATATCTTCGACATCGCTGGCAATCACGTGAAAGGGTTCCGATACCGTCACGACGGTCACCTTTGCGCCTGCCTCCTTGGCGAGAGCGAACCCTTGGTCGATTGCGATCTGCGCCAGCGGCGAGCCATCGGTGGGAATGAGAATGTGCTTGAACATGACATTTCTCCTTTTCATCCCGGTCACAACCGCACATGCCGCCCTGAGCTGCATGTACGATTGTAACGCCTTGAATTTTACTGCAAACCGATGGCGGAAGCGAATGCTATCTTTGCCGACAGGGGCGGCAGACGCTCTCTTTTGCGGGATGAAAACCGATCAGTCCTTGCGGAAGATGATGCTGGCGCCCCAGCCGGTCACGACGGCAAGCAGAACGCAGAGCGCGCCATAGGCAAGCGGCGTCTGATGCGCGGCGTCGGTGATCGCCTGCTCCATACCGGTTTTGACGACGCGCAGTTTCAGTTCGCGCTGGGCGATGAATTTGCCGCTCTTGAAGAGATAGGCGCGGGCGGTGTGCACACCGTTCGGCACGTTGGCCGGCAGGCGCAAAGTCGCCCAGAACAGGCCGGTGCGTTCCAGCCGCACCCCGGTCGTGTCGTTACGATAGATGCCGCTGGAAAGCTTCAGACGCCGATAGGCTTCCTGAAAATCGAAGACATTGTCGGGCACGCCGGAAAAGACCGCGCTTTTCAGTGACAGATGGTCGACGCCAAGCCCCATGGCGCGGAGCGTTCCAGGCGAGGCGACATCGCTGATATTGCGCGTGCTGGCCATGGAATAGGATTCCGGCAGCGGCGTGAAGGTGATGGCGCTGGTATTGATCCAGATGCCTGCAACGCGTTCCTTTTTGCGCACGGTCATATAGTCGCTCGGTCCCTCGAGCGTCACGACGATGTCGTATTGCCCGATGGCGAGCAGCAACTGGTCGGTATTGTTCAGCGCGCCGAAAAGCGTGAAATCCGCGCCGCGAAAATCGGAAGCAATTGGAATTTCGGTCGTCGATGCGCCGATTTCGATATTTTCCAGCAGGGATCGCTGCTGCGGGCCGGGTGGCAGGGCAAGCGGCGGTGTCTGGGCCGAGGCGGTCTGCCCGAAGGTGAGACATGAGGCCAGCGCAAGGGCGGCAAGCAGCAAATGGCGGGTCAATAACCTAACCCCCCGACGGCCACCGAAAACAGGTCTTCCGGTCGCACCACCAGCGATACGGCAAGGCGAAGCGCAACAGCGAGAACGAGAAGCGCAAGCAGGGCGCGCAGCTGTTCGCCGCGCAGTTTCTGGCCGACGCGCACGCCATATTGCGCGCCGATGACGCCCGCCACCATCAGGATGAAGGCCAGCACCACATCGACGGAATAGTTGGTCGCGGCCTGAACGACGGTCGTATAGGCGGTTACGAAAATGATCTGGAACAGCGAGGTGCCGACAACCACGCTGGTGGGGATGCGTAAGAGATAGATCATCGCCGGCACCATGATGAAGCCGCCCCCCACACCCATGATCGAGGTGAGGATGCCGATGCCGAAACCCAGCGTGACGATGGGAATGATGCTGAGATAGATCTTCGATTTCTTGAACCGCATTTTCAGCGGCAGGCGGTGCACCCAGTTGTGGTGGCCCGGCCGGCGCAGCGTCACGGTTTCGTTGCGGGCGGCGCGGCGAAGCGCCGAAATGCTTTCCTTCAGCATCAGCCCGCCGACGGTGCCGAGCAGTATGACGTAAAGGAGCGATACGATGAGATCGAGCTGGCCGATGCTGCGCAGGAAAGAGAATATCCACACGCCGACCGTCGCCCCCACTAGACCGCCCACAAGCAGCACGCTACCGAGCTTGACGTCGAGCGTGCCGCGCCGGAAATGCGTGATCGAGCCTGACACGGAGGAGGCGACCACCTGGTTTGCACCCGTCGCCACGGCCACCACAGGCGGAATATTGTAGAAAATCAGAAGCGGCGTAATCAGAAAACCGCCGCCCACGCCGAACATGCCGGAAAGAAAACCGACGGCCGCGCCCATGCCGAGAATGATGAAAATATTCACCGACAGTTCTGCAATCGGCAGATAGACAGTCACGGCTCGGACCTCGGGCAAATGGTTCCGGGCGGCAGGGCTTGTCCGGGTGAGGGGGCCGCGCCGCGATTTACACTTTCTGTCTGAAAAGACCGGGCATGCCCGGCCTTCATCCGTCATGCCCGCGAGGGCCTGACCTGTCAACATTCAACGGTAAATACGTTGATAATTTGGAAAGATAGCGGCCGTGTGTCGGCAGCCGGCCACATTCCTGCGCCGGGCTGAGCGAAAGCGGCCAAGGGGCCGCTTCGCCGGTTCTCGAATGTTTATTTGTTGCGGGCGAGAAGCGCGGTCACCAGCTCGTTGGTAATGCGGCCGTCCGGCGTCTGGCCCACGGACTTCTGGAAGTCCTTGATGGCCGTCACGGTGTTCTTGCCGAGCTTGCCATCGGGCTGGCCGGCGTCAAAACCGTTCTTGTTCAGGATCGCCTGAATGTTGCGGATCGCCTTTTCCATGTCCACGGAGGCGGTCTTCACACCCTCCTTGCCGGCCCATTCCTCGGGCGGGTTGACGCTGTTGGCGTCTTCCGAAAGCGGCTTGACCTTCCAGGCGTCCACCTTGGCCTTCGCACTCTGAAGCTGCTGCGGGTTCAGGGCCCCTGCCACTTCGTCGCGCTTTTGGGCGGCGTCCGCGTCACCGTCTCTGGCGGCGATGGCGAACCACTTGTAGGATTCTTCGATATCCTGCTTCACGCCGCTGCCGCGGGCATAGAGAATGGCGAGGTTGAACTGGCTGTCACGAACGCCGAGGTCGGAAGCCTTGATGAACCATTGCGCGGCGGCGGCGAAATCCGGCTGACCGGCCGCATCGGAAGCAAGCAGGACGGCGAGATTGTGCATGGCGCCCGCATTGCCCTGTTCCGCGGCCAGCGTGTAATAGCGCTTGGCTTCGGGAAGGTTGCGTTCGACGCCGTTCGCCTTTTCGTAGAGATTGGCGAGACGATATTGCGCGGGTGCAAGGCCGCGATCAGCGGCGAGCTTGTACCATTTTGCCGCCTCGGTGCGGTCGGCGGCAACGCCGCGGCCATCGGTGTAGCGCGCTGCGATCTCGAACAGCGCCTGCGTGTCGCCCTTGGCGGCAGCTTCGGCAAGCGATGCCGGCTCGATGCCGGCGGGAACGGTGATGGCGTCCTGGGCGGGAACAGCCGTGGCTGTGACCTGTACCGGAGCCGAAGGTTCGTTCTGCGCGACGGTGCCGGAATTTGCCGCATCCACGGCGGGAACGTCGGCAACCGGCGGCTCGTCAGGCAGCGGTGCGCCGCCGACGGTGCGGGGATCGATGGTGTTTTCCGCCGGTGCGGTGTTTTCGATGCTGTCAGCGGATGCTGCCTGTTCCGGATCGATGGCGAGATCGGACGGAATGGTCACGGCCTTGTCGCCCGCTTCGGGAAGCGCGGAGACCGGGCCATTGTCCTGCTTCTGCTCGATGACCGGAGCCGGAGCTTCCGCGCCGCCGATCAGCGTCTTGACGAGCGGCATGGCCATCATCGCCAGAAGAATGGCGCCGATGCCGAGCAGCAGCGGGCGGCGATAGCGCGAGAGCCCCGATGCCTCGGCCTTGCGGCCCTTCTTGCCGGTATCAAGCTTCTCCGGCGATGTTTCCATGGCGGCGGCCTGCGCCGCACGACGGGCGGCGGCAATGAAATCCGTCCGTCCTTCGGCGTCTGCAGCCTTGCCGCTGGCGGCCACCTGGCTGGCGCGCACGCGCTCGAGGATTTTCTTGATATCGGGCGCACCCGAACCCGGCTCCAGAAGTTCGTTCTCCTGACCCGCCGGCAGAACGTCGATCGGATCGAGCGACGGGGCGGGCTCGACCTGCGTGCGGGCGGAGGAGGAGGAGGCCGATACGGGTTCTTCTGCGGTTTTGACGGTCTTTGCAGTACCTGTCTTGAAACGCTTCGTCAGGCCGGCAAGCAGGCTCTTTTTTTCCGCCTTCGCGGGCTTCGCCGCAGCGGGAGGCACGATGGCATCTCCATCTTTCCCGTCGGCGTCGAGAATGGCCTGTTCTTCGGCAATATAACCCTCTTCCGGGAAGATTGCGGCCGGCATGGATATATCTTCGTGCGCAGGGGCCAATACAGGCTTCGCGACGCTGCGGGGCGCGGCCTCTTCGCGGTAGACGGGAGCATTGTCGAGGTTATCCAGCCGGCCGGCGATTTGCACCAACGTCTCATGCAGCGCTTCGAATGTGCGGTGCGTGCGCTCTTCGGTGTTGCGGCTCAAGGCTTCGAGATTGCGCAGATCGGTCGCAAGATCGGTCAGCATGGTCATGTCGGCAAGGTTTGCGCCGGCCGAGAGATTGTTGCGGGTATAGGCGTCCAGAACGGCCTCGGCCGCCTGCCGGGCTGCTTCGATGATATATTCGTCGTTGGACGCCATATAGTCTTCGATGGCCGCCATGCGGGCATCGAGTTCAGGCGGCATGCCTGCGGCCTGCATCTGCACCGGCTGGCTGATCAGCGTCGAGAGATGGGCGATCTGGTTTTCGAGGCTTGCCAGCGCGTGGCTGTCGGCGGGCGCGGCATGGGCGGTCTCGTCGAGACGGGCGGCAATATTGCCGAGCCGCTCTTCCAGACGCGAGAAGGCGCTTTCGCTGAGGCCCGATGCCGGCTGCGGCTGGCTGTAACGATAATCGAGGTCCTCGATCCGGCGCGAGAGCAGGTCGAGCCGTTCGGCCAGACCGTCATTGACGGCGCCGTGATCCAGCGCGTCGATCTTGCGGGAAATGTCGCTGAGGAAAGACGTCAGCTCCGCCTGTTGCGAGGGGCGCTGCGAACGCTCCAGAAGCAGGGAAAGCTGGTCCAGCCGCTCATGCAACTGGGCGGCGTCGCGGGCGGTGCTGAGTTCGTCGATCTTGCCCGCCAGCGCTTCAAGGCGGGCGGTCAGGTCCAGCGCCGGTTCAGGTTTTGCGGCGGCAAGGCGGTTGATGTCGCCAAGCTGTTCGGCAAGGCCGTTAAGCCGGTTCTCCAGACGCTGCGCCAGCGCATTGTCCGTTGCCTGCGTATTGGCGCGCGTGCCGGTTGCGGCAATGGCGCGGCTGATTTCGTCCAGCCGCTGGTCGAGACCGGAAAACTGTTCGGTAAAGGCCGCTTCGTTCGGCTGCATGTGCTTGCCGAGCTGCTCCACGGCGCTGGCAATGGTGATCAGCTTGTCTTCGAGTACGCGCACGGCCGGATTGTTGCTCATGCCGCCGAGCTGCGTCTTGATGTCATCGAGACGATAGGCGAGCGAAACGATCTCATCCTGCAACGCGCCGGCGTCGAAACCGCGCAGCGTGTCTTCCACATTGTTCCAGCGGCTTTCGATCCGGTGCACGCTGTCTTCGCGCGCAAGCTGGTCGATCGTCAGGCGCAGGTCCTCGAATTCGTTGCGCAGCCCGTAGGCATCGGGAGATGCCAGATTGCCGAGCTGGTCGATGCTGCCGGCCAGCCGCGCGATATCGTCGCGCAGATCGCCGATGAACTGCTGGTCTTCCGCCACCGCGCGAATATTGCGGATTTCGGCGCGCAGGCCCTGCGCTTCGCGGGCGACGCCTTCGGCAATGTCGTGCTTCAGCTCATGCCGCAGATTGACGAGCGCCTGTGCTATTTCATGCAGGGCTGCGTCATTGCGTTGCTGTTCCTGATAGGGCGGAATGGCGCGGGCCCGCGGTGCGGGAGCGGCCGCCTGCTGGGCGTCCCTTGCCCGGTATTCCGGTGCAAGCGGTCTGGTAATCGTCCGTTCCGGCCGGGCGGCGGGTTCCTGCGGGCGCTGGAAGCTCGCTTCGAGGAGACGCTGGCGCTGGCGGATTTCGTTGACGGGATCGAGCTGCGGCGGCGTGACGGCGGCGCGCGCGGCATAAGCCTCGCTTTTCGCTTCGGGTTGAGCGCTCGCGGCCCGGGGGTCGCGCGGGAACTTCTGGCTCATCAGCCCTTCGATACGGGCTTCAAGGCCTTCAATGGTGCGATTGAGCGCATCAAGAGACGATCTGTCGCTTGGCTGTTGGGTTTTCGATCGCAATCCGTTCATCTTTTCGCTCGCTTCGCTTCCGCCCGCCGTGCCCGGTTATCTGTCGCGACGTTGCCTGCCTGGACACGCCGTCGCCGCAACATGCAGCAATCCTAGAGCCGGTATTCGCCCCCGTTGAGGAAAATGCGCCGGAGTACGAAGCAGTTACCTCTGTCGGGAGAATTCACGAAACGTGGTAAAGAAGTAGTTAACTATGGTCGGAATTTTTTAACTTTTGCGGCAGGCGGCAGGCCTGCGCCGGGCAGGACGTCCATTCCGCGAAAAAGGAGAAGGGATATTCCGCTGAAATTTATTTGACGTTTACGCGCACGTCAAATATTGTCATCCCATATCGGCCGGATTATCGCCGGCGCTCACGATGCGGAGGAACATCGGTAATGCCTGTTTACAAGGCCCCAGTTAAAGACACGCTTTTTATCCTGAACGACGTTCTCGGCCTGGAGCGGTATAACAACCTGCCCGGCTTCGAGGATGCAACCCCCGACATGATCGAGGCTATCACCGGTGAAGCCGCAAAGCTTGCCGAAGAGCGGCTTTTCCCGCTCAACCTTTCCGGCGACCAACAGGGTTGCAAGCGCGCCGATGACGGTTCGGTTTCCGTGCCGGATGGTTTCAAGGATGCCTATGACGCCTATTGCGAGGGCGGCTGGATCGGCCTTGCCGTTCCGCCGGAATTCGGCGGTCAGGGCCTGCCCTATACGCTGCACGCCGCCATTGGCGAATATATGTCGTCGGCCAACCTGTCGCTGATGATGTATCCCGGCCTGACGCAGGGTGCGATTGCCGCCATTCTGGTGCATGGCACGCAGGAGCAGAAGGACACCTACCTGCCGAAGATGGTGGAAGGCACATGGTCTGGCACCATGAACCTGACCGAACCCCATTGCGGCACCGATCTCGGCATGCTGCGCACCAAGGCTGTGCCGCAGGCCGACGGCAGCTACAAAATCTCCGGCCAGAAGATCTTCATCTCCGCCGGCGAACATTCCATGACGAACAATATCGTTCATCTGGTAATCGCCCGCATCGAAGGCGCGCCTGAGGGCACCAAGGGCATTTCGCTCTTCATTGTACCGAAGTTCCTGGTGAAGGAAGACGGCACGCCGGGCGAGCGCAACGGCGTCACCTGCGGCGCCATCGAACACAAGATGGGCATTCACGGCAACGCCACCTGCGTCATGAACTACGATGACGCGACCGGTTATCTGCTCGGCGCTGAGAACAAGGGCCTTTCGGCCATGTTCGTGATGATGAACGAAGCCCGCCTCGGCGTCGGCCTGCAGGGGCTGTCCGTCGGTGAAATCGCCTATCAGAATGCGGTGGAATATGCCCGCGAGCGCATTCAGGGCCGCTCGCTTTCCGGCGCGAAATTCCCGGACAAGAAGGCCGATCCGATCATCGTGCACCCGGATATCCGCCGCACGCTGATGACCATCAAGGCCTATAATGAGGCCGGCCGTGCTTTCCTTCTGTGGACCGCGCTGCAATCCGACATCGCCCATCGCTCGACCGACGAGAAAGAGCGGCAGGCGGCAGACGATCTGCTCGGCCTCGTGACCCCGATCCTGAAAGGCGTGTTGACCGACAAGGGCTTCGACCACGCTGTGATGGCGCAGCAGGTCTTCGGTGGCCATGGCTACATCGAAGAACATGGCATGAGCCAGTATGTCCGCGATGCGCGTATCACCATGATCTACGAAGGTGCCAACGGCATTCAGGCGCTCGATCTGGTTGGCCGCAAGCTCGGCATGAATGGCGGCCGTGCCGTGATGGCGCTGTTCAAGGAAATCGGCGATTTCTGCGAGGAAAACCGCGCCGATGAAAAGCTGAGCCTTTACACCAAAGGCCTGAAGAAGGGCTTGAACGATCTGCAGGCCGCAACCATGTGGTTCATGCAGAACGCCATGGCCAAGCCCGACAATGCCGGTGCCGGTTCGACCGACTACATGCATCTCTTTGGCATCGTGGTGCTGGGTTACATGCAGGCGCGCATGGCGAAAGCCGCCAGCGAAGCGCTTGCAGCAGGCAGCGCTTCGGACGAGGATTACCTCAAGACCAAGCTTGTCACGGCGAAGTTTTATATGGAGCGCATCATGCCGGAAACGGCGCTGCGCAAGGCCCGCATCGAAACCGGCGCGGACACCATGATGGAACTGGCTGCGGAAGCATTCTGATGAGGCTGGCGTTTATGACGCCGCAGGGAGAGAAACAATGACCGACGTATTTATCTACGACCATGTCCGCACCCCGCGCGGACGCGGCAAGAAGGATGGCAGCCTGCATGAGGTGCCCTCCGTTCGCCTTGCCGCCAAGACACTGGAAGCCATCCGCGACCGCAATGGACTGGACACTTCTGCCGTCGATGACATCATCATGGGCTGTGTCGATCCCGTCATGGATGCCGGCGCGGTGATCCCCAAGGCCGCCGCCTTCGAGGCCGGTTATTCCAACAGGGCACCGGGCATGCAGATCTCGCGCTTCTGCGCCTCGGGTCTCGATGCCATCAACTTCGCAGCCGGCAAGGTCAAGGCGGGATCTGACGATATCGTCATCGCGGGCGGCGTCGAAAGCATGTCGCGCGTCGGCATGGGCATGTCTGGCGGCGCCTGGTACATGGACCCTTCGGTCAACTTCCCGGCCTTCTTTATGCCGCAGGGCGTCTCGGCCGATCTCATCGCCACCAAATACGGCTTCTCCCGTGACGATGTCGACGCCTATGCCGTCGAAAGCCAGAAGCGCGCGGCGCATGCCTGGGAAAAGGGCTATTTCAACAAGTCGGTCATTCCGGTGAAGGACTCAAACGGCCTGACGATCCTCGACCGTGACGAGCATATGCGCCCCGGCACGGACATGCAGGCGCTGGCCTCGCTCAACCCGTCCTTCCAGATGCCGGGTGAGATGGGCGGCTTCGAAGCCGTCGGCATCATGGCGCATCCGGAAGTGGAGCGGATCAATTACGTCCATCACGCCGGCAATTCGTCCGGCATCGTCGATGGCGCTGCGGCCGTGCTGGTTGGCTCGAAGGCGGGCGGCGAGGCAATGGGCATTAAGCCCCGCGCCCGCATCAAGGCATTCGCCAATATCGGCTCCGATCCGGCGCTGATGCTGACCGGCCCGGTGGATGTGACCGAAAAGCTCCTGAAAAAGACCGGAATGTCGCTTGCTGATATCGATCTTTTCGAACTCAACGAAGCCTTCGCCGCCGTGGTCCTGCGTTACATGCAGGCCTTCGACATCGACCACGACCGGATGAACGTCAATGGCGGCGCCATCGCCATGGGCCATCCGCTCGGTGCAACCGGCGCGATGATCCTCGGCACGGTGCTGGATGAGCTGGAGCGGCGCGATCTGAACACCGCGCTCGTTACGCTCTGCATCGGCGCTGGCATGGGCACGGCGACGGTTATCGAGCGGGTTTGAGAGGCTTCGGCTGATACCGCAACGGTTCCCCCGTCATCCTCGGGCTTGACCCGAGGATCTATCCCCGGTGCTTGGATCCTCGGGTCAAGCCCGAGGATGACGGAGAAAGCGAAGCGGCCATTAAGATTCAGGGAAGAGGAATCCCAAATGAGCACTTACACCAATTTCACCATCGAGACGGACGCAGACGGCATTGCCCTCGTCACCTGGGATATGCCGGAAAAATCCATGAACGTCTTCACATCAGAAGTGATGGACGAGTTGAACGCCATCGTTGACGCGACTGTCGCTGACAGCGCCGTCAAGGGCGTTGTCTTCACGTCAGGCAAGAGCACCTTTTCCGGCGGCGCCGATCTTTCGATGATCAAGTCGATGTTCTCCTTCTACAATGACGAGAAGACGAAGAACCCGGATCAGGCGGCGGCAAAGCTGTTCGAACTGGTTGGCCGCATGACGGGCCTGTTCCGCAAGATCGAGACCAACGGTAAGCCCTGGGTTTCCGCCATCAACGGCACCTGCATGGGCGGCGCTTTCGAACTCTCGCTTGCGTGCCACGGTCGGGTCGCCTCCAGCGCCAAGAACCTCAAGATCGCCCTGCCGGAAGTCAAGGTCGGCATCTTCCCCGGCGCCGGCGGCACCCAGCGCGTGCCGCGCCTGACGGATGCCCAATCGGCGCTGCAGATGATGACCACCGGCCAGTCGCTGACCGGCGCGCGCGCCAAGGCCATGGGGCTGGTGCATCAGGTGGTGGAGCCGGATCAGCTGGTTGCAACCGCAAAGCAGATGATCAAGGACGGCCTGAAACCGGTCGCTCCCTGGGATGAAAAGGGCTTCAAGGCCCCCGGTGGCGGCATCTGGACGCCGGCGGCTGCCCAGCTCTGGCCCGCAGCACCGGCCATTTTGCGCCGCGAAAGCGCCGGCAACTATCCGGCCGCCCTCGCCATCCTCAAATGCGTCTATGAAGGCCTGCAATTGCCCTTCGACACGGCGCTGAAGGTGGAGCAGCGTTATTTCACCGAAATCCTTCGCTCGAAGGAAGCCTTCGGCATGATCCGCTCGCTGTTCATTTCCATGCAGGAACTGGGCAAGGGCGCGCGCCGCCCGGCCGGCCAGCCGAAGACGGAGTTCAAAAAGGTGGGCGTCGTCGGCGCGGGCTTCATGGGCGCAGCTGTCGCTTATGTTACCGCCGCAGCCGGCATCCCCGTCACGCTGGTCGATCGCGATCAGGAAGCGGCGGACAAGGGCAAGGGCCATTGCGAGGAAAGCGTCAAGGCGGCCATCGGCAAGGGCAGGCTGACGCAGGATGAGGGCAAGGCCCTGCTCGACCTCGTTACTCCGACGGCGGATTACAAGGCGCTCGCCGATGCCGATCTCGTCATCGAGGCCGTCTTCGAAGACCGCGACGTGAAGAAAGCCGTCATCGAGGCCGTGGAAGCCGTCTTGCCGCAGGGCGCGATCTTCGCCTCCAACACCTCCACTTTGCCGATCACCGGCCTTGCGAAGAACTCGAAGCGCCCGGCGGATTTCATCGGCATCCACTTCTTCTCACCTGTCGAGAAGATGATGCTGACGGAAGTGATCCTCGGCAAGGAAACCGGCGACAAGGCGCTCGCCGTCGCGCTGGACTATGTGGCGAAGATCAAGAAGACCCCGATTGTGGTCAACGATACGCGCGGCTTCTTCGTCAATCGCTGCGTGTTACGTTACATGGCCGAAAGCTACGATATGCTGATCGAAGGCGTGCCGCCCGCCATGATCGAAAATGCCGCGAAATTCGCCGGCATGCCGGTCGGCCCGCTGGCGTTGAACGACGAAGTGGCGATCGATCTTTCCTACAAGATCCTGAAAGCCACCGTCGCCGATCTCGGTGAAAAGGCTGTCGATCCGCGCCATATGGAGCTGGTGAAGAAGCTGGTGGAAGGCGAAGGCCGCTTCGGCCGCAAGAACGCCAAGGGCTTTTACGACTACCCGCCAAAGCCCGCCAAGAAATCCCTCTGGCCCGGCCTGAAGGACCTCTATCCGCAGCAGAAGCCTGAAGCGGTGGATATGGAGGTGCTGAAACAGCGCTTCCTCGTCACCGTGGCGCTGGAAGCCGCCCGCACGGTGGAAGAAGGCATCGTCACCGATCCGCGTGAGGCGGATGTCGGCTCCATCCTCGGTTTCGGCTTTGCGCCCTATACCGGCGGCGCGCTGTCCTATATCGACGGCATGGGCGTGAAGAACTTCGTCGCACTCGCCGAGAAGCTCAGCGAGACCTACGGCCCGCGATTCAAGCCGACACCGCTCCTGAAGGACATGGCCGCCAAGGGCGAAACCTTCTACGGTCGCTTCGATCCCTATGCCAGCGCCGCCAAGGCGGCCTGAGGCTCCGCGAGACATTGAACAGGCCCTTCGGGGCCTGTTTTATTATGCCTGTCTCCCCGCTTTCCGTGCATCCTTTGCCCGGCTGAGGCGTTGAAAAGGCTGACTGGGCAAAAGCGCCCGCCGCCGGAATTCAGCACGCCTCAGGAGATAGCGATGAAAGCACCACTGCGATCCCACGGTTTCGACAAGCCCTCGGACCTTGACGACCATCTGGCCGAACTGGACGAAGAGGCCGCGGAGAAGAAGGCTGCAAAACCCGCTGCTGCCCAAAGGGCGCGTGCCTCGGCCCCGGCGGAATCATCCTTGCGGGCGGAACTGGAAGACCTTCGCAAACAGCTCGAAAAGATTCGTCGCGACGTCAAACGGCTGGAAGCCGCCTCCAACACGCCGCATCATAAATCCACCGATGCCCGGCATGAGCGCGACCGCGAGAATTCGCGCCTGATGACGGTGGTGCGCTCCGTTGCCGTCACATCGCTGGCAAGCCGCATCTTCGCCTCCTCGCCCGTCATGGCGGCGCTGGTGGCGGTGGTGCCAATCGCGCTTGGTCTTGCCGCACGGCGCAATGAGGGGGCGTAAGCCTTCCCCTGCCGCGCCACGGTCCGCTGGCCCGGCGGATGCCCGGGAGCGGGTTTTCCGCTGCAATCCCGCCTTCGCCGGGCGTAGATTTCAACCATCCACAGGCGCCGTGAAAAAACTGTCAAAAAACTTCGCGATGGCGCTTGCCATGTCCGAACAAGATGTTATAACCCCGCTCACTTTCGGGGCACCAAACAGCCCCGCCCGCCAAAAGCGGAGGTTCTTCAAGGACCTGAAGTGCCCGGATAGCTCAGTTGGTAGAGCAGCGGATTGAAAATCCGCGTGTCGGTGGTTCAAATCCGCCTCCGGGCACCATTTATCTCAATTGCATTGTTGATGAATGGCGCGCATGGGCGACTTGTCCATTTGCAGGCAAATTTCGATGAGTAGCTACCGCCATCATATGCTTTTGACAGGCCCGGTGTAGCCATGGGCCAAGACTGTTTATTGCAGGCAGTTGGAGAGCAGCCCACAAATGGATCGTGTCACAAGCCCACCTCTTCTACCCCCCGGCATTGTCTATTTTGACGGCTTTCTCTCTCCAGAGGAGGAGGCCGTCGTCGCCCACAGACTCGATGCGGATGTGTGGAGCACGGAGTTGAAACGTCGCGTGCAGCATTTCGGTTATCGGTACGATTATAAGGCGCGCGCTGTTACCGCGGAAGCGTATTTCGGGCCGTTGCCGCCATGGCTTGGCGTGTTCGCGGAGCGGTTAGTTACCACATGTTATTGTCGGGATTTGCCCGATCAGGTTATCGCGAACGAATATCTTCCGGGGCAGGGCATCAGTGCGCATGTCGATTGTGTGCCCTGTTTTGACGATACGATCGTGTCGATAAGCCTTTTATCCACATGCGAGATGGTTTTCCGCGAATTGCATGGACCAGCCATATGCGGCGTCTTGCTTCAACCTCGCTCCGGCGTCTTGCTGAGAGACGCTGGCCGCTACGGCTGGACCCATGAAATTCCGGCTCGCAAATCGGATATCGTGAATGGAATTAGGACAGCCCGAGGCAGACGAATTTCCCTGACCTTCAGGAAGGTGGCCAAAAATGGGCGATGAATATTCACCTCATTCATCCCATCGGACTTCAAGGTGACCACCCAGTGCCCTCACTCCTCGATTAATAGCTTTGAAGTTGGGATATTTGCTTCGGTAACCGCGTGTCTGAAAGTAGCGCCCTGTTCCTGCCCCTTCGTCGGTGTCCCGCATAGTCAAATTTGAATCGTAGCAATGCTTCCGAAGCTGATCGAGCGCCAGAACGCCGGTGATTTTGTAAGGTTTTTTCTTGCGGCGATATCCGTAATAGCGGGCGGCCGACTGAATTTTCTGCCATTCAACCCCAGGGAAAAATTTACAGATGTCCTCTCTGCTGGCTTCTGGATAGAGTTTGCGTAGTTTTTGTCTTGCTGGCCACCCCCAAGATTGTTTGGGTGGAACCAAGCCCAGCTTTTGACAACGCGTCTGAATCGCCTTTTTGGATCGCGTATCTAGAACCTGACATATGGCAAAATAGTCGGGGTAGAATATTCTGCAGACTAGGTCTTCTTTGTCCGTCCAGAGCTTGTGGCCGCTGATCGTAAATCCCGAACGCAGAATTCTTGACCGCGCGCGCTCTGCCGAAACAGCGTTCCTCGTCAGATAGGCCAAATCCATGGTAATCTCAACAACAGGGGAGCTAAGCCTTTTTCACGTTCATAACGCGAAACGGATTAAACGTTCCCGCCTTGTCGGTGAAGTTTTCCGTAATAGCTTTCGGTAGGCCGTTCAATTCTCGGAGTTTATAAGCCAGGTTGGCGAACTCCAGTTTGAGCCGGTCAATTTCGTGCGCTCTGACCTCAACGATCCGTGCTTCGATTTCAGCTTTCTGACGAAGGAGTTCATCCAGTTCAGACATGACAACGCTCCAATTATGGTCGGATTGATTCCGGCTTGTTGGAAACAAGAGCCAAGATATTGTTTCCACTCGAGCGTTTCTTAAGTCGTTTTTTTAGCAGATATATGAAGCTATTGGACGATAATGCCGGTAAAATAAAGGACAGTCGAAATCGGATATCCTTCACAAATCTACAGATGCTCCCGATTATCCGTATTCTGCTCCGCCCGGTCGCGATAAAGCGCAGCGCGCCCCAGCAGCATCAGGGAAACCGGGGTCGTCACCGTCATGAAAATGCCGATGAAGATTTCGTGGAAGGCGAAGCGGTCGCCGGAGACGGAGAAATAGATGATCGAGGCCATGACGATGCCGCCGGTGCCCCAGCTGGTGCCGAGCGTTGGTGCATGCAGGCGCTCATAGAAGCTGTTGAGCCTGGCAAAGCCGATGGTGCCGATCAGCGTCAGCGAGGCGCCCAGAAGGACGAAGAAGGCCACGGCGATGGCGGCCCAGAGGGGAAATTCGTGCGCCTCGCTCATTCGATCACCTCCCCGCGCATCAGGAATTTGGAAAGGGCGACGGTGGAGACGAAGCCGAGGATGGCGATCAGCAGCGATGCCTCGAAATAGATGTCGTTGCCGGTGCGCAGGCCGAAGGTCAAAAGAAGCAGCATGGCGTTGACATAGAGCGTATCCACACCCAGCACGCGGTCCTGCGCGCGCGGGCCGATGGCGATGCGATAGACCGAGATCGCCATGGCGATGGCGAGCATGAACTGCGCCAGCGAAAAGGACCAGAAAAGGATAATCGAACTCATTCGAATATCTCCATCAGCAGTTTTTCATAACGGTTCTTGATGAGGCTTATCCAGGCTGCCTCATCCACATCGTCGAGAACGTGAAGCAGCAGCGTGCCCTGGCTGGAATTATATTCGAGCCATGCGCTTCCCGGCGTCGAGGTCAGGATCGTCGCCAGAACCGCAAGCGCCATCGGATCGCGAATATCGAGCGGCACGGCCAGGAAGCCGGATTTGCGGTCTCTCTCGCGCTTGAACAGGATGATCTTCACGACCGAGAGATTGGACCTGACAATATCGTAAAGCACGATCAGGATGAGCTGCACGAGCCTGTGCCAGTTGCGGATGCGCGGCTTGGCGGGCCTGAGCGACGCCATCGCCCAGGAGGCGACAAGCGCAACACCGGTGCCGAGCAGCAGATGCCCGGGCGAAAAGCTATTGATCGTCATCCAGAAAAAGATCAGCGAGATCGTCAGCAGCGGGTAGGGTAGGACACGGCTTATCATGGCTCTGCCTCCGGGTTGCTTCCCGCTCGGGGTGCGGAAATGACGCCCTGAATATAGCTTGCCGGCAGGTCGAGAATACGCGCCGTTTCCTGCATGTATCGCATTACCGGTCCCGCCTGCACGGTCATGGCGAGCGTCAGGCCGAGCAGCAGCATCACGGGGGCGATTTCGATGACGAGTACGCGGGGCACGGTGCCTTCGATGGAAGCCCAGAAGGTGCGGATGCCGGCGCGCGTCATCGAGATCAGCGAGGCGAAACCGGCAAAGACGATCAGGAAGACCAGCCACCAGGACAGCGTGGAAACGCTGTCATTGGCGCCAAGCCCGGAAGGATTGAGAATGGCGGTCAGCATCGAGAATTTGGCGATGAAGCCCGAAAGCGGCGGCAGGCCGGCCAGAAGAATGCCGCAGGCGGCAAAACAGGCCCCGAGCACCGCCATGGTGGCGGGCATGGTCACGCCGACTTCCTCTTCCTCCTCTTCCTCGTCGCCTTCGCCATAGGCCTCCATGGTCACGGCAAGAACGTTCGCGCCGGCATCCTGTCCGCGCTCGACGAGTTCGATCAGCATGAAGAAGGCGCTGATGGTGAGGGTGGAGCTGACCATGTAATAAAGCGCGCCGGCCGCAACCGTGGGATTGCCGGTGCCCATGGCGGCAAGCAGCGTTCCCGACGAGACGAGAACCGAAAAGCCGGCAAGCCGCCCCAGCGCCTGCGACGCCAGAACGCCGATGGCCCCGAAGATGATGGTGGCGATGCCGCCAACCAGCAGGGCATCATGGCCGAAACCGGCCGATTCCCCGGCCGTCTGTCCGAAAAGCAGGAAGGACAGGCGGGCGATGACATAAATGCCGACCTTGCTCATGATGGCGAAGAGCCCGCCCACCGGGGCCGACGCCGCGCCATAGGCGGAAGGCAGCCAGAAATTCAGCGGCCACATGCCGGCCTTGACCAGAAAGGCGATGCCGAGGATGGCCGAGCCGGTTTCCAAGAGCATGCGCTGATCGGGGTTGAGCCCCTCGATGCGGTGGGCGAGATCGCCCATGTTCAGCGTGCCGGTAACGCCATAGATGAGGCTGACGCCGATCAGGAAGAACAGGGCGGCGACGAGGTTGATGGCGATATAATGCAGCCCGGCCTTGACGCGCTGCTGGCCGGAGCCGTGCAGCAGCAGACCGTAGGACGCGGCGAGCATCACTTCGAAGAAGACGAAGAGATTGAAGAGGTCGCCGGTCAGGAATGCACCGTTGACGCCCATCAGCATCATCTGGAACAGCGAATGGAAATGCGCGCCCGACCTGTGCCACTTCGCCATCGAATAGATCAAGGACGGAATGGCAAGCAGCGCCGTCAACAGCACCATCAGGCCCGAAAGACGGTCGGCGACGAGCACGATGCCGAAGGGCGCCGGCCAGTTGCCGAGCAGATAGACGCCGCTTGAGACCACGGCCGCGATCTCGGTATTGACCGTCGAGTTCACCTCGCGGAACAGCAATATGGCGACCACCAGCAACAGCACCGTCGAGGTGAGGCTGATGGCGGCTTTCGCCACGCGCTGGCGCTCGTCGAAGAACAGCAGAAGGGCGGCGGTAATCAGCGGCAGAAGAATGGGCGCGATGACAATATGGAAGGGGAACGACATCATTTCGACTCCCTCCCGTCCACATGGTCGGTGCCGGTGAGGCCGCGGGCGGCAAGCAGCACGACGAGGAACAATGCGGTGGTGGCGAAGCCGATGACGATGGCCGTCAGCACCAGCGCCTGCGGCACGGGGTCGGCGAGCGTCGAACTGTCGACGCCGTTGACCAGCACCGGCGGCGCATTGGTCTTGATGCCGCCGACGCCGAAGATGAAGAGGTTGACGGCGTAAGACAGCAGCGAAAGCCCGACAATGACCTGATAGGTGCGCGGGCGCAGCACCAGCCAGACGCCGGAGCCGGTCATGATGCCGATGCCGATTGCAAGAATGAGTTCCATTACACGTCCTCCGCTTTTGCGGCTTCAGGCGTGCGAACGCGGTAGTTACGCAACGATTGGTGTGCCAGTGCTATCAGGATAAGAACAACGGAGCCGACGACCAGCGAGAAGACGCCGAGATCGAACAGCAGGGCGGATGCCGTCGGCATTTTGCCGATATAGGGTATCTCCGTATACTGGAAATAGGAGGTCAGGAACGGGTAGCCGAAGTACCAGGAGCCGATACCCGTCGCCGCCGCCATCAAAAGGCCGAAACCCATCCAGCGCAGCGGCAGGATGCGGATGCGGTCCTCCGCCCAGCGCGCCCCGCCGGCAAGATATTGCAGCAGGAAGCCGATGGCCATGGTGATGCCGGCCGCAAAGCCGCCGCCCGGCAGGTCGTGGCCGCGCATGAACAGGAAGATCGAGAAGGTGATGATGACCGGGAACATCCACTGCATCACGATCGACGGCACATAGAGATAGTCACGAACCGTATCGCCATTGCTCCGGTCTGGCCGTTCGGCATCGAAGGCGTTCTGCATCTGCTGCTGTTCCGGCACCCCGATGCTTTCATGGGCGGGGCGGAAACGGCGAAGCAGCGCAAAGACGGTGAGCGCCACGATGGCCAGCACCGCTATTTCGCCGAAGGTATCGAAGCCACGGAAATCGACGAGGATGACGTTGACGACATTGGTGCCGCCGCCTTCGGTATACGCGCGTTCGAGGAAATAGGTCGCAATCGCGTTCGGCACCGGCAGCGTCATCACGGCATAGGCGATGACGGACATGCCGATACCGCTGCCTGCGGCGAGCAGGAAGTCGCGGGCGCGGCGAAGCTGCGCCGGCAGCTCATCGCTGCTGTCGACCTTCTCGACACGTTTCGGCAGCCATCTGAGGCCGAGCAGGATGAGAACCGTGGTGACGATTTCCACCAGCAGCTGGGTGATGGCCAGATCCGGCGCGGAAAGCCAGACGAAGGTAAGGCAGGTGACGAGGCCAGAGACGCCCAGCATGACGAGCGCGGCGAGGCGATGATATTTCGCCTGCCAGGCCGCACCCATGGCCGCGATCATGCCGATCAGCCAGAGAATGGCGAAGATCGGATCGAAGGTCGTGACGCGCGGCAGCGACAGGGAGAATTCCGAAAGGAAGAGAGGCGAGAAACCGGCAAGAAGCGCCACAAGGATAAGAAGCCTCAGCTGCGGTTGCAGCCGCCGCGTGCCGAGCGTGCTTTCCAGCCACCGCGCCCATTTCCAGGACACGGTGACGAGAATGCGCTCGAAGATGCGCTGTCCCCGCAAATGCCGGAAGACCGGCGGGCCATCGTCGCAGCGCGAGAAATAACCGCCGAGCAGGGCATAGATCGTAACCCCGCCGATCAGCGCCGCTATACTCATGATCAGCGGCAGGTTGAAACCGTGCCAGATCGATAGGCTGTAGACGGGTGTCTGCGGACCGAGAACGGAAAGCACGGCCGAATGCAGGAACGGGCCGATGGAGAGGCTCGGAACGATGCCGACGATCAGGCAGGCGAAGACGAGGAATTCAATGGGGAAACGCATCCAGCGCGGCGGCTCGTGCGGATGCGGGTTCGGCAGATCGACGGGCTTGGGGCCGAAGAACACCGTGTGGATGAAGCGCAGCGAATAGGCGACGGCAAATGCGCCCGACAGCGTCGCGACATAGGGCAGGGCCCGGTCCAGCAGCGAGTCGGCATGGGTTTCGACGGCCTCGGCAAAGAACATTTCCTTGGAGAGGAAGCCGTTAAACAACGGCACGCCGGCCATGGCCGCACTTGCCGCCATGGCGAGCGTCGCGGTTGCGGGCATATAGGTGTAAAGCCCGCTCAAGCGCCGCATGTCGCGCGTGCCCGTCTCATGGTCGATGATGCCGGCCGCCATGAAGAGCGAGGCCTTGAAGGTGGCGTGGTTGACCATGTGGAAAATGGCCGCCACTGCCGCAAGCGGGCTGCCGAGGCTGAGCAGCGTTGTGATGAGGCCAAGATGGCTGATGGTGGAATAGGCGAGCAGCCCCTTGAGGTCCTGCTGGAACATGGCGAAATAGGCGCCGAGCAGCAGGGTTATGATGCCGGCCGCGCCCACCAGCCAGAACCATTCCGGCGTGCCCGCCAGCACCGGCCAGAACCGCGCCAGCAGGAAAACCCCCGCCTTCACCATTGTGGCCGAATGCAGATAGGCGGAAACGGGTGTGGGCGCCGCCATGGCGTTGGGCAGCCAGAAATGGAACGGAAACTGCGCGCTCTTGGTCAGCGCGCCGCCGAGGATGAGGATGAGCGCGGGCACATAGAGGGAATGGGCGCGGATAGCCGCACCGGCCTCGATGATCTTGTCGAGATCATAGCTTCCCGCCATATGGCCGAGGATCAGCAGGCCGGCCAGCAGACTGAAGCCGCCGATGCCGGTGACGGTCAGCGCCATGCGTGCCCCGTCGCGCGCACCGGCGTTCTGATGCCAGTAACCGATCAGCAGGAACGAAAAGATGCTGGTCATTTCCCAGAAGATCGACAGCAGGATGACGTTGCCGGAGAGCACCACGCCAAGCATCGAACCCATGAAGGCGAGCAGGAAGGCGAAGAAACGGGGGATCGGGTCTTCGGCCGACATATAATAACGCGCGTAGAGCACCACCAGCAGGCCAATGCCGGTAATGAGCATCGTGAAAATCCAGGCAAATCCGTCCAGCCGCAGGGTAAAGTTCAGGCCGAGCTGGGGCAGCCATTCCACATCATACTTGAGAACCGCGCCGCCGCTGACGCTCGTATAGAGAAAAATGCTGCTGACAAGGCCAAAAAGGGCGACTGCGCCCGCAACGGAGGCGGGACCGGCGGCCGCACCCTCGCGCGGCATGAAGGCCGTCAGAAGCGCGCCAACGAAGGGCAATGCGACAATGAATGGAAGAATGGTTGCAAGTGTCATATGCGGCGGCGGTTTTCTCTCTGGAATGGGAGCCTACGGCGGGTTTCCGACGACTCCGATCCCTCAAGGTTCGCAATGAACCGAATGATGAGGACCGCCGGAATGACTAATACATAATATGCGGAGGCGCGCGTGGAACCACGCTGGCAAAGTCTCGGAAAGCTTGTGGCACGATGGCAACAGCAACGAGCGAGACGTCGGCATTATCCCTGAGGCTCGGGGCGGGTGAGGCAAACGCGTCCAGGCGAAGGCCTGAACCGGCATCGCCGGTCCTGCAGCCGAAATCATTGCCGCTATCGCAATCCTTTTCGCGAAGAGAAAGGGAACGGCCGGGATCGACGCTCTGCAATCGTTCGAGGCGGCTGGTTTTGGAAAGGGGCTTGACGCCGGCCGGTGCCTGAAAGCCGATCATGACCAGCAGGCTCGCGACCACGAGACCGATCAACACTTGCGGATGGCGCCTTGAACTGCGGCCTTTCTCCATCCATGACAAGTTGGCATCTCCTTGATCGTAAAGGTCTCTTTAAAGCATCACCGTTGAGCGAATATCCTGTTGATTTGTTTTAGGGGAAGCCGGACATGCTTGTCCAGCGCGCATGCGGGAAAAACCGCCCGCACCGTCCGATTCCTTTTCGTTTTTGCCCGTTTGCGGCAAAGTGAGGGCGGCATTGGCTAAAAGCTTTTACAAATTTTACCGTTTGACGCCGACGCCTGTGTTTCTTAACTTTCAAGCAAGGAATTAACCATAAAGATTGATGGTATTTCCACGGCGGAATGGGGTTCTCTCCCCTTCCAGGCATGACGCCGCACTGCCGTACCGGTGCCGATCCGGTATTTTCGTTTCTTGGTTCAAGAAGGTCTGGCAGGCGTCGATGCCGCATCGTCCGCGATGGGTATGTTCGTTCAAAAATCCCCTTAGGGTGCTGGCGTTCTGAACCTTGGCCAATTTGGCCGGGTTTTACCGGCCGTCATGTTGTTGGGGACGTCGGTTGGGGCAGGATTTGCCATCAGATCAAGCGCGCAGATCGGCAGGCGGAAGCCTGGCGGGACGGTTGCGTTTTGCCGGCCTCGACGAGATGCAATCCGATTTCCTGCGCAGCTATCGCAGCGTGCTGGAGCCTTACGTCAAGGCCGGCCTGCGGGACGTGATGACCCGTTTCCAGTCCATGCCGGACTGTTCTCCGTCTTTCGAAAGCGAAAACCAGCTCGACCGCCTGCACGATCTGCAATCCTCGCATTGGAGCGTTCTGACCGATGCGCGTTTCGACGCGCTCTATGCCGAGCGGGTGAAGGTTCTTTCCGACAATGCCAGCCGCATGGGGCTCGACCCGCGCTGGCAGATCGCCAGCCACGCGGTGGTTCTGGAACATCTTGTCGGCGGGCTGGTGGCCGAGCATGCGCCGCGCTCTATCCTGCCCGGCAACCGCAAGAAAACCCGTGAACTGGCGGAAGCCGTCAAGAATGTCGTCCGTCTGGTGATGGTCGATACCGAAATCGCCGTCTCGCTGCGCTTCAACGAATTGCGCTTACGCCATGGCCGCGAACTGGCGGAACAGCGCGACAATGACCGTTCCGAAGCGGCGAAGTTGCTGGGCACGGCACTGACGGCCTTTGCCGCAGGCGATTTGCAGGCCCGTATCGGCGGCGAAGTGCCGGAAGCCTATCGCGATGTTGCGGCTTCCTTCAATGCGGCTCTGGAAACGATCGGTGCATCGCTGATCGCGGCGCAAAACAGCATTGGCGAGGCCGAGGCGCTCGGCGCGCGGTTTGTCGATATGGGCCGCTCCATGGCCGAGCGCTCCCGCCAGCAGGCCGAAGCCCTGGCCGAAACCTCCCGCGCCATCCAGACGATGATCGGGAACCTTGCTGAAAACGGCGCCCGCATATCGGCCACGGAAACGGCTGTTTCCCGCGCCCGCGAGGCGGCGGTCGAAAGCGGCAAGGCGATCGGCGAGGCGATTGACGCCATGTCGGACATCGAACAATCCGCCGAACAGATCGGCAGGATCATCGGCACGATTGACGAGATCGCTTTTCAGACCAACCTTCTCGCTCTGAATGCCGGCATCGAGGCGGCGCGCGCGGGTGAAAGCGGACGTGGTTTCGCTGTCGTCGCGCAGGAGGTGCGGGCGCTCGCCCAGCGTTCCGCCGACGCTGCAAGGGAGATCAAGAGCCTTGTCGGCACCACCAAGACGCAGGTCGAGGGCGGCGTGCGCATGGTCAACCGCACGCAGGATGCAATCGGCGGTGTCGTCCGGCAGGTCTCTGGCATCAACGACATGATCGCGGAAGTCTCCCGGTATACGGCCGAGCAGGCCGGCGAACTGCAATCGGTTGCCGCCGATATCAGTGAGCAGCACAGGCAGGCCGGCCGGAACGCCGTCGATATCAGCGCGAGCGCCTCCGAGGCTGACGCGCTTCAAACCGTCATCCTCGAACTCGGCCGCACCATCCGCGAATTCCGCATCGCCCGTCAGGGGCAGGCGAGACCGGCGTCCGGTGCGGACCGGCAGGACACTTCATTTATGGCCCGTGCGGATAATCGCACGGATTACGGCCAGGATTACCAACAATTCAGACGTCAGGGAGTCATGTAATGGCAGCCAGAAAAGCAGCTGAGGCGACGCTGAAACTGTCACCGGTGCTGGATCTCAACGAAGCATCGGCCCTGCACGGCAAGCTGATGACGCTGAGGGGAGCACCTTTGTCGGTAGATGCGTCCGAGGTGGAGCGTATCGGTGCGCTTTGCGCCCAGGTCCTCATGGCCGGCGCGAAGTCCTGGGAAGAGGATGGCAAGCGGTTCGGTTTTGCCAGGGTGTCCGATGCATTCGACAAGACGATGAAACTGATAGGCGTCGATATTGACCATTTGCTCCCCAAGGAGATGCAAAAGTGAAGAAAAAAGTTCTTACCGTGGATGATTCCCGGACGATCAGGAACATGCTCCTGGTCACGCTCAACAATGCCGGTTTCGAAACCATTCAGGCTGAAGACGGCATCGAGGGCCTCGAAGTGCTCGAGCAGAGCAACCCCGATGTTATCGTGACGGACATCAACATGCCCCGTCTCGATGGTTTCGGCTTCATCGAGGGTGTACGGCGCAACGAAAAGTATCGTGCGATCCCGATCCTCGTTCTGACGACCGAAAGCGACGCAGAGAAGAAGAACCGCGCCCGTCAGGCCGGTGCGACAGGCTGGATCGTCAAGCCGTTCGACCCTGCGAAACTCATCGATGCCATTGAACGCGTAACCGCCTGATACGGGACATTTCACGATGGATATGAACGAAATCAAGGAAATCTTTTTCCAGGAATGCGAGGAGCAGCTCGCTGAACTGGAATCGGGGCTTCTTAAATTGAATGACGGCGACCGCGATCCGGAAACCGTCAACGCCGTTTTCCGTGCCGTTCATTCCATCAAGGGCGGGGCGGGTGCCTTCGGTCTCGATGATCTCGTGGCCTTCGCCCACGTTTTTGAAACGACCCTCGACTGCGTCCGCTCCAACAAGCTGGAGCCGACACAGGATGTTCTGAAGGTCATGCTGCGCTCCGCCGACGTGCTGGCGGACCTGACCAATGCGGCCAGAGACGGCGGCAGCGTCGATGAAAGCCGCACCCGCGGCCTCGTCAAGGAACTGGAAGCGCTGGCAAACGGCGAAACCATACAGGTTTCCGCGCCCGTGGCAGCGCCAGCTGCCGTCAAGGCGCCGCAACCCGTCGCACCCAAGCCGACGGATGAGAGTGGCTTCGAGCCGATCCCGTTCTCCTTCACGGACTTTGCCGACGAAACCACGCCGCTGATGGAAGCGCCGTCCTTCCAGATCACCTTCAAGCCGCATGCCTCGCTTTATTCGAAGGGCAACGAGGCGGCACTTCTCCTGCGCGATCTTTCGCGCATCGGCGATATGAGCATCAATTGCGACATGTCGGAGCTGCCTTCGCTCGACAAGCTCGATCCTGAAGCATCCTATCTTTCCTGGACGGTTTCGATTGCGACCGACAAGGGCGAAGAGGGCATCCGCAGCGTCTTCGAATTTGCCGAATGGGATTGCGATCTCGAAATCGTGCCGGTTGTTTCGGATGCCGCAGACGACGCGGAAGAGCTTCCTATGATCCCGGTCCCGTTCGATCTTTCGGCCCTCGATAGCGGACCGGAAGAGCAGCCCGCTGTTGAAATCGCCACGGCTGAAGCGTCCTACGTTGCCGCAGCCGTCGAAACGGCCGTCGCGACGACGCAGATCGCCCAGAGCGTCAATGCCGCCATCGAAAAGCGTGAAGCGGCGGCAGCGCCTGCCGCAGCCCAGGCGAATGCCAATGCGGCGGCCAATGCCAGCGCCGGCCAGACCATCCGCGTCGACCTCGACCGTGTCGACCGCCTGATCAACCTCGTCGGCGAACTCGTCATCAATCAGGCGATGCTATCGCAGAGCGTCATCGAAAACGATGCGAGCGGCACTTCCGCCGTCAATATGGGCCTCGACGAGTTACAGCAGCTGACGCGCGAAATTCAGGACAGCGTCATGGCGATCCGCGCGCAGCCGGTGAAGCCCGTCTTCCAGCGCATGTCGCGTATCGTCCGCGAAGTCGCCGACATGATCGGCAAGCAGATCCGCCTCGTCACCGAAGGCGAGAACACGGAAGTCGACAAGACGGTCATCGACAAGCTGGCCGAACCTTTGACGCATATGATCCGCAATGCCGTCGACCACGGCATCGAAACACCGGAAAAGCGCGAAGCGGCGGGCAAGAACCCGGAAGGCACCATCAAGCTTTCGGCCAAGCACCGTTCGGGCCGTATCCTGATCGAGCTTCAGGACGATGGCGCGGGCATCAACCGCGAGCGCGTTCGCCAGAAGGCAATCGACAACGATCTCATCGCCGCCGATGCGAACCTGACGGATGAAGAAATCGACAATCTGATCTTCGCGCCGGGCTTCTCCACCGCCGACAAGATTTCCGACATTTCCGGCCGCGGCGTCGGCATGGATGTGGTCAAGCGCTCCATTCAGGCGCTTGGCGGCCGTATCAGCATCTCCTCGCGCCCCGGCCATGGCTCGACCTTCACCATGAGCCTGCCGCTGACGCTTGCCGTTCTTGATGGCATGGTGGTTACCGTTGCCGGCCAGACGCTGGTGGTGCCGCTGACGGCAATCGTCGAAACCCTGCAGCCGGAAGCGAAGAACATTCATTCCTTCGGCGCGAACCAGCGGTTGATCTCCATCCGCAACTCCTTCTGCCCGCTGGTCGATGTCGGCCGCGTGCTGAACTTCCGCCCGACCCAGGCTGATCCGGTCGAAGGTGTCGCTCTTCTGGTGGAATCGGAAGGCGGCGGCCAGCGTGCCCTGATGGTCGACGCGATCCAGGGCCAGCGCCAGGTTGTCATCAAGTCGTTGGAAGCCAACTATACCCATGTTCCGGGCATTGCCGCCGCCACCATCCTCGGTGACGGACGTGTTGCGCTCATCCTGGATGTCGATGCCATCGTCAGCGCCTCGCGCGGACAGCCCCTGAAGCAGGAAATGTCGCTTGCGGCAACAGGTTGAAAGCGGATCGTTCATGGCAGCACTTAATTTCAGCGACCAGCGCCAGTCTCCCGACGAGGTTCTTGCCAGCGGCGAATACCCGCTGACGAGACGCGACCTGTCGGAAATCGCGGCGATGATCTATGCCGATGCGGGCATCTATCTCAACGACACCAAGGCGTCGCTGGTCTATTCCCGCCTCTCGAAGCATATCCGCAATCTCGGCCTGTCGGGTTTTCGCGAATATTGCGCATTGGTGTCCTCGCCGGATGGCGCGCAGGCGCGGCGCGAAATGCTGTCGCATCTGACGACGAATTTCACCCGCTTCTTCCGCGAAAACCACCATTTCGAACATCTGCGTGACGAGGTCCTGCCGGGCCTCATCGCCCGGGCGAAGAGTGGCGGGCGTGTCCGCATCTGGTCGGCCGCCTGTTCGGACGGGCAGGAGCCCTATTCCATCGCGCTTACCGTGCTTGCCATGTTCCCGAATGCGGCGGATTACGATTTCAAGATTCTCGCGACGGATATCGACCCCAAGATTTTGGCGCAGGCCCGGGCAGGGGTCTATGACGACAATGCGCTCGAAACCGTGTCTCCCGCCATGCGCAAGCAATGGTTCACGGAAGTCGATGCCGGCGGTCGCCGCAAGTTCCGCATCGACGACAAGGTCAAGCGTCTCATCACCTTCAACGAATTGAACCTGATGACGCAATGGCCCTTCAAGGGCAATTTCGACGTGATCTTCTGCCGCAACGTCGTCATCTATTTCGACGAGCCGACGCAGATGCGCATCTGGTCGCGTTTTGCCGGGCTGCTGCCGGAAGGCGGTCATCTTTATATCGGTCATTCCGAACGCGTCTCCGGTGACGCCAAGAACCTGTTCGACAATACGGGCATCACCACCTACCGCTTCACTGGCCACGCTTCGGGGAGGAAGGCATGAGCGCACTCGCACGGGTACTCGTCGTCGATGATTCCCCCACCATGCGCGGCCTGATTTCGGCTGTCCTCAAGGCCGATCCGGAAGTCGAGGTGGTCGGGCAGGCCGGCAACGCCATGGAAGCACGCGCGGCCATCAAGCAGCTCAATCCCGATGTCGTGACGCTCGATATCGAGATGCCGGAAATGAACGGGCTGGAATTTCTCGAAAAGATCATGCGCCTGCGGCCCATGCCGGTCATCATGGTCTCGTCGCTGACCCATCGCGGCGCGGATGCTTCGCTGGCTGCGCTTGAAATCGGCGCCTTCGACTGTGTCGGCAAGCCGGCGCCGGGCGATGCACGCCCCTTCGGCGATTTGGCCGACAAGGTGAAGGCCGCCGCCCGCTCGCAACACGCCGCCTACCGCGCGGCGCGCCCGGAAGCGGCGGCCGCGCCGCAGCCGGTCCCGGTCAGTGAATATCGGGCTGGGCGCAAGGTCGTGGCCATCGGTTCCTCCACGGGCGGTGTCGAAGCGCTGATCGCCGTGCTGCAGAAATTCCCGGCCAATTGCCCGCCGACCGTCATCACCCAGCACATGCCGCCGACCTTCACCAAGAGTTTCGCCGAACGGCTGAACCGTATCTGCGCCCCCGTGGTGGAAGAGGCGACGGACGGTGCGCGTCTGCAGACCGGCAAGATCTATCTTGCGCCGGGCGGCGAGCGCCATTTGCAGATCGCCAACCGGTCCGCACCCTGCTGCCGGCTTGTCGAACGCGATCCCGTCAACGGCCACCGGCCCTCCGTCGATGTGCTGTTCGACTCGGTGGCGGAGCTTGCCGGCCGCAACGCCGTCGGCGTCATTCTCACCGGCATGGGCCGCGATGGCGCAGCCGGGCTGTTGAAAATGCGTCATGCCGGCGCGCGCACCGTCGGCCAGAACGAAAAAACATGTGTCGTCTACGGCATGCCCCGCGTGGCCTATGAACTTGGCGCCGTGGAACAGCAACTCCCGCTGGCCTCCATCGGCGAAGAAATCCTGAAACTAACCACTGCCCGCAAAGAAGGTGCTGACTAATGTCTCTCGCAGAAAAGATCAAAGTTCTGATCGTCGACGATCAGGTGACCAGCCGGCTGCTCCTCAGCGATGCGCTGACACAGCTCGGCTTCAAGCAGATCACCGCCGCCGGTGACGGCGAGCAGGGAATGAAGATCATGGAGCAGCAGCCCCATCATCTCGTCATTTCCGATTTCAACATGCCGAAGATGGACGGTCTCGGTTTCCTGCACGCCGTCAGGGCCAACCCGACCACCAAGAAGGCCGCCTTCATCATCCTCACCGCGCAGGGCGACCGCGCGCTGGTGCAGAAGGCAGCCCAGCTCGGCGCCAACAACGTGCTGGCCAAGCCCTTCACGATCGACAAGATGCGCGCTGCCATCGAGGCGGTTTTCGGATCGCTGAAATGATTGAAGCTGCGGCCAAGCGCGTACATATCATTCAGGGCGAGTATAAGGTCGTCAGCGATCCCGATGTGGTGCTGACGACGATACTCGGTTCGTGCGTGGCCGCCTGTCTGAGAGACCCCGTTGCCGGCTTAGGGGGCATGAATCACTTCCTGCTGCCGGGAACGGGAAATGTGACCGGCGGAGATGCGACGCGTTACGGCGTGCATCTCATGGAGCTCCTGATCAACGGCCTCCTGAAGCAGGGGGCGCGGCGCGACCGGCTGGAAGCCAAGGTTTTCGGCGGCGCAAAGACGATTGCCAGCTTCTCCAATGTCGGCGAGCAGAATGCCATCTTCGCCATGCAGTTTCTGAAGGATGAAGGTATTCCGGTCTTAAGCTCCTCCACGGGTGGGGATCACGGCCGAAAGATCGAATTCTGGCCGGTCTCCGGGCGTGCACGTCAGCATCCGCTGAGCGGCGCGGAAACCCAGAAGACGGTTGCCATGGAAACGCGTCCGGTGCCGGCCCCCAAGCCAGTCGCCAACGACATCGAATTTTTCTAGTCACGGAGTTTCCAATGCAGCTTGCAGAGCACACCGCCGCCACTCCGTTCGAAGAAGCCCTGCCGGACGTTCTGATGCGCGTGGTATCGGAACTGCACGACGTCGCCTATCTCATCGAGCGCATCGAGCCGCAATTGCTTGAAGTGACCAGCGGTCAATTGTCCAGCGAAGGCGTCAAGCTGCTGCAGGGCATCGATCTTGCCGTCCAGAAAACCCGCGGCCTTGCGGAATTCATCGATACCATCACCGGTTCCATCCCCGGAAACTGGATCGTGGATGTTTCCACCGCCCTCAGCCTGGTCAAGCTGGCCGAAATGCAGAAGGCGCTCGGCGCGGCCTTCCGCCATGGCCATTCCCAGCCGCTCGACAAGGCCTCGGGCGACTTCGACCTCTTCTAGAACTATTTCGGCCAGTGTTGCCGTCCTTCGCGGAATGCGGAGAAAGGCAACGCTCGCGCAAGCTTCGCACCCTATTGTCACGACGGGGCCAAAAGGTCTCGGACTCTATGAATGACGGTGCGGAACAGAATGAATCTGTTAAATCAAATCCCTCAGGTCTTGAAGAATGTCGCGGCGCTGGGGCAGACGCGGCTGCTGATGCTGGGCGGCGTGGGCGTTGTGTCCATGGCCATCATCCTTGCTGCAGCTCTTTACGTGAACCGTCCCGCTTACGAGACCCTCTATGTGGGGCTTGAAAAAAGCGACCTTAACAAGATCAGCATTGCGCTCGCCGAATCGGGTCTGGACTTTCAGGTGGGGACTGATGGTTCCAGCCTTCAGGTTCCCGTCGGCCTCACCAGCAAGGCAAGGCTGCTTCTGGCCGAGCGCGGCCTGCCCGACAGCGCCAATGCCGGTTATGAGCTTTTCGACAATGTCGGCTCTCTCGGCCTGACCTCCTTCATGCAGGAAGTGACGCGCGTTCGCGCTCTTGAGGGCGAGATCGGCCGCTCCATCCAGCAGATCGACGGCATTGCGGCCGCACGCGTCCATATCGTCATGCCTGACGTCGGCAATTTCCGCCGTGGCGAACAGAAGCCCACCGCATCGGTCATGATCCGCGCCAGTGCTTCGGCCGGCCGCAAGGCGTCCGCCTCCATCCGTCACCTCGTCGCCTCGGCTGTTCCCGGCCTCGAAGTCGACGATGTGACCCTGCTCGATTCGACCGGCCAGCTTCTCGCCTCCGGCGACGATGTCACCAATGCCGCCATGAACCGCTCGCTGACGCTGGCGCAGAACGTGCAGCAGGAAATCTCGACCAACATCGACAAGGCGCTGGCGCCTTTCCTCGGCATGGACAATTTCCGCTCCAGCGTGACGGCGCAGCTGAATACCGACAGCCGCCAGATCCAGGAAACCGTCTACGATCCGGAATCGCGCGTCGAGCGCTCCGTGCGCACGGTGAAAGAAGACCAGAAGTCGCAGGAAACCCAGCCCGATACCGCCGCGACCGTCGAACAGAACGTGCCGCAGGCAGCACCGCAGGGTGGCGGCGGTGGTCCGCAGTCCTCCGACCAGTCGGCTAAGAAGGAAGAGCAGACCAACTACGAGATCAATTCCAAGACGGTCGCCACGGTCAAGAACGGCTACACGGTCGAGAAGCTCTCGGTTGCCGTCGTCGTCAACAAGGGACGCATCGCGAAAATGGTCGGCGAACCTGCCGATCAGGCCAAGATCGACGCCTATCTTGCGGAAATGCAGAAGATCGTCACCTCCGCAGCTGGCATTTCGGCTGACCGCGGCGACATGGTGACGCTGACTGCCATGGACTTCCTCGAAACACAGCTGCTTGACGAGGCTGCCAGCGGTCCAGGCATCATGGAAGTGCTGAGCCGCAACTCCGCCGGCATCATCAACTCGCTTGCCTTTGTCGCGGTCGCCTTCCTCGTTGTCTGGCTTGGCGTACGCCCTCTGGTCCGCACGGTCACTGGCAACGGCGCCGCCGCAGGCCAGCTCAGCCAGGAGGCCGCCGGTCTCGAACTGCCGGATTTCTCTCCCGGCATGGATGCGGGCGCAGGTGGTCTCATGGAAGGTTTCGGGGCGGATTTCGGCTTCGACAGCACCGACGACCTTCTGGCGGGCGGCGATGGCGAGGGCACATTCAACCGCCGGGTTCGCGAAGGGCCGGAACGCAGGCTCTCCCGCATGGTGGAAATCAGCGAGGAAAGAGCCGCCAAGATTCTGCGCAAATGGGCGGTGGAAAAAGCAGCATAATATCGAAAAGGCCGGTTTTACCCGGCCTTTTTTCCGTTTTTGGGCTTTTTGCTATCCTTGGCAGGCGCATCGTGGCAATCTCGTTTCAGGACAGTGTTTACAAAAAATTCAGCAACGATACAGTTTGCTGGGAATTGGCTGAGAATGCCGTTTATGGATTGAACAGCTTTTCAGTATGTTTTTTTAGCAATAGACGAACAGTGAAATACGTGGAAAGGCTGGTGTCAGGTAATGGCAAATCCCAGTCCGTTCCATAAAATGAAATGATTCGGTCTCCGGGGGCTTGCCGTCCCATTTTGGTAAGCTTCTCGAATGGAATGATTCCATCCCGAGGTATAATCTCCCACTGGGAGCAAGAGGGCGTAGGCGATTGAAAGTCGATGTTGATATCCGCAGGCTGTCTGCCAAGCCTATGGAGGGCATGGGTAAGCCCTTGCCGCGCGATCAGCTTGCTAAAAACGTCGCAGCCACGGCTGCTGCCGGTAACGTTGCAGGCGCACTGGATCTGCTCGTAACCTACGCTGGCGCCTCGCATTATCTGCTGGCGCGGGATGATCTTCTCGAAGAAACCGGACTGAAATTCATCGTCACCTCCGACTGGCCTTTCGATCTGGTCCGCAGGCTTGGCCTTGAACTGGCCAACAGCCAGAACAGATCGAGCGAAATGGAAAAATGCCTTTCGCTTCTGCAGCCGCGGCTGCTCTTCCTTCCCGACGATGTTTCGGTTCCCTACGGCATAGACCGGCAATATTCGGCGCTGTCTTTCTGTGTAGGCCGCATCCGGCTTTCGCTACTGCTGCTGTTTCCCGAAGAAGCGGTGCCTTCGCCGGAAAGGCTGCGGGAAATCGCCCTGCTGACGGGCTATTGCGTCAGCTTCGGCATTGCCAGCGAAGCAAAGACCGTGCGCGATATCGATCTCACAGAGCGCGAGCTCGAATGCCTGTTCTGGATCGCGGAAGGCAAGACAAGCGATGAAATTGCGATGATCCTTGGCATTTCACGCAATACGATCAATAATTACATTACAAGCGTGATGCGTAAAACCGCGACGAAAACCCGCTCGGAGGCAATTGCCTACGCCGTGCGCAACAACCTCGTATAATGGTCGGACGGATGGTACAGACGAAAGACAATGAGGGTACAGGTCAAACGGGCATGTTTTACCGCAGTCCTGTCGTGACGAGCCGGTCGGATCTTTTTCCGAAGCTCGTCGCCATGCAAAAGCTTGTCGGCGCGCGAAATTTCGTGGTGACGAAGGCTGCCGCTTCCGGTTTCCCCAACAAGAAGAAGCTGACCTGCGAACTGGAAAACTGGGGCATGAATGCCGCAGAGCAGAGCGCGCAGTTCATCCGCGCCGTCGGCGATATTCTTCTCGATCATATCGAGACATCGCTCCTGCCGGTCATCTGGCGCAACAAGAATGCCGGCGGCTTTGCCGACCTTCCCGACGTGCCTGCACTTCTGCGCCGCATCGAGAATGACACATTGCCCTATGCGGGGCTGGCGCTTCCGGTGCGGCTCGGCACCATCGGCAACGGTTATATCGTCTTCTGCGGCACCAACCTCGTTCTCGACAATGAGGTCGTGATCGAACAGCACATCAAATGCTGTGAAATCATGGTGGACATGCTGGCGCTGGACGAGCGCAAGGCGGCGCCTTCGGAAGCGCTGAGCGAGAGGGAAATCGCCTGCCTGCAACTGGCGGGGGACGGCCGTATCAGCGAAGAAATCGCGGTCAAACTCGGGCTTTCCGTGCACACCGTCAACGCCTATCTCGGTTCGGCGACGATCAAGCTCGATTCCGTCAACCGCATCCAGGCGATCGCCAAGGCCATCCGGCTCGGTTATATCCACTGACGGCGGACGGGTTTTCCCGTCCCTCATAAGCCGGTAGGTGCCGCCCCGGCTTGTGCCCCCCTAAAAGGCGCTATCGACACTTCGCGTTTTTTTAACAGTTGCCTATTAGAACTTTTATAAGTTTGGCTTTGGGGAACTGTTTCATGCACAACCGGCTCTTTAAGTCCGTTGCCGGCAAGGTCGTCGCGTTGACGATCGGCCTGATCACGCTCAGCGTGGCGGCAGTTGGTTTTTCGACCTACATTCGCTTGAAGGACAACATCATCACCACCGCGCTGCGTGATACGCACAGCGCCATGCGCGGCATGGCCATCCTCTATGAGATGAAGGTCGGCGGCGTTGCCCTCGAAATGGTGGATGGCGAGTTGAAGAGCGTCGGTCGCGCCAGCATCGGAACGATGCGTGACAATGATCTCGTCGATCGCACGGCAGCCGGCAACGGCGGTATCTCTACTGTTTTTGAAGCCAAGGCCGGCGAGTTCATTCGTCTGACCACCAATCTGAAGAACGAAAAGGGTGAGAGAGCAGCAGGCACCAAGCTTGCTACCGATCATCCCGCTTTCCCGAAAGTTTCCAAGGGAGAGGCCTATTTTGGCACCGCCACGCTGTTCGGCACCAGCTATATGACCGGTTATATGCCGGTTACGAACAAGACCGGCGCAACCGTTGGCATCCTGTTCGTCGGCGTTCCCATGGATGTCTACGATGCGCAGATATACAGCCTGCGCGACATGATGCTGATCTGTGGCGCGCTCGCCATGCTTGGCGTCGGCCTGCTCGCCTATTTCGTCATCAAGCGCACGCTTCAGCCGCTTGGCAAGCTGACCGATGCGGTGAAGTCCCTTTCGGACGGCAATCTCGACACGCCGATCCCCTACGCCACCAACACCAATGAATTCGGCAACATCGCCCGCGCGCTGGTAATTTTCCGCGAGAATGCGATCGAGAAACTGGCGATTGAGGGCAAAAGCGCCGAGGAACGCTCCGCAGCCGAGTCCGAACGTCACCGCAACGACGCCGAAAAACAGGAGCTCGACGGCCAGATCGAATTTGCGGTCGGCGAGATCGCTTCCGGCCTCGGCAGGCTCTCGCGTGGCGATCTGAGCCGCACGATCGAGACGCCTTTCGCCGGTCGTCTTGATCGTCTACGCACGGATTTCAACGAATCCCTACTCAATCTGCGCGATGCACTGGGGCAGATCCGCGAGCGCACGCTCATCATTCAGCATAGCGGCTTTGAAATCGAGCAATCGTCGGTCGATCTGTCGAAGCGTACCGAAAATCAGGCCGCCTCGCTGGAAGAGACTGCCGCCGCCGTAGACGAAATCACGGTTACCGTCAGATCGTCGGCCGAGCGGGCGCGGGAGGCCAATGAGGCCGTGCGCATCACCAAGCAGAGCGCCGACAGTTCCGGTTCGGTCGTCAGCAACGCCGTCGACGCCATGGGCCGCATCGAAGACGCCTCGCGCAAGATCGAGCAGATCATCGAGGTCATCGACGACATCGCCTTCCAGACCAATCTTCTTGCGCTCAATGCCGGCATCGAGGCGGCGCGTGCGGGTGAGGCGGGTAAGGGTTTTGCCGTGGTGGCGCAGGAAGTGCGTGAGCTCGCCCAGCGCTCCGCCGACGCGGCCCGCGAGATCAAGCAGCTCATCAACCAGTCGACGCATGAGGTCAGCTCCGGTTCGAAGCTGGTGCAGGAGGCGGGCACGGTTCTTTCCGCCATCAGCCAGCAGATCGTTACCGTCAGCCAGCATGTCGAAACCATTGCGACGGCGACGCAGGATCAGTCCTCCGCTCTTCACAACGTCAACAGCTCCGTCAACCAGATGGACCAGATGACGCAGCAGAATGCGGCGCTTGCCGAACAGTCGAGCGCGGCCAGCCGGGTGCTTTCCGGCGAGGTGGAAGCGCTGCTCGATCTGGTGCAGCGGTTCCAGATGGAACAGGGTTCGGCGACCGGTAGGGATCGTTACAATCAGGCGGCCTGATAGGTCTATTTTTTTGAAGGTCAAAGAAGCTCTCGGATCGCAAGGTCCGGGAGTTTTTATTCGGCCGCTGCCCGCACCGTGCTGGATATCTGGTTGATATAGGCCCGCAGCGCCGCCGGTTTGACCGGTTTGTGCTGAACCGAAATCCCGTATTTTTCGGCGTCGCTGCGCACTTCCGGGCTGCGATCCGCCGTCACCAGCAGGGCAGGGATCGTCTTGCCGTAAAATGTTCTGATGAGGCGGATGGCGCTGATACCGTCGCCATCGTCCAGATGGTAATCGGCGACGATGACGTCGGGGGCTTCGGTCAAAGTGAGGAAGGGCTCCTCAAGCGTCGCCACGGAACCTGCGGGTAAAACCTCACAACCCCATCCCGTCAAGAGCAGCGTCATGCCCTCGAGGATTTTCGGCTCGTTGTCGATGCAGAGCACCCGGACGCCCTGAAGGCGGTCGCTGGCTGCGGGACTGATTGTCCCGCCATCGGCTTTGGCCGGTACGAGGCGATCCGCCTCGCGCGGCAGGTGGATGCGGAAGGTCGTGCCTTTTCCGGGGGTGGAAATCAGCTGTACTGGATGGTGCAGCATGCGCGACAGCCGGTCGACGATGGAAAGACCGAGCCCGAGGCCGGATGCCGTTCTTGCACCCTCGTCCAATCGGGCGAATTCCTTGAAGACGGTGCGAAACTTGGATGAGGGAATGCCGATACCGGAATCCGTCACCTGAATGACCACTTCGCCGCCCCGACGGCGCGCACCGACGACCACCTTGCCCTTCAAGGTGTATTTGATGGCGTTGGAAACGAGATTCTGTATCAGACGCCGCAGGAGATTGGGGTCGGAGCGGACCGTGAGTGAGGTTGGCATGACCACGAGGTCGAGGTTCTTTTCCTGCGCCATCGGCGCGAAATCGGTTTCGATGCGTTTCAGCAGCTCATTCAGCGGCACGGATGTCATGCGCGCCTTCATCGAGCCGGTGTCGAGACGGGAAATATCGAGAACCGCGCCGAGAATGGTTTCGACCGATTCCAGCGCCGAATCGATATTGTGGACGAGATCGCTTTCTCCCGATGCGCCAAGCCGTTCGACCAGCGAGGAGGAATAGAGGCGGGCAGCATTCAAGGGTTGGAGAATGTCATGGCCTGCGGCGGCGAAAAACCGTGTCTTGCCGATATTCGCCTCGTCGGCGGATGCCCTCGCTTCCGCCAGTTCGCGGTTGACGCGGGTAAGCTCGACGGTTCGCTCCGCCACGCGCTGCTCCAGCGTCTCGTTTGCCTGTTTCAGCGCCTGATCGCTCGCAACACGCTGGGTGATATCGGTGAAGGTGGCGACGATGCCCTTGTCCGGCATGGTGTTGGAGCGCACTTCGATGATGCGCTCGCCGCCCGCCAGCACCAGCGAGAAGGGCAGGTCCATGGTCAGGAAGCTGGTAATCAGCTCATTCGTGTCGCCATCAGGCATGTCGCCGCGTTCCTGCAGCATCGAAACGATATCCGTGAGCGGTACGCCGACCTGCCCGAATTGCTCGGGCAAATCCAGAAGGGTGCGGAAGCGCCGGTTCCAGATGGTGAGCTGCTGCGAACTGTCGAAAACCGCAATGCCCTGATCCATCTGGGCCAACGCCGTTTGCAGCATGTCCTGATTATATTGCAGGGCCTCGCTTGCCTGATCGAGCAGCCATGCCGTGTCCGCGCTGGTATCTTCCGCCTTCTGAAGAATGATCGAAAGCACCAGACGGGCGGAGGAGGAGCCGATGGCGCTGCCCAGCAACTGTTCGGAGAAATGGATCAGCGCCATGTCCGCCGGCTGGTCGTCATTCAGCTTCCTGCCCGCCGTCTTTTCATAGGTCGCGAGTGACCGCAGCATGCGCTCCTCGCCGAGATAACGGGCGACCGCGCTTTTGAGGTCGCCGACGCTGACACGGGTTTTCCAGCCACGCGTCGCAAATTGCGATTTCGAGTGGCGCTTGACGAAGATGCCGGACTGGATGCGCTCCACCGGCCTCGGATTGCGCGAAAGCGAGCCGAGCACGAAGGCAAGGCTGTTGACCAGCAGGCTGAGAATGACCGCATTCACGAACGGATCGGCTTCAGGCCCATTGAACACAGTGCTGCCGGAAAACAGGAAGCCGAGAATATTCGCCGCGACCTCGGAATTATCCGGCCCGCCGAAGCTTGGCAGGAACAGCAGATAGGCCCAGACGAAAAAGCCGGAACTTAAGCCGGCGATTGCGCCGCGCGCATTGGCGCGCCGCCAGAACAACCCGCCGAACAAGGCAGGGGCCATCTGGGCGATGGCGGCGAATGCCAGAAGGCCGATGGAGGCGAGGCCCGTGGCGCTGTCGGCGGCGCGATAATAGCCATAGCCCAGAAGCAGCACCGCAAAGATTGCCGTCCTGCGGATGTTGAGCAGCGTCTTGGCGAAGTCGTCCCGGTGCGGAGAACGGTTCAGCAGCTTCTGCCGAAGGAAGATCGGCATGACGATGTCGTTGGAAATCATGATCGATAGCGCCACCGAAGCGACGATCACCATCGCGGTCGCCGCCGAAAATCCGCCGATGAAGGTGATCAGCGACACGACCGGCATTTGGTGATTGAGCGGCAATTGCAGCACGTAGAGGTCGGCATCGCCATTGGCGCCGAGCGTCAGAATGCCGGCCAGCGCAATCGGCAGCACGAAGATGTTGATCGCGATGAGATAAAGCGGCAGCAGGAACCCCGCCATGCGCAGCTCCTGCGGCGTGCGGTTTTCAACCACGGTGACGTGGAACTGGCGCGGCAGCAGGATGATGGCGAAGCCGGAAAGCAGCGTCATCACGATCCAGCGGCTGACGGGCGTGTGATAGGATATGGCCCGCATGGCCTGTTCGTTATCGGAGGCGAGCTGCCACAGATGCACGGGACCGTCGAAGAGGACGAAGAGCACATAAAAGCCGACGGTGCACATGGCGACCAGCTTGACCAGCGATTCCATCGAGATCGCCAGAATGAGCCCGTCCTGATGTTCGGTGGCATCGGTGTGGCGGGTGCCGAACATGACGGCAAACCCCGCCATGACGATGGTGACGACCAGCGGCAGATCGAGGAAATAAAGATTGCCGCTGCCAATGCCGTAGTCGCCGGGATCGACCATCGTCGCCACCGAGCTGGAAACGGCTTTCAGCTGCAGAGCGATATAGGGAATGGCGCCGACGAGCGCGATGATGGCGACGATCATCGCCACGGTGGAGTTCTTGCCGTAACGGGCGGCAATGAAATCCGCAACGGACGTCAGCTTTTCCGTTTTCGCCAGTTCGACGATGCGGCGGATGATCGGCATGCCGATGGTGAAGGCAAGGATCGGGCCGGTATAGATGCCGAGAAATTCCAGCCCCCTGTCTGCCGCAAGCCCCACGCCGCCGAAATAGGTCCAGGAGGTGCAATAGATCGCCAGGCTGAGCGCATAGACGAACGGACGCCCCTTGTTCGGAGCGTTTCTTTTGCGGCTCTTCCTGTCCCCATAGCTTGCAACCGCAAACAGCAGCAGGACATAAGCGAAGGCCGAACCGAATATGATCCACCCAGGAAGCACGCATCCTCCCCATGCAAGAATTCCCGAATATCAGCATAGGCGAATTCTCTGCCGTTGAGAATGAGCGCGGTCTGAGCATAAAGTTCAAGGTGCGCGTGCAAAAAAGCTAATAAATGCAATCCCGCGGATTCCAAATGAAGCCCGGACCCTATATGGTTCGACCCGTAGGGACAGTCACATAGCTTCAGCTCGCGAAGCAGGAGAGAGGGACAATCTGAATGCTTAACGAATTTAAAACCTTCATTGCCCGCGGCAATGTCATGGATCTGGCCGTGGGTGTTATTATCGGTGCGGCTTTCAGCAAGATCGTCGACTCCGTCGTCAACGATCTCATCATGCCGATTGTCGGTGCGATCTTCGGCGGGTTCGATTTTTCGAACTACTTCCTGCCGCTGAGCTCCAGCGTCAACGCTACGTCGCTCGCCGCCGCCCGCGATCAGGGCGCCGTCTTCGCCTACGGCAACTTTCTGACGGTTCTCATCAACTTCCTTATCCTGGCCTGGATCATTTTCCTGATGGTCAAGGGCGTCAACAAGCTTCGTGATTCCGTTGAGCGCAAGAAGGTCGAGGAAAAGCCGGAAGCAGCACCGCCGCCGGAAGACGTCAAGCTCCTCACCGAAATCCGCGATCTGCTGAAGACGCGTTGATTGTCGCCATCGTCCCCGGCCTGATGTGCCGGCCCATGAGGCCGGCGATCTCCTGCCGGGGACGACCCATAAAGAAAATCCATGATCGCCTCACGGAATATCATGCACATGGCTGGTTCGATGCGATAAGAAGGCACCAAACGGAGTGTCTTTAATGTCCATTTTGAACAGTCTGAGTGCGCGCTCTCTGGCGGCTCCCGAGAGCGGCATTGTTGAAGTCGTGAATTATGCCCGGGGGCGGGACAATCTCCTGCCGCTGTGGGTCGGCGAAGGCGATCTGCCGAGCCCGGACTTCATCAATCAGGCCGCCATCGATGGGCTGAACAACGGCGAAACCTTCTATACCTGGCAGCGCGGCATTCCCGAATTGCGCCAGGCGCTGAGCCGTTATTATCAACGTCATTTCGCAGCGTCGCTGCCGCCGGAACATTTTTATGCGACCGGTTCCGGCATGCAGGCCATCGTGCTTGCCGTGCAGGCGCTGACCTCGCCGGGCGACGAAATGGTCTATCTGTCTCCGACATGGCCGAATATCGTGGCCGCCATCGGCGTGGCGGGTGCGAAGGCGGTTCCGGTCGGCATCGATTTCCGCGACGGCCGTTGGGATCTGGATATCAACAGGCTGGAAAGCGCGATCACCGGCAAGACGAAGGCGCTTTTCATCAATACGCCCTCCAACCCGACCGGCTGGACGGCGACGCTCGACAATCTCCGCGACGTTCTGGCGCTCGCCCGCAAACACGATCTGTGGATCGTCGCCGACGAGATTTATGCGCTTTATCATTATTCCGGCAGCCGTGCGCCGTCCTTCCTCGACGTCATGGAGCCGGACGACAAGATCGTCTTCGCCAATTCCTTCTCGAAGAACTGGTCCATGACCGGCTGGCGCGTCGGCTGGCTTGTCGCCCCACCGGCCATCGGTCAGGTGATCGAGAATCTCATTCAATATTCCACCTCAGGCGTGGCGCAATTCATGCAGCGCGGCGCGGTCGCCGCCCTCGATCACGGCGATGGTTTCGTCCGTGAGAATTACGAACGCGCTCTGACCTCCCGCGACATTCTCTGCGATGCGCTCATCGCGACGAACCGTGTGGAAACCCTGAAGCCGGACGGCGCCCTTTATGCTTTCCTCAAGATTGACGGCGTGACGGACAGCCGGGCGACGGCGCTCGATATCGTCGACAAGACCGGGGTCGGTCTTGCGCCCGGCACGGCCTTTGGCCCGGGAGGGGAGCTGTTTCTCCGCGCCTGCTTCCTGCGCAACCCCAGGCAGATAGAAGACGCGGCCGAACGGCTGGCATCCTATATCCTCGGCAGGTAAGCGTCGGCTTTCCGTGCAATGGTTTCCCCTGCCGCACCGGGATCGCGCCGCGGTAGGAAAATCGACAACAAAATCACAGCGAAGACCTAAAACTGCAACCCCACGGCGCAACCATCGACGTGGGGCATTTTCTGTGATATGCGCTCCTTGTTCCATTTATGAGAACATTTTCACTAATAAATAAAAAGCACTTCATTGCGCTAACCAATCGTAAGCCACCTTTTTAATGGGGCGGGGGATTGGTCGCGTATTCGCTGTGCAAGTAATCAATGATGAAGAATTATTGGCTTTGATGAGCTCAAGAAAAGCAAACAGGGAAGTAGTGTCATGGCTGTTCTGGTCACGGGTGGGGCCGGTTATATAGGAAGCCACATGGTGTGGGCTTTGCTCGATGCCGGGGAGGAGGTCGTTGTTGTCGACCGGCTTTCGACGGGGTCGCGCTGGGCTGTTGCGCCAGCGGCGCGTTTTTATCTGGGCGATGCGGCGGACCGCGCCCTGCTGGACCAGATTTTCGAAGAAAACCAGATCGAGACCATTTTCCACTTCGCAGGCTCTGTCAGCGTTCCTGAATCGATCAGCCAGCCGCTCGAATATTACGAAAACAATACGGGCACGACCCGCGCCCTCGTCGCTGCGGCGGTCGCCCATGGCATCCGCAATTTCATCTTCTCCTCGACAGCCGCCGTCTATGGAAACCAGCCCTTTGATGGCCCGGTTCCTGAAACCGCGATCCTCAGCCCGGAAAACCCCTACGGCCTGTCGAAACTCGCTTCCGAAATCATGCTGCGCGATGTCGTGCAGGCGCATGATTTCAACTATGTGGCGCTGCGTTATTTCAACGTCGCCGGAGCCGACCCTCAGGGCCGCGCCGGGCCTTCCCCCACGGGCGTGGCAAACCTCATCAAAGTCGCCTGCGAAGCCGCAACCGGTCGCCGCGACCAAGTGGACGTTTACGGAACGGATTACCCGACCGCCGATGGCACCGGTGTCCGCGACTATATTCACGTCAGCGACCTGATCGACGCCCATATGCTGGCCATGGCGCATCTGCGCGCCGGTGGCGGCACCCGCACGCTCAATTGCGGTTATGGCGTCGGTTATTCGGTTCTGGATGTCCTGCAGGCCGTGCAACGGGAATCGGAACGCGATTTTCCGATCATCCATTGTCCCCGCCGGGCGGGCGATATTGCGACCATGGTGGCGGATTCGTCGCGTATCCAGTCGGAACTGGGCTGGCGTCCCCGCTTCAACGATCTGGCGACAATCGTTCGCACCGCGCTTCAGTGGGAGGCCAAACGTCAGGCCCAGCAAAGCGACAGGATTCCGCCGGTGCGGCGCAAGCTGGCTGCAATAGGCTGAGCGGCCTACGCCTCACCGGACACGGTCTTTCTTGACGGACGCATAGAGCGCCGGCCGATCCGGTGGAGCGGCTGGGTTAAGCCAGCGATCCCGGTCGAAGAAACTGCGTGTCAGCTTCAACCCCGGCGATTGTTCGTTTGCGAGCAAAATCACGTTCAGGCGATGCGGCGCCGTCGGTTCCGGTTTCATGGAAACCGAAATGCCGAAATGTTGTGCCTGATAAGGCTGCATCCGGCGTGCCGGCTCAAGCATGTCCGCCAGATCGGCCCAGCGTGTCTGTCCGATAATCATGGCGAGCGCTTCATCGAGCTTCGTCAGAACGGCCGCCCCGTCCGGTGTCTTGGGCGCAACGGCCTTCATCCGGATGGAGCGAATTTCTCCCGAGGCTTCCCCCCTGATTTCAAGAAACAGCGATGCCCGCTCGGCCGGGTCCGATGCGTTTCCTGCCGCAAGATCGGCCATGCATTCGAAACTGCGGATGTTGACCGGGCTCGCGTGCCAGCCCTGCGGGTTGGAGAAACCAGCGGCGGTAAAGCGGTCGCAGAGCTCCTTGCCGGAAACAACGAAATCGCGGGCGAAAGATGCTCTGTCGCCCACTTGCTCGAACTTCAGCAGATGCGGCGGCAGAGAGACTTTTTGGACGGCGAGTTTCTGCCGCTTGACGGGCTTCATCTTCGGCGGCGCGGCGGACTGTATGGCGGGCGCCAGATTGAGATAGGCCAGCAGGCTTTTGAGGTGCTTCTTGTCATTGGCCAGCAGCACGGTTGCGCCTATGGCAAGGCAAACGGCCAGCACCGCAAACAGCAGCGCGCCATGGCTCACTCTCTTCTGCAAGCCTGCGTCCATCGCAAGACCTTAAAGGGCTGGCGGAAAAAGGCGCCAGCCGGTTCTGATATGGTTTTTCGGGCTGTCGGCAACCCGGTGAATATGTGGTGTGAGCGGTGGCTCTGAAAATCTTATGCAATTCACCGCCGAAGTTTCCGGCGGTGCACGGTCTCATTCGGCGTTATTTTTACCGCCGTCCTGTCCGCCGGCGCTGCTTTCATCGTCTGCAACCGGAATGGCGTAGGAGCCTTTCAGCCAGCGGGCAAGATCGAGCGAGCGACAGCGATCCGAACAGAAAGGATAGTCCTCGCGCGTCGAGGGCCGCCCGCATTCCGGGCATGGCTGGGATTTGCGAAGCGGGGTGACGTTTCCAGCGCCTTCGGTGGGGGACTTTGCCATGGCCTATCCTTCGAGCCAGCCCGAAGTCACCTCAAATCCTTCTCCGGAAAGAAGCGACATGGTTTCATAAAGCGGCAGGCCGACGACATTGGTATAGGAGCCGGTCAGTTTCTGCACGAAGGCGCCGGCAATGCCCTGGATACCATAGGCTCCCGCTTTGCCGCGCCACTGGCCCGACGCAATGTAAGCCTCGATCTCTCGCGTGGAGAGGCGCTTGAAGCGCACCTTGGTCTCCGCGACCTTCTGCCGGATCTTGCCGCCGGGGGTCACGAGGCAGATGCCGGTATAGACCCAATGGCTGCGTCCCGAAAGAAGATGCAGCGCCGCCGAGGCCTCTTCCGTATATTCGGCCTTGCCGACGATGCGGCGACCAACGGCGACCACGGTATCGGATCCCAGAACATAGGCGTCTTTCCACGCCTGTTCGTTCTTCAGCGCCGCCTGCGCGGCTTCCACCTTCTGCAGTGACAGACGACGGCAGAGCGTACGCGGATGCTCGAGCTTGGCCGGCGTCTCGTCGATATCCATCGGCATCAGACGTGCCGGTTCGATACCGATCTGATGCAGCAGCTCCAGACGCCGCGGCGAGCCGGATGCCAGAACGAGCTTTTGTTTTGAATTGGTCATTGCGCTGCCCGGGCGTCCGATGCGGAAGGTGGATTACTTGAAGCGATAGGTGATGCGGCCCTTGGTGAGGTCGTAAGGCGTCATTTCGACCAGCACCTTGTCGCCGGCCAGAACGCGGATACGGTTCTTGCGCATGCGGCCCGCCGTGTGGGCGATGATTTCGTGGTCGTTCTCAAGCTTCACGCGGAATGTTGCGTTCGGCAGCAATTCGGTTACGATGCCCGGGAATTCAAGGACTTCTTCTTTTGTCATGTAAGGGTTTTCTTCCTGTTGATAGTGCCGGACATGTCCTGTCCGGGAAAATTGCGCGGAAACTACACAATCCCGGCACATTTGTGAACCTCTAAAGCATCGGCTTGAAAATCGCGATTGATTTTAACAGGCCGAGGCAGTTTTCAGTCTTTTGAAAGCGTATCCGCCACCGGCTGCTGCCGCCTCGGCAGTCGTTCCGAGATCAGCTTTGCCAGATGGTCCCGCACCTCGCGATACGCGTCGAGAATCTGCTCGCGCGTGCCTGTGATCACCGTCGGGTCCATGGTCGGCCAATAGACCACGTCGAGCGAATTCGAGCGCGTCAGTTCCAGTGCGGCGTGGTGGGCTTCCGGCGTCAATGTAATGATCAGATCGAAAAAATCATCCTCGATCTCATCCAGAGTGCGTGGTTTGTGTTTGCCCAGCGAAAACCCCTGTTCTTCCAGCACCGCATCCACGAATGGATCGCGCTCGCCGGCCCGCACGCCGGCGGACTGTATATAGATGCCGGGCGCCACCAGCCGTTTGGCGATGACCTCCGCCATGGGGGAACGGATGGAGTTCATGCCGCACATGAAGAGGACCGATTTGGGCGCTCGTCCCTCGTTTGGCGCTGCGGCAGGATCGATCATCTCTAACCCCGCCAATAAAGCACGCAGACAAGGGTGAAGAGGCGGCGCGCCGTGTCGAAATCTATCCTGATCTTGCCGGAAAGCCGGTCCATCAGCGTCTGTGAGCCATCATTGTGAATGCCGCGCCGGCCCATGTCGATCGCCTCGATCTGGCTCGGCGTAGAGGAGCGGATCGCTTCGTAATAGCTTTCGCAAATCAGGAAATAATCCTTGATGATGCGGCGGAACGGCGTCAGCGACAGAATATGGGTCGCGACATCCTTCTCGTCTTCGGTGCGGATTGAAAAAACCAGCTTGGCATCGACCAGCGATATATGCAGCCGATAGGGGCCGCCATCATGGCCGAAGGGTTCGAAGCTGTTTTCTTCGATCAGGTCGAAAATGGCGACGGCGCGTTCATGCTCAACGTCGGGCGTGGACCGGCCGATGCTGTCGTCCAGTACCACGTCGCAAAGCCGGAAATCGCCTGAAGCCATCGCTTAACTTTCCGGATTGAGGCGAATGGAGACGGAACGCGCATGCGCGTCCAGTCCCTCGGACCGGGCAAGGGTGATGGCCGCGGGCGCAAGCTGTCGCAGCTGCTCCGGTCCAAGCCGCAGGATCGAGGTGCGCTTGACGAAATCCAGCACCGAGAGGCCAGAGGAGAAGCGCGCCGACCGCGCCGTCGGGAGCACGTGGTTGGAGCCGCCGACATAATCGCCGATCACTTCCGGCGTATGGCGTCCGACGAAGATCGCGCCCGCATTGCGGATATGCGCCATCAGGGCATCCGGGTCATCGACGGCAAGTTCCAGATGCTCGGCGGCGATGCGGTTGGCGAGCGGAATGGCGTCGGTGAGCTTTTCGACCAGAATGACCGCGCCGAAATCGGCCCAGCTCGCCGCCGCCGTCTCGGAGCGCGACAGGCGCTTCAACTGCCGCTCGACAGCGGCTTCAACGGCCTTGCCGAGTTCGGCATTGTCGGTGATCAGGATGGATTGCGCGCCGCGATCATGCTCCGCCTGCGCCAGAAGATCGGCGGCAAGCCAGTCGGGATCATTGTCCCTGTCGGCAATAACCAGCACTTCGGAGGGACCGGCGATCATGTCGATACCGACGGTGCCGAAGACCTGGCGCTTTGCGGCCGCCACATAGGCATTGCCGGGACCGACGATCTTGGCGACCGGCGCGATGGTTTCCGTGCCATAGGCAAGTGCGGCGACGGCCTGCGCGCCGCCGATGCGATAGATTTCCTCGACGCCCGCAATACGCGCCGCAGCCAGCACCGCCGGATTGACCGCGCCGCCATTGGCCGGCACGACCATGACGATGCGCTCCACACCGGCGACCCTGGCAGGCACGGCGTTCATCAGCACCGAGCTTGGATAGCTCGCCGTGCCGCCGGGCACATAAAGGCCCACAGCTTCGATGGCGGTCCAGCGCGAGCCGAGGCCCACGCCGATATCGTCCTCGTAAATATCATCCTTCGGCATTTGCCGTGCATGGTGTTTTTCGATACGCCGGGCGGCGAGTTCAAGCGCCTCGATGACGCTCTTGTCGACGGTGGCGAAGGCCGCATCGATCTCGTCCGCCGTCACCCGCATCGAGACCTTGGTGAAATCGATACCGTCGAATTTCTGGGAATAATGGGCAAGGGCCGCATCGCCGCGATGGCGGACATCGTTGATGATGTCGCGAACGGTTGCGTTGACGTCTTCGGAAACTTCTCTCTTGGTTGTCAGGAAGGCCGCGAATTTCCGTTCGAAATCCGCCGACGCCTGCTCCAGCCAGATTGCCACGCCATTACCCTTTCATTGTCCCCGCGGGCGATCCCGCGAGGTGCACGAACTTACCGCAGAAAAATTGCGGCTCTGGTATGTGGCATAAATCGAAACGGTGACGAAAGGCAACCGTTGCAATGGCGCGGTGTGCTTATTCGCTGTCTGGATGATGCGGTTTGGCGGCGGTTTCCCAGGCGCCGCTCACATCGGTCAATTGCGCCTCGATGCATTCGACATCGAGCGCGATGGCGCCGCCGCCCGAAAGCGTCAATTCCACGGCTCCATCTGGTCCTTCGCCGTTCTGCACGAAGCGGATGGCAAGAAGCGACAGCACCTGTTCCCTGTCGGCGCGGTTGATGCCGTGCGAGCGGACGGCCGAGACCCGTTTCAGGAAAACGACGCTGCGGCAGCGTTCCGGCGGCAGGTTCTTTTTGTCAGTGCTTTCCCAGACGAAACGGTTGGCGGAAAGCGTGAACTGGCCGTGCTTCGGCTCGAAGGCAACATCCTTCAGCTTGAAGACACTGTCCTGCATATGCGTCGAGATGACGGAGAGATCTTCAGTATCCAGCGCGAGCAATTTCAGGCCGCTCATCTTCTTCTTCCTTCTTCTGCGGTGCGGACCGCTATTTCCATGACTTACATTGGAAATAGGCAGTCCGGGCTCACTCTGCAACGGGTAGAAAACGGATGAGCGGCGAAGACAGGATCAATCGCTGACGCGTTCGACCAGCGCACCACAGCGGGTGAGCTTTTCCTCAAGGCGTTCGAAGCCGCGATCGAGGTGGTAGACGCGCGAAACCATGGTCTCGCCTTCCGCCACGAGGCCGGCAATGACCAGCGATACGGAAGCGCGCAGATCGGTCGCCATGACAGGCGCGCCCTTCAGGCGGGAGACACCCTCGATGCGTGCCATCTGGCCGGAAAGCGAAATCTTCGCACCGAGACGGGCGAGTTCCTGCACATGCATGAAGCGGTTTTCAAAGATGGTTTCGGTGATATGCGAAACACCCTGCGAACGGGTCATCAGCGCCATGAACTGCGCCTGCAGGTCGGTGGGGAAGCCGGGGAAGGGCTCGGTGACGATATCGACCGGCTGGATGCCGTTGCCGTTGCGCACGACGCGAAGGCCGGTTTCCGTCTCGCTGATCGTGGCGCCTGCAAGCCTGAGCGTGTCGAGCGCGTTGTCGAGCAGCGCTGCGCGCGTGCCTTCCAGCACCACGTCACCGCCGGTCATTGCCACTGCCATGGCATAGGTGCCGGTTTCGATGCGATCCGGCAGAACGCGGTGGCGCGCGCCGGAAAGCGAGGTGACGCCTTCGATGGTGATGGTGGAGGTGCCGGCGCCTTCGATCTTCGCGCCCATGGCGATCAGGCATTGCGCCAGATCCACCACTTCCGGTTCGCGGGCGGCATTGTGGATGACGGTGGTGCCGCGGGCAAGGCTTGCGGCCATCAGCATCACATGCGTCGCGCCGACGGAAACTTTCGGGAAGGTGTAAACCGCACCGATCAGGCCGCCCTTGGGTGCCGTGGCGTTGATGTAGCCGCCATCGATCTCCATCGTTGCGCCGAGCGCCTCAAGGCCCTCGATGAACAGGTCGACCGGGCGCGTGCCGATGGCGCAGCCGCCGGGCAGGGAAACGCGGGCGCGGCCCTCACGCGCCAGAAGCGGGCCGATGACCCAGAAGCTTGCGCGCATCTTGGAGACCAGCTCATAGGGAGCTGTCGTATCGACAATGGTGCGGCAGGTGAAATGCACGGTGCGCGAATAGGCTTCGCCCTGGCTTTCGCGGCGGCCGTTGACGGAAATATCGACGCCATGATTGCCGAGAATGCGGATGAGCTGCTCCACGTCCGCCAGATGCGGCACGTTTTCGAGCGTCAGCGTGTCGCTGGTCAGAAGCGATGCGATCATCAACGGCAAGGCGGCGTTTTTGGCGCCGGAGATGGGAATGATGCCGTTTAGCTTGTTGCCACCCGTAATTCTGATGCGATCCATGCGTCCCTACGGGCCTGTGCCCGCCTTTCTTTATCGTGCCTTGCGGAAAGGCGCGTCCTTAGACGAATTTCCGCGGCGTTTCAATTTATGCTTGGTGAATTCTCTATGAGGATGATTCGTCCGTTTTTGCGGCAGGCAGGCCAATCGTCTCGTCCTCTTCGCCGGCACGGCGCGCGCGAACCTGCTGTTTGCGCTTTAAAAGATTTTCACGAAGCTTCTTGGCCGCCCGCGCCTTGCGTTCCGCCTCACGCTGCCGCGCCTTTTCGCCGGGCCCCGCCTGCGGCTTGCCATCGGCCACCGGGGCGGATGCTTCCGCGGAAGCGCCGGCGGAAACCGCTGCCTTTGCCTGTTTGTCATGATGTTCGTTCATAGATTCAGCAATATCTGAAAAATGTATTTTTCAACAGGGGGCACGCTTTTTTGCCCCGCTTGATGAAGAATATCGTTTTGCGACTTGCGCTCGTCAAAAACCTATGGCAATAGGCCGCCACGCTTGATGCTGAAGCAAACGCTTCGGCACCGGATGCTGCTATAGCTCAGGGGTAGAGCACTCCCTTGGTAAGGGAGAGGCCGAGAGTTCAAATCTCTCTAGCAGCACCATTTCTCTCCGAAATTTCAAATGTTTACGTGGTTGTTGAACCGATCGCCTGTGGCGGTTGATGCATGCGCGCGCCACGCGGTTAGCGGCAAATGGAAAACCGCGCCCCTTTCGAAGCGCGGTTTCCATATCCGAATATTCTGTTGCTGCCAGAGCGGGACGAAACCGCCCGTAGCCATCGGGCGCCGCTTACTGACGGAATAGCGACAGGATATTTTCGGAACTGGTATTGGCGATGGAAAGCGACTGGATGCCCAGCTGCTGCTGTGTCTGCAATGCCTTGAGACGTGTTGATTCTTCGTTCATGTCCGCATCCACCAGGCGGCCGATGCCGCTGTCGATGGAGTCGGTGAGCTTGGAGATGAAATCTTCCTGCAGGCCGATGCGCATCTTGATCGATCCGAGGGCGGAGGAGGCGCTGCTCAGAGACTGAAATGCGGTTTCGACATCGGTGAGAAGATTGCCGATCGTGTAGGTCGGGGGCGTTGCACTATCGAAAAGTTTGAGATTGATGTCCCATACTGAAATGCCCGAGGCTACGCCGGCCTCTCCGATGATGCCTTTCGTGGTGTCGAGCGTTGCCGGCGTGCCGGTCAGGCCAAAAATCACATTGGGTGTTTCTGTCGCGGTCGTCGTATCGATAAGCGTATAGTCGGTTTTCGTCACGTTGACGGAACCGCTGCCGTCACGGACAAAGCCGGAAACGACGGTCTTTGCGCCGGTGCCCAGCAACCAGTTTTCACCGCTGAAAGATGCGCCCTGCGCAATCGATTCCAGCTGCTTTTTCAGTTGGTCGATTTCTTCCTGGATCTTCGTCTTGTCGACGCCCTCTTCGGTTGCTGCAACGATTTTCGATTTGATTTCTTTCACGACTTCGACGGCGCTTTCCATTGCGGAATAAGCGACATCGATCTTCGCCGCGCCGAGTCCGAGTGCATCCTGAACCGCGGAAAGGGCCATGTTGTCCGAACGCATGGTGGTCGCGATCGACCAATAAGCGGCGTTGTCGGAAGCCGTTTTAACGCGCAGCCCGGAAGAAACTCTGGATTGTGTGTCTTCGAGCTGGCCGCTGATTGCACGCAGTGTCTGAAGCGCCGACATGGCGGCGGTGTTTGTCAGAATACTTGTCATAATTGCCCCTTTGAGCTGGCTAAATGGGAAGGGACATTCCGGGATCGCCGGAAACGACAACGCGGCGTGATGCCTGTTAACCTCTTTTTCGTCTTGGTTAACGAGTCGTTTCGATGGCTTGATTTAGCGGTGATTTGGTTAATGAAGTCTTAATCAGGAAATTCATGAATTTTGCAGTCAATTGCACAAACAAAAACCGCGCCTTTCGGCGCGGTTGATTTTTTCGCTTTCGGTCTTCGATTAACGGAAGAGCGACAGGATGCTTTCGGAGTTGCTGTTGGCGATCGAGAGAGCCTGAACGCCGAGCTGCTGCTGGGTCTGCAGGGCCTTGAGGCGGGTGGACTCTTCGTTCATGTCAGCGTCCACGAGGCGGCCGATGCCCTTGTCGATGGAGTCGGACAGCTTGGACGCGAAGTCTTCCTGCAGGCCGATACGCATGGAGAGCGAGCCGAGCTTGGCTGCGGCGCTCGTCATTGCCTTGAGAGCGTTTTCAACCATCGTCAGTGCTTCGGCCATGTTGGTGGCGCGGTCTGCGGCTGCATACTGGGTGATGTCCAGTGTGTAGACGGACTGGGCGGTAGCGACGTTCGTGAGCGTTCCGGTCGTGCCGAGGATGCCGGTCGTATCGGGGACGCCTGCGGAGTCGACCGAACCGAAAAGAGTGTTGCCGGTAGCGGTGTTGTCGAGGGCGTATTTCGTGGTCGTGACGTTAACGGCACCGCCGGTGGAGCGAACGAAGCCAGCAACGACCGACTTGTCCGGGTCCGTACCGGGCGTTGCTGCGCCGAGGGTCGAAGCGCCTACGAGCCAGTTTTCGCCGTAGAAGGATGCGCCCTGTGCGATCGATACGAGCTGGTTCTGCAGCTGATCGATTTCTTCCTGAACCTTGGTGCGGTCGACGCCTTCTTCAGTTGCCGTGACCAGCTTTGCCTTGATTTCCTTAACGACTTCGATTGCCGATTCCATACCGGCAGAAGCGGTGTCTACCTTGGCAGCGCCGAGGCCGAGAGCGTCGGAAACCGAGGAGAGCGCCATGTTGTCGGAGCGCATGGTGGTCGCGATCGACCAGTAAGCAGCGTTGTCAGCAGCTTCGCCAACGCGGAGGCCGGAAGAAACGCGTGCCTGGGTGGATTCCATGTTCTGGCCGATGGTGCGCAGAGTCTGGAGCGCAGACATTGCTGCGACATTGGTAATAATGCTCGTCATAGTAGTGTGCCCCTTGAATGGCTGATTAAAGAAGGGACATTCCGGTTTCACCGGGAACGGCGCACAGCATCATGCCTGCTAACTTGCTGATTTTTAACGTTAGCTCGCCGTTTCGATGAGCTTAGGTAACGCCAGTTTGGTTAATGAATTGATAAGCGGGAAAAGAAAATCAGCATTATGAAAATTCAAAATTACAACTCTCGCGCGTGCGCGCGCGTATTCCGAAATATTTAAAAAAAAGATAAGGCCGCATCCTTATTCGGGATGCGGCCTGTCTGGTGCATTCGGTTCGATTCAGCCTATCGAACCTTTATGCTTTCTGCCCGGATATGCATTTGGTCAGCCCCCGAATGCATGTGGGAAGAAAATGGATCCCCCAGCCCCGAAGGGCTATGAGAAGCTCAGCTCTTAGCGGAAGAGCGACAGGATGTTCTGCGAGTCGCTGTTGGCGATCGACAGAGCCTGAATTGCCAGCTGCTGCTGCGTCTGCAGAGCCTTCAGCTTGGTGGACTCTTCGTTCATGTCGGCGTCGACGAGGCGGCCAACACCCTTTTCGATGGAGTCGGACAGCTTGTCGGCGAAGTCGGTCTGCAGGTCGATACGTGCAGACAGCGAACCGAGCTTGGCGCCGGCGCTGGTCATCTTCGTCAGGGCCGTTTCAACGGAGTAAAGAGCGTTGTCCAGGTCATCGGTGCCGACGTTGAGGTCGAGAACGGAAATCTGGGTGTAGGTCTTGGCGCCGACGGTGGTGGTTGCACCGGTAGCGTTCAGGATACCGGAGTTGGCATCGATCGTGCCCGGCGTCGCTTCGGTGTAGAGCATGGACGATGCATCCAGCGCGTAGTCCGTCGTCTTGACGCTGACATTGCCGTTGTCGTCACGGACGAAGCCGGATACGACCGTCTTGGTGGCGTTGCCGGTGGAAACGAGCCAGTTTTCACCGTTGAACGAAGCGCCCGTGCCGATCGACTTCAGCTGATCGAGAAGCTGGGTAACTTCTTCCTGAATCTTGGTCTTGTCGACGCCTTCTTCCTTTGCGGCAACGACCTTGGCCTTGATCTGGGTGACAACATCGATAGCGGCTTCCATACCGGCAGATGCGGTGTCAACCTTGGCAGCGCCCATGCCCAGTGCGTCAGATACTGCGCCGAGAGCCTTGTTGTCGGAACGCATGGTGGTCGCGATCGACCAGTAAGCAGCGTTGTCCGAAGCCGAACCAACCTTCAGGCCGGAAGAAATGCGGTCCTGCGTGGTCGACAGGTCGGAAGCGATGGAGCGCAGGGTCGAGAGAGCGGCCATTGCGTTGGTGTTGGTGAGAATGCTTGCCATAATAAATGTGTCCCTTGTTTTTACGAGATACTGGAGTGGGGACATACCGGGTTTGGTATTACCGGTCGCAACGTTTCGGCTTCATGCCACTCGGTTCGGAAATGCTTAGTTTCAGAAACCAAACCCGCTGCGTGTAGAAAGAAATTCGCAGCGAAAAATTGCCCAATTATTAATTTGGTGGCCAAGAAATATTGGAAAATACTTATGGTTACTTTTTAATTTAGTTAAATGGTAATTTTTTTATTTAAAAAGATAGTTACCAAGTCGCCAGAAAAACTGGTAACCAAAGCGTTAAAATGCGCAAAACCCGCGTAGCTGGGCACGCGGGGTTAAAAAACAGGGTTAACGGGTGTCAATCAGGCACAGAGGCCGTCAGTTGAACGATCTGACGAGACTGCCGACCAGCAGGTTCCAGCCGTCGATCAGCACGAAGAACAGGATCTTGAACGGCAGTGAAATCGAGGTCGGCGGCAGCATCATCATGCCCATCGCCATCGTGATGGTGGCGACGATCAGATCGATGACCAGAAACGGCAGGATGATGAGAAAACCGATCTCGAAACCGCGCCGGATTTCCGACAGCATGAAGGCGGGAACCAGCACACGGTAATCGACGACATTGTCGGTCATCACTTCCTGGCCGCGCTCGCGGGCGATGTCGACGAAAAGCTTCAGATCCTTGTCACGCGTATTGGCGTTCATGAAGGTGCGGAAGGGCTCGGCGATGCGCTGCACGGCCTGCTGTTCGTTGATCTGGTTCTGCAGAAGCGGCTGCACGCCGTCGGTCCAGGCTTTGTCGAAAGTAGGCGACATGACGTAGAAAGTCATGAACATCGCCATCGACAGCAGGATCATGTTGGACGGGGTCGAAGCCAGTCCCATGCCGGATCTGAGGATCGAAAAGGCGATCACGAAGCGCGGAAAGCTCGTGACCATGATCAGAATGCCCGGCGCGACCGAGAGAACCGTCAGCAGGCCGAAGGTGCGGATGATCCATGCCGCGACGGAGCCGTCTATCTGCGTGTTGAACAGATCGGACGGAAATTGCTGGGCACTGGCAAGACCCGGCAAGGCAAGGAGGACGGCGATGGTTACAAGAAATCGAATCATTCGATGACAAAGGTCCGGAACATGACCTTGGATACGCGCCCTTGAGAGCGCAGGTCAACTCGTTCCTGAATGTCATCCTTAAGATATTGAAAGCCGCGCGGCCCTTCCAGCTGCTGAAGGGAAACGGTGCGGACATAGGCCATGATGTCCTGGTGGATATCTTCCGCCAGACCCACCTCGACCGGCCCCTTGAACATCAGCGCCACTTCCAGCCGCACCCAGTTCGTCGAGGGATAGGCGAGGTTGGTGGTGATGGGATCGAGCTGGACGATGCCGTTCGCCTCGGCCGAGATTTTCTCGATACCCTCTTCCTTTTTCTCGCCGTGTCCGCCGGCGGCAGCCGGGGCATGCGCCTCCGCGCCGGCGATCTTCGGCGCGATCATGCCGCCCACCAGCCAGCCGCCGCCCGCGCCGAGCAGGGTGAGGATCGCAACGCCTGCGATGGTCATGACCAGAGGGGAGGATTTTTTCTTGCCCTCAGCCTGTTCGTTTTCCATGGGTCAGTCCCGTTCCCGTGTGCCGAGGTCAGAGCGGCGAGAACAGGTCGACGACCTGTTGCCCGACCGGGGGCTGCTGCACTTCCGTCAGACGTCCGCGACCGCCATAGGAGATGCGCGCTTCGGCGATGCGCTCGTAGGAGATCATGTTCTGTGCATCCACATCCTGCGGCCTGACGATACCGCCGACATTGAGGATGCGGATTTCGTGGTTCACGCGCACTTCCTGCGAACCGCTGATGATGAGGTTGCCGTTTTCCAGAATGCCGGTCACCACGGCGGCCACCAGCAGCGTCAGCTTTTCAGAACGCTTGGTCTTGCCCTTTGCCTGGGTGTCGGTGTCGGAACCGTAATTGATGCTGGAATCGGCCTTCGGGTTCCAGCCGAACACCTGCGCATCCGCCTTCCAGTTCAAACCGCTGGAATTGGTGCGGTTGCGCTCGGTCTCATTGTCGAAATCGGCCTTGTCGTTGATCTGGATGTTGACGGTCAGGATGTCGCCGATGTTGAGCGCGCGCAGATCCTTGAACAGGGCGCCCTGGCTGTCGCTCCACAGCGAATAGCCGCTCGCCATGTGTTTCGGCTGCTTGGGATACATGCCCATTTGCGGCGTCTGGCTGAATTGCAGGCCGCTGCCGATCGGGCTCATCGCGGGTGCGTTGCCGATTTCCTTCAGGGTCTGGTTGTTCTGGCAGCCGGCAAGCAAGGCGAGCGGCAGGAGGAGGGCCGGAAGACGACGCGTGCTCATGAAGGATCCTTCGAAGTGTTTTTATCGGTTGCCTGCGACATGATGCCGGCGACGACAGCGGCCTTCTGCGCATCCATCTCGCTGAGGATGAGGCCCGACTGGCGCGGCGGCAGCTGCATGATGATGGCGGCCGCTATTTCCACATGCATCTTTTCGAGCTGGGGAGCGGCGGCATCGGCCTTCATCGTCTTGTAGATATCGACGAGATTGCTTTTCGCCTGATTGAGGAAATGTTCGCGGCGGGCCAGCCAGTCCTCATATTCCGCCTTGCGGTCTTCCAGCACGGCAATGCGCTCGTTGACGTCGGACTGCAGCTTTTCCAGCTCCTGCTTTTGCAGCAGATAGCGCTGGTCGCGGGCCGCGTCGGCGATGTTGGTGCAGAATTTCTGGATTTCATCCTGCGTGCTGAGTTCCGAAACCACGTTCTGCTGGCTTTCGGCGCCAGCAGCGGGAAGCAGGAAAAGCAGCGAGGCGACGGCCGCGAAGCGGACAAGGCCATTCGGGAAAGCGTTGTTCTTCCGAGTTTCCATCATTGCAGCACAAGCTCCGCCTGAAGGGCGCCGGCGGATTTGATGCCTTGCAGAATGGCGATGATACCGTCCGCCTTGAGCCCGATGCTGTTGAGACCGGCAACCAGCGTGCGAAGGTCAGGCCCTTCGACGATGGCGACCTTGCTGCCTTCCTGCAATGCCATGATATCCGTCTGCGGCTGCACGGCCGTCTGGCCGCGCGAGAAGGGCGCCGGCTGGATGACCTGCGGCGTTTCCGTCACCTGCACGGTCAGCGTTCCGTAGCTGACGGCGACGCGGGAAATGCGCACATCCGCGCCGATGACGATCGTGCCGGTGCGCTCGTTGATGACGACCTTGGCCGGCGTATCCGTTTCCACGGTCAGGTTTTCGATTTCCGCCATCAGCCGGGTGAGATCCGCGACGCGGGGCTTCTGCACCGCGATTTCCTGCGAATCGCGCGGCTCGGCGATGGGATCGCCATAATGGGCGCGCGCAAAGGCGTTGACGACATCGGCGACGCGCACCGCCGTCGAAAAATCGGGATTGCGCAGCTGAAGGACCAGATTGACCGAATCCTTGAACTTGGACGGCAGTTCCCGCTCGATGATCGCGCCGTTCGGCACGCGGGCGGACGTGGTGACGCCCTGCGTCAGCGTCGCGGCATCCCCCTGTGCGGAAAAGCCGTTGACGATCAGCGCGCCCTGGGCGACCGCGTAGATCTGGCCGTCCGCGCCGGAAAGCGAGGTCATGATGAGCGTGCCGCCGCGCAGCGACGAGGCGTCGCCCAGCGAGCTGACCGTCACGTCGACACGGCTGCCGGGGCTGGCGAAGGGCGGCAGATTGGTCGTCACCATCACGGCGGCGATGTTCTTGGCGTTCGACTGGCCGCCCTGCGTGGTGATGCCGAGATTCTGCAGCATCGCGCGCATGGATTGCTCGGTAAACGGCGAGGAGCGCAGGCTGTCGCCCGTGCCCTGCAGGCCGACCACGAGACCGTAACCGATCAGCTGGTTGTCACGCCCGGCCTGCAGCGATGCGATATCCTTGATGCGGGATGTATCCGCGTGCGCTGCCGGAACGGAAAGGAAGGGCTGGGCCGAAAACAGAATGGCCGCGGCCAGGATACGAAGCACTCTCATTTCGCCATCACCTGAATGGTTCCGTCCTTCATGACCGTGCCGTTGACGATGACGCCGGAATCGATGTTGCGCACCCGCACGATTTCGCCGAGCGAGCCGTCGGTCATCGGCGTTCCCGAAGCCATCAGCGTCATGTTGCCGATGGTGAAGACGAGTTTGACGCTGGTGCCGCGCACCACCAGCGAGGGTTCGCGCAGGGCGGCAACGGGGATCGTGCGTCCGGGAAGCAGGGTCTGCTTGGAGATCATGCCTTCCACTTCGCTGATATCGCTCGCATAACCCGAGGAAATATTGGGATTGGTCACTTCCACCGGCTTCACCTGTTCGGGCGTGATCGTCTCGCCCGGATAGATCGTGCGGGTGGGAACCAGCGCCATCGGCGCCTGGGCAAGAGCGGGCGTCAGGACGCCCAGTGAAAAGGCAGACGCAAGGCATATACGGACGAGCGCCGTTCTGCTGCTGCTATGTTTCCGGCCAAACCTCATGTTCGCCTGCCTTTCCGTTCTTACTTCAGGTTCTTGCTGACAATCGAAGCCATTTCGTCAGCGGTGGTGATGACCTTGGAATTCATCTCGTAGGCGCGCTGCGCCGTGATCAGGTCGGTGATTTCCTTGACGGCGTCGACGTTCGAGCCTTCGAGATAGGACTGCTTGATGTAGCCGTAGCTCGGATCGTCAGGCACGCCGATCACCGCGTCGCCGGAGGCCGGCGTCTGGGCGAAGAGGTTGTCGCCGAGCGGCTTCAGGCCGGCTTCGTTGGCGAAGTTGGCGATGGTGAGCTGGCCGAGTTCGGTGAATTCCGTGGCATTGCCGATACGGGCGGTCACCTGGCCCGTGCGGGTAACGGTGATGTCCTGCGCATCGGTCGGGATATTGATGTTCGGAATGACGTTATAGCCATCGATCGTCACGAGATTACCGTCGGCATTCTTGTTGAAGGCGCCGGCGCGGCTGTAGAGCGTCGAACCGTCAGCCGCCTCGATCTGGAACCAGCCCTGGCCGATGATCGCGACGTCCAGCTTGTTGCCGGTCTCGATCAGGTTGCCCTGGGTGTGGATGTTGCGCACGGCCGAGGTCTGCACGCCGAGGCCGATATTGGCGCCCTCGGGCACGATCGCCTGGTTGGCGCGGTTCGGCACGCCCTGCATGCGCTCGGTCTGGTAAAGAAGATCGGTGAACTCCGCACGCGCGCGCTTGTAACCGGTGGTGTTGATATTGGCGATGTTGTTGGCGATGACTTCCAGATTGGTCTGCTGGGCGTCCATACCGGTGGCAGCGATGGCAAGAGCTCTCATGTCAATATTCCTGCTGGGCTAGATCTGCATCTTGGTAATGTCGAGATAGGCCGACACGATCTTGTCTCGGAGCGCGATGGCGGTCTGCAGCGACTGTTCGGCCGAAAGCATGGCATCGACCACTTCACGCGTATTCGCCTTGCCCTGAATGCCTTCGAAGGAAGCGACTTCCGCCTTCTTCAGATTGTTCATCGCATCCACCGAGATATTGCCGAGAACGCTGGCGAAGCTTGCGCCCGTCTGCTGGGCGGGCGTCGTCTGCTCGCTGCCGAAAACGCTTTCCGTCAGTGCGGAAATGCCGCTTGCGCCGCGGGTGAGCGAAAGGGAACTGACTTGCTTGATACCGTCGATCATTGCGATGCCTTCAGAAGGTCGATTGTGGAGGCGACGAGGTCGCGTGTCTGGCGGATGACCTGAAGATTGGCGTCGTAGCTGCGGTTTGCTTCGCGCATGTCCGCCATTTCGATCAGGATGTTGACGTTTGGCATCTTCACCATGCCGTTGCTGTCGGCGGCCGGGTTGCCGGGATCGTATTCGTTAATGAAATCGCCACGGTCGACGCCGAGCTTCTTCACCGTTACGCGCTCCACGCCGCTGACGCGGTCGAGCTCGGAACCGAAAGTGATGGTCTTGCGACGATAGGGGTCGGCGCCGGGGGTGTCGCCGGTCGATCTGGCGTTGGCGATGTTTTCGGAGACGATGCGCAGTCGCGTGGACTGCACTTCCAGGCCGCTGCCGGCAATCTTGCTCGCCGCACTCAAGGGATCCATGGCTTACCTCTTAACCGTCATCAGCATCATGCGATGGAAGGATTTGACGAGATTGGCGTTCAGCTCGTACTGCCGCTTGATCTCGCCGGTCTTGGTCATTTCTTCCGCAAGCGCGACCGAATTGCCCGATTCCTGCATGCCGATCTCGTTATTGACCGGGTTGTCGCGCACCGCGATATTGTCGCTGAGGGTGCTCTCGCCGAAGTGGGCAGGGTTGGTCCTCGCCATGCCGACCTGCTGGCTGGTGGCCTGCATGACCGCTTCGAAAGGGCTGACATCCTTGGCGCGGAACTTGGGTGTGTTGGCGTTGGCGATGTTGGTCGCCACGACTTCCTGCCGCACGCTCAGCCATTCCGCTTGGCGGGATGCCAGATCGAACAGTTGAATCGGTTGCATAGACTTCTCCATCTCGTATGGCCCGAACCTACGGGGCTAATCTTGCGTCAGACTTGCGGAGAGGGGAGAAGGCGCGGAACGGCGCAAGACGCGGATGTGGATGCGGCCTGCCCAAAACAAAAAAGGCGCGCCGGCAGATGCGGCGCGCCTTTTGAACCAGAGAAAAATCTTCTATTTTTCAGGGCGATAGGTTTTCCCGGAAGACGTCTCTATCAGCCACTCGCCGTTGCGCTGTTCGATCTTCGTCAGCAACGCATTGTCCGGCAGGGTCGAACCGACCCTCACCATATACATGCCCGAACCGTCCTCGATCAGGGCGCGGCCGTTGGAAACATGCAGCAGACGGAAGGAGGTCTGGCCGGGGAAGGGCTGATCCTCGATCCCGGCTGCCAGATCGTTCTGTTTTTCCTTGCCGCCAGCGTTCACGGTCGCCGTCGTCAGCATGTCGGGCAGATCCGCCGGCGGCGGGGTGTCTTCCTTGTTGCGGTTGGTCATGGCCATCGGCGAGACGCTGAAGACTTCCCGCGGGCCGGTATGGGGCAGATCGCGGGTGCGGTCGCCGCCCGCCACCTTCATGCCGAATTTTTCCTCGTTGAAGAACACGTACCACGGAAAAAATGCTGCTGCAGCGGCAAGCGTGATGCCTGTCCATGCCAGAATACGGTCGGGCGTGAAGAAAATCGGCCTGGGCAGCACGTCTTCATCGTGGCTATCGTTGTTCCGCTTTTTCTTCACGGGTCAGCCTCTCGCTCTTGGGGTTACCTGCGGCTGACCGTTCTGCGCTCCGTTCCGTAAGGCGGTCGCAAGATCAGCATAGGCATCCTGTGCCGCCGGTTCGTCCGGCAGCTGCTTCAATGTCTCGTAGATGATTGGAACCTGCTTCACCGCCATGTCGAGATCGGGGTCGGTTCCAGGCCGATAACCGCCGATGAGGCGAAGATCGCGCGTTTCCTCGAAGCGATGCACCAGCGCCTTGAGGCGCGACACCAGCTTTTCCTGATCCGGCGTCCAGGCCTTCTTGGCTAGACGCGAGATCGAGGCGAGCGGGTTGATCGGCGGGTAACGGCCTTCTTCGGCAAGGCTGCGGTCGAGCACGATATGGCCATCGAGAATACCGCGGGTCGAATCCGCAATCGGGTCGTTGTGATTGTCGCCATCCACCAGAATGGAGACGATGGCGGTGATGGTACCGGTGCCTTCCGCGCCCGGTCCCGCCCGCTCCAGAAGGCGCGGCAGTTCGGTGAAGACCGAGGCCGGATAGCCGCGCGCCACCGGCGGCTCTCCCGAAGCGACCGCCACTTCGCGGATGGCATGGGCAAAGCGCGTCACGCTGTCGATGATAAGAAGGACATTGTCGCCCTGATCGCGAAAATGTTCGGCGATGGTGACGGCGGAAAGCGGCGCCATCTTGCGCAGCATCGGGCTCTCATCGCTTGTCGCAACGACGGCGATGGACTTGCTCATATTCTCGCCCATCGTGTCTTCGATGAATTCGCGCACTTCACGGCCGCGTTCGCCGACAAGAGCAATTACCACCTTGTCAAAGGCGTCTGCCTTGGCAAGCATCGACAGCAGCGTAGATTTGCCCACACCGGAACCGGCGAAAATGCCGAGGCGCTGGCCGAGGCAAAGCGGCGAGAAGATATCGATTGCCCGCACACCGGTCTTGAAAGGCGTTTCCACCCTTTTGCGCGTCATTGAGGGCGGCGCATTGTTGGAAATCGAACGGCGCTCGATGCCGGAGGCCAGAGGCCCCTGTCCGTCGATAGGTTCGCCGAGCGCATTGATGGTGCGTCCGCACCAGCTATCATCGGGCGAGACGCGGAAGGCGCCCTTGCGGATGACGGTATCGTGAATGCCGATCGGCTCGCCGGGCTCGATGGGGCAGACATAGCAGATGTCCGGTTCCACGCGCACCACTTCGCCGAGATGAATGCCGGTCGCGCTGCGATGGGCGACGAATTCTCCGAGCCGTACATGCCGCGACAGGCCGGAAACCGTATAGTGCCCGGCGGCGATGGTGCGGACATGGCCGCCATGCGCCACCGAGAACTCCGGGTCGGCATAATGCTCGGCAAGGCTGGCCAGCTGTGCGAGCTTCGGTGAAATGGCGTCAGCCGAGAGCATGGATTCCGGCATTGTCATTAGTCAGTTCCTCAACGCGCGCCGCCAAGCGTCTTGATGCCTTCGCCGAAGGTCGATTCGGTATCGCGCATCAGCGAAGAGATGCTTTCAAAGGCGCGGTTGACCTGGATGAGCTGGGTCATCTGGGAAATGCCGTTGACGTTCGACTGTTCGAGATAACCCTGAACGACGCCGACTTCATGATTGTTGACCACCGGAACCGGCTGGGCCACCGGCTTCACGCCGCTATTGGGATGACGCAGGAACCCTTGCGAGAAATCCGCCTGGAAGATGCCGAGGGTAGCGACGATGTTTTCGTTCTGCCGGATGGCGCCGTCGAGGCCGACGGTGATCGGGCCGCCATTCGGATTGAGCTGGATCGGACCGCCGCCGGCATCGAGAACGGGATAACCGTTCGAGGAGATGAGCGCGCCGTCCGGACGCATGGTGAAACGGCCGTCGCGGGTGAGAATCTGGCCGTCGGGCGTGTCCAGCGAAAACCAGGCGTCGCCCTTGATGGCGAAATCGAAGGAATTGCCGGTCTGTTCGAAAGCGCCCTGACGGGTGGAAAGATAGTCGTTGCCCTGCGAAACGAAGGCCACCCGGGCATTCATGTCATTGTGGTTCTTGGCGACCATTTCGTCGAATTTCACTTCGGAACCGCGGAAGCCGACCGTGTTCACATTCGCCATATTGTCGGAAATGGTGGTGAGACGGCGCTCCAGCGCGATCTGCGAGGACAGGGCGACGTATAGTCCGGATTGCATATCATTTGCCTCCGAGTTTCAGGGAGTTGATGGAGATCAGCAGGTCGGGGGAAATGCCGTAGCCGCTGGAGGAGCCGAAAACGGCCAGAGGGTCATAGGTCGTCGAGGGGTTTTGCATTTCCCACATGATGGTGAAACGCTCGAGCAGCTTGCCGACCTTTTCGGGATCCTGCAGATCCTTGATATCGATGGTTTTTTCGATGAGCGCCGCCTGTTTGTCGACATCGGCGGCGGCAAACTCGTCGGGAAGGTTGTAGGCCGTGCGAAACACCTGCGCGAGCGCATCGTCCGCCAGAAAGTCGAGGCCGGATGTGATGGTCGACGCCTTGCGTTCGAAATAAAGGGCGAGCCGGACGCCGTTATTGTCGTCGCCCGCTTCCTGTTCCAGCGTCTGGCGGGTGTATTTGCCGATGACGCCCGACTTGGCGGCGTCGGTGGAGGTTGCCGCGGCCCCCAGGCCGGCAAAATCCAGCGACTTCGCAAAATCCGCGTAACGGCTGTCGGAAAGCTTGTTGGCGAAGGCGTCCTTGTCCGAGGTGCCTTCCGTCAGCACCTTGCGGATGAAAGCCTTCGCATAGGCCATGTCCTCGAGCCCGTGGGCTTTCAGCGCGTAATTATAAAGGCGTGTATCGGCCATGAAGTCGTCGATGGATTTCACATCGCCGATCTTCGCGCGATAATATTCGGTCTCGCGCGCCACGTCGGGCTGCTCCGACACCCGCTCAAGCGATTTGCCGATATCCTGACTGATCAGTCTGTAGCTGGTGTAGGTGGAAGTCACTGAACCGCCGCTCTCGTTTGATCCCGATCTCAAGGCGCACGTCCGCCTTTGCCGGCATAGTGCCGTGGCTTGCTTGTGCGAAACTGGCTGGAGGCAGCAGGGCGGGAGAGGCTTTGCGGACAGGTTCACGCAAGCCACATTTTTTAGACATGGCGGCATGGAACACTGTTCGGGCGTGGTCGATCAATGAATATTGTAATTGGACTTATAATCACCTTCGGCTGCATCATCGGCGGCTATATGGCGATGGGCGGTCATCTGGACGTGCTGATTCAGCCGTTCGAATTGATGATCATCGGCGGCGCCGGTCTCGGCGGCTTCATCATGGCGAACCCCATGAAGGTCGTGAAGGACTCGGGCAAGGCGCTCGGCGAGGCCTTCAAGCATTCGGTCCCGAAGGAGCGAAACTATCTCGACGTGCTCGGCGTGCTTTATTCGCTGATGCGCGATCTGCGCACGAAATCGCGCAACGAGATCGAGGCCCATATCGACAATCCGGAAGAATCCTCGATCTTCCAGAGCGCGCCCTCGGTTCTGAAAAACAAGGAACTGACCTCGTTCATCTGTGACTATGTCCGCCTCATCATCATCGGCAACGCCCGCAGCCACGAAATCGAGGCGCTGATGGATGAGGAAATCGAGACTATCCTGAACGACAAGCTGAAACCCTATCACGCGATCACCACCATGGGCGATTCTTTCCCTGCCATCGGTATCGTCGCGGCGGTTCTCGGCGTCATCAAGGCCATGGGCAAGATCAACGAATCGCCGGAAGTGCTGGGCGGCCTGATCGGCGCCGCGCTCGTCGGCACCATGCTCGGCATCATCCTGTCCTATTCGATCTGCAACCCGCTGGCGTCGCAGGTCAAGATCGTCCGCACCAAGCAGCACCGCCTCTATATCATCGTCAAGCAGACGCTGATCGCCTACATGAACGGCTCGGTGCCACAGGTCGCGCTCGAATACGGCCGCAAGACCATCTCCAACTACGAGCGGCCGTCGATTGATGCCGTCGAACAGGAGATGATGAACCCCGGCGGCGAAAACAAGGCGGCATGACGATGGCAAAAGCTGCAGCGCAACAAGCACCCGCCATCGACACCGCCCTGCTCGCAAAATTGACGGGAGGGTTGTCCGACCGCAAGACGATCGCCAAGATCGGTTCCGATATCGGCCATCTCTACAGCGAATTCCTGCCTGATATCTTCCACAGCGAGACCGGCATCGCGATCGACGTCGAATATGTCGGTTCCGAATCGGGACTGATGACCGACCTGATCGCCAATGTCGGGCGCAATGTCGCGGTTGCCGATTGTTCCCTGCGCAACTGGTGCCCCAATTTCATGATGACGGTCGGCAACGGCTTCGTCATCGCGCTCATGGAGCGCATGCTGGGCGCGTCGCCGGACATCATCGGCGAACCGGACGAGCGCAGCCTGTCCCATATCGAGCTCGACCTCGCGGCCATGGTTCTCGGCCGCATCGCGGGTGTCCTGCGCTCCGGTGTCAACGCGCCGGGCGGTTTTGAGGCGGCTATCGATCCGCCCTTCAATTCCAACGGTAAAAGCGCCTTCGACGAGATGATCGCCGGCCTTTACGGCGTGACCATCCGCCTGAAGATCGATATCGGCAAGGTATCGTCGGAATTCTCGCTGATCGTGCCGCAGCGCCCCCTGCTCAAGACCTCCATCGTTGCCCCCAAGGCTTCAGCCCAGGCGATGAAGAAGCAGGAGGAATGGATGGAGATGATTTCGGAGCAGGTGAAGCGATCGCAGGTCACGCTCGAGGCGCGCATCAAGCTCGAAACGCTGACGCTGCGGACGATCTCGAAGCTGGTGGCCGGCGATGTCATTCCGTTCCAGTCTCTGAAGCAGGACGATATCGGCGTCGAGGTCAGCGCCAACGGTTCCAAGCTCTACAATTGCGAATTCGGCAAGTCCGGCGACCGCTACATGGTTCGGGTGAAGAACAATGTCAGCACGGACGACGAGATCTTACGACATTTGATGGGTTAAATCCTGCCTGGCCTTTTCGGGCTCTGGGCAGGCTGACGCAAGTTTCAAAGGGAATAATCAGCGCATGGCTACGAAGAAAACACCTGTGACCGATGATGCGGCGCTGCCGTCGTTTGAAGACGGCGGCGACCTCGACCAGGCTATCGGCGATCTGCGTGGCGTCCTCAAGACGGATGCGGAAGGTTCGCTCTCCGATTTCGGCGACTTCGGCGATTTCGGAAGCACGGACGAGGTTTCGACGGATACCGACCTTTCCGCTTTCGGTGGCGGAACGGCCGATTTTGGGATGGATGATTTTGCCACCGCCCCGCAGGTTGCGGGCGTGAAGGCGCCGCTTGGCAGCGGATTGTCCGAAAACATGGAAATGATCATGGACATCCCGATCGATGTTCAGATCGTTCTCGGCACCAGCAGGATGCTCGTTTCGGGGCTGATGAGCCTTGAAGAAGGAGCGACGATCGCACTCGACCGCAAGATCGGCGAGCCGGTCGAAATCATGGTGAATGGCCGCCGTATTGCGCGCGGTGAAATAACGGTTCTGGAAGACGACGATACGCGCTTCGGCGTAAAATTGATTGAAGTACTGAGTACGCGAAAAGCCTGATCCCTGTGGCGACGGAGAGGAAAGACCATGATGGACTTCGAGGATTTCGGTAACCCCCTGGCAGGGAAACCGTTGTCTCAGGCCGACAAGGCGGCCGCGGTGCTTCTTGCCATGGGCAAGGGCGTCGCCGGCAAGCTGCTCAAATTTTTCACGCAGCACGAATTGCAGATGATCATTTCCTCGGCCCAGACCCTGCGCGTCATTCCTCCCGATGAGCTTGCCCAGATCGTAGCCGAGTTCGAGGACCTGTTCACCGAAGGAACGGGCCTGATGGACAATGCCAAGGCAATCGAGAGCATTCTCGAAGAGGGCCTCACCCCTGAAGAGGTGGACAGCCTTCTCGGCCGCCGCGCCGCCTTCCAGGCCTATGAAGCATCGATCTGGGACCGCCTGCAGGAAGCCGAGCCGGAATTCGTCGGCAAGTTCCTGCTGCGCGAACATCCGCAGACCATCGCTTATATTCTCTCCATGCTGCCCTCGTCCTTCGGTGCCAAGGTTCTCCTGACTATTCCGGAAGAGCAGCGGGCCGATATCATGAACCGCACCGTCAACATGAAGGAAGTCAGCCCCACGGCTGCCCAGATCATCGAGAAGCGTGTGGTCAACCTCATCAACGAAATCGAAGCCGAGCGCAATGCCGGCGGTTCCACGAAGGTTGCCGATCTGATGAACGAACTGGACAAGCCGCAGGTCGATACGCTGCTCAGCTCGCTCGAGACGCTCAGCAAGGAAGCCGCAAACAAGGTCAAGCCGAAGATCTTCCTCTTCGACGACCTCATGTTCATGCCGCAGCGCAGCCGCGTCCTGCTGCTCAACGATGTTTCGGCCGATGTTCTGACGATGGCGCTGCGCGGCGCCACGATGGAAATCAAGGAATGCGTGCTCTCCAGCATCAGCCCGCGCCAGCGCCGCATGATCGAATCGGATCTTGCGGTGCCGCAGGCCTCGATCAACACCCGCGAAGTGGCGATTGCACGCCGCGCCGTCGCGCAGGAAGCGATCCGGCTCGCCAATTCCGGCCAGATCCAGCTGAAGGAAGCCTCCGCGGAGGACCAACCGGCCGCCGCTTGAGCGGAAGCCGGTTGATAACCCGCTCTTACGGCGGAAGCGGCCATTGCGATGGCCGGTCACGGACGCTAGTTTCGGGAATGACGGCCTGCCGGGATCGGCGGGCCTTTTTTTGATCCCGGGGACGTGCCTTGGCAGACGATCAGGACAAGGACAGTAAAACAGAAGCCCCGACGGAGAAAAAACTCCGTGATGCGGCGGAAAAGGGCAATCTTCCCTTTTCCCGCGAAGTGCCGATCTTTGCCTCGTCGCTTGCCTTTTACTGTTACTTGGTCTTCTTCCTGCCCGATGGCGCCGGTCGTCTTGGCGTCACATTGAAGGACCTGTTCGGCCAGCCGGAACAGTGGGACCTCAGCACCCGGCCGGATGCCCTGTCGCTATTGTATTTTCTCGGCACCTCGATGGCCTATCTGCTCATGCCGGCGATGATCATGTTCATCGTCTTCGGGCTTGCCTCGTCGTTTTTCCAGAACCTGCCGTCGCCGGTGCTTGAGCGGGTGCGTCCGCAATGGTCGCGCGTCTCGCCGGCGAAGGGCTTCACGCGCATTTACAGCAAGCAGGGTTTCGTTGAATTCGGCAAATCCGTATTCAAGATCATGATCGTCTCGGTCATCATGTTCCTTGCCCTGCGTGGCGATTTTTACAGCCTCATCGATCTGATGTTCTCCGATCCGCAGGTGATTTTCGTCCGCGTCGTCGAGATCGTCAAAAAGATGATGGTCGTGATTTTGCTTTCGACCGCGCTGCTTGCCGCCGTCGACGTTTTGTGGACGCGCCATCACTGGTTCAGCCAGCTGAAGATGACGAAGCATGAGGTGAAGGAAGAATACAAGCAGTCGCAGGGCGACCCCGTGGTCAAATCCCGCCAGCGCTCCATCGCCCGCGACCGTGCCCGCCGCCGCATGATCAACAATGTGCCGCGCGCCACACTTGTCATCGCCAACCCGACACACTTTGCGGTGGCGCTGCGTTATGTTCGCGAGGAAGGCGACGCACCTGTTGTCGTCGCCAAGGGTCAGGACCTTATCGCATTGAAAATCCGCGAGATTGCGGAAGAAAACAATATCCCCGTTTTTGAAGACCCGCCGCTTGCACGCTCCATGTTTGCGCAAGTCTCGGTAGATAGTGTGATTCCACCAGTCTTTTACAAGGCTGTGGCTGAGCTCGTTCATCGAGTTTACGCCATGAAGTCATCGAAAATACGGGTTCAATAAAACCAATGAAAAAATCCGCCTATTCCGAACAGCGGGAAATGATCGTCGCAGAGGCGATCAACCCGATCGCCACCGAACTTCGATTGTTAGACCCGGCCGACCTGATTTCGCTGCTCCGATTCGAGTGCTACGGCAGTATCGCCGACCTCGTTTCATCGGCTGCGGAGCTTTATTATCATCCCGGTACGATCAATTTCGGCGCCGGCGGCGAGTATAAGCTCGAATGGGAAGGCGCGCCTGAGATCGTCCTCGATCTTGAATTGAAGCCGAAGGGCGCCACGGTCTATGCGCGATTGACGCTCGCCAACGAACATGCGGCGATCGAGATCAATCACGTCTCGTTTCAGAATCCTTCCGAAAACCCGGACGAGAACACCGAGTTTCTTCGTCAAAGCCTGACGGCTGCCCGATTCGTGCCCACCCGTCAGGGCGAAGCGGCTTAATCGCATCACCCGCTCCCCATTTCCGTCATGTCCGTTGCGCGCGCCGAAATCGCGGGCGCAACGGCCTCGTTCCGCTGCGTTTTAACCCGAGCTTGCCTGAAGCCTGCCGGTTTATGCGAAACCCGGCTGCGAAAGCGAGGAACGCCTTGCAAATCAGTCTCGTTGTTTGTTACCTATCGCATTAACGATTTGTTAACGAACGGCAGGTCGCGGTGGTCGGTTCAGACCATTGCCGATGCGCATGATGCCCCTGCTCGTTGTCGGCACAGCGCCGGATTTTTTCTTAAATTTTGAGTTGGGTGGACCCCATGACCAGCATTTTGACCAATGCGGCGGCAATGGCCGCGCTGCAAACCCTGCGGATGATCGACAAGAATCTGGAAACGACGCAGGCGCGCGTCTCCTCCGGCTATCGTGTCGAGACTGCGGCGGACAACGCGGCCTACTGGTCCATTGCGACGACGATGCGCTCCGACAATAATGCGCTTTCGGCCGTGCAGGATGCTTTGGGTCTGGGCGCCGCCAAGGTCGACACCGCCTATGACGCGCTTGAAAGCACGATCGAGGTCGTCAAGCAGATCAAGGCCAAGCTCGTTGCCGCCTATGGCGTGGGCGCCGACCGCAGCAAGATTCAGGATGAAATCAAGCAGCTTCAGGAACAGCTGAAGAGCATCTCCGAATCGGCTTCCTTCTCGGGTGAAAACTGGCTGCAGGCCAGTATCAGCAACGGTGGCACGCCGCCGGTTGAAGAATCGATCACCAAAAAGGTCGTTGCATCCTTCACCCGCACAGGCTCGGGCAATGTCGGGGTCACGACCGTTGACTACACGCTCGACGGCAGCACCGTCCTTTTCGACCTCAGTGGCGGAAAGCTCGGTATTCTCGACAAAAACGCCGTTTTCGTCAGCAAGACGGAATATGAAGTCACCCAGACCTCGACGACCGCCGGCACGGCGACGCAGGCGGGTTTTGTCGTACCGAAGCTCACCGACGCAGAAATCGGCGCGCTGAATGCCGCGACGACGGATACGAATACCGATCCGAATGTCTATAGCGACGGCACCGCCAATTACCTCCGCCTTGCCGAAAATGTATGGGTCAAGGTGACGGGGACGGATCCGTCGAGCGGCGGCACCACCGTTTCTCCTGCCTATCGCGACACCAGCAGCAACGACTGGTTTTACGATACCAGCAGCGGAGCGGCGTCCGCCGATCGTTCCCTCGGTTTTTCCGTCTCCACCCTTGATCTCGGCAATCTCGATATCGTTGCCGCGGCCATGGGCGGTTTTGCCGGCGGCGGCACGACCTATACCGACGCAGACGCCATCGACATGATGATGTCCTTCGTCGACGGGCAGCTGGAGGCGATGACCAGCACGGCTTCCAGCCTGGGTTCGCTGCAGAGCCGCATCAGTATGCAGGACAACTTCGTTTCCAGCCTGATGGATGTGATCGACAAGGGCATCGGCCGTCTCGTCGATGCCGACATGAACGAGGAATCGACCAGGCTGAAGGCGCTGCAGACGCAGCAGCAGCTCGGCATCCAGGCGCTCTCCATCGCCAACGCCAATGCGGAAAATATCCTCCAGCTCTTCAAGTAACGGGTCTGGCCGGCGTGTGGGCGCGCGGGGATGAATGGGCGCAGGCTTCCTGATCGAGCCCGCCTTCATCCTCGCACAAGTTTGAACACCTAACGTCGGGTCAATATGGGGCGGATCGCATGGCGTGATCCGGCCGGGAAACGTGGAAGAGACGGGCAGGGTAGCAAGGATGACGGTGGTGCCGCCAAACGGCTTAGAGCATTTCCAGGAAAAGTGGACCCCGGTTTTCCGTCCGGAAATGCGGCGAGGCTTTTGCGATTCGCGCGGGCAACGAAACATATCTGGCCCCTTTCTCCTGTTTTGCCGGGGGCAGGCATGAGCGCGTCCATCGCACGGTTTCTCAAGGACTTCGGTGAAGCGCAACCGCAACCGGCGGCGCATGCCTTCGGCGACCCGTTGGCCGACACAGATTTCCTGTCCGGTTTTGCCGATGGCGCTTCCGGTTTCGACGAATTTGCTCCCGTCGATGTGGAGAGCGAGAAACAGGCGGCCTATGACCGCGGCCGCGAAGATGCTACCCGCGAGATCACCGAGAAGATGCAGGCGGAGCGGGAAGAGCTGATCGCCGCCCATGCGGCCGAGCTGGAGGCCCTGCGTTCGGGGCACCTCGAAGAAATCGCGTCTTCCCTGTCCCGTGGTCTGCGCGAGGGTATCGACGCGATTGCGGCCAATCTCAGCGAACAGACCGCCAATATCCTTGCTCCGGTCCTGACGGAAAAGCTGTCGCTCAAGGCGGTCTCGGCGCTGGCGGATGTGGTGCGTAGCGCCATGCCGGATGGAGAAGTGGTCACGCTTGTCGTGAAAGGCCCGAAAGATTTGTTCGAGCGGCTGAAGACGCAGCCGGGCTTTGAAGAAGAAACGATGAAATTTACCGAGACCACCGATATCGATCTTTCCGTCGAGTTGGGTGAAAGCGTGTTCGTGACGCGCATGTCCGCCTGGGCGTCCAGTCTTCGCAAGGTGATGAAATGAGTGAAGGCGAAAATCACCACCACGGTAAAAACGAGATCATCATCGTCAAGCGCCACAAGGGCGGTCATGATGGCGCCCATGGCGGTGCGTGGAAAATCGCTTATGCCGACTTCATGACGGCGATGATGGCGTTCTTCCTCGTCATGTGGCTGGTCAATGCCGCCAATGAGGAAACCAAGGCCTCGGTCGCCAGCTATTTCAATCCGATCAAGCTGTCCGATGAGAAACCCTCGTCCAAGGGGCTGGAAAAGCCGGTGGACAAGGAAGAGGGCGTCCAGAAGAAGGACCAGTCCAACATCCAGGCGGAAAAGGTCACCAAAGGCTCCGCCGCGGCGACGGGCGAAGACCTGACCTCGCAAACTGGTGAGCAGTCGAACTTCTCCGAAGCGGACTTTTTCGAAAATCCCTATTCAGTGCTGGCGGAAATCGCCCAGCAGGTGGGCCAGCAGGCCAATGTCAGCGCCAAGGGCGAGGGCGGCGCCGCCGATTCCGGCCCGGCGACGGGCGCAAGCGGCGGTGAAGCCTATCGCGATCCGTTCGATCCCGATTTCTGGACCCAGCAGGTGAAAATCACTCGCGCCGATCAGCCGCAGAAACCGGTTGAACAGCAGCAAGTCACCGAGAGCAAACAGGAGGATGCGGCCGAAAACGCTCAGGCGGTCGCGCTCAAGGCGTCCGAGACACCGGCCGACAAGACGGAAGACGGCAAACCGATGGAAGTCGCCGCCGTTGTGCCGCAGCAGCGTCCGGATGCGGCCGAGCAGGCAGCGCTTGCGCAGCCAAAGCCGGATGAGCCGCGCCAGGCGAGCGATGCAGAGCAAAAGGCCAGCGACGCCGACTGGGAAAAGGCCGACACGCTGCGCGAGGAGATCGAGAAGCAGATATCGGGCATTACCGGCAAGCTTTCCGAAGGTCTGGTGGTAACGCCGGCCGAAGGCGGATTGCTGCTCACCATTTCCGACCAGACGGAAACGCCGATGTTCAATATCGGATCGGCCGTTCCCCGGCGTGAAATGGTCCTGGCCATGGAAAAAATCGGCAAACTGCTTCAGGAGCGCGGCGGCAGCGTGGTGATACGCGGCCATACCGACGGGCGGCAGTTCAAGGGCGAGGCCAATGACAACTGGCGGCTTTCCATGGATCGCGCTCACAGCGCCTATTACATGCTGGTGCGCGGCGGCCTGTCGGAAGAGCGGGTAAAGCAGGTCTCGGGTTTTGCGGACCGCAGATTGCAGGTGCCGGCGGACCCTCTGGCGGACGCCAACCGCCGCATCGAAATTCTGCTTGAGGCCGATCGGGGGTGAGTGTGACGAAAACCTCGAAACGCTGGCTTCTTCTTGCGGCGACGCTTTGCGGTCTCGGCTCCGAGCCGGGCAGGGCGTTTTCGCAGTCGCCAGACAATCTCATGCCCTATTCCATGCTGCGCTCCCTGCAATTCGTGCAGGATTCGGTCGCCATGGGCGACCATTCCGCTTCGGAAATGCAGCGGTTTCTGCTCCAGACCATCGATGAGCGGCTGAAGAGCGCGCCTTCGGCGATCTTCAAGGATCCGCGCAATGTCGATGCGGCGCTCATCTATGCGATGAGCGGCGGCAATCCGGCCACGCTGGAACTGCTGGTCGCGCGCGATGTGGACGGCAATTTCGACAGCCGCGTTGCCGATATCCTGCGCAAATACCTCTCCGGCAAGGGAACGCTTGTCGCGCAGAGCATTGCGGCCATGGTGCCGGAATATCGCGGCAAGCGGATTGGCGCCTATCTGGCGCTGATCGGCGGTAATGTGACGATCCCGCGCGATCCGCTGGCAGCGCTTGGTTTTTACGATATCGCCCGGCTCGAAGCGCCGGGTACCATCGTCGAGGAGGCGGCATTGCGCCGTTCGCTCGCCATTGCGGTCGAGGACGGCGATGCGGCACGCGGCGTCGATTATGCGCAGCGTTATGCGCGCCGGTTCCTGCATTCGCCCTATGCCAGCCAGTTTGCGGACCTTCTGGTCTCGCTGGTGGTCAAGCGCGCCGATTCCATCGGGGAGGAGGCGATACAGGAAACCTTCGCCATGATGGATACAGAGAGGCAGAAGGAAGCCTATCTGCGGCTTTCCCGCCTCGCGGCAATCAGCGGCAAGGATTCGCTGGCGCGCATGGCGGCTTTGAAGGCGAAGGCGCTATCTCCTGCGCTGCCGGGTGAGCCGGAAGTGCAGGCAAATCTCTATGAAAGCCTTTCCAACATCGGCACGCCGGATGTGGTGAGCGCAATCGAGACAATAGGGCAGATTCCCGAAGCGCAGCTTTCGGATCGGGACAGGGCCTTGCGGGAGGCGGCAAGGGCCATTGCCGAGCAGGTGGTTCGTCCTCCTTCCCCGCAGTCCGGTGTCGAGGCCGACACTGCGGCCACGAAGGACACCGGGCGGAATGCGCCCGAAAACGAAGCGAACGCTGCCGATGCAAGGAGCATATGGCGGGTCGAAACCCAGAAGGCTGACGATGAGGGCGACAACGTGCGGCAACTCGTGACGAGCGGTCGCAGCAAGCTCGATGAAATCGACAGCCTGTTGAAGAAAGGCGAGGGGGCACCATGATCGACGCAACCATCAACGCGATAATGAATGCGCCGCCATCCGATCCGCGCGCCGGCAGCGCCAGAGTCAGGGACGACGCCAAGGGCGGCAGTTTCGGCGATGCCCTTTCCACGGTTCGGGACGAGCGCCCGCCGCAGGCGCTGCATTCGCGGCATCAGCAGGACGAGAGCCCGGCTGAAGAGCAGCAGCCGCAGCCCGATGGCGAGGCGGAAAAGATGGATGTCCCGGTCAAGCGGCCCGCAACATTTCTCAATGTGATCGTTAACGAGCATGCCGGCGAAGGTCGTGCCCAGGAGACGGTGGCCGAGTTTCAGAGCGCCGTGAAAACGGCCCGCACAACGCCGGAAAGCGGCAAGCCCGGCAAGAAGCTCAAGGACGACGCCGACAAGGACGCCGAGGTGACGGACGATGCGATCGATCCGAAGCTGGCGGCACTACAGCTAGCGACGGGCAATGCCGCCGATATGGCGACGGCCAAGACACCGCTTGAGGAAATTGCACAGGCGATTGCCGGCAAGGCCGACGCGGTGAAATCAGACCGTGCTGAACCTGTCCGGGGCAAGGTCGAGCATTCGGTCAAGGACATGCCGACAGGGATCGCACCAGCCGGTAATGAGGAGGGTTCTGCTTCGGAAAACGAGGGGGATGCCTCGGCATTCCGTTTTTCGTCTCCGCGCTCAGGCGCGGCGCGGGCTCTGGATATGAGCACCGTTCAGCGTGAAGGCCGTGTCGAGTTCGATGCACGCGAAAGCACCGGCAAGGCGGCCGACACCATAACTGTTCTCGATTCGCGGCGGTTCATCGGCCTGGCGCCCTCGACCAACGCGTCGGCCCTGACCGGCCTGATCGTCAACGATCCGGAATGGGTGAGCGCCATGCAGCCCGGTTCGTCGCTCTCCAATGCGGCGGCCCAGAGCAGCACCGGCAAGGTCGTCCATACGCTGAAGCTGCACATGACGCCGATCGAGCTTGGATCGGTGACAATGTCGCTGCGTCTTGCCGGTGACGAGCTTGCCGTTCACATGACGGTGGAGAGTGTTGCAGCCTATAAAAAGCTCCAGGAAGACAGCAAGAGCATCCTCGATGGCCTCAAGGCACAGGGTCTGACGGTCGATAACATCACCATCAGCATCGCTTCTTCCGACAAGAGTGACCAAACGGGCACACAAGGCAACAATCAGCAAAATCAGCAGGCGCAGCAGCAGGGTCAGCAGGCCGCCGCCGGGCGCAACCGTGACGAGTCCGGAGCACGGGGCGACCGGCAAGGCAATGGCGATAATTTGGGGGTGCATAATGAAGGCATGGATGGCGCTCTTGGCTCTGCCCGCTCTTCTGCTGACAATGGCGTCTACCTCTGAAAACGCGTCCGCTTCGGCAACGTCAGGTGTCTGCGAAAGAGAGATCCAGTCGGCGGCACGCAAATATGGCGTGCCGGAGGGAATTCTCTATTCGGTGGGGCTGACCGAAACGGGCCGCAAGGGGCGTCTCGACCCCAACGCCATGAATATCGAGGGAAAACCGGTATTTGCCTCCTCCACAGAGGAGGCTTTGACCACTTTTGAGGCGGCAAAGCGCAACGGCGCCAAGCTGATCGACCTCGGATGCATGCAGATAAATCATTATTTCCATGGCGAAAACTTCGCATCCGCGCGGGAAATGTTCGATCCGCGCCGCAATGTGGAATATGCCGCCATGTTTCTGCGCAACCTTCACAACAGGCATGAAACCTGGACCATGGCGGTCGCCCGCTATCATGCCGGCCCCAACAATGATCCGGCACAGAAGAAATATGTCTGCCGTGTCATCGCCAATCTGGTGGCGACGGGCTACGGGAAATGGACTGCCAACGCGAAAAATTTCTGCGACGGTTGACAACCTGAAATTGCTTTCAGGCACCGCATGACTCGTATTTTGAAATGTGGCGATAGATTGATCGAAAAAAGGCATTTCAAGCGGTTTTTTCGGAATTTTGAAATTTCTACACAAAAATTTTGTGCCATATATGGTTAATACCCACTATATATAGATCAAATCGGCACAAAATGGTTAATCAATTATTAATATCTATCGATGATTTCCTACAGTTGTCCCTGAATCGCCCGATTCGTACCAATGCCACATTGGAAAACACCACACTGATTCGGAGGCGGACGAATGATCGTAGTGGTTGATGAGCGCGAGCTCGTTAAAGACGGCTATACATCTCTATTTGGGCGTGAGGGCATTCCCTCGACCGGGTTCGATCCGGTCGAATTCGGGGAGTGGGTCTCGACGGCGGCGGAAAGCGATCTTGCGGCTGTGGAAGCCTTCCTGATCGGCCAGGGCGACCGGAGCTTTTCTTTGCCGAAGGCGATCAGGGATCGCACGACGGCCCCGGTGATCGCGGTCAGCGACCAGCCCTCGCTGGAATCGACGCTGGCGCTTTTCGACAGCGGCGTCGACGACGTCGTGCGCAAGCCGGTACACCCCCGTGAAATCCTTGCACGTGCGGCGGCGATCCGTCGCCGATTGCAGGTCATCTCGAACTTCACCGATGCCGGGCCGATCCGGGTTTTCTCCGATGGCCGCGACCCGGAAGTGGGTGGTGAAGTGTTCCCCCTGCCGCGCCGTGAGCGCCGCATCCTCGAATATTTGATCGCCAATCGCGGACGCCGCGTTTCCAAGGCGCAGATTTTCAATGCCATCTACGGCATCTTCGATGACGACGTCGAAGAAAACGTCGTTGAAAGCCACATCAGCAAGCTGCGCAAGAAGCTGCGCAAGAAGCTTGGCTACGATCCGGTCGATTCCAAACGTTTCCTCGGCTACAGCATTGATTGGCAATGATTTTCATTGACCCGCGTGGTCTTTTTCAAACGCGGTATTTCCGACAGCTTCACGCAAGCCAAACGCTTTACCTTCTCCCTGAAAGATGACCACGAGGGTTTTTGAATGAGTATTTTCGGCACTATGCGAACCGGTGTGTCCGGCATGAATGCGCAGGCGAACAAGCTGGGAACCGTGGGCGACAACATCGCCAACGCAAGCACCACCGGCTACAAGCGCGCATCGACGTCGTTCTCCTCGCTCGTTCTGCCCTCCTCGTCGGGCAGCTATGCGTCCGGCGGCGTGCAGTCCAACGTTCGCTACAGCATTTCGGAGCAGGGCAACCTCTCCTACACCACCTCGAGCACCGACCTTGCCATTCAGGGCAACGGCTTCTTCGTGGTTCAGGACGGTGCAGGCACGCCCTACCTCACCCGCGCCGGCTCCTTCCAGAAGAATTCGGAAGGTTATCTGGAGAATGCGGCAGGCTTCATGCTGATGGGTTACCCTTACGGCGCCAACCCGCCGGCTGCGGTCGTCAACGGCTTTACCGGTCTTGAGGCCATCAATATCAATGACTTCGGTCTGACGGCGTCTCCCTCCACGCAGGGCAGCTTCCCGGCTAACCTTAACCGTGATGAGGCAATCGTTGCCGCGGGATCTCGTCCGAGTGACAACCTCGCAACGTCGACGGTTGGCAGCAAGACGTCGCTCACGGCGTTCGACAGCGGCGGTGCCAAGGTTCTTTACGACTTCTATTACACGCGGATTGACAACGATGCGTCCGGCAATCCTCAGTGGGAAGTGTCGGTTTATCGTCAGGATCAGTCGACGGATGGCGGCTTCCCCTATACGGCAACCGCGCCGGCTACGCTCGTCAAGGAAACGGTCACCCTGACCTTCGATCCCGCCACCAACAAGCTCACCAGCGGATCGGATAGCTCGATCACGATTAACGACAGCAACAGCGGCGTGGCGCAGGCGATCGAGATCGATCTGTCGCAGATGACGCAGTTCTCCTCGAAGTTCACGCCTGGCACCGCTGTTCTGAACGGTAACGGCCCAAGCCAGATCAAGGACGTCGAAATCGGCAAGGATGGCCTGGTGACGGCGGTCTATCAGGATGGCGGTCGCCGCAATATTTACCAGCTGGCGCTGGCCACGGTGCCGAGCGTCGACAATCTCAGCCCGCAGAACGGTAACGTCTATCTGCCGAGCAACGAGTCGGGTGTCGTCACCATCGGCTTCGCGCAGACGGGCAGCTTCGGTTACATCCAGAAGGGTGCGCTGGAAGGCTCGAACGTCGATATCGCCAGCGAACTCACCGACATGATTGAATCCCAGCGTATCTACACAGCGAATTCGAAAGTCTTCCAGACTGGATCGGATTTGATGGACGTCCTGATCAATCTGAAGAGATAATACTTCTCACGAGGACAGATGAATGTCGCTCACGTCAGCAATGAATACTGCGCAGTCGATTTTCAATAATACAGGTAAGCAGACGGACGTTACCTCCAAGAACATTGCCAATGTCGGCAATGCTAACTACGTCAAGCGAACCGCCATTCTCGGCACGACCATGGCTGGAGCGAGTATCGTCTCCAACGGCCGTGCCCAGAATGAAAGTCTTCTCAGGCAGACGATTTCCAGCTCTTCTCTCGCTTCCGGCCAGAGCACGGTTCTGACCGGTCTTGAGGAAATGAAGAGCATTTTCGGCGGCAACGATTATGAGAGTTCGCCGGCCACCTATATGAAGGAACTGCTGAAGAGCCTGGACGCTTACGCCGCCAAGCCGAGCGATGCCGCTCTGGCCGCAACGGCCGTCACCTCGGCCACCGATGTCGCCAGTTCCCTGAACAAGGCCTCGAACGAATTGCAGGCGATGCGTCTGCGCGCCGACAAGGAAATCGCCCTTCAGGTCGACAAGCTGAACGGGCTGCTTGCGAAGTTCGAGGAAGCTAATAACGAGGTCAAGGCGCAGACGGCGATCGGCGGCGATCCAAGCGACGCTCTCGATCAGCGCGAGACGCTTCTGAAGGATATTTCCTCCATCATCGGCATCAATGTCGTCAATCGTCCCAACAACGATGTGGCGCTCTATACGACGGATGGTGCGACGCTGTTCGAAGTCGTGCCGCGCAGCGTCACCTTCAAGACGCAGCCGGGCTTTGATGCGACGACCACGGGCAACGCAATCTATGTCGATGGCGTAGCGCTGAAGGCAGGAAGCGGCAGCAACACGACGTCTGAGGGCTCGCTTCAGGGCCTGATGCAGGTTCGCGACGATCTGGCGCCGACGATGCAGAGCCAGCTCGACGAAATCGCCCGCGGCCTCATCACCATGTTTGCGGAAAAGCCGGCCGACGCGACCAGCGGCCTGCCGGATATGCCGGGTCTCTTCACCTACGGCTCGCCGGCGGCGACGACCATTCCGGCAGACGGGATTGTCTCTCCCGGGCTCGCGGCCAGTATTACCGTCAACCCGGCGTTAATTATTTCCAAAGGTGGCAATCCGGAATTGTTGCGTGACGGCGGTATCAACGGTACCGATTACGTGATCAATACCGCAGCGTCGGGGGGAACCGGTTTCTCCGAGCTGATCCGCAGCTATGTTACTGCTTTCGACGCGCCCATGAATTTTGCCGCGTCGACACGTATCGATACGAATACCAGCATCCTGAAATACGGCACCAACTCGATGGGGTGGCTCGAACAGGAACGTTCCGGCGCGACGTCTGCCAACGAAGCGAAAAGCGCGCTTTATGAGCGCTCCGCCACGTCCTATTCGAACAATACGGCGGTCAGCCTGGACGAGGAACTGTCGCTGCTCATGGATATCGAGCAATCCTACAAGGCCGCGACCAAACTGGTGACGACCGTTGACGAAATGCTCAAGTCCCTGATGGACATGGTGAGGTAAACGATGAAAACGTCATTCATTTCATCGCTGGCGATGCAGAACAGCATGCGCAGCACCATCCTCAAGGCTCAGCTCGAGATGACCAATCTCAATACCGAGCTGACGACGGGCAAGCATGCCGATCTCGGCGTGACGCTGGGCGCCAACACCGCCCGCAGCCTCGATCTCAATCGCGATATCGACCGCATCTCTTCGCTGGTGAGCGTCAATTCGATTGCAACGCAACGCCTCAAATCCTCGCAGACGGCGCTGGACGGCATGGCGCAGGCCGCACAGGAAATTCAGAAGGTTCTCGTCCCCAACACCAGCAGCGAAGCGCCGACGCTGACGACGGTTGCCAAAACCATCTCGAATGCGTTCAACAATTTCACCAGCTTCGCCAATACGGCGGTCAATGGCGAGTTTCTGTTCTCCGGCATCAATACGGATGTGAAGCCCGTCGATGACTATTTCGCTGAAGGGTCTGCCCTGAAGGAAGCCTATGAGACCGAGCTGAACGCATTCATGGCGGCGCAGACGCCGGCGGTTGGCGACATCACCGGCCTGTCCAAGACCCAGGCCGAAGCCTTCATGACCCATATTGAAGGTGTGTTCAACGGCACCACGACGGTAACGAACCCGCCCCATAGCAGCCTGACGGCCGGCCAGAACTACGATTTCTGGACGACCTTCGGCTCCAAGGCGAGCGACACCAACATGACGAGCCGCATCAGCCAGAACGAGGTCGTGGAAACCTCCAGCAACAGCAATTCGCAGGGCATGCGTTATTTTGCACTGACGGCGATGACGGCGATGACCTTCCTCGACGAAAAGGTGGATAGCGGTGTTCGCGAAATGGTGGCGACCAAGTCGGTGACCAATATCGGCACCGCCATCAGTGGCCTGAACCAGCAGCAAAGCCAGCTCGGCCTTTCCGAAAGCCGCGTTTCGAAGGCCAATGATTCGCTGGCAGCCCAGAAGAAGATCATCGAAACGCATCTGCTGGATATTGAGGGGATCGATACCTACGAGGCGAAGACCCGCCTCGATCTGCTGCAGCAGCAGATTGAAATCGCATACAGCCTCACGTCGCGTCTGCAAAAAATGAGTCTGGTGAACTACCTCTGATGAACAGGGGTGGCGGCAGATAAAGGATACATGAATGTACCAGTTTTCCTACGCCGAAATCATGGAGGATGGTGTCGCCAACGCGAAGGATCGCGAGCGGCAGGCGTTGACAAAATCGATCGACCTTCTGGTGGAGGCAAGGGATTCCTCTTCGCAGCGCCACACGATCGAGGCGCTTTTTTACACTCGACGGGTCTGGATCCGCTTCATTGAGGATCTCAAGCAACCCGACAACCAGCTTGCCATGGAGCTCAGGGCCAATCTGATTTCCATCGCGATCTGGATATTGAAAGAGTGCGAACTGATCCGGAAACGTCAGTCGACGAATTTCCAGGGCATAATTGACGTGACAACCATCATCAGGGATGGACTGAAATGAAAAGTACACTTCGGATTTCGCTGAAATCGGGCGAAAAGATTTTTATCAACGGCGCGGTTCTGCGTGTGGATCGCAAGGTGGCGCTCGAATTCCTGAACGATGTCACGTTCCTGCTTGAAAACCACGTCCTGCAGCCCGATCAGGCGACGACGCCGCTCAGACAGCTTTATTTCATCGCGCAGATGATCCTCATCAACCCGGAAGGGCGCGAACAGTCCACCAACATGTTCCGCAAGTCGGTCAGCATGCTGCTGAACTGCTTCCAGCATGACGAGGTTCTGGCGGAACTCAAGCGGATCGACGGGCTGGTTGCCTCGGGCAAGGCTTTCGAAGCGCTGAAGGCCATTCGCGGTCTCTACCCGATCGAGGAAAAAATCCTCAACAATCAGGAAATGACCCCCGCAACGATCGAACAGATTCGCAAGGAGATCGCACCATGGCGGTAGATGCAGTCACTTCGGCAGCGTCAAATCCCTGGGCCAATGCCGGGGCGAGCAGCTCCGACAGCAGCGCGGCGTCGCTGAACTACGACAGCTTCCTGAAGCTCCTCATCGCCCAGATGAAGAACCAGGATCCGACCAGCCCGATGGATGCCGGCGAGCAGATGTCGCAGCTCGCAAGCTTCTCGCAGGTCGAGCAGACCATCAAGACCAACACCCATCTGAAAAGCATGCTGCAGGCGGAAGCCCTGACGCGCGCCTCCGATCTGGTCGGCAAGACGGTCAAGAGCGCCGACGACACCGTCACCGGCGTGGTGAAGGAAGTCGAGGTCTATTCGGACGGCGTTGTCGCCATCACCGAAGCTGGTGACAAGGTGCTGCTGCAGGCCGGCGTGACCTTCTCCAACGGCCCGATTACGAGTACATCTGATAGCGGAACCGATTCGGATAGCGCGACCGGTTCCTGACATTGAAGAGGCGGCATGACGCCGCCTTTCCGGATTGAGGATGCGACGATGAACGAGGCCGATGCGCTTGACATCATGCAGGCGGCTGTCTGGACGGTTCTCGTCGCGGCCGGTCCCGCGGTTCTCGCCGCCATGATCGTCGGTGTCGTCATCGCCTTCATTCAGGCCCTGACCCAGGTTCAGGAAATGACGCTGACCTTCGTTCCCAAGATCGTTACGATCATGCTCGTGCTCGGCGTTGCCGCCCCCTTCGTGGGCGCGCAGATATCGCTCTTTTCCAATCTCGTCTTTTCCCGCATCCAGTCCGGCTTCTGACGCCGTCCGCTGCGGATGCCACCTTCGCGCAAGCTTCAGCCGCTAGGGATAGGCGGAAAGCATCGGGCCGAATTGCGTGCGCTTTTCGAAAACCGTTGTTACGGAACCGTGCGGCGGCTTTTCCGTCGCCCTTCTCATGAAGAGACAGGACGAATTTATGGCGCAACCACCAGTCATCTCCCTGCCCAAGGTCAGTCCGAGCACGCGTGACATCGGTTTCGCACTGGGCATCGTGGCGATCCTCTGCGTTCTCTTCCTGCCCATTCCGGTCATGCTGGTGGATATCGGTCTGGCCTTTTCGATTGCGCTTTCGGTCCTCATCCTCATGGTGGCGCTCTGGATTCAGCGACCGCTGGATTTCTCGTCCTTCCCGACCGTGCTGCTGATCGCGACGATGATCCGCCTGTCGCTGAACATCGCGACGACGCGCGTTATTCTCTCCCACGGCAATGAAGGGCCGACGGCGGCGGGCGGCGTGATTGCGGGCTTCTCCAGCCTCGTCATGTCCGGCGATTTCGTGATTGGTCTGATCGTCTTCCTGATCCTGATCACCGTCAATTTCATCGTCATCACCAAGGGTGCGACGCGTATCGCCGAAGTCGGCGCGCGTTTCACGCTGGATGCGATTCCCGGCAAGCAGATGTCGATCGATGCGGATTTGTCCGCCGGCATCATCGACGAAAAGGAAGCGCAGCGCCGCCGCCGCGAGCTGGAAGAGGAAAGCTCCTTCTTCGGCTCGATGGACGGCGCCTCGAAATTCGTGCGTGGCGACGCCATTGCCGGCCTCATCATCACCGCGATCAATATTTTCGGCGGCATCATCATCGGCTATTTCCGCCACGGCATGCCCATCGGCGAAGCGGCCGACGTTTTCGTCAAGCTTTCGGTCGGTGACGGTATCGTCTCGCAGATCCCGGCCCTGATCGTATCGCTGGCCGCCGGCCTTCTGGTCTCGCGCGGCGGCACCGCCGGCTCGACGGACCAGGCGGTCGTCAATCAGCTGAGCGGTTATCCGCGCGCGCTGATGGTCTCGGCCATGCTGATGGGACTGCTCGCCATCATTCCGGGCCTTCCCTTCCTGCCCTTCATCTTCCTCGGCGGCATCATGGCCTTCGGCAGCTGGTATATTCCGCGCCAGGCGGAGGCCGAAAGCGCGCTGCGGCGTCAGGAAGAGGAGAACAAGGTTCTCCAGACCACCGAGGCGGAAAAGGATTCGGTCAAGCAGGTGCTGAAGACGGCCGAGATCGAACTGGCGCTCGGCAAGCAGGTTTCCACCCGCCTTCTCGGGGCGCATCAGGAACTGGCCTTCCGCGTCGGCAAGATGCGCAAGAAATTCGCGACCCAATACGGTTTCGTTGTGCCGGAGATCAAGGTTTCCGACGACATCATGATCCCGGAAAAAGCCTATCAGATCCGCGTCCACGGCACGACCATCGCATCCAGCAACCTGCGTGTCGGTGATGTTCTTGTCGTGACGGGTGCAGGGCGCAAGCCGAGCATTCCCGGCGACGAAATCCGCGAACCCGCTTTCGGTATGCCCGCCGTCTCGATTCTCGAAACCTTCACCGAGGATCTGAAGCGCGAAGGCTTCCATCCGATCGACAACGTCTCCGTGGTGTTGACGCATCTGAGCGAAGTCATCCGCAACAACCTGCCGCAGCTCCTGTCCTACAAGGACGTTAAAATCCTCATCGACAGGCTCGATCCCGAATACAAGAAGCTGGCCGACGAGATTTGCTCGTCGCACATGTCCTATTCCGGCCTGCAGGCGGTGCTGAAACTGCTGCTTGCCGAACGCGTCTCAATCCGCAACCTGCATCTCATCCTCGAAGCGGTCGCCGAACTTGCGCCGCATGTGCGCAAGACGGAACAGATCGTCGAACATGTGCGGGTGCGCATGTCGCAGCAGCTCTGCGGCGATCTGGCCGACAATGGTGTGTTGCGCGTCCTGCGCCTCGGCAACAAGTGGGATATGGTCTTCCATCAGGCGCTGAAGCGCGACCAGAAGGGCGAAATCGTCGAATTCGACATCGATCCGCGCCATCTCGAGGAGTTTTCGGAGCAGGCTTCGAAAGTTATCCGTGAATTCATGGATCGCGGCCTGCCCTTTGTCCTTGTAACCTCGCCGGAAACGCGGTCCTATGTGCGCATGATTATCGAGCGACTCTTTGCGACCCTGCCGGTTCTTTCGCATGTGGAACTGGCCAAGGGTCTCGAGATCAAGATTCTGGGCGCCATTTCATGATAACCGACCCGCAGGGGACAATCATTGCATTGTTCCTTGCCATTTGCCGTATCGGCGCATGCTTCATGACCATGCCGGGCTTTTCAAGCTCGCGCATTTCGCCGCAGATTCGCATGCTTCTGTGCGTCGCGGTGTCCATGGCGCTTCTGCCGGTGCTGTGGGACACGATCTATCCGAAAGTTTCCGGCGCGAGCCAGGGCACGGTCGTCGGCCTCATCTTCACCGAGGTCGTCATCGGTTCGATGTATGGCCTGATCGCCCGGTTCTACACTCTCGGTTTCCAGTTCACCGGCGCGCTCATCGGGGCTTCCATCGGTCTCAGTGCGCCGGGCGGTGCCGATGTCATCGAAGACGTGCAGGAAAACCAGATATCCAACTTCATCACCTTCGGCGGTCTGCTGGTTCTGTTCATATTCGATTTCCACCATATCGTCCTCAAGGCGCTGGTGGATTCCTACACCGCCACGCCGGTCGGTGCGCTTATCAGCGGCCAGAAGATGCTGATTACGCTGACCGACACGCTCAGGGCCTCCTTTTCGATCATGCTGCGGCTTGCCAGCCCCTTCGTGATTTACGGCCTGATGTTCAACGTCGCGGTAGGCCTCATCAACAAGCTCGCGCCGCAGATTCCGGTCTTCTTTATCTCGACACCCTTCGTTCTCGCGGGTGGTCTTTTCATGCTCTATTTGTCGATTGCGGCCCTCATCCGCCAATTCGTGGATGGTTTCGGGCCGGTCTTCATCGGCTTTTGATCGGGGGAAATGCGATGGCTTCGGACAAGCGCTCGGCCAAACTCAAGCGTCTGGTAACCGTCCAGCGGCACATGGAAAAAATGGCCGAGGTGGAACTGGCCGATACCACCCGCACACGGGCGGAAGTTGCGCAATCCATGGAGAACGTGCTGGAGGCCATGAGTTCCATGGAACCGGTGCACCAGACATTCTCGCGGCACTATTCGGACCGCTACGGCCGTCTCGTCGTCCAGGACCGCCAGCTTGAAGGCGTTCAGCAATTTCAGGAAAACAAGGTCCTGAAGGAAAAGACCAAGGCTGACCGGCTCGAGGACAGGATGCACCTTGCGCGCGATCTTGAGGACCGCGAGGCCGACGATAATGCAATCTATGATTTGTTAGAAATTACGAATGTTTCCCACACACCAGCCTCCAGCAAGGTTGGCGATCCATAATCTGTCCCATTGTTGCATCGCGGGCGTTTTTGAGGACGTCTCCGGCGATGTTTCTTGATTGAGCGGATGCGCCGGCTTTCTATTCCGTCCATTCGTCAGCTCGGGAGATCTGGACGTGGCGATATCGGTGATAAGTGATCTGGTGATGGATGTGGTTCGCGCTGCGGACCCACAGGAAGTTCAGGTCGCCCAGGAAAAACTCAAGGCGAACAAGGCGGCTTTTGCCGCAACCAGCCTTGCCGATGCCGGCAAGGGGTTTGGCGCCGCAGTCGAGATGCTGGATGGCGCCTCCTCGAAGGCTGGGCTCGGCGACACCAATATTCGCGCGGCCCGCACCGAAATCCCGGAAACATACCGCAAATATGAAGCCTCGGTTCTCCAGACCTTCGTGGCCAACATGCTGCCGAAAGACAGCGAGGAAGTTTACGGCAAGGGCAATGCCGGCGAGATCTGGAAGAGCATGATGGCCGAACAGTTTGCCGACACGATTTCCAGAAATGGCGGCGTCGGCATCGCGGAACAGGCTTACAAGGATGCGCTTCGGAAGGCTGAAAGCAAAGGCATTACCGACGTATCGATGAATGAAAAAGACAATAATGCTGCAATTCGGATGGTGGCGGAGTTCGAGCGGCAGGTTCTCGGCGTTTCCAATGAGAAAACGGACGAGGCTTGAGAATGAAAAACGTTAACGAGGAGACAAGCATGGACCTTATGTCGAACGACCACCGTATCCAATCCGTTCTCGGCCGCCTTGAGATGATCATCGACAACGAGAACGACAATATCGGTAGGGACCCCAAGTTCGACTTCAAGGTCTCCAACGCCCACAAGAGCCGTTGCCTCTATGAGCTGACGATGCTGTTCCGCGATACGCCGCGCGAGGAAATCGCCGCCGGTTACATGGAGCAGGTCAAGGGCATCAAGTCCAAGCTCGCCACCAATGCTAGCCGCGTCGAGGCGCATCTGAATGCGGTTCGCGCGGTCGCGGACCTCTTGAAGAACGCCATCCAGGAAGCCGATACGGACGGCACCTATTCGCAGGAACAGTTCATGTACGGCGCAGCCTCCTGATGTTGAAGCTTCTTCTCACTGGCGTCTGGGTTTGCGCCGTCACGCTCGGCGCGGTGTATTTCTCCGTCCAGTTGGCGACGGCGCCCGCGCCGGATGAGGCGGGGGCGAAAAAGGCCAATCTGCAACTGGTCAAGGGCGAAAGCATCACGATCCCCGTCATCAATGATGGCGGTGTGAACGGCTATTTCCTCAGCCGTATTTCGCTGCGTGTCGACAAGACCAAGATGGCGAAGATCGAGCTGCCGGCAACGCAGCTGATGACCGATGAACTGTTCACGCTGCTTGCGGGTTCTTCCATGGTCAATATCGCCAATATTTCCACCTTCGATCCCGAAGCCTTCAAGCAGCGCATCCGCGAGGGGCTGAACAAGAGGCTCGATGACGAGGTGGTCGAGGATGTGCTGATCGAACAGCTCGATTATCTGTCGAAAGCCGACATCCGCGAGCAGAACGGCAATGGCACGCCCCGTTCGGTCAAGCTCGTCGAGGGCGAGAAGGCCGAAGCCGGGAAAGAAGCGGCGCCAAGCCACTGACGACCAGGAGGCGAGGGCGTCGGCGGGATAGGGAATTGCGGCATCCTTCTGGTTAATTGTCTCTTGCCGCATCCCCAGGCATTCTAGAGATTGCTTTCAAGCTAAATTCAACCTGCACCTGTATAACAAACCCATGAACCGCCATCCCGCAGGCCATGTGTCGGATCGGTGGCGATGGGTTTGGCATTTGGGGGTTGGCAATGAGTTTCGCGTCAGGTTTCGCGCGGCCGGAATCGCAACGGAATATTCACGGACTGCGCGTCTGTGATCTCGATTGGAATGGGGCGCTGGAATTGGTCAGCGGCAGGGCTTCAGCCTGTGAAGGGCACACGATGCTGTCCTTTCTTACTCTCGAAAAAGCCAAGCTTTCGCTCAAGGACAATGCCTACCGACAGATTCTGGAAAGCTGCCTGCTTCTGCCGCAGGGCAAGGCAATGAGGGTCGCCGCGCGCAACGAGAATGGCGAGCCTTTGCCTGCGCCCATCGACGGCGTCGCCTTTGTGATGGCGCTTCTGACCTATATGGCGGTGCCGAAGCGGATCGGTGTGGCGGGAGATGATGCCGCACAGATCGGCGAGGTTCTCGCCAGGTTGCGGGCGCACGCGCCCTGGCACGATTTCGTCATGCTGAACCGCGATGCATCGGGCGTTAAGGTGGATGTTCTGCTGGCGGGAATGTTGAAGGAAAACCAGGAGACATGGCTGCACCGCACCGTCAGCCGCGAGAATGCACGGGTCACCATCGCGGTTGGCCCGCTGTTCAAGGTCCTGTCTTCGGAAGTGGCCGGCATGCCGGAAATTTTCCGCAAGCTTCACATGAGCTGGCTCTACAGCCTCTGCGCCGAACCCTGGCACATCGCGCTCGGCAAGAGCTGAGGCCGCTCTCGCAGGCGTTGCGTTAACCATTTGTTTGCCACGATCCTTTAACCTCTCGTAAGGTTTTGACAGTCGCCCGTTGCGGGCGGCACCGAGGGCGGCAGACGGCTTCAGATGGTTGATGACAATCCGGATATGATGGCGATCCGCCCTGACGAGGATGATGTCGCTGCGCCCGTATCGCAATGGCGCAGACATTGTCGGCGGCTCCTGACGTCCGGCTGCATCGCCGCCGCCACCGTTGCTGGGGCTGCCCTTCCGCTTCTGCTTGTCGATTCCGGTTTTCGTGGTTATGTTTCGCAGGCCCGGATCGAGGTCTCCCAGACCGCTTACGATGCCCCCGATGCGGGCCGCTTTCTGGCCATGGCGCGTCGTACCCTGCTTTCACCCTCCGGGCTCGACCGTATAACCGCCGATCTCAAGCTGAAGTCCGCCGATATGGTCGGCGTTCGCAATCAGGGCGAGCTTGGCCTGCTTTTCGACCTTCTGACCGGCGCGGATGCGCGTCCGCTATCCGAGCGGGAGGCGCTGAACGGTGCGGTGGGCGAAGCGATCCGGCTGGAACTGACCCCGGATGAAAATACGCTGATCGTGACCGGCAAGGCCGCAACGCCGGAAACCGCCATGCGGCTGACCGATTATCTTTCGATGCGCGTGATCGCGGATGGCAAGGCCGGCACCATGACGCCCGCCATGCGCGAGACGGAGAGGGCGCGGACAAGACTCGATGAAGCGGAAGCGGCGCTGAACGGTTTCCAGATGCGCCACGGTGACACCGTGATGGCCGAGGCGCAGCAACTCGAACAGCAGCTGCGCGACGTAAACGACAATCTGGCGCGAACCACCCGGCAGCAAGTGTCCATTCAGGCCGATCTGACGGCGGCTTCGGCGCTGAAGCCGAATGATATCTTTGCGAAGCCTCTGCCGGCTGGCGTGGGTTTTTCGGCGCTTGAGGATATCAGACAGAAGCATTCGACCGCCAGCATGGCGCTTGCTGCGGTTTCGGTCGATTACGGTCCGAAACACCCCCGCCGCATCGCCGCCCAGAATGCGGTGGATGCCGCACAGGCGCTTGCCGCCCCCGCATTGCGGCAATTGCTGGAAGGCCTGCGGGCGGATGAAAAGCGCATCTCTCAGGAGATCGCGACCGCCAATGGCGAGCACAAGAAATACCTCGACCGCCTGAACGAACTCGGTGTCGCCCCCGGCGAATTCTCCAGATTGCAGGGTGAACTGGAAACGGCGCGAAATGCCTATCTCGAGGCAAGCGAACGCCGCGACCTGTCCGCATCCGCCACGCCCGCGGTCGAAACCCGTTTGACGAAGAAGGCGGCACCCGGCGAGTTGACCCGCGATCTGACGCAAGCCGCCATGCTGGCGGGCGGCGGTGCATTGATCGGCCTGCTGGGCAGTCTTTATCTCCTGAGCTACCGTCGCCATGACGAGGAAGAGGAGGGCGCATTGTTCATCCAAGAGGGCGCGCAACCTCCATCCTCCGTCGAGCCGCCGGTCGAGTCTCTGCAGATTTCCGAATTCGAACCGATCGAGCCGGCGGTGTTCGACGATCTGCCGGATCTTGCCGCAGAGGACAACATCGAGCCGGAGGAAGACGGCTTTGCCGATTATTACGGCGAGGCCGTCAATGACGACGACGACATGCCGCTGGACGAGCGCGTGCGGCAGGTCCTGATGGGCAACCGCACGGTCAGGAGTGCTGATCCGGCCTCTTCCGGACTTCCACCGCTTCTGGCCGAAGCCTTGGCCGGAGACTTCGACCATGCCCAGGCCGAAGCCGAGGAACTGATGGAATTGCGACGCGAACTGGCGTTCCTGAGAGGGCGTCTTGCCGATTACGCCGATCGCCGCGAAGACTACCGCAAAACAGCCTGAAAACGCCGCATTTTCGCTTGCATTCCTGCGAAGGGGGCACCATACGGAGCCTACGTAACCCAGCAGGAGCAGGACGCATGGCAGTTGTGATTGACGGGAAGGCGAAGGCGGCTTCGGTAACGGAGGCGGTCCGCAAATCGGCAGAAGCGCTTGAGGCGGAAAAGGGCGTAAAGCCCGGTCTCGCGGTTGTCATCGTCGGAAACGATCCGGCCAGCCACGCTTACGTGAACTCCAAGAGCAAGATGGCCAAGCAATGCGGTTTCAACTCCATACAGCACACGCTGCCGGAGGAAACCACCCAGGCCGCACTTCTCAAGCTGGTCGGCGAACTGAACGCCGACGCCTCCATTCACGGCATTCTCGTGCAGCTTCCGCTGCCGAAACACTTCAATTCCGATGAGATCATCCAGTCGATCCTGCCCGAGAAGGATGTGGATGGCTTGAGCGTGCTGAATGCCGGCAAGCTCGCGACCGGCGATCTCGCCACCGGTCTCATTTCCTGCACGCCTGCCGGCGCCATGCTTCTGGTACGCGGCATTCATGGCGAAGACCTTTCCGGCCTCAACGCCGTGGTCATCGGCCGCTCGAACCTGTTCGGCAAGCCGATGGGCCAGCTTCTGCTGAATGCCAATGCCACGGTGACCATGGCGCATTCCCGCACCAAGGATCTGGCCGGTATCTGCAAGACGGCGGATATTCTCGTCGCGGCGGTCGGTCGCGCGGCTATGGTCAAGGGCGATTGGGTAAAACCCGGCGCGACGGTCATCGATGTCGGCATCAACCGCATCCCCGCGCCGGAAAAGGGCGAAGGCAAGTCCAAGCTGGTTGGCGATGTCGCCTTTGATGAGGCAAGCGCCGTTGCCGCCGCCATCACGCCGGTTCCCGGCGGCGTCGGTCCTATGACGATCGCCATGCTGATGGCCAACACCGTCATCGCCGCCCATCGCGCGCTGGGACAGGCCGCGCCGAAGTTTTAAGCCTGTCGCGTTCAATCGAACTACACGGCACAGGAATTTTTGTGCGCTGCCCCTCACTTCCGTCATTCCGGCCTTGAGCCGGAATCCAGCCGACGCGCGTCTGCGCGGCGAGACGACTCTTTTCAGCCCAAGGACTTGGGCTGGCTGGATACCGGCTCAAGGCCGGTATGACGGCCGGGGGATGGAGGCCAGCCTTTTACGTTTTCGGAGCCGGCCCCGTCGAAGCACGCACCACCAGTTCCGCCTTCCAGAGTTCCTGATGCGGCTCCGTCTGGCTCAGCTTGATCCGGTTGATCAGGCGCTGGCCCACGCGCACCCCCGCCGCCCGGAGTGATGAGCGGGTGGTGGTCAGCGGCACGGAGAAATTATCCGGTTTCAAAAGCGGCAGCACGTCGTCATGGGCGATCAGCGAAATATCCTTGCCGGGTTTCAGGCCCCGCTGATTGAGCGAGCGGATCGCGCCGAGCGCAAGCGCGGTACTGGCGCAGAGAATGGCGGTCGGTTTTTCCGGGCGTGACAGCAACGCTTCCATGCCGAGATAACCTTCCTCATCGGTCATGCTGCTGTGTCTCTTGTTGTTCGCATGCAATGTCAGGCCATTTGCCGAAAGCGCCTTTTCCACCCCGAGACAGCGCCGATAGGTGAAGTCATAGCCTTCCGGGCCATTCAGCAGCCCGATGCGCGTATGGCCAAGCTGGAGGAGAAGCTGGGTCGCATCGCGGAAGGCGCCCTCGTTGTCCACGTCGAGATAGGGATAGTCCTCCTCCACGCCAACGGAGCGGCCATGCACGAGGAAGGGCAGGGAGAGCGACTGCATCATGGCGATGCGCGGGTCGTTCTTTTTCATATAGGCGAGATAGATGCCATCGACGCTGCCGCTTGCGGCAAGCCCCCGCAGGGCTTCGCGCTCCTTTTCCGGCTCGGTCGGCATGATGACGAGATGAAAGCCGCTGCGCGACGCTTCCTCACCGAGACCGCTCAGGAATTCGCCGAAATGCACGTCGGAACGATGGTGTTCGCCAATCGGCATGACAAGCCCGATGGAACCGACCTTGCCTGTCGCCAGCCGTTGCGCTGCCGCATTCGGGCGATATCCCGTCTTTTCGGCAGCCTCCATGACGCGGCGGCGCGTTTCGGCGCTGACTTCCGGATAGCCGTTGAGCGCCCTGCTGATGGTCGTCTGCGAAATGCCCAGCAGTTGCGACAACTGTTTCAGGTTCATGTCTCTCATTTCCTCCATGCGCGCGCCCGAGAATACGGCAAAGCCTCTCCTCAATTCCCAAAGCGCTTTAGATTTTTACCAGCCTCCACCGCATTTCTCAATCGAAAAGGATAGCCGCCTTCCGAATTAAATATGATTATTCATCAGGCACTGCAACGTTTCCGCAGAAAGATCCTCTTGACTCCGTCTCGATGACAATGAGATGAATAGGCAGCCAAAGCGCTTTGATTGGAGAGGACGCTTTGAGCCTTTTATGTGATGGGAGGTAAATCACATGCAGAAGACTCTTTTGGCGACGGCTGCCGTCATGGCTTTGCTGTCCGGTGCGGCCTTTGCCGCCGACCTGAAGTTTGCACCCGGCGGCGACGCCAAGTTCAACTGGAAAAGCTACGAGGACTTCAAGGCGGCTCATGCCGACCTGAAAGGCCAGACGCTGACGATTTTCGGCCCGTGGCGCGGTGAAGACGAGGCCCTGTTCCAGTCGGTGCTCGCCTATTTCGCCGATGCGACCGGCGTGAATGTCCGTTACTCCTCGTCGGAAAATTACGAGCAGCAGATCGTCATCGATACGCAGGCGGGCTCGCCGCCCAATATCGCCATTCTGCCGCAGCCCGGCCTTCTGGCCGATCTGGCCGCCAAGGGGTTCCTGGTGCCGCTCGGAGACAAGACCGCCGACTGGGTCAAGGAAAATTACGGCGCGGGCCAGTCCTGGGTCGATCTCGGCAGCTACAACGGCAAGGACGGCAACAAGGCCTATTTCGCCTTCCCTTTCAAGGCGGACGTGAAGTCGCTCGTCTGGTACGTGCCTGAGAACTTCGAGGAAGCGGGCTATAAGGTGCCCGAGAGCATGGAAGACCTGTTCAAGCTGACGGACCAGATCGTTGCCGATGGCGGCACGCCCTGGTGCATCGGTCTCGGTTCCGGCGGGGCAACCGGCTGGCCGGCAACGGACTGGGTGGAAGACCTGATGCTGCGCACGCAGCCGCTCGACGTCTACCAGAAATGGACGACCAACGAGGTCAAGTTCACCGATCCGGCCGTGGTCGAGGCGATCAACGAATTCGGCAAATTCGCCAAGAACGAAAAATATGTCAGCGGCGGCGTCGCGGCCGTGGCCTCCACCGACTTCCGCGACAGCCCCAAGGGCCTCTTCGACATTCCGCCGAAGTGCTATCTGCACCATCAGGCGTCGTTCATTCCGTCCTTCTTCCCTGAGGGCACCAAGGTCGGAACGGATGCGGATTTCTTCTACATGCCGACTTACGCGTCCAAGCCTGACCTCGGCAAGCCGGTTCTCGGCGCAGGCACGCTGGTCACCATCACCAAGGAAGCGCCTGCCGCCAAGGCTTTCGTCGAATTCCTGCAAACCCCGATCGCCCATGAGGTCTGGATGGCGCAGTCCAGCTTCCTGACGCCCTATAAGGGCGTGAATGTCGAAACCTATGCCAATGAGCAGATGAAGCGACAGGGCGAAATCCTGACGACCGCGACAAGCTTCGGCTTCGACGGTTCCGACCTCATGCCCGGCAAGATCGGCGCCGGCGCATTCTGGACCGGCATGATCGATTTCGTCGGCGGCAAGTCCGCCGATCAGGTCGCCAGCGATATCCAGAAGGCCTGGGACGGCCTGAAGTAAAGATATCGGATCGGGCCCGGCGGTTTACTGCCGGGCCCTTACCAACGGCGCTGCCCCGACGACCGCATAAATCAGCGCGGCGCGGAGAGGATCAAGGGAGGGAACATGGCTCAACAACTCGTTTCGGCCATCGGCGTGATGGTGGCGGGGGTCTTTGCCTGCGCTGCCTATTACTGGCTATCCGACAAGGTGCTTCAGGCGATCTTTCCGGTCCGCTCCGGAGACGTATTGCAGGCATCCCGCAACCTCAATCGCCGCGCCGCCGTCCGGCCCTGGCTGTTCATCGGTCCGGCTTTGATCCTCCTGCTGGTCTATCTGGTTTACCCTGTCATCGCGACGCTGATCCTGTCTTTCTATGACCGGACCGGCAGCGAATTCGTCGGTCTTGCCAATTATCGCTGGGCGTTTTTCGATGCCGGTTTCCGCCAGTCGATCTTCAACAATATTCTCTGGCTGGCCGTCGTTCCGGCCGCCTGTACCTTTTTCGGCCTCGTTATCGCGGTCATGACCGACCGCATCTGGTGGGGCAACATCGCCAAATCCATCGTCTTCATGCCGATGGCGATCTCCTTCGTCGGCGCCTCCGTCATCTGGAAGTTCATCTATGAATACCGTGCCGAGGGGCAGGTGCAGATCGGCCTCTTGAACGCCATCGTCGAGTTTTTCGGCGGCAATCCCGAGGTCTGGATTTCCATGCCCTTCTGGAACAATTTCTTCCTGATGATCATCCTCATCTGGATCCAGACCGGTTTTGCCATGGTCATCCTGTCGGCGGCGCTGCGCGGCATTCCGGAAGAGACCATCGAAGCGGCCGTCATCGACGGGGCCAATGGCTGGCAGATCTTCTGGAAGATCATGGTTCCGCAGATATGGGGCACCATCGCCGTCGTCTGGACGACGATCACCATCCTCGTGCTCAAGGTCTTCGATATCGTGCTGACCATGACCAACGGCCAATGGAACACCATGGTCCTCGCCAACCTGATGTTCGACTGGATGTTCCGCGGCGGTGGCGACAGCGGCCGAAGTGCGGTCATCGCGCTCATCATCATGGCGGCCGTCACCCCCATCATGGTCTGGAACATCCGCCAGGCGAACCGCGAGATGGAGGGCCGCTGAGATGAATATTTTCAAACGCCTTCGCCGCGTCGGCCTGCCGCGCCTCATCGTCCATGCCAGCGTTCTGGTCGTCGTGTTGCTCTGGCTCCTGCCAACACTCGGCATTCTCGTCAGCTCGCTGCGCGACAAGGACCAGATCACCGTCTCCGGCTGGTGGACGGCCTTCTCCAGTTCCGAACAGACCTCGGCAGTTCGCCTCGCCGATGCTTCGGTGCAGAAGCAGGATGGCAGCCGCTATGTCATATCAGGCAATGTTTTTGAAAGCGGACAGGGCGGCAAGGTCGCAGCCTTCGGCGTTCGCGTACAGGAGCCCACGGCGTTCAAAGCCGGCGAGGCGGCCGATATCGGTGACGGCGAAACATTGCTCGTCAATACGGACGGCACCTACGAATACAGCAAAGCTGCGAGCTTTGAAGGCTCTCGCGGCAAGCGCGTCTATATCTCCGTCGCGACGCCGCCCGTCTTCACGCTCGATAATTATCGCACGGTCCTGACCTCGGAAGGCATCGGCCAGTCCTTCGTCAACTCGCTGACCGTCGCCGTGCCGGCAACCGTCATCCCCATCCTCATTGCCGCCTTCGCCGCCTATGCGCTGTCATGGATGAGCTTTTCCGGCCGCAATCTGCTGATTGCTATGGTGGTGGGCCTCATCGTCGTGCCGCTTCAGATGTCGCTGATCCCGCTTCTCAGGCTCTATAATGAAATCGGCACCATCTTCGGCGTGCCGTCCAAGACCTATGCCGGCATCTGGCTGGCGCACACCGCCTTCGGCCTGCCGCTCGCCATCTATCTGCTACGCAATTATATTTCCGGCCTGCCGAAGGAGATCATCGAAAGCGCCCGTGTGGATGGCGCGAGCGATTTTGAAATCTTCGTCAAGATCATCCTGCCGCTGTCTTTTCCGGCGCTCGCCTCCTTCGCCATCTTCCAGTTCCTGTGGACCTGGAACGACCTGCTTGTCGCCATGGTCTTCCTTGGCACGCAGAAGGACGAGCTGGTGCTGACGGGTGCGCTCAACGCGTTGCTCGGTTCGCGCGGCGGCAACTGGGAAATCCTCACCGCCTCGGCCTTCGTCACCATCGTCGTGCCGCTCTGCGTTTTCTTCGCCCTTCAACGTTATCTCGTGCGTGGCCTGCTCGCAGGCTCCGTCAAGGGAGGCTGATTATTCCATGAACGCCCATACCAGACAGGACACTTCCATGACCGCTTCGGTGACTTCCGCTTTGACGCCCAACAAGGACTGGTGGCGCGGCGCTGTTATCTATCAGATCTACCCGCGCTCCTATCAGGACTCCAATGGCGACGGTATTGGTGACCTCAAGGGCATCACCGACCGTCTGGCGCATATTGCCGGCCTCGGTGCCGATGCGATCTGGATTTCGCCCTTCTTCACCTCGCCGATGAAGGATTTCGGTTACGACGTCTCGAATTATGTCGATGTCGATCCGATGTTCGGCACGCTTGCCGATTTCGACGGCCTGATCGCCGAGGCCCATCGCCTCGGTATCCGCGTCATGATCGACCTCGTCATGTCGCATACCTCGGACCAGCACCCGTGGTTCGTGGAAAGCCGCGCCAGCCGCAGCAATCCGAAATCGAACTGGTATGTCTGGTCGGACAGCAAGCCGGACGGCACGCCGCCCAATAACTGGCTGTCGATCTTCGGCGGCTCCGCCTGGCAGTGGGATCCGACCCGCATGCAATATTACATGCACAACTTCCTGACCTCGCAGCCGGACCTCAATCTGCATAATCCGGAAGTTCAGGAAGAGCTGCTGAACATCACCCGCTTCTGGCTGAAGCGCGGCGTCGACGGTTTCCGCCTCGACACCATCAACTTCTATTTCCATGACCTCGAGCTGCGCGACAACCCGGCACTGGCGCCGGAGCGCCGCAACGCCTCGACGGCACCTGCGGTCAATCCCTATAACTTCCAGGAACATCTCTACGACAAGAACCGCCCGGAAAATATCGCCTTCCTGAAGCGCTTCCGTGCGGTGCTGGACGAATTCCCCGACATCGCCGCCGTGGGCGAAGTGGGTGATAGCCAGCGCGGTCTCGAAATCGTCGGCGAATATACTTCCGGCGATGACAAGATGCAGATGTGCTACGCCTTCGAATTCCTCGCCCCCGATGCGCTCACACCGCAGCGCGTGGCCGATGTGCAGGCGGATTTTGCGAAAGCCGCACCGGAAGGCTGGGCCTGCTGGGCCTTCTCCAACCACGATGTCGTGCGCCATGTCAGCCGCTGGGGTGAGCATGTCGAGGACAAAGACGCCTTCGCCAAGGTGCTTTCGGCGCTCTTGATGACACAGCGCGGCTCCGTCTGCATCTATGAGGGTGAAGAACTCGGCCTCACCGAAGCGGATATTGCTTTCGAAGATTTGCAGGATCCCTACGGCATCCAGTTCTGGCCGGAATTCAAGGGCCGCGACGGTTGCCGCACGCCGATGGTGTGGGATGCCGGTCATGCACAGGCGGGCTTCTCGACGTCGGAAAAGACGTGGCTGCCCATTCCGGCCGAGCACAAGCAGCGTGCCGTCAGCGCCCAGCAGGGCAACGAGGCTTCGGTGCTGGAACATTACCGCCGTTTCCTGAGCTTCCGCAAAAAGCACCCCGCTTTTGCCAAGGGCGGCATCGAATTCCAGCCGGTTGAGGGCGAGGTGCTGAGCTACACCCGCACACTCGGCAACGAAACCGTGCTTTGCCTCTTCAATCTGTCCGCAACGCCGGCAAAGACCACGCTGCCAGAAGGGAACTGGGAGGTTCTCGAAGGCCACGGCTTTGCAAGCGGTCTTGAAGGCAGAAGCGTAGAACTTCCGGCATGGGGCGCATTCTTCGCCCGTTACGCCTGACAGATGAGGGAGGAACACCCATGACCAGTCTCGTTCTCAAGGATATCCGCAAATCATACGGGCAGGTGAAGGTCCTGCACGGCATCGATCTTCAGATCGAACAGGGCGAATTCATCGTTTTCGTCGGCCCCTCGGGCTGCGGAAAATCGACGCTGCTGCGCATGATCGCCGGTCTGGAGGAAATCACCGGCGGCGAGATGTATATTGACGGCCAGCTCGTCAATGAAATCCCGCCCTCGCGGCGGGGTATTGCCATGGTGTTCCAGTCCTATGCGCTTTATCCGCATATGACGGTTTACGACAACATGGCCTTCGGCATGAAGATCGCGAAAGAGAACAAACAGGAGATCGACCGCCGCGTTCGCGCCGCCGCCGAAATCCTGCAACTGACGCAATATCTGGAGCGGCTGCCCAAGGCGCTCTCAGGCGGCCAGCGCCAGCGTGTCGCCATCGGCCGCGCCATTTGCCGCAATCCCAAGGTCTTCCTGTTCGATGAGCCTCTGTCGAACCTCGATGCGGCGCTGCGTGTCGCCACCCGCATCGAGATCGCGAAGCTCAACGAGCAGATGGCCGATACGACGATGATCTACGTCACCCACGACCAGGTGGAGGCGATGACGCTGGCGGATCGTATCGTCGTTCTGAATGCGGGCCGTGTGGAACAGGTGGGTGCGCCGCTCGAACTTTACGAAAGGCCGGCCAATCTCTTCGTGGCGCGCTTCATCGGCTCGCCCGCCATGAACATCATCGCTGCAAAGATCACCGGAACCGGCGAAAAGACCTCCATCGAACTTGCCGGCGGCAAGACGCTTGCCGTTTATGTTCCCACGCCCGCAACCGAAAAGGGCAAGGCGGCGAGCTTTGGCGTGCGGCCGGAAGATCTGAGCATCGTCACCGGGGACGATTATCTTTTTGAGGGAAAAGTCGCGATCGTCGAGGCGCTCGGCGAAGTGACGCTGCTTTATCTCGAAGCGCCCAAGGGGCAGGAGCCGATCATCGTCAAGGTGCCGGGCATCGTTTCCGTCGGCAAGGGCGAAACCCTGCGTTTTGCCGCCCCGCAGGAAAAGCTTCATCTCTTCGACGCCGACGGCAAGACCTATCGCAGGTAATTGCCATCGATACCGAAACCGAGCCCCGGAACCTCCTCGCTCCGGGGTTTTTTCCTGACCTTTTGCCGCTGTGGAAAAATGTCGGAAATGTCCCGCTTCCGGTCTGTTTAAGCCTGCGCTGATATGAATTGTTAAAGACTATGACCTAGTCTCAATCCATTGATCGAGCATGGGAGTCTGGGCGTGCAGAGCGGTACGGGTGTCATCAGGAACCATTACCTGAGCAAGGAAGAATCCTTCATGTATGACCGCGAAAGCCGGTTTCGCATGGAAGATACCATGAACGCCGCACGCATCGAATATACCGAAAAGGCCGTGATGCACATGGCGGCGCGCCGCTGCGATGTCATCCGCATCTCCCAGACCGAAGCGGTGCTGGCGCTGCTGACGAAATATAACCTGCCGAACCAGTTCTATCTCGATATTCCCGACGCCCGCATCACCAAGATCGGCTGCGTGATGTTGCGCGTCAACGCCAACAACACCATCCACGTCCGCTTCCTGCGCATGCTGACGCAGAAGGAACTGGACCGCATTTTCGTGTTCAGCACGCATCCGGCGCATAGAGACCGGAAGCTCGATATCCGGTCTTTCTGAAAATCGGATGATCGACGCGGGTCTTAAGAAAGCCCGCCTAGAACCGTCTGCTTGAGCTTCACATCCGGCACCTCGGTGAACGCAAGGTCGCTGCGGCCGAAATAGGATTTCTGGTTGGTGGCGGACCAGTCGTTGCAGACCAGCTTGTAGCGCTCTTTCACTTCCGGCTTTTCCGGCATGGCGTAGAGATAGTCGCCGGTGCGTACGGCGAGCGGAATGTCGCCATCCTGATTGCAGCGCTTGAGGATTTGGGCGAGCGCCTCGCCATCGACTTCCGCCACCATCAGCTTGCCGTCGAACCGCAGCGAGGCGTTAAAATCGTAGCGGCGAATATCGCCTTCGGGCAGGCCGGCGCCAAACGAAGTATGGCCGATGAAGCCGACATCCGCACCGGTTTTTGCGGCGATGAGTTGCGCCACACGGCGGCCGGCTTCGTCGACGGTCATTGCCTTCGCGGATTTGCCGACGATTGCCCGTTCTTCTGCGGTCAGGTGCTTTTCGAGTGTCTGTTCGATCAGCGTCTTGAGAGCCGGGGAGGCGGGAGCGCTGCGATCGATCATGACGGTCTCTATGGCAGCAGCCTTACCGGGAGCCGCAATCGTTGCCACCGTCATGGAGGTGCACCATGAACCGGTATGGACATAACGGGTGGCGCCCTGTTCGTGCACGAAGTTCAGATGGTCATGGCCGCCGACCAAGAGGGTGCCGTCCGGCAGGAGCGGCAGTATATCGCGGTCGGCGACAACGCCGGCATGGCTGAGAACGATGTTGATCGCATCCGGTTTGACAATCTCAGGCAGATTGGCTTTCGCCCATTCGACCGGCTGTGGAATGTCCAGCATTTCGCGCGTGGCCTTCGGATAGGTGTTGATCGCATTGGTGGCAAGACCCGCCAGAGCGACCTTCCGCCCGCCGACGCTCACTTCGGCACTGGCGGCGGCATAGGGTTTGCCGCTGCGCTTGTCGATGATGTTGGAAAGCACGGTGATGCCGAGCGCCTGTGCGCGGCTGACGAAATTGGCAAGGTCGTTGTCGATATCAGGCTCATGATTGCCGATATTGATGACGGTGGGGGCGAGCTTTGCGAGCGCCGCCAGGAAGGTCCATTCGATTTCGCCGGTCGAACGCGCGGCCACCGCATTGCCGATCTCGAAAAGGTCGCCGTTCAGCAAGATGATATGGGACGCCTTGTCGGCGGCGATGCGCGTTTCGATGGCCGCGAGAAGCTGGCCGATGCGCTCATAGGCCGAATGCAGGTCGGAGATGACGATTGCACGCAGCGCCACGTCCTGCGCCATCGCTGGCGTCGCCGCCGCCATCAGCGGCAGCAGGGCGGTGCCGGCCATAAGCTTCAGCACATCGCGGCGTTTGCTCGAGAATATCGTCATGTCAGGCCCCATCATCCGAAACTGCACCGCTGTCCCGCAGCCGGCTGAGAAGGCCCTAAAGGGCGATCATCACAGCCGCATGACAAGTCTGACGTTTAAGACGTGGGAAATAAAGTGGTTTCTGCGTCAGCTCTCTGAGATGAGGCGTGCATTCAGGCGATACCGCAAAGTGGGGTTGAAAGGCGAAAGCCGCACCTGGCCTTCGCCCATCAAAAATCAATGGAACAGAACGCTGGCGCCCTGATCGGCAGGACCGGCATTGCGGCGGAAGGGGGCGAAAAGCTCGCGGCCCATGCCCCATTCATTGCCGGAAAGATCGGCGCGCGCCGGTTCGCGTTTCGCCAGTTCGGCGGCCGAAACCAGCACTTCCAGCGTTCCCGAAATGGCGTCGAGACGGATGATGTCGCCATCGCGGATAAGCGAGATCGGGCCACAGTCGGAAGCTTCCGGCGTGACATGGATGGCGGCCGGCACCTTGCCGGAAGCGCCGGACATGCGCCCGTCCGTCACCAGCGCCACCTTGAAACCGCGATCCTGCAGCACGCCGAGCGGCGGTGTCAGGCGGTGCAGTTCCGGCATGCCATTGGCCTTCGGTCCCTGGAAGCGGACGACGGCGATGAAGTCGCGGTTGAGCTTGCCGTCCTTGAACGCGTCCTGAAGCTCCTGCTGGTCGTGGAACACGATAGCCGGCGCTTCGATGATGTGGCGCTCCGGCTTGACGGCGGAAATCTTGATGACCGATTTGCCGAGATTGCCGGTCAGCATCTTCAGACCGCCGGTCGGCTGGAACGGGGTCTCGATGCTGGAAAGCACCTTCGGGTCGTGACTCTGCTCGGGCGAGGGCTGGCGTACAACCGCGCCCTTCTCGTCAAGCATGGCATCCACAGTGTAAGCCTCGAGACCCTGTCCGAAGACGGTGCGCACATCGTCATGCACAAAGCCCTGTTTCAGCAGCTGCTTGATGAGGAAACCCATGCCGCCAGCGGCGTGGAAGTGGTTCACATCGGCCAGCCCGTTAGGGTAAACGCGGGCGAGCAGCGGCACGATGTCGGAAAGATCGGAAATATCCTGCCAGGTGAGGATGATGCCGGCGGCGCGCGCCATGGCGATCAGATGCATGGTGTGGTTGGTGGAACCGCCCGTCGCATGCAGGCCGACGACGCCGTTGACGACGGATCTTTCATCGATCATCTCGCCCGCCGGGGTGAATTCATTGCCCTGTGCGGTAATCGCCAGCGCGCGCTTGGCAGCTTCACGCGTCAACGCATCGCGCAGCGGTGTGCCGGGATTGATGAAGGAGGAGCCGGGCATATGGAAGCCCATGATCTCCATCAGCATCTGGTTGGAATTGGCGGTGCCGTAAAAGGTGCAGGTGCCGGGGCCGTGATAGGATTTCGATTCCGCTTCCAGAAGCTCGGCGCGGCCGACCTTGCCTTCGGCATAAAGCTGGCGGATTCGGGATTTCTCGTCATTCGGCAGGCCGGATGTCATCGGGCCGGCGGGAACGAAGACGGCGGGCAGATGGCCGAAGGCGAGGGCTGCGATGACGAGGCCGGGCACGATCTTGTCGCAGACACCGAGATAGACGGCGGCGTCGAACATGTTGTGCGACAGGCCGATGCCGGCCGCCATGGCGATGGCGTCGCGGGAAAACAGCGAAAGTTCCATGCCGGGCTGGCCTTGCGTCACGCCATCGCACATGGCGGGAACCGCGCCTGCCACCTGCGCTATGCCGCCGGCTTCCTTGGCCGCATCGCGGATGATCGCGGGGAAGGTCTCATAGGGCTGGTGCGCCGAGAGCATGTCGTTATAGGCGGTGATGATGCCGAGATTGGGAACGCGGTCGCCGGCAAGGATGTCCTTGTCGGCGGGGGAACAGACCGCAAATCCATGCGCAAGATTGCCGCAGGAAAGCACGGAACGGTGAACGCCCTTCGAAACCTGCAGCCGCAGCCGCTCGAGATAGGTCTCGCGGTAGGGCTTGGAACGTTCGACGATGCGGGCGGTGATGGCCTGAATGCGGGAATCGGCGGACATGGGCGTTCATCCTGTTCGTTGGTCGGCAACCGGCGTTCCGGGAGGTGAACGGCCGGTTGTCGTGTTTCAGTCTTCATGTCTTCGGGGCGCTTTGTCGCCGGGCCGCAATCGCGGCGGTGGCGTTTGGCTTATGGCGCCCAGTATATATCCACGGGCGTTTCTGCCCGGTTCAGCACGGCGCGGATCGGCATTTCATCCTCGTCCTCGCCCGACTGTGCCTTCTCCAGCGTCGCCTTCTTGGCCGCGCCTTCGATATGCAGCACCAGAAACTCGGCATCGTGCAGGCTGGAGAAGTTGAAGGTCAACCGCTCCTCTCCCGCATTCTCCGCCGCCATGGTCAAAACGCCGCGCGGTTCATCGAGGTCCAGCGCTTCGTAGAGATTGTCTCCACCGGGGAAGAACGATGCCGTGTGGCCATCCGTTCCCATGCCGAGAATGACGACATCGAAGGGATCGCAGATCGCCTCGGTCTTGACGGTCGCAAGCGTCGCCGCATCCTCCGGCGAGGCCGCCGGCTGGAACAGCGGCACGAAATAAGCCGACTTCGCCTTGTCCTGCAAAAGGTTCTCGGCAACGAGGCGGTGGTTCGAACGGTCGCTTTCCGGCGGCACGAAACGCTCGTCCACCAGCGTCACGCTGATATTGGGCCAGTCGAGATCGTGTTTGGAAAGCGCCTGAAAGAACAGCTTGGGCGTCGAACCGCCGGAGACGGCAATGCTTGCCGCACCGCGATCCTTGGTTGCCGCATCAAGGCGTTTGGCAACCTCCGCCGAAAGAGCGGCTGCCAGTTCGGCGGCGGTGTCGAAGACGTGAATCGTTTCGCTCATCGCCAGGCCCTCAATCGGCATCGTGCCAGGTGCGGCCGTCGCGCTCGATCAGCGCGATGGAACCGCTCGGGCCCCAGGTTCCGGCGGTATAACCCTGCACGCCCTGTCCCAGATCTTCCCAGCTCTTGAGAATGGGATCGACCCAATCCCACGCCGCTTCCACTTCGTCGCGGCGCATGAACAGCGTCTGGTTGGAGCGGATGGTGTCCATCAACAGCCGCTCATAGGCATCGGGGCTGCGCACGTTGAAGGCTTCGGCGAAGCTCATGTCCAGCGAGACCTGACGCAGGCGCATGCCGCCCGGGCCGGGGTCCTTGATGAGCAGAGACTGCTTGACGCCCTCATCCGGCTGCAGGCGAATGACCAGCTTGTTGGCCTCGATCTTGCCGGCCGCATCGTCGAAGATCGAATGCGGGATCTGCTTGAAGGTGACGACGATTTCCGAAACGCGGGTCGCGAGGCGTTTTCCCGTGCGGATGTAGAAGGGAACGCCGGCCCAGCGCCAGTTGGCGATTTCAGCCTTGATGGCGACGAAGGTTTCGGTGTTGGAAACGCCACCTTCCAGCTCTTCCAGATAGCCCTTGACCGGGCCGCCGGCGGAAGCACCGGCACGGTACTGGCCGCGAACCGTCTGCTTTTCGACATTGCTGGTGTCGATTGGCTTCAGCGAGCGCAGAACCTTGAGCTTTTCGTCACGCACGGCTTCGGCATTCATGGATGCAGGTGGTTCCATGGCGACAAGGCAAAGCAGCTGCAGGATATGGTTCTGCACCATGTCGCGCAGCGCACCGGCCTTGTCATAATAACCCGCGCGGCCTTCAAGGCCGACCGCTTCGGCAACGGTGATCTGCACATGGTCGATATGGGCGGAATTCCACAGCGGCTCATAAAGCGCATTGGCGAAACGCAGCGCCATCAGGTTCTGCACCGTCTCCTTGCCGAGATAGTGGTCGATGCGGAAGATCTGCTCTTCCTTGAAGACATGGCCGATGGTGTCGTTCAGCTCCTGCGCGGAAGCCAGATCGCGGCCAATTGGCTTTTCAACGACGATGCGGGTCGAGCGGGTGATGAGCTTGTGCTCGCGGATCTTGTCGGCAATATCGCCGAAAATGCCGGGCGCGACGGCCAGATAGAAGGCGCGCACGCGCTCCTTGCCCTCGTCCAGCAGCTTCTTCAGCACGTCCCAGCCATTATTGCCCTTGGCATCGACTGGCACGTAGAAAAGCCTGTTCAGGAAGATGGCGACCTGCGCATCGTCATATTCGCCGGCCTTCAGGTGCTCTTTCAGCGCGTCCTGCGCGAATTTGCGATATTCCTCGTGGGTCATGACCGAACGCGACGCGCCGATGATGCGGGTCGGCTCCGTGAACTGGCCTTCGACCTGCCGGTGATAAAGGGCCGGCAGAAGCTTGCGCTCGGCAAGATCGCCCGTGCCGCCGAAAACGACACAATCAAAAGGTTCAACAGGAATGATCTGACTGCTCATATCGATTCTCTCGATCTTCAAAGGTTGGGGCATCAATAATCTAATCGATTTAAAAATGCCAGACTCAGTTATGTGAAATTATGAATTTTGCTTCCGGCAACTCGTCCGCCGCCGATAACAGTCTGTAAACATTGGCCTAAAACCTGTCTCTCAACGCGTACCAGGAGAGCGCGAGGAAAAGCAGCGGCGCGCGCAGCGACGCCCCGCCGGGGAAAGAGGGCACCTTCAGCTGCGCGAAGGGCGCCAGCATGTCCTTTTTGCCGAGAACGAGATCGGCATAGAGCTTGCCGCAATAGTTCGACAGCATCACCCCATGGCCGGAATAACCGCCGATGGAGGTGACGCCGGGCATGACGTCGCGCACGAAGACTTTGCGCGGCAGGGTAATGCCGACGGAGCCGCCCCAGGAATGGGTAATCTCTATATCTTTCAGCGCAGGATAGATTTCCGCGATCTGCCGGCGGATGTGGCTGGAAATATCGCGCGGCGCATCGGCCGTATAGGCTTCCCGCCCGCCGAACAGCAGCCGGTTATCGGCCGTCTTGCGGAAATAGCGCACCACGAACCGCGAATCCGCCACGGCCTCCCGGTCGGGAATGATGTCGGGAAACGCATCCAGCGGCACGGTGGCGCCGATGAAGGAACGGATCGGCATGATATGGGCGGCCGTCACCGGTTCCAGATTGCCGATATAGGCATTGGTGGCGATCAGCACCCGCGGCGCGGTGATCGTGCCGAAAGGCGTTTCGATGATGGTTTTGCCGCCCGTCTGGCGGATTGATTTCGCCGGCGTCATTTCATAAATGCCGGCACCCGCCGCTTTCGCCGCCTTAGCCAGCCCGACCAGCAGTTTCAGCGGATGGATATGGCCGGTGCCGGTATCGCGCGTGCCGCCGAAATAATGGGTGGAGCCGACGCGTTTGCGTGCTTCTGCGCGTTCCATGTAGGAAATATGCGGATAGCCATAACGGTTGTTCATCGCATCGACACTGCGGCGATAGTCGTCCTCGTAAGCGGCTTTATGCGCCACATAGAGCTGCCCGGGAAGATATTCCATGTCGACGCCGCGGCTGACGGCGAAGCCGCGCAGGTAGTTTTTGGCGTCCTCGGCAATGTCGAATAGCAGCTTCGATTGCTCGAAGCCGATCTCTTCTTCCATCTCGTCGGGGAAGGAACGCTGGCCGGTACCGAATTGCCCGCCATTGCGGCCGGAAGCGCCATCGCCGAAGCGATGTGCTTCGATGAGGGCGACGGAGACGCCGTTTTCGGCGAGGTTACAGGCAGCCTGAAGGCCGGTATAACCGCCGCCGATAATCGCGACGTCCACCTCTTTCGACCCGTCGAGAGCGGGATAGTCCGGCCGCTCGCCAACGGTTGCCTGATACCAGGAAATTCCCGGCGCAATCGGGCTTTGCCATGTCATGCTCGGGGTTCCTCACACGTTGAGAAGCAGGAATTCCCGCTCCCAGGGGCTGATGACCTGCATGAAGGTCTCGAACTCCCCGCGTTTCAGGCCGGCATAGAGGCCCACGAATTCATGGCCGAACACCCGGTCGAACTGCTCTTCGCCTTCCAGCAGCGCCACGGCTTCGAGGAGACCACGCGGCAGTTCGATGGAGCCTTCATTGGCCGTATCAGCGGTGGGTTCGGTTGGCTCGATATTGTTGACGATGCCAAGCCAGCCGCAGCCGAGCGAGGCGGCAAGCGCGAGATAGGGATTGGCGTCCGAACTCGGCAGGCGGTTTTCGACGCGCCGCGCCTGCGGGCCGGAAATTGGTACGCGGAAGGCGGTCGTGCGGTTGTCGTAACCCCAGGCATTGTTGACCGGGCAGGCCATGTCGGGCGTCAGGCGGCGATAGGAATTCACATAGGGCGCCAGCATGACGAGAGCGTTCGGAACATAACGCTGCATGCCGCCCACGAAGGAGAAGAATTCTTTCGAAGGGCTGCCATCGGCATTGGAGAAGATATTGCGGCCGCTGTCGATCTCCACCACCGACTGATGGATATGCATGGCCGACCCCGGCTGGCCCTGCATGGGCTTGGCCATGAAGGTGGCGTAGATGCCGTGCTTCAGCGCCGCTTCTCGGATGGTGCGTTTGAACAGGAACACCTGGTCGGCAAGCTCGATCGGGTCGCCATGACGCAGGTTGATCTCAAGCTGCGCCGGACCTTCCTCGTGGATCAGCGTATCGATCTCGAGGCCCTGCTTTTCGGAGAAATGGTAGATGTCGTCGATCAACTCGTCGAATTCGTTGATGCCGGCAATGGAATAGCTCTGCCCGCCGACGATGGAGCGGCCGGACCGGCCCTTCGGGGGATGCAGCGGATAATCCGGGTCGTCATTCATGGCAACGAGGTAGAATTCGATCTCAGGTGCCACGACCGGCTTCCAGCCCTTTTCGGTATAGAGCGAAAGCACGTTCTTCAGCACGTTACGCGGCGTGTAGGGCACGAAATTGCCTTCGGCATCCACCACGTCGCAGATCACCTGCGCGGTCGGGTCCGTTTCCCAGGGCACCACGGAGAGGGTGGAAAGATCGGGCACCAGCTTCAGGTCGCTGTCGCGCGGCTCGTAACGGAAATTCGCGGTCTCATCGGGATATTCGCCGGAGATCGTATGGCGGTAGAGCGCGGATGGCAAAGCAAGCGAGGTGTCGCCCGTGAATTTCGCCGTCGGCATCATCTTGCCGCGCGGAACGCCGGCAAGGTCGGGCGTGATGCATTCTATGTCTTCGATCCCGCGCGCCCGCAGCCATTGCGCGGCTTCACGCCAGGAGGAAACGCCACGGGGGGAGGAAAGGTCGAGGGGAGGTGTCTTTGCCATGGTTGCCTGTTTCTTCGGGCGGAGCATGGTTTTCTTGGCGGGCATGTATCACCGGGTCTGTGTTTCGACTGGCGCCATCATAACCGTAGTTTGGCAATTGGCGAGGGGGAAAGCGCCATTGACAAGCGGCGGCACTTCGAAAAGAGGAAAGGAAACGGATCGGATGGAATGATGACAGAGAAATGTGACGTGCTGATTTTGGGGGCTGGTGCTGCCGGCATGATGTGCGCCATCCGCGCCGGCCAGCGCGGCCGCTCCGTCGTCATTCTCGACCATGCGAAAGCGCCGGGCGAAAAGATTCGCATCTCCGGCGGCGGCCGCTGCAACTTCACCAATATCCATGCCGGGCCGAAGAATTATCTCTCCGCCAACCCGCATTTCGCCAAATCCGCGCTCGCCCGTTATACGCCGCGCGATTTCATCGCCCTTGTCGAAAAACACCGCATCGCCTGGCATGAAAAAACGCTCGGCCAGCTCTTTTGCGATGACAGCGCCAAGGACATCATTCGCATGCTGCTTGGCGAAATGCAGGCGGTGAATGCGAAGCTGTGGCTCGAAACGTCCGTCTCGGCCGTCACCCATGATGGCGCTCGTTTCCGCGCCACGACATCCGTCGGCGTCATCGAGGCGGAAAGCCTCATTGTGGCGACGGGCGGCAAGTCCATCCCGAAAATGGGCGCGACCGGTTTTGCCTACCAGATCGCCGAACAGTTCGGCCTCAAGCTCATCGAAACTCGTCCGGGCCTCGTGCCGCTGACGCTCGATCCCGCCTCGCTGGAAAAGCTGAGCCCGCTTGCCGGCGTCGCGGTTCCGGCGGAGGTCTATCACGGTAAAACCTCGTTTGAGGAAGCGTTGCTCTTCACCCATCGCGGCTTGAGCGGCCCTTCCATCCTGCAAATCTCATCCTACTGGCGCGAGGGTGACGTGGTCCGCCTGAAGCTTGAGCCGCATCGCGATATAGCCGCGCTGCTGAAGCAGGCGAAGCAGAAGAACGGCCGCCAGTCGCCCCAGACGGCTCTGTCGGAAATTCTGCCGAAACGGCTTGCCCAGCACGTCGTCGAACAATCCGGCCTCACCGGCCATCTGGCGGATATGTCCGACAAGGCTTTGGCAAAGCTGGCGGGCGAGGTGCAGGACTGGCAGATCAAGCCCGCCGGTTCGGAAGGTTATCGCACGGCGGAAGTCACGCTCGGCGGCGTGGACACGACCGGCCTCGATTCCCGCAGCATGGCGGCGAAGTCCGTGCCCGGCCTCTATTTCATCGGCGAATGTGTCGATGTGACCGGCTGGCTCGGCGGTTATAATTTCCAGTGGGCCTGGGCGTCCGGGCAGGCGGCGGGTGAATTCGCGTGAGACCACGCCCGTTAATGCCTTGTTAATGGGCGTGGAGTCATCCTGACCAAATGCCAGCAAAGCCGGATCGCATTGCGCTCCCGCTGCACATGATGTCCTGCTGGAGGCCTTAACAGGGCATGGGTCGGTTGAGTTTTTCGTCAGGAACCCGCGCATGAACAGATCTGCACATCGCCGCCCTCGCGCCATTGCCATCGCCCGCGCCGACAACGAGAGCCGTCAGCTGGTCTTTCGCCTGAGCCTCATCGCAGCCGGTGCTCTGGCAGCTCTGATCGCTCTCTTTCACTGATCTGCTGTTCTTTGCCCTCATCCGGCTCATAAGCGCGCTGAAAAGCCGCCACGGCCGAGATGCCTCCGCCATATCGGCATAAAATTTCTCTTCCTGCAGAATGGCTTCGTGCCGTGTGCGCGGCTGCTGATTTTCGATGATAATGCGGGCTGCAAAAATCGCGTGCATGTCGCTCTCCTTCTAATGCGGAGGGCCATGATGCGCGCCGTTTTTTGATTTATCTGCGCAAGAAAATGCGCTACGTTTTTCACCCATGAAAAACGTCACCTGGGATTCCTATCAGCTTTTCCTCGATGTGTCACGCAGCGGCGGCCTGACGGGCGCCGCTGCGCTGACGGGCTTGAGCCCCGCGACGGTGGGGCGGCGAATGGTCGAGCTGGAGGAGCGTATCGGCAAGGCGCTGTTCCAGCGCAGCCAGACGGGTTACGCCCTGACCGCAGACGGCCGTACGCTGTTCGACCGGCTTCAGGCGATGGAGAATGCGGCAAGGGACATCGAGGGATGGCAGAAGGCGTCGTCGGCCTCGTCCGTCGTGCGCATTGCCGTCGGCACCTGGAACGCCTGGCTGCTGACCGGGAATTTCTCCGCCATCTGCACCGACCGCGATGATTTCCGCATCGACCTTTTCATTGCCGAACAGAGGGCGTCACTGGCCCATCGCGAAAACGACATCGGCATCCGCGCTTTCGAGCCGCAGGAAAAGAACCTGGCCGCCATCCGAACGGGGGAGGTGGCCTATGCGCCCTACAGGCTGCGCAACGCCGCCGTTTCCGTCGCTGATCGGTGGCTGGCGGTGGCGGAGGAAAACGCCATTTCAGCCTATCTGCGCTGGCCGTATGAAAATCGTAACAACGAGATCGTGGTGACAGTGAACCGGCCGACGGCGCTTCTCGATCTGGTGCTGGCCGGGGCGGGGGTCGCGGTGCTTCCCTGTTTCGTGGGCGATGCCGATGCGCGGCTCGCTCGGGAAGGCGAAGAGCTGGGAACCCTTCGCCACAATCAATGGATCGTCATGAACAATGACGACCGCCACCGCCGCGATATCAGGACGGTGGCGGATCGGATGACCCGTCTGATCAAGAGCCATTCCGATTTATATGCCGGGCGCAAGAGCCGCCCCGCATAGGTGAAATTACTTTTAGTTGCATAAATAACTTTTAATAATTTATAGTTGCGCGTACGTCAAAATATCCATAGGTTGCTTCCTGTAAGTTTAACCCCTTTAGGTTGAGGCCACCATGATAGTTTCAGCATCATATGTAAATGCGATGTCCGCAGCGGGAACGCCGGAAGAAGCAGCAAAGCTCTTTTATGCAGCAGTCAGCAAGGGTCTCGCGGCAGTGGTTGCCGATGCTCTTTCACAATCTGTCACGGCCATTGCGCCGGCAGCCGCAGGCACCAAGATCGCAGGCTGGGAAAAGCTCGTGGGGGGTGTGGCGATGCATCTGGCGTGGGAATCTCCCGCCATTTTGAACCCGATTCCCCTGACGCAGCTTGCCTGCTTCGCTCCTTATGCGCCTCAACTCCAGGGTAACGTCGAGGCGATGGGCGTCAATGTAAGCATCGGCGTTTCCGTATCGGCGAGCTTCTGAGGCGGCCACTTCGGACGTTTGCATTGAAGACCGGAGCATCGATTATGATGTTCCGGTCTTTCGTTTCAGGCGGCGTCACGCCCCTGCGCGACGATGACCGGGATAAGCAGATCCCCCCAGTTGCCGCCGCCGCCATGGTGGCGGGCCGAGCGGACCAGCTCGACGGAAACGCCGGCCTCAACCGCTTTCATGACGGCCTGGTTAAGGCGGTGCAGATCATTGGCCAGCATGCGGATGGCGGCCTGCTGATCCTGCGTCATGGCGGAGGACTGTTCCTCGGCGCGTTCCTTGACGTGGGTCTTGATGGGGTTATGGGCATTCATGGCATTTCTCCTCTCATTATTGGTTGGGGTTCTTGATCCGGTTTGCAAGCCCTTCCCGTCACCGGGAAGGGCAGTTTCTCGATTTTATTCGGCCGCCGGGCGGAACTGGTCGTGCTCGGTGGATTCTTTCATGGCTGTCGTGGACGACGTGCCGCCAGAGATTACCAGAGATACGGCGTCGAAATAGCCGGTGCCGACTTCGCGCTGGTGCTTGGTGGCGGTGTAACCATTGGCCTCGGCTGCGAATTCCGCTTCCTGAAGCTCGGAATAGGCCGCCATCTGCCGGTCCTTGTAACCGCGCGCCAGTTCGAACATGCCGAAATTCAGCTGGTGGAAACCGGCCAGCGTGATGAACTGGAACTTGTAGCCCATCGCGCCCAGCTCGCGCTGGAACTTGGCAATCGTTGCGTCGTCGAGGTTCTTTTTCCAGTTGAACGACGGCGAGCAATTGTAAGCGAGCTTCTTGCCCGGATGCACCTTGTGCACGCCCTCGGCAAACCTGCGCGCCTGTTCGAGATCCGGCTTGGAAGTCTCGCACCAGATCAGGTCGCAATAGGGCGCATAGGCCACCGCGCGGGCGATGCAAGGCTCAAGACCGTTCTTGACCTGATAGAAGCCCTCGACGGTGCGGCCGGCATCGTAATCCACAAAGGGGCGGTCGCGCTCGTCAATGTCGGAGGTCAGGAGCTTCGCGGCCTCCGCATCCGTGCGGGCGATAACCAGCGTCGGTACACCCATGACATCGGCTGCAAGCCGCGCCGCCGTCAGGTTGCGGATATGCGCCGCCGTCGGGATCAGAACCTTGCCGCCGAGGTGGCCGCATTTCTTTTCCGATGCCAGCTGGTCTTCATAATGAACACCCGCAGCACCTGCCTCGATAAAGGCCTTCATGATTTCGAAGGCGTTGAGCGGCCCGCCGAAACCGGCCTCCGCATCGGCAACGATCGGCGCGAACCATGTGTCGACCGAAAGGCCCTTGCCTTCTGCCGTCTCGATCTGGTCGGCGCGCTGCAAAGTGCGGTTGATGCGCTTTGCAAGCTCCGGCGCGGCATTGGCCGGATAAAGCGACTGGTCCGGATACATGGCCGACGCCGTATTGGCATCCGCGGCAACCTGCCAGCCGGAAAGATAGATCGCCTTCAGCCCGGCGCGAACCATCTGCATGGCCTGGTTGCCGGAAAGCGCGCCGAGCGCGTTGACGAAGTTTTCCTCGTTGATCAGCTTCCACAGCCGGTTCGCGCCCATCTCGGCCAGCGAATGGCGGATGTCGACGGAGCCGCGCAGCCGTTCCACGTCGGCGGCGGTGTAGGTGCGCTCGATGCCATCGAAACGTCCCTGCGGTGCGCCCGGAACAAGTTTGTAAAAATCCGTCATACTTCTCTCTCCCATGATAAATGCGGTTTTCGTAACGGGCCCTCTTCAACATCATATGGCGCCGTTTGATGTGACTACATTTACATTTTTCGAGATTTGAGTGCCAGAACAAACATAAAAACAGTGACTTGAAAGAGGTTATCCTGTAGTGTGCATGACAGGCGGGAGCTGTAAAATTGTAAATTTTGTAAAAGTCTTTTGCCCGCAGAGTTTGTAACAGGTTTGTATGAGTCGCAGGCACGGGGAGGTGAGGCGGTGTCGGAAAACAAGATTTTTGCAGGCCCGCGCGTGCGCCGCATTCGCAACGGTCTGGCGCTGACGCAGACGGCCATGGCCGAGGCGCTGGCGATTTCGCCGTCCTATCTCAATCTCATCGAGCGCAACCAGCGGCCGCTGACGGTGCAGCTGCTTTTGAAGCTTGCCTCCGTCTACAAGGTCGATCTGGATGACCTGCAGGGCGAAAGCGCCGGTTCCGCCGGGCAGCTGCGCGAGGTCTTCGCCGACCCGCTGCTGGCGGGGGAAGTGCCGTCGCCGCAGGAACTGATCGAGGTTGCCGATGCCGCGCCCAATGCGGCAAGCGGTGTCCTCAAGCTTTATCGCGCCTATAGGGAACAGGCGCAGCGCCTTTCAGACCTCTCCGATCTTCTGGCGCGGGAGGGGCATGAGACGGCGCTCTCCTCCACCCGTCTGCCGATCGACGAGGTGCGGCATGTCTTTGAAAATCGGCCAGCCTATTTCCACGCCATCGACGCGGCGGCGGAAGAACTCCACAAACACCTGTCGGCGGGCGACGATCTCGCCTCCGGCCTTCGTGCATGGCTTCAGAAAAACCACGGCATCGTGGTCCGCACCCTGCCGGTTCATGCCATGCCGAATCTCAGGCGGCGTTACGACCGGCATTCCATGCGGCTGTTTTTATCCGAACGCCTGTCGCAACCGGACCAGCTCAGGGAAATGGCCATGGAGACCTGTCTTCTGGCGCTTCGCGAAGAAATCGGCACGGAGCTTGAAGGGCTTGGCCTGAAAGGGGAGGAGGCAAGGCGCATCGCCCGCTTCGAACTGGCGCGCTACGCCGCCCATGCACTGATGATGCCCTATGGCGCATTCCTGAGCGCCGCCCAGCGGGCGAAATACGATCTCGAGGTTTTGCGGTCGCGCTTCAACGTTTCTTTCGAACAGGCAGCCAACCGTCTTGTCAGCCTGCAACGGCCGTCGGCCGCGGCGATCCCGTTTTTCCTGATGGAGATCGACAATGCCGGCAACCGTTTCCGCCTTGCAGGCGCCGGCGGTTTTCCAAGGGCGCGGTTCGGCGGCCTCTGTCCGCGGCTCAACATCCATGCCGCTTTCGCCCAGCCGGGACAGGTGCTGGTGGAAGCGGTGGAGATGCCGGATGGCGACGCGTTCCTCACGGTGTCGCGCACGCTGGAAGGTCCGCAGGCGGGTTTCGGCGAAAGGGTGCGGCGAACGGCCGTGCTTCTCGGCTGCGATCTCGCCCAGGCCGGAGACACCGTCTATGGCCCCGCCGCTTCGGGTGCCGCGCCCGTCGCCGTCGGCCCTTCGTGCCGGCTGTGCGAAAGGCAGGGCTGTCTGTCGCGGGCGGAAGCGCCGCTGACGCGGCCGCTCGGGCTCGATGAAATGGTCACCGGTCTCAGTGTTTTCGACTTCCAGTAGGTGTTTCCATTCGCTTTTTTGTGGCCGGAACACATTTGGTTGAAAATGCTGTGCTGCACATTTCCCGCTTGCTCCCTTTTGTTTTCCTTTCTAGTCTCTCCCAAAAAAGGGGATCACGCTCCCATCGTGAGGATGCGTTAACAGGAGACATCATGAAAAACCGTTCTCTCCGCCTGACCTTGGCTCTCACCACCGCGCTCGTTGCAGCAGGCTCGGCAATGGCCCAGGAGAAGATCGTCCACGTCTATAACTGGTCGGATTATATCGACGAATCGATCCTTGCCGATTTCACCAAGGAAACCGGCATCAAGGTCGTCTATGACGTTTTCGACAGCAACGAGCTTGTGGAAACCAAGCTTCTGGCCGGCAGCTCCGGTTATGATGTCGTGGTGCCGACCGGACCCTTCCTCGCCCGCCAGATCAATGCCGGCGTGTTCCAGAAACTCGACAAGTCCAAGTTGCCGAATCTGAAGAACATGTGGCCCGAGGTTTCCGAGCGTCTGGCGAAATACGACCCCGGCAACGAATATGCCGTGAACTACATGTGGGGCACCACCGGCATCGGTTACAACGTCGCCAAGGTGAAGGCGGCGCTCGGCGATGTTCCGGTCGACAGCTGGGATATTCTCTTCAAGCCGGAAAATGCCGAAAAGCTGAAATCCTGCGGCATCAATATTCTCGATGCGTCCGACGAGACCTTCGCCATCGCCATGAACTATCTCGGCAAGAATCCGGATAGCAAGGAAACCGCCGATCTCGAGGCGGGCGGCGACGTCTACATGAAGATCCGCCCCTATGTGAAGACCTTCAACTCCTCCGCCTATATCGATGAACTGGCGAATGGCGACAGCTGCATTACCATCGGCTGGTCTGGCGATATCCTGCAGGCGAAGAGCCGCGCTGAGGAAGCCAAGAACGGCGTCGAGGTGAACTACGTCATTCCGAAGGAAGGCACCTATATGTGGTTCGACAACCTTGCCATCCCGGCGGATGCCAAGAATGTCGAGGAAGCTCACGCCTTCATCAATTATCTGATGCGGCCGGAAGTCATCGCCAAGGCCTCCAACTATGTTCAGTACGCGAATGGCAACCTCGCCTCGCAGGCGCTGATGGATGAGTCCGTCGCCAAGAACCCGGCGGTCTATCCCGATGCCGAGACGCTGAAGAAGCTCTTCACCATCTCGCCCTACGGACCGAAGGAACAGCGCGTCCTGAACCGCGTCTGGACGCAGATAAAGACCGGCAGCTGACACTTCCACCCGCTGGTTGAGGAACGGCCGGCGGGCCTGTTTCTCTGATCCTTTGCCGGCAGGTTCCGTTACCTGCCGGCGCCGCCCGCCTCAAAGCATCGGACCGAAAGTCGGAAAATCCGATGCTCAAATCTACACGACCAACGGGATTTGAGGGTAGGGTGAATGGCGAAAACTCTGGGGCCGGTCAAACGCAAATTTAGCCCTTGGGACAATCCCGATGCGGTGCCCTTCATCCGCTTTGAAAACGTCACCAAACGTTTTGGCGATTTCGTCGCCGTCAACAATCTGACGCTCGATATCTATGAACGCGAATTCTTCTCGCTGCTCGGTCCCTCCGGCTGCGGCAAGACCACGCTGATGCGCATGCTGGCCGGTTTCGAGGAACCGACCGAAGGTCGCATCCTGCTGCAGGGCAAGGATATTTCCGGCGTGCCGCCCTATAAGCGGCCCACCAACATGATGTTCCAGTCCTACGCGCTTTTCCCGCATATGTCGGTGGAAAAGAACGTCGCTTTCGGTCTGGAGCAGGACGGTCTGCCCAAGGCGGATATCGCCGCGCGCGTCGAAGAAATGCTGCGGCTCGTCAAGCTCACGGAATTCGCAAGGCGCAAGCCAAGCCAGCTTTCCGGCGGCCAGCGGCAGCGCGTGGCGCTTGCCCGCTCGCTTGCCAAGCGGCCCAAGGTGCTTCTGCTGGATGAACCGCTCGGCGCGCTCGACAAGAAGCTGCGCGAGGAAACGCAATTCGAACTGATGGACATCCAGACCAATCTCGGCCTTACCTTCCTCATCGTCACCCACGACCAGGAAGAAGCGATGACGGTCTCGGACCGCATCGCTGTCATGGACAAGGGCAATGTCGTGCAGGTGGCGACGCCGGCCGAGATCTATGAAGCGCCGAACAGCCGCTACGTGGCGGACTTCATCGGCGATATCAATATTTTCGACGCCAATGTCGTCGCCAATGCTTCCGATATCGGCAAGCCCGGCCTGGTGACGCTGGATTGCGAAGGGCTGAAGGTGGCGGTGGAGCAGGAATGCGCTGCTGCAACGGGCAGCCAGGTGGCTTTCGCCATCCGCCCGGAAAAGGTCCGCATCTCGCTCGACCAGCCCGGCGATAGCAGCGTCAACTCCGCCTATGGCGAGGTCTGGGATATCGGCTATCTCGGCGACTTCTCCGTCTTCATCGTCAAGCTTGCCGATGGCCGCGTCATTCGCGCCGCGCAGGCAAATGTTTCGCGTCTCGTCGATCGCCCGATCACCTTCGGCGATATGGTGTGGCTGAACTGGAAGCCGGATTCCGGCCTCGTCCTGACGCACTGAGGGAGGCTTCGATGGCGATCACCACTCCTGAAAACCGGCAAAGCCCCTGGCGCTGGCTGGTCGTCGCGGTTCCCTATTTCTGGCTGCTGTTGTTCTTCGCAGCGCCGTTTTTCATCATCTTCAAAATCTCGCTGTCGGATACGGCGATCTCCATGCCGCCCTATACGCCGGTTTTCGAAGGGTTTTCGAAGCTCGGCGCGTTCTTCTCCGAACTGGATTTCGAAAATTACCTTTTCCTGACGGAAGACCCGCTTTACATCGACGCCTATCTGTCATCGCTGCGCATCGCCTTCATCTCCACCTTCCTGCTTCTTTTGATCGGTTATCCCATGGCGCTGGCCATGGCGCGCGCACCGTCTTCCGTGCGCCCGACGCTGGTGATGCTGGTGATCCTGCCGTTCTGGACCTCGTTCCTGATCCGCGTTTACGCCTGGATCGGCATTCTGAAGCCGGAAGGCCTGCTGACGGTGCTGTTCCAATGGCTTGGTTTTCTCGGACCCGACCAGCAGGTCAATATCTTCCGTACGGAAACGGCGATCTTCATCGGCATCGTTTATTCCTATCTTCCCTTCATGGTGCTGCCGCTTTATTCGGCGCTGGAAAAGCTCGACAATACGCTGCTGGAAGCGGCCGCCGATCTCGGCTGCCCGCCATGGAAAGCCTTCTGGAAGATCACCTTCCCGCTGTCGCTGCCGGGCGTCGTGGCCGGCTCGATGATCTGCTTCATTCCGATAACAGGGGAATTCGTCATTCCCGATCTGCTCGGCGGCGCCCAGACGCTGATGATCGGCAAGACGCTGTGGACGGAATTCTTCGGCAACCGCGACTGGCCCTTGGCCTCCGCCGTCGCCGTGCTGCTGCTGCTGTTGCTGGTGGTGCCCATCGCCATCTTCCAGAACCAGCAGAAGAAGGTGGGGTGAGGCCATGAAGCGCGGAAAATTCGACATCACCGTCCTCACCCTCGGTTTTGCCTTTCTTTATATCCCGATCATCATCCTGATCGTTTATTCCTTCAACGCCTCGAAGCTCGTCACCGTCTGGGGCGGTTTCTCGCTGCAATGGTACCGCTCCATGTGGTCGAACCAGGGGCTGATGGATGCGGCCTGGGTGACGTTGCGCGTCGGTATCCTTAGCGCCACCATCGGCACCATTCTCGGAACGCTGGCGGCGCTGTCGCTCACCCGTTTCGCCCGGTTTCCCGGCCGGGTGCTGTTTTCGGGCATGATCTATGCGCCGCTCGTCATGCCGGAAGTCATCACCGGCCTGTCGCTGCTGCTGCTCTTCGTGGCCGTCGGCGTGGATCGCGGTTTCTGGACGGTGGTCATCGCGCATACGACTTTCACCATGTGTTACGTGGCGATCGTCGTGCAGTCGCGGTTGCTTACTTTCGATCGCAGTCTTGAGGAAGCCGCGCTCGATCTCGGCTGCCCGCCGGTCAAGACCTTCTTCCGCATCACCCTGCCGCTGATCTTTCCCGCCGTCATCGCCGGCTGGATGCTGGCCTTTACCCTGTCGCTTGATGATCTCGTCATCGCCAGCTTCGCCACAGGCCCCGGTGCGACGACGCTGCCGATAAAGATTTACTCGCAGGTTCGCCTTGGTGTGACACCGGAAATCAACGCCATCTGCACGATCCTTATCGGGCTTGTCACGATCGGCGTTATCGTTGCTTCCATCGCATCCAAGCGCACGGAGTTGCAGCGGATGCGCGATGAACACGCCGCAGCTCGAAACTGATCAAACGGACGTCTTTGATTTCTCGCGTTGCTGTTGAAATCACGATTAATTCAGGGACTTTTAATTTAGTTTCGGCGCTTTACGGTATCAGAATAGGAATTTTCGTCGGTAATTGCTCGATTTTGGTTTTAACCGCTTGTTAATGGGAGTTGGCGGAAAGTAAACCCAACGCAGGGCTGTCAAATACTGACGGCCGGGATTGATAATTTCCATATCGCGAGGTTGTCCCCCTTTCTCTCGTTGAAAAAGCACAACTGATACAGGCGGCCGCAAGGCCGCCTTTCTTTTTGCCGCAAAGGCCCTTGCCATTCAGCGGTTTTCCGGATGATCCATCGATTTCGAGACGAGAAGCACGGGAATAAGCCCGGCAATGATGATGATGATCGCCGGCACAGCCGCATCCTGCACCCTTGAGCGCGACGCATCCTCATAAACCAGCGTGGCCAGCGTGTTGAAACCGAAAGGCCGGAGCAGGATCGTGGCCGGCAGTTCCTTCATGGATTCGATCAGGACCAGAAGGAATGCAGTCAGCGCCGCCGGCCGCATGTTCGGCAACAGCACTTTGAACAGTGTCTGCGCCCGGTTGCGCCCAAGCGTTCTCGAGGCCATGTCGATATGCGGTGAAAGCTTCTGGAAACCCGCGTCGAGTGTGCCCTCCGCCATGGTCATGAAGCGCACGGCATGGGCATAGATGATGGCAAAGGCGGTGCCTGAAAGCAGCAGGCCGCTGGAAAAGCCAAAATGGGAGCGGATGAAACCGTCGACGCCATTATCGAGGTTTGCCAGCGGAATGAGAACACCGATGGCAAGCACGGTTCCCGGCACGCCATATCCCATGGAGCCGAAGCGGGCGGCGACCTTGGAGCTGCGCGAGCGCTCGGTGCGTATGGCATAAGAAAACACGAAAGCGGCGATCAGCGTCACAAAGGCGGCGGAAAGCGAGACTTCGAGACTGTGTCCGAGCGCTTTCAGAAGCTTCGGAGAAAACAGCGCGTCGAGCCTCTTTGCTGCGTAACCGCCGAGCACGATCACCGGAATGAAGAACCCGCTTGCCACGGGTATGAAGCAGAACAGGCAGGCGCTCCAGCGCCGCCAGCCGGTCAGCGCCTTCAACCGGTGACGCTGGGCCATGCTTGTCGCCTTTGGCGCGCCGAAGCGCTGCTTTTCCCGGGCGTTGCGTTCGATGATGATCAGTGCACCGACGATGATGAGGATGACGGCGGCGATCTGCGTCGCATTGGCGAGATTGCCGCGATTGAGCCAGGTTTCGTAAATGGTGAAGGTCAGGGTCTGGACGCCGAGATACTCGACCGCGCCGATATCGTTCAGCGTCTCCATCAGGACCAGAGACAGCCCGATGGCGATGGCCGGCCGGGCCATCGGCAATTGCACGGAGAAAAACACGTTCAGCGGTTTTGCACCAAGCGTGCGTGCCGCTTCGGCCGCAAACCGTCCCTGCATGGAAAAGGCGGCGCGGGCCGAGAGATAGACGTAAGGATAGAGTACCGAACTCAGAACGATCACGGCACCGCCGAGCGAGCGTATGTCCGGAAACCAGTAATCGCGGATGCTGTGATAACCGAAAGCGGCGCGCAACGCGCTCTGCACCGGGCCGGTAAAGTCGAGAAACTCGCCGAACGCATAGGCCGCCAGGTAGGAAGGAATGGCGAGCGGCAGCACGAGCGCCGCGGACAATAACCGCCGCAGCGGAAATTCGAATGTAGTGACAAGCCAGGCGCAGACGATGCCGAAGAAAGCCGTCGTCGCGGCCGTCATCCCCAAGAGCAGGAAGGTGCGAAACCCGGCGCGCGGCAGGACATTGGCGAGAAGATGCTGCCATCCTTCCGTGCTGCCGGTCAGCGCCAGCCAGAAAATTGCCAGAATGGGCATGGCGGCAATGGCCGCGACGATGACCGCCGTGATGGGCAACACCGAGAAGCGTCTTGTTGCCGGAAGGGAAACCGTCATGGACATGCCAGTCTACTGTCGTGCAAAGGCCTCAACCGGCGACCATTGTGCCGGCGGCTTCCGCATTGCTACGCCCGCATGGCCTCAGTTGGCAAGAACCCGCTGCGACGGAAAGGTGATTTCCACCAGCGTGCCTTCATTCGGCGTGGAGGTGATGGAGAAATTCGCCCGGTTGGCGTCCACCATCGCCTTGGTCAGCGGCAGGCCGAGCCCGGTGCCGTCGCCGCGCACGCGCTTCCCTGATGATGCCACCTGCCGGAACGGCTTCATGGCCTGTTCCAGTTCCGCCCGGGTCATGCCGATGCCGGTGTCGCGAATGCGCAGCGACACGCTGCCATTGGCCTCATAGGCGGTGGACACCACGATCTGGCCGCCGGAGGGCGTGAAGCGGATGGCGTTCGACAGGATGTTCAGCACGATCTGCTTGATCGAGCGCAGATCGGCGACGATCTGCGGCACGGATTGCGCAAGAGCGGTGCGGATGATGACGCGCTGGTTGTTGGCCTGCGGCTGCACCAGCGAGACCGCCTCGGCCACCGTTTCGTTGAGCGGCACGGCGACGAAATCCACATCCATCTGCCCGGCCTCGATCTTGGAGATATCGAGCAGATCGTTGACGATGTCGAGCACATGCCGGCCGGAACGGCCGATATCATTGGCATATTCCACATAACGCGGATGGCCTATCGGCCCGAAACGTTCGGTCGCCATCATGTCGGCAAAGCCGATGATGGCATTGAGCGGCGTGCGGATTTCATGGCTGACGCGCGCCAGGAAATCGGTCTTGTGGGCATTGGCGGTTTCCGCCGCCCGCTTGGCGTTGCGCAGTTCTTCTTCGGTGCGCTTCCACTGGGTGATGTCGCGGATAACCGCGCAATAGCCGTGCGACGATTTTAGCCGGCCGATGGTCATGAACAGCGGCAGGAAGCCGCCGGATGCTTCGCGGCCGATCACTTCGCGGCCGTCATTCAGCACGCTGGCGACACCGTTATTTGCAAGGCCGGAAAGATAGTCCAGCACGGCGCGCTGGCTCTCATGGGCAAAGAGGGTGACGAAAGGCTTTCCGGCGATTTCACCATTGTCATAGTTGAACAGCGCGCTGGCGGAACGGTTGAGCGAGCGGATTTCGCCTTCGTCTCCCAGAAGCACCACCCCGTCGGTGGCCGTTTCCAGAATGGAATGCAGCTCCTCCACTTCGCCCTGCAACAGGGAGAGGCTGCCTGCTTCCGCATTTTCGGCATCGCCGGCAGCAATATTTTCGTTGGCGGCCGCAACCGGCGCCTGCTTTTCCTCAAGCGGCACCAGAGACAGCATCAGCGCCTTGGTTTCTTCCCAGCGGATGGATTGCAGCCGCGCCTTGACCGGAATGATGTCGTTGTCAGAGCTGACGACCACCATGCCGCCTTCGTTGTCCGGCATGTCCTCCAGCTCCTGCCGCTGCAGCAGCGCTTCCAGACCGCCCACCTCTTCGAGTTCGGCGAGAGAGCCATAGCCCGTCAATCGCAGGAAATCCGGATTGGCGTGGATCAGCCTGTCGCCGGCATGCACCAGAAGCGCCACGGGCATCTGGTCCAGTGTCTCGGCCGTCAAGGCATTCGCGGGGCGAACGGATGGGCTGACCATGGCGGCGGCAATATCGGCAGCCGGCCGCTCGTCAGCCGCAGGCTCCTGCTTTTCGTCGGAACCGCTTTCATCCGCCGGTGCGCGAATGGCTGCAGGCTGCTCGCCACGAACATAATCGGCGAAAAGATCGTCTTCCTCCGCCGGTTCGGTTTTCCTGTCGTCATTTTCCGTTTCGGAGGGCGCGCTTTCCGAAGTATCCGCATCGATATCCTGCTGAATATCCTGCATGATCGGCTCAGCGGAAATGGCTTCCGCATCCGTTTCCCGGTCTTCTTCGGAAGCAGCATCCGCCGGCGCCAGGGCGCGGCCGATTTCGCGGAAGGCGGCCTGCTCGCCTGCGGTCAGCCCCTCGCGGGAGCGCGAGCGGCGCTCCTCCAGATGGACGACCTTGTCGGAATAGTCCGGCTCCAGCGCGGGTGCTGCAACCGGCGCTTCGAATTCCGGCGGGGTATAATCATGGTGCTGTTCTTCGGCCGAAACCACGTCCGATGCATCATCCGCCGCATCGGCCTCCGTTGCCGGGACCTCATCCTCAGCGATGGAACCGGTGTCTTGCGCCGCGTCGTCATCCTCATCGATAAAGGCCAGCAATTCGTGGCTTTCATCCTCAATAGTGGGCTGCGGCAGGGCTTCCGCCGGATCGGCCTCTTCGCCGTTGAGGAAGGTCAGGCCCGTGGCATGCGGGTCTTCGGCGGCATCGGCAAGCCGCACGATGCCGAAACCGCGGAAGCCGTCGAATTCGCGTGAGCGCGTATAGGTGGGCAGGGCGGCAAGATCGATCGGCACCATCAGCGATGTGCCTTCCACCGGCCAATAGATCGTCTTGCCCGACCATGTGTCGCGACGGCCGAGAAGCTCGCGGATCTTGCCGTCGGGATCGAGATTGAACAGGGCCGCGACATCGGCAAAGCCCATGCCTTCCACGGCAGCCGCCTTGGCGCCCACAGCCTCTGCAAATTCATGCGAGATCGAGCTGAAGCGTCCTTCCGCATCGATTTTCCAGACGAAACGGGAAGCGCGCGCACCGGCATTGAAAACAAAAGGCTGCGCTTCTGCGCCAGCGCCGATGTCCGTCTCTTCGGTCTCCGCCTCCGCCGTTATCTCCTCATCCGCGGCAGGAGCAGCGTCTGACGGTGCCGTTTCGACGATTTCATCGTCCACGACTGCGTTTTCTTCGGCCCGGATCTCTTCGGCGGGAGCATCGGCGACTGCGCGCTCGGTTAAGGGAGCTTCTGCTTCATCCTCATCGAGTTCGAAAAGATCGGCGATGTCGTCGGTCATCGCCACATGCGCAGCCGCGTCGGCGTCCTGGGCAGAAAGCGCCGCCGGGGTCTCCGCTCCGTTTTCCGGCAATGACAGAAGGCTGTTCTCATCCTGCTGCGCTGCCACTTCTTCTTCGGGATCGGCCGGCAGTTCCTGCACCTCTTCCACATCCTCGATGCCAGCGACGGCATCGAGCACGGAATCGAAGGAGGTTGCAGCGGCAACAGGCGCGACCTCCGCAACCGGCAGGGCGGGCTCGGCGGCGGCTGGCGTTTCCTGCGGCCTGTCTTCTGCGAAACCGTTGACGGGATCGAGTGTGCCCAGCGCGGTTTCGACCACGAACATCAGGTTCAATTCGGGCGATGCCGCAATCTGGCCGGTGGCGGCGGGCAAATAACCCTTGCCGGTCGGCACCGGCCGCTTGACGAGATGGCCGGACTGTCCGGCTGCCATTTTCACCAGTGTCCGCGCCGTGTGCGGAGTGATGCCGAGCGACGAAAAACCGGGCGAGGCGGCAACAATCTCGTTCTCGCCGTTCAGAACGGCCATATGGATATCGGGGTCGTCGAAACCTTCGATCATGCGCCGGGCGCATTCCGCCGTGTCGGGTGCGACTTGGTCGGTGAGGGCGGAAAACAGGATGGCGGGCTGGCCGGGTTCGGCCTCGATGATTTCCGCGCGCGCCGTAACGGCAATGCTGCGGAAACCCGACGTGATGCGAATGGTAAACGGCAGGCTGTCGCCCGCTTTGGAAAGCCGCGCCGCCGTGGCTGCCAATTGCCGGAAGGTCACATCCTGCGGTTTCGGGCCCTGTTCCAGAAAATCATAGACCATCGGCGTGCCAAACAGCGCCGCGCCCCGGCCATTGGCCCAAAGGGCGTTTTTAAGGTCGAGCGAGAACAACGCCATGGCCGCGCCGCGCCCGAAACCTTCACGCACCCGTTCATGCACTGCGATATCGATAAAGGGATACTGGACGGCGGGCATGTCGAAACCTATTCTGGCACTACCGGACCTTGCGGGCTTTTCGGCTTCCTCATGAAGCTCTAAACGTAAACCCGCCGAGGCATCACGTTAACAGAATTTTAAATAACTTCACAGCGCGGTCCGGTCCACCATCCGCCGGATGAATCGCCAAATAGAGTTAACATCAACAGGCCGCTGCGGCCTCTTTATGTCAGCCCGGCCCATTGAAAAGCACTTGCCTTTCTCAGCCTTTTTTCGCAAAATTCGAAGAGGCACTTGCAAATGGGGAAAACACCTTTTATGTCACCCCCCGTGACGCCGCTTCGGCGTTTCATGTGCGGTTGTAGCTCAGTTGGTTAGAGCGCAGGTTTGTGGCACCTGAGGTCGGTGGTTCGACCCCACTCAACCGTACCATTCCCCTCTCCCGATAAGTCTATATGTCACAGTGACTTACCGGGAGAGGGGAGTTTTCCCCATAGATCTGTTGTCCATGAGCTTTGTTGGGCTCGTCGCGAAGCGAGCAGAAATGCCGTTCCCGCATTGCCTCGCTGATCGGGTCCGTCACAACGGCTGTGAATTCACCTCCGTCAACGCAACAGGTCCAGTCTGCGCATCTGCCGTTCGATCAGCGCCTCGACTTCCTTCACGGCGAGCGCGCTCAGCGGTGCGCCTGGGCGGCGCTGGGTCGCGCTGGCGATGGCGCCGCGTTTTGCCAGAACATGTTTTCGCACGGCAAGGCCGAGACCGGGCTGTTGTTCATAGCGCATCAGCGGCAGATAGGCATCGAACAAGTCCTGCGCGGCTTCGTATCTGCCCTCATTGCTGAGACGGACGACATCCACCATCATTTCTGGATAGGCGAAACCGGTCATGGCGCCATCGGCGCCGCGCTGCATTTCCTCGGTCAGGAAAACACCGGCATTGCCGCACAGGATGGAGGTGCGGCGACGGCCTTTGGCCTCTGCTTCGCGCAGGTCGGTGATCTTTTGCAGGCCCGGCCAATCCTCATGCTTGAGCATGACGATGCTGGGATGGGCTTCGAAGATGACGCCCAGCGTTTTTGCGCTTATCTGAACGCCGGTGGAAAGCGGGAAGTCCTGCAGCACCACAGGCACGTCGGCGCCGACAGTCTCGACGACGTTACGATAATAGGCGACGATCTGCTCATCGGTACGCAGCGCGGGTGGCGGAGCGACCATGACGCCGGCGGCACCCAGATCCATGGCTGCCTTGGTCAGTTCGCCGATGGCGGCAAGGCCGGGTGCGGAGACGCCGACCACCACGGGTTTTCCTTCGGAACGTTTCAGCGTCAGCTTCGTGACTTCGATCGATTCCGCCTGGGTGAGCTTGGGTGCTTCCCCCATCATGCCGAGGATCGTCAGCCCGTCCGCGCCTTTTTCATAATAGAAGTTGACCATGCGGCCGATGCTTTCGCCATCGAGCGAACCGTCTTCGGCAAATGGTGTGCAGGCAATGACGAACACACCCTTGGTACTGGAATTTATGAGCGACATGACATGTTCCTATTTGAGCCGCCTGTGTTGCAAGGATTCTGTTCCAACTCGTGGAATTGACCGCAGCGGAGCCGGGTCTGGGGATGCCGGCCTTGCGCATTGGAGAGCGTGCTGGCCGGCAAACCGTTTGCGTCAATTATTCGCCAGCATATCCGGAACGATCGAAACGATTTCCGGGAAGACGGCGATGAGCAGGACGAAGGCGCACATGATGAAGAAGAACGGCATGGTCGCGCGGGTAATGCGGGCCATGCTGTCGCCGGTCAGGCGCTGGATGACGGTGAGGTTGAAACCGACGGGCGGCGAGACCTGCGCCATCTCCACCACGATGACGATGAATATGCCGAACCAGACCTTGCTGTAACCGGCCGCCATGACCAGCGGCAGGGTGATCGGCAGCGTCATGACGATGCAGCCCAGCCCTTCCATCACCGTGCCGAGGATGATGTAGAAGATCAGGAGCACGATGATGAGCATGAATGGCGAAAGGCCCCAGCCCTCGATGATGCCGGCGATATAGCGCGGCATGCCGAGATAACCGATGACGGTCGACAGGAACATCGCGCCGACCATGATGAGGCCGATCATGGCGCAGGAATCGGCCGCCTGTTTCGCCGCCTGCATGAGGTTCGAAAGGTTCAGCGTCTTCTGGAAAGCGCCGATAAGGATTGCGCCGCCGACGCCGACCGCGGCTGCTTCCGTCGGCGAGGCGATCCCGCCATACATCGAGCCGACCACGCCGATGATGAGCAGCAGCAGCGGTCCCAGATCCTTCAACGCCACCAGCTTTTCGATGAAGGTGGTGGGCGCGAGGGCCTCCCCGACGAGGGCCGGATTCATCAGCGCCCGGATGCCGATATAGCCCATATAGGATGCGGCCATCAGCAGGCCCGGCAGGATGCCCGCCATGAACAGCTTCAGGATCGATTCCTCCGCCATGACCCCATAGATGATCATGATCGTCGATGGCGGGATGAGAAAGCCCAGCGTTCCCGCCCCCGCAAGGCTGCCGGTGATGAGGTCGCGGTTATAACCGCGCGAAATAAGCTCCTTTGCGGTGATGCGCCCGACCGTTGCCGTGGTGGCCGCGGATGAGCCGCAGACGGAGGCGAAGAGCGTGCAGCCGAGAACGGTGATATGGGCAAGCCGGCCGGGCACATGCCGAAGCCAGGGGGCAAGGCCGGAGAACAGCGCTTCTGAAATCTTCGTTCGGAACAGGATTTCCGCCATGAAGATGAAGAGCGGCAGGGCCAGCATTTCCGGCGAAACCAGCGTGTTCCAGGTTTGTTGGGCCAGCAGCTTGAAAAGCGGCAAAGCGGGGCGATAGAGTGCGGCCAGCGCCGCCCCCGTGCCGACGAGGCCAAGGCCGATCCAGACCCCCGTACCCAGAATGAGCGTCATCAGGCCGAGCAGGCTGAAGGTGATCTTTCCCATGATTTATTCCAGTCCCGGGCCGGTTGAAAGTGTTTCGCCGCGAAGAAGCCGCAGGAACTGCGCCAGCATCTGCAAATTCAGGATGATCGCGCCGATTGCGAGCGCGCTCTGCGGATAGATGAGCGGAATGCGGATGACCGACGAGGAGGTTGAACCGCGCAGCGCGGACAGGACGGCCATGTCCGTCAATGCGACCGAAAGGGCAACGCAGATAACAAGGCCGACAAGGCATGCCACCATATCCAGCCGTCTTGCGCCGGTTGAAGAAAGCGCCTCGCCTATTGCGGTGACGCGGACATGCGAACCGGATTTCAGCGCGCTGGCGCCGGCGAGCATGAAGCTCGTGGCCATCAGGTAAGCGGCGACATCCCAGGCGAATGGCAGGGAGTAGCCGGCAAGGTTTCTGAGAAGGATTTCGCAGGCGATGAGAATGAAAATGCCGAGGAGAGACAGGGCTGCGAGCAGGTTTGCAGCCTCCGTCAACCGGTCGATCGGCGTTATGATGGCAGCGAATGTGGGATTGGCTGGATTTGTCATGATGTTTCTCCGGAGTGCGCAGAAGGAGGGGGACAGCCGGCCGGGATTGCTGGCTGCCCTTTCATTTCCGACGGGAGAAAGTCAGTTACGCGCCTTCAGATAGGCTTCGACATAGGGCGCGGCATCGGGCACGCGCTTGAGAAAATCGTCCCACAACGGCTTGGCGCGCTCGATGAGGGCGGCCTTGAGTTCGGGAGAAGGTGATGTGACGGTAATGCCCTTTTCCTTCAGGGTGGCGAGCTTGGTTTCGTCCTCGGCCCGGCTGACCAGCCAGAATTCGCCTTCGAGTTTCTTCGATGCCTGTTCGATCGCCGCCTGATTTTCTGGCGACAGGGCATTCCAGGCATCGAGATTGACGGTGACGATGTTGGAAGATGCCTGCCAGTTGAAGGTGCTCATGTTTTTCATGAACTCCCAGAAAGCGCCGTCGACGCCGGACGAAGAGGAGGTCGTGACACCGTTGATGGTGCCGGCGGCAAGCGACGGCACGACTTCGCCCCATGGCATCTGAACGGGAAGAGCGCCAAGGGCGTGGAAGAAATTATGGCCGTTGGCATCGACGACGCGAATCTTGAGGCCGTTGACGTCTTCAATTTTTTCGATCTGTTTCGGCGCATAGACGGCCTGTCCCGGCCACGGCACCATGTAAAGCAGCTTCTGGTTCATCGAGGTTGCGACTTCCTCGATCTTGGGGCGGAAGAATTTGTGCAGCAGCGCGAGGTCAGGCATCGTCGGGGCCAGATATGGCAGCGTCTCGACACCCAGTACCGGTGCTTCACCCACCTGCTGGCTCATCAGAATATCGGCGATGGGAACGATGCCGTCGCGCACGGCGGTCATGCCTTCCGGACCCTTGATACCGAGTGACCCGCCGGAATGCACGGTGATGGCGACCTCGCCATTCGTGATGGTCTTTACGGTTTCAGCGAATTTTACCGCGTTCTTGGTGTGAAAATTACCTTCCGGCCAGACGACCGACATGTCCCAGGCCGTTTCGGCGGTCGCGGAGGTTGCAAAGCCGGCAATCGTCAAAGCCAGCCCGGCGAGAACTGCGTTTTTCATGGTTGTGATCCCCTCACTTATTGTTTCCGGCTCACCCTGTCCCTTGGCGACAGGACGGCGCGGTTATTTTCGGTATACAGCACGTACTCCGAATGAAGGGGACTATATGGGCGTTTTTTGAGCGGCGCAATAAGGTGATTAATCTTTGTTCGATTTCGAGCGAATTCCCTTGCCGCCAGCCTTTGTGCCGGGCTGGCGGCAGTGGAATGCATTTCAGGGAAAGTACCGAAAAGGCGCGGATCGGCAGGCAGGGAGTTGCCGCTGTGTGCCGAATAAGGGGCCAGGCTTGCCGAGCCGCCGGGGGTGCGGCGGCTCGCTGAATGCGGGCTGAAAATCAGATCGCCGATGCGAGGCGGGTTTTTATGTAAAGCTCACGCAGTGTCTTCGAGACCGGGCCGGGCTTGCCGTCACCGATGATGGCTTCGTCGATCTTGACGACCGGCATGGCAAAATTTGTCGCCGATGTGATGAAGGCTTCGGCTGCATCCTTTGCCTCATCCACCGTAAAGGCGCGCTGTTCGACGGCAATGCCGGCGCCCTGCGCAAGATCGAGAATGCTTCCGCGGGTGATACCGTGCAGAAGTGCGTTGGAAAGTTCGCGCGTGACCAGCGTGCCGTCCTTTTTGACGATATGCGCATTGGCGGCGCTGCCTTCGGTCACGAAACCATCCTCCACCAGCCATGCATCGTCCGCGCCGCGTTTGAGCGCCTCCATCTTGGCCATCGAGGGGTAGAGAAGCTGTACCGTCTTGATGTCGCGCCGCTCCCAGCGCCAGTCCGGCATGGTGGCGATGGCAATGCCGGTTTCCGTACGCGGATTGTCCAGCACGGGTTTTGCCTGGGTGAACAGGGTTATCGTCGGCGTGGCATTGGCCGGAAAAGCGAAATCGCGATCCGCCACACCACGGGAGATCTGCAGATAGATCAGGCCTTCGTCCATGTGGTTGAGGCGAACAATTTCACGGTGAACGGCCAGAAGTTCCTCCGCTTCGAGCGGGCAGGTCAAGCCGAGTTCGGCGAGCGAGCGCTGAAGGCGGGCGCTGTGGCCGGCATAATCGATCAGCTTCCCGCCGATCACGGCGGTGACTTCATAAATGGCGTCCGCGAACAGAAAGCCGCGGTCGAAAACGGAAACCTTGGCGTCGGCTTCGGCAAGCCAGTCGCCGTTCAGATATACAATGCGTGTCAATGGAACGTCCCCGGATCAGGTGTTTGGTGTGGCGAAAGGAGCAAATTGCAGCCCGTGTCGGGCGAGCGACGAACGAAGGGCGCGCGCCATATCCACGGCGCCCCGCGTATCGCCGTGAACGCAGATGGTGGCGGCTTCCACCGGCAGTTTTTTTCCGCCCGTTGTCGGGATTACACCGTCGCAGACCATGGACAGAACCTGATCCACACTCTGGTTGGGATCGTGGATCACTGCACCCTGCATCTGCCGGGAGGTGAGCATTCCCGCATCGTCATAGGTGCGGTCGGCATAGACTTCGCAGGCAACGCGCAGCCCCGCTTTTTCGGCGGCCTTCATGGTTTCCGAATAGGGCAGCGTAATAAAGACCAGCGACGGATCCACCGCCTTGATGGCCCGGATGCAGACCTGCGCGAGATCTTGATCGACGGCGGCCATGTTGCCCAGCGCCCCGTGGGTTTTGACATGGGTGATGGGCCAGGAAAGCGCAGCCGCCATGCCCTGCATTGCGGCGATCTGGTAGATCAGCTGGGCCTCCACATCCTCGGGGCGCTCGCCGGATATACGACGGCGGCCGAAGCCGTAAATATCCATGAAAGACGGGTGGGCGCCGACTGCGATGCCCCTTGCCTTGGCGGCAAGAATGGTGTCGCGCATGACAGCCGGATCGCCGGCATGAAAGCCGCAGGCGATGTTTGCCGTGGTAATCAGCTCCATCATCGCTTCGTCTTCGCCCATGGTCCAGGCCCCGAAGCTTTCTCCCATATCGCAGTTCAGATCGATCGTCGCCATGGCCCCTCTTTCCGGGCGAGACGTTGCCCGGTCTCGTCCAGTTCATACGCGTGATATCAGGCAGCACGCATTCATTGCATCTTTTCATTGACATACAATTGGTATACTGAAATAGCAAGGAAGGATTGGCGGGAGAATCGAATTCGCATGCGTGGACGTGAGGGAGTGTAATCGATGGGCGGCAAATTTCCGCGCATTCTTGCTTGTGGTGACAGCGCCCTGTCCGTTGAACTCGCCGATACCATCGATGAAACGGTGAGCGAGCGCATCATCGCGCTTGCGGCAGATCTCGCTGCAACGCCCGTGAAGGGCATCGAGGAACTGGTGCCGACCTACCGGTCGCTCATGGTCATCTATGATCCGTCCGTCATTCGCGGCCATGCGCTTGACCGGGAGTTGCACCGGCGTCTGATGACGCTGACGGTGAACAGCGTTCCGGCCAGACGTTTCGATGTGCCTGTGGTTTATGGCGGATCGGTCGGGCTCGACCTGCAGGAACTGGCGGACATGAAGGAAATGACGCCTGCCGCCCTGATCGAGCTGCACGCATCCGCCGAATATCGTGTCTATATGATCGGTTTCGCGCCGGGTTTTGCCTATCTCGGCGGCCTGCCTGAACAATTGCATACGCCGCGTCTTGCCACGCCGCGTCAGCGGATCGAGGCAAGTGCGATTGGAATTGGCGGCAAGCAGGCAAGCATCAATTCCGTGCCGGGACCAAGCGGATGGCGCTTCATCGGCCGCACGCCGCTTCGGCTTTTCGACCCGCATCGCCCGGAGCCGTTTCTGTTGCAGGCGGGAGACCGGGTCCGTTTTCGACCGGTGAGCGAAAACGAGGCCGCAGAGCTCGACCGGGCGGTCGCCGCCGGCCAGCCTGTCATGGAGGCGCAGCTTTCATGAGTTTTCTCGTCATCCAGCAGATAGGGCCGATGGCCACTGTTCAGGATCTCGGCCGCAGGGGATTGAGCCATGCCGGTGTTTCGGGTTCAGGCCCGATGGATATGCCTTCTTTCCGAATTGCGAACGCGCTGGTCGGCAATGTCGAGAGCAGCGCGGCAATAGAATTTGGCGGCACCGGGGGCAGCTTTTCCGTTTTGCGGCCGGCACGCATCGCCGTGACCGGAGGCGCCGTCGATATCCGCCTCGGCAAACGAAAGCTGTCGCCATGGGAGAGCTATACTCTTTTGCCCGATGAGGTGCTTTCGATTGGCGCCCTGCGCGATTGCGTCTGGGGCTATCTCGCCGTCTCCGGCGGCGTTGATACCGTGCCGGTGCTCGGTTCGCGTGCCACCCATGTGCGAACGGGTCTCGGCGGTTACGAAGGGCGTCGTTTGCAGGCGGGTGACCGCCTGCCGCTCGGCCGGGATAATCCCGGCGTCAATCTGGCGCTCCGGCAACTCTGGCGGCGGTCCGGCGGTCCCGTCCGAATTGTTCCCGGCCCACAGGACGACTATTTCTCTGCCGAAACCCAGCGGGCTTTCCTGAAAGCCTCTTTCATCGTTTCGCCCGCCCGGGATCGCATGGCGCAGATGCTGGACGGACACGCCGTTCATGCCGAAGGCGGGCACGATATCGTCTCCGACGGAACCTGCGCGGGATCGATACAGGTTCCGGCGTCGGGACGGCCCATTGTGCTGATGGCGGAGCGCCAGACGACAGGCGGCTATCCGAAAATCGCAACGGTCGCCACCGTCGATCTGCCCCGGCTTGCGCAGGTTCCGAGCGGCCGACATGTCTCTTTCGCGGCCATTTCACGGGAAAAAGCAGAAGAGCTTCTGATTGCGGAGCGCACGGCCTTGCGCGAACGCCTGGCAAATCTGGTAGAAAAGCCGGAAACGGATGATGTTTCAGGAGGTATGCCATCATGAATCAGCCACTTGCAAAGCAGGCTTATGGGAAGATCATCGAAATGATCCTGTCCGGTGCGCTGACGCCGGGTGACGCTTTGCAGGAAGCGAAACTGGGTGATCTGCTGGACATGTCCCGGACGCCCGTGCGTGAGGCGATTAAGCGGATCGAGGCCGAAGGTCTCGCCACGCAGGAAGGACGATTTCTCAAGATCCGCCGGCTGAAGGCGGAAGAGGTCGAAGAGATTTTCTTCCTTCGTCAGGTGCTGGAGACCCATTGCGCCAGACAGGCGGCGATGGCCCGGCCGGAGCTTGGCGAGCTGGAAGCCCGGATACGGCATTTGCAACAGCATGGCCCCGGCGAGGACGATGAACAGCGCCGCGTGGACGATGCTTTCCACCGGACGCTCGCCCTTTCCACGGGCAGCGAGATGATGGTGAGCACGATCGAGGATTTGCGACGCCGTACCTGCATGTTCGACCATGCCCAGGTGCCGGATCGTTTTCTGAAAAGCTGTGACGAACATCTGGAGATGATTGCCGCCCTGCGCGCCGGCGAGGGGGAACGGGCAGGCTCGCTCATGGCCCGCCATATCGTTCACGCCCGCGACGCCATTCTTGAGAAACTGGAACAATTTCCCGAAAGGAACAGGGACGCATGAAATGCCTTATTGTCCAGCCTATTCATGCCGACGGCCTCGCCCTTCTGCGTGAGGCGGGGGTTGAACCGGTTTTGTGTCCAAAACCGGACATGACGACCGTGGCCGCAATGATCAAGGGTTGCGATGCCGTCATCACGCGCGATGCTGGCCTGTCCGCATCGGCCATCGAGGCCGGCGACAGGCTGCGGGTCATCGCCGTTCACGGCACGGGTCATGACGCTGTCGACAAGGAAGCGGCGACGGCGAAGGGTGTTCTGGTCTGCAATACCCCCGGCGCCAATGCCCGCTCGGTTTCCGAGCTGGCGCTCGGTCTGGCACTGGCTGCCGCAAGACGTATTCCCGCTGCCGACCGCAGCGAAAGGGCCGGGGTCCATGGCTTTCGCGAGACGGAGAGTTTTTCCGAATTGTCCGGCAAGACCGCCCTTATCGTCGGTTGGGGGGCGATTGGCGCCGGGCTCGGCCGGATGCTGAAGGCCGCTCTGGATATGCGGGTGCTGGTCTATTCGCCGCGGGTGGCCGATCTCGACGGCTTCGAACGGGCTGACAGTCTTGAAGACGGGCTGAGACAGGCCGATCTGATTTCCCTTCATACGCCGCTCCGTGCGGAAACACGCGGTCTGTTCGGAGAGCAGGCCATTTCAGCGGTGAAACCGGGCGCGATACTAATCAACACGGCACGGGCGGGACTGGTGGATGAGGCGGCCCTTGCCCGCGCCATCGAAACCGGACGCATAGCCGCAGCCGGGCTGGATGTTTATTCGCCTGGTGCGCCGACAGGCCCTCTGGCCGCCGGCGGCCGGGTGATTTTCACACCGCATCTCGGCGGCACGACGCTGGAAGCGCTTCGCCGCGTGGCTCTCGGCTCTGCAAGGCATGTTTTGACGGCGCTTGCGGGCGAACGCCCGGTCACCGCGCTCAATGCGCCGCAGGAGATGATGGCATGACGCAAGCCGTGATCGCAGAGACGGTCGACCGTCTGCTGGACCGCATCAATGCCATTTCAGCGGAAGGCCCCGGTTTTACCCGGCCTTCCTATAGTGCGCTGGAAAGCGAAGCGCATCAGGTGATTGCCGAAGAATGTGAAGCCCTCGGCCTCACTGTTACGCAAGATGCCGCACTGAACCTGTTTGCCCGGCTGCCCGGCAGAGACCGGCAGGCCACGCCGCTTTATATCGGCTCGCATCTCGATACGGTGCCGATGGGCGGTGCCTATGATGGCACGGCGGGTGTGGTGGGCGCCATGGCACTCGTCACCGCATTCGTGAAAAGCGGGCAGGCGCCGCCGGCAGATATTGTCGTGACGGTGACGAGAGCGGAGGAGAGCGTCTGGTTTCCAGTCTCCTATATCGGGTCGCGTGCGGCGCTTGGCCGGCTCACGGCGCCGGAAATGCAGGCGCGCCGCGCCGACAGCGGCAGAACACTCGCCGAGCACATGAAGGAACTCGGGGGCGACCCGGACGCCGTCCTGCGCGGGCCGGGATTGCCGCCGGCGCGTTTCGTGGAATTGCATATCGAGCAGGGGCCGGTGCTTGACAATGCCGGTGAGGCTTTCGGCGTCGTCGATGGCGTGCGCGGCGGCCTGCGTTACCGTGAAGCGCGGATTGAAGGGGTCTGGGCCCATTCGGGCGGCGCGCCGCGTGATGCCCGCTCGGATGCCGTTTTTGCCCTTGCGGATATCATCGTCGCCATGGACAGGACCTGGGAAGGAATTCTGGCGGAAGGGCACGATCTTGCCGTTACCTTCGGCCGGGTGGATGCGGCAAGCAGTGAACATGCTTTCGCCAAGGTTCCGGGCCGGGTGGATTTCTGCATCGATATCCGCAGCGCCGACGATGCGGTGCTGGACCGGGTGGATGGCATTTTCCGACAGGAAATCGAGAAGATCGAAAAACGGAGGGGCGTGCGCGTCGTCACTGGCGTCCAGTCCCGCAGCAAGCCCACCCGTCTGTCCTCCGCGCTTGGCCGGCAGATAGTCGTTGCGGCCGAACGGACCGGCATTTCGCCCCGGCAGATGTTATCGGGCGGTGGGCATGATGCGGCGGCATTTGCCCAGGCGGGATGGGAATCGGTGATGGTCTTTCTGCGGAACTGGAACGGCAGCCATAACCCGGATGAGGCCATGGATCCGGCCGATCTGGCGCATGCCGTTGATATTCTGCAACAGACCTGGTCGGCTCGGTAAAGGGGAGAGAGCATGAGCGAAAAGGAAACTTTGACCCAGCAGGCCTATACGGATGTCAAACAACGTATCCTGGAGGGGAAGTTCAAAGCCGGTGACGTTCTGACGGAGAGAGCCCTGGCGCTCGAATCCGGCATTTCCCGCACGCCGCTGAGGGCGGCAATCTCCCGGCTTGAAAAAGAGGGCGTGATTTCGCGGCTAGCCAATGGCGCATTGATGGTTCGGCCCGTCACGGTGGAGCAGCTGCTGGAAATCGTGCAGATACGGCGCTTGCTGGAGAGTGCTGCGGCGGCACGCGCCGCTGAGCATCCCTTTCCCGAGGCGCTCGAACATTCGCGGCAAATCATGCAGGCTTATGCGGATGGCAGGAACGTGGCCTTCGATCAGTTCTGGCTGGACGACGACCAGTTTCACGAGGCCGTGGCCGCTGCCGCCGGGCTTGAGCTTTTGCCTGCCATGCTGACCGAAATGCGCAGTATCGCCCGACGCTGCACCATCACCCGCACGCATGACCGTTTTGCCGAGCAGGCGCGCGAACATATTGCGGTTATCGACGCCATTGAGGCGCAGGATCCGCAGAAGGCTTCCGCCGCCATGGAGGCGCATTTCGAAAGCGTGAAAAGCCGTTTTCTGGGGTGGCTGAGCCGCCCCTGAAACCGGCAGCCGCCAGCGCTTTTTCTTTCTTCATTCCGGTCTTGAGACGCTTTTGCCGGCTTCTCATGCAAAAGCCGAGCACGACGATATGGACAGTTTCATGCAGGAATTCGCCGATTTGCAGGGGTGTGACGCCTCTTTCCCCAGGGAGGAGTTCGCCGCGAGGCAAGATCGTGCGCGCGCCGCCATCCGCAATGCGGGTCATGAAGCGCTCGTCGTCACCGGTCCTGAAAACATCTACTGGCTGACCGGGCGGCAGACGGCCGGATACTTCGCTTTCCAGGCATTGATCATGCCGGTGAATGGTCCGCCGACGCTTCTCGTCCGGCAGCTGGAACTGGCAGGATCCATCGCCAATACCTGGCTGGACGACGTCGTCGCCTATCAGGATGGCGGAAACCCGGCGGTCGCCTTGGTCGATCTCTTGAAAAAGCGGCATATCGAGCGGCCGGCCATAGAACTGGACGGCTGGTTTGTTTCTCCGGTACTTGCCGCAAAAATCGCGGAGCAGATGGGTGTTGCGTCCATCCCGGACGGTTCCTCCATTCTTTCGCCGCTGCGGACGATAAAGTCCGCAGCCGAGCTGGAGGCCATTCGGCTGGCGGCGGGTTACACCGAGGCGGGGCTTTCGGCCGGTATTGCCGCCTGCGCCGCCGGAACCGACGAAAACGCCATAGCCGCCGCCATGCTGGATGCCGCCACAAGGGCGGGCTCGGAAGTCATGGCCATGGAACCGCTCGTATCTTCCGGGCCGCGCAGCGGTTTGCCCCACATGACCTGGAGACGCCGCAAGCTTGAGAATGGCGACGCGGTTTTTCTGGAACTCGCCGCCTGCCATGCGCGCTATCACGCCGCGCTGATGCGTACCGTGTGGATCGGTTCTCCGCCCGCCGAAGCCCGGCGGATGATGGATTGCTCGTTGAAAGCCCTCGATGCGGCCCTGGCCGCCATTCGGCCCGGTGTTTCATGTGCCGAACCCCATGAGGCCGCGCAACGTGTGATCGACGCGGCAGGTTACAATTCCGCCTTCCGCAAACGCATCGGTTATTCCATGGGAACCGCTTTCGCGCCGGACTGGGGCGAAGGCGCGCTGTTGAGCCTGTTTACCGGCGTCGACAGGATAATCGAACCCGGCATGGTGTTCCACCTGCCAGCCACCCTGCGCAGCTATGGCGTGTGGACGGTTGGCGCATCCGAAACGGTCATCGTGACAGAGACGGGGGCCGAACCTCTCTCCAGCCTGCCGCGTGACCTGACCATACGCTGATGGCCCGATAGCGGCCATTTCCCTTTAAAGATTGAAAGGAGTCCGAAATGCGTTCACTTTTTCATCTTGCCTATCACGTCACCGACCTCGACGAAACGCGTCGCTTCTATGGCGGCGTTCTCGGCTGCGAGGAAGGCCGTTCCACCGATACCTGGGTGGATTTCGACTTTTTCGGCCACCAGATATCGATGCATCTGGGCAAACCGTTCGAGGTTACCCGGACCGGCAAGGTCGGCAATCACATGGTGATGATGCCGCATCTCGGTGTGGTCCTGCCTCTCGATGACTGGTTAGTGCTTTCGAAGCGTCTGGAAGATGCCGGCGTGGCCTTCGATATCCCGCCGGTGGTCCGCTTTGAAGGCGAGCCGGGGGAACAGCGCACCATGTTCTTCTTCGATCCGAGCGGCAATCCGATCGAGGTGAAGGGCTTTAAGGATTTCGACGGCGTTTTCGCCCACTAAAATAAAAGACAAGGGCGGCGGCTGATGGCCGCCCCCGATGAACTCTGTAGCCGCATGCCGACCGTCGCCTTGTCGGAAAATTACCACCAGTGGCTGGGCGAACGGGTCAGAAGCTCGTTGCCGTCGCGCCCGACGATGATGATATCCTCATAAAAAGCCGCGCCGACACCGTCGAGCGAAAGGAAGGATTCGATACCGAACACCATGTTTTCCTCGGCGATATCTTCAGGCTGCGACATGCTGGTTGAAATTCTCGGTTGTTCGAAGCCGAGACCGATGCTGTGACCATAAAACGGGAAGTTCTTCATGATGGCGGATACCGAGCCGCCAAAGGCCTGCGTCAGACGGTCGCCTTCGGCGGCGATATCGATGAGCTTCACGCCCGGCCGCATCATGTCGGAAAGACGATGAACGATATTGGCCGCGGCTTCGATCAGCCGTCGCTGGTCCGCTGTCGGTTTGCCGCATATGCCGGTGCGGCCGGGGTCGAGATAATAGCCCTGAAAAAATGCCGCATGGATGGTGCCGGTGACGATGTCGCCGGGCTTTGGTGTGTCCGCGCTATAGCCGGTCAGGGGAAAACGCTGGTCGAAACCCAGCGTTTCGCCATGGTTGCAACCGATCATCTGCAGCCGGCCGCCGCGCCGCACCACTTCACGGGCCGCTTCTCCCGCCGCTTCCTGCTCGGAAAGGCCGCCGGTCAGGCCTTCCATCAACCTGTTGAGGCCGGCCGTCGCGCCTTCGCCGGCAACGCGATAGCACTCCAGTTCCTTCAGGCTTTTGATGCGCCGGACGGAGCGGATCAGATCGTCCTCGGCTACCCACTCAATGTCTGGAGCGTCCTGAAGCAATTGCTGGTAATATTTGACGGGGATGAACTGCGTGCCGACGATTGCGACACGCCCTTTGATGCCCCTTTCGACCAGGGCTTTCGCCACGCTTCGGAAAGGATGGCTGGAACAATGCGTATTGCGGATAGAGACGAGATCGGTGCGCACTTCCGGCTCATCGATATGAAGCTGCGGCTCTTGGCCCTGCTGTAGAATGATCCCGGAAAAGGACCGGGCGGTCCATATCAGGGAATCCATGCCGCCGCTGATGGCGTAGTGGTTGGAAAGATAGAGTATGTCACCGCAATTGTCCGTTGTGCCGCCGCCCCGGCCGAAGACCACCGCTGTTTCATAGCCACGGCGCTGCATTTCCCGCAAAACCCGCTGCCAGCGGCTTTCATATTCCTCGATCGCAAAATACCGGATCACGCGTTCCACTCCATTCAATCTGCTGTTCTGCCGGGCGATCTTCGCGCGCCGATCCATCGGGACCTGCGGCAAACTCGGGCAGCATTTCCATCAATGCGCGGTCCTCCCGGAGAAGCCCGCATTCGCGGACTTACGACCGGAAGACTGTCGGGTCGAATTTTTAGGTACACCAAACGTATCCCGTGATTGATGGCAGTGCAAGCGAATGATGCGGGAGGCATAAATGATGCAATTTTGTGCATTTTACTGCTCGTTTTATGGCTGTTTAGCCTAATAAATTTGCTATAAATAGTTGAAAATCTTTATTGAATTCCGTTGGTATACTGAATATAAATTGTTTCGACCGAGCGGTGTCGATCCGGGCCTATCGCCTGCTTGCCGCCGTCTCACCGGTTTCAGCATTCCTTCCAACGGTGCCCGATGACTGAAAATGTGCAGAATTTATTGGCAGGTCATGGCGCAGCCTATCGCATGCTGGCCGGCGAGATCGCCATCGTTACGAATTCCCACGGAAATCAGGTCGTGGATGCGTGGGCTGTTGCGGCAGCCGATCCATCCGAGATCAGCTCGATGGATCATACGCGCTCGGTAAACAGCAATATTTTCATCGAGCGCGGCATGGGTGTCTTCAGCAACCGCAGAAGAGCCATGATGACGCTGGTGAGCGACAGTGCCGCCCTGCGGCATGATACGCTGCTCTGCCCATGCAATGCGGATCTTTACCGGCAACTGGGATGCGAGGGTTTTCATCGCAGCTGTTCCGGAAATTTCCATGAGGCGCTGGCGGAGAAGGGTGTTGCCGTCGCCCAGACGCCGGCATCTCTCAACCTTTTCATGAATGTGGCGGTGAACGCCGATGGCAGTCTCGACCGTCGCCCGCCGGCGTCCGCTGCGGGTGACCATGTGGCACTGAGGGCCGAGATGGATTTGCTGCTCGTGCTGTCCGCCTGTCCGCAGGACATTACGGAGATCAACGGTGTGGACCGCACACCGAGGGATGTCGCGGTGCAGATCGTCGATGAATACAAGGAGACGACCCCATGACCGGACCGGTTTTGAACCTGCGGGATATCCGCAAGAGCTTCGGGGAAAACGAGGTTCTGAAAGGCGTCTCACTCAGTGTCGAACCGGGTGAGGTCGTATCCATCATCGGCGCGAGCGGTTCGGGCAAGAGCACCTTCCTGCGTTCGATAAACGGTCTGGAAATGCCTCAGTCGGGTTATCTCGAATTCGAGAACCTGTCTTTCGATTTTCGGCCGGAATCGCGATTTTTCCCGACGCCCTCGCAGCTGCAGGCCCTGCGCGCCCGCGTCGGCATGGTGTTTCAGAGCTACAATCTCTGGCCGCATATGACGGTTCTGGAAAATGTCATCCATGCTCCGGTCCGGCTGCTGAAACGACCCAAAAACCAGGCTGTCGAAGAGGCGGAGGCCCTGCTTTCCCGCATCGGCCTTTATGAGAAACGCCACAGCTATCCGGCACGCCTGTCCGGCGGCCAGCAGCAGCGCGTCGCCATCGCCCGGGCGCTCGCCATGAAACCGCGCCTGATGCTTTTCGATGAGGTGACCTCCGCGCTCGATCCCGAACTTGTCCATGAGGTGCTGGTGCTGATGGCTTCGCTGGCCGCGGACGGCATGACCATGCTGCTGGTGACCCATGAAATTGCCTTTGCCCGCGACGTTTCATCGCGTGTGCTCTTTTTCGACAAGGGCGTCATCGCTGAAACCGGCGCACCCGACATTCTTCGCAATCCGCAGAGCGATCGTCTGCGGCAATTTCTTCACCGCATTTTGCATGACCAGCTTGCCCCCAGCGGTGCAGCAGATGGCGCCGGGGGAGCGTGACGACGATGGCGAATTTTATCGACGAAGTGCAGCTTTACGGTCCGGGCTTTCTGCTGGCTGCCTGGACGGTGTTCTGGTTGACGATCCTGACCATTATCGTCAGCTGGGGCTGCGGCCTGCTTGCGGCGCTCGGCCATCGTTCGCCGTGGCGCGCGGTGCGTGCCGCCTCCGCCTTCTACGTCTGGTTCGTTCGCGGCACGCCAACCCTGATCCAGGTCTTCATCATCTATTTCGGCCTGCCGCAATTCGGCGTGAAGCTCTCGCCCTTCACCGCCGGCGTGCTGGCGCTCGGCGTCAATAGCGGCGCCTATGTTGCGGAAATCATCCGGGGAGGCCTGTCCGCCATCCCGCGCGGGCAGACGGAATCGGCTCTGGCGCTGGGGTTCAGCCCGGCGGAAACCATGCGCAGCATTATCCTGCCGCAGGTATTCCGCATCATCCTGCCTTCGGTCACGAATGAAGCCATTTCGACGTTGAAGAATACATCGCTGCTGTCGACGATCACTGTCGTGGAGCTGACGCTTTATGCCCAGACGCTGATTGCCGCAACATTCAGGCCTTTCGAGTTCTACATCGCCGTGGCCGTCATCTATCTCCTGCTTACGACGGTGCTGACACAGCTCGCAGCCTTGCTGGAACGCCGTTATGCCCTTTCAAGCTGAGGCCCCGACGGTTCTCAGCAATGCCTGAAATATCCGGCGGAGCGATCCGCAGGATCGACTGCGGGTGACGCCAATGCCGCCTGACGAACAGGAAAATGCAAAAAATCAAAAAGGGAACGAGTCATGAAAATCAAATCTATCGCATTTGCCGTCGCCGCACTCGCTGCGACCATCACCAACGCTCCGGCATTTGCCGCAGAGCTTGAATTGCTGGAGCCCGGGAAGCTGCAGGTCGCAACGGAAGGAACCTTTTCGCCCTTCAGCATGCGTGCCCCGGATGGAACGCTCGACGGTCTGGAAATCCGTGTGATGAAGGAAGTGGCAAAGCGCCTCGACCTCACCTACACGCCGGTTCTGATCAAATGGGACTCCCTGCTGGTCGGTCTTCAGGCGGATCAGTACGATATCATCAGCGCTTCCATGGATATAACCGAAGAGCGACAGAAGCGCGTTACCTTTGCCAATGGCTGGCTGGAATCGGGCGGTCGCATCGTCGTCCAGAAAGGCTCGGCCATCAAAAGCGCCGCTGATCTCAAAGGCAAGACCGTCGGTGCGCTCGTCTCTTCCACCTTCGCAAAAATCGCCGAGGAAAAGGGTGCGGTCGTCAAAGGATACAAGGCTGAATCGGACGCGATGCAGGACCTCGTCAACGGCAATATCGACGCGACCATTACCGATGCGATCGCCGGTGCATGGGCGATCAAGAACTCCGGCCTTCCCCTCGAAATGACACCGGATTTCGTCAGCCACGTCCAGAAAGGTTTCGCCATCAAGAAGGGCAAGCCCGAGCTGGTGAAGGCGGTGAACAAGGCGCTCGCCGACATCGTGGCCGACGGCACCTATGCGAAACTGACCGTGGAACTCGTGGGTTTCGATCCGGCGCCGAAAGACCCGATCAAGAGCCTCGAATAAGCGCCCGGTCGCTAAGACCGCCTCCCGGTTGGCGGGGGCAAGGAGCGTTCAGGATCGAACAGGCGAAGATAGTGTCGCCTGTTCGATCTGGCGTCTCCGATGCCCGGAACGGCGATTGCGATGAAACCGGACTTAGCCGTTTCGACGTCCTCGGCCCCAATACATTCCGGCTCGCGCAGTCAAAAGCATCACCGTTGCTCGCCGGAGGACGCCCAGATATTTTGAGAAAATGTCACGCATGGCTTTTCCTTTCTTCTTGTTTGATCGACCGGATATAGGCGCGCCACCCGCCAAGGCCTGTCACTTCCACAGCACCCTTGAGCGCATGGGGTTCGCACAGGAAGCCGGAGATTTGTGATCCGTCGTCCAGCGTCACCTTGCCGATGCCAAGGGGAGCGGGAATGTTCTGCACGAAACGTCCGAAGGCTTCGGGCGTCACCCTCCAGACCTCCACCTCCAGACCCGCGCCTTTAAAGCCGGGCTCCCGCAGCAGGCCGGGTTTCGGTGGAACGGTATTCGGCAAGACGAACAGCCGGTAGTCGCCGGCCGTGCGGCAGGATTTCATCAGCCGGCCGCCGGGGCCTGTGAGTTCGTGATTGAGCGGCATGCCGGTGAGATGGGCGCCGACGACGACAATCGGCACCAGCCCGCCATCGGTATCCGTCACTTTCGAAGCCTCTGGCAAGGCAGCCTTGCGGTCCCTGCCCATGCCCGGCTGCAATGCGCGGTGCAACATATCGGCAAACGGCGCCAGCGCATCGTCGGAAAAAGCCGGGCCGAACAGGGTGACACCCGCCGGCAAATGATCCGCGGCATCGAAGCCCGCGGGAACAGCGATGGCCGCATAACCGAACAGATTGGCGAAATTGGTATATCGCCCGAAATGGCCGTTCTTCGCGATCGGATCTGCGCGCATCTCCTCCACCGTGTAGGTGGTTGGGGAAGTCGGCAGCATCAGCGCGTCGGCTTTTGCCCATTCCGCCGACGCCTTCTGGCGAAGCGCCTCGAGCCCGTATAGTCCCTCGAAGGCGTCGACGGCATCGTATCGCCTTGCCCCCTCGATGATTGCCCTTACGGTGGGATCGAAATCGTCGGCATTGGTCGCCAGGAAATGCTTCACCGCCGCCAGACGCTCGGCCACCCACGGGCCGTTATAGAGCAGCTCGGCGGCCTGACGGAACGGCGCATAGTCGAAGGAGACGATGTCTGCGCCGAGCATTTTCGCTTTTTCGATAGCCGCGTCATAAAGCGCCTCGAAAGCGGCATTGCCGAAAAATTCCCGTTCCCCGGGCTCAAGCACGCCAATGCGCAGCCCGGCAGCTGGCAGGGCGGCCGGCTTTGCCCTGCGCGAGAAGGGATCGGCGGAGTCATAACCCTCCATGACCCTGCGCACGGCTACACCGTCGCCCACCGTCGCGGAAAAAACGGTCACGACGTCCACCGAGCGGCATGCGGGTACGACGCCGACATTCGGCACCAGTCCGGGCGTAGGCTTGATACCGACAATATTGTTGAAGGCCGCGGGCACGCGGCCGGAACCGGCCGTATCCGTGCCGAGCGCGAAACTGGCAAGGCCAGACGCCACCGCCACGGCGGAGCCGGAGGACGAGCCTCCCGACACATAGGCCCTGTCGAACACCGATCGCGGAGCGCCGTGCGGCGAGCGTGTGCCGTTGAGCCCGGTGGCGAACTGGTCGAGATTGGTCTTGCCGATGACGATTGCGCCTGCGGCCTTCAGCCGGGCGATGACGGTCGCATCCTGTTGCGGCCGGTAGGCAAAGGCCGGGCAGGCGGCCGTCGTCGGCAGGTCGGCCACGTCGATATTGTCCTTGACGGCAAAAGGTACGCCCCACAGCGGCAGGCTGTTGGCCATGGGCGCGCGGGCCAGAAGGTCGCGGGCGGCGGCGCGCAGATCCTCGTCCGGCGTCTTCGTTATGAAGATCGCCGGATCGTCCGACGCCTCGATGCGAAGAATTATCTCCTCGACGAGATCGAGCGGGCTCAGCCCCTTCGAATAGGCATCTTTCAGCGACGCGATATCGAGAATGATCGGCAACATTACATGGCCTCCAGAACGACCAGCACGTCGCCGGCCCTGACATTGCGGCCCGGCCCGGCGCGGAGATCGCGCACCTTGCCCGCGGCGTGCGCGTTGACGGTGATTTCCATCTTCATGGATTCGATGATGGCGAGCGTTTCTCCGGCCGCCACCTTCTGCCCTTTTTCCACGAGCACCTTCCAGACATTGCCCGGCACGGCACTTTCAATGCCGAAGCAGCCGTCGGGAATATCGCCCCCGAGGCCGGGACCGACGCCTTCATCGACAACGAAACTGTCGAGCCCCTGATCTTTCCAGCGTTGGCGTTCCGCCTCGAAGGCGGCCTGCTGGCCCGCCTTGAATGCGCCGATTGCGGCGGCATTCTTCTGAAGCTCCGCCTCGTAATCCGCATAGGAAAACTCGCCCTCTTCGATACGGACGGGATAACCCCCATGGGGAAAGGCGGCGCGGGCTTCGGTCAATTCGCCGTGGCTGACGGGAAAGAAACGGACCCGATCGAAGAAATCGAGCAGCCAGGGTTTGTCCTTGCCGAAGACCGGGGTTTGCCGCCACGTATTCCACATCTGGATGGTGCGCCCGAAGAGCTGATAGCCGCCCGGTCCCTCCATGCCGTAGATGCACATATAGGCGCCGCCGATGCCGACGGCGTTTTCCGGCGTCCAGGTGCGCGCCGGATTATATTTCGTCGTGACGAGGCGATGGCGCGGGTCGAGAGGCGTGGCAACCGGGGCGCCGAGATAGACATCGCCAAGCCCCATGACGAGATAGGAGGCGTCGAAGATTTTGTCTTTTACCGCCTGTTCGTCATCCAGACCGTTGATGCGGCGGATGAATTCGATGTTCGAGGGGCACCAGGGCGCATTGGGGCGCACCAGTTCCTGATATTTGCGCATCGCCAGCGCCGCATCCGGATCGTCCCACGACAGCGGCAGCCAGACGGTGCGGCTCGGCACCTTCACCGAGTGAACGGAAGGCATGCCGCTTTCGATTTCGGAAAGAAGGCCGAGCAACCGGCCACGCCTCACATGCGATCCATCGTAGTGAATTTGCAACGAGCGGATGCCGGGGGTCAGGTCTATCAGGCCGGGAACGCCGGCTTCCCGCACCGCCTGCATCAAAAGATGGCTGCGAAGGCGCAGGCTGACATCGAGCTGCATCGGCCCATATTCGACAAGCAGGTTGTCATCGCCCTGCCGGCGATAAACGACCGGAACCTCGCCGTCATCGCGATGGCCGAGAATGGGAGAGCCGGCATTGTCGCCAATGCGTTTGACGATGGGGCCGGCAATGGGATCTTCCGCCCGCGCAACCGGATGGAAGCGGATTTTGTCGCCCGGTTTGAACTGTCCCATCTTCCATTGCTCATCCGCGGCAATCACCGCCGGGCAAACGAAGCCGCCGAGGGACGGGCCGTCTGGCCCGAGAATGATCGGCATGTCGCCCGTAAAATCGATGGCGCCGATGGCATAGGCATTGTCATGGAGGTTCGAGGGGTGAAGCCCGGCTTCCCCGCCGTCCTCGCGCGCCCATTTCGGCGCAGGACCGATGAGGCGTATACCCGTGCGGGCAGAATTGAAATGCACCTCATATTCGGTCGCAAACAGGGTCTCGATATCGTCCTCAAGGAAAAAATCCGGCGCGCCATGGGGCCCGTAAAGCACGCCCACCGACCATTCACGGGTCAGGTCGGCAGGTTCGGAGGCGGCTTTCGCATCGGCTTGGGGCGCGCGGGCGAGGCGAAGAACGTGGCCGGCGCGCAAGGTGCCGGTGGCGTTGCCGCCGAACTGACCAAGCCCGAAAGTGGCGCGCGAGCCGAGCACGACCGGCGCGTCAAAACCGCCGGCCACCGTCAGATAGGCCCGCTGCCCCGCACCGCCGCTCTGGCCGATGGTAAGCGTCTGCCCGGCCCTGACCGTGATCGGGGTGTTATGCGGGACGGGTTCGCTGTCGCACGTCATCGGCATTTCCGCGCCGGCAAGCGCCACCGTCACATCCGCAAAGAACTTGAGCACCGGCCCGGAAACGGTGATTTCCAGAGCCGCGGTGTGGTCGTGATTGCCGACCAGCCGGTTCGCATGACGGAAGGAACGTTCGTCCATCGGTCCGCTCGGCGGCACCCCGACATGCCACAGGCCGAGACGGCCAGGCAGTTCCTGAAGGCTCGATTGCGCTCCCGGTGCAATGACCTCGACGACATCCGGCACGAAGGGAAAATCCTTCAGCGCCGTGGTCGCGACATTGCCGGTCCGGAAAAGGCTGGAGCCGGCAATTGCCCTGAGATAGTCGAGATTGGTCTCGATGCCTGAAATCGCGGTGTGCGACAGGGCGGCGCCGAGACTGGCGATCGCCGCGTTGCGATCCGCCCCCGTGACGATGATCTTGGCCAGCATGGGATCGTAAAAAGGCGTTACCTCCGTGCCGGTCTCTATCCAGCCGTCGACCCGGACATCTTCGGGAAAAACCACCTCGGTCAGAAGCCCGGCGCTCGGGCGAAAATCGGCATGAGGCATTTCCGCATAGACACGCGCCTCGATGGCCGCCCCCTTCGGTATCAGCTCCTCTACGCCGGTCAGGACATCGTCGCCGGCGGCCTGACGGATCATCCATTCCACCAGATCGATGCCGAAGACGGCTTCGGTCACCGGATGCTCCACCTGCAGCCTCGTATTGACCTCCAGGAAATAGAATTCCTCGCGGGCCGGATCGTAAATGAACTCGACCGTGCCGGCGGAGCGATAATTCACCTGTTTTCCCAGCGAGACGGCCGCCGCGTGCAGGCGCGCCCGAACCTCATCGGAAAGCCCGGGGGCGGGTGTCTCCTCGATGACCTTCTGGTTGCGGCGCTGAAGCGAGCAGTCGCGTTCGCCAAGCGCGATCACCCGTCCCTTGCCGTCGCCGAATATCTGCACTTCGACATGGCGGGCCTTCGCCACGAACCGCTCCAGATAGACCCGGGCGTCGCCAAAGCTCGCTTTCGCCGTGCGCTGCACGCTCTCGAAGGCCGCTTTCAGCGCGGCATCGTCGGCGCAGAGCTGCATGCCGATGCCGCCGCCGCCGGCGGTGGATTTCAGCATGACCGGATAACCGACGGCTTCCGCGGCGGCGAGCGCCTCTTTGACCGAGCCAAGCAGACCGGAGCCCGGAAGCAGCGGCACACCGCTTTTCTGCGCCAGTTCCCGGGCGGTGTGCTTCAGGCCGAAATCGGCGATGTTTTCCGGCGTCGGGCCGATGAAGACGATGCCTTCAGCCGCCAGCCTTTCGGCAAAGCCGATATTTTCGGAAAGAAAGCCATAACCGGGATGGACTGCTTCCGCCCCGGTCTTTTTGCAGGCGGCAATCACCGCTTCGACATCGAGATAACTTTCTGCGGAGGGCGCCGGCCCGAGGCGTATCGCTTCGTCGGCCGTCAATGCCGCCCTGGCGAAGCGGTCGGCATCGGAATAGACCGCGACGGAGGCAATACCCATGTCCCGCAGCGTTCTGATGATGCGGACGGCGATTTCACCACGATTGGCGATGAGAACTTTCTTGAACATCGGCTCAATCCTCCTCGTTCCAAACGAGCACCCGGATCGGCGTCGGATCGAAACCATTGCAGGGATTGTTGATCTGCGGGCAGTTGGAAATGACCAGCAGCACGTCCATCTCGGCCACCAGTTCAACGTAGTCGCCGGGCGAGGAAATGCCGTCCACGATGGTCATGCCGCCATTGGGCGAAATGGGCACATTCATGAAAAGGTTGATATTGGAAACGACATCGCGTTTGCCCATGCCGTATCTGGCGACCTCGGCGACGAAATTGTCCCGGCAGGCGTGAAGATATTTCGTTCCATGGCCGAAACGCACCGTGTTGCTTTCGCAGGAGCAGGCGCCGGCGGAGGTATCGTGACGGCCGCAGCTGTCGGCGGTCACGGTCAGCATTACCCGACCCTCGCTCGACATGATTTTCGTGCCGGTCGAAATATAGGCCGCGCCCTGCGCCCTCACCGTATCCTGACTGGAGTAGCGTTCGGAAAAGTCTCGAGCATTGTAAAACAGCGTATCGATGGCCTGCTGGCCGTAAGTGTCCTCGATGCGAACCGTGGCGCCCTTGCGGATGAAGGTGGAGAAGGGTTTTTCAGCCGGGACGTAGTGGTTTTGCGCTGCATTTTCAGATGTGCGCGACGAAACGGTTTCAATGAAATCGGTCATGTTCGTTTCTCCCGGCTCAAAGGTTGGAAAGCGCGTTGTTCTCGAAACCGCGCACGGCCTCGGCGGTGGCGGTCCGGCACAGGTCGTCGGCGGTAACCGGAGCGGCCGCAAGGCGGGTGACCGTCACCGGGTTCGGCGCATAGGCCGGGTTGGGATCGAGCGGATGCGGGCAATTGGAAAAACCGACCAGCATGTCCATTTCCGCACGCAGCTCAACATAGTCCCCGCCATTGAGGAGGGCCGGGTTCCAGAAAAACCGGCCTTCGGTATCAACACGCACGGGCGCGAAAAGCGTCAGCGCGGCGGGAATGTCACGGCGGTCGAGGCCGAGCTTCATCGCCAGCTTGATGAAATTATCGCGTGTGTCGCGCAGATGTGCGCCCTCATAACGGGCGTTGCTCTGCGCGTTCGAGCCGCCGACAAGGCAATCATGCGCGCCGGAACTGTCCTCGGTAATCGAAAACATCACACGCCCCATGTCGGAAAAGATGACGCGGCCCTTGGAAAGCCCCGTCGTCCACTGCACCTTGATCGTGTCGGGCAGATTGATGCGTTCCGAGGTGTCGGCGGCATTCCAGGCGATAAGCGCAATCGAAGAGAAGCCGTGGTTGAGGCTGATGCGCAGCACCTCTTCCCTGCGCAGCCTGGTCGTCCAGTACCAGCCGCCGGGAATGATTTCGCGGTGAAGGATTTTCGTTTCGTCGAGCATGGGTTCGGGCAGGAGGCTGAAGCCGGGCAGCGCTTTGGGCGCGAATTCCAGCCCCTTTTTCTGGTGATCTTCATAACGGGCGCGGTTGGCGGCGATTTCTTCGGGCGAACGTCTTTGGTGCATAAGGTGCTCCATGGCGGTTGAGTTCGGGTCGTCCCGGTGTCTGCCCTTGTTTGCCGGGTCGTCCCGGCGGGCCGTCGGAAGCAATTCCGGCAAGGGTGCTGAGCCGCCCCTCCATCCGCAACTGCGCAGTCGACATCAGGGCTTGGCCCTGATGCATATCGTTTCAGGCGGCGACGCCGCCGGCCCGGCGCGGCGGCCAGATCGAAATGTCGCGGGTGACCGTTGCGCCATAGCGCAGCTTTTCCTCCGGGCGGTCGCGTGGACGCTCGAAAGCGATGACGCGGGTGGCAAGCGTGAAGGCCTCGCGCATGTCGTGCGTCACCATCACCACCGTCATCTGCGCTTCGTTCCACAGCCGTTTCATCAGCTGGTGGATTTCGGCGCGAATGCCCGGATCAAGTGCGCCGAAGGGTTCGTCGAGCAGCAGGATTTTCGGCCGCATCAGCAGCGTCTGGGCAAGCGCCAGGCGCTGCTGCATGCCGCCGGAAAGCTGGGCAGGATATTTGTCTTCCGACCCTGAAAGGCCGACATCGGCGATCATGGTGCGGGCCTCGTCGATCGCGGTCCGGCGGGCGGCGCCGAACAGCCTGCCGCTGACGGGCGACGCGGCAAGTTCCTTGCCGATCAGGACGTTACCGAGCACGGTCAGATGCGGAAACACCGAATATTTCTGGAACACGACGCCTCGGTCCGGTCCCGGTTCGTCGGGCAGCGGTTTGCCGTCGAGAAGGATCGTGCCGCGGCTCGGCCGCTCCTGGCCGAGGATCATGCGCAGGAAGGTGGTCTTGCCGCAGCCGGACGGACCGACAAGCGCGACAAAAGCGCGGGATTCGATCTCGAGCGAAACATTCTCGAGCACGATCTGGTCGCCATATTCCTTCCAGACATTGTCGATGGTGAGCGTGCTCATGCCTTGTTCTCCGTTGCCGACCACGGAAAGACGGCAAGGCGCAGCCGGTCCAGCAGCCAGTCGGTCAGCACGGCGATAAGCGTGATCCAGATGACATAGGGAAAAATCACATCCATCGCGAGATAGCGGCGAACGAGGAAGATGCGATAACCGAGCCCCGCATCGGACGAAATCGCTTCCGCCGCGATCAGGAAAAGCCAGGCCGGTCCGAGCTGGAGACGCAGACAGGTGATGAGCCGCGGCAGGACCTGCGGCAGCACCACGCGCAGCGCGATCTGCCATGAGTTTGCCCCGAGCGTCTCGGCCTTGATGATCTGCTCGCGCGGCAGTTCGATAGCCCTGAGCGCCAGATCGCGGATCATCACGGGCGCCACACCGATGACGATGAGTGCTATCTTGGAAATTTCGCCAAGGCCGAGCAGGATGAAAAGGATGGGCAAAAGCGCCAGCGGCGGCACCATGGAAATGGCGCCGACGAAGGGCGAAAGCAGTGATCGTGCGTAAGGCAGCATGCCGATCAGCATGCCGATGGCCAACGCCATCGCGGTCGCTATCCCCAGTCCCGAAAACAGGCGGATGAGGCTTGCGGCCGTATCCGTCCATAGAAGAATATCACCCGTGCGGGCATCGGGGATGACGGCCAGCCGGTTGATGGCGTCGGCAAGGCCGGCTAAGCCCGGCAGAAGCTTGTCATTGGCGTTTTCGGCAAGCCGTGCCGCCGAGCCGACCGTGTAAGCGATCAGCACGGCCGCAAAGGGCAGGACGGCAAGTCCAAGACGGGCGCCGTTCGAAGGACGCGAATTGATCCAGCGCATGGGAAACTCCGGGGTGATGGCAGGGTGGAAGACCGCGCCGGGGCGCGGTGCGGCTGGTCCTCAGAGCATCCCCTTGGCCGCTTCGGCCATGTAGTCCGTCGTGAAGCGGAACTTGATGTTGGACGTGTCGCCGCGGACGGCCCCGTCCGGAAACGCGATGCCGATCGCGTCCGCCGATGAAGCGCCGTTGCCAAGCAGGCCCTTGTCGAACAGGAAGTGCCGCACCCGGTCCATGGTCTTCGGCAGGTCCGGCGAAGCCGTGAAGGCGACCGCGTCCGCCGGCTTGTCGAACAGCTTGGTGGCCGCCATCTGGGCTTCGAAACCGGCAAGATCCGTGCCGGATGCCTTGCCCATCGCCTCGCGCGCCGCCTTGCCTTCCGTGCTGTCGGCGGTCATCACCTTCATCGTATCGTACCAGATGCCCGCGAGCGCCTTGCCGAAATCGGGATTATCCTTCAGCACATCGGTATGGGCGACCATCAGATCGATGATCTCGCCGGGGACTTTGGAACTGTCGAAAACCTTGTTGGCCGAGGAATTCTGGAGAATGGTCGAAACCAGTGGATTCCACGTCACGACAGCAGAAACCTCCGGTGTCTGGTAAGCGGCGACCATGTCCGCGTCGGACGTATTGACGACTTTCACATCGCGTTCGGATGAGCCGATGGTTTCGAGCGCCCGTGCAAGCAGATAATGCGACACGGAGAACTCCACGAGATTGATGTTCTGGCCCTTGATCTCGGCAAGGTCTTTTTTGTCCTTGAGGATGACGGCATCGTTTCCGTTGGAGAAGTCGCCGACGATGACGGCGGTTGTATCGACGCCGCCGGCAGCGGGAATGGACAGGCCGTCCATGTTGGTCAGCGTCACGGCGTCATAGGCGCCGGCCGTATACTGGTTCATCGATTCCACATAATCGTTGAACTGCGTGACCTCGATATTGATGCCGTATTTGTCGGCCCATTTCTTGACGATGCCATGGTCGGCGGCATAGCCCCAGGGCATCCAGCCGACATAGATCGACCAGGCGACCTTGAAATCCTTTTTGGGCGCAGCATCCGCTGTTGAAACCAGCGGGAGCGCAAGAAGGCCCCCCAGCGCGGAAATGGAAATGATTGTTCTGAAAGTCTGCATTGGTATTCCCCTTTTGCTTGTTCTCAAAAAGGGATCGGCATAGACCAACGCCGCCAATCCCTTGGCTAACGAGGTCTCCCGGGCTTTTGTCCCGCCGTGCATCCGTGCGAGATTTCTCCTCGCACAGTGGCTGCTCTCGGACCAGTCATGCAAACCTGCACCGGAACCCTAGCGGCCAACTCGGAATAAACGAAGCAAACCGCGTGCCAGATTGGATTTTGGGGTTTGACGCGCGATTTCGTCAAAATGCGAAGAAGAGTGCCCGATTTGTGTTCTTGCCGATGGGCTTTCAAGCATATTTTTTAGGCGCGGCTTCGGCCAGCCGCTATGTCGTGACTTTCATCAGGCTATTCCGTCACCATCGTCATCGCAGAATTGCCAGCGGGCAACAACGCAAAATAACAGCGTTGACTTTCGTGAAATATCACAACATTCTAGTTAGCGGATGAGGAAGCATGTCCGGCGGTGGAGGAAACGTCCGTCGGATATGTATAAGGATGGAGGATCCAAATGGCTTATCTGCATTCAAGACGTGGAATTGTTCGCGGCGCCCTGGCGTCCGTGCTGCTGGTCTCGGCGCTATCGGGCACGGCCTTTGCGCAACAGGCGAAAGAGAAGATCACATTTGCCGCGGCGATGTTCTCCGAGGCAGGCCGCGGTGACCGCGCCAAGGCGTGGGTTCAGAAATTCAATGAAAGTCAGGACAAGATCGAGGTCGAGCCAATCGCGATCCCGTTCTCCAGTTTCGCCAACACCGTCTTCACGCAGATGGGTGGGGGCGGCGGCCCGGATCTGGTCCGTTTCGACCAGATCGACTATTTCGCAGCCGTCCCGTCGGGGCGCGTTCTTTCCCTCGAAGGCCTTATCGATCCGTCGCAGTATAAATTCATCGGTCCCGACAAATATCTCGCGGTGAACGGCAAGCGCTATGGCGTGATCTTCGATTCCACCGGTTACGGGCTTCTTTACAACAAGGATATCGTCAAGGGCGCACCGCCCACGACATTCGAGGATTTCCTCAAGGTTGCCAAGGAAACGACGGGTGACGGCAAATATGGTTACGCCTATCGCGCCACGATGGCAGAACGGGCCGGTTTCTGGCAGGACGTCTGCAATTTCGTCTACGGATTTGGTGGCCGCTGGAGCGACGCTGCCGGCAATCTGACGGTAAACAGCCCCGAGGTCATCAAGGGTATCGAGGCCTATAAGGCGGTCTACGATCTCGATGTCATTCCGAAAGGCGCCGATGCCGCCACCTACCGGCGCATGTTCTGGGAAGGCAAGATTGCCATGAATGTCGACAATGGCGGCGTTGCGGCGATCTTCCACCAGAATTCCCCGAATCTTCCCTTTGCCGCCGCACCTTCTCCCTTCCCGACGCCGGCTCAGGGCCTGATCATGACCATGCTGTCGATCAACGCCAATACCAAGCACAAGGATGCGGCCGTCACCTTCCTGAAATGGGCGCTGGAGCCGGAAAATCAGCAGGGCCTGCAAAAGGCCATGGGAACCATCGTCGGCACGGTGACGCAATATTCCGCCGAGGACCTGGCGGCGCAGCCCTGGCTTACCGTTTATGACAAGCAGGTCGAAACCGCGGTTCCGCAACTGGTCATGGGCCTTGAGACGAAGACGCCGGAAATCCAGCAGATCGTGCTCGAGAGCGTGCTGAAGGTTCTTCAGGGCGGGGAAAACCCCAAGGACGCCATGGATGCCGCGCAGCGGCTGATCGAGCGACGGGTGCTGCGCCGCTGATGCGGCGCAGACTTTACCTGCAATTTTCACAAAGCGAGTAATGTCGATGCGATCATCCGACTCACGCAGCGGGATCGAGGGCAGCCGGTGGACACCTTATTGGTTCGCCGCGCCTGTCGCCCTTTATCTTCTGCTGTTTCAAATCTACCCCTTGCTGCAGGAGTTGAAGCTCAGCTTCACATCGACTTCGCTGCTGTCTCCCGACGACCAGCTCTTTGTCGGTTTCGAAAACTATCTCTATATCTTCGAAACCAGCGATTTCGCGCAGGTTCTCTGGGTCACGCTGATCTATACGATCCTCTGCGTCGTGCTTGCGATCGGTTTCGGTCTCGGTACGGCGCTGCTTCTCAACAACCCCTTTACCGGACGCGGCATTGCCCGCGCCCTGGTAACGGTGCCATGGGCGGCGCCGCCGGTTGCCGTTGCGCTGATCTTCACCTGGATGCTCAACTCCCAATATGGCGTGTTCAATTATGCGCTGCGGGTGCTGGGCCTGCCGTTTTCCAGTGAAAACTGGCTGGACAATCCGTCGCTTGCCCTGCCTGCCATCATGATCACGACCATCTGGCAGATCTTTCCGTTTTCTTCGGTCGTCATTCTGGCAGCTCTGCAGGGCGTTCCATCGGAAGTGCGCGAAGCTGCGATCATCGATGGAGCCGACCGGTTCAACGTCTTCAAGACGGCTGTATGGCCGACCATCCAGCCGACCGTGCTGTTGCTCGCTCTCTTCGTCACCATCTGGTCGCTGCGCCGTTTCGATCTGATCTGGCTGATGACGCAGGGAGGTCCGATCGGCGCGACCAATACGCTGGTGATCGAGCTTTACCGTCAGGGCTTCGTCTATCGCGAGCTCGGCAGTGCTGCCTCCATCGGCATGGTGGGCCTCGCCATCGCGCTTGTCGTGACAATGATCTACTTCAAGATATCGCAGCGTGCCGAACGTGCGCAGGGGAGACGCGCATGAAAACCTCTCCCTGGCAGCACAGCCTGCGCATGATCAGCGTCCTTGCCCTTCTCGGTGTTGCTGTCTTCCCGATCTATTGGATGTTGGTGACATCGCTCACCACGTCTTCGGAGCTCTTTGCCGCAACCCCGCAGTTCCTGCCGTCGTTTTCGGAACTGAATGTTTATCGGGACGTGTTCAAGACCATACCGGTTGCGACATGGCTGAAAAACAGCGTGATCGTTGCCTCCGGCACGACGGTGCTGAGCATTGTGCTGGCGATCCTGCCCGCCTATGCGCTCTCCCGTTTCCGGTTCGCCGGTCTTGCTCTTCTCGGCTTCGTGCTGTTTGCCACCCAGATGCTGCCCGAAGCCATGCTGGTCGTGCCGCTTTACGCCATCTTCGGCGATCTCGGGCTGCTCAATACTTTGACCGGCCTGATCCTCGCCAACACCGCCTTTACGGTGCCGGTCATCGCCTGGATTCTCAAAGGGGCCATAGATGCAGTGCCGATCGAGGTTGAAGAGGCCGCCCGCATGGAGGGGTGCTCCAAGCTCGACGTGGTGCTTCTGATCGTGGTGCCGCTGATTGGGCCGACGCTCGCCGCCGCCTCGGTCATCGCATTCTTCAACGGCTGGAACGAATATGTTTTCGCCCAGACGCTCATCAGCAGCGAAAGTCTGCGCACCGCCTCGGTGGGGCTCGCCGGTTTTGTCGGCGAATTGTCGACGCCCGTGCATTCCGTCATGGCCGTCGGCTTCATCTACACGCTGCCCGCTGTCCTGTTTTACCTTCTTGTCCAACGTTATGTCGTGGCCGGTATGACGGCTGGCAGCGTCAAGGGCTGATAAAGGATCTTTGAAATGGCATCCATTACCCTGAAAAGCGTCAGCAAGAGTTTCGGCGCAAAGGACGTTATCCGCAATATCGATATTGCCGTTTCGGACGGCGAGTTTCTGGTGCTGCTCGGCCCTTCGGGCTGTGGAAAATCGACGCTTCTGCGCATGCTGGCCGGTCTTGAAAGCATTTCCGGCGGAGAAATACTGATCGGCAGCCGCCGCGTCGACAATCTGCCGCCAAGCGACCGCGATATGGCCTTCGTTTTCCAGTCCTATGCGCTCTACCCGCATCTGACCGTGCGCAGGAACATGACGTTTCCGCTGGTGATGAAACAGTTCCGCTGGTGGCATCACCTGCCGATCATCGGAGGTCTTGTCAGGCGGCGGATCGAGAATTCGCCGCAGGTGAAGGAAATGGTACAGCGCAATGCGAAGATACTGGGCCTGACCGAGATGCTGGACCGGTTTCCGCGCACCCTGTCGGGTGGGCAGCGGCAGCGTGTCGCGTTAGGCCGGGCGATGGTGCGGCAGCCCGAAGTCTTCCTGATGGATGAACCGCTCTCCAATCTGGATGCCAAGCTCAGGACGTCGATGCGGGCGGAAATTTCCAAGCTGCATGCCGATATCGGCGGTACATTCGTTTATGTGACCCACGATCAGGTCGAGGCCATGACGATGGGAACCAAGATCGCGCTGATGCGCGACGGTGTCGTTCAGCAATTCGGTTCGTCCCGCGAAATCTATAGCGATCCGGCCAATACCTATGTCGCGCGCTTTATCGGCACGCCGCCGATGAACCTCATCGAAGCCGATGCGGCAAGCGGTGTCGTCAGCGTCGGTGGCATTACGCTGGCGTTGCCGCAGGGCCTGTCGGCAGCGGTCAGGAAAGACGGCAAGGTTCTGTTCGGCATCCGCCCGAATGCGATCCGGCTGACGCCCGAACGTCAACCCGGCAGCGTCGAAGGAACGGTGACGCTGGTGGAGCATATCGGCGCCGAATCCGTCATTGCGGTCACGCTCAGCAATGCCCGCACGGCGCATCGCGAGGAAGGCGAACTGGACGCCGTCATGGTCACCGAACAGGGCTATACCGGGCTTAAAGTCGGTGATCCGGTTTCGCTGGCGTTCAACCTCGATGACGCCGTTCTGTTTTCCGCCGAAACCGGCCTGCGGCTACGCGCATAATCTTCAGCACCGGAGCCGGATCATGAAGAATGCAAGAGGCGATACTTCACAGCGAGATCAGCGATTCCAGGCTGGAATCGAGGATGGATGGATCGATGTCCCTCTCGAGGGCATCGAACATCCGGTCGACATAGTCGATCAGCTGGTCGGACGCTTCGACGGCCAGCGCGACATTCCGCTTGGCGATTGCCTCGAGTATGCCGATATGGCTCTGGATGCTTCCGGCCAGACTTTCCGCGCCGCCGATATTGCGGTGATGGATCAGGCCGATGCGCCGGAACAGGGTGTGGAGCGGCCGCAGCGTATGCTCGAGGAACGGCTCTCCCGCCGCCAGCAGGATCAGCTTGTCGATACGACGGTCGAAAATATTGAAATCGCCGATCGCCATCGTGTCGCGCTGGTCTTTCAGAATGCGGGTGATGTGCAGCATCTGCGAACGGTGCGTGGACGTGGAGTGCTCGGCGGCCAGCGACACGACAAAACGCTCAAGGTCGCGCCGCAAACGCAGAAGCATTCGCTCGCGGGCGAGGTCGATGGGCGCGATCTGCAGGCCATGACGGGGCTGAATGATCACGAGCGTATCGGCGGCCAGCCGGCTGACCGCCTGATGCACGGGCGTGCGGCTCAATCCGGTCTCCCTCTGCAGGTCTTGAATGGAAAGGAAGCGGCCAGGCTTGAGTTCACAGGTAATGATCAGGTGCTCGATGCGCTCATAGGCAAGCTCCGTCAGGTTGACGCTGTTGCGTCTCTTCTTCTCCTGCGGATTACCGTCCTCATCTTTCGTCCCGTTCTTGTCTTCACTGGTCATGCTTCATTCCTCGAGATTCTGCCTGACGTTACCGTTCCGTCCCGTCAGTTGCAAAATGCAATGACAGGAAATTTCTCAATATTTCAGATTTCCAGAATTTTCAAAGGAAGCACCGGCGCCGCGGGAAAGCTTTTCGCCAGCGTGCGGCACCATCAAACCAAAAAATGTCTCGCTTGAAGGCTGCTCAGGCACCGTCACAGCGAAATCAGGAAGGAAAATTCGATGTTAGGCGTTATCATTCACGCTCAGAAGGATTTGCGGATCGAACCCGTGGCCAGCGTCGCCCCGGCTGCCGGTCAGGTTCGGATTGCCGTCAAGGCCGGAGGCATTTGCGGTTCCGATCTTCATTATTACCTGCATGGCGGTTCCGGCAGCATCCGCGTGCGTGAGCCGATGGCGCTCGGCCACGAGATGGCCGGCATTATCGAGGAATGCGGCGCCGGTGTTTCGCATCTGGTGCCGGGCATGCGGGTGTCGGTCAATCCGAGTTCTCCCTGTTACGAATGTGAATATTGCCGGGAGGGCGCCCATAACCAGTGCATGAACATGCAGTTCATGGGCAGCGCCATGCGCCTGCCGCATGCGCAGGGCGGTTTTCGCCAGAGCATCACCGTCAGCGCCGCCCAGGCAATTCCGATTGCCGAGACGGTTACCATGGCGGAAGCGGCCATGGCCGAGCCGCTCGCCGTTGTTCTGCACGCCATGAAACAGGCGGGGCCGCTTCTGGGCAAGCGGGTTCTGGTCACGGGCTGCGGTCCGATAGGGGCATTGTGCGTGCTGGTGGCGCGGAATGCGGGCGCTGCGGAGATCATCGCGACGGATGTGGGCGAATTCCCGCTGCAGGTCGCGCGTAAACTCGGCGCGACAGCGGCTCTAAACATGGCGACGACGCCGGAAGCGCTTGCGCCCTACGCCACGGGCAAGGGTACGGTCGACATCTTGTTCGAGGCCTCGGGCAATCAGGCTGCGCTCAACGGCGCACTCGCAGCCATCCGCGCCGGCGGCATCATCGTCCAGCTCGGGCTTGGCGGCGATGTTACATTGCCGATCAACGCCATCGTCACCAAGGAATTGCAGCTGCGCGGCACCTTCCGTTTCGACAGTGAGTTTCAGCAGGCCGTCGATTTGATGAACTCCGGCCGCATCGATCTGACACCGCTCGTAACCCATACATTGCCGTTTCAGGAGGCGAATGACGCGTTCATGCTCGCCACTGACAGGTCGCGGGCGATGAAGGTGCAGTTATCGTTCTGAGAGGCACCGTGGGCGCGGCGATCCGCTTCGATGGCGGAGATGAAGGCAACTATCATGAAGATCACAAAACTCACCACCTATATCGTTCCGCCACGCTGGCTGTTCCTCAAGATCGAGACGGATGAGGGCATCACCGGCTGGGGCGAGCCCGTGGTCGAAGGCAGGGCTTTGACGGTTCAGGCTGCCGTGCATGAGCTGGAGGATTACCTCATCGGCAAGGATCCGTTCCTGATCGAGGATCACTGGACGGTCATGTATCGCGGCGGGTTTTATCGTGGCGGTGCAGTCCATATGAGCGCGATTGCCGGGATCGACCAGGCGCTCTGGGATATCAAGGGCAAGGCGCTCGGCCAGCCGATCCACGCGCTGCTCGGAGGCCAGTGCCGCGACCGGATCAAGGTCTATTCATGGATCGGCGGCGACCGTCCGAGTGACGCGGCGAACAATGCGCGGGCCGTCGTCGCTGCGGGCTTCAAGGCGATCAAGCTGAATGGCGCCGAAGAGCTGCAGATCGTCGACGGCAACGACAAGATCGACGCCATCGTCGCGACCATAGGCGCCGTGCGCGATGCGGTGGGGCCGCATATCGGCATAGGCGCCGATTTCCATGGCCGGGTTCACAGACCGATGGCCAAGGTGCTGGCGAGGGAACTCGAGCAGTTCAAGCTGATGTTTATCGAAGAGCCGGTACTTTCGGAAAATCTCGAGGCGCTGAAGGAAATCGCCAATCATTGCTCGGCTCCGATCGCGCTCGGCGAGCGACTTTATTCACGTTGGGATTTTAAATCCGTCCTCTCCGGCGGCTATGTCGATATTATCCAGCCGGATCTTTCGCATGCGGGCGGAATTACCGAATGCCGCAAGATTGCGACGATGGCGGAGGCCTATGACGTCGCCCTTGCGCCGCATTGCCCGCTTGGGCCGATTGCTCTGGCTGCCTGCCTGCAAGTCGATGCTGTCAGCTACAACGCATTTATCCAGGAACAGAGCCTTGGCATTCACTACAATCGGGGCAGCGACCTTCTGGACTACATCACCAACAAGGATGTCTTCCGTTACGAGGACGGGTTTGTCGAAATACCGCAGGGTCCCGGCCTGGGTATCGAGGTTGATGAGGCGCATGTGATCGAAATGGCGAGGCAAGGCCATCGCTGGCGCAATCCGCTCTGGCGTCATCAGGATGGCAGTCTCGCCGAATGGTAAGCGCAGCGATGAGGCAGGCTTTTCGGACAATGACGATTCTCTCCGTTGGAACCAGTGCATCGGAGAGCTGATGAGAACCGCCTTTGGGACTGGAGCATGTTTTCTTGTGAGAGATAAGTAGATGGTCCTGTCCATGCAATTTGGAAACGAAACGACGGGCAGACAGAAATGGAAGCAATGATGAAAATAACTGCGATCAAGACTTTTCGGGCAGAAGAGTTCTCCAACGTCCTCTGGGTGCATGTGGAGACCGATCAGGGCGTTACCGGTCTCGGCGAAACCTTTTATGGGGCGGCGGCTGTCGAGGCCCACATCCACGATACGCTGGCAAGCCGGCTGGTGGGCCGTAACCCGCTTCATATAGAGGCCCTTCACCGGGAAATGCTCAACCTGCCGATGGCCCATGCCTCGACGGGGGCGGAACACCGGGCGGCTTCCGCAGTCGACATCGCGCTGTGGGATATTTTCGGCAAGGTGTGCGGACAGCCTGTCCACCAGATGCTGGGCGGGCTCTGCGTGGAGAAGATGCGTGTCTACAATACCTGCGCCGGAAGCCGCTATGTGCGGACGAAGAAGATCAAGCCGGTCGATACCTGGAATTTGGGTGAGGAAGCCGGTCCTTACGAAGACCTCGACGGTTTCATGAACCGGGCGGGCGAACTGGCGGAAGACCTTCTGTCGAACGGCATCACGGCCATGAAAATCTGGCCGTTCGATCCTCCGGCGATGGAAAACCGCGGTCTGTTCATCACGGCGGAACAGATGAAGACGGCGATCAAGCCGTTCGAGCTGATCCGCAAGGCCGTCGGCGACAAGATGGATATCATGGTCGAGTTCCACTCGCTGTGGAACCTGCCGGTTGCCAAGCAGATCGCGCGGGCGCTCGAGCCGTTCAAGCCCACATGGTACGAAGATCCGATACGGATGAATTCGCCGCAGGCGCTTGCCGAATACGCACATTCCACCGATGTGTGGACCTGCGCCTCCGAAACGCTTGGCACCCGTTTTGCCTATAAGGACTATCTCGACCGCGACGCCGCCCATGTCGTCATGGCCGACCTGTGCTGGACGGGCGGCCTGACCGAGGGCCGCAAGATCGCGGCCATGGCGGAAACCTATCACCGGCCTTTTGCCCCGCATGACTGCATCGGCCCGGTCGGGTTCGCCGCCGCCATCCACATGAGCTTTTCGCAGCCCAACACGCTTATCCAGGAAAGCGTGCGCGCCTTCTACAAGGGCTGGTATCGCGAACTGGTGACGGAGGTTCCGCGTATCGAGGGCGGCTTCGTTTATCCGATGGAAGGCCCCGGTCTCGGCACTGAACTGCAACCGTCCTTCTTCGAACGCTCGGATCTGTCCGCCCGCGTCTCTGAACTCTGAGGGGAATCGTCATGAGCGTTTCACTATTCGATCTCAGCGGCAAGACGGCGCTGATCACCGGTTCGTCCCGCGGTTTGGGGCGGGCCTTCGCCGAGGGGCTGGCGAATGCCGGCGCCCGGGTGATACTCAATGGCGTCGACGCCACCCGACTGGAAGAGGCGGCTGCGGCGATGCGCTCGACAGGTCGCGAGGTGCTGACGGCGGCGTTCGACGTGACCGACGAAGCCGCTGTCATCGCAGCCTTCGAGCGGTTCGACCGGGACGGTATCCGGGTGGATATCCTCGTCAACAATGCCGGCATCCAGTTCCGCAAGCCGATGCTGGAGCTGGAGACCGCCGACTGGCGAAGGGTAATCGACACCAATCTGACGTCGGCCTTTCTCGTCGGCCGGGAGGCGGCCAGGCGAATGGCGGAGCGCGGTTCCGGCAAGATCATCAATATCGGATCGCTGACCTCCGAACTCGCCCGGGCAACGGTTGCGCCTTATACCGTGGCGAAAGGCGGCATCAAGATGCTGACCAAGGCCATGGCGGCCGAGTGGGCCGAAAAGGGCATTCAGGCCAATGCGATCGGCCCCGGCTACATGATCACCGATATGAACGAAGCCCTGCTCGCCAACCCGGAATTCGACGCCTGGGTCAAGGCGCGTACACCGGCGCGGCGCTGGGGGCGTCCGGAAGAACTGGCGGGAACCGTCATCTATTTTGCGTCCGCCGCATCCGATTACGTCAATGGCCAGATCGTCTATGCCGATGGCGGCATGATCTCCGTGTTGTAGGCGAGCGTCCGCAATTCGTTTCGTCACGCTTCGGGAGAGCGTGACGGGTTCCAGCAAAACGCGCGGAGGAGCAACATGAAACTCCTATCGATGAAGCGTGCATTCCGCGCGGGCGTCACGCAACCTTGGTGACGTGTGAGCCTTTGCCACACGCCGCCCGGCAAAAACCATTTGGCTAAAATCGCTTGCGCTGGTATTGTCCGCCCAACGAAACCTTATGAAAGCCAGCAGCATAGCGTCTACGCTTGTGCGCGGCGAAATGGACAAGACAGTGATCGACCCCGGAAACGGCCCAAAGCCGTCGGAACAAGGGGCGTCGGTGGCGAACAAAGGGAAAGCGAAGCGATCCCGTCGTGGCAAGAAACACAAGCGTGACGGTCAGCCCCGTGACGCTGCTGTGCTGTCGCATGATGTTGCCGCGGATGTTCCGGCCGGTTCCTCCTACGTATCGGCTCTTGAGCCGGATGCCGAGCCGCGCAAGAGAAAGCGCCGCAGGCGCTCTCGCGGCAAGGGTGCGTCTCAGCAAGCTGCCCCAGTTTCCAGCGCGCAGACGCAGGCTCCAGCCGCAACAGACGCTGCCAATCCATCCGCCGTGCCGCCGGGCGCAGGGCGAAAGTCGCGCTACCGCAAGCGTGGGCATCGCGATCCGCGCGGCCGCGATCCACAGGGCCGCCCGCTGGTTCCCACCCATGCGCCGAAGCATGTCGGCAAGCAGAATGGCCGCGCCAATGGGGCCGGGCAGGAACCGCACCGGCAATCCGAGATATCCGCTCGCCACGCAGGCCGCCAGCATGAGCATGGCCAGGAGCCGCCGGCGGATATGTATGCCGCGCTCGATCTCGGCACCAATAATTGCCGCCTATTGATTGCGCAGCCGACGCGGCCCGGCCAGTTCCGGGTCGTCGATGCCTTTTCGCGCATCGTTCGGCTGGGCGAGGGGCTGGTGTCGAGCGGCCGGCTTTCCGACGACGCCATGGATCGAGCTGTCGAGGCGCTGAAAGTCTGCTCCGCGAAACTCTCCGGTCGTCCGATCAGGCGCATGCGGCTCATCGCCACGGAGGCCTGCCGGGCTGCGTCGAATGGCGAAGAGTTTCTGGCGCGTGTGACGCGGGAAACGGGCTTGAAGCTCGAAATCATTAGCCGCGAGACGGAAGCACGCCTTGCGGTGTCTGGCTGCGCTTCCCTCGTTGGGCGCGAGGCGCGTTCGGTCGTGCTGTTCGATATCGGTGGCGGATCGTCGGAAATCGCCGTCATCAAGGTCGGGGAAAACCGCTCGAACCGGCTCGCCAACCACATCACCCACTGGACCTCGTTGCCGGTCGGCGTCGTCACGCTTTCGGAACGTCATGGCGGGCGCGATGTGACGCCGGATGTCTTCGCCGCGATGGTGCGGGAAGTCGAGGGGCTGCTCGATGCCTTCCATTGCCCGCCTCTCGCGCCGCAAACCCATCACGAGGATTTTCATCTGATCGGAACCTCGGGCACGGTGACGACGCTTGCCGGCGTCCATCTCGACCTGCCACGATACGATCGCCGCAAGGTGGATGGGCTCTGGCTTTCCGATGCCGAGGTGACGGCGATGCAGGACAAGCTTCTGGCCTGGGATTTCGCGGGTCGCGCCGCCAATGCCTGCATCGGGCCTGACAGGGCCGATCTGGTTCTGGCCGGCTGCGCCATTCTCGAGGCCATTCGCCGCCGCTGGCCGGCACGCCGCATGCGCGTGGCGGATCGCGGCCTGCGCGAAGGCCTTTTGACGGATATGATGGCGGATGACGGCGCATGGCGGCGCAACCGCATTCGGCGCATGCAGATGACACGGCAGGACAGGACGGAAGGTTTGACATGAGCAAGGCGCCGACAAGCAACAACCGCACCGGCCGCAAGATCGGCCAGAAGGTCAAGAAGACCAAGCTCAAGGCCTCGTCGCGCCGCTGGCTGGAACGTCATATCAACGACCCCTATGTGCAGCGCGCCAAGCTTGAAGGCTACCGCGCCCGCGCCGCCTTCAAGCTCTTGGAAATCAACGACAAGCACCAGATTCTCAAAGGCGCGCGCCGCATCATCGACCTTGGCGCCGCTCCCGGCAGCTGGTCGCAGATCGCTTCCAAGGTGACGGATTCGACCGAGGACGATATCCGCGTCGCGGCTATCGATTTCCTCGAGATCGATCCCATTCCCGGTGTGAAAATCCTGCAGCTCGACTTCCTTGATCCGAGCGCGCCGGAAAAGCTGATGGAGGCCGTTGGCGGCACGCCCGATCTGGTGTTGTCGGACATGGCCGCGCCCACCACCGGGCACCAGAAGACCGACCATATCCGCACCATGCATCTGTGCGAAGTCGCGGCCGATTTCGCCGTTCAGGTGCTCGCGGAAGGCGGTCACTTCCTTGCCAAGACCTTCCAGGGCGGCACGGAAAAGGCATTGCTGGATATGCTGAAGAAGAACTTCAAGCAGGTTCTGCACATCAAGCCGGCGTCCTCACGCTCGGAATCGGTGGAAATGTTCCTGCTTGCCAAGCACTTCAAGGGCCGCAAGAGCGAGCCGACCGACGCATCCGAAGCCGAAGAGGCTTCCGAAGACTGATCACTCCGCCGGTTGTGAGACCTTGCCGCGGTGGCCGGAGACGGCCGCCCCGGCATTGCCGTCCATGCGGATGATCGGCACGATGGCGAACAGCGATACCAGCGCCACGATGGTGAAGGCGATGTGGAAATCGGCGAGCTGCAGGTGCGTGCCGGACATCATGCTGCTGACTTCCAGAATGGAGGCGGCGAAAGCCACGCCCAGCGCCAGGCTGATCTGCTGCAGCACCGACGCCATCGAGGTCGCCTGGCTGGCCTGACTGTCCTCGATATCGGAATAGCTGAGCGCGTTCGATCCGGTGAAGAAGAAGGACCGGGCAAATCCCGCTGTCACGAGGAAGATCATGATCAGCGGATAAGGCGTTTCCGGGGTGAAGAAGCTGTTGGCGAGCGTGGTGCAGGCGCCGACGATGCCGGCCCCGATCAGTGTCGAGCGGAATCCGGTTGCCGCAAACACCCGCTTGGCCATGAACTTGGTGGTGATCGCGCCGATTGCGCCGGCAAAGGTGATCATGCCCGACTGGAACGGGTTTAGCCCGAAACCGATCTGCAGCATCAGTGGCATCAGGAAGGGTATGGCGCCCGTGGAAATGCGGAAAACGGTGCCGCCGACGGACGCCGCCCGGAAGGTCGCGTTCTGGAATATGCGGAAATCCAGAATGGGGGCGGGGTGGCGCGCGGCGTGGCGCAGATAAAGAAAACCGCAGATAAAACCGATGATGGTCGAGGCAATGCCGATGGCCGGCGGCAGCGCCGGCAGGCTGACGACGGAGAGGCCGAACACCACGCCGGAGGCGGCGATGCCTGACAGCACGAAGCCTTTACCGTCCATCGGCGGCGGGTTGGTGGTTTCGATTTCCGGCAGGAAGATCGTCGAGAGCCAGATGCCGATGACGCCGATGGGCACATTGATCAGGAAAATCCAGTGCCATGAAAAATAGGTGGTGATGAAGCCGCCGATGGGCGGGCCGGTCAGCGGCCCCACCAGCCCCGGAATTGTCAGCAGCGCCATGGCGGAGACGAGTTCGCTGCGCTTGGTCGTGCGCAAAAGCACGAGGCGGCCAACGGGCGTCATCATCGCCCCGCCCATGCCCTGCAGGAAACGCGAGAGCACGAATTCGAACACCGAGGACGACACCGCGCAGCAGATCGACCCCACCACGAAGACGCCGATGGCGAAACGGAAGATTTTCTTCGCGCCATATTTGTCGGCCATCCAGCCGCTGATGGGAATGAAGATCGCCAGCGCCACCATATAGGCCGTCAATGCGAGCTTGAGCGTGATCGGGCCGACATGAAGGTCGGCGGCAATTGCCGGAAGCGAGGTGGCGATGACGGTGGAGTCCATCTGCTCCATGAAGAGAGCGACTGCCAGGATGAGGGGAATGATGCGGTTCATGAGGCTGCCTGCGGCTTTCCGCTGCGACAAAGGATATCGCCGTTCCTCCTACGCCTGATAAGCGGGCTTGCCAACACGTTAATTATCAATTTCTCAAGTTCCGATCAAACCTGCGTGAGGCCGGTTTTCTTGCAACTTTCTCGCTCTATTGTCCGTTGGCATGGTTCAGTTGGCGATCACGGCCAGTTGGCGATATCGGGAGAAAGATAATGACCCAATCCTTGAGCATGAGCAGACGCGGCCTCATCGGTGCGGCCGGCGCAACCGTCCTCGGCGCGCCGCTGTTGATGGCGCGCACCGCAACGGCCCAGACCAACCAGCCACAGACCTCCATGGAGATAAAACACGCCATGCCGCCGGAAACCAACCGCTTCAAGCTCGGCAATTTCGAGGTGCTCGTCGTGAAGGACGGCGCGCGCGCCGCACCCAATCCGGGAGAGACCTTCGGCACCGGCCAGTCGGCGGAGACGGTCGGCAAATTGCTGGAAGACAATTTTCTGCCCAAAGAGCAATTCGTCAATTCCTTCTCGCCGGTTCTCGTCAATACCGGCTCAGACCTCGTGCTGTTCGACACCGGCTTCGGCGAGGCCGGACGTGGCGCCGGCAATGGCCGCCTGATTGAAGGCATGGCGGCGGCCGGTTACACGCCGGAGGATGTGACCGTGGTGGTGCTGACCCATATGCATGGCGACCATATCGGCGGGCTGATGGAAAAGGGCGCTCCAGCTTTTTCCAAGGCGCGCTACGTGTTCGGCCAGGCGGAATATGATTTCTGGACGGATGAGAAGCGCGTCGGCACGCCTGCCGAGGGCGGTCACAAGGGCGTTCTCACGAACGTCAAGCCGCTGGCGGAAAAGGCGACCTTCATTGGCGACGGCGCCAGTGTCGTATCCGGGATCACCGGCGTAGCGGCCTTCGGTCATTCGCCGGGCCATATGATCTTCCGTGTCGAATCGGAAGGCAAACAACTCATCCTGACGGCGGATACGGCCAACCATTTCGTCCTTTCCCTGCAGAAGCCAGACTGGGAGGTGAAGTTCGACATGGACAAGGCGGCAGCCGCCGCGACCCGCAAGAAGGTCTATGACATGATCGCCACCGACCGTCTGCCTTTCCTTGGATATCACATGCCTTTCCCGGCGGTCGGTTACGCCGAAAAGCTGGATACCGGCTATCGTTTCGTGCCGAAATCCTATCAGTTCGACATCTGATATCTGCTGCAATGCAGCAACAAAGAAAGCCCGGAAGCCGATTCCGGGTTTTTTCTATTCCCTTCCTGTCATGAACGTGTTACCAGCCCTCGCCAACTTCCAAGCAATCCTTGCAGGGCGCCGGGGTGAACTTTTCGTTCCGGAACGGCCACGCATTTTCAGTATGAAGGAATTTGGTCATGGCACGCATCATTCAAACACCCACTGGTTTGGACGCTCTCACATTTGACGATGTGTTGCTGCAACCCGGACATTCCGAAGTCATGCCGGGACAGACGAATATCGCCACCCGCATCGCCCGCGATATCGATCTCAACCTGCCGATCCTCTCTTCCGCCATGGATACGGTTACCGAAGGCCGCCTCGCCATCGCCATGGCCCAGGCCGGCGGCATCGGCGTCATCCACCGCAACCTGACCCCCATCGAGCAGGCCGAAGAAGTGCGGCAGGTGAAGAAGTTCGAAAGCGGCATGGTCGTCAACCCGGTCACCATCGGCCCGGATGCGACGCTTGCTGAAGCACAGGCGCTGATGAAGGCGCATGGCATTTCCGGTATTCCGGTCGTTGAAAACGGCGGTTCCGGCGGCCACAAGAACGGCCGTCTCGTTGGCATTCTAACCAACCGCGACGTGCGCTTCGCCTCCGATCCGCAGCAGAAGATTTACGAACTGATGACCCGCGAAAACCTGGTCACGGTCAAGGAAAGCAGCGTCGATCAGCAGGAAGCGCGCCGCCTGCTGCACAAGCACCGCATCGAAAAGCTGTTGGTTGTGGATGCCAAGGGCAATTGCGTCGGCCTCATCACCGTCAAGGATATCGAGAAGTCGCAGCTGAACCCCAACGCCACCAAGGATGCGCAGGGCCGTCTTCGCGCCGCTGCCGCCATCAGCGTCGGTGCTGACGCCATCGAGCGCGCCGAGCGCCTCATCGATGCCGGCGTCGACCTTCTGGTCGTCGATACCGCGCATGGCCACTCGCAGCGCGTGCTGGATGCCGTCTCGCAGGTCAAGAAGATGTCGAACTCGGTTCGCATCATCGCCGGCAATGTCGCCACCGCCGACGGCACCAAGGCGCTGATCGATGCCGGCGCCGATGGCGTCAAGGTCGGTATCGGCCCCGGCTCCATCTGCACCACCCGCATCGTCGCCGGCGTCGGCGTTCCGCAGCTTGCGGCCATCATGTCGTCGGTTGAAGTGGCCAATGCGGCTGATATCCCCGTTATCGCCGATGGCGGCATCAAGTTCTCGGGCGATCTGGCCAAGGCAATCGCCGCCGGCGCTTCCGCGGTCATGATCGGCTCGCTGCTGGCCGGCACGGATGAAAGCCCGGGCGAAGTGTTCCTCTACCAGGGCCGTTCCTTCAAGGCCTATCGCGGCATGGGCTCCGTTGGCGCCATGGCGCGCGGTTCCGCCGACCGTTATTTCCAGGCGGAAGTGCGCGACACGCTGAAGCTCGTTCCGGAAGGTATCGAAGGTCAGGTTCCCTACAAGGGCCCGGTTTCCGGCGTCCTGCACCAGCTGGCAGGTGGCCTCAAGGCCGCCATGGGTTATGTCGGCGGCAGCAACATCAAGGAATTCCAGGAGCGCGCCACTTTCGTGCGTATTTCCAGCGCCGGCCTGCGCGAAAGCCACGCCCATGACGTGACGATCACCCGCGAAAGCCCGAACTACCCCGGCGCGGTTTGATCTTTCGAGGCGAATCCGTAAAAGGATACTGAGTATTTGGCGCTCCCCGATTCATGCCGGATCGGGGAGCGTTTTCATGATTGGAGAAGAAAGCATGTCACCCACGACCGCAATGTTCTGGCCGATGATCGCCCATGTCTTTCTGGTCTTCTGGCTTTACGGGCTTCTGATCGTCCGGCGCAACAAATACACCTTCAAGGATCGCGAATCGGCGATCAAGCTGCGCGACCGGGGCGAGGAGGCGCGCGAAAGCCATCTGGTGAACCGCAACATCGCCAATCAATTCGAATTGCCGGTGCTGTTTCACATCGCCTGCCTGCTGCTCTACATCACGGATGCGGACAATATCGTCACCGTCGTTCTGGCATGGCTGTTCGTGCTCTCGCGTTATGCCCATTCCTATGTCCACGTCACCAGCAACCGCCTGCGTCAGCGTGGCGCATTGTTCGGCATCGGCTTTGCGCTGGTCGTCTGCCTGTGGGCGTGGCTCGCCATATGGTTGGCGCTGGAGTAAATCAGCACCGTGAGGTTGCCTCATAAGTGAGACAATCCCGCCTTGCAAAATGCTCCGATTTGCGATGGGTCAATTCCATGACGCCCCATCCCCGTTAATCTCTGCCTGCCGTCGAGGATTTCAGGCGAGCAGAGATTAGGGAGTATGTCATGGCTAAGACAATGAAGGCAGCCGTCGTCCGCGCGTTTGGAAAACCGCTGACCATCGAGGAAGTGGCGATACCGGATCCCGGCCCCGGTGAAATTCTCATCAACTACAAGGCGACGGGCATTTGCCACACCGACCTGCACGCCGCAACCGGCGACTGGCCGGTCAAACCCAATCCGCCTTTCATCCCCGGCCATGAAGGCGTCGGTTATGTCGCCAAGATCGGCGCAGGCGTCACCGGCATCAAGGAAGGCGACCGCGCCGGCACGCCCTGGCTCTACACCGCCTGCGGATGCTGCATTCCGTGCCGCACGGGCTGGGAAACGCTGTGCCCGAGCCAAAAGAATTCCGGCTATTCCGTCAATGGCAGCTTTGCCGAATACGGCCTCGCCGATCCGAAATTCGTCGGTCGCCTGCCGGATAATCTCGATTTCGGCCCGGCCGCACCGGTGCTCTGCGCCGGCGTCACCGTCTATAAGGGGCTGAAGGAAACCGAGGTCAGGCCCGGTGAGTGGGTGGTCATTTCAGGCATTGGCGGGCTTGGCCACATGGCCGTGCAATATGCCAAGGCCATGGGCATGCATGTCGTTGCCGCCGATATTTTCGACGACAAGCTGGCGCTTGCGAAAAAACTCGGAGCCGATGTCACCGTCAATGGCCGCGCGCCAGATGCGGTCGAGCAGGTGCAGAAAGCGACCGGCGGTGTCCATGGCGCCCTGGTGACGGCCGTGTCGCCTAAGGCCATGGAGCAGGCTTACGGCTTCCTGCGCTCCAAGGGCACCATGGCGCTTGTCGGCCTGCCGCCGGGCTTCATCTCCATTCCGGTGTTCGACACGGTGCTGAAGCGCATCACGGTGCGCGGCTCCATCGTTGGCACGCGGCAGGATCTGGAGGAAGCGCTGACCTTTGCCGGCGAAGGCAAGGTGGCGGCCCACTTCTCCTGGGACAAGCTCGAAAACATCAACGATATCTTCCACCGCATGGAAGAGGGCAAGATCGACGGCCGTATCGTCGTGGACCTCGCCGCCTGATTTGAAGAACCGGTGGCGGCGCTCACGCAAATGTGTGGCGCCGCTTGCCCCCGCCTTGTTCCCCACGGGGCGATCTGCGTTATCCTTCCGCATCCGTGCGTTCAAGGAGGATAGAGCGATGGACAAGCCCAAGATCACGCAGGCCATGATCGACGCTTACGATGAATATACCCACCTCAGCCTCGATCGCCGCAAATTCATGGAAAAGCTCACCGTACTGGCCGGGTCTGGTGCAGCGGCGACGGCCATCGCCCCGCTTCTTTCGGCCAACAGCGCCCGTGCGGCAGTCATCGCGGCCGATGATGACAGGATCGTCGCCGAGGAGGTGACCTATCCCGCCCCCGGCGGTGAGATGAAGGGTTACCTCGTTACACCGAAAACCGTTTCCGGCCCCATCGGCTCGGTCATCGTCATCCACGAGAACCGTGGTCTGAACGACCATATTCGTGACGTGGCAAGGCGTGTGGCACTCGCCGGTTTCAGGGCGCTTGCGGTCGATTTCCTATCCCCGCAGGGCGGCACGCCCGCCGATGAGGAGAAGGCGCGGCAGATGTTCAGCGGTCTCGACATGGACGCGACCGTCGCCAATGCCGAAGCGGGCCGGGTGTGGCTTGCGGCCCGGCAGGGGGCGAATGGTAAGGTCGGCGCAGTCGGTTTCTGCTGGGGCGGCGGGCTGGTCAACCGTTTCGCCACCAAATCGGCGGGCCTGAATGCCGGCGTCGCCTATTACGGCCAGCAGGCCCCGACGGCCGATGTGCCTGCCATCAAGGCGCCGCTGCTCTTGCACTATGCGGGTCTCGATGAGCGCATCAATGCCGGCATCGACGCCTATAAGAAGGCGCTGGAGGAAAACGGCAAGACCTTTGAAATCTTCGTCTATGACGGCGTCAACCACGCCTTCAACAATGACACGTCCTCGGCGCGCTACGACAAGGCGGCCGCCGATCTCGCCTGGGGCCGGACGACGGAGTTCTTCAAGAAATATCTGGCGTGATGGGGGTTTTCGGCGGGATTGCCTGCGGACCGGAGGTGCGTGGGGTTCACCCCCCTCTGCCCTGCCGGGCATCTCCCCCTCAAGGGGGGAGATCAAATCGCGGTTAGGTCTCGCCTATCTCAACTACATAGAATGAAGCGGCGGTGGCGCCTCTTGCCGATCTCCCCCCTTGAGGGGGAGATGCCCGGCAGGGCAGAGGGGGGTGAAGCCGCGCGCACCTTCGGTCCGCCGTGAATAGCCACCCTGAAATCCCTCTCTCATCTTTCTTTAAACGCCCCCAGCCCCACGCTTCAAATGCTCGTCGAGTCTCGGCATGATCTCCACGAAATTGCAGGGCAGGTGGCGATAATCGAGCTGGGCTTTCAGAATGCCGTCCCACGCATCCTTGCACGCACCCGGCGAGCCGGGCAGCACGAAGATGAAGGTCGCGTTCGCCACGCCGCCGGTCGCGCGTGACTGGATGGTGGCGGTGCCGATCTTGTCGTAGGAGATGCGGTGGAAGAGGGCGGAAAATCCGTCCATGCGCTTTTCGAACAGCGGCTCCAGCGCTTCGGGCGTCACATCGCGGCCGGTAAAACCGGTGCCGCCGGTGGTGATCACCACATCCACGCCTCCAGCGAGCGTCCAGTCACGCACCGTGCCGGCAATCGCTGCCTTGTCATCAGGCACAATGGCGCGGGCCGCGAGCCTGTGGCCCGCTTCCTCCAGCCTTGCGACGAGCGTATCGCCGGATTTGTCGTTCTCCAGCGTGCGGCTGTCCGAAACGGTCAAAACCGCAATGCCAAGGGGAATGAAGGGTCTTTCGCCTGCCATGGCCTTATCCTCGAAGTATCTGGTCTTCAAATGGTCCGCGTCGCCTGAAAATACCAGCCGGGGCGCTTCTTCCGAAGCGATGTTTCCGCTTTCCTGGCCGCTTCAAGGGAATGAAAAATCCCGAAACAGGTTGCTCCCGAACCGGACATGCGCACAAGCGCAGCACCTTCCTGCGACAGCAACCCAATGATTTCCCCGATCTCCGGTAGAAGCGCCTGGGCCGGCGGTTGCAGATCGTTACGGCTTTGGGCGAGAAAATCCATCCAGCCGATTGTCGCAGAGGCGGGCAGGGGCGGATTGGTCTTGGTCTGCAATCGCCGGAAAATCTCCGGAGTCGAGACCGCCTTCAGCGGATTGGCCAGAACCATCGCCAGTTCCGGCAGGTCGGTGACCGGTTCGATGTCCTCGCCGATGCCGCGCGCGATCAGGGATCGGCTCTCAAGGCACATCGGCACATCCGCCCCGAGCGTGAGCGCCGTGGATGCAAGCGCATCCGGTGCGATCCCGGCACGCCAGTGTCGCAAAAGCCCCCGCAGTGTCGCTGCTGCATCCGCCGAGCCGCCGCCGATACCGGAAGCCACCGGCAGGTTCTTTTCAAGATGAATGGCGACCGGGGGTGCCGGTTGCCCTGTCGATGCAAGCGCATCGCGCAACAGGTCCCTGGCGCGGGTGACGAGGTTATCGCCGCCATCGCCCGCGCGCAAAAGATCGCCGAAAGGGCCTGAGATGGAGAAACTGTCGGCATCGGCGTCGCGAATACGGATCGTGTCGCCGGCTTCGGTAAAGGTCACCAGCGTTTCGAGCAGGTGATACCCATCCGCTCGCTGGCCGGTCACATGCAGCGCCAGATTGATCTTGGCCGGGGCCGCCTCGATGGTCTCGGTGGCCCCGGATACGTCATGCCCGCGCATGCGGCGTCAAGATTTCTTGTCCGGAGTGGCAGCCGGTGCCGGTGCCGGAGGAGCCGGCGGCACCGGCGCGACGTCCTTCTTGGCGGTATTTTCGGCATCCTTTTCCACCGGCGGCAGGCCGTTGGCGATCTTTTCCTTCACCTTGGCCTTGTCCACGTCGTCGCTATCGCCGATCAATGCGCGGTTCCACTGATAGACCGCCTCGATCTTGCGGCCGACCCGCCAATAGGCGTCGCCCAGATGGTCGTTGATGGTCGGATCGCCGGCTTTCAGTTCGATCGCCCGCTCCAGCTCTGTCACGGCTTCATCGAAAGCGCCGAGGCGATAATGCGCCCAGCCGAGCGAATCGACGATATAACCGTCATTCGGCCGAAGCTCGACGGCGCGGCTGATCATCTTCATGCCTTCATCGAGATTGATGCCCTTGTCCACCCAGGAATAACCCAGATAGTTCAGAACCTGCGGCTGTTCCGGGTTCAGCTCCAGCGCCCGCTTGAAATTCGGTTCGGCCTTGTCCCATTCCTTCAGCCGCTCATAGGCGATGCCGCGCTGGAAGAAGACGGACCAGTCGGATTTCTGTGGCACGGAGCCGATGACCTCAATGGCTTTGTCGTAGTTCTCGGCCATCGCCTTGTAGTCCTTGGCGTCCGAAAGCACGCTACCATAGGCGAGATAGGAACGAATGTCCTTCGGATCGGATTCGAGCAGGGATTTGAGATGCTTGCGCGCCTCATCCACCTTGCCGGTCTGTGCGAGCGTCAGCCCGAGCTGCAGCTCGGAGATGCGATACATCGGCGAATCCTTCGGCACCTCGCGGTAGAAGGCAATGGCGCGGTCAGGCTGTTTCAGCGCTTCGGAAAGGCCGCCGAGAAGGATGAGCGTATCCGGGCTCTTCGGATCGAGCGCGCGCGACGTTTGCAAATAAAGCGTCACGATCTCTTCGGCGCCTTCGCGGTTCAGCGCGCCGGCGATGGAGAACATCACGCTGGCGGCACCTTCAACCGCATTGGTGATCTGCTGTTCCGGCTTTTCACCATTTTCGATGGACTGGCGAAGCGCTTTCAGCGGCGCGTAATTCGGTGCGAAAGTGTCTCCGACCGCAATCGCATCCAGCGCCTTCTGCTTGTTGCCGGCGGAAGCCTCCAGCCGGGCAAGCGCCATCACAGCGCGCATATAGGTATCGGAGGCGGTTGCCCCGCCTTCGCGGTCCGTCACCGCTTCGTTCAGGCTCTTGCGGGCGGCTTCATTGTTGCCGGAAACAAGGGCGATGGCCGCCGCATTGTATTTCTGGAAGATCGAAATCCAGCCCGGGCCCTTCATATTGTTGACCAGCGCCAGCGCTTCCTTCGGCTTGCCGGAACCGGCGCGCGCCCAGGCGGTCAAAAGCGTGTTGACCATGCGGTCGAGATCGTTCGGACCGGTATATTTCAGGATCTTCTCGGCCTTGGCGAATTCCTTGTCCTTGATGGCGTCGAGACCGCGCACGATGGTCGTCACGCGCTCCACCGAGGTATCGTCCTTCATCGAATCGGCGATCTTGGCGCCGGCCTCGAAATTGCCGCTCAGAAGTTCGGCGATCATCAGCCGCTGGCGGATTTCCGTATTGGCGGGATCGAATTCCAGCGCCTTTTTGTAAAGCGAAATCGCGGTGGGATAATCCTGATCGACATCGGCATTGCGCCCGGCGAGGAAGGCGCCGGAGAAGGTGTTCACCTTGCCGGGATCGAACGTAACGGCCTTGTCTTCCGGTGTCGCCTTCGTCTCCGCAAAGCCGGGGCTTGCACCCGCGCCGATTGCGAGAGCAGCGGCAAGAGCCGCGCTGCAGAGAAGACGGAGTGCTGGTTTACGCCGCATGAGGGAACCTTTGCCTTTGTGCAGAAGCACGGAAAAATCAGTTTCCATTGTTGGTCACGATAGAATGGCTTTTTTGAAGCAACGCCGCAAGAAATTATGGCCCCGGCCACAATCACGCCTTGCGGAGAAGCTGGCCCGGAACCCTGGGCGGATGGTCTTTTCCATCCGCCTTTCTTCCGGCCTGCGGCGTCAGTTCAGACGCTCGATGCAGAAGTCGATCACTTCCAGAAGCGCATCTTTCCAGGGGCTCTGCGGCAGCGGTGCGAGCGCGTCGCGGGCGATGGTGCCGTAATGCGTGGCGCGGCCGATCGTATCGCCGAGGCCATTATATTTGGTGATTAGGCCCAGCGCCTTTTCAAGGTTCTCGTCGCTGCTTTCACCCTTTTCGATGGCGTTGCGCCAGAAGGCGCGCTCATCCTGCGTGCCGCGACGATAGGAGAGGATGACTGGCAGGGTGATCTTGCCTTCGCGGAAATCGTCGCCGGTATTCTTGCCGAGATCGGCGGATTTGCCGCCATAGTCCAGCACATCGTCGACAAGCTGGAAGGCAAGGCCGAGATTCATGCCGTAGGATTTCAGCGCGCTGCGGGTCGCCTTGTCGGTCTTGGCGACGATGGGGCCGACTTCCGCCGCCGCCGCGAAAAGGGCGGCCGTCTTGGCGCGAATCACCTGCAGATAATCGTCTTCCGTCGTTTCCATGTTCTTGGCGACCGAAAGCTGCAGCACCTCGCCCTCGGCGATTACCGATGCGGCGGTGGACAGCACATCGAGCGCATCGAGAGAGCCGACATCCACCATCATGCGGAAGGCCTGGCCGAGCAGGAAGTCGCCGACGAGGACGCTCGCCTGGTTGCCCCAGATGGTGCGGGCGGTGGATTTGCCGCGGCGCAGATCGCTCTCATCCACCACGTCGTCATGCAGAAGCGTCGCCGTATGCATGAATTCGACGCTGGTGGCGAGCTTGATGTGGTTGTCGCCCTCGTAACCGAACATCGAGGCCGAGGCGAGCGTCAGCATCGGCCGCAGGCGCTTGCCGCCGGAAGAGATGAGGTGGTTGGCCACCTCGGGTATCATCTGGACATCGGAACCGGCCTTGGAAAGGATAAGCTGGTTCACCCGTTCCATATCGGGGCGGGTCAGGTCGACAAGCGGCTTGACGGATGCGAGTTTGTTTTTGCTTTCTTCAAGCGGTATGACGACGCCCAAGGGACAGGACTCCAGTTCGAATTTGAATTCGACAATAAAAACTGACGCCTTGCGCGGCAAGGGGCGAATTGCCGCTAGCCATTCAAAAAGATGGGAATTTAAGGTCTATCCATGCGTGAACTGATCCGTACCAACGATGCCGTGCTGCTCTCCTTCGCCGAAAGCCTGATGAAGGATGCCGGCATCCATTGCCTCATCGCCGATCAGGCGATGAGCATTCTGGAAGGATCGCTCGGTCTTTTGCCGCGAAGGTTTCTGGTGGAGGAAGATCGGGCAGATCAGGCCCGCCGCATTCTCATCGATGCCGGGCTCGGCGACGAGTTGCGCAACGAAGAGGCTTGAACGGCGGTGGGCGACGGCATTTCCGAAACGATCGACGCCTTTCACCGGGGCCGGTTTCACATCCTCCAGCCGAAGGGCAGGGGACACCGGGCCGGCATGGACGCCATGCTTCTGGCGTCATTGGTGGCAGATGAGCGCGCCTGCCGGATCGCCGATCTCGGCGCGGGTGCGGGTGCGGCCGGCATGGCGGTTGCGGCGCGGCTCGAAAAGGCCGAGGTGACGCTGTACGAACGCTCGCCGGAAATGGCGCAATTTGCCCGCCGCAGCCTCGAACTGCCTGAGAATGCTGCCTTTTCTGCCCGCGTCAGCGTGCGCGAAGCCGATGTGACCCTGCGGGCGAAAGCACGCGCCGAAGCGGGCTTGCCCGACGATCATTTCCATCACGTCATCATGAACCCGCCCTACAACGATGCGGGCGACCGCCGCACGCCGGATGCCCTGAAGGCCGAAGCGCATGCCATGACGGATGGCCTGTTCGAAGACTGGATCAGGACCGCGGGCGCGATCATGGTGCCGGGCGGGCAGCTTTCCCTGATTTCAAGGCCGCAATCGGTGGCGGAAATCATCGCCGCCTGCGGCAGTCGTTTCGGCGGCCTCGAAATCACCCTCATCCATCCGCGCCCTGGCGAGGACGCGGTGCGCATGCTCGTCACCGCCATCAAGGGTTCACGGGCGCGGCTGTCGTTCCGCGCGCCGCTCGTCATGCATGAGACCGGCAGCCATGCCTTCACCCCCTTCGTGGATGACCTGAACAATGGCCGCGCGGCCTATTCGCGTAATGTCAGGGCAATCCGGACGGCGTCATAAATATCGCCGTTCCGCCGGCCGCAAACCATTGTGTTTTCCGGGGCGATACATACATCCCTGACGAACGGATAAATGCTGCGAGGATTGAGTAGTGGGTTTTCTGAAGTATCTGGTGCCGAAACGCTTTCGTAAAAAAGAGCTCGTCATCCCGGTGGTGCGCATGCACGGCGCGATCATGGCCGGCGGCAACCAGTTCCGCCCCGCCCTCAATCTCGCCTCCTATGCGCCGCTTCTGGAAAAGGCCTTCGCCGTCAAGGATGCCCCGGCCGTCGCCATTTCGCTCAACTCGCCCGGCGGTTCGCCGGCGCAGGCGCGGATGATCTATAATCGCATCCGCCAGCTCGCCGAGGAAAAGGAAAAGAAGGTCCTGATTTTCGTGGAGGATGTTGCGGCCTCCGGCGGCTACATGATCGCGCTTGCCGGCGACGAGATCATCGCCGATCCAACATCCATCGTCGGTTCGATCGGCGTCGTTTCCGGAGGCTTCGGTTTTCCGGAAATGCTGAAGAAGATCGGCGTGGAGCGCCGCGTCTATACGGCCGGCGAGAACAAGGTCATCCTCGATCCCTTCCAGCCGGAAAAGGAAGGCGATATCGATTACCTGAAGTCGCTTCAGGTCGAAATCCACAATGTTTTCATCGATATGGTCAAGATGCGTCGCGGCTCGAAACTGAAGGGCGACGAGGCGATCTTCTCCGGCCTGTTCTGGACCGGCATGCGCGGCCTCGACCTCGGCCTGATCGACGGGCTTGGCGACATGCGCGAGGTTCTGCGCCGCCGTTACGGTGAGAAGGTCAAGCTCCAGCTCGTCAGCGGCGGACGCACTTTGTTCGGTAAAAAGGTGCCGGGCGTCAGTGCTGCTCTGGACGTGAATGCCGAAAGGCTGGCCGCCGGTGCGGTATCGGGGCTTGCGGAGGTCGCCGAAGAAAAGGCATTGTGGTCGCGTTTCGGTCTATGATGTCTCGGGAATAAAGCCTTATGGCGCAGCTCATTACAATTATTCTACTGGTGGTGGGATCCGTCATCCTTTACCGCCGCTTCGTCCGCGATGCCGAAAAGCTCTCGGCCAAATCGAAACAGCGCGAGAAGGAACGTGAGACCGGCGCCATCGGCACGCTGATCAAGGACCCGGAAACCGGCGAATACCGCGTGAAGCGCGAGGATGAGACCTAAGGCGGCGTCTCCACGCATAAAACCTTGACCCTCAGGCCATGCCGTGGCACGTGTCCGCATCCGAAGTAAGTCAATGCTTACTTGTCCTCCTAACGCCGCGATGACTGCAATGACCGATGTTCCCGACCATATGAACCCGAAGCGTTCCTTTCAGGCGCTGATCCTGACGCTGCATAATTACTGGGCCGATAAGGGCTGTGCGGTGTTGCAGCCCTATGATATGGAAGTGGGCGCGGGCACGTTTCATCCGGCGACGACGCTTCGCGCGCTTGGTCCCAAGCCATGGAAGGCCGCCTATGTGCAGCCCTCGCGCCGCCCGTCCGATGGTCGTTACGGCGAAAACCCCAACCGCCTGCAGCATTATTACCAGTATCAGGTCATTCTGAAGCCCAACCCTTCCAACCTGCAGGAACTCTATCTCGGTTCGCTGAAGGCCATCGGCCTCGATCCGCTGCTGCACGATGTGCGCTTCGTCGAAGACGACTGGGAAAGCCCGACGCTCGGCGCCTGGGGTCTCGGCTGGGAATGCTGGTGCGACGGCATGGAAGTTTCGCAGTTCACCTACTTCCAGCAGGTCTGCGGTATCGAATGCTCGCCGGTTGCGGGCGAGCTGACCTATGGTCTGGAGCGTCTGGCCATGTATGTCCAGGGCGTCGACAATGTCTATGACCTGAACTTCAACGGCCGCGAAGGCGAAGAAAAGATTTCCTACGGCGACGTGTTTTTGCAGGCCGAGCAGGAATATTCCCGCCACAACTTCGAATTCGCCGATACAGCCATGCTGCATCGCCATTTCATCGACGCCGAAAAGGAATGCCTAGCGCTTCTCGCTGCCGGTGCGCCCGGTGACAACGACAATCAGCGCCTGCACAAATGCGTGTTCCCGGCCTATGACCAGTGCATCAAGGCCAGCCACATCTTTAACCTTCTGAACGCCCGGGGCGTCATTTCGGTCACGGAGCGCGAAAGGTATATCGCTCGCGTTCGCGACTTGGCCAAAGCCTGCGGCGAAGCTTTCCTGCTGACGGATGCGGGCGGGCTGAACTGGAACAGGGCCGCCTGAACCTTTATGTAAGGCGGGGCAACAGTCTAACGTGCGGACGCCGTTCTGGTGTCCGCACCTCTTGAGGAGGGGTAGGGAATGTTCATCACGCTGGCAATCATCGCGGCAATCGCGCTTTATGTCGTCTTCATCTATAACGGGCTGGTCAAGGCGCGGCAGATGAAGGAAGAGGCTTGGTCGGGCATAGACGTGCAGCTGAAGCGCCGCGCCGATCTCATCCCCAACCTCATCGAGACCGTGAAGGGTTACGCGGCCCATGAAAAGAGCACCTTCGAGGAGGTGGTCAACCTGCGCAACCGGGCGCAGGCCGTGCCGGCGGGCGACGTCGAAGGCCGCGCCCAGGCGGAAGGGCTGCTGTCGCAGGCGCTGGGCAAGCTCTTTGCGCTCGCAGAAGCCTATCCCGATCTGAAAGCCAATACGAACTTTCTGGAATTGCAGCGCTCGCTCGAGACCATCGAAGGTGAACTCCAGATGTCGCGTCGTTATTACAATGGTGCGGCGCGCGATCTCAACGTCAAGGTGGAGAGCTTTCCATCCAATCTGGTTGCAGGCCAGTTCGGCTTTGCCAAGGCGCCCTATTTCGAGATCGACAATCCGGCCGACCGCGCCGTGCCGACCGTCAAGTTCTAAGCGCCGGCTCACAATTTACCGCCGATATTCCGATAGCCCGGCTTTGCGCCGCATTCTTTGACAAGACGACGATCATGATCGAACTGACCATCACCCCGCCCGGCCACCCGCTTTCCGGCAAGGTGGAGCCGCCCGGTTCCAAATCCATTACCAACCGTGCACTTCTGCTGGCCGGCCTCGCCAAGGGCAAAAGCCGTCTCACCGGCGCGTTGAAGAGCGACGATACGCTTTATATGGCCGAGGCCCTGCGTGAGATGGGTGTCAAGGTAACCGAGCCTGACGCCACCACCTTCGTGGTGGAGAGTTCAGGTGTGTTGCATCAGCCGGAAAAGCCGCTTTTCCTCGGCAATGCCGGCACAGCCACGCGGTTTCTCACCGCCGCTGCCGCCCTTGTGGATGGCGCCGTCATCATCGATGGCGACGAGCATATGCGCAAACGCCCGATCATGCCGCTGGTGGAAGCCCTGCGCTCCCTCGGCGTTGAAGCGGATGCGCCGACCGGCTGCCCGCCCGTCACCGTCTGTGGCAAGGGTACGGGTTTCCCGAAGGGCAGCGTCACCATCGATGCCAATCTGTCGAGCCAATATGTGTCCGCACTGTTGATGGCCGCCGCCTGCGGCGACAAGCCCGTCGATATCATCCTCAAGGGCGAGGAAATCGGCGCGAAGGGCTATATCGATCTCACCACATCGGCCATGGAAGCCTTCGGCGCGAAAGTGGAGCGGGTCAGCAACGCCATCTGGCGCGTGCATCCGACGGGTTATACGGCAACCGATTTCCACATTGAGCCGGATGCCTCCGCCGCCACCTATCTCTGGGGCGCGGAGCTTCTGACCGGCGGCGCAATCGATATCGGCACGCCGGCCGACAAGTTCACCCAGCCGGATGCCAAGGCCTACGAGGTCATGGCGCAGTTTCCGCATCTGCCCGCCGAAATCGACGGCTCGCAGATGCAGGATGCCATTCCCACCATCGCGGTTCTCGCCGCCTTCAACGAGACGCCGGTGCGTTTCGTCGGCATCGCCAATCTGCGTGTCAAGGAATGCGACCGTATCCGCGCCGTTTCGCTCGGCCTCAACGAAATCCGCGATGGTCTGGCGCATGAGGAAGGCGACGACCTGATCGTGCATTCTGATCCGGCACTCGCGGGCCAGACTGTCAAGGCCTCCATCGATACCTTCGCCGACCACCGCATCGCCATGAGCTTTGCGCTGGCGGCGCTGAAGATCGGCGGCATTGCCATCCAGAACCCTGCCTGCGTGGGCAAGACCTATCCGAACTACTGGAAGGAGCTTGGCTCGCTTGGCGTCGCGTACACGGAAAAGGAAAGCGCTGCCGATCCGCAGCATTGAAGCCATCGAGGAGGGGCCGCCCGTGAAGACCATTGTCGCAAGACTTCTCGCGCTGTTCGTCTTCCTGGGCGCGGCCTTCCCGGCTTTCGCGGAAGAGTTCATCCGTTCGTATCATTCCGTCATCGAGGTTGCGCAAGACGGAAAGCTGACGGTGACGGAGACCATCACCGCCCGCGCCGAAGGCCAGAACATCAAACGCGGCATCTTCCGCGATTTCCCGCTTTATGCGCTGGATGCGAATAACCGCCGCACCAAGGTGGATTTCAACGTCGTTTCGGTGGAGCGCGACGGCGCGCCCGAGAACTGGCGCACCGAAACGATCGATGGCGGCATCCGCATCTATACCGGCAGCGCCGATCGCTTTCTGCCGACCGGCGAACATATCTTCCAGATCACCTACACCACCGCCCGGCAGATCCGTTATTTCAGCGATTATGACGAGCTGACTTGGAACGTCACCGGCAATGGCTGGCAATTCCCCATGGGCGAGATTTCCGCGACCATCACGCTGCCGCAGGGCGTCAGGGCCACCGACATCGCCGTCTTCACCGGTCCGCTTGGCGCGAAGGGCAAGGATGCGCGCATTCTGAACGAAGGCAACGAGGTATTCTTCGCCTCCACCCGCCCGTTTACGGTTGGCGAGGGCATGACGGTCGCCGTCAAGCTCCCCAAGGGCGCGATTGCCGCACCTGACACTTCGCAGGAGGCGGGCTGGTGGTTGCGGGATAATCTCGCCATCCTGCTTTCGGGCGGCGGGCTTTTCGCCGTGCTGCTCTATTACCTGCGCGCCTGGTTTGCCGTCGGCCGCGATCCGGCGAAGGGCGTGGTCGTGCCGCGCTGGGATGCGCCGGAGGGGCTCTCGCCGGCTCTGGTCAACTATGTCGATAATCGCGGTTTTTCCGGTGCCGGCTGGACGGCGCTCTCTGCCTCGGCCCTTGATCTTGCGGTGAAGGGTTATGTCGTTCTGGAAGACCTGAAGAACGCAATCGTCATTCGCCGTACGGAAAAGGCAACCGCCACCGATCTGCCGACCGGCCAGAAGACGCTGCTTGCCTCCATCGGCAGTCCGGGCGAGACTTTGACCATCGACAAGGCCCATGGTGCGGAAGTCGAAAAGGTCGGAAAACAGTTCCGCGCGGCGATAGAGAAAGAGCATCGCGGCAAATATTACCGCAGCAATGCCGGTTACACCGTCTTCGGCATCTTCCTCAGCATCGCCCTCATCGTCGCGACGTTGATCTTCGGCGATCTGGATGAAAGCGCCATTGCCGCCGTGCTGGTCTTCGGCTTTTTCGCCTTCTTCTTCAGCATCCTGTCGATCGGTATCGGCCGCCAGTTTTCGCGCGGCGCGCCGCTACGCAAGCGGATCGGCGGCATCGTCATGCTGGCCTTTGCCGGTTTCGTGGCCTTTTCAGCCATCGGCGGCATCGCCACGCAAATCCTGCTGGATGTGACGCATGACACCAAGTCGCTGGCGCTGGCGGCCATCGGCGGCATCGTGCTGACCAACGCGCTGTTCCTGTTCCTGATGGGCGCGCCGACGCCGCTCGGCCGCAAGCTGATGGATGGCATCGAAGGCCTCCGAACCTATCTGACGCTGGCGGAAAAAGACCGGATGAACATGGCTGATGCGCCCGCCATGTCGCCGCAGCATTTCGAGACATTGCTGCCCTATGCCGTGGCGCTCGGCGTCGAAAAACCTTGGAGCCGCACCTTCGAGGCCTGGCTCGCAACGGCCGCTGCCGGTGCCGCAGCAGCAAGTTACGCGCCCGGCTGGTATGCGGGCAGCAATTACGGCAGTTTCGGCGACAGAATCGGCGGCTTTTCCACCTCCATGGCCAATACCATCGCTTCCACCATTCCCCAGCCTGTCAGCTCATCCGGCTCCAGCTTTTCGGGCGGTGGCGGCGGCGGTTTTTCCGGCTCCGGCGGCGGTGGTGGTGGCGGCGGCGGCTGGTAACGCCCGCCGGCGGTAATTTAACCGAATGCCTTGGTGACTTTTGCCGCGTTGCTTGCTAAGCCGACCGCAAACGTCCGACAACAGATAAAGTCCTGATCCCATGCCCGATCTTCTGCTTGAACTCCGCTCCGAGGAAATCCCTGCCCGCATGCAGCGCAAGGCGGCGGGCGATCTGAAGAAACTCGTCACCGATGCCTTGGTGGAGAGAGGGCTGACCTATGAGGGTGCGCGCGAATATTGGACGCCGCGCCGCCTGACGCTGGATATTCGCGGCCTCAACGCCCGCTCCGCCGATGTGCGTGAAGAAAAGAAGGGTCCGCGCACCGACGCCAATGAAAAGGCCATCGAGGGCTTTCTGCGCGGCGCCGGCCTCAACGATATTTCCGAGGCTCAGGTCGTTTCCGACCCGAAGAAGGGCGATTTCTACATCGCCATCATCAACAAGCCCGGCCGCCCGGCGGAAGAGATCATCGCGGAAGTGATGCCCGGCATCATCCGTTCCTTCCCCTGGCCGAAATCCATGCGTTCCGGCCCGGCCTCCATGCCGAAGGGATCGAGCTATGCCGGCATCGAAGGCAAGGGCTCGGAAAGCCTGCGCTGGGTGCGGCCGCTGCAATCCATCGTCTGCCTGTTCGGCCCCGAACATGACGAAACCCAGGTCATTCCTTTCGTGATTGACGGCATCGTCGCCGGCAACGTCACCTATGGCCATCGTTTCCATGCGCCCGGCCCGATCACCGTGCGCCGTTTCGAGGATTATGTCTCGAGCCTCGAGAAGGCGAAGGTCATTCTCGATGCCGAACGCCGCAAGGATATCATCCTGCACGACGCCAAGGATCTGGCTTTCGCCAACGGTCTGGAACTGGTGGAAGATGAAGGCCTGCTGGAAGAAGTCTCCGGCCTCGTCGAATGGCCGCAGGTGCTGATGGGCACCTTCGAGGAAGATTACCTGCAGATCCCGGCGGAAATCATTCGCCTCACCATCAAGACCAACCAGAAATGTTTCGTCACCCGCAATCAGGGTGCGGAAGAAGGTCTTTCCAACCGCTTCATCCTGATCTCGAACATCGAGGCGAGTGATGGCGGCAAGGAAATCATCCACGGCAATGGCAAGGTCGTTCGCGCCCGCCTGTCGGATGCCCGCCATTTCTGGAACCGCGACCAGGGCGATCTGCCCGATCTGGAAACGCTGAAAGATTCGGCTGCGAAATTCGGCCTCGATCTCAAGAAGCCGCTCGACCAGCGGATGGCCAAGCTCGATGCGCTGAACGTTACCTTCCATGCCAAGCTCGGCACGCAGGGTGAGCGTGTGGCCCGTATTCGCGAACTGGCGAAGGCGCTGGCCCCGGTTGTCGGCGCCGATGCCGATCTGGTGGACCGCGCCGTGGTGCTTGCGAAAGCCGACCTTCGCACCGAAGCCGTCGGCGAATTCCCCGAGCTTCAGGGCCTGATGGGCCGCAAATATGCGACGCTGCAGGGCGAAAACGAAAGTGTGGCCGCCGCCATCGAAGACCACTACAAGCCGCAGGGTCCCTCGGACCGCCTGCCGGCCGACAAGGTGGCAATCACGGTCGCTCTGGCCGACAAGCTCGATACACTCGTTGGTTTCTGGGCCATCGACGAGAAGCCGACCGGTTCGAAGGACCCCTTCGCATTGCGTCGCGCGGCGTTGGGTATTGTCCGTATTCTGCTGGAGCGGAATGTGCGCCTGTCAGTGTTGGAAATCCTTAGAGATTCGCAATCGGCTCTCTTTAAACAGATAAAAGAAACTTACCTAACCTTCGCACCTGATGATGACTTGCGAAAGGCACTTAAGAGCGAGATTGATTTAAACTCTGCGTTATCCGCTACTTTTGAAGTACTTGAGAGTCAGCTCGCCGAGACGGTGGCCCCCCTAAGTGGAAACAAAATATCATTTGATCTCGACAGAGCCGATCTTCTCTCCTTCTTCCACGACCGCCTGAAAGTCTATCTGCGCGACCTCGGCGCGCGTTACGATCTGATCGACGCCGTTTTGACGCCGGAATCCGACGATCTGCTGATGATCGCCCGCCGTGTTGAGGCGCTCACCGCCTTCATCACCGGCGAGGATGGCCGCAACCTTCTGGCAGGCGCCAAGCGCGCCACCCAGCTTCTGGTGGCAGAGGAAAAGAAGGGTACCGTGGTGGCCGATGGCGTCTCGGAAGAGCTGCTGAAGCTCGATGCCGAAAAGGCGCTTTATGCGGCGATCAAGACCGCATCTGCCGATGCTGCGAAGGCCGTTGCGGGCGAGGATTTCCGCTCCGCCATGCAGGCGCTCTCCACACTTCGTGCTCCTGTCGATAAGTTCTTCGAGGATGTGCTCGTCAATGACGAGGATGCGGCCATCCGTGCCAACCGTCTGGCGCTGCTGAAGGCTATTCGCGAAGCGACCGGAACGGTTGCGGATTTCTCGAAGATTACGGGGTGAGGGGCGTTGGGGTAGCCGTACATGTCAGTGTGCGCGGTTCACCCCCCTCTGTCCTGCCGGACATCTCCCCCTCAAGGGGGGAGATCGAATCGCGGCAGCCTCTCGATCACCTCTAATCTTGCGAATTTTTGCGGGGAGCCTTCCTCTTGCCGATCTCCCCCCTTGAGGGGGAGATGCCCGGCAGGGCAGAGGGGGGTATTTTCGGCTTCCAGGCTTGCCGGGATCGTTTTAGATTGATCGACATGGCCCCCAAAATCCTCATCAGCGCCTGCCTCCTCGGCCAGCCTGTCCGCTATGACGGCAGAGGCAAACCCTTCGCCCATCCGGCGATAGACCGCTGGCGGCAGGAGGGCAGGCTGGTGACGATCTGTCCGGAAATGGCGGGCGGCATGCCCGTGCCACGCCCGCCGGCGGAAATCGAGAAGGGTGCCTCCGGTGTCGATGTGCTGGAGGGCCGCGCCCGCGTGCTGGAAGTGACCGGTGGCGATGTCACGGCGCAATTTATCGCCGGCGCGGAAAGGGCGCTGGCCTTCGCCAGGGCCAATGGCTGCACATACGCGCTTCTGATCGACGGTAGCCCGTCCTGTGGGTCGGTTGCGATCTATGACGGTTCGTTTTCTGGCGTCAAACACGCGGGCAATGGGGTTACGGCGGCGCTGCTTGAAAAAGCCGGTATCGCCGTATTTTCACCTGCCGATATCGACCGGCTGGATGCGCTGACCCGCTGAAATCAGGCGCTGCAAATACGGCATCGCCTGCTTCCCGAGGTGGCAAATACTCCCTGCCGTCATCCTCGCCCTTGAGACGAGGATCCACAATGCAATCTGGCCATGGGTCCTCGGGTCGAGCCCGAGGACGACGCCGAATATGTAGGGAACCTTTTTGGAGAGCACATAAAAATGCCGGGTCTGTGCCCGGCATTTTTGTTTCAATAGCAGAGACCGTTCGTGGTCACCCCGCCATGCGCATCTCTTCTGCCATGCCATGAAGCTGGTGGCCGGAAGAGACGCGGAAGCCGCGGATGAGGTTCAGCAGTTCCTCGGTGTCGACGGCCAACGCTTCCGCCGAAGCGGTGGTTTCTTCCGCCATCGCCGCATTGTGCTGGGTGGCGACATCGAGCTGGTTGAGCGACGAGGAGATCGAGCGCAGCGTCGTATCCTGTTCGGCGGCCGAATGGGCGATCTTGCTGACGATCTCGTTTGCGGATTTGATCTGGTCCGAGATGCGTTTCAGCGCATCACCGGCCTCGCCGACAAGGCGCACGCCGTTTTCCACCTGGGCGGAAGAGCGGGCGATCTGGTCCTTGATCTCCTTGGCGGCGGCCGCGGATTTCTGTGCGAGTTCGCGCACTTCCTGCGCCACCACGGCAAAGCCCTTGCCGGCCTCACCGGCACGTGCCGCTTCCACACCGGCATTCAGCGCCAGAAGGTTGGTCTGGAAGGCGATGTCGTCGATCACGCCGATGATGTTGGAAATCTGGTCGGAAGATTGCTCGATACCGCTCATCGCGGTAATCGCTTCTTCCACCACCCGGTCGCTGCGGATGGCTTCGGAGCTGACGGTGGTGACGCGCTTGGCGGCGTCGGCCGCCCCTTCCGCCGTCTGGCGCACCGCAACCGTCAATTCATCGAGAGCGGCCGAGGTTTCTTCCAGATTGGCAGCCTGCCGTTCGGTGCGCTGCGAAAGCTCGTTGGAGGCCTTGCGGATTTCTTCCTTGGAGCCGCCGATGTCGATGCTCTTGGAATTCACCTTGGCCATGGCGGCGTCGAGATGGATCAGGGCCTCGTTGAAATTGTCGCGCAGCGCCGCATAACGATTGCCGAGATCGCCGCAGCGCACGGTCAGATCGCCGCCCGCCAGCTTTTCCAGCGCCTCGCCGATGGTGGTGACGACGCGCGCCTGCAATTCCGCCTCGTCGCGCTGCATGTCGAGATTGTTCTGGCGCTCCGCATTGAGCTGCCGCTGCTGTTCTTCCTCGCGGCGCTGCATGGCATGGCGCTCGCGCACCTTGTCCTGAAGCGAGGCGGTGGCCTTCGCCATCATGCCCACCTCGTTGGTGAGGCCGGTATGGGGAATGGCGAGCGAGACGTTTTCATTGGCCACTTCACCGAGCGCACGGTGAATATCGCCAAGCGGCTTCGAAATGCCACGGATGACGTAGAAGGCGGCGGCAAGCGCCAGTACGAAGATGGCGGCACCGATGGACAGCGCCTTCATCACCTCGCCGCGCACCTGCGCGTTCAGATCGTCGATATAAACGCCGGTCACGACCACCACCTGCCACGGCTCGAAAGCAAGCGCATAGGAGCTCTTGGCGTAGTCATTGCCTTCCATGCCGGGCTTCGGACCATAAAAATCCGTCTGGCCGCCGCCATTGCGGCCAAGCCGCACCAACTCGTCGCGATAGGCGAAACCCTTGCTGTCCGGCTTGCCCTTGAAGCTTTCGCCGACGCGCTTGGCATCGGGATGGAACTTCATCGTCACATCGTAATCGTAACCGAACAGATAGCCGTCCGGCGTGAAGCGCATGGCGCTGACGGTGGCGTAAGCCTGTTTCATGGCCTCGTCGCGCGAAAGCGTTCCGGCCTTTTCCTTGTCGTGGAAGGATTGCAGGATGGAGATCGCCGATTGCACCTGCGTCCGCAGCATGCCGTAGCGTTCCTCATAGATTGCATCGGTGGCGGATTTCAGCTGATAAAACGTCGCCACGGCGAAGGCGGCCATCAGGGCCACCACGAGAACGATCAACTGACGGGAAATGGAAAGGTTCTTCATGGGCGCTCACAAGCGTTTGGGATCGCGCGCCTGAAAACGCCGCGCGGTACCGATGTTTCGGAGAAGGGAGAGGCGCATGATGCGCGATAAAAGGGCCAAAAAGCGCGTGTCCGCGCCGTGGCCTCATCCTGTGCTGCATCGCACTATAGACGCACTTAGCGGCTAAAAATTTGAATAAATATTTAATTAGCGAAAGCTTTATCAGGTCCGACAGGCAGAATAAGCGGGGATGAAAGCAATATTCCCTGCATGGTTGCGGCCCATTTCGGGAACGCAGCGATGACGCGATTATTTGACCTTCGTCATGAAATGCGTCATCGGCGGTCAATTGCCGCGCAATTTGAAATCCGGGAACTGGGGGGCACCGATCACCGAGGCGCTGGCGGGTTCGGCTGCGTTTTCGGTGGAAATTTCCTTGACGGCTGCCGTGGTCGTCGTCACGTCGATGGCGGCCGGTGTCGAAACCGTCTCAGCGGGATGTGCCACGGGTTCTGCGTCGTCATAGGTCGCGATGGCGGTGCTGGAGGTTTCTGCCATCCATGCGGGATTGGTGCTGACGAAGGTGACGGGCGCGCCGCCAAGCCAGGCTTCGGTGCGCAGCAGGGTGCGCTTGCCGTCGACTTCGCGCATTTCCGTGTGCTGCGTGCCCGGCTCAATGGAGGGAACGGCATAACCCTGCGCCACGGCTTTGCCCTTCATGGGCTTGCAGCCTGCGCAATCGCGACGAATGAAGCTGCCATTGGCCACATGCACGCCGTTTATATATTCGATGGAAGACGCCATCGCCGACCCGCCGGTCAGCGCGACAATCGCTGTCAGAAAAAGACGACGCATCGAAAAAACCCCCGAAATGACGGCGCGGCCTCGTGATCGAGACACAGTGCGCCATTCAATGTTCCGGCAAGTATTACCGATGTTTCGTTTCCATCGGGTCAGCAAACTTGGTAAAAATTGAACGAAATATTCGCGTCCAATCCCGTTTGCCTTAAGGATCAGGCCTTTTCGCGGGCGACGGCCTGCCAGCCGATATCGCGGCGGCAGAAGCCGTTTTCCCACTCCACCTTGTCGGCCAGCGCATAGGCGCGTGCCTGCGCTTCCGTGACGGTCTTTCCAAGGGCGGTGACGTTCAGCACGCGTCCGCCCGTCGCCACCAGCCCGCCGTCCTTCAGCGCGGTTCCGGCATGGAACACCTTCGCCTCTTCGCTGGCCTCGGGAATATGGGCGATCGGCGTGTTCTTGTCGTAAGCGGCGGGATAACCCTTGGAGGCGAGAACGACGGTCAGCGCCGCGTCGTCGCGCCATTCCGCCTCGACCTTGTCCAGCGTGCCGGTGGCGGTGGCATAGAGGATCGGCAGCAGATCGCTTTTCAGGCGCATCATCAGCACCTGGCATTCGGGATCGCCGAAACGCACGTTATATTCGATGAGTTCAGGGCCTTTGGCGGTAATCATCAACCCGGCGAAGAACACGCCGGAGAAGGGATTGCCATCCTTGGCCATGCCCGAAATCGTCGGCTCGATGATCTCCTTCATGGTGCGCTCCACCATGGCCGGTGTCATCACAGGGGCAGGGGAATAGGCACCCATGCCGCCGGTATTCGGGCCGGTATCGCCATCGCCGACGCGCTTGTGATCCTGTGCGGTGGCGAGCGCCAGTGCGGTCTTGCCATCCGAAAGGCAGAAGAAGCTGGCTTCCTCGCCATCGAGGAAGGCCTCCACCACCACTTCGGCGCCGGCTGCGCCGAAAGCACCGTCGAAACAGTCGTCGATGGCGGCAAGCGCTTCGGCTTCCGTCATGGCCACGGTCACGCCCTTGCCGGCGGCAAGCCCGTCGGCCTTGATGACGATCGGCGCGCCCTGTTGACGAACATAGTCCTTGGCCGGTTCAGCGGTCCTGAAACGCTGGTAAGCGCCGGTCGGAATATCGTAGCGCGCGCAGAGATCCTTGGTGAAACCCTTGGAACCCTCCAGCTGGGCGGCGGCTTTCGAGGGGCCGAAAGTGGCGATGCCGGCGGCACGCAAATCATCCGCAAGACCCGCAACCAGCGGCGCTTCCGGGCCGACGACGACGAAGTCGATTGCCTTTTCTTTCGCAAAGGCGATGATGGCCGCATGGTCTTCCACGTTCAGCGCCACCAGCGTCGCGTGATCGGCAATGCCGGGATTGCCGGGGGCGGCATAAAGCTCATCGAGCAGGGGAGACTGGGCGATTTTCCACGCCAGCGCATGTTCGCGTCCGCCGGAACCGATCAACAGAACTTTCATGGTCAATATCCCTGCAAATTCGCCAGTAACCTTGTGTCAGGGGCGTTAAGGGCAGGGGGGCGAAAGGTCAAGGAGAAAGCGCCGCAAATGCCCGTCTTTCCCTTGAAGGCCGCCTTTCCTGTGGAATCGTTGCCGCCTCTTGTTGTCACGCCACAATCAGACATTATGTTCGCCGCTCCAGACGTGAAAGCAGAGAACCCCCAAGAGTCCCCTATGACCGCAGACAATGCCCGCCTCGCCTCGCTCATCGCCACCGAAATCAACGCCCGCCCCGATCAGGTAAAGGCGGCGGTGGCGCTGCTGGACGAGGGTGCGACCGTTCCCTTTATCGCCCGTTACCGCAAGGAAGTGACGGGAGGGCTGGACGACACCCAGCTTCGCACGCTTTCGGAACGTCTTGTCTATCTGCGCGAACTCAATGCGCGCCGCGCCTCCATCGTGGAGTCCATCACCGGTCAGGGCAAGATGACCGATGAGCTGATGGTCAAGATCACGCAGGCAGGCACCAAGGCGGAGCTGGAAGACCTCTACCTGCCCTACAAGCCGAAGCGCCGCACCCGTGCCGAAATCGCCCGCGAACGCGGTCTCGGCCCGCTGGCAGAAGCCATCTGGGATAACCGCGCCGCCGATCCGGCGAAGCTGGCCGAAGCTTATGTTCAGGGCGAGGTGGCCGATGTGAAGGCGGCACTTGAGGGCGCGCGCGACATCGTGGCGGAAACCATGACGGAAAATGCCGATCTGCTCGGCCGCCTGCGCGATTACATGCGCCAGAACGCCACCTTCCGTGCGAAGGTGGTGGATGGCAAGCAGGCGACGGGTGAGAAATTCTCCGACTATTTCGATCATTTCGAGCGCTGGGCGACGGTGCCGGGCCACCGGGCGCTGGCCATGCTGCGCGGCTGGAACGAGGAAGTGCTGACGCTGACAATCGATGTCGATGCGGACGATCCCTCACCGGTGAAACCCGCACAGCGCACCATCGCCGCCGCCTTCGATATCCGCAATGCCGGCCCCGCCGACCAATGGCTGATGGAAGTGGCTGGCTGGACGTGGCGGGTAAAGCTTTCCATGTCGCTCTCGCTCGATCTGATGCGCGAATTGCGCGAGCGTGCCGAAGAAGAGGCGATCCATGTTTTCGCCCGCAATCTCAAGGATCTGCTGCTGGCAGCACCGGCCGGCTCCCGCGCCACCATGGGTCTCGATCCGGGCATCCGCACCGGCGTCAAGGTGGCTGTGGTGGATGGCACCGGCAAATTGCTTGATACCACGACGGTCTATCCCTTCCCGCCGAAGAACGATGTGCGCGGCACGCAGGCGGAACTTGCCGTCCTCATCCGCAAGCACAATGTCGAACTGATCGCCATCGGCAATGGCACCGGCAGCCGCGAGACGGAAAAGCTGGTCGCCGATCTTCTGGCGCAGATGCCCGCTTCGGGTGCAAAGCCCACCAAGGTCATCGTCTCGGAGGCGGGTGCTTCGGTCTATTCCGCTTCGGAACGGGCAGCCGCCGAATTCCCCAATCTCGATGTTTCGCTGCGCGGCGCCGTCTCCATCGCCCGCCGCCTTCAGGATCCGCTGGCTGAACTGGTGAAGATCGAGCCGAAATCCATCGGCGTCGGCCAGTACCAGCATGACGTCGATCAGGGCCGCCTCAGCCGTTCGCTCGATGCCGTGGTGGAAGATGCGGTGAACGCCGTCGGTGTCGATCTCAATACCGCTTCTTCACCGCTTCTGGCGCGGGTGTCCGGCCTTGGCAGCTCGATTGCCGATGCCATCGTCGCCCATCGCGACCAGACCGGCCCCTTCGCCAGCCGCAGGGAACTGCTGAAGGTGCCGCGCCTTGGCCAGCGCACCTTCGAGCAATGCGCCGGCTTCCTGCGCATCCCGAACGGCAAGGAACCGCTGGATGCTTCCTCGGTGCACCCGGAAGCCTATGGCGTGGCGAAAAAGATCGTCGCCGCCTGCGGTCGCGATCTGCGCTCGCTGATGGGCGACAGCGCCGCGTTGAAGGCGCTCGATCCGAAGACGTTCATCGACGAGCAATTCGGCCTGCCGACCGTGAAAGACATCATCGCCGAACTGGAAAAGCCCGGCCGCGACCCGCGCCCGAGCTTCAAGACCGCGACCTTTGCCGAGGGTGTGGACGAGATCACCGATCTGAAACCGGGCATGCTTCTGGAAGGCACCGTCACCAATGTCGCCGCCTTCGGCGCTTTCGTGGATATCGGCGTGCATCAGGACGGGTTGGTGCATGTCTCGCAACTCGCCGACCGTTTCGTGAAGGACCCGCATGAGGTCGTCAAGGCGGGCGATGTCGTCAAGGTGCGAGTCGTGGAAGTGGATGTGAAGCGCAAGCGCATCGGTCTCACCATGCGCAAGGATGGCGGCGAGGCTGCGCCGCAGCCGATGCGCGAGAAGGGCAATGCCAGCGCCATGCGGCACGCGACATCCAAGCCGAAAGAGCGCAACGAGGGGTCGCAAACCGGTGGTGCGCTTGCCGCCGCTCTGGCTGAAGCCATGAAGCGACGCTGACCTGCGGTTGAAATGATTTTTTACCAAAAAGCCTCGCCGCACACCCCGGCGGGGCTTTTTGCTTGATGAAATCGTTCAATTTTTTTGAAATAAGACTATCTTGAAACTTGTGCCGAAAGGAATACGGTCAGCGAAATTGATAAGTGAGACTTAGCAATTGGGGGTGCCATGGCGTCGTCTCTGCATGTTCTTCTCGAAAAGATAATCAAGACCGGTGATCTCACCGTCAACAGCCCGGGCGGCAGCCGCACATTCGGCGACGGCGCGGGAAAAAAGGTGGTTCTGAACTTCACCGACGAAGCCGCCATGCAGGAGATCGCCGCCGATCCGGCGCTGAAGCTGGCTGAAATGTATATGGAAGGCCGGGCGAAGGTCGCGGAAGGCGACATCTACGATTTTCTGGCGCTGGTCAAAGGCAATACGTTGAGCGAGGCGCTATCCTTCGGCATGATCTGGCGCGGCATGGCGCGCATCATCGCCGCCCGCATCAAGATGCATCTGCCGGTCAACCACAACAAGAGCAACGTCGCCCATCATTACGATCTGAGCGCCAAGCTGTTCGATCTCTTCCTCGACGAGGACTGGCAATATTCCTGCGCCTATTTCAATCCGCCGGGCATCAGTCTCTACGAGGCGCAGGTTGCCAAAAAACGGCACATTGCCGCCAAGCTGATGACCGAGCCGGGCCAGAGCGTGCTGGAAATCGGCTCCGGCTGGGGCGGCATGGCGATGTATATTGCCGAAAGCGCCGGTGCGGATGTGACCGGTATCACGCTCAGCGAAGAACAGCTGCGCGTTTCCCGCGACCGCGCCGCCAAACGCGGCCTTGCGGCAAATGTCCGTTTCGAATTGCAGGACTACCGCTACCTGCCGGCTTCGAAAAAATACGATCGCATCGTCTCCGTCGGCATGTTCGAACATGTCGGGCCGACCCATTATCGCGATTATTTCGACAAGGTGGCGGAGGTGCTGGACGACAAGGGCGTGATGGTGCTGCATTCCATCGGCCAGCCCTATCCGGCGCTGGCGACCAATCCCTTCATCGAAAAATATATTTTCCCCGGCGGTTATATTCCCTCGCTTGCCGAGGTGCTGCCGGCCATCGAAAAATCGCGGCTGCTGGTGAAGGATATTGAAATCCTGCCCATGCATTACGCCCATACGCTTCGCCACTGGCGCGAGCGTTTCGTGGCGCGCAGGGCCGAAGCGGTAGCGCTTTATGACGAACGCTTCTTCCGCATGTGGGAGTTTTATCTGGCGGGCTCGGAAATGGCCTTCACCCACGAAAACTTCCATATTTTCCAGATCCAGCTCGCCAAAGACCGGGATTCCGTGCCGCATAGTCGCGACTACATTGCGCAGAACGAAGCGAAGCTGCTGGAATTCGAGAAGACGCGCGCGCCACTGGAGAAAGTGACGTTCTGACCACGGCGTAGGTGAGGGCTGACCGAATTGTGGTGATTGTTGACAAACGTCTCCGCAATCTCGGCGTCATCCTCGGGCTCGTCCCGAGGATCTATCCACGTTGCGTAAAGTCCGTCGGTTGCAGATGCTCGGGACAGGCCCGAGCATGACGGAGGTGGGGTTTTGAGGCCTTGTCGCCACCCTCCGCAGGAGGCGAATTTCATGCCGCGCTGGTTAATGGAATGGAAAGACAATCCCTCTAATTCTACGGGCACCTGTCTGTATTGCGTTTCTGGGGTGCTTTCATGTTCAAGCCATCAGCGGCCGCCGCCGCCTGTGTTCTGTCGCTTTTTGCCGTGGGCAATGCCCATGCGGAAGGCTGGTTTTCCGGCGACTGGTATCTGAAGCTCGGCGGTGCGGGTTTCACCGCGCCGAAATATCAGGGCGACAACAAGAATGAATTCGGCTTCTCGCCCATCATTTCGCTCGGCCGCCAGGGCCAGGGCGCGCGTTTCACCTCGCGCAACGACAGCGCCTCGATTTCGCTTCTGGACAACGGCCCGATCAGTATGGGTCTTGCCGGAAAGCTGGTGTCCCCGCGTGACGAGGGCGACTCGTCCGATCTGAAGGGCATGACCCGCATCAAGCGCGGCGGCGAGCTTGGCGGTTTCGCCGAGGCCTATCCGACCGACTGGCTGCGCGTTCGCGGCGAAGTCCGTCAGGGCATTCGCAGCCATAGCGGCGTGGTCGGAGATGTTGCCGTCGATGCCTTCACCGATATCGCCCCCGGCATTCAGATTTCCGCCGGTCCGCGTGCGACATGGGTGAGCAGCAAATACAATGAGCGTTATTACGGCGTAAGTGCCGCGCAGACGGCTGCCGGCGCGCCATCGCCCTATAGCCCCGACGGCGGCCTGCATTCCGCCGGCATCGGCGCCGCCATCACATGGAAAGTCACCGAAAACGCCGAAGTCGGGTCGTTTGCGGAATATCGCCGCCTGACCGGCGACGCCGCCGACAGTTCGCTGGTGCGCGAGCGCGGCTCGAAGAACCAGTTCATGATCGGCGTTCAGGCGAGCTACAAGTTCAATTTCTCGCTGCCCTGATAAATAGCCGAGATATCGTCCTGCAAAGCCCCGTCGCGAAACCGCTGCGGGGCTTTTCCGCGTGTGCGGCCAGCTGCTGAAATCCATTCCGATTTTCCCGCCGATGCTGTAGAACCATCCCATGGTTCACCACAGCGATTTGTCAGATCGCGTCTCCGACGCGCCATCCAATAACTGGGTCTATCGGATTTTGCCGAGGCCCCTCTGGCCCTATGCGCAACTGGCCCGGTGGGATCGCCCCATCGGCTGGCAATTGCTGATGTGGCCATGTTTCTGGTCCGCAGCCCTTGCGGCAAATGTCGCGATGGCGAGCGGCGGCTTTTCCTGGGCGACGCTGATCTGGCATCTGGTGCTGTTCTTCATCGGATCGGTGGCGATGCGCGGCGCGGGCTGCACCTATAATGATCTGGCCGACCACAAGATCGACATGGCCGTGGCGCGCACCCGTTCGCGACCGCTGCCTTCCGGCCGCGTGAGCCGGTCGCAGGCCAAGCTCTTCATCGTCCTGCAGGCGCTTGCGGGGCTTGTCGTGCTTTTGCAGTTCAACAGTTTCGCAATCGCGACCGGCATATTCTCGCTGGTCTTCGTGGCGATCTATCCCTTCGCCAAGCGCTTCACCAACTGGCCGCAATTTTTCCTCGGCCTTGCCTTTTCCTCGGGTGCGCCGATGGGCTGGGCGGGACAGTTCGGATCGATCGCCTGGCCGGCTGTCCTGCTTTATGTCGGCTCCATCGCCTGGACGATCGGTTATGATACAATCTACGCCCATCAGGACAAGGAAGACGACACCGCCGTGGGCATCGGTTCAACCGCCCTGCTGTTTGGCGAGAACACACATCGCTGGCTGGTTTTCCTTTATGGCACAGCCCTTGTCATGATGTTCCTGTCGTTCTGGGTCGCGGGTGTTAACGTCATTGCCTATAGCGGCCTTGCCGCTGCGGCCATCATGCTGTTCCGGCAGGTCTGGGTGCTTAATATCGACGATGTCGCTCAGTGCCTCGTGCTGTTCAAATCCAACAACCGCGTCGGCGTGCTGATTTTCGCGGGCCTCATCCTGCCGCTCCTGCTGGCATAAGCCTGTGAAAACACGGAATGAAAAAGCCCGGCCGCGTCATCCGCGCCGGGCTTTTTGATTTGTCTGGCTGAAGATTATCAGCTGCGGGCGATGATTTCCTTGCCCTCGATCTTCATGCTCATGCCCAGCGAACCGGTGGAGCGGCGAACGAGGAAGCGCGGACGGCGTTCCGCGAAATAGGAATGGCGGCGGCGCGGGCGGGTATTCTGGGTGCGCACCTTGCCGAGATGTTCTTCCAGCGGACGGGCAACGCCATCGGCTTCCACCATCAGCATGGGAATACGGTAGGCCTCGGACCAGCTGCGCCAGTCGGCGGCGATATCGCAGAGATCGTGGGCGACGAGAAGCGGAACGCAGAGGTCCGGATCGTCATGGTGCAGCTCCAGCGTCACCGTTACCTGTCCGTCGCCATGGTCGATGGCGCGGGCGGCAACGCCCTTGAAAGCGCGGGCTGGCAAAGCGAAGGACAGAGGCAGGCCGGAAGAGGAAAGAACCTTTCTCAGAACGGCGCCCCGTTCATCGAGGGTGACGGCGACATCGCTCGCGCCATTGCCTTTTCCATAGGTGACCTGTTGCGGAAAACGTGCCGGGTCGAGTCTGAGAGTGGCGACGGCCCAGTCGGGCTTCAGAACGGTCTTGGTCATGTTTATTCTACCCTTGTTTTACCTGAGAGCCGGTTTCCGGTCTTCTCATCGGGACTTTTCGTCCTCTGATGTCGGGAGAATATCCGCCGCCTGTTCGAGACTGCTTAAAAATCGCGGTTAAGAAAACTTTGCATTCCCAAATGGTTAGCAAAACACACTGTGGCATGGTTTCGCTTAGGTAAAAGAGATCGGGACAATGCGGTTTTTATCCCGGCCGAAATTGTGCTCTTTCAAGCTCCGGGCAAGGCGTCTCCCGCATAGTCAGGCAAAGGCTTGCCGTGCGTCCCGATGGAGGCGCGATGGGTGGATTGAAAACCGGAGCATTCGGCGTCTGAAGCGACGCGCGGGTCTCCAGGGGGCATTCGGATGGTATCGACTTATCTCAGCTACGACCTCATCAACCGCGATATGAAGGCAAGCCTGTCGCGCGTGTCGCAGCAGGGGCTCATCGAGCGGCAGACGACATATTACAAGGAAAACATCGGCAATGTGAAAAGCGTCGATGAGTTCCTCGACAATTACCAGCTCTATTCCTATGCCATGGATGCCTTCGGTCTCGGCGAAATGACCTATGCCAAGGCCTTTATGAAAAAGGTGCTGGAAAGCGATCTGAACGACCAGAACAGCTTCGCCAACAAGCTCACCGACGAGCGGTATCGGGAATTCGCCGCAGCCTTCAACTTCACCACATCGACGAAGACCGTTCAGACGGAAGCGCAGCTCGACAAGATGATCGGGCTTTACGATACGTCGATAACCGATCTCGATGACAGCCTTGCGGAAGAGACCCGTTATTACAAGGCGATTGTCGGCACGGTAACCAATGTCGACCAACTGCTGCGCAACGACCGCACCCGCGCCTATATCTTTCAGGTCTTCGGCATCGATGAGAAGACCTATTCCTATGCCCATATCAAGGGACTGATGACGAGCGACATCAACGATCCCGACAGCTACATCAACCAGAAATACGGCGCGGCCTATAATGACGCGGTCGAAAAACTGACGATGAAGGGCAATATCGAACTGCACGCGCAGGTCACTGCCCGGATTACCGCAATCGACACCGAACTCGCCGACACCGGTTTGACGGCTGAGGAGCGCACGGAGCTGGAGGCGGAAAAGGTGACGCGCCAGGACCAGCTGACCCAGCTCGAGGCGGTGTTGCCGCCGCAGGATGAGTGGGAAGCGAAGCTCGCCGCCATCAAGGCCGAGCAGACGACGCTCACCAGCACCGTCACGCAATATAACAAGATGGCGCAGCTCGCCACCGCCTTCGAGTTCAAGAACGACGGCACGGTGACCGCCGGTCAGGCGCAGACGGCGGATAATCTCAAGGCCCTGACGGATGCCTATATCGGCAGCGCCCCGCGCGTGACGCCGACCGTCGCCACACTGAACCGGGATTATTTCGAATCGAAGATCGGTTCGATCAAGACGGTAACCGAACTGACGGCGGATACCCGGCTTCTCAACTATATCAGGACCGCCTTCGACCTGAACGACCTCACAGTCGTCACGGCAACGATCCAGAATATCCTGACCAGCGATCTGAGCGATCCGAGCAACTACATCGCGACCGTCGGCAAGAACGACAAGCGTTATATCGCCTTGAGAAATGCCTTCAATTTCCAGACCGACGGAACGCTGGCAGCCGGCACCACGCCCCAGACGACGGCACAGACCGCAACCACCACCAGCGGTTATATGACCTATTATAACGACAAGGATGATGCCGCCGACGAGAAAGCGCTGAAGCTGTTCAAGAGCGATATAGCCAGCGTCACATCCGTCAAGGATTTCATCGACAGCAGCGCGGTCTATACCTATGCGCTGAAAGCCGTTGGCCTCGATCCGACCAAGGTAAATTCCGCCGATATTCGCAAGGTCCTCACCAGCGATCTGCAGGATAAAAAGAGCTTCGTCTACACGCTGGACGACGAGCGTTATGTCAAGCTGGCGGAGCTGTTCAACTTCGCCTCCGATGGCAGCGTCGGCACACCGGTTCTGGCGCAGTCGGAAATCGAGATGCAGACCATGTCGGCCGACTATATCAAGAAAAAATCGGCTTTCGGCACGGAAAAGGACAAGGAAACGGCGACGAAGGAATCGGAATATTTCACGGCCGAGATGCAGAAGATCAAGACGCTCAAGGAATTCCTGAGCGACGATCGCCTGACGAAATTCGCGATGGAGTCGCTCGGCATCGATCCCGAAAGCGTGACGAAGGAACAGCTCGAAAAGGCCTTCACCTCGAAGCTCGATGACAAGGACAGCTACGTCAACAAGGAGATGGATCCGGTCTTCCGCCGCCTCGTCACCGCCTTCAACTTCAATACCGACGGTACGCTTCTTCACGAGGACCGCAGCCTGATCCAGACGCGGCGCGGCCTTTACGAGACGCTGGACAACTACCTCACCCAGACGCTGGAAACGCAGGCGGGCGAAGAAAATGCCGGCGTGCGCCTGGCGCTTTATTTCCAGCGCATGGCGGCCGGAACGACGTCCTATTACTCGATCCTCGCCGACACGGCGCTCCAGAGCTTCATCAACACCACTTTCGGGATTCCGGACGAACTCGCCAATGCCGAGGTCGATACGCAGGTGACGATGATGAAGAAATATTTCGACATCGAGGATTTTCAGGATCCGGAAAAGGTCAAGAAGCTGGTCGCCCGTTTCACCATCATGTACGACAATCAGCAGAACACTACCGATCCGATCATGACGCTCTTCAACGGCAGCGGTTCGGTGGGTATCAGCGCCGATACGCTGCTGGCGGTTGCCACGCTGCGGGCGCGGTAGCACAGAAAGCGCGGACGAGCGACGGGAGGATCGGCGTTAGCCGGCTTGAGGCTGATGACGAAGCCTCACGCATAGGCGGCGTCATCCCCGGGGATTTGTACTATCCTCTTACCACCCCGGCAGCATGTGCCCGGCGCGCAGGCGCGGCATCTTGGGGTAGGTCTTCACATCGCTGTCCATTTCGTCGGCAACGCTCATCGGCGAGATATTGTCGAGGCAGGCAGTGATGTGGTCGGTGATGGCGTTCACCAGCGAAGGGGAGAGGCCCGGCCGTTTCATCAGGCCGATCTGCACCGGCGGCAGGGGCGGGAAACCGTCCGCGGCGGTCAGAACCTTCATGCCGGTGCGCAGCGCCGATTCCGGCAGCACCGAGACGGCCATGCCCGCTAGCACGGCAGCGGCGACGACGGTGGAAGACCAGCTCGTGAACAGGACCTGATAGTCCCGTCCATCGGCATCGAGTGCCGAACACGCAAGCTGGCGCCAGTGGCAATCTCGCCGCCCGACGGCGAGCGGCACGGGTGCATCGTCCTTCAGCGGATGGTTGGCGGAAGCGACCCAGCAGAGCGGCTCGGTGCGCACCACATCCGAGGAGCGCGCGCGCGGATTATGGGTGACGAGGGCGATATCCAGTTCGCCGCGCGCCATTTTTTCGGCAAGGCTGACCGAAGGTTCGCAGACGATATAAAGCTCGACATTGGGATGGGTCTTGGCGAAGCGCCCGATAATCTCCGGCATGTAGCGGTCGGCATAGTCATCGGGCGTGCCGATGCGCAGCATGCCTTCCAAACGGTTGTCGTCGAAGGCGGCGATTGCCTCGTTATTGAGGCGGATGATGCGGCGGGCGTAATTCATCAGCTTTTCGCCTTCCGCTGTCAGGCGGTTGCCACGCCCGTCCTTGGCGAAAAGCTGCTTGCCGATCCGTTCTTCCAGCCGTCGCATCTGCATGGAAACGGCGGATTGCGTCTTGAAAACGCGGTCTGCGGCCTTGGTGAAGCTGCCCGTATCGACGATGGCGATGAAGGTATGCAGCTGGTCTATGTCGAGAGGTGCGGACATGGATGGTCATCCATCAGAATGATTGATGCCTCACATTAGAAACATTCGTTGGACTGATCAATAGTCTTGCGACATTTTGACACCCAGCAAATCAATATCAACCCCGGGCCGGCGAAACGTCAGGCCCCCAACCCGAGGCAGCTTCTCGCGCGTGGTGCGCCGGGGGCGGTGCCGCATCGTGCCGTTACGAAAGGATAAGTGTCATGCGCACGGCAGAACGGAGAATGGAACTGGAACTCGCAACCTCCCGGCAGAACGATACGCTTCGTCGTGTCGCTGGCCTCTTTGCTTTCCGCGTCAAAACGTTCTTGCAGCGCATCTACAATCGTATCGTGGCCAATGGCCTCACGGAACTTGATGACCGCCTTCTGGCCGATATCGGTCTGGCGCGCTCGGATGTGAGGGATGCGCTCAATACCGGCCTGCTCGAGGATCCGACCGCCCATCTGACCCGCGCCGCACGCAACCGCGCGGTGACCCGGTTCAAGACCGTTTAAAGCATTTCCGGGAAAGGCGGGCCCCGGTTTTCCGTCCGGAAATGCGCCAAAACGTTCCAGAATGTTCGGGCAATTCCGGCAGACCTCCAGCCGCCGGAATTGCTTTCGAACGGAAAAGTTTTCCCCGCAGGGTGATTTGCCAATAGCCCTGCCTTTGCCCGGTGTCAGGCCCCTCGGCCGCGCCGGGCTTTTTTAATGGCGGCGCAATTTTAGCGGCACTGCCTCAATACTGATATTCTTCGAACACCGGCAGCACGGAGCCGCCCCAGCGACCGTTGTAAAGCGCAAGCAGGTCTTCGGCGAGCGTGGTCTTCTTGGCAAGAACTTCATCCAGCGACGACAGGAACACGGTTTCGTCCTGACCTTCGCCGTTCAGGCGCTTGCGGTTTTTGAGGCCGGTGCGGGAAATATCGAGCACCTCGCGGGCGAGACCGAGAAGCGGCTTGCCGGCGATCTCGGCGGAAAGACCCTTGGCCGGAACGGCATTGCGAAGGGCGATGACCTCATCGAAGCTCCAGCCGGCGGTCAGCGCATCGGCAGCGGTCAGCGCCTCGTCATCGTAGAGAATGCCGACCCAGAAAGCGGGAAGGGCGCAGATGCGTCTCCACGGGCCGCCATCCGCACCGCGCATTTCCAAGAAGCGCTTCAGGCGCACATCCGGGAACAGGGTGGAAAGATGGTTTGTCCAGTCGCCCATGGTCGGCTGCCAGTCGGCGATTTCGCCCTTCAGCGCACCGTTCATGAACTGGCGGAAAGTGACGTGGGTGCAATCATGATATTTGCCGTCGCGCACGATGAAATACATCGGCACGTCGAGCGCCCATTCCACATAGTCCTTGAAGCCGAAGTCATCGCTGAAGGTGAAGGGCAGCACGCCAGAGCGGCGGTTGTCGGTGTCGCGCCAGATATCGCCGCGCCAGGAAAGAAGACCGTTCGGCTTGCCTTCGGTGAAGGGCGAGGAGGCGAAGAGCGCTGTCGCCAGCGATTGCAGCTTCATGGAAACGCGCATCTTCCGGCGCATGTCCGCTTCGGAGGAGAAATCGAGGTTAACCTGAATGGTGCAGGTGCGGTACATCATGTCGAGACCCTTGGTCCCGACCTTCGGCATATAGCGCGTCATGATCGCATAACGCGATTTCGGCATGCGCGGCGTTTCGTCGTAGCTCCACAGCGGGCTGCCGCCGATGCCGAGGAAACGGATGCCCATCGGCTCGGCCACTTCGCGCAGCGTCGCCAGATGCTGGTTGGATTCCTTGCAGGTCTGGTGCAGGTTTTCGAGTGGCGCGCCCGACAGCTCGAACTGGCCGCCCGGCTCGATGGAGATGGCGCCCATGCCGTGCTGCTCGCCAAGGCCGATGATGTTTCCACCGTCCATGATCGGCTCCCAGCCGAGCTTTTCCTGCATGCCCTTCAAAAGTGCTGAAATGCTGGCTTCGCCGAAATAGGGAACGGGACTGTTATCCTCGCGGAAAAACGCGAATTTTTCATGTTCGGTGCCGATGCGGAAGTCGGCTTCAGCTTTGCAACCGCCCGCCAGATAATCTGTAAGCTCCGTGACGGAGGAGAGGGGGGTCTGGTCGGTCGTGTCGCGTGCCATGGCTTACCTTGTTATGACGTCTCTGTTGCGGCGAGGCATATGATTGGCAGATAGGGCCGGATCGTATCCGGAGGCAAATGAATTTCTTTTAAAGATGCATGAAGCGCAATGGGGCCATTCAATTCCAGTCGCCGATCGCCGCCTGAATGACCGCGAGCGCGGCGACGGCGGCCGTATCGGCCCTCAGGATACGCGGCCCGAGCGGAATGGGGGTAACGAAGGCAAGGCCGCGCAGAAGCTCCCTTTCTTCCTCGGAAAATCCACCTTCCGGGCCGACCAGCAGGGCAAGTTTACGCTCCGTGACGGCTTGCAGGATCGGCAGCGGATTTTGCCCCGCATCGCCTTCGTCGCAATAGATGATGCGCCGGTCGTAGGGCCAGCTCTCGAGCATGTCCTTCAGTTTCACCGGCTCGGCCACCTCGGGCAGGGACAGTATGCCGCACTGCTCGGCGGCTTCGATGGCGTTGGCGCGCAGTTTTTCGGTATTGTGGATCTTGCCCTGAACATGCTGCGTCATCACCGGCTGCAACAGGCCGGCGCCCATCTCCACCGCCTTCTGCACCAGATAATCCATGCGCCCGACTTTCAGCGGCGCGAAAAGATAATGCAGGTCCGGGGCGCTCGGCTGGGGCCGTGTCTGCTCGATTGGGACGAGCACGATCTTCTTGCGGCTCGGAAAGGCAAGTTTCGCTTTCCATTCGCCGTCGCGACCGTTGAACAGCAGGATTTCCGCACCGTCGGTCATGCGCAGCACATTGGCGAGATAATTGAACTGCTCGGCTGTTGCCTCCTGCGCGACGCCTTCGGCAAGGCTGGCTTCGATATACAGGCGTTGCATCCGGAAATTGGCGCGCATGGGATTCTGTTTCAGGTTCAGAGAAAGAGGGAGGACATGAGCCAGTAGAGCAGCGCCGCAAGCGCTGCACTGGAAGGAACGGTGACCAGCCAGGCGGCGATGATCGTCATGAAGTGGGAGCGGCGGACGAGATAACGGCGGCGTATCTCGGAAGGATTGTCGGCATATCTTTCGGACCGGCGGGGCCTGCCGTCACCAGCCTGAACAAGCTCCTGCCGCCGCCGCGACGATTGTGTGTACCATTCGCGGAAGAAACCGACGCCGAACACCGCGCCGATTGCCGTGTGGGTGGTGCTGACCGGCAGGCCGAAGCGTGAGGCAACGAGCACGGTGAGCGCTGTGGCCACGGAAACGCAGAAGGCGCGCATCGGATTGAGCTTGGTGATCTGCTCGCCGACGAGGCGGATGAGGCGCGGGCCATAAAGAAGAATACCGCAGGAAAGCCCGAAGGCGCCAACCAGCATCACCCACATCGGTGCGCGGGCGGAAGTGCTCACCGCCTCGTCATGCAGGGCCCGCACGATGGCAACGACTGGCCCGATGGCGTTCGAAACGTCGTTCGCCCCATGGGCGAAAGACATCAGGCCGGCGGCGAGAACCAGTGGCCACTGGAACAGAATTCGAAGCGACTGGTTGCGGTTTTCCAATCCTTCCGACTGCTTGCGGATGATCGGCACGCAGAGCCGCCAGACCACGAGCCCGGTCACCAGCCCTGTGAGGCTGGCATGGCCAAGCGACACATGCATGAGCTGCCGCAATCCGACCCAGATGAGATAGGCCGTGAAGACGCCCGCCATCAAACCGATGAGAACCGGAACCCACAGCCGGGCGGAGGTGAGCTTGTCCTCGCGGTAAATGATGAATTCCTTGATGAAAGCAAGGATGGCGACGGCGATGATGGCGCTGATGAAGGGCGCCAGAACCCATGCGAAGGCAATGCTGCCGAGCGAAAGCCAGTCGACCGCCTTCGCCCCATAGGCGGCCATTCCCGCGCCCGCAACTCCGCCCACCACCGTATGGGTGGTGGAAATCGGCGCCCTCGTCCAGGTCGAGATATTGACGAGAAGGCCGGCGGCGAGAAGCGCCGACAGCATCGCCCATGAAAAGGCAGTCCTGTCGGGAATGGTCTCGATGTTGATGATGCCGCTGGAAATGGTCTCGACCACATTGCCGCCGGTGATCAGCGCGCCGGCAATCTCGCAGATGGCGGCGACGATGAGGGCGGCGGCAAGCGGCATGGCCTTTGCCCCAACCGCCGGGCCGACATTGTTCGTAACGTCGTTCGCGCCGATATTGATCGCCATATAGGCACCGATGGCGACGGCGGCGATGATGATGACCGAACCCGCGGTGCCGGTGACGAAGACCCCGGCGAAGATGGCCGCCAGGACAACGAACATGAACCCCGCGCCAAGGCCGGCAAGCTGCTGCGTGACATGCAGCGTCGCCTCTTCGACACGGGTAATCTTGTCGAGATCCTTGTCGAGCGTCGGTTTCATATTCGATGGCGGCTTGATTGCCATTCAGACCTCGTTTGCCAGCATTCCCTTTCGTCCGGCAGTGTCGCAGGTTGAAGGCAATTTTACAGAAAGACTGTTACATCTCGCACATCTTTCCAAAAGGAAAGACGATAAAAGCCATGTTGGAAAAACAAACTGCACATTGCCACGTTCGGGGCGGGCGCGCTATTTCGAATGCGTCATCCGTTTGTCGAAAGCGAGCATCAGCGCTTTCAATTCCGGCTCGTTGACGCGTTTTCCAGCTTCCTGGGGACTGACCCATTCCAGCCGTCTGGATTGCTTTTCGGGAAAGCTTTCCTGCATCTCCGAAACTTCGAGCAGATGCACCTGAACCCTGCACGGTACGTTGACGCCGCTGTTCAGCTTTTTCTCGTATTCGTAGTAACCGAAGGGCGCCTTTTCCACCGTGCCTTTGACGCCGGCTTCCTCATAGGCTTCCTGCTCGGCCACCGCATGGGCCTTCTTGTTGGCCATGGGCCAGCCCTTGGGAATGACCCAGCGCCCCGTATCCCGGCTGGTCAGCAGCAACACTTCCGGCTCCGGATTTTTCTTGGACAATCGATAGCACAGCGCCGCATATTGCTGTCGCGGCGGTCTGCGCAACATCAAGCCAACATCTGTCGCCAATCGATTCAAAATCTTCAATCCGGATTGATCCTTTTTTGCCGGGTAGTGATAATTGCTAATATAGATGTGCCGTAAGTTCCGCCAATCCCCTTTCACCCATAACCCACTACTGTCTTCACGCTGATGAAGCCTGCAGGGAAGATGGGCATGGTAGATATGCGAACAAAGCTGCGACCGGGTGGTTCCCCGGCCGGACAGCCGATGCGGTAATACCCTCTCCGCCCGCCTTCAAGCATACGGATTGCAAAGCCGCTATGAATTGTAGCCGGGGCTGTTTTTAGTCCGGGGTTAATCCCCAGTGCCGGAGGCCTTCGACCACACCGTCCGCCTCCTTCGCAGCCGAGTGAAAGAAGCGCGTATCATGATATGTCAGCGAGACGAGCTCCGGCAGGGCATTGCCCACGATCACGCCGCGAATATTCTTTAGCTCAAACATCGCCCTATCATTGCCAGTATCGCCTGCAACCACTGATTCGTCGAGGCCGATCTGTAGTTGTCCACATAGCCATGTCAGCGCGGCACCCTTATCGGCGGCTTTCGGCAAGACGTCGAGGTCGCGGTCGCTGGAATAGACGACACGGGCATCGATATCGGCCGCCACAAGCGCGGCCTCAATCTCTTCGAGCGCGGCGTCGTCGGCGTCATGCAGGAACCAGCTCGATTTCAAGCCGTGCTGGTAACGCTCTTCCTGCATCGTCACACCGGGAATTCCGGCCATGACCTCGGCAATCTTCTGGGGGTCGAAACCGGTGCCGAGGGACTGTGTATAGGCGTTTGCCAGCTCGCCTCGCTCTTTCGCGTGCAGCATGGTGCCGACCCCGCCAATGATGTAGTCGGGCTGCGGCAGCGGCACCTCTTCGAGAAGCGCAAGCTGGTCGTCGATCAGCCTGCCGCTGTTGAAAACCAGAAGGGGACGTTGACCCTCCGGCAACGAATGCCAGAAATCGCGGAACCGGCGCGTGGCGTCGTTATCGCCGACGACGGTTCCGTCGAGATCGGTGGAAAAAAGGCGAAGCGGTCTCAATCGCCGTCGTTCCATGGTTCGGCCCAATCGGCTTCTTCCAGAACCGGCATCATGGTCCTGCCTTCCACAAGGGCGAGAAGCTGCTGGGCAATGCCGGTCCATGTGAACAGGCTGCGCGCCTTGTGCGCCCCCATGCGGGAAAGCCGCCCGTAAAGTCGCTCATGCTTGAACGGCTTCATCATGGTAATGCCAAGGTCTTCCTTGTCGAAAGGATCGGCAAACAGCGCATGGCGGCCATAACTGACGGCCCGGAACAACCCGCCATGAATGGTGACGACGGTTGGCGTGCCGCTCGCCATCGCCTCGATAGCGGTCATGCCGAAGGGCTCGTAACGGCTGGAAAGCACGAAAAGATCGGCGGCGCGATAGATGTCCGGCAGGTCTTCATCCGCGACATAACCGGAAAACGCCACCCTGTCTTCGAGACCGAGCGCTTTCACCCGCTCCTTCAACTGGTTGAGGATCGTGGTTTCCTGCTCGTCCATATTCTCGCCCCCGACGGCCAGATGCAGCCGGGCTTCCGGTTCGCGCTCGGAAAGCACGGAGAAACCGTCGATCAGCAGGTCATAACCCTTGTTGGTCGCAAGGCGTCCGAGCGCCAGCACCGTCTTGCCCTCGAAACCGAAACGCTGCCGGATCATCTGCCGCGTTGCATCGGAAACCGGGAAGAAACGGTTGTCGTCATAACCCGGCGGGATCATGTGGATATGCTTGCGCTTCAGACCGTAATCCTCGATCAGAACGTCGAGCTGCACCGGCGTTGTGGCGATCACCATATCGCAACTGCGGTAGATGATCAGCTCGTGCTGGATACGTTCCCTGAAGTTGAATTCCAGTTCGAACGTATCGGCCTTTTCCGGATAGTCGGTTTCCATCTGGCGCTTTTTCCAGATGCCGAGCGAATGCGGCGTGTGCAGATGCGGGATTTTCAGTGCTTCAGACAGCCGCTGCCCGGCGACGCCCGCATCCCAATAATGGCTGTTGATGAAAGAATAATTCAGGTCGTTTTTCTTGATGAAACGCAGCGCGTTTTCGCACCATTCCATCAGGTGTCGGTGCAGATATTCCTTGGGAATGAAATCACGTCCGCCGCAGGGAATGCGCACCACACGGACGCGCTCGTCAACCTCGTCGAATTCCGGCTGGTCTTCGAAGCGGCGGGTATAAAGATCGACGGTATAACCGAGTTGGCCGAGTTTGCGTGCAAGCTCAAGCACATAAACCACCTGCCCTCCGGTATCGGCCGCGCCCAGTGGCGGGTGCGCGGCGACATAGCCATGCGTCGATATGAGAGCTATCCGCGGATAACGTTCAGTTTCGCTCGTGGTCGTCATGGGTCCCATCTTGGTAAATTTTTCCAATTAACCCGATAAAAAGACCAAAGAGCACAAAAGGTTCCATCAAAATCTGAATAAAAGAGATGCCGCATTTCGCCGGATGGCGTTTTCAGGGCGCGCGCTGTTGCTGCCTCAGGCGCGAAATCCGGTCCCATTCGCGCGCCTGATGCGCCTTGGATGTCGTCTCCACGATGAAGTCGATATGGGCCTCCGCCGCCACCCTTGCCGCGGCCGGATCGCCGGCGGCAATCGCATCGTGGATGGCGATATGTTGCCTCAGCACCTCGTCGTGGGCGCCGGCGACGGTGAAGATGAGATGGCGATTATAGAAGATGTCGTCGCTCAGAAGCCGGTAGCAGGAGCGTAACGTGTGCATCAGCACGATATTATGCGCCGCTTCGCCAATGGCGTTGTGAAATTCCACATCGCCCGCAAGCTCCTCTTCGAAATGGCCCGCCTCATGCGCTTCCCGCATTCTGTCCACGATGGCGGCGAGGTTGCGCCTGTCCGGTTCCGTCGCCCGCTGTGCGGCAAGTTCGGCGGTCATGCCTTCGATATAGCGGCGATATTCGAGGAAATCCCGTGTCGCCCGGCTGTGGCGGGTGATCAGCGCGCTCAAGGGATCGGAAAAGACCGGGCCGACAATATCGGCGACATAGGTGCCGCCGCCATGCCGGCTGGTAAGAAGGCCACGGGTCTCAAGCTCCTTCAGCGCTTCCCGCAGGATCGGCCGCGAGACATCGAGGCGTTGCGCCAGTTCGCGCTCGCCGGGCAGCCTGTCGCCATCGCGCAATATGCCGTCGAGGATCAGTTCCTCGAAACGTAAGATCACCTCCTGCGATGTGCGGCTGTGCTCGATGCGCGCAAAAAGCGTTTCGTCCATCGCAGAAGTCTCCGGCGAAATCCCGCCCCGTATTTCGATGGGGGGCAAATTATCAGCGAAGCATCGCACTGGTCAAATATTCTATCCAGTTCCGCGCCTCATCCGTGCCATGCCTGCGGCAACACGGCATCTGCCTTTTCGAATTGGCTTTTGTTAAAGCAGCAGCAGGACAGGGTGACGATGGCGGATTTTTCCGCCAGGTGGATCAAAACAATGACAGCGGCTTCGATTGCGGTGTTTTCATCGCGATCAATGTTCTAATAGAACCAGCGCAACAGGCGGGGACGATATTGCAATGGCCAAGGGTAGATTTGCTTTCGCAAGCGCGCCGGAAAGATCGCTGGCGCTCGGGGAGGTTCATGCGCGGCCGACGGTGCTTCTCGCACCCTCGCGCATCATCGTCCAGCTCGCCTTCATGATGGATGGCGGTTCCGCCGTGCATCACTCGGTCATCGCGGAAATGTCGCGCAGCCGCGGTGTTGCGCCGCCGGAGCGCGATGCCCGCCACCATGCCATGCCCTGGGGGCAGGGCACCTTGCGCTGGGAGCGGCATACCGAATTTTCGACCTGGTTCTGGGATGGCCCCGCGCCGGAAAAATTCGGCGGCGAGATTGCCGGCGATCCCTTCGGCGACGGCTTTTCGCCGCCCGGCTCGCTGATCTCGGGCGTGCGGCTGGAAATCCGCCCGGAAAATGGCGCGGCGTCTCAGGCCGAGACGATCTTCGAACCGACCAGCCTCTGTCACAGCGACGTGCGCGACGGCCAGGCGGCGATCCTCACCGATTTCCGGCAGGATCGCGACGGGCTTACACAGATTTTGATGATCGACCGGGGCTTGAGCGATTACAGCCGCGGCGCGCTGGTGCAGCGGCTGTTGGATATCGAGACCTATCGCACCCTTGCCATGCTCGGCCTGCCGATGGCGCAGACGCTCTCGCCGGAAATCCGCCGTATCGAAGATGGCCTGACGGGTATCACGCAGCGCATGAAAAACGGGGCGCGCGACGAGGCGGACGCGCTGCTGGCGGAAATGACCCGGCTTGCGGCCGAACTGGAAGCCAATGCCGCGCTCAGTCTCTATCGTTTCGGCGCCAGCCGCGCCTATGACGGCATCGTGCGCGAACGCATCCGGGCGCTTGCGGAAACCCCGGTGCAGGGCCACGAGACCATGGGCAGCTTTCTGGAACGGCGCATGGCGCCCGCCATGCGCACCTGTCAGTCGGTGGAGGAGCGGCAGGCCAACCTGTCGCGCAAGCTCTATCGCGCCACCGCGCTCGTCCGAAGCTGGATCGACGTGGAACTGGAACGGCAGAATACGGTGCTGCTCAACACCATGAACAAGCGCGCCGCCATGCAGCTTCGCCTGCAGCAGACGGTCGAAGGCCTCTCGGTCGCCGCCATTTCCTATTATGTTGTGGGCCTCATCGGTTATCTCACCAAGGCGATCAGCCATGATGTGCTGCCACTCGACCCTGCCGTCGTCACGGGCATCTCCGTTCCTTTCGCGGTTCTCGGCGTCTGGTGGGTGGTGCGCCGCATCCGCCGCTCCCATGCCGAGGGCGGGCACTGAGGGCCAAGTTTCCCTCATCCCTATGACAAAGCACAGGGATGAGGATAGGTGGTGCCGACGCGACGCGACGCCTGCCTCAACCCTGCTCCCAATAGGGTGAAGGCCCATAGAGCCCGGCCAGATAATCGATGAACAGTCGAACCTTCGCAGGCAGGAACTGCCGGCTCGGATAAACCGCCGAGAGCGTGACGTTTCGCGATCCCTCATAACCCGGCAGAACCTGCACCAGCTTGCCGCTGCGCAATTCATGGCCGATATCCCAGGTGGAGCGCAGCGCAATGCCGAGCCCTGATATCACCGCCTCGCGGATCACCTCGCTGGAATTGGTGATGAGCATCCCCTCCGGGCGAATGCTCATCGCGCCGCCCGGTCCCTCCAGTCGCCAGACATCGTTATTATGGGCCGGCAGGCAGCGGTGCTTTTTCAGATCCTCGATTGTCGCGGGCATACCATGGGTAGCAACGTATTCCGCCGAAGCGCAGAGTACGCGGCGCACTGGTGCCAGCCTGCGGGCCACAAGGCTGGAGGAATTGAGATCGGCGATACGGATGGCCAGATCGTAACCACCCTCGATGATGTCGATGAATTCGTCGCTCAGCACCAGATTGACCGAAAGATCAGGATGCCGCTCCATGAAACCCTTCAGATGCGGCGCGATATGCATGCGCCCGAAGGAGGTCGGCGCGGAAACCTTAAGCGTGCCGTTGACCGTATTGGCGCGGCCGGACACGAAATCCTCGGCCTCCTCCAGCCCTTCCAGCACGGCAAGCACCCGCTCGTAAAAGCCCTGTCCCGCTTCGGTCAGCGAGATTTGCCGTGTGGTGCGCTGGAAAAGCCGCGCGCCGAGCTTTTCTTCCAGCCGCTTGATGCGCTTGGAAATGACGGCGGGCGAATAACCAAGCTCCCTTGCGGCCAGCGACATGCTGCCGGAGGCGGCAACGCTTGCGAAGACTTCCAGATCGCCCAGATTCGTCATAGTTGCCCTCGATTGTTTCCAGAAAGGAAAAAATCCATAACATTTGATTGCGTCGTTTCAAAGTGGTAAAGAAAGAATACCAGTTGGTGGAATGGCATGGAGGAGGGGCGGTGACACAGCCGATCAAGTTTCTGGAGCCGCGCGAGAAAGTCGTCGCAGGCCGCGACCGCATCATAGCGGACCTCAAGGATATTCTGCCGGCGGACTGTCTTGTGCACGAACCGCGCGAACTCGTGCCTTTCGAAACCGACGCCTTCGTCTCCTATCGCCGCCTGCCGCTGGCCGTGGCGTTGCCGAAAACGACGGAAGAAGTGGCGGCGGTGATGAAATATTGTCACCGTTACGGCATTCCGGTCGTGCCGCGCGGGGCTGGCACCTCGCTCTCCGGCGGCGCGATTCCGCAGGAAGATGCGGTGGTGATCGGCCTTTCGAAGATGGCCTCGATCCTCGAACTGGATTTTTATAACCGTACGGCGCGGGTGCAGGCGGGCGTCACCAATCTTTCCATTTCCGATGCGGCCGGCGCGGAAGGTTTCTTTTATGCGCCGGACCCCAGCTCGCAGCTTGCCTGCACCATCGGCGGCAATATCGGTATGAATTCCGGCGGCGCGCATTGCCTGAAATACGGCGTCACCACCAATAATCTGCTCGGCGTGAAAATGGTGCTGGTGGATGGCACAGTGTTGGAACTGGGCGGCAAGCACCTCGATGCTGCCGGCTACGATCTGCTCGCCCTCGTTTGCGGTTCGGAAGGCCAGCTCGGTATCGTGACAGAAGCGACGGTGCGGCTGATCGCCAGGCCGGAAGGCGCGCGACCGGTGCTGTTCGGCTTCGAGACATCGGAGGAAGCCGGCTCCTGCGTGGCCGATATTATCGGCGCGGGCATCATCCCGGTCGCCATCGAATTCATGGACAAGCCGGCCATCGAAATTTGCGAGGCTTTCGCCAAAGCGGGCTATCCGCTGGATGTCGGCGCGCTGCTGATCGTCGAGGTCGAAGGCTCCGAGGCGGAAATGGACGCCATGCTGGCCGACATCGTGGCGATTGCCCGAAAACATGGCGTGAAGACGGTGAAGGAATGCCAGTCGGCCATGGAGGCGGCGGCAATCTGGAAAGGCCGCAAATCCGCTTTCGGCGCGACGGGGCGCATCGCGGATTATATCTGCATGGATGGCACGGTGCCGCTCTCCCAGCTTTCCTACGTGTTGAAAAAGACGAGCGAAATCACCGATCGCCTCGGCCTGCGCGTCGCCAATGTCTTCCATGCCGGCGATGGCAACATGCACCCGCTCATCCTGTTCAACGCCAACGATCCGGAGGATGCGGCCCGCGCGGAAGAGGCAGGCAATGAAATATTGAAGCTCTGCGTCGATGCCGGCGGCTGTTTGACCGGCGAACATGGTGTGGGCATCGAAAAGCGCGACCTGATGCGCCACCAGTATGGCGAGGCCGATCTTGCCCAGCAGATGGCGGTGCGGGCGGCTTTCGATGAGGGCTGGCTGATGAACCCTTCCAAGGTGTTTCCGCTGGAGGGGAGGGGATGATGGGTGTGAATTTCGTGACGATGGTGGGTGTGGTTTACCCCCCTCTGCCCTGCCGGGCATCTCCCCCTCAAGGGGGGAGATTGGCGAGACGCACTTGCGTCGCTCCATCTCGACCGAAGAAAAACGCGGGACCTTGCCGCGAGTCGATCTCCCCCCTTGAGGGGGAGATGCCCGGCAGGGCAGAGGGGGGTATCCCTCGCGCAAACGTTGCTGTCCGATGCCCGGAGCCCACCACCCCATGCTGACCCCCTACGCAGAAACCCAGGTCGCCGACATCGTCCGCGACCACGCCGCCCGAAAAGCCGCGCTGAAAATCATTGGCGGCAACACCCGCTCCGGTTTCGGCAATGCTGTCGCAGCAGATGAAGCACTCTCTTCCCGCGCCATGAGCGGCATCGTCTCCTACCTGCCCGCCGAAATGGTCATGACCGTCAAGGCCGGAACCCCGCTCGCAACCGTCGAAGCGGCTCTCGCTGAAAACCGCCAGATGATGGCCTTCGAGCCTATGGATCACCGCCCGATCATGGGCACCGACGGAGAACCGACCATTGGCGGCGTCTTCGCCGCCAATGTTTCCGGCCCGCGCCGTTATGTGGCCGGTGCGGCCCGTGACAGCCTGCTGGGTATCCGTTTCGTCAATGGCAGCGGGGATGTTATCAGGGCAGGCGGCCGGGTGATGAAGAATGTCACCGGGCTCGATCTGTCGAAGTTCCTGGCCGGGTCTTTCGGCACGCTCGGTTTCCTCACCGAAGTCACCTTCCGCGTGCTGCCAAAACCGCCGGCGGAAAAAACCGTGGTCGTTTCCGGTCTCGACGATGAAGCGGCGACGCGCATCATGGCGGCGGCGATGGCGATGAGCGTCGAGGTTTCCGGCGCGGCGCATCTGCCGGAAAGCGTTCGTTCCCGTTTCATCGATGGCGGATTGCCGGACGGCCCGGCGACCATCCTGCGGCTGGAAGGGCTTTCCGCCTCGGTGGAGGCGCGCACGGCCAAACTCCTTTCCGTCATGGACCGGGTCGGGCCGTGGGCGCTGCTGGAGGGTGAGGAGAGCAGGCTTTTGTGGCGTCAGGTGCGCGATGTCGCGCCCTATTCCGGACAGGTAGCGAAGCCCTTGTGGAAAGTATCGGTCGCGCCTTCGGTTGGTCATCAGCTTGTCGCGGCGCTGCGCATGGAAGCGGGCATCGACGCCTTTTACGACTGGCAGGGCGGCCTCGTCTGGATGCAGATGGAGGCGGATCCCGAGGCGGATTTGCTGCGCGGCGCGATCCGGGCACTCGGCGGCGGCCATGCAACTTTGGTGAGGGCAAGCGATGCGCTGCGCGCCACGGTCGCTGCCTTCGAACCGCGCCCGGCGGCGGAAGCGCTGCTTTCTGCGCGTATCAGGGAGAAGCTCGATCCGGCGGGCATCTTCAATCCCGGCAAGATGGCCGTAACGATGGAAGGGGCCGTCTGAACCATGCAAACATCCTTCACGCCCGAACAGCTGGCTGATCCGCATGTGGCGGAATCCGAAAAAATCCTGCGCAAATGTGTGCATTGCGGCTTCTGCACCGCCACCTGTCCCACCTATGTCACGCTCGGCAACGAGCTGGATAGCCCGCGCGGCCGCATCTACCTCATCAAGGATATGCTGGAAAACAGCCGCCCAGCCGACCGCGAGGTCGTCACCCATATCGACCGCTGTCTTTCCTGCCTTGCCTGCACCACCACCTGTCCCTCCGGCGTGGATTACATGCATCTGGTCGATCATGCCCGCGCCCATATCGAACAGACATACAAGCGCCCCTTCATGGATCGGCTGATCCGCAATCTTCTGGTTGCCGTCCTGCCCCATCCGGCCCGGTTCCGGCTGGCCCTGCATCTGGCCCGGCTGGCGCGGCCTTTCTCCGGCCTGCTTGCCAAAGTTCCGGCGCTGAAGCCGCTGCAATCCATGCTCGCTCTTGCGCCCGCCGCCGTGCCTTCCGCCTCCGCTTCCGCCCGTCCGGGTGAACGGCCGGCCGAAGGCGAAAAACGCGGGCGTGTCGCCATTCTCACCGGCTGCGCCCAGCCGGTGCTTGATCCCGGTATCAACGAGGCGACGTTGCGCCTGCTGGCGCGGCTCGGCATCGAGGTCGTGGTGCCGAAGGGGGAGGGCTGCTGCGGTTCGCTGGTGCATCATATGGGTCGGGAGGAAGAGGCGCTCGCCTCGGCAAGGCGCAATGTCGATGTCTGGACGCGCGAGATGGAAAGCGGCGGTCTCGACGCCATCATCATCACCGCTTCCGGCTGCGGCACCACCATCAAGGACTATGGCCACATGCTGCGGCTCGATCCGGCCTATGCCGAAAAAGCCGCGCGGGTCTCGGCGCTCGCAAAGGACATCACCGAATATCTCGCCACCCTCGATCTGCCGCAAGGGCAAAATCAGGGTCTCACGGTCGCCTATCATTCTGCCTGCTCCATGCAGCATGGCCAGAAGATCACGCTTGCGCCGAAACAACTCCTGAAGGCGGCGGGTTTTACCGTGCGCGATCCGGCGGAAGGGCATCTCTGCTGCGGCTCGGCCGGAACCTACAACATCCTGCAGCCGGAGATTTCCGCCAAACTCAAGGCGCGCAAGGTGAAGAATATCGAGGCCACCCGGGCGGATGTCATCGCCACCGGCAATATCGGCTGCATCACGCAGATCGGAACCGGCACGGATATGCCTATCGTGCACACGGTGGAGCTGCTGGACTGGGCCTATGGCGGGCCGAAACCGGCGAGGCTTTCGGTTTAGAGCGTGGTGCGCTCATAGGGCAGTGATCCTGCGCGCCATGACGTGTGCCGCAAAGATTGGATCGTGAGGGTTTTCTTTGTTCTCTCCTCATCCCTGTGCTTGTCACAGGGATCCAGCCAGCCCAAGTCCTTGGGCTGAAGGGACTCTCCCCGCCGCGCAGACGCGCGTCGGCTGGATTCCTGTGACAAGCACAGGAATGAGGGAAGAGAGCTAGAACTTATACGCCACGCCGAAATTCACCGCATTGGTGATGATATCGGTCTTCAACGAGCCGCCATTGTCGATATCGACATCGACGAAGGAATAGGTGCCCTTATATTCCACGAAGGTCGACCAGTTGTCGGTGATGCGGTAGCTGAGGCCGGCCTGCGCCTGCAGGGTTGCGCCGCCGAACTGGTATTCGAAGGTCCTGCCTGACGGGCGATATACTTCTACATGCGGCACGTTGATGCCGACGCCGGCGCCGACGTAAGGGGTGATCGGCAGCGATTCCAGCGGAAAACGGTAGAGCGCGTTGAGCGTCAGAAGGTTCAGGCCGTCGGTGAATTCGAAATGCGACCAGCCGGAGCGGGCAAGCGTCTGGTCGTCGGCATAGACCTTGTCATGGGTAAAATCGAGCGAGATGCCGAAATTCCGCAGCTGGCCCTCATCGAACCAATAGGTGCCGCGCACGCCCCAGTAAGGCGGGTTGGAAAACGACTTGCCTTCCCATCCGGCCCGGAAATCCGGCCCGTCGGAAACCTTCACGTCGCTATGCGGCGCGCTTTGCCAGCCGCCATAACCGGAAATTTCAAATTCGCCCGCGATTGCGGCAGAGAAGGAAACGCCGCTGAACAGCAGGGCGCAAACAAATAAACTATGGCGCGGCATGAAGTGAATCCAGATTGATATCAGTAATTCACCAAACCGTTTTTTGATAACATTTGAATGACAGAAACGAAAAACGGGCGGTCAGTTGACCACCCGCTTTAAGGCCGTTCCATCATCCCCCTGAGAGAGGTCCGGCTCCTGGCGTCCCCCGCCAAGTTTCATTCCAGTGAAGTGAGCCGGATTGTACCGCCGCAAGGCGGCAATTCAAGCGGATACGCCGCCACACCGGCCCTGAGGCGGCCGGAAAGGCTGAACCGTTGCCGTCATATCACAATGACCTTGGTTCCGACGTTGACGCGCTCGTAAAGATCGGTGACATCCTCGTTGCGCATGCGGATGCAGCCGGAGGAATTGTTGCTGCCGATCGTCCACGGCTGGTTGGTGCCGTGGATGCGGTAAAGCGTCGAGCCGAGATACATGGCGCGCGCGCCCATCGGGTTCGCCGGGCCGCCTTCCATGAAGGCCGGCAGGTAGTGTCCCTTCCTCGCCTCGCGGCTGATCATTTCCTTGGGCGGTGTCCAGCTCGGCCATTCCGCCTTGCGGGTTACCTTATGAGTGCCGGCCCATTCGAAACCGGGCTTGCCGACGCCGACGCCGTACCGCCGGGCCTTACCATCGGCGAGCACGAGATAAAGGAAACGGTTCGGCGTATCGATGACGATGGTGCCGGGTTTTTCATCGGTCGGGTAGGTGACGATCTGCGGCAGGAATTGCGGTGCGATCTGGGTGCGCACCGGCGCGTTGGGGCGGACGGCGGCATTCTGCACCCGTGCCGGGCGCTGCGATGTGACGCCGGAGCTGGGGCGCTGCGGCATCGCGGCCTGGCGCTGCTGGAAGAACGGCTGGCGTGCGGCAGGCGCGCGCGGATAGACCACGGGGCGGACATTGCCGCGACCGCCGAGCTGGGTGACCCAGGGGGCCGAAAGATCCGGGCTGACGACGACGGGCGGGCGCTCGCGATAACGCTCATTGGCCATGGCGGCCGGCACGGCGAGGGTGGAAACGAGGCTCAGCGCCAGAAAAACGGACTTCATCGTCATCGGGTGGACTCTCTCTGAGGGATGTCGCAACTATGGATTTGCGGGACTGTTCGCCCGCTTTGCCGGACACGTTCGCACCTCGACGCCAGCGAATCGTAAATGGCTGTTCATTAAAAAGCGCTTGATTAGGGAAAGCTGGATTTAAGGTTAGCACCCGGTTTTGAAACGTGGTGAATGAGTGGTAAGTGCGCGGTCTGAACCGGTCACGGGCGGGAGCGGAAAAGGGTGGTTGCGGAATGAATGAAGCGGGACTTGAAACGGGCGCGGATGGCCTTGTGCGGTGTTTCTGGCAGCAGGGGCTTGCGGATTACAGTCGTTATCACGACGAGGAATGGGGTTATCCCGTCACCGACGATCGCCGCCTTTTCGAGAAGATCTGTCTGGAAGGTTTCCAGTCCGGCCTTTCCTGGCTGACGGTTCTGCGCAAGCGCGAGGCGTTCCGTCTTGCCTTCGCCAATTTCGAATTCGAAAAAGTGGCGGAATTCGGTGAGGCCGATATCGAGCGTTGCCTTGCCGACAAGGGCATCATCCGCCATCGCGGCAAGATCGTTTCGACCATCAATAATGCCCGCCGCGCCATGGAGTTGCGCGATGAATTCGGTTCGCTCGCCCGTTATTTCTGGGGTTTCGAACCGGCCGCCGCAGAAAGGCCGCAAAGGCTGGACTATGCGACGTTAAGGGCCAATCCCACCAGCGACGCCTCCATTCGCCTTTCGAAGGACCTGAAGAAGCGGGGCTGGAGTTTCGTCGGCCCGACGACCGTCTATGCATTCATGCAGGCCATGGGTATGGTCAACGACCATATCGAAGGCTGTCATTGCCGCCAGCCGATAGAGGCCATGCGGCGGGAGTTTGTACGTCCATGAAGGTAACCTCCCTTCTTCTGGCTCTCACCATGGCCGTGGCCGCCGTGCCGCATGCCTCCTTCGCGGAAGGCCGCAATGTCGATGGTATCTGGCTCGATGACGGCGAAAGGCTGAAGCAGGTGGCGCTGCCGCCGGCCGGGCCGCTGAAGCTTGACGGCTGGACGCGGCGCGGGCGCGGCGATGTCTATCGCCTGAAGGTGAAGGCCGGGCAGACGGTGAAGATCGAGCTCGCCGCCTCCAGCGAATTCGTGCTGATGGCGGTCTTCGATTTTTCGACGCCGGATGAGGATGCGATCTTCTTCAGCGATTCCGAAGGCAAGGTCGCAACGCTGACGCCGAAGGCGGATACGGAGTGGCTGATCCGCCCGACGCTCATCCTGGGATCGCCGCGCCGCGGTCTCGGCGCGCATTACACGCTGACGGTCAGCACCGGGAAATAACAGCCCGCCTTTTGCTTAGGCCGCCTGGGTCAGCACAATCAGGCCGAAACTCAAGACACCAAGCAACACGAGCGACAGGCTGGCGGCGACGATGACCTTGCCGCCGGCATGACGAAGGCTGCGAATATCGACCGAAAGGCCCAGCGCCGCCATCGACATGATGGTGAGGATGTTGGAGAGTGAGGCGACAGGGCCGATCAGAGCCTCGGGAATGAGGCCGAAGGACCGGGCCATGATCATCAGCACGAAGGCGATGATGAACCACGGAACCATCTGCTGCAATCTCAGGCGTCCCTTGTCGGACTGGCCATGGATGACGGAGAGGGCGGCGATCACAGGCCCCAGCATCAGCACGCGGATGAGCTTGACGATGGTTCCGGTCTGCACGGCGATTGCGCCGAGCGGAGCGGTTGCGGCCAGAACCTGCGGCACGGCATAGACCGTCAGGCCGGCGAAAATGCCATATTGGGTGGCGTCGAGACCCAGAAGCTGCGGCAGAAACGGCATCAGCAGCACGGCGACGACGCCAAGAACGGCCGTGAAGGCAATCGAGGCGGCGACATCTTCCGGCTTCGCGCCGATGGCGGGCGCGGCGGCGGCAATGGCGGAGTTGCCGCAGATGGAATTGCCGCAGGCGATCAGCGTCGCAAGCTTGGGCGGCAGACCGAGCATCCGCCCGGCGGCATAGCTGACGATCAGCGACAGCGCGACGATAAGCGCAATGCCGCCGATCAGCAAACCGCCGGCACCTTTGAGGATGGAGAGGCTCAAGGATGCGCCGAGAAGCGCCACCGCGATTTCAAGCAGGGTCTTCGCGCTGAATTTGATGCCGGCCGAAGCGACCGCGGGCAGCGCCATCAGCGAACGCAGCAGCGTGCCGATCAGAATGGCGAGTACGAGATCGCCGAGCCATGCATGGCCGGCAAGCCGCACCTGAAAGCGCTCCGCCAGAATGGCGGCGCAGCTGACCGCCGCGCAGAGAAGAATGCCCGGCAAAAGCGGGGTGATCCAACGGAGCGAAAACTGAAAGGGATGAGCGAGGGTGCGATGTTGTGCCATGGCCAGACAATGCCGCAGCGGCCTGTTTTATTCTATCAAATAATATGGCATATATTATTCGATAAAATCGAATGAAAAGCCATGACCTTCGAACAGCTCCGCATCTTCATCGCTGTTGCCGAACGCGAGCACCTCACAAGGGCTGCCGAAGCCATCGGTCTGACCGCCTCCGCCGTCAGTTCCGCCATCAAGAATCTCGAAGCCTTTTATAATGTCGAGCTGTTCCATCGCGTCGGCCGCAACATCGAACTGACCGAAAGCGGCCGGGCGTTTCTGGGCGAAGCGAAGGCGACGCTGGCGCGTGTGCGCAATGCGGAATTGATTCTCTCTGAAATGGGCGGGCTGACGCGCGGCGAAATCACCGTCTGCGCCAGCCAGACGATTGCAAGCTACTGGCTGCCGCCGATCCTGATGCAGTTCAAGAAGCTTTATCCGGGCGTGACCGTGCGGCTCGATATCGGTAATACGAAAACGGTGACGCAGGCCGTGCTCGACGGTCTGGCCGAGGTCGGTTTCATCGAAGGCAGGATCGATGAGCCGGCTTTGATGGTGCAGCCGGTGGTGTCCGACAAGCTGCTGGTGGTCACCGGTTCGGCCCATCCCTTCGCGGACGGCCGTTATCTCACCGCGCTCGATATGCTCTATGGCACCTCATGGGTTCTGCGCGAACAGGGCTCCGGCACCCGCTCCGCCTTCGAGGCGGCGGTGCGGCAGATGGGGGTGGATCCCGGCGAGCTTTCCGTCATGCTCGAACTGCCGTCCAACGAGGCGGTGGTGATGGCGGCACGCTCCGGCGGTGCGGCCACGGCAGTTTCCGCCTCCGTCGCCTCGCTGTTTCTGCGGCAGGGGCTGCTTGTCCGAGCCGGCATCGATCTTCCCGCCCGAAATTTCGCTTTGCTGCGCCATAAGGAGCGTCATACCAGCCGGGCGGCCATGGAGCTGGAGCGCCTCAGCCGTGCGGCCTCGGAGGACTACAAGGCCGGTCTCGCGGGGTTGTAACCTTGTGGGGAGGGAGTGCCAGCCGGCGCTCCCTGTTTGACAATAGCGGTCGTCACTTGCCCTTGGACTTCAGCCAGGCCTTCATCATGGCGATCTCGCCTTCCTGCGCCTTGATGACCTCTTCGGCCAGCTTGCGGATTTCCGGGTCCTTGCCGTATTCGAGCTGGACCTTGGCCATGTCGATCGCGCCCTGATGGTGCGGGATCATGCCGCGTACGAAATCGACATCGGCATCGCCGCTATAATCGATGGCCATATCGCCATGCATTTTCTTGCTGGCTTCCATGAAGGCCTTGGTGGAAGCGCTGTCGCTCATGGTGCCTTTTGACATGTTATGTCCGGCATGGCCGCCCGCTTCCTGTGCGAGAACGGGCATGGCGAGGGAGGCCGCAAAAGCGGCGGCGAGCGTGATGGTCTTGATAGACATGGATTATCCTTCCTGTGTCTGACGGATTTTTCGAAGATGGGTCTGAAAAAATCTGGGTCAGGCGCGGGGAGGCGGTAGCGGCGGCGCGGAAGCCTTGCCGTCAAAGACGATGCCGCGCTGCGGCTGCGGATAGGCGAATGCCATCCGGCCGCTATCGGCGAAGATCGTTCGCGGAACCACGATCAGGCAGGCGGCGCAGGAACCGGGATGTGCGGCATCGCCACCATGCGGGCAGCAACCGCCCGCTCCCGCTCCATGAGCCCCATTCTCCGCATGCGCCCGAGACCCTTGGTCCCGATCCGCGGCTCGATGCGAATGGGCATCGTCATGTTTGATCGGCGATTGTGAGGAAGCTGCCATGCCCGTGGCCATCGGCATGCTCATCGCCATCTGCGCCGGCATTGCGCCGTATAGCAGGCAGGCAAGGAACATCAATGTGCGGGCCACCTCGGACATGGCGTGAATTTACCGCTGGAATTATGGAATAAGCATGACGATCAGGTCAGTTCACGCGCGATGACGTGATGCACGATGCGATAATCCCTGCTTTCCTCGCCAAACGGGGCGAGCGGCCATTCCCACGCGGCGGCGGGGGCAGGAGGAACGATGCCATGCAGCAGGTCTTCATGCTGGTGCAGGTTGCCGTCTTTGCCGATGATGTCGAAGGAGGTGTCCGTTATCAGGCAGGCCTTGCAGGGCAGGCCAGCCAGCGCTTCCAGATGGGTGTGAATGAGCTTCGGCAGAAGATCGTCCGGGGCATTTGCGATCTTTTCCCGCTCCAGCCGGTGGCGTGCGCCGGTGCCGATCTGTGACAGGAGATTGGCCGATACCACGAGATCGAGATAGGGCACCCGCCGCAGGAAATCGAGCGGTTCCGCCGGCCGACCGGCTAGAACATCGTCAAAGCCGGAAAGATCGCGATTGGCGATGCGGACATTCTTTTTGGCATTGAGGCGCAGCTTCGCCTGCACGCTGGCAAGATGCACCAGATCGACCAGCACGACCGTATCGAACATCGCCACCAGCGCATCATAGGGCACATCGCGCAACAGGCCCGAGCCCAGCACGACCGCCGTTCGCCGCTGCTTCAGCTTTCTGGCCGATTGCAGAACGAATTGCCGGCTGTTGTTTTCATGCTCCGCCCAGGCTTTGGCGCAGCGGTTGGCGCGCGCCCAGAGGTTGACGGAATAGCGGATATGCGGCCGGAATTCTTTCGGCGTGACCGCGCGTGTGGCGGCATATTGCAGGGCTTCGAGGATCATGAATGCCTAACGGTAGATTTCACGGCGATGGCCGATTTCGACCACCAGCACGACGAGCTTGTGATCCTGTATATCGCAGATGATGCGGTAATCGCCCACCCGGTAGCGCCAGAAATTTCCGAGTTCGGAGCCTTGCAGGGCGGCGCCGGTTCTGCGTGGATTGTCATCTTCGGCAATCCGGTCTGCCAGAAAGGAAACGATGCGATTGGCGTCGCTCTTCGTCAACTTGCCCAGCTGTTTGACGGCAGCCCGCTGGAATTCAATTCTCCAGGTCAAGATCGCGCATCACTTCTTCCAGAGTATAGGTGTGCTCCTTGTTGGCGATGCGCTGCCGCGTCGCCTCTTCGGCAAGATAGAGATCTTCCATATCCTCGATATGTTTCTCGATCGCCTCGCGGATGTAATAGGCGGATGTACGGCCGGTGCGCTCGGACAGCGCTTTCAGCCGCTCATAGGTCTCATCAGGCAGGCGTATGGCCGTCTGTTTGCTCATGGGTCGCGTCCTTCCCGATCCGAATTGGGATACATGCATCCCATATAGCACCGCTTGGCCGCAGCGGCCAGTAAAACCGGAGCCTTTGCGGCTTGCCGCACCGGGCTTCATCCTCTAATACACCGGCTTGATTTCAGGAAAATATCGGATCGGCCCCATGAGCGAAAAAGCAAAAAAGCCTCAGAAACTGAAAGCCCGCCTGCCGCGTGGCTTCGTGGATCGCTCGGTTGCCGATATTCATGCCACCAATGAGATGATCGAGAAGATCCGCAGGGTCTATGAGCTTTACGGCTTCGATCCGGTGGAAACCCCGCTGTTCGAATATACCGATGCGCTCGGCAAGTTCCTGCCCGATAGCGACCGCCCGAACGAAGGCGTGTTTTCGCTGCAGGACGATGACGACCAATGGATGAGCCTGCGCTACGATCTGACCGCGCCGCTCGCCCGCCATGTCGCGGAAAATTTCAACGAAATCCAGCTGCCATACCGCACCTATCGCGCCGGTTATGTCTTCCGCAATGAAAAGCCCGGCCCCGGCCGCTTCCGGCAGTTCATGCAGTTCGATGCCGATACCGTTGGCGCCGCCGGTGTGCAGGCCGATGCCGAAATGTGCATGATGATGGCCGATACACTGGAAGCGCTCGGAATTCAGCGCGGCGACTATGTCATCCGCGTCAACAACCGCAAGGTGCTCGATGGCGTCATGGAAGCCATCGGCCTCGGCGGTGAGGACAATGCCGGTCGTCGGCTGAACGTGCTGCGCGCCATCGACAAGCTCGACAAGTTCGGTCCTGAAGGCGTGAAGCTGCTGCTCGGCCCCGGCCGCAAGGATGAATCTGGTGATTTCACCAAGGGCGCTGGTCTTGGCGAGGAGCAGATCGAAAAGGTGCTGTTCTTCGTCGGTATCAAGGATTATGCGGCAAGCGCCGATGATCTGGCCAAACTGGTTGCGGGCACCTCGAAAGGCGAGGAAGGCGTTGAGGAGCTGAACATCATCGGCGCTCTGGTCATCAGTGCCGGTTACGATGCGACGCGCATCAAGATCGACCCGTCGGTCGTTCGCGGCCTCGAATATTATACCGGCCCCGTCTATGAAGCCGAGCTGACATTCGACGTCACCAATGAAAAGGGTGAAAAGGTCGTGTTCGGCTCCGTTGGCGGCGGCGGCCGTTATGACGGCCTCGTTTCGCGTTTCATGGGCCAGCCGGTTCCGGCCACGGGCTTCTCCATCGGCGTTTCGCGCCTGATGACGGCGCTGAAGAACCTCGGCAAGCTTGGTCAGGTCAAGCCGCTCGCTCCCGTTCTCATCACCGTCATGGATGGCGATGTGGAAAGCATGGGCCGTTACCAGCGCTTCACGCAGGCGCTGCGCGCCGAGGGCATCCGCGCTGAAATGTACCAGGGCAACTGGAAGAAATTCGGCAACCAGCTGAAATATGCCGACCGTCTCGGCTCCCCCATCGCCATCATCCAGGGCGGTGACGAGCGTGCCGAAGGTGTGGTGCAGATCAAGGATCTGATCGAAGGCAAGCGCCTGTCCGGCGAGATCGAGGACAATGCCAGCTGGCGCGAGGCGCGTGTGGCGCAGGTGACCGTACTGGAGGCGGATCTGGTGGCGAAGGTCCGCGAGATTCTGGAGCATCAGGCAGAGGACGTTCGCCGCGCCGCCGAAGGGCGTTAAGGCCATGGCGATCCTCGCGCTCGACCATGTTCAACTGGCGATGCCGGCGGGCCGCGAAGATGAGGCACGCGCTTTTTATGGCGGCCTGCTCGGCTTTGCGGAGCAGGCAAAGCCTGCCAATCTGGCCGCGCGCGGCGGGTGCTGGTTCAGCCGGGGTTCGATAAAACTGCATCTCGGCGTCGAGCAGGATTTCCGCCCGGCGAAGAAAGCCCATCCGGCCTTTCTGGTCGATGATATGGCAACCTTGCGAAAAACACTTGAAACAGCAGGCCGCCATGTGGTTGAGGATGAGCCGCTTGAAGGGTATCACCGGTTTTATGTCCATGATCCCTTCGGAAACCGCATCGAAATGATGCAGCCGCTCGAACCGTGACGAAAAGTACCGTTCCATGCCCCTGATCGACATGCCGGAATTTTCCGGAGAGCTACTGGAAGAATTCGCCGCGCGCCGCACAAGCCGTGTGAACACGCCGGTAATCCAGCCCGCCGAACCGTTTCTGGATATGGCCGGCGAGGATCTGCGCCGCCGTATCTTCATGACGGAGAGCGAAACGGGTGAGAGCCTGTGCCTGCGCCCCGAATTCACCATTCCGGTCTGCCTTCGTCATATCGAGACGGCGACCGGCACGCCGAAGCGTTATTCCTATCTCGGTGAAGTTTTCCGCCAGCGCCGAGAGGGCGCCAACGAGTTTTATCAGGCCGGCATCGAAGATCTCGGCGATACCGATATCGCCGCCGCCGATGCCCGCGCTGTCATTGACGCCACCGGCATTCTACAACGCCTGCTGCCGGGCCGGTCTCTTGCCGTCACGCTGGGCGATCAGCAGGTGTTCGAGGCGGTGGTTGCCGCCCTTGGCCTGCCGCTCGGCTGGCAGAAGCGGTTGGTACAGGCATTCGGCGATATGGCGCAGCTGGACGCGCTGCTGGAAAGTCTCGTGCATCCCAAGCCGATGACCGGCCTCGATGCCCGGGTCGCCGGCCTTCTGGCGACGGGCGACGAGACGGTGCTGGTCGATTATCTCGATACGGTGATGCAGGAGACCGGCTATTCCACCAATGCCAGCCGCGCGCCGCAGGAAATCGCCCGCCGCCTGCGGGAAAAACTGGCGCTTGCCGCCACGCGCCTGCCGGATGAAAGCTTCGCGCTGCTCAAGCAATTCCTAGCCCTGAAGGCGCCGTTGCCGCAGGCCTCGCAGGTTCTGGCGGATTTTGCCGCAAAGGCGAAATTGAAACTGGATGGCGCGCTTTCGGCCTTCGATAAACGCGTCGCAGCGCTTGCCAATGCCGGTGTCGATCTCGAAACCGTCACCTATGGCGCGGCCTTCGGTCGTCCGCTCGATTATTATACCGGCCTCGTTTTCGAGGTAGTGGAAGCGGGCGGAGACAGCGTTCTGGCCGGCGGCGGCCGTTTCGACCGGCTGCTGACCCTGCTCGGCGCACAGGAAAAAATCCCGGCCGTGGGCTTTTCGCTCTGGCTGGATCGCATCGAAGCGGTGCGCGGGAGCGACAAGCCATGATCACCATCGCATTGCCCTCCAAGGGCCGGATGAAGGAAGACGCCTCCGCCGTTCTGGAACGCGCCGGGCTGAAAGTCGCGGCTGTCGGCAATGACCGCTCCTATCGCGGCCGCATCGAAGGGCGCGACGATATCGAGATCGCTTATCTCTCGGCCTCCGAGATCGCTCGCGAGATCGGCGCCGGCACCGTAGATTTCGGCGTCACGGGTGAGGACCTCGTGCGCGAGGGACTGACCAATGCCGATGCGCAGGTGGAGTTCTGCGCCCGCCTCGGTTTCGGCCATGCGGACGTCGTTGTCGCCGTGCCTGAAATCTGGCTGGATGTGGACAGTATGGCCGATCTCGGCGATGTCGCTTCGGAGTTCCGCGCCCGTCATGGCCGCAGGCTCGCCATCGCCACCAAATATTGGCGGCTGACGCAGCAGTTCTTTTCGCGCCAGCACGGCATTCAGCTTTATCGCATCGTCGAAAGCCTTGGCGCGACCGAAGGTGCACCGGCCGCAGGGCAGGCGGATATCATCGTCGATATCACCTCGACCGGTTCGACGCTGAAGGCCAACCACCTGAAAATCCTCTCGGACGGCATCATCGTCCGTTCGGAAGCATGCTTCGTGCGTGCCCGCAAGCCGGAACACGAAGGCGATGCGGCGGTTCAGGAGATCGCCTCGCGTATCAGGGCTGCGGTCTGACGACATACAACAAAAAGCCGCCGGAGCGATCCGGCGGCTTTTTGTTGGTCGATCTATCTGGCTCAGGCGTGGGCCACAGCCGCGCCACGCTTTGCGTCGACGGAGTAGGCGCCAGCGCCGAAGGCGGCAAGCAGGATGTAAGCGCCGGCAAGCGTGATGTTCTTCACCATCATGATGCCGTTCAGCGTGTTGATCCAGCCAAGAGCCGGTTCAGGCCAGCCGGGAACGGCAACCGTGCCGCTGTGGAAAACCAGACCGGTGAAGACGCAGAAGACGGCAAGCGCCCAGGCGGCGATTTTGGTCTGGAAACCAGCGAGAATGGCAAGACCGGCAACGAGTTCGAACAGGCCTGCGACATAGGCAAGCGCGGTTGCGGCGGGCAGGCCGGCGCCGGTGATCATGCCGGCCGTGCCGGCCGGATCGACGAGCTTGCTGAAGCCCGAAGTAATGAAGATGAAGGAAAGCAGAATGCGGGCGATGAGAACGAGAACGTTCTGGCTGCTGGACATGGATATCTCCGGTAATTGATCGGCGTGTTGCCGGTTGATCTGCAGGGCAATGTCTGGAGACATCAATGTCGGAAAATCACTCATCCATAAAGATGAACAACAGAAGACAAATTGTCTTCATTTTGTGAACGGTGGATGGCATCGCTGCAAAAAACCTTAGGCGGCGAAGCGAATATCCTCAAGACGCGGAAACAGGAAAAGCCCTGATATGCGCCCTTGCTGGCCGTCTTCGAAGCCGGATGATTCACCCATGCAGATGACCGGCTGCCGCATCGCCGGCAAGATGGAGAGGCCGGTTGAAAAACAGAAACGTGAGGGTGCGGTGGAAACCTGCTCGAAAAGTTCCAGAACGCGGGCGTGGTCAGCGCGGTCGTAACAGCGGACAAGGCTGAGCAATCCGCACTCGCCCGGCGGCAGGCCGTGCATGAATGATGCGTGTTCGCCGAGCCGGATGACACCACTGGAAAGATCGCTGCTCCACTCCTCCGACATGAAGAAATGCGACAGGGTCCGGGGATCGGGCGTGGTCGTTACCGCCGCAGGCAGAGCATCGTTGCGTCTTGATATTTCAAACAAATCGCGCCCCCGCATGAACACGTGCCAGCGCCGCCACTTCAAGCGCCACTGCCAGGTTGAACCTTTACCGCCACCCGCAGTCGAACGTATTTGCCAGGCATCGAAACCCCTTCGATGCTGGCCGCCCCGTCGCGGAACCCTTACGGGGGGTGACTTATAGTTTATTTTCCCCTACCTACAACAACCAGCCAGTGAGAAAATCAAAAATATTATGTATTTCTTCTTCAATATCGCGAGATATGCGAAAAAGCACAACTAAATAGCGCACTTATAAGCCGGTCCGAGTGGAAATCGGCCCCGTATGGGGTGGTGATTCGCTCTTGAATGTGCCCTATTATTGCATAGGGCTGCAAAAAATAGCCGGATAAAATCATGCCTGTTCCAAAACGGGACAATACACGAACCTTTCCGCTTTCGGCCTTCAGAATTATGCAACCTGTTGATTTTCATGAAGCATCTCTCGCGAGAGCGCTGACGTCATCCTTGGGCCTGTCCCACTGCCGTCCGATTTAAATTCCGGATGGCCAGCAGCCTTTTTAAAGACAGTAATGGACGGTCAACATTCCCTCGACGTCATCCTCGGCCCTGTGCCGAGGATCTAATCACGTCGAATAAAATCAATCGGTTGCAGATCCTCGGGACAGGCCCGAGGATGACGTCGGCGTGATTGGCTTTGGCACGGCATGCCCGAAAATAATAGAACCAATGACACCTGACTTCTTCGAGAAATTTAAACCGGACAGCAGTGGGCCTGTCCCAAGGATGACGCCGATAAGATGCGCCGCCTTCCATCAATCACGCATGGGCGGCAAAGAAAAAGGGCGGTCCGAAGACCGCCCTTTCCTTATTCCGGTGACAGGACTGATTAGAAGTCCATGCCGCCCATGCCGCCGCCCGGCATTGCCGGCATTGCAGCTTCCTTCTTCGGAAGCTCGGCGATCATGGCTTCGGTGGTGATCAGCAGCGAAGCAACCGAAGCTGCGTTCTGCAGAGCCGTACGAACAACCTTGACCGGGTCGACGATGCCGAGCTGGATCAGGTCGCCATATTCGCCGGTCTGGGCGTTGTAGCCGTAGTTGTCTTCATTCTTGTCGAGGATCTTGCCAACAACGATGGAAGCTTCGTCACCAGCGTTTTCTGCGATCTGGCGAACCAGAGCCTGCAGAGCCTTGCGCACGATGTTGATGCCAGCTTCCTGGTCGTCGTTTGCACCCTTGGCGGTGATCTTCGTGGAGGAACGCAGCAGGGCAACGCCGCCGCCCGGTACGATGCCTTCCTGAACGGCAGCGCGCGTCGCGTTGAGAGCGTCGTCGATGCGGTCCTTCTTTTCCTTCACTTCGACTTCCGTCGAACCGCCGACGCGGATAACGGCAACGCCGCCAGCGAGCTTGGCAAGACGTTCCTGCAGCTTTTCGCGGTCGTAGTCGGAGGTGGTTTCTTCGATCTGGGCCTTGATCTGGGCAACACGGCCTTCGATGTCGGACTTCTGGCCGGCGCCGTCAACGATCGTGGTGTTTTCCTTGGAGATCGAAACCTTCTTCGACTTGCCGAGCATGTCGAGGGTAACGTTTTCGAGCTTGATGCCGAGGTCTTCGGAAATGACGGTACCACCGGTCAGGATGGCGATGTCTTCCAGCATGGCCTTGCGGCGGTCGCCGAAGCCAGGAGCCTTGACGGCAGCGATCTTGAGGCCGCCACGCAGCTTGTTGACGACGAGCGTTGCAAGAGCTTCGCCTTCGACGTCTTCAGCGATGATGACGAGCGGCTTGCCGGTCTGAACGACGGCTTCGAGAACCGGCAGCATGGCCTGAAGGTTCGAGAGCTTCTTTTCGTGCAGGAGGATGTATGCGTCTTCGAGGTCCGCAACCATCTTTTCCGGGTTGGTCACGAAGTAGGGCGACAGGTAGCCGCGGTCGAACTGCATGCCTTCGACGACTTCGAGTTCGGTTTCGGCGGTCTTGGCTTCTTCAACGGTGATGACGCCTTCGTTGCCGACCTTCTGCATTGCTTCAGCAATGTCGAGACCGATCTGACGCTCGCCGTTTGCGGAGATCGTGCCGACCTGCGCAACTTCTTCGGACGTGTTGATCTTCTTGGCCTTGGCCTGAAGGTCCTTGACGACTTCAGCAACGGCCAGATCGATACCGCGCTTCAGGTCCATCGGGTTCATGCCGGCAGCAACTGCCTTGGAACCTTCGCGAACGATGGCCTGGGCCAGAACGGTCGCGGTGGTGGTGCCGTCACCGGCGATGTCGTTGGTCTTGGAGGCGACTTCGCGAACGAGCTGTGCGCCCATGTTCTCGAACTTGTCTTCCAGTTCGATTTCCTTGGCGACGGAAACGCCGTCCTTGGTGATGCGCGGAGCGCCGAAGGACTTGTCGATAACGACGTTACGACCCTTCGGGCCGAGGGTGACCTTTACTGCATCAGCAAGAACGTCGACGCCCTTGAGCATCTTTTCGCGTGCTGTGCGGCCGAATTTTACTTCTTTGGCTGCCATTTTCAAAACTCCTGGTTTCGAATGGCCGGACCGGGTCCGGCTTGAAATTTAAGGAAACGATGGGTCGGCTGAAATCAGCCGATGATGCCCATGATGTCGGCTTCCTTCATGATCAGAAGGTCTTCGCCGTTGAGCTTGACTTCGGTGCCCGACCACTTGCCGAACAGAACGCGATCGCCAACCTTGACGTCGAGAGCGACGACCTTGCCGGCCTCGTCACGTGCGCCGGAACCGACGGCGACGATTTCGCCTTCCTGCGGCTTTTCCTTGGCGGTATCGGGAATGATGATGCCGCCCTTGGTCTTTTCTTCGGACTCAACGCGACGAACGACGACGCGATCGTGAAGCGGGCGGAAATTGGTGCTTGTCATTGTCTAATCCCTCGATCAAATGACTGCGCGAGCTTTTGGAACTCGCCTGATGGGTGTTAGCACTCTCCTTTATCGAGTGCCAGCGGAACCGAGATAAGGAGGGCTTCTGCCGGAGTCAAGAACGCCCTGTCTGAAAAATTTCATGGCTTATGGTTATCAGCGTTCCATGACAGAAATTTCCCATGCGCGGACGGGCGCGGCGACGACATTCTTTTCGTGCGTTCCGGCCGCATCGCATCTAAGGGGCATTTGTGTTCATGCTGCGTCAGGCGGGCCAAAGACCGGTCTGGCGGCGCTTTTTTCCTTGCCATCGGCGTTCCGCTTTGCGATGTCACGCACACCCTCTTCTCGCATCCGGAAAGCATCTCATGGCCCATCGCATTCTCACTCTCGGCGAAATCACGGCTGGGTTCGACGTTATTCTTTCGGATGTCTGGGGCGTGCTGCACAATGGCGTCAGCGCCTTTCCGGATGCGGCGGTTGCGCTGCGGGAAGCGCGCAAGGCCGGCAAGACGGTGGTGCTCATCACCAATTCGCCGCGCCCCGCTCCCGGCGTCATCGCCCAGCTTCGCGTTCTCGGCGTGCCGGATGAAGCCTATGACCGTATCATCACGTCCGGTGACGTCACCCGCGGCCTGATCGCGGAAGGTCCGAAAAAAGTCTTCCTGCTCGGCCCGGAGCGGGATCTGCCGCTGCTGGACGGTCTCGATGTCGAGCGCGTCGGCGAGGCGGAAGCGCAGTCCGTGGTCTGCACCGGTTTCTTTGACGACGAGACGGAAACGCCCGAGGATTATACCGAAATGCTCAAGGGCTTCATTGCCCGCAACGTGCCGATGATCTGCGCCAATCCCGATCTGGTGGTGGAGCGCGGCGAGCGCATCATTCCCTGCGCCGGCGCCATGGCCGCTTATTACGAACAGCTCGGCGGCGAGGTCCGCATTGCCGGCAAGCCGCATGCGCCGATCTATGAAGCCTGCCTTGCGGCGGCCAAAGAAGTGCGCGGCGCCTTCGCCAAGGATCGCGTGCTTGCCATCGGCGACGGCATGCCGACGGATGTGAAGGGCGCGATTGCGAGCGGTCTCAACCTTCTTTATATCAGCGGCGGCATTCACGCCGCCGAATATACGCTGAACGGCCAGACGGACGAGGCGCTTCTCAACGCCTATCTCAAGGGGCAGGGTGCTGCTCCCGGCTGGTGGATGCCCCGTCTCGCCTGAGGACGTCTTGCCTGAGGAATAGCTGGCGCAGGAATGGATCGATTGCCATGACCGTCTTTCACCGCAATGAAAAAAAGGAGCCGCTGCCGGAAGCTCTTCGCGGCGGCGTCATCGCCATCGGCAATTTCGACGGCGTGCATCGCGGCCACCGGGCTGTGCTGGATCGTGCCCTGGAGCTGGCGGAAGCCCGCGGCGTTCCCGCGCTGGTGCTGACTTTCGAGCCGCATCCCCGTTCCGTCTTCCGTCCCGATACGCCGGTCTTTCGCCTCACGCCCGCGCCGCTGAAGGCGCGCATCCTTGAGGCCATCGGTTTCCGCTCCGTCATCGAATATCCCTTCGACCGGGAATTTTCGCAGCGCTCGGCGGAGGAGTTCGTCCAGTCCATTCTGGTCGATTGGCTCCACGCCAGCGCTGTCGTCACCGGCTTCGATTTCCATTTCGGCAAGGGCCGCGAAGGCGGCCCGGCATTTCTGATGGAGGCCGGCAAACGCCATGGCTTCGATGTGACGCTGGTGGATGCCTTCCGCGACGAGGGCGCGGATGTTGTCTCCTCCAGCCGGATTCGCTCGCTTCTGTGCGAAGGCGATGTGGCGGGCGCCGCAGGCCTGCTCGGTTATCGCTTCACGGTGGAAAGCGAAGTCATTGGCGGCCAGAAGCTCGGCCGCACGCTGGGTTATCCCACCGCCAACATGGCGCTGGCGCCGGAAACGGAACTGAAGGCGGGCATCTATGCCGTGCGGTTCCGCCGCCCGGACGGTTCGATCCGCGATGGCGTGGCAAGCTTCGGTTACCGCCCGACCGTCACCGAAAACGGTGCGGCGCTGCTTGAAACATTCGTCTTCGATTTTTCCGGCGATCTTTATGGCGAGGTCTGTTCGGTCTCCTTCTTCGGGCACCTGCGCGACGAGCTGAAATTCGACGGTCTCGATCCGCTCGTCGCCCAGATCAGGCGCGATGAAGAAGAGGCGAGGGCGATGTTATCGGGCGTGCGTCCGCTCAGCGAACTGGACGCCAGGATCGCGTTCTGACCGGGTAAGGCCGGTCAGCCTCTGTTCCGGCCGATATTGCCGTCGCTTTTCTCTTCCTTTTTGCCGGAAAACCGCATAAACAACCGGCCATGTCCCAATACCGGTTGATGTTCAAAACTCAGATTGGCCGAATTATTGGCCCGGCCTTCCGCCCGCTCTGACGAGCCGGAAGGTCCGGGATTTTGGCGCTTGTCATGACTTTGGTCATGGCGCTTTCCGTATTTGCCCTCTTTGAAATTGAGACGGCGCGACCGACACGGCGCGCAACAACGGTACGATTATGAGCGACACCGCAGAAAAACTGGATTACTCCTCCACCCTCTATCTGCCGCAGACGGATTTTCCGATGCGCGCCGGCCTGCCGCAGAAGGAACCGGAAACGGTCAAGCGCTGGCAGGAAATGGGCCTCTACAAACGCCTGCGCGCCTCCGCCGCCGGCCGCGAAAAATTCGTGCTGCATGACGGCCCGCCCTATGCCAACGGCAATATCCATATCGGCCATGCGCTGAACAAGATCCTCAAGGACGTCATCACCCGCTCGTTCCAGATGCGCGGTTACGACGCCAATTACGTGCCGGGCTGGGATTGCCACGGCCTGCCGATCGAATGGAAGATCGAGGAAGCCTATCGCGCCAGGGGCAAGAACAAGGACGAGGTTCCGGTCAACGAATTCCGCAAGGAATGCCGTGACTTCGCGGCCGGCTGGATCAAGGTTCAGTCGGAGGAGTTCAAACGCCTCGGTATCGAGGGCGACTTTGAAAACCCCTATACGACGATGAACTTCCACGCCGAAGCCCGCATCGCCGGCGAACTCCTGAAGATCGCCCGCACCGGCCAGCTTTATCGCGGCTCGAAGCCGATCATGTGGTCGGTCGTCGAGCGCACGGCGCTGGCGGAAGCCGAAGTCGAATATGCCGATGTCGAGAGCGACATGATCTGGGTGAAGTTCCCGGTTGTGAAAACAAGCTATGACGAGATAGTGAAGGTTCGAGACAACGGAACGAAGTACGCGGTTTCTTCCGATGGCGAGCCAATCTCGGACGAGACTATATCGACACAGCTCATCAATAGTTATGATGATTTGCATAGCGCTTCGGTCGTTATCTGGACAACCACGCCTTGGACGATCCCAGGCAATCGCGCTATCGCCTATTCATCTAGAGTAAATTATGGCCTTTATCAGGTAACTGCAGTTGAGAATGAATTCGGTCCGCGCGTCGGGGAGAAACTGATTTTTGCAGATGCTTTGGCTGAAGAATCCTTCAAGAAGGCTAAGCTCAGCTACAAACGTTTGTGTGATGTTGTTGCAGGTGATCTGGCCGCCATCACCTGCGCCCATCCTTTGGCGTCGCTCGGCTACGATTTCCCGGTTCCGCTTCTCGAAGGCGATCACGTCACCGACGATGCCGGTACGGGCTTCGTGCACACCGCGCCGAGCCATGGCCGCGAGGACTTTGACGTCTGGACCGCGCATCAGCGTGAGCTGGAAGCGCGCGGCGTTTCGTCGGCCATCCCGTTCCCGGTTGGCGATGACGGTTTCTACACCGAAGACGCCCCCGGTTTCGGCCCGTCCGCCGAGGGCGGCGCTGCCCGCGTCATGGACGATAACGGCAAGAAGGGCGATGCCAATGACCGCGTCATCAAGGCGCTGATCGCGGAAAACAACCTGTTTGCCCGCGGCCGTCTGAAGCACAGCTATCCGCATAGCTGGCGCTCCAAGAAGCCGGTCATCTTCCGCAACACGCCGCAATGGTTCGTCTATATGGACAAGGAACTGGGCGATGGCACGACGCTGCGTTCGCGCTCGCTGAGCGCTATCGACGACACCCGCTTCGTTCCGGCTTCCGGCCAGAACCGCCTGCGCGCCATGATCGAAGGCCGCCCCGACTGGGTCCTGTCGCGCCAGCGCAGCTGGGGCGTGCCGATCGCCGTTTTCGCCGATGAGAAGGGCGAAGTCCTGATCGATGAGGCCGTCAACGCTCGCATCCTCGAGGCCTTCGAGGCCGAAGGTGCTGACGCCTGGTTCGCCGAAGGCGCCAAGGAGCGTTTCCTCGGCAATGACCACGACCATGCCCGTTGGCAGCAGGTCATGGACATTCTCGACGTCTGGTTCGACAGCGGCTGCACCCACACCTTCACGCTGGAAGACCGCCCGGACATGAAATGGCCGGCGGATGTCTATCTGGAAGGTTCCGACCAGCATCGCGGCTGGTTCCACTCGTCGCTGCTCGAAAGCTGCGCGACGCGCGGCCGTGCGCCCTATAACGCCGTTGTCACCCATGGTTTCACCATGGATGAGAAGGGCGAGAAGATGTCGAAGTCCAAGGGCAACGTGGTTTCCCCGCAGGAAGTCATGAAGGACGCCGGCGCGGATATCCTGCGCCTGTGGGTCATGACCACGGATTATTGGGAAGACCAGCGCCTCGGCAAGGCCATCATCCAGACCAATGTCGATGCCTATCGCAAGCTGCGCAACACCATCCGCTGGATGCTCGGCACTCTTGCCCATTACAAGGGCGAGGAGATCGCCTATGCCGATCTGCCGGAGCTGGAAAAGCTGGTGCTGCACCGTCTGTCCGATCTGGATAAGGTCGTGCGCGAAGGTTATGACGGCTTCGAGTTCAAGAAGATTGCCCGTGCGCTGGTGGATTTCGCCAATGTCGAGCTTTCGGCTTTCTATTTCGATATCCGCAAGGACACGCTTTATTGCGACGCGCCGTCGTCGCTGAAGCGCCGGGCGGCTCTGTCGGTCATTGCGAAGCTGTTCGATTGCCTCGTCTCGTGGCTCGCGCCCATGCTGCCCTTTACGACGGAAGAGGCCTGGCTTTCGCGTTATCCGAATGCAGAATCGGTGCATCTCGTCCAGTTCCCGGAAATCCCGGCGGAGTGGAAAAACGATGCGCTGGAAGCGAAGTGGGAAAAAATCCGCAAGGTCCGCACGGTCGTCACCGGCGCGCTGGAAGTGGAACGCCGTGAAAAGCGTATCGGCTCCTCGCTTGAGGCTGCCCCTGTCGTGCACATCGCCGACGCCGATCTTCTGGCGGCGCTGAAGGGGCAGGATTTCGCCGAAATCTGCATCACCTCCGCCATCTCGGTGGTGGGCGATGAAGGCCCGGTCGATGGCTTCCGCCTGCCGGAAGTGGCAAAGGTCGTGGTCGAGCAGAAGCTGGCGGAAGGCGCAAAATGCGCCCGTTCCTGGCGCATCACCACCGATGTCGGTTCCGATCCGGCCTATCCGGAGGTTTCCGCCCGTGATGCGGCCGCCCTGCGAGAGCTTGCAGCCCTCGGATGATCCGAAGCTGCGCATCGTTCCTGTCGAAACCCGATTCCGGGTTTCGGGCCGATGCGCGATGAAAATGACCGGATGAATTGCGCTTTGCCTCTTCATCCGGTACACCTGCCTGAAAATGGCCGGATTTGCACGGCAATGCGGGCTGCCGCCTGCCGAAAGACGATGTCTGGCGAAGTGGGACGGACGGCTGGAAGGGTTTCAATGAAGACGATGCAGGGTAATGCGCAGGGTTTGGGCATGTTTCGCACGGTTGTTGGCATCACGACGATAGGCGTGTTGCTTGGCGCGTGCACGAGCCCGACCTACGGCACGGGCAAGACGGCGGCGGAACAGCTTGTCGACGATCTTGGCAACGCGACCTCGATCACCGGCAATGACCAGGAAAAGCGCAACCTGAAATACAGCCCCCGCCCGGGCCTCGTCGTTCCCGCCCAGGCCCGAGCCGAACAGCTGGCCACGCCGCAGCAGAACATGGCGAGCCGCGAAAACAATCCGCAATGGGTCGAATCGCCGGAAGAAACCCGCGAACGCCTGCGCGAAGAGGCGGATGCCAACAAGAACAACCCGCATTATCGCTCGCCGCTGCTCGCCGGCAACGGCACGGCCGGCCAGATGACCGAAACCCAGAAATGGGAAGCCTTCCGCAAGGCCAAGGCCGATGCCCAGGGCGGCTCCGTCGTCAACGCCCAGCGCAAGTTCCTCACCGATCCGCCGGCTGAATATCGCAGCGTTCCGCAGGATCAGCTGACCGATCTCGGCGAACCGGAGCAGAAGAAGGAAAAGCGCCGCAAGAAAGAAGCGGCCGTGGCAAACACCGGCAAGAGCTGGTGGAACCCCTTCCAGTAATAACGAATGGCTGATGGCCCGCGGGAAAGCTTGCGCCTCCCGCCGGTCGCTCAATCGTCGAGACGTTTCTCGCGGAAAAATTGCCGCAGGATTTCCGCACTTTCGCTTTCCGCCAGTCCCGAATAGACATCCGGCGCATGGTGGCATGTCGGCTGGCTGAAGAAACGCACGCCACTCTCCACTGCGCCGCCCTTCGGGTCTCGCGCGCCGTAATAGAGCCGGCGGATACGGGCAAATGAAATTGCCGCCGCGCACATGGTGCAGGGCTCCAGTGTCACGTAGAGATCGGCGCCGGGCAGGCGTTCCTGCTCCAGCGCTTCGCAGGCCATGCGGATCACGGCGATTTCGGCGTGAGCCGTCACATCGTTCAATTCACGGGTGCGATTGCCGGAACGGGCGATGACGCGGCCGTCCATAACCAGTACCGCGCCGATCGGAACCTCCTGCCGCTTAGCCGCGGCACGGGCTTCCGAAAGCGCCAGCTCCATGAAATGCGTCCTTTCGGCCATTGCGTTTCAATTTCCTCTTAACCCTTGTGCTTGGACCTGATAGGACAGCCCAAACAACAGGCAAACAGCAAATGACTTTTAAAGACAAGCCGAAGCGTGACGGCGGCAAGACATTTAGCCGCGACAGGAAGCCGAAAGGCCCCGGCAAGCCCGCCGCAGAGCGCGAAAAGAAACCGACCGAGGCAAAGGCCGCCCCGGTGCCGGAAACCGTTGGCGCTTCCAAGCCCGAGCGCATTTCCAAGATCATGGCGCGCGCAGGCGTCGCCTCGCGCCGCGATGTCGAGCGTATGATCATGGAAGGCCGCGTGTCGCTGAACGGCGTCAAGCTGGATACGCCGGTGGTCAACGCCACGCTGTCCGACAAGATCGAAGTCGACGGCATGCCGATTCGCGGCGCCGAGCGCACGCGCCTGTGGCTTTACCACAAGCCCGCCGGTCTGGTGACGACCAATTCCGACCCGGAAGGCCGCCCGACCGTTTTCGACAATCTGCCGGGTGAACTGCCGCGCGTTCTGTCCATCGGCCGTCTCGATATCAATACCGAAGGCCTGCTGCTGCTCACCAACGATGGCGGACTTTCCCGCGTGCTGGAACTGCCGACCACCGGCTGGCTGCGCCGCTACCGCGTGCGCGCCCATGGCGAGGTCGATCAGGCCGCACTCGACAAGCTGAAGGAAGGCATTGCCGTCGACGGCGTGCTCTACGGCGCGATCGATGCCACGCTCGACCGCACCCAGGGCCACAATGTCTGGATCAGCATGGGCCTGCGTGAAGGCAAGAACCGTGAGATCAAGAACGTGCTCGGCGCGCTCGGTCTCGAGGTCAACCGCCTGATCCGCGTTTCCTACGGTCCGTTCCAGCTTGGCGATCTCGCTGAAGGCAAGGTGCTGGAAGTGCGCGGCCGCATGCTGCGCGACCAGCTCGGCCCGCGTCTGATCGAACAGGCCGGCGCCAATTTCGACGCGCCGATCTACAATGCGCCCGTTGAGGATGAAGAAGACGACGCGCCGAAGCGGCCGGTGAAATCCGAATGGGCGAAAAGCGATGCGCCGGAAGGCAAGCCGCGCTTCGAAAAGAGCGGCAAGTCCGAGGATCGTCGTGAAAAGGCGCTTGGACGGCTGGATACCAAGCGCGGCGACAAGCCGGCCGGCAAGTTCGGCTCCAAGCCCGCCGGGAAATTTGGCGCCAAGGGCCGCAGCGAGGATGAAGGCGAAGACCGCCGCCCACGCCAGGCCGCCGGCACCAGCCGCACGGCCAATGTCTGGATGGCGCCCGGTGCAAGGCCCACCCGCGACGGCAAGGAGCGCAAGTCTTCCGCCCGCGCGGAAGCCGAAAACCTCTTCAAGAAGCCTTCCGCCCAGGACGAAGCGCGGCGCAATGTCGTGCGGCATGCGGATGCCGAGGGCGAGTGGATCCGTTCGGATTCCCCCCGCGAAGAAGAAGGTGGTCGCGGACGTGGCGACCGTCCGCGTGGCGAAAAGAGCTTTGGTGATCGCGGTGGACGCGGCGGAAAGCCGTTCGGCGACCGGCCATTCCGCGACAGGCCGCGTGAAGATGGGGACCGCCCGCGCAGCGACCGTCCGCGCGGTGAAAAGAGCTTCGGCGACCGTCCGGCACGCGGCGGCAAACCGTTCGGCGGCAGGCCGTTCCGTGACAAGCCGCGTGAAGAGGGTGATCGCCCGCGCAGCGACCGTCCACGTGGCGAAAAGAGTTTTGGTGATCGCACCGCTCGCGGTGAAAAACCTTTCGGTGACCGTCCTTTTCGCGACAGACCCCGTGAAGACGGTGACCGCCCACGCGGCGAACGCCCGGCGGGCGACAAGCCCCGTGGCGGCAAGCCGGCCGGTAAACCCGGATTCGGCAAGCCATCTTTCGGAAAATCGGGCGAGCGTGGTGAACGTTCGGGTTTCTCAGGCAAGAGCAAAGGCCCCGGTGGTCCCGGCGGCGGCAAGCCGGGCGGCAAAGGCCCGGGTGGCAAACCTTCTGGAGGCAGGGGAATGACACGTAATGCGGATCGTAGGCGGTGAGTTCCGCGGCCGGACACTGGCCGCGCCGAAATCGAATTCCATTCGTCCGACCATCGACAGGACGCGGGAAAGCCTCTTCAATATTCTGAGCCATGCCTATCCGGAAAGTCTGGATGGCACGCGCGTTCTGGATGTTTTTGCCGGAACCGGTGCGGTCGGGCTGGAGGCGCTTTCGCGCGGTTGTCGCGTGGCGCTCTTCGTCGAAAACGGCGTGGAGGGCAGGGGGCTGCTCTGGGAGAATATCGATGCGCTGGGTCTGCATGGTCGCGCCCGTATCCTGCGGCGTGACGCCACCAAGCTCGGCGGCGTCAACAATATCGAACCCTTCGATCTTCTCTTCGCCGATCCGCCCTATGGCTATGGCCATGGCGAGAAGGCTTTCGCGGCCGCCCATGGCGGCGGCTGGCTGAACCCCGGCGCGCTCGCCATCCTCGAAGAGCGCGGCGATGTGACGGTCAAGGTCGATCCGGTTTTCAAACCGCTCGAAAGCCGCATCTTCGGCGATACGAAAATGCATTTCTACCGTTACGAGCCCTAAAGCATTTCCAGGAAAAGTGGAGCCCGATTTTCCGTCCGGAAATGCGACAGAACAAAGAGTTAGAGTGTTTTCGCGATTCGAAGAAAAGCGAAAATGCTCTAACAGCAGCGTTTCCCGTCACGCCACGGTCTTGTCTTGTTTGCGCAATAGGCAGAGTCTTTGCCGTGGAAAGAATTTGGGTATTCGCATGGAGCAGGGTGTAAACGAGAGCATAACGATCGTCCGCGCCGGGGAAGAGGTTCTCGAAGGTGACGGCGCGGGCGGCCATGAGCCGACTTTCGGACTGGCGCTCGGCGGCGGCGGCGCACGCGGCATCTGCCACATCAACGTCATCGAGGCGCTGGACGAACTCGGCATCCGACCCGTTGCGATTTCCGGTTCGTCCATCGGCTCCATCATCGGCGCGGGCATGGCGGCCGGCATGACCGGCCGGGAAATCCGTGAATACACGCTTGAGCTGATGGGACGAAAAGGCTCGGTCGCCAACCGGCTCTGGAGCCTCGGCCCGGCATCGATGCGCCATGCGGTGGACGGTTTTCGCCTCGGGCAGTTCAACCTCGAACTCATCCTGCACGCCTTGATGCCGCAGGCTCTGCCGAAGGATTTTTCCGAGCTTGCCATTCCGCTCAAAGTGATAACCACGGATTATTACGCCCAGACCGAAGTGGTGGTGGAACGCGGCGAGATCATCCAGGCGCTGGCCGCATCTGCCGCCATTCCCGCGTTGTTCATGCCGGTGCGTATCGATGGCCGCATCATGATCGACGGCGGCATTTTTAATCCGGTGCCCTATGAGCATCTGCTGGACCGCGCCGATATCGTCATCGGCGTCGATGTCGTCGGTGGCCCGGAAGGTGACGGAACCACCATGCCGAACCGGCTGGACAGCCTGTTCGGCGCCAGCCAGCTGATGATGCAGGCGGCGATTGCCCTGAAACTGAGGTTACGTCCGCCGCATATTTTCCTGCGCCCGCCGGTGCACCGTTTCGGTGTGCTGGATTTCCTGAAGTCCGAAGAGGTGCTGAACGCATCGGCCGGCATCAAGGACGATCTGAAACGGCAGATCGATATGCAGGTGGAACTGTTTCACCGCGGGCAGGGTGTGGAGGCTTGACGAATGAGGCGAGTTTTCTTCTCCCCGGCGGGGAGAAGAAACAAGTGGCGCTCTTCCAGTCACTAAGTTGAACTCAATTCATAGCGAAACTTCCGTCTCGCTGTCCTCCGTATCCTCTTCTTCTTCCCACTTTTCCGCCTTGGTCTTCGGCTTCATCAGCGGTTCGGGCTTCACCTCGCGCACCGGTTTGTTGTGCAACATCTGCCGGCCGGCGGCGAGGCCTTCCACGGCCTGTAGCTGAAGCCGCTCCTCGTCGCGTTCGCGAATATCGTCGGCAATCGCCAGCGCCCTTTCACCGTCCATATCCAGCCCCTCCAGAATGCGCCTGCCGAACAGCAGGCCCGATTCCAGCGTCTCGCGGATTTCATATTCCACGCCCTTTTTCCTGAGGTCGAGGGAATGCACGCGATCATAGGAGCGGGCATAGATGCGCACGCTCGGAAATTCCGACTGGATCATGTCGATGATACGGTCGGTCACCTCCTTTTTGTGGGTGCAGACCGCAACGAGATCGGCCCGCTCGATGCCGGCGGCGATCAGCACGTCCTTGCGGGTGCCATCGCCGAAAAAGATGCGGAAGCCGAAACGGGCGGCCTGGCGCACACGGTCGGCCGAGCTGTCGATGACGGTCACGTCGCGCCCGCCAGCGAGCAGGATCTGCGAGGCGATCTGGCCGAAGCGGGAAAAACCGATCATCAGCACATCCGCACCCGCCCCGTCGAAATCCTCTTCCAGCTTGTCCTCTTCCGCATCCTCCGCCGTCAGCCGGCGTGAAATAACCGCCAGAAGCGGCGTCAGCGCCATGGAAAGCGTGACGACGGCAACGAGGATCGAGGCCGTCGCCTGCGGAAACAGCCCGGAGGCGGCAGCCGTGGTGAAGAGCACGAAGCCGAATTCGCCGCCCTGCGCCAGAAGCAGAGCGATGCGGCTCGATGCATAACGCGACGAGCCGGCGATGCGGCAAAGACCATAGATCAGCGCCGCCTTCACCGCCATCATCGCCGGCACGGCGATCAGGATGAGCAGAATATGCTCATAGACGATATGGATATGCAGCGACATGCCGACCGCCATGAAGAACAGCGCCAGAAACAGGCCGCGAAACGGCTCGATATCGGCTTCCAGCTCGTGCCGGTAGGAGGATTCCGACAGCATCAGCCCCGCCAGCAGCGCGCCCATGCCCATCGACAAGCCCACCGCCTCCATGATGGCGGCGGCGCCGATGACGACGAAGAGGGCGGCGGCGATCATCACTTCCCTCGCACCGGTGCGGGCGATGATCTGGAACATCGGCGTCAGAAGATACCGCCCGGCCAGCACCATGCCGGCCACGGCAACGACCGAGGCGATGAGATCGGACACCATGGAATCCGTCGGCACATCCGGCCGGTTGGAAAGAATGGTGACGAGGGCAAGAAGCGGCACGATGGCGAGGTCCTGAAACAGCAGGATCGAGAAGGAGCGATTGCCGTGCCGGGTATTCATGTCGCCGTCATCGGCAAGGATTTGCAGCGCAAAGGCGGTGGAGGAAAGCGCAAGGCCGAAACCGGCGACGAGGCTGCCGCGCCAGTCGATCAGCCCTGCCCACCAGGCAATGGCCGCCAGCACGCTGCCCGTCACCAGCACCTGCGCCATCCCCAGCCCTAAAATATCGCGCCGCATCTGCCAGATGCGCGACGGCTTCAGTTCGAGACCGATGATGAAGAGCAGGAAAACGACGCCCAGTTCCGAGACGTTGAAGATGTCCTTCGCATCCGTGACCAGATGCAGGAACGGCCCGATGATGATGCCCGCCACCAGATAACCGAGCACGGTGCCGAGCCCGAGCTTGCGGAAAACCGAGGCCGCGATGACCGCGCCGGCCAGAAGCAGCAGGGGTTCGGAAAAGAGAGCGTCGTGCTCGGTCATGCGGGCGGACTTTCGAATAAGGTGGCGACAATACCGTCCGAATGGAGAAAGCGGCGTTTCGCCCTTGATGCGGGGTTCTTGGCACAATAAATGGAACAGGAATGAAAGGCCAACTCATGTCCTCAGAAATAGATTCTTCCAAACTTCTCGATCGCGCCAGCCAGCTTGTCGATCTTGCCCGTGCCGCCGGCGCGGATGAGGCGGATGCCGTCGTCGTCCGCTCCCGCTCGCAATCGGTCGGCGTACGGCTCGGCAAGGTGGAAAGCACCGAATCCTCCGAAAGCGACGATTTTTCCCTGCGCGTCTTCGTTGGCCGACGGGTGGCGAGCGTTTCCGCCAATCCGGGCTTCGACCTGAAGACCTTGGCGGAACGGGCGGTGGCCATGGCGAAGGTCTCGCCGGAAGACCCCTTTGCCTGCCTTGCGGACCAGGAACGGCTGGCGACCTCCTATGACGATCTTCAGCTTTTCGATGCGACGGAAGTGTCGGCGGATCAGCTGCGTGAGGCGGCCCTTGCTTCGGAAGAGGCAGCGCTGGCCGTCAAGGGCGTCAGCAATTCCTCCGGCGCCGGCGCATCGAGCGGCATGGGCGGCCTTGTCCTTGCCACATCCCACGGTTTTTCCGGCAGCTATATGGGCAGCCGCTTCAGCCGTTCCGTCAGCGTCATTGCCGGCGAAGGCACGAAGATGGAGCGCGACTACGATTTCGACAGCCGCCTTTATTATGCCGATCTCGATGCCGCCGAAGAAATCGGCCGCCGCGCCGGTGAAAAAGTCGTGCGCCGTGTCGGCCCGCGTCAGGTCGATACCGGCAGCAACATCACCGTGGTTTTCGATCCGCGCATCGCCCGCGGTTTTGTCGGTGCGATTGCCGGCGCTATCAACGGCGCGTCGGTTGCCCGCAAGACCAGCTTCCTGCGCGATAAAATGGGCCAGCAGGTTCTGAAAAAGGGCCTTTATCTCACCGACGATCCGCAGATCGTGCGCGGCCCGTCCTCCCGTCCCTTCGATGGCGAGGGCGTGCGCGGCGAGAAGATGACGATGATCGAGGACGGTGTTCTCAAGCACTGGTTCCTGTCCACCTCGGCGGCGCGGGAACTCGGCCTTGAAACCAACGGTCGCGGCGTGCGCGGTGGCACGGCGGTTTCGCCGGCTTCCACCAATCTGGCGCTGGAGCCGGGCGATCTCTCGCCGGATGACCTGCTGCGACAGGTCGGAACCGGCTTTTACGTCACCGAGCTGATCGGCCACGGCGCCAATATGATCACGGGTGAATATAGCTGCGGGGCGAGCGGTTTCTGGATCGAGAACGGCGAAAAGACCTTCGCGGTTTCCGAGGTCACCATCGCCTCGAACCTGAAGGACATGTTCATGCGGGTTACGCCGGCTAACGATATCGACCGCAAATACGGCGTCGCGGCCCCGACGCTCGCCATTGAAGGCATGACGATCGCGGGCAAGTGAGACGGCCTGCGGGTTGTTTTCGCCGGTACTTTGTGTGCAAGTGCGAAAAGAAAAACGGGCGCGCCGTTTGAGGCGCGCGGAAAAGACGGCAAAATGAACGATATGGCTGAGGCCCGCTGGGCCTCCGATCTGAGGCTGGTCCTCGAAGCCGCCCGCAAGGCGGGCGAGACGGCCCTCGGTTTCTTTCGTAAGGATCCCGAGGTCTGGTGGAAGAATGGCGGGCTTTCGCCGGTCAGCGCGGCCGACTATGCCGCCAACGAAATTCTCGAAACCATCCTGCGCTCCGCCCGGCCGGATTATGGCTGGCTTTCCGAGGAGACGGATGACGATACGGACAGGCTTTCCCGTTCCACCGTCTTCGTCATCGACCCCATCGATGGCACCCGCGCCTTCATCGGCGGCCGGGATACCTGGTGCGTCAGCGTTGCGGTGGTGCATGAGGGGCGGCCGGTGGTCGCGGCCCTTGTCGCCCCGGCGCTTGCCGAGGAGTTCACCGCATTTGAAGGCGGCGAAGCGCTGAAAAACGGGGTGCCCGTTTTTGCCGCGCGCGAAAACGCCGGCATCTTCCATCTGGCGGCGCCCGAAGACGTGATCGCGCATCTGCCGGAAGAGGTGCGGGGTGGCGTCAAGCGCATTCCGCACGTGCCCTCGCTCGCCTACCGGCTGGCCATGGTGGCGGATGGCCGTATCGACGGAACGCTGGTCAAGGCCAACTCGCACGAGTGGGATCTCGCCGCCGCCGACCTCATTCTGGAGAAGGCCGGCGGCCGGCTGGTCGGGCTGGATGGAAAACCTCTGATGTATAATCGCCGGCAGGTGAACCACCCCGCATTGTGCGCCGCAGCAGATTATGCGCTGCCTGCACTTTTGAAAGCGTTTTCACATCTGTCTGACAGTTGACGTTTGCCGGGAAATCCCGCAGATGAATGCCTCTCTCAGAGTTTAAGAAAGAGACAAAGACATGACGGAATCTGGCAAACAGAAACAGCTGCTGCACCTCGTATTCGGCGGCGAACTGGAAAACCTTCAGGATGTTCAGTTCCGGGATTTGAAGGCGCTCGATATCGTCGGTATCTATCCGGACTATGCTTCCGCGCTCACCGCATGGAAGTCCAAGGCGCAGATGACTGTCGATAACGCCCATATGCGTTATTTTATCGTGCATATGCACCGTCTTCTCAATCCGGACGACAAAATTTGAGTCCTTTTGCCCTTGCGTTGTAATACTATTGGGTGAAAGCGAGTTTTCCCGTGATTCCTGCGCGAGCGGCGCAGGCCGGGAATACCGGGGCGAGAAAATGTGATCGCGCTTTCGTTTCCGATGACAAAAAATGACGCAATTTGAGAAGAAGTAGGCGGCGATAACAACCAAAAACAGGGGAAGGGCATTGCGCGGAATGATCAAGGGCAGAATGTCATGAGCAGCCGTATCGCACGTTTCGCTCTTTCCGGTTACCGCATTGCCGGTATCGCCGCTTACCCGTTCGCGAAGCCCTATCTTTCCTATCGGGCGGCGAAGGGCAAGGAAGACAAGCGCCGTCGGCTCGAACGCTTCGGTTATGCCAGCGCCGAGCGCCCGCGTGGGCCGCTGGTCTGGTTCCATGCCGCAAGCGTGGGCGAAACGCTGGCGCTTATTCCGCTGATCCGCGAAATCCGCAAGCGCGATATCTTCGTGCTTTTGACCACCGGCACCGTCACATCGGCCGAACTGACCCGCACGCGGCTCGGCGACGATGTGATCCACCAATATGTGCCGCTCGATATCAAGATCGCGGTCAACCGTTTCCTGACCTACTGGGCGCCGGATGCCGCCATCACCGCTGAATCGGAAATCTGGCCGGTGACGATGATGGAGCTGGAACGCCGGCACATTCCCCAGATCCGGGTCAATGCGCGCCTCTCCGACCGTTCCTTCGACCGCTGGAAAGCCCGGCATGACATTGCTGAATCGCTGTTTTCCAAGCTGGCGCTGGTGGTTGCGCAATCCGATGTCGATGCCGAACGTTTCCGCGATCTCGGCTCCTGGCCGGTGGTGATTTCCGGCAACCTGAAGGGTGACACCGACCCGCCGCCCTGCGACGAGGCGCTTCTGGAAAGCTATCGCAAGCAGGTCGGCAATCGCAAGACATGGGCCGCCATCTCCACTTTCGACGGCGAAGAGAAGGCTGCCGCCACCGTGCATGCGGCGATCAAGTCGCGCAACGGCCAACTGACCATCATCGTGCCGCGCCATCCCGAGCGTGGCGACGATGTCGAGGCAATGCTGAAGGGCATGAATCTTTCGGTCGCCCGCCGCAGCCGCAATGACGTGATCACCCCGGAAACCGATATTTTCCTCGGCGATTCCATCGGCGAAATGGGGCTTTACCTGCGCCTGACCGAGCTTGCCTTCGTCGGCCGCTCGCTGACGGCGGAAGGCGGGCAGAACCCGCTGGAGCCGGCCATGCTCGGCTGCGCCGTCCTGTCTGGCGCGCATGTGCAGAATTTCCGCGAGGCCTATCAGAAACTGATCCGCGCTGGCGGCGGTCGTATCATCCGCGATGTGGAGATGCTGGCCAAGGCGGTGCATTATCTGCTGGTCAACGATAATGAGCGTTACAAGATGATCGATGCCGGCAACCGGGTCATTCAGGATATGCGCGGCGCGCTTTCCTCCACCGTGAAGGCGCTGGAACCCTATATCAATCCGCTCACCGTTTCCGCCAAGCTGCAACCGCGGAGCGCCATCGGTTCATGGTAGCGGATATCGAACTCAACGCGGCGCAATCGATCGCCGCAGTCCTTTTCGACAAGGACGGCACGCTTCTCGGCTATGACGCCAGCTGGGGTCCGGTGAACCGCGAGCTTGCGGCGATTGCCGCCAAGGGCGATCCCGTTCTTGCCGGCCGGCTTCTTTCCGCTTGCGGCATGGACCCCGTTACCGGTCATGTGGTGCCGGACAGCCTTCTGGCCGCCGGCAATACGGCGGAAATCGCCGCCGGTCTGGTTGCCGCCGGCTCGCCCTGCGATGTCGGGGAACTGACGGCGCGCCTCGACCGGTTGTTTACCGAGGCGGCGGATAAATCCGTGCCGGTGACCGATCTCAAGGCCTTTTTTGCAAGGCTGAAGGCGCGCGGCTACAAGCTCGGCATCGCTTCCAGCGACAACGAAAACTCCATCCGCCAGACGGCCATCCGCTTCGGTTTTGAAAAGGACGTCGATTTCGTCGCGGGTTATGACAGCGGTTACGGCACCAAGCCGCAGCCCGGCATGGTTCTCGGTTTCTGCGAGGCGATAGGCTTCCCGCCGGAGCGTGTGGCGGTGGTCGGCGACAATAATCACGATCTGCACATGGCGAAGAATGCCGGTGCCGGTCTGCGTATCGCTGTTTTGACCGGAACAGGCTCACGCGAAAGCCTCGGCGCGGATGCCGATTTTTGTTTCGACGACATCACGGCGCTTGAAGCGCTTTTGCCGGAACGGGCTCTCTGAACCCGGTGGAATTTCCGCCGGGCCGGGTGCGGCTCCATCAAACCCGTTTATTCCATTTTTGCAATTTACGGTTTTTTCTGGCAAACAACCTCCTGACATGTGACGGGCGAACGGAATGCCGTGGGCGACGCGGCCGGGAGCGGGAATAGATGGTTTCTGAAGCGCCGCCGTTCTGGTGGCAGAAAGCGGGCTGGCAGGCGTGGCTCCTGTCTCCTTTCTCGCTTCTTTACGGCAAGATCGCCGGCCGGCGGATGCGAACGGCGAAGAGGGCAGGCGTTGCCGTTCCGGTCATCTGCATCGGCAACTTCACGGTGGGCGGCGCCGGCAAGACACCGACGGCGATGGCAATTGCGAGAGCCGCCGCCGCAAAGGGCCTGAAACCCGGATTTCTCAGCCGCGGTTACGGCGGCACGCTCGACGTCACCACGCTTGTCGATCCTGGACAGCACCGCTCGGCCGATGTCGGCGATGAGCCGCTGCTCCTGGCGCGAGAGGCGGTCACGGTCATCTCCCGCAAGCGGGTGGAAGGCGCACACCGGCTGGTGAAGGAAGGCGTCGATCTCATCATCATGGATGACGGTTTCCAGAGCGCGCGCCTGACGCTGGATTATGCGCTTGTCGTCATCGATACGATGCGCGGCATCGGCAACGGCCATCTCGTGCCGGGCGGCCCGGTGAGGGCGCCGCTTGCCGAGCAGATGCGGCACATGACCGGGCTCCTGAAGGTCGGCAATGGCCATGCGGCCGATGCCCTGGTCCGGCAGGCGGCAAAGGCCGCCAAACCCGTCTTCGTGGCGGCGATCACGCCGCAGGAGCCGCAGGATTTCAGGGGAAGACGCGTGCTGGCCTATGCGGGCATCGCCGACCCGGCCAAGTTTTATCGAACCGTCGAGGCGCTCGGCGGCGACATCGTACTGCAGCGCTCTTTCCCGGATCATCACCATTTCAGCGACGACGAGATCGCCGATCTTCTACAGGACGCCGGTAAAGAGAACCTGCAACTGGTGACGACGGCCAAGGACGCGGTGCGGCTTAACGGGCACCACGGTCGGGCGGAAGAATTGCTGTGGAACAGCCTGGTGATCGAAATCGACATGGTGTTCGACGACCCCAACGCGGCCGCGACGATCATCGATACGGCGGTGAGGAACTGCCGTGCGCGCCTGCTGCGGGACAATGCGCGGACGTCGGTTTAGAGCACCGAAGAAGACAAACCGCCGTGCACCCACTTCTCCTCATTCCTGTGCTTGTCACAGGAATCCAGTCGGCGCGCGTCCGCGCGGCGGGAAGAGTCCTCTCAGCCCAAGGACTTGGGCTGGCTGGATCCCTGTGACAAGCACAGGGATGAGGGAAGGCAAACGCGCCATACGCAACGCGCCGCTTCCCAACTCACGCCGGCAAATTTCCAGCCTTCTTTTCGGCTTCCAGCGAAGCCGCCGCATCCACATAGGCCTCCTGCCGCGCCACGCTCCAGTAGCGCAGCTCATCGAGCGGGATGCTTTTGCCGGTGATGGCGCAGATGACGTGCGAGCCGGTCTGGACGATGCGGAAGTCACCGTCGAGATATTCGATGATGGCGAGGCGGTTGCCGCCTCCTTCAAATCTGTTCATCCGTTTTCGTCTCCTGCTCTGTCCCGTCAGGGCACCCAGTCCGAAACGGCGCAGCGTTTTCCTGAACAATTGGGTGCTCCAGTATCTCAAATTTATATAGCCCGGCGCGGCGCAAGGCCAGCCCCGCCTGCTTGCGGCGTCAGCTACGGCCGAAGAGCCGTTCTATATCGGAAAGTTTCAGTTCGATATAGGTCGGACGGCCGTGATTGCACTGGCCGGAACCCGGCGTGTTTTCCATCTGCCGCAGAAGCGCGTTCATCTCCTCCGGCCGCATGCGCCGGCCGGACCGCACCGAGCCATGGCAGGCCATGGTGGCTGCGACATATTCCAGCTTGTTGGCAAGCGTGGAGGCAGCGTCCCATTCGGCGATCTCGTCGGCAAGCTGGCGCACCAGCCCCTGCACATTGACTTCGCCCAGCATGGCGGGCGTTTCGCGGACGGCGACGGCGCCCGGCCCGAAACGCTCGATGACGAGCCCCAGCGCATCGAAACCGGCGGCATGATCCATCAGCCGGTCGCAATCTTCCTCGGGCAGATCGATGATCTCGGGGATGAGCAGCACCTGCGAAGGCGGCCGCCTGGAATGCAGCGCATTACGCATCTGTTCGAACACCAGCCGCTCATGCGCGGCATGCTGGTCGACGATGACGAGGCCGTTTTCCGTCTGCGCGATGATGTAGTTTTCGTGGAGCTGCGCCCGCGCGGCTCCGAGAGGATAAAGCACAGGTTCCGGCGAGGGGCTTGCCATGGTCTCGTAAGTGTCCCGAGGCTCGGCCCGCGCCGTCGGCATGGTGATGTCGGAAAAGCGTGACTGCACGGCCTCCGCAAATTGCATGTCCCCTGAAACCGCAAGCGGGCGGGAGGGCGAGGTGGCGGCGGACCATTTCGCGGGGGCTGCCATGGAAGGCGAGGGCCGGAGGCCGGACGGGCTGTAGCCGGGGCGGAAGGCGTTCATCATCTGGCTCGCGCCCGTCGTTGCGGCCCTGTCGCCGTCGCGCGTCAGCGCCTGCCGGATCGCGCCGACGATCAGCCCGCGAATGAGGCCGGGATCGCGAAAACGCACATCGGATTTCGCCGGGTGCACGTTCACGTCCACAAAGGCAGGATCGAGTGTGATGGACAGCACCGCGACCGGATATCGCCCATGCGGCACGGTTTCGGCATAGGCGCCGCGAATGGCGGATAAAAGCAGCTTGTCCTGCACCGGGCGGCCATTGACGAAGACATATTGATGCGCCGAGTTACCGCGATTGAAGGTCGGCACGCCGGCAAAACCGGAGAGCGTCACATCCTCGCGCCCTGCATCAATTTCGATGGCGTTGTCCTTGAACTCGGCACCGAGGATTTGCGCCATGCGGGCAAGATGGTCGTCACCGGTCGAAGGGATCTCGAGCGTAGAGCGGTCGGTGCCGGAGAGCACGAAGCGGATATGCGGAAAGGCGATTGCCATCCGTTTGACGACTTCGGTGATGGCGGCCGCCTCGGCGCGTTCCGTTTTCAGGAACTTCAACCGCGCCGGCGTGGCGAAGAACAGGTCGCGCACCTCGACGATGGTGCCGGCGTTCGAGGCGGCGGGCCGCACATAGGACACCTTGCCGCCGGTAACGGAAATCACCGAACCCTGTTCCGCGCCCTGTTGTCGGCTGGTGATTGTCAGCTTGGCGACCGAGCCGATGGAGGGCAGCGCCTCGCCGCGAAACCCGAGCGTGCGGATATCGTCCAGCGTATCGGAAATTTTCGAGGTGCAGTGACGCCGGACCGCCAGCTCCAGATCGGCCGGCGACATGCCGGAGCCGTTGTCGGTAATCCGCACCAGCCCCTTGCCGCCGCCCGCCGTGGCGATCTCGATACGGGTCGCGCCCGCGTCGATGGCGTTTTCCACCAGTTCCTTCGTGGCGCTGGAGGGTCTTTCGATGACCTCGCCGGCGGCGATCTGGTTGATGAGGGTTTCTGAAAGCTGCTTGATGGCCATGATCGTCATTTTCGCGGATTCGCCGTGGCTTCGAAAGCAAAAAACTCGAACTGCGGAAATTTGCACATGTTTTGCGGCCTGTCCGGCATTCGATCATTTCCGTCAACATGGCGTTAAGCGTTAATCCGCCTTTAATCGGCCTTGATTATGGTGAGGCGGCTTGAAATGACCGCAGGAACGGGGCCGCCTTCGCCGGGCGGTGTGTGACGTCGACTATGGGTGAGCGTCATCTTCCCCTCAAGACTGCTTCAAGTTGCAAACCCTGATGTCTCTTTTTCGGAATTTTTCGTTTCATCCCGGCATCTGCCCTGGACGATTCCACTAGAAACATAAGCCTGACCCCTGAAAAACAGGCGGGAGTTTGCAGTTGAGTGATTTGGCGTCCTCTGGCGCGGGCGTTCATACGGTGATGCTTGATGCCCTTTGCGACGCGCTTGGCGCGGCGATCGTCGTTTACGACCGGAACGATCACATTATTTTCGCAAGCCGGAAACTCTTGAGCTTTTTTCCGCTGGAGGAGGCCGTCATCGGCCCGGGCGCGCGGCTGCGCGACTATCTGAGCGCGCTTTACGATTGTTATCTGCTCGAGGCGGAAAGCCTCTCCGCCAATGCCCGCCCGCTCGGCCGGGAGGAATGGATCGGCGAGCGGCTGGCGCTGCACTGGAAGGAGAGATCGGAAAAAACCGAGCGGCTGAAGGGAGAACGCTTCCTGCGCTTCGTCATGAACCGCCTGCCGTCGGGCCTCGGCATCAGCGTGGTTGCCGATATTTCCGAACAGAAGAAACGCGAAGAGCAATGGCGCATCGACCTCGAGCGCGTGCAGCTCATCGAGGATATTCTCGACAATCTGCCGTTTCCCGTCTTCGTCAAGGACCGGAACATGGCTTATGCCGCCGTCAACAAATCCGCCTGCGCCCTGGTCGAAACCAGCCCCGAGAGCATTCTCGGCCGCACCGTTTTTGATCTCCACTCGCGCAAGGTCGCCGGACGGATCGATATTGCCGATCGTATGGTGCTGGATAGCGGCACGCCGAGCGTCATCCCCGAAAGGGTGCGGCGGCTGAACGGCGAAGAGGTGCTGACCATCACCCGCAAGCAACGTGTGGGCAGGCCCGGCCGATATTTCCTGGTGACGACGATGGAGGACGTGACAGCTCTCGCCACCATCGATGCCAACGGCATGCCCGTCATCCCCTCGCTCGAACATGTCCCTTTCGTCGCCTCCACTTACGGCAGGGATGAGGAAACGGACAAGCGCGGCGGGGTTTTAAAGAGCAAGGCGGTGCTGATCGTCTCTGATAACGGACGCTTTGCGCAAGCCGCCGGTCGTCTTCTGACCGCGGGCGGCATGGACCATGCGGCGGTGACGAGCGAGGACGAGCAGCGCGCCTTCATCGACGTCGCGACCTCCGCCGGGGTGAGCATCGATGTGGTCGTTGTCGACGCCCAGATGAGCGTCGCCTGCCTCGATATTGCCGCCGCGCATGATCTGCCCGTCGTCACCATCGAGGAAGAGGAGATTGACGCTTCGCTGCTGCATTATCTTGCGGCCGGGCTGCAATCGTCCCCGAAGGAGAAGGCCGCCGACGAGGACTGGGAGATCATGACGGAGGATCTGCCTGAAATCCTCAAGACCGGCGGCGTCTGCGATATACTTCTTGTCGAGGATAACAGGGTCAACCAGATCGTCTTTTCGCAGATACTCGAGGGCCTCGGGCTTTCCTGGCGGCTTGCCACCTCGGGCGAGGAAGCCCTGCGTCTCTTTGCCGAACAGCCGCCTTCCGCCGTCCTGCTCGACACGACGCTGGGCGATATCGACGGCTTCGAAGTCGCGCGCCGCATGCGCGGTCTTTGCGGCGAAAAGCACATTCCCATCGTCGGCGTCATCACCCACGCTTTCGAGGGCGATCTCGACAAATGCCGGGCGTCGGGCATGGACGACATGCTGCTGAAACCCGTCAGCCCGGATATGGTCGAGGCGGTTTTCCTGAGGCTTTTCGGCAAGGATGTCCTGCGGCTGCAGGCCTGACATTGCCTTTGTCGGGAGGCTATGGCTTTTTTAATACTTGCCCTGCATTGTGAGCGCGGTCGACACAGGATTCACGAGATGCAGGAATGAAACGGGCAGAGCCGCAAACGTTGCAGGTCAGCCAGAACGAGCTGCAGGCGATGGCCTACAGCGACCCGCTGACGGGGCTCGGCAACCGCTACCGTCTGCGGGACAAGATTCGCATGCTTGCCAGCGAGCGCTCCAGCGATCCGGCGCCCTTCACGGTCGGCATCGCCAATATAGACGGCTTCAAACCCATCAACGATCTGTTCGGCGTGCAGGCGGGCGATGAAATCCTGTGTCAGGTCGCGCACCGGCTGAAGGCCTGCATTCCCGATGGCGCGGTCGTGACGCGCCATGACGGTGACGAATTCGCCTTCGTGCTGCCGCTGGTGTTCGAGCGCACGGGCGCGGAGCGCATCGGCAACATGATCAAGGACGTGCTTTCGGCCCCTTACGATCTCGGCGACCGTAACGTTCGCCTGTCCTCTTCCTTCGGTTTCGCCATCTATCCCTTCGCCGGCGATGAATTCGAGGATTTACTGAAAAGCGCCGAGACGGCGCTCTATCGCTCCAAGAGACGTGGCCGCGGCCAGATCACGGTTTATTCGCGCGAAATCGCGCAGGAAATGAAGCGGGCGACGCAACTGGAACAGGCGCTCAGAAACGCCATCATCACCGATGCCATCGATGTGCATTTCCAGCCCATCGTCCGGCTGGAAGAGGCGAAGGTCATCGGTTTCGAGGCGCTCGCCCGCTGGAACGATCCCGATCTCGGTTTCGTATCGCCGGCCGTTTTCGTGCCGCTTGCCGAAGAGCGCGGTTTTATCGATGCGCTGTCGGAAGCTTTGCTCCGAAAGGCGGCGGAGGCAGCCCTGTTCTGGCCGCGTGAGCTTTTCCTGTCCTTCAACCTCTCTTCCGCGCAATTGATGGATCCCAGCACGGCGGACAATATTCTCTCCATCCTCTCGCGTGTTGGTCTCGATCCTCATCGGCTGGAGCTTGAAATCACCGAAACGGCTGTGATGACTTCCGCCGATACCGCTCAGCGCATCATCAGCGAGTTGCAGAGCGCCGGCGTTCGCATTTCTCTTGACGATTTCGGCACCGGCCAGTCGAGCCTCGGCCGCCTGCGCGATTTCACCTTCGACAAGGTGAAGATCGACCGCGCCTTCGTCTCGCGCATCAGCAGCGACCGCCCTTCCGAACATATCATCAAGGCCATCGTCGCCATGTGCGAAGGGCTCGATCTCGAAGTCGTGGCCGAAGGGATCGAAGAACGGGCGGAAGAGGAAAAGCTGCGCGCACTCGGCTGCGCCATGGGGCAGGGCTATTTCTACGGCCGCCCCGCCGATGCCGCCGCGACCCAGCGGTATCTGCACGAGAATTACCGCGAGATATTGTCGGATATTTCCTGAAAACCGGGTGACCATGAATGTGGGGCGAGGCAGCCCCCAACCCTCATTCCTGTGACAAGCACAGGAATGAGGAGAGGTCGGCGGATGCCTCGCTTCACAAGCTATAAAGCGGCTCGAACCGGCCCTTCACCTCAACCCCCAGCTCGAACGTCAACCCATGCTGCGGATTGGCGGCAATGGCGTCGTCGTCGAGATGTTCGCGCGCCGAGGTGACGAGAAGGCGCGATGCGTCGGGTCCGATGAAGGCCGGGCAGGTCGTCTGTCCGCCGGGCACCTCATATCGGGCGATGTGATTGCCGTCCGTATCGTAACGATCCACGGCACCCACGCCCCAGCGGGCGTTCCAGATATGCCCTTCGGCATCGCAGACCGACCCGTCGATGCCGCCTTTGATACCGGTGGAATCGATGAAGACTTCAGCCTTGCCTGCGGGAAGGCCGGTCTCGGCATCGAGCGGCACCCGCATCAGCTTGTTCACCTTGGTATCGACGTAATATCCCGTCGCGCCATCGGGCGAGAAGCAGATCGAATTCGGAATGCTGATCTCGGCAAACAGCTTTATCACGGTGCCCTTCGCGACATGATAGATGCTGCCCGCACCGGTCTCCGCCTTGCGGCCCATGGTGCCGATCCACAGCGCGCCGGAGGGGTGCATACGCCCGTCATTGGAGCGGTTGCCGGGTAAATCCTTTTCCAGCTCCGCATGCAGCGTCAGCACGCCGGTTGCCGTGTCGCGCAGGAAAAGCCCGTCATCGGAGGCGATCAGCTGCTTGCTGTCGCTGACCTTGGCGAGCGCACTGCCCATGAAGGGCAAAGCGTGCACGGTCTTGCGGCCGGAGGCGAGATGCAGCTCATGCAGTTCCCGCTCGAGAATATTGAACCACCAGGCGGTGCCGGTCGCGGGGTCGAAGGTCGGGCCTTCGCCGAGCAGCATCGGCGTCTCGTCCAGAACACGTCCGGCAAAGGGAAAAACAGTCGCCAAGCTCTTATCCTCCGATGGCTGCATCATAGGCTGAAAGTGTGACAGTGGCGCGTTCGCGCACCTCCGCTGCCGTCATGCCCGGCTTGTAAAGGCTGGTGCCAAGCCCGAAAGCCACGATACCGGCCGAGGTATATTCAGCGAAATTCTTGTCCGAGACGCCGCCGACGGCGGCAATGACCAGATCCTTCGGCAGGATCGTCCGGATCGCATTGATGCCGGCGGGGCCGATGATGCTGGCGGGGAAGAATTTCAGCCCCGTCGCGCCGGCCTTTGCGGCCACCAGCGCCTCGGTGGGGGTGAGAACACCCGGCATCGTCACCATGCCCTTGACGCGCGCGGCAACGATCACATCGGCGTCGGCATTGGGGCTCACCATCAGCTTGCCGCCGGCCGCATCCAGCGAGGCCACGTCTTCCACGCTGAGCACGGTGCCCGCGCCGATCAGGCAATCGGCGGGCGCCATCTTCGCGGCGATCTCGATGGAGCGGAACGGATCGGGCGAGTTGAGCGGAATTTCAATGGCGCGGAAGCCGGTTTCGATCAGCGCGCCGACGACGCCTTCGGTTTCCTCGGGTTTCAGACCGCGCAGGATGGCGATCAGCGGATATTTGATGGAAGGGAAGGGAATACGCATGGTCGATCTTTCTTCTTATGGCCAGATGGCATTTGCAGCGGCCAGCAATCCGCGCCGCACGGCCTCGTCTGCATCGATGACCGTATAGTGGATATCAAGGGCGGTGAAGGCGCCTTCGTAAAGCGCGCCGAGCGCACCGGAACCGATCAGCACCACCGGCGTCTCGCGCCGGGCGGTGGAATGTGCGCCGGCGATTTCCAGCCCGATCATGATGCCGGAGAGCTTGGCCTTGGCGTCGGTGGCGGTGAGGCCATGCAGCAACTGGCCGGAACGAAGGGTGAAGAAGCGATTGGTCGCAAGCTGCGGATTGGCGTAGATGTCGCGCACCGCGGCCGTGAAAGCCGCATGCTCGCCGGTAAAGGCTTCCGCCTCGGCCACCGCATGGGAAAGGATCGTCTGTTTCGAGACGACTTCGAAGAGTTCGCCGGTCATGAACGTGGCGAAACCCGTCACGCCGCCATCCTTCACGGTTACCCATTTGGAATGGGTGCCGGGCATGCAGACGAGCTTTTCACCGGCGTCCGAGGAAGCGAGAGCGCCGAGCAACTGCGTTTCCTCGCCGCGCATGACATCGGGCGCGTTTTTGTCCCGTTGCGCCAGCCCCGGCAGAATCCGCACGTCCCGCGCCTGGCCCGGCACGCGAACCGCCCCATCGAGAACCGCCGAAAGCGATGCCGGCACGTCGATGTAACCCGCTTCGACCCAGCCCTGCCGCGCGCCTGCCATGCCGCAGACGAGAACCGGCAAACCTTCCGGCGCGCCGATGGCGTCGAGGTGCGATTGCAGCACATCGGCAAAACCGGTCCGCATGGCCGTGGTCATGCCTTCCGTGCTTCTGCGCTCCGCCAGCACCGCGCCCGATCGGCTCATGAGCCAGAGCCGGAAACTGGTCGTACCCCAGTCGACGGCGATGAAAGCGGGTTCGGACATTATAGGAGGCCTCCGTCTACGATTATGGATTGCGCCGTGATGGCGCCCGATGCCGATGATGCGAGAAACAGGCACGGGCCCGCCAGATCGGCGGCGACGAGCGTGCGTTTCAGACATTGCCGCGCGGTGGTGGCGGTAATGCCCTCATCCGTCAGCCATAGCTCCTTCTGCCGCTCCGTCACGATCATGCCGGGCAGCAGCGTGTTGACGCGGATATTTTCCGGCCCCAGCCGGCCGGCGAGGCTTTTCGTCAGCCCGATGATGCCGGCCTTGGCCGCCGCATAGGAGGGCAGCTCGCCCATGTTGAGCAGAAACGAGATGGACGAGAAATTGACGATGGAGGCGTCCTTCGCCTGCCGCAGATAGGGCAGGGCTGCCTGAACCGTGAAGAACATCTGCTTGAGATTGACCGCCTGATTGGCGTCCCAATAGGCTTCCGTCACCGTGTCTATGTCGTGGCGGTCGTCCCAGGCGGCGTTGTTGACCAGCACCTTGATGCCGCCGGTGGCGGAAGCCGCCGCCTCCACCGTATTTCCGATCGCCGCAATATCGCGAAGGTCGGTCTTGAAGAAGTGGACCGGATGCGGCGCCGTCGTTGCAAGCCGCTTGACGAGCGCCAGGCTCGGCTCTTCGGCGATATCGATGAACGAAACCTTCGCGCCCTGCATCGCAAAGGCTTCCACCAGCGATGCCCCGATGCCGGAACCGCCGCCGGTGACGAGCACGCCCGCATCCTTGAGGTCCGGAAATTGGGCTTGCGTCATCGGCGTCATCTCGTCCATGAAAGGCTTGATTGTTCCATTATTTGGAACTAGATTTTACTAAATGGAATTATTCTCTTGGCGTCACGCTTATGTCAAGGCAGATGATGGTGGATGTTGCCATGCCCGATAATAAAAAGCCCAATGGGCAGAAGCCTGATGCGGTTCCGGTGACGCAATGGAAAGCCGGAGTTGAGACGGGCACGCTCGGCAAGGCCGTCTCGCTGCTGGAGCTGATCGCCTTTGCTGAAAAACCGATGCGCTTTACCGATGTGGTCGAAGCCTGCGGCCAGCCGCGCGGCACGGTTCACCGCCAGCTCGCCCATCTCGTTGCCGAAGGCCTTGTCGATCACGCTGCCGATCAAACCTATGCCGTGGGGCTGAGGTTACTGCAACTGGCCGCGAAAGCATGGAGCGGCAACGACCTGCGCAGCGTCGCAGCCCCCCATCTGGCGGCCTTGCAGGAATTAACACAGGAGTCCGTGCATCTCGCCGTGCTGAACGGCAGACAGGTCACCTATCTCGACAAGATGGAGGGGCAGCATACATTGCGCATGCATTCGCAGGTCGGCAAAACCTCGCCAGCCTATTGCACCGGCGTGGGCAAGGCGGCGCTGTCGCTGCTGTCAGCCGAAGAACTGGCGCAGCTGGCGGCGGAGCTGGATTTTCATCGCTTCACGGAAAGCACGGTCACGACGCCGGAAGCGCTGATGGCGGAGGTGGCGACCATTCGCGACAATGGCTACGGGTTCGACCTTCAGGAGCACGAGATCGGAATTCACTGCGTCGCCGCGCCGGTCCGGGCGCCCGGCCGCAATTTTCGCGCGGCGATTTCCGTCACCGGTCCGGCCTATCGCGTGGATGTGGAGCAGCTTCGTAAATGGGCCCCTCTGGTGCGCGAGACCGCCGACAGGATTTCCGACGATCTTGCCTGCAGATTATCCCCGGTTGCGGATGGTTGAAGAAAATAGGGTGCGCAGTCCCTGGATTTTCCCGTGCGGAACCGCTGGCCATGCACCCATTCTTATGCGTTCGATATTATTTTCGACTATTCTGAATTAAGTTTTCAACTTTTGTTTGCATGAATCGTTTTGGTGAGTAACATCCGCAACAATTTCCGGGCAAGGGCGGGCCTTTGCGGCGGCATTTTCTCATTCTCGAAGAACAGCTTTGATGCAGAAAACAGAGACGGCCGCCGTTCAGTCGATTGGTGTTGATTGCGTTCGCGAGATCGCCGATCTCAACACGCAATTCGATATATTCCGGTTTCTGAAACGGCTGACGGAGGCCTGGGAATTCAAGGCTTTCATGGTGCTCGACCTGTCTTCGGAAGTGGCGAGCGAACTGTCGCAATATACGATCATCACCAGCTGGCCGGCCGAGCTTCTGCAGCGTTACGATGAAGAGGGCATGCTGCAGACCAGCCGGGTGATGGCGCAGTTGAAAAAATCGACCGTCCCCTTTTCCGTCTCCATGGATTTTCTGGTCAGAGGCGACGGAGAAATCGCCAGGAAAACCGTGATCAACCTTTTCGAACGGTTCGAGATGATCAATTCGGTCTGGTTCCCCGTTCACGACATCACCATGCGGCGCGGCGCGGTATCCTTTTCCGGCAACAAGACGGCTGTGCCCGCCAGCCGGCTTGCGGAGCTTTTTTACATTTCCAGCCATGTCTTTGCCCGGCTGTCTGAAATCCGTCGCCTCGATCTCAGGGTTCCCGAAACCTTGAGCGAGCGGGAGATCGACTGCCTGAACTGGACCGCCGCCGGCAAGACCAGCGCCGAAATCGCTGAAATCATGATGCTGTCGGAACATACCATCAATCATTACCTGAACCGTGCGACGAAAAAACTCGACACGGTCAACCGCACCCAGGCCGTCGCAAAAGCGCTGCGGGTCGGCCTGATAAAATAGCGAAATCTTAATTTTATCATTGTGATAAACCGCTTCCTGGGCGATCCTCTTTTCGAATCACCGGAAAGGAGAAATCGTTTGCCGGAACGGCATAAGGTAAAAGCAGGATTTTCTCCGACTATCGATTGCGCCGTGCTGATAGCCGCTGCCGAAAAAGGCTTTGCTGCCGATGAAGGCATAGAACTCGAACTTTTCCGAAAACAGTCCGCCCGCGCCGTGCTTGCGGCGCTTGGCGAGGATGGCGTTCACGTCGCGCATCTGCCCGCCCCGGTTCCCGTCGGCTCCGCTGTCGGCCTCGACGATCTGCCGGCCGATATTGTCGGCGTTTTCACGCTTTCCCTCGGTGGATCGGCGACGACCGTTTCCCACGGATTTTATGAGGAGCTCTACCGCGAAGGGCTGAAGCTGCCGGACCCGGCGGCTTTTGGACGCGCCATGGCCCGTGTCTGCGCCGCGCGCCGGGCGGCGGGCGGAAATCCGCCGGTCTTTGCGGTCGAGGATATCGTCTCCACGCCCTTTTATGCCCTGCGTTACCTGCTCGGAAGCTGCGGCGTGCTGCTCGGCCGGGATATGGAAATCGTCGAGGCCCTGCCGAAGGCGATGCCGGCGCTCCTGGAAAGCGGCAAGGTCGATGCGCTCTGTACCGCCGAACCGGCGGGCAGCGCCGTGGTGCTCGGCGGCGCCGGCCGGATCGTCACCACCGGGGCGTTGATCTGGCACAATGCGCCGGAAAAGATACTGGCTACGAAGAAGCGCTGGGCGGAGGACAATCCCGCCCTTCTGGAAGGGCTGTTGCGCGCCCTTTACCGTGCCGGCGAATGGTGCGCCAATGCCGCCAATATCGAGGAACTGGCCGGCATCCTCGCCGCCCCTCAATATATGGATGAGAACGGCGAATTCCTGCTGCCGGCGCTGACGGGCTATATTTCCACCTCGCAGAGGGACATGCAGCGTTTTCAGGAGTTTTTCGTGACGAGCGCGAAGGCCGCCAATTTTCCATGGCAGAGCCAGGCCCTGTGGTTCTTCAGCCAGATGTTGCGCTGGGGCGAGGTTTCCGCCGATTACCGGTTCGATACCGCCATGGTGGAGGCGGCCCGCAACGCCTACCGGCCGGATATTTTCCGCAAGGCGATGAAGCCGCTTTTCGTACCGGTGCCGGGTGCTAATCTGAAACTCGAGGGCACGCTGCGCGAGCCTGTTCATGTCGGCGCATCCCGCACGGGTCTGGTGCTCGGCCCCGACTGTTTTTTCGACGGCCATGTTTTCGATCCGGAAACGCTCGAGATGGACGACGAAATCTGAAACCGCAGCGTTAAATCGTCGCGAATGCCGGACTGTCGCGCTTTGGCATTGGCGAAGCGCTCCGGCTTGTCTATGGATGGCACGCAATACCCGGTCGGATGATGAAGCGGAGCAGGAATATGGCAGAGGTCAGCAAGAGCCAGGTGGAAAAGGCGCTGGAAGCGGTAATTTATCCCGGCAGCGGCAAGAGCATCGTCGCACTCGGCATGGTCTCGGAAATCTTCATCGCCGATGCGAAGGCCTATTTCTCGATCACTGTCCCGGCCGACAAGGCTGCGGAGATGGAGCCGTTGCGGCTTGTCGCCGAACAGGCGGCCAAGGGCGTTGAGGGCATCGTCGGCGCGGTCGTGGCGCTGACGGCCGACCGCAAGCCCGGCCAGCAGCAACCCGCACCCGCACGCCCCGCCGCCGCAACCGGCCGGCCGGCCCAACAGCCCGGCTCCTCGAAGGTGGGCGTTCCGGGTGTGCGGGCCATCATCGCCGTCGCCTCGGGCAAGGGCGGAGTGGGCAAGTCGACCACCGCGGTCAATCTGGCGCTCGGCCTCCAGTCGCTCGGCCTCAAGGTCGGCATGCTCGATGCCGATATCTACGGCCCTTCGCTGCCGCGACTGCTGAAAATTTCCGGCCGCCCGCAACAGCAGGAAGACCGCATCATCCTTCCCATGGAAAATTACGGGCTGAAGGTCATGTCCATGGGCTTTCTGGTGGATGAGGAAGCCGCGATGATCTGGCGCGGGCCGATGGTGCAGTCCGCCCTCATGCAGATGCTGCGCGAAGTGGCCTGGGGCGAACTGGATGTGCTGGTGCTGGACATGCCGCCCGGCACTGGCGATGCGCAGCTGACCATCGCCCAGCAGGTGCCGCTCGCCGGCGCCGTCATCGTTTCCACGCCGCAGGATCTGGCGCTGATCGACGCACGCAAGGGCATCACCATGTTCCGCAAGGTGGAGGTTCCGCTCCTCGGCGTCATCGAGAATATGAGCTATTTCATCGCGCCCGATACCGGCGCGCGCTACGATATTTTCGGCCATGGCGGCGCGAAGGCGGAGGCTGAAAGGATAGGCGTGCCCTTCCTCGGCGAAGTGCCGCTCACCATCTCAATCCGCGAAATGTCGGACGCCGGAACGCCGGTCGTCGCCGCCGAGCCCGATGGCCCGCAGGCCGCGATCTATCGCGATATTGCCGGAAAAGTCTGGGCGCGCATCGGTGCAGGCGAGAGAAAAGCGGCGCCGAAGATCGTTTTCGAATAGCGCGGCATTCGCGGACGCAAAATCGGGCAGGTGTCTGCCCGCTTTGAAAAATCCTTTGAAAACAGAAGATTAATCGCCAGTATCTGGCAGGCTTTCCGGATTTGAACTGCAGAAATGCTTCGCCTGCAATGCTGTCGAGAAAAAATATTGCTTGATTGCATCTCGCTTTGGGCGCATACGCCTGCGCCGTTTGGCTCTTGGTCCATCGGGCTGGCGAGATTGTGAAAATCCCGCTCGTTCCGGCGTTCCCTGAAGTGTCGTCCAAGGGTTTGCCGAGCGCAAACAGGATATGTTAAGCAGCATTGCGGCTGAAGCCTGCAATGTGGAGCGGAGAAACGGATTGATAAAAGCCTATCGCGCCAATTGCGAGGCGATCAGCCTGTCGTCAGACGACGGCTCCGGACAGATTCCCGACGACACCGTCTGGATCGATCTCGTCAATCCGGACAGGGCGGAAGAGCAGCATGTGGAAAAGCTGCTGGGCGTGGAACTGCCGACGCGCGAAGACCTGAAGGATATCGAGCCTTCCAGTCGTCTCTATATGGAAGACGCCAATGTCTTCATGACCGCGTCTCTGGTGTGGAAGGCGGATTCGGATGATCCGCGCCTCACCGATGTCGCCTTCGTTCTGGTTGGCAAGCGTCTGGTGACAATCCGTTATGCCGAGCCGAAATCGTTCCACCTTTTCATTGCAGCCATTACCCGCGCGCCGCACGAAATGCGCAGCGGCACGGCGCTGCTTTTGAAGCTGCTCGAAACAATCGTCGACCGCACGGCGGAAATTCTCGAAAACTCGGTTACGGGGATCGACAATCTCGCCGCCGACATTCTCGGCAGCCAGGCTCGTTCCAAACGCAAGGCGCCTCGCTATCTCGAAGACCGCCTCGGCAACATCGCCGCCTATCATCGGCTGATATCGAAGGTCCGCGTGAGCCTTGCATCTCTGGCGCGCCTGCAGACCTTTCTGTCCACCAGCGATCAGGTGCGCGAAGACAAGGGCGCGCGGGAGCAGGGCAAGTCGATCGGCCGCGATATTCAGTCGCTGAACGAACATGCCTCCTTCGTTTCCGGCAATCTTACCTTCCTGCTGGACGCCTCGCTTGGTATCATCAACATCGAGCAGAACAGCATCATCAAGATTTTTTCCATCGCTTCGGTGGTGTTCCTGCCGCCGACGCTGGTGGCCTCTGTCTATGGAATGAACTTTCAGCTCATGCCGGAGTTGAACTGGACATTCGGTTACCCACTCGCGCTCATCGTCATGCTGATGTCCGCCATCATCCCGTTTCTCTTTTTTCGTTGGAAGGGCTGGCTCTGAGGAGCCAGGATCATCATGTCCCAGATCGCTGACAAGGATGTTGCCGAGAAACCGGATGCGGATGACGAGCACAAGAACAAGGGGCTTTACGCCGCGATCCTTGGTTCCATCGGCGTCGTCTATGGCGATATCGGCACCAGCCCGCTCTACGCCTTCCGCGAGGCCCTGCGGCCCATCGCCTATGACGGCGTGACGCAGGAAGAAGTTATCGGCCTCACATCGCTGATGATCTGGTCTTTGACCATCATCGTGACGTTCAAATACATCACGCTGCTGCTGCGCGCCGACAATGACGGCGAGGGCGGCACGCTGTCGCTGCTGGCGCTGCTGATGAAAACGGCAGGCACCCATCGCGGCGTTCTCATCGTGCTAGGCCTCATCGGCGCGGCGCTGTTTCTGGGCGATGCCATGATCACCCCGGCGCTTTCGGTGCTTTCGGCGGTGGAGGGTCTGAAGCTCGTCACGCCGGAAATGGACGCCTTCATCATCCCGATCTCCGTCGGCATTCTCATCGGCCTTTTCGCCATCCAGTCCCACGGCACGGGCACGGTGGCGAAATTCTTCGGGCCGATCACCGCCGTCTGGTTCATCGTCATGGGCCTGGCCGGTCTCCTCCATATCGCCGATGATTTCAGCATCCTCTTCGCCTTCAACCCGTGGCACGCGGTGGAGTTTCTGGCCAGTGAAGGCTTCTACGGCATCGTTGTGCTTGGCGCGGTTTTCCTGACGATCACCGGGGCGGAAGCGCTTTACGCCGATCTCGGCCATTTCGGCCGCCGTCCCATCCAGTGGGCGTGGTTCTGTCTGGTTTTCCCGGCATTGACGCTAAATTATCTCGGGCAGGGCGCGCTGGTGCTGAAAGACCCGGCGGCGATGTCCAATCCCTTCTACCTGATGTTCCCGCAATGGGCGATCCTGCCGGCCGTCATTCTGGCGACCGCCGCCACCATCATCGCCAGCCAGGCGGTCATAACAGGCGCGTTTTCGCTCGTGCGTCAGGCGATTCATCTCGGCTACCTGCCGCGCATGGAAATCCTCTTCACCTCGGAAACCAATACGGGGCAGATCTACCTGCCGGCCGTCAACACCATCCTGCTGTTCGGCGTCGTGGCGCTGGTACTCACCTTCAAGAGTTCGGATGCGCTGGCCACCGCCTACGGCATTTCCGTCACCGGCGCGATGGTCGTTACCAGCCTGATGTTCTTCGAATTCGTGCGCAAGCGCTGGCAATGGTCGGTCTGGCTGGCCATTGCCGTGCTGGCCCCGCTTCTGGCGCTGGAGCTGATCTTCCTCGGTGCGAACCTCCTGAAGATTCACGATGGCGGTTATGTGCCGGTGCTGCTGGCAATCGCCTTCACCGTCATCATGACCACCTGGCAGCGCGGTTCGAGAATCCTCTTCGCCAAGACCCGCCGCATCGATGTGCCGCTGAAGGCTTTCATCGCCTCGGTGGAAAAGGAAAGCGCGCATGCGCCGGTGCGCGTGCCCGGCACCGCCATCTTCCTCACCGGCGATCCGGAAGCGGCGCCGGCCGCACTGCTGCACAATCTCAAGCATAACCACGTCCTTCACGACAAGAACGTCATCCTGACGATCCGCACCGAAGACCAGCCCCGCGTTCATCCTGCAGATCGTTATACGCTGACGAAGATGAGCGAACGTTTTGTCGTGGTCGAACTGCATTTCGGCTTCATGGAAACCCAGAACGTCACCCAGGCGCTGGGCTATCTCCGGCGCACCGGCTACAAGTTCGACATCATGTCGACCTCGTTTTATCTCGGCCGCCGCAAGCTGGTGCCGGATCCGAAATCGGGCATGCCGGGCTGGCAGAACCGCCTGTTCATCGCGCTGGCCGAAACCGCCGCTGATCCCTCGGATTACTTCCGCTTGCCGGCAAACCGCGTGGTGGAACTGGGCTCGCACGTCGTGGTCTGAGCATTAGAAGATGGTTACACATTAACGTGAAGCCGCGTCCGTGCGCGGCGTTAACCAAGCATCAAGGTTAATAAGAGATTCTCGAACACCTGTAGCAAATATGGTTGTCGGTGTTCGGAGTGCTGGTTTTGCGTTCGAAAAGAGTAATGCGTCGTCGGTCCCCCGTGTCCTTTCAGGGTTGGGCGTCAAAATGGACCTCGCCCGTCGTCTTCGGCCTTGCCGCCTGGCTCGTTTTTCCCTCCCTCGCCGCGCGCGCGGATCTCGCTTCGCTGCTGGCCGGTCTGGATAATGGCGGTGAGCAATGGCGCATGGTGCTGACGGCCTCTCCGGCCGGCTCCGTTCACAATGCCTCGCTGACTTTTAATGACGCCGCAGGGGAGGCCGCATTGCATGGCGGCGGCATGATCCTGCCCAATGGCAACAAGGTGGCCTTCGTCACCAACAAGAAGGGTGAGGCAACGACGCCTGACAGCGAGCGCGTCAACCGCGCCGCCAAGAAGGGCCGCATCGTCGCCACCGAAATCATGCAGCCGCCCAAGGCCTTCACCGCCGGTTCCGTCCTGCAACGCACCAGCATGCTGGATATCGAGCCGCTGAAGCGCAAGGACCGCACCGCTTTCGTCAAGTCGAAACGCAGCAAGGATGTCGAGCTCGCCTCCTTCTATTTCCGCCGCGACGAAAAGAAGATCGACAAGAGCGTCTCGCCGATGCTGGCGGAGCTCGTCACCAACCGTACACCTGACATTCTTGCGACGGCTTACGCACCCGCCGCCCCGGATTTCGCCCGCGAGTCGCCGTTTGACGCCATTCTCAAAAAGCCGGACGCGGGCCGTTTCGTGCCGCAGATCGGCGCCGATGACCACGCATGGGCCGCAACCCCGCTGCCGGCCGAGGTGTTTTCCGCGGCCGAGCAGCAATGCCTGGCATCCGGGATTTACTTCGAAGCGCGCGGAGAATCGGTGAAGGGACAGGCGGCGGTCGCACAGGTCATCCTTAACCGCGTGCGCAACCCCTCCTATCCGAAAACCATCTGCGGCGTGGTTTACCAGAACAAGGACTGGCGCAACCGCTGCCAATTTTCCTTCGCCTGCGACAATATCAAGGACCGCGTGAATTCCGAGCGCCACTGGAAAATGGCGCGCGAGGTGGCGATGGCCACCACCGCCGGCAAAATCTGGTTGAACGAAGTGGGTTCGGCCACCCATTATCACGCCGTTTACGTGCGTCCCGCCTGGGGCAAGTCCATGAAGAAGGTCGGCAGAATCGGATTGCACGTGTTTTACCGTACCTATGGTGGCGGCTGGAGCTGATACCACCGCCAATTTGTCGCATTTTGCGTGTCAAAAATGCCGATTCCCTGGGGAAACATCGCCGCCAAACCGCGATTTGATATCAAGCTATTGTTTTTGCATGATTAATTTGTGTAAAAACAACCGCTCGCGATGCCTTGACTAGAGAAGCCCCTAAAACTATGTTGCGCGCGACTTCAGAGCGGGCTGGAACAGGCTTAATCCGTCACCGTTTACAACTCCAAAGGGTTCTGGCATGGCTGGAACGGAGAAAATGGGTGGGATTTTAAGATGACTGGCAACCGTGACGATAGTCTGGACGAGCGCCGCAAGCGCCTTGCCGACGAGTTGGCAAAGGTGAAGGCGGAGGATGAGGCGGAAGTGAGGGCGGAGACCAACGCTGCGGAAAACCGGAAAGGTTTTGCGATGGCGGTTAAGCTCTCATCGGAGTTCATTTCGGCCATCGTGGTCGGCGCTATGCTGGGTTATCTTCTGGACTATTTTGTCGGCACGACACCGTGGGGGATGATCGTTCTTCTTCTTCTCGGTTTCTGCGCAGGCGTATTGAATGTGTTGCGCTCGACGGGCGCGGTGGCCAAGCCGCCGCTGCTGGAAAAGGCGGACAGGCGAGACGAGGGTGGAAAAGGCGGCGTTTAAGCTGTTTTTTCTTGCAGTTGAGATGCCGCGACAGGCGGCGACAGGTAAAGAGGGCAGCCGGTGGCAAACGATCCGACCCATCAGTTCTTGGTGCAGCCGATCATTCCGATCGAAATTGGCGGCGTCGATTTTTCCTTCACCAATGCGTCGCTCTTCATGGTCGCGACCGTGGCTGCGGCTTCCGGTTTCCTTTATTTCGCAACGTCGAACCGCGGTCTGATCCCGACCCGCATGCAGTCCGTCGCTGAAATGTCCTATGAATTCATCGCCTCCATGCTGCGCGAAGGCGCTGGCAAGAAGGGCATGGTGTTCTTCCCATTCGTCTTCTCGCTGTTCATGTTCGTGCTGACGGCCAACCTTCTCGGCATGTTCCCGTATTTCTTCACGGTCACCAGCCAGATCATCGTCACCTTCGCGCTCGCCTGCCTCGTCATCGGCACGGTCCTGGTTTACGGTTTCTGGAAGCATGGCCTGCATTTCTTCGGCATCTTCGCCCCCTCGGGCGTGCCCAAGGCGCTTTTGCCGCTTGTGGCGTCGATTGAAATGATCTCGTTCCTGTCGCGCCCGATCAGCCTTTCGGTTCGTCTTTTTGCGAACATGCTGGCCGGCCACATCACGCTCAAGGTTTTCGCAGGCTTCGTCGCCTCCATGAGCGCGCTCGGCGCGCTCGGTGTCGGCGGCGCTGTCCTGCCTCTCATCATGACGGTCGCCATGACCGCTCTCGAATTTCTCGTTGCCTTCCTGCAGGCTTATGTCTTCGCGGTACTGACTTGCATGTACCTGAACGACGCCGTGCATGGTGGTCACTGAGAAGTAAAGTCGCTGGCCCCGGCAACGGGCGTCAAAAACAGCCGCAACAACCAATATCTCAAGGAGTCTCACATGGAAGCGGAAGCAGCAAAGTACATCGGCGCAGGTCTCGCATGCCTCGGCATGGCTGGTACGTCCCTCGCACTCGGCCGTATCTTCGGTGATTACCTGTCCGGCGCACTGCGCAACCCCTCTGCTGCCGACAGCCAGTTCGGCCGTCTGGTATTCGGCTTCGCCGTTACGGAAGCTCTGGGCATCTTCTCGCTGCTCGTTGCTCTCCTTCTCCTGTTCGCTGTTTAATATCGGCATCAGGTCTGGATCACGGCCCGCAAATGGCGTGCCGTGATCCTTCGCATTTGCAGTACCCCTGGAGGTGAGCATGTTCGTGACCGAGGCTTATGCCCAGTCAGCACCGACCGTAGGTGAAACGCATACGGAAACTCCGGCTGTCGGCCAGCCGCAACCGGAAGCCACGCACACGGAAACCGGTGTGGCGCACGGCGCCGAACACGGCGCTTCCGGCGTATTCCCGCCGTTCGACCAGTCTACTTATGCATCGCAGGTTCTCTGGCTGGCGATCACGTTCGGCCTTTTCTACCTGCTCATGCAGAAGGTCATCGTTCCGCGCGTCGGCGGCATTCTCGAAAACCGTCACGGACGCATCGCACAGGATCTCGATGAAGCGGCACGGCTGAAAAGCGAAGCCGACGCTGCCGTCGAAACCTATGAAAAAGAACTCGCGGCAGCCCGCGCCAAGGCAGGCTCCATCGGCGCTGCGGCCCGTGACGCCGCAAAGGCGAAGGCCGATGCCGACCGCGCCGCTATCGAGGCCGGTCTTGCCGAAAAGCTCGCCGCCGCCGAAAAGCGCATTGCGGGCATCAAGGAACAGGCATTCGCCGACGTCGGCGCAATCGCCGAAGAAACCGCGACCGCCATCGTCGACCAGCTGGTCGGCGCCAGGGTCAAGGACACGGACGTCAAGGCAGCGATTGCCGCCGCTTCGAACGTGAAGGGAGCCTGATATGGCATTTGATGCATCATTTTTTGCTCTCGTCGGTCTCGTCCTCTTCTTCGTTCTGGTTGCCTATCTCAAGGTTCCCGGCATGCTCGCCAAGTCTCTGGACGAGCGCGCCCGGAACATTCAGGACGAGCTGGCCGAAGCCAAGCGTCTGCGCGAAGAGGCCCAGCATCTGCTGGCCGAATATCAGCGCAAGCGTAAGGAAGCCGAAGCAGAAGCCGCAGGTATCGTTGCCGCCGCCGAGCGCGAGGCCGCAGCCCTGACGGAAGAAGCCAAGCAGAAGACGGAAGAATTCGTCGCCCGCCGCACGGCCCTTTCGGAACAGAAGATCAAGCAGGCCGAAGACGACGCCATCGGCGCCGTCCGCGCCGCCGCCGTGGATATCGCCATTGCCGCTTCCGAGAAGCTCATTGCCGAAAAGACCACCGCCGCCGCAAAGGCCAAGCTTTTCACCGCCACGATCGGCGAAGTGAAGTCGAAGCTGAACTGAGATTTATCTCGGACTGTTCAAAGCCCCTCCGGCGAAAGCCGTGAGGGGTTTTTTGTTTGAGGTGGAAAAGCTGGTTCGGGATATGGTGCCGCCTGTACGTTCAGACTCTTTAGAACTTGTTGGTAGAACGCGCCTTGTGCATTCTCAGCAGTAGACCTTACGACCCATTCCCAATCCAAATTCAGTTTTCCTGCCGGGACCATTTGCTGCGCGATTTCAGCCGGTGTGGTTTCGTTGCTGGTTCCGTTCTCCCAGTCGTGAAAGGCCGATGAGTATCGAACGACCGCTCCGCTAGTCGGCAAATCGAGCAACCCTCCCTCGGCAAAAAATCTCAACCCGTCGCCCATTTCTTCCCCGATGAGTTTGAGCCTACGTCCCAAACGATGTTTGAGGATGGCCACAAACACTATCGCTGCGGAAAACGTGAATTTGTCGACAAGCACAGCAACCTGCCTGCCTGCGTTTTCAGAGATGGCGTCGATCAAGGGCATCGTTTGAAGGAAGTCGCCACCGGTGTTTCCGCGAACGTCAATCAAGAGTTTTTTGTTCGAGCAGGTGCTTACATGCTCCGCTGCACCAGAGATGGCTTCCGGCAACGCAGTTTCGCCTGGATCGAAGAAACTTGGCAATGATATTGAAAGCCCAAGCCCCTGCCAGTCCTTAATTTCCACAAATCTCTCGGGCTTCCAGGCCGGATCAGCCTTGCCATGCTCGTTTCTCGGGTAGAGCATCGATGCAGGAACCGTATGCCCGTTCTCCACTTTCAAATCGGTTATCCGCCCATTCTCGTCTTTCACACGATATTCAGTCGTATTCTCTTTTGAAGAAAAACCGAGGTGGGCCAATGCATACGGCCATGCCAGAAGAATCGGTCCGATGACCCGTTTCCTCTGGCGCGTTCCCGCCAGAAATTTCTCTGCGGCGGCTTCAATTTGGCCCAAAGGTGTGCCGTTGACTGCTATCAGCTCTCCTCTTGGCGCAGTTGTTTCCAGTGCCGTGTCAGTTAATCGCACCACCGTCCCGACGCTCACAAACCTCAGCGGGAGCACCGCGATGGAATCGTTCGGGATCAGCCGTGTGTGTCCGTTGTCGGGAAGTGCGAGCAGGCGCATCGCGGAAAACAGAAAGGCCTCTTTGGAGCCCTCCAAAGCGTATCGTCGAGTGTCATAAATGCAGCTGTCTATCGTCGCTTGTTCGATCCACCGAAAGCTGGGATCGGTTGGCAAGACAGTTTCCAGAATTTTCTCGAGGTCTTGCGTCAGGGACATGATTTACGGTGCGCATAGTTGCTCGTCGATGTCCAGATCGGGTCGATAGCGGAGGTTCTGGTTGGAACTCCATTACTTGTCATCAATCCCGCTTCAGCGGCCTGAAGCTCATCCGGTGCAGCGGGCAAGGCCCGTGGCTTTCGATGGCGCGCAGGTGGGCCGGCGTGCCGTAACCGGCATGGCCTTCAAAGCCATAGGATGTGTGCACCACACCCGCGCGTTCCATCATCCGGTCGCGGGTCACCTTGGCGATGATCGAGGCGGCGGCGATGGAGAGGGAGCGGGAATCGCCCTTGATGACGGCTTTGGCTTCGCAGGCGATGCCGGGCGGGCGGTCGCGGCCGTCGGCCAGCACGAGGGCAGGGGAGATTTCGAGACCGAGCACGGCGCGGCGCATGGCGTCGAGGCTGGCGCGCAGGATATTCATGCTGTCGATCAGGCCGGGGCCGGAAGAGGCGACGGATACGATCGAGGTTTCCATGATCTGTACGAACAGGCTTTCCCGCTTCTGCTTCGTCAGTTTCTTGGAATCGTCCATCCCCTTGGGAATATTGTCCGGATCGAGAATGACGGCTGCCGCAACCACCGGTCCGGCCAGAGGTCCCCGGCCTGCCTCATCCGTGCCGGCCACGGGCCAGAGGCCCTTCTTTTTCGCTTCCAGTTCGAAGGAAAAATCCGGGCCGGTATCGGCAAGATCAAAAAGAGCAGGAGAATCGGGTGTGGCCGTGCGTTTCATGCGGCGAAACTGGCACACACACCCGATCTCCTGCAAGCCCCCGGAAGCGGGCGATGACAGGCGCGGTGAGCCGGGGTCAAGGGGCGTGGCTCACCGTGCCCCGAAGGTCATCATGACCTTTGATCCTCCAACGGGGCGGCGGAGGAAAAACGATCGCACGCGAGGCGGCGGTTCCGGGGGCGATGTCCGGCGGGCCAGGGAAAACCCGCCGGGCATGTCGTGGGAGTGTGGCCGGTCTAAAAAAGAGGCCGCCGCTCCCTGTCATATTCTGCCTGATATCGCCGCACGTTCCGTATGGTGCTTCGATCAGGCGGAGTTGTTTTCAGCGTCGGTTTTTCAAAGCAGCGACAATTGCACGCCGGCTCCGCCCGGCGGCACGAAGAGATCGTCGCGCAGGTGGATGCCGCGGCGGATGAGGCCGAGCCTTTTTGTCGCCATCTCGAAACGCCTGCCGATCTGCCAGGCATAGGGGCCGGCGCCCTTCATGCGTTTTCCGAATTCCGCGTCGTAATCCTTGCCGTCGCGCATGGAGCGCACCAGCGACATGACATGACGGTAGCGGTCCGGATAGTTGCGCAGCAGCCAGTCGCGGAACAACGGGCTCACCTCCAGCGGCAGGCGCAAAAGCACATAAGACGCTTCGGTGGCGCCGGCGGCCTTGCCGGCCTCGAGAATACGCTCGATCTCATGATCGTTGAGCGCCGGGATGACAGGCGCCATCATCACGGCCACGGGAATGCCGGCCTCGGTCAGCGCCTTGACGGCTTCCAGTCGCTTCTCCGGCGTGGCGGCGCGCGGTTCCATGTTGCGCGCGAGCTTCCGGTCCAGCGTGGTGACGGAAATACCGACCTTGGCGAGCCCCTTTTTGGCCATGGGCGCCAGAATGTCGATATCCCGCTTGATCAGCGCCGATTTGGTGACGATGGCGACGGGATGATCGGCCTTGGCCAGCACTTCCAGTATCTGCCGCATGATGCGCCATTCGCGCTCGATCGGCTGATAGGTGTCGGTATTGGTGCCGATGGCGATCACCCGCGGCTTGTAGCCCGGCTTCGCCAATTCCCGTTCCAGCAACTTCGCCGCATCCGGCTTGGCGAAGAGCTTGGCTTCGAAATCCAGCCCGGCCGAAAGCCCCATATAGCTGTGCGTGGGACGGGCGAAACAATAGATGCAGCCATGTTCGCAGCCGCGATAGGGATTGATGGAGCGGTCGAAGGGGATGTCGGGCGATTCATTGCGGGTGATGATGCTGCGCGGCTTTTCCACCTGCACCTCGGTGCGGAATTCCGGCATGTCCTCGAGAGTCTGCCAGCCATCGTCGAAAACCTCGCGCTGCAGGGTCTCGAAGCGCCCATCCGGGTTCAGCCCGGCGCCACGGCCGCGACGACGGTCGATCTCGATGCGCAGGCCGGATGCATCGGCCAGCGCATTGGCAATATCCGGCATATGGCTCGGCTGGAAGGCAGCCTGCCCCGAAAGCGTATGGTTTCTCATCTGGATGCTCCCAGGACGCCGCACGCCTCTCAAGGCACGCTCAACGCCCTAAACCGTTTCCGTCCGGACAGGCTTTCTACTGCCTTCCGAATGATTAAATTCCTACATCAGGAATGAGAACAATACAAGAACAAAATTGCGAATTCGGCTCGTTCTCCAGAGATGGATGCGTGGCCGCGACAGGCACGGCCACGTCCGCAGACTTTGCGGTCGGTGGCATGGACAGCCTAGGATTTTACAGCGATGAGCATAGTGGCAATTTATTGTGCGATGCGTTAGAGCTATGCAGATGTTGACAGTCATAATGGAATGCCGGGATCACGAGCCGGAACTGGCGCACACATTGTCTGCGCTTGTAACCGGGGCCGTGGAAGGGCTTGTAAGCGATGTTGTGATTCTCGATCACGGTTCGCGCGATGGATCGTCGCGCGTCGCCGATGCCGCCGGCTGCCGTTTTTATGGGCAGTGGGACATCGAAGACGTGGTGAAGTCCGCACGCGGTGGCTGGCTGCTTCTGATCGAGCCGGGCGCGCGCCCGCAGGCGGGCTGGATCGACGAGATTCTCGAATATGTGGCGATCTGCGCGCAGCCGGCGCGTTTCTCGCCCTCGCGCTATCACCGGCGCAATGTCTTCAGCCGCATGCTGCGGCGTATTCCGCCATTGGAACACGGATATCTTCTGCCAAAGAAGCATGCGGTGTCGATTGCGAAATCGGGCATGAGCCTGACGCAATTTGTCGGCGCGCAGAAACCGCGCCGGCTGAATGCGGAAATGGTGCCTGCCTGGGCGCTGCGGGCCTCGGCCTAACCTCGGGGCCGCTTTACCCGGCCAGAACCTTGCCGGGGTTCATGATGCCGGCAGGGTCGAAAGCGTGCTTGATGCGCCGCATCAGTTCCATCTCGATGCCGGGGCGGATGGCGGCCAGTTCGTCGCGCTTCAATTGCCCGATGCCGTGTTCGGCCGAAATGGACCCGCCGAGCGACAGCACGATGCCATGCACGATCTCGTTCATGTCCCGCCAGCGGCCAATGAATTCGGCCTTGTCGGCACCCACCGGCTGGGAAATATTGTAGTGAATATTGCCGTCGCCCAGATGTCCGAAGGCGCAGACGCGGGCGCCAGGTATGGTGGCAAGAACCGCCTTTTCCGCCGTTGCCATGAATTCCGGTATTTTCGACACCGGAACGGAAACATCGTGCTTGATGGAGCCGCCTTCGGGTTTCTGGGCCTCCGACATGCTTTCGCGCATGTGCCAGAGCGCCTGCCGCTGCGCTTCGGACGCGGCGATCACCGCATCCTGAACCAGCCCGGCCTCAAAACCGCGCTCCAGCAGCGATTGCATCATGCTATCCGCCGTTTCGGCCGAGTCGGAGGTGGAAATATCGATGAGCGCATACCAGTCATGCGGCTGTTCCAGGGGATCGCGCACGCCGGGAATATGCCGGGCGGTGAATTCGACGCCGATTCGCGGCATGAGTTCGAAACCGGTCAGCGCCGTGCCGCAGAGATTGGAAGCCATCTCGAACAGCTTCAGCGCGTCTTCGGTGGAGCTGAGACCCGCAAAGGCCACCTGATGGCCGAGCGGTTTCGGGAAGAGCTTCAGCACCGCGCCGGTGATGATGCCAAGCGTGCCTTCGGAACCGATGAAGAGATCGCGCAGATCGTAACCCGTATTATCCTTTTTCAGCCGGCGCAGCCCGTTCCAGATTTCGCCGGTCGGCAGCACCACTTCGAGCCCAAGGCAGAGCTGGCGCATGTTGCCATAGGCGAGCACCGCCGTGCCGCCGGCATTGGTGGCGAGATTGCCGCCGATGCGGCAGGACCCTTGAGAGCCGAGCGACAGCGGGAACATCCGCTCCACGGAATCAGCAGCCTTGTGGATGTCGTCGAGAATGCAGCCGGCATCGGCGACGATGATGTTGGCGACCGGATCGATATCGCGAACGCGGTTCATGCGCTCCAGCGACAGGATGATGTCCGCTCCTTCGGCACGCGGTGTCTGTCCGCCTACGAGGCCGGTATTGCCGGTCTGAGGCACGATGGCGGTGCCGGTTTCGCTGGCGAGCTTCAGGATGGCGGCAACCTCTTCAACCGAAGCGGGCTTGATGAGCAGCGGCGAGGCGCCGCGATAAAGCCCGCGATTTTCCACGAGGCGCGGCGCCATTTCCGCCGGGTCGCGGACCGCGTTCTTTTCGCCGACAATGGCGGTAAAGCGGTCGAGGATGTCGGAGGAGGGGATGGCGGTGGTCGTCATGGGCGGCGTCTCGCTGTCTTTTGAAACATGGGCGAAAGATTGGGGGCCGTCAGCCTCGCGGCGCGGCGGCGCGGGAAAGGCGGTCGTTGATCGCCTCTCCAAGACCATGGGTGGGAATGGCGGTAATGGCGATCATGTCTGCGCCGCTTGCATCGGCGGCTTTCAGATAATCGAACAGATTGGCGGCGGCCTCGGAAAGATCGCCGGAAGGGCTGAGATCGAGCACGGTGCGTGCCGTCTCTTCGCCGGCAATGGCGATGCCGCCGAAGCGGATCAGCGCTTCGCCCGGCAGAACCGATGTGGCGTGAAGGCGCACGGCCGCACCCGGCGCGTAATGCGAGGCCAGCATTCCCGGCGCTTCAATGGCGGCGGCGGCTTTTTTTGGCCGTTCGAGCCGTTTGCCGGCAATGCGCTCTATGTCCGCGGTGACGATGCCGCCGGGACGAAGCAGCCGCACCCGGCCATCCTCTTCCACCTTGACGATGGTGGATTCGACGCCGACAGCGGCCGCCCCGCCATCGAGAATGAGATTGATCTTCTGGCCGAGATCCGCCTCCACATGGGAGGCACTTGTCGGGCTGATCTTGCCGGAACTATTGGCGCTGGGGGCGGCGAGCGGCCTGTCGAACCGTCGGATAAGATCGCCGGCAAAACCCTGCGGCACACGAATGCCGACCGTATCGAGACCGGCCGTCGCCAGCGAATGAATGTCGCTCGCCGGTTTCAGCGGCAGCACCAGCGTCAGCGGGCCGGGCCAGAAGGCCTCGGCGAGCTTCAGCGATATGGGGTCGAAGACGGCGTAACGTTCGGCCATGGCGATATCGGCCATGTGGCAGATCAGGGGGTTGAACTGCGGCCGGCCTTTTGTCTCGTAAATGCGGGTAATCGCCGCCGGATTGGTGGCGTCGGCGGCAAGGCCGTAGACGGTTTCCGTCGGCAGGGCGATGGGCTGGCCGGCGGCAAGCTCCGCCACGGATGCCTGCAGGGCCGTTTCCCGCTCTTTGTCTATATCGATATGACGCGCCATGATGCTGCCTTTCAGGGCGGTCAATAGCGTATTTCAGAGGCTTATGGAAAGTTTTATATCGCCTTGATGATCCTGCGCATCTCCTCGGACCGCGCGCCGAGCATGAGCACGTTTTTCAGCGCCACCCGCGGATCGTGGGTCTGGAACAGCAGGCCGCCGCGATGGACGGAGGTATCGACGGCGAGTTCCTGATCGGGAAGCGCGTTGATGGCGACGGCGAAATACATCCGCGAATAGCGCGCATCGATATTTTCGAAAAAGTTTTCGGCCCCGCTCAGCTCGGCGAAGAAATTCGCGAAATAGAAGGACCAGAGCACATGGCGCTCGGCATCGAAGCTGGTTTTCGCCGCCGTGACGTGACAATAGCCGAGATGCGGCCGGTCATTGAGCAGATGGTGGAAGACCATCTTCGGAAAACGGATGGACTGGTGAAAGCCGTTCAGACGGCTGTGGGTGGCATCGGCGGCAGCTTCCAGCTTTCGCCCGGTCAGCGCAGCGACGTCGTCATGGCTGTAATAGACGCGTTCTTTCGGCAGCCATCGCTCTTCATAACGGCTGATGCGCCCTGTCCGCAGGAAATCGGAATGCGCGGTCTTCGAGCGTATCGGTGTGACCGAATGCCTGCTCGCATCGAAATAGCGTATGCGTGTCGCCTTCTCCACCGGGAACACCCTCGTTGCTGTCGATCCGGCAAGATAATTTAGGGCGCGTTAATACTCCGTTGCGCCGCACCCCCCGTTTTTTAATGGGTGGGGAGCAGGACGCGCGCCATCATGCGTCATATTGCGACGTCATTTCCGTCATTGAATAGCTGTCGGATTTCCCAGCGGAATGGGCTGAGAGGGCGAATTGAGCATGTCGCAATTTGTCGCCAATGCGGAAGGTAATGTCGCTGTTTGTGCTGCCGCAAATGAGCGCCGGTGTTTAGATGAGGACATGCTTCCGCAACCCCGCAAATGGTGTCGGGCAGGGCGGTTTGATCGAGGATTTGGCCATGGAATTGCGTGATACCGTATTGCGCCAGCTGAAAAACCGCCGCGAAGGCTTCAGCCTGGAACAGCCCTTCTACACGGACCCGGATTATTTCAAGCTGGATATGGAAACGATCTGGTATCGCGACTGGCTGTTTGTCGGCCATGATTGCGAAGTGCAGAAATCCGGCAGCTATTTCACCGTGCAGGTCGGGGCCTATTCCGTGGTCATCGTTCGCGGTCGCGACGGGCAGATCCGCGCCTTCCACAATTCCTGCCGCCATCGCGGCTCGCGCGTCTGCACCACGCAGAAGGGCCAGTCGGCCCGCCTCGTCTGTCCCTATCACCAGTGGACCTACGATCTCGACGGCAAGCTGCTGTTTGCGCGCCATATGGGAGAAGAGTTCGACAAGGGCGATTTCGGCCTGAAGCCGGTCGCCTGCGAAACCGTCGCCGGTTACGTCTTCATCTGCCTTGCCGATCAGCCGGCCGATTTCGAGCCCATGCGCAGGGAAGTCGAGAGCTACATGGCGCCGCACCGCATCTGGGAAGCGAAGGTCGCGCATGAGAGCACGATCATCGAAAAGGGCAACTGGAAGCTCGTCTGGGAAAATAACCGCGAGTGCTACCATTGCGCCGCCAACCATCCGGAACTCTGCCGCACCTATCCCGAAAACCCGAGCGTGACGGGAACGGACGGCGGTGCGAGCGATCCCGAGATCGGCGGCCACTGGGCGCGCTGCGAGGCCGCCGGCCTGCCGAGCCGTTTCAAGATCGACCCCAAGGGCCAGTTCCGCGTCGCCCGCATGCCGTTGATCGGCGAGGCGGAAAGCTACACCATGTCCGGTAAGCGCGCCGTGCGCCGGCCGCTGTCAGACGACGTCAGCATCAGCCATATCGGCGCGCTGCTCCTGTTCCATTATCCCACGACCTGGAACCACTTCCTCGGCGATCACACCATTTCCTTCCGGGTGCTGCCGCTCAGCGCCACGGAAACAATGGTCACCACCAAATGGCTGGTGCACAAGGATGCCGTCGAAGGCGTGGACTACGATCTCGAAGACCTCACTCACGTCTGGAACGAGACCAACGACCAGGACCGCCGCATCGTCGAGGAAAATGCCTTCGGCATTCGTTCCCCGGCCTATGAGCCGGGCCCCTATTCCATGGAGGACGAGGGCGGCGTGATGCAGTTCGTCAACTGGTACTCCGATTTCATGGTCGACCGGCTCTCCGGCGATAAGGCCCGGCTTTCGGCTGTAGCGTGATGCGAAGATGAATATGGTTGTGACCTATAAGCATATTGACGAGATGAAGCCATGGAGCGACAAGCTCCAGCTTCTGGAGTGCATCTCGGTGACGCCCGAGACGCCCGATGTGATGACGTTCCTGTTCCGCTCGGAGGATCAGAACTGGTTCCGTTATCTGCCGGGGCAGTTCGTCACGCTGGAATTGCCGGTGGGCAAGGAGCCGCTTTACCGCACCTACACATTGTCCTCCAGCCCGTCGCGGCCCTATGCGCTGTCGGTCACGGTCAAGGCGCAGGCCAACAGCATCGGCACGCGCTGGATGTTCGACAATCTGAAACCCGGCATGAAAATCCGGGCGCTCGGGCCGCTCGGCGACTTTTCCTACGTCAAGCATCCCGGCGACAAATATCTGTTCATCTCGGCAGGCTCCGGCGTCACGCCGATGATGTCGATGGTGCGCGACATGAGCGACCGCGCCCCGCAGAGCGATATTGCCTTCATCAATTGTTCGCGTACCCCCGGCGATATCGTCTTCCGTCACGAGCTGGAATATCTCGCCCGCTTCATGCCGAACCTGTCTCTCGGCTTCATTGTCGAGAAATGCGGCCGCACCGATCTGTGGTCCGGGCTGAAGGGCATGGTCGACAAGGCCAAGATCGCGCTGCTCGCGCATGATTTCATGGAGCGCACCGTCTTCTGCTGCGGGCCGGAGCCGTTCATGGCCGCCGTCCGCTCGATGCTCGATGCCTCCGGCTTCGACATGAGCCGCTATCATCAGGAAAGCTTCGCGCCGGCCGCGCCGGTCACCGTTGGTGAAACTGTCCTCACCGGGGCGGATGGCGAGGCGCTGTCGATGGTGGGTTTCACCCTTTCCGGCAAAGAAATGCCCTGCCAGCCCGGCCAGACGGTTCTGATGACGGCGCGCGCCGCCGGGGTCCGTATCGGGGCGGCCTGCGAATCGGGGATTTGCGGCACCTGCCGGGTGCTGAAGCTTTCCGGCGAGGTGGAGATGAACCACAATGGCGGCATTCTCGATGAGGAAATCGAGGAAGGCTATATTCTCGCCTGCTGCTCACGCCCGTTGACCGATGTAAAGGTGGAAGCCTGACACGAGCAGGCGTTTCATTTCATGCGTCTTTCACCGGATGGTTGTCTTGGAACCAAATTTCTCTAAACTCGTTTGCACGTCATCGAATTCTTTTCGGGCATGAAACGGGGCTGTCCCATATCTCCGACAAGAGCGAGTGGATAAAAAGGCGCGGGTCCAACGCGCTGAAGCAAACGGAGGAAGATCATGATGAATTTCCGGACAACGAGTGTCGCCACGGCGATGATCGTGTTCCTCACCAGCTTTACGCCGTCGCAGGCGTTCCAGGCCCCTGTGCCGATGCCCAAGCCGGCGGTTTCGACCGATAATGTCGTGCCGGTGCAGTACCGTGAATGGGACCGCCGATACGACCGCAGGCATGGCGACCGCATGTATCGCCCGCGCCCGCCGCGCGACGGCTATTATAACGGTCACCGCGGCTATCGCGATCGTCGTCCGGGTTACCGTTATCACAATGGTTACTGGTTCCCGCTCGCTGCCTTCGCGGCCGGCGCGATCATCGGCGGTGCCATGCAACAGCCGCGTCCGACCTATGGCGGCAGCCATGTTTCCTGGTGTCAGAACCGCTGGCGGTCCTACCGGGCTTACGACAACACCTATCAGCCGAACAGCGGTCCGCGCCGCATCTGCGTATCGCCTTACAGCCGCTGACAGGACTTTCGAAAGCCCGGATTTGATCCGGGCTTTTGTTTTGCCGCTGCCGGATCGGGTAAACGAAGCGTGATGGGATCGTTAATCCTGGGTTCAGGCGAAAACGCCTAGCCTGCAACCTGCAATGTTCCAGCCAGACCGAAAAACTGGCCGAATGAGAATAAAAAAGTGTTATTATTCACGGAGAACGGCCTGTTGACCGTCGTGAATGGAGGAAGTCAGATGAGAAGCTATATGAAGAATATCCTGGCTGTCGGTCTTTCTGCGATTGTGGTTGCGGGAGCGATTGTTCCGGCGGAAGCAGCAATGCCTTTGCCGATCACGCCGAAGAGCGTTGAGACCGCAGGCAACGATGCCAGCAAGAATATCGTGAACGTGCAATATTGGCGTGATCGCGACGGCTGGGGCGATCGTCGCGGCTGGTATCGCGGCCACCGTGGTTATCGCGATTACCGCCCGGGCTATCGTCACCATGACGGTTACTGGTTCCCGCTCGCAGCCTTTGCGACGGGCGCGATCATCGGCGGCGCACTCTCGCAGCCGCGTGAAGTCTACCGCCCGGTACCGGAATATCGTCCGCGCCCGGTCTATCGCGAATATCGCCCGGTCTATCGTGGCGGCATGAGCCGCGCGCATGTGAACTGGTGCTATGGCCGCTATCGTTCCTACGATGCCTATAGCAACACGTTCCAGCCGTATCACGGCCCGCGCCAGCCCTGCTATTCGCCCTACGGCTGATAGAGCCGCTTCAATCGAGAGAGCCGTCCGGTCGCCACCGGGCGGCTTTTTGCTGTCACAAGATCCGCGCGCGCTTCAGCACGAACCAGGCGAGCGCAACCGAAATCACGATGAAGATGCTGGCCGACAGCGTGCCGCCCGTGCCGACGGTAAACGGCAGCTCATCCGTATTCATGCCGAAGAAACCGGTGACCAGCGAGGGCGGCAGCAGGAATGCCGTCATCAGCGACAGAATATAAAGGTGCCGGTTGGTTTCCGATGAGAGTTTTGAATCGATTTCCTCGTGCAGCAGCCTTGCCCGCTCCTGCAGAGCGTAGACGTCGTGGTCGACAGCCTCCAGACGGCCCATCAGGCGTGAGGCGACATCCTCGAAACCATCTGGCATCTCGTCATCATCGGCGGCCGAAGCCCGCCGCATCAGGGTCAGCACGGTGCGCAGATGCCGGTGCAGGCGAACCACCGTGCGGCGCAGCGGGGCAAGACGCCGCCGCTCGTCACGGTTCTCGCTGTCATAGACCATATCCTCGATGGCGTTCAGTTCTTCCGTCGTCTCCATCACCAGATTGATGAGCGAGCGCTGGAATTCCGCCACCAGCCCCTCGAACACATGTGATGGCGTCAGGTAACGGTTGGAATTCTTGTCGACCGCCGCTTTCAGCCGGTCAACCGAATGCAGCGGCTGCAGGCGGGTGGTGATGATGAAACGGTCGCTCACCGCAAAATGCAGCCATCCGAAATCACGTGTCTCCTTGTCGAATTCCCGCTGGAAATCGACAAGCGTGCCGTAAAGCGATTTTTCATCGACCACGATGGAGGGATGTGTCTCATGGGTGGTGAGGCTTGCCCGCGCCGCCGGATCGAGACCGTCGACGGTCTCGAGAAAACCCGCCACACGCTGATCGGCGAGGTTGAGATGCAGCCAGAAGAACCCTTCGCACCCGGCCATTTCGTGAAAGCCGGCATCGGGCGCGAGCCGCCGGCAGGGGGCTGTGCCGGGATGAAATTGATAGGCCCAGACAAGGCCGGGAATAACGGGCGTTACGAGATCCATCGTGGCAGTCCTGACCGGCTGGATGGGAGGAGGGAGGCGTCCGTCGTTCCGGTGTGGGAGCGGCGGCGGCGAGGCGCCTTTCAGCGCATGCTGAGCAAATTCATATGACACTTTTATAACAATCCCGCCGAAATGACGGGAATTTTCAAATTGACGTTTACGTAAAAATCATTTAGCCCGAAGGCAGTAGCAAGATGCCAGAGCTTCGGGAGGAGGCAGCATGTATAGCGCGCCGGTGGACGATATCGCCTTTACACTCAAACATGTAGCGGGTCTTGAAGACGCGCTGTCGACGGGTGCGCTGGGAGACCTTGGGGAAGATCTGGTCGATGCCATTTTGCACGAAGCCGGCCGTTTCGCCACCGCCGAGGTCGCGCCGCTCGCTGAGATCGGCGACCGCCAGGGCGCAAAGCTTGCCGACGGCAAGGTGACGACACCGGATGGCTGGGCCGATCTTTACCGCCGCTGGGCGGAAGCGGGCTGGAACAGCCTGACGGCGCCGGAAGAATTCGGCGGCCAGAACCTGCCGCATATGCTGAATGTCGCCGCACTCGAAATGTGGAATTCCGGCTCCATGGCCTTTGCGCTGGCCCCGACACTGACCATGGGCGCGGTGGAAGCCCTTGTCGCCCACGGCAGCGATGACCTTAAGCGCACCTATCTGCCGAAACTCGTCTCCGGCGAATGGACCGGCACGATGAACCTCACCGAGCCGCATGCGGGTTCGGATCTCGGCGTCCTGAAGACCCGGGCGGAGCGCAATGGCGACGGTACCTACCGCATTTTCGGCCAGAAGATTTTCATCACCTGGGGCGAACACGATGCGGCGGACAATATCATCCACCTCGTTCTCGCCCGCCTGCCGGATGCGCCGGCCGGCACGCGCGGCATCTCACTGTTCCTCGTCCCGAAATTCCTGCCCGATGACAACGGTGCGCCGGGCAGCCGCAACGACCTCTTCTGCCATTCGCTCGAACACAAGCTCGGCATTCACGGCTCGCCCACCTGCACGATGATCTTCGGTGACGGCAAATTCGGGGAAGGGAAGGGCGCGCTCGGCTGGCTGGTCGGCGAGGAGAACAAGGGTCTCGCCTGCATGTTCACCATGATGAACAACGCCCGCCTTGCCGTTGGCATGCAGGGCGTGGCGATCTGCGAAGCCGCGACCCAGAAGGCCATCGAATATGCCAGGGAGCGCACGCAGGGCAAGGCGCCCGGCTGGCAGGGCTCCGGCATGAGCCCGATTATCGAACACCCGGATATCGCCAGAACGCTTTTGACGATGAAGGCGCTGACGCAAGGATCGCGGGCGATTTCCTTCAGCTGCGCGCACGCCATCGACATGGCGCATGCGAGCGAAGACGCCCGGCAGCGCGCTCACTGGCAGGAGCGCGCTGCCCTTTTGACACCCATCGCCAAATCCTTCTCCACCGATGCCGGCGTCGATGTCGCCTCCATGGGCATTCAGGTGCATGGCGGTATGGGCTTCATCGAGGAAACCGGCGCGGCGCGTTATCTGCGCGATGCCCGCATCGCGCCGATCTATGAAGGCACCAACGGCATTCAGGCCATTGATCTGGTGCTGCGCAAGCTGCCGCTCTCCGAAGGCGCGCAGGTGCGCGGTTTCATCGCCGAACTGCGTGAAATCGCCGCCCGCACAGCCGCGTCGAACCGCGACGATCTCGGCGAGACCGGCCGTTATCTCGAAGCCAGCCTCGCCGATCTGGAAACGGCGACCGACTGGCTGCTGGATCGCATCAAGGCAGGCGAAACCGAAACCGCGCTCGCCGGCGCGACGCCCTATCAGCGCCTCTTCGGCCTGGCGCTCACCGGCGCCTATCTCGCCAAGGGCGCATTGGCCGCCGTCGATGATGGCAGGAGCGGGCACCGCGCAGCCCTTTGCCGTTTCGCAGCGGAAAATCTGCTGGCGGAAACGGCGGCGCTGAAGGATCGCGTTATCGCCGGCGCGGCAAGCCTTGCCGCCGCCCGTACCGTATTGGCTTGAGGAGGCTCAGATGTCTGACGAACACATTCTCGTCGAGCGCGTCGGCCATGCGCCGGAAGTCTTGACCATCCGCTTCAACCGGCCGGACAAGAAAAACGCCATCACCGATGCCATGTATCTGCGCATGGCAGACGCCCTCCACGCCGCCAATGCGGACCCGGAGATTCGCGTCGTCGCCTTTCTCGGCACGGAAGGCTGCTTCTCCGCCGGTAACGACATGGCCGATTTCCTCGCCTTCGCCATGTCGGGCGGAAAGGGTAAGCTTGCCGCGCTTGAGCTTCTGAAAGCGCTCGTCGCCTTCGAAAAGCCGATGGTATCCGGCGTCGACGGGCTCGCCATCGGCATCGGCACGACGCTGAACCTGCATTGCGACCTGACGGTCGCCTCCAGCCGCAGCCTGTTCAAGACCCCATTCGTGGATCTCGCTCTGGTGCCGGAAGCGGCCTCCAGCCTGCTCGTGCCGAAACTCATGGGACACCAGCGCGCCTTTGCGCTGCTTGCCATGGGCGAGGGTTTTTCCGCCGAGCAGGCATTGCAGGCCGGAATGATCTGGAAAGTGGTCACCCCCGAGCATGTGGAGAGCGAAACGCTGGCGCTTGCCACCCGGCTTGCGGCCAAACCGCAGCAGGCGCTGAAGATCGCCCGCGATCTGGTTCGCGGCAACCCAGACGATCTTCTCGCCCGCATCGAAGAGGAAGGCCGTCATTTCATCGCGCAGCTGCAAAGCGCCGAAGCGCGCGCTGCCTTCGAGGCATTCATGCGCCGTTAAGCGTTCCGGCAGGAAGTCCTTGCGGTTAAGCAACCGGGCAATATGGGTTGGGTTAAATAATGCAACGTCATCGCCCGAAAGCCACCCGCATGCGTCACGTCGTTTTCGCCCTGTCCGTCTTCCTCTGCGCCGCCACCGTCACCGAAGCGGCGGCGATAACGCGCCCTCCGGCGGCTTCCGCCGGCAATGTCATTCTGGCGCAATCCGTCATTACCGAAGACGATGGCTCGGATTATTATTCCGGCCGCAACCGCGACCGCCAGCGCCGCGCCCGTTTCGTCTGCGTCATCACCCCGCCGGAGAGCGCCAATCGCCGTCGGCCCTATGTCTGCCCGCTGGAACGCGGCCGTGTGGGCGGCGCCTGCCGCTGCTCGGGCGTGGTCGGTAACGGCACGGTCGATACGGCCTGGTGATTATTTCTCCAGCGTCGCCACCGCTTCCACATGCGGCGACCAGAGGAACTGGTCGACCGGCGTGACGCGGGTGATGCGATAGCCGCCTTCCATGAGGATGGTAAGATCGCGCGCAAGCGTCAGCGGATTGCAGCTCACCGCAACGATCTTCTTCACCGTGCTGCGGGCCAGTTCCTTGCACTGGAATTCCGCACCGGCGCGCGGCGGATCGAACACGACAGCATCGTAATTTTTCAGTTCGCTTGTCATCAGCGGCCGGCGGAAGAGATCGCGTTTCTCGACGCTCACCGGTTTCAGGCCCTGCGTGTTGCGAGCGGCGAAGTCCAGCGCCTTCAGCGGCTTGTCTTCCGCTTCCACCGCATGCACCTTGCCGATGCGTGCGAGCCTCAGCGCGAAGGTGCCGGAACCGCAGAAGAGATCGGCAATGCGCTTGGATTTGCCGATATGGGCAAGCACCAGCTCGGCCATGGCGTCTTCCGCCTGTTTCGTCGCCTGCGTGAAACTGCCGGCTGGCGGGGAAACCGCAACGCCGCCGAATTCGATGATCGGCTTTTGCGGTTCGATCAGGATTTCACCTGAGAGCGAAACACGGGCAATGCCGCGCATGGCGAGCACCGTTTCCGTGAGTGCGCGCCGCTGCTTGTCGCTGACCGACTTGATGCCCTCGACCGAAATATCGAGACCCGAGAGCGTTTCGAGAACGGTGATGCGGAACGGTTCGGCATTCGCCACCATGGAAAGCCCGATGGCGCGGATGGCATCCAGCCGCGAGACGATGCCGGGCGAGGTGACGGGACATTCCTCGATAGCGACGATGTGATGGCTGTTCGCCTGGCTGAAACCGAGCAGCAGGCCCTTTTCCGTCTTGCGGGCGGCGAACACCGCGCGGCGGCGCTCGCCGGGGCGACAGATGACGAGATCGTCCACCGGCGGCGTCAGGCCTTTCGATTTCAGCGCCGAAACCACCAGCTCCCGCTTGTAGGCATGGTAAGGTTGATCGGAAAGATGCTGCAGCGAACAGCCGCCGCAGGTGCCGTTTTTGCCATCGGGGCCGAAATGGCGGCAGGCCGGTTCACGGCGCTCCGCCGAGGCTTCCGTTATCGACATGACGGTGCCGTGATCCTTCACCTTCGCAATCGCGACCGTTTCGCCGGGCAGCGCGAAGGGCACATAGACCGGGCCGTCGGGACAGTGCGCGATGCCGTCGCCCTGCGCGCCGAGGCTCTTGATGGTGACGGTCTGTGTGCTCATGGCTTTTCGCCTCCGAGAAGAAATTCGATATTGCCGTCGCCGCCGGAAATCGGCGAGGGAATGAGGCCGAGGCTTTTCCAGCCCATGTCCTCGGTCAGCCAGCGTTCCAGTTCGGCAGCCACGGCAGGCGCCGTTTCCGGTTCTTTCAACAGCCCGGCCTTGCTGATGGCGTCGCGCCCCGCCTCGAATTGCGGCTTCACCAGCAGAACTGCCAGCGCACCGGCTTCCGCAAGCTCGAGTGCCGGCGCAAGCGCGAGCTTCAGCGAAATGAAGGACACGTCGGAGACGATGAAGCCGATGGGCCGGTCATCGATATCCTCCGTCGTCAGGAAGCGTGCATTCAGCCCTTCCAGATTGGTCACGCGCGGATCGTTCTCGATTCTGGCATGCATCTGCCCGTGGCCGACATCGATGGCGGTGACGTGTTTTGCGCCGCGCTCCAGCAGCACCTCGGTAAAGCCGCCGGTCGAAGCGCCGACATCGAGACAGTCATGGCCCTTCGGATCGAGCCGGAAATGATCGAGCGCGGCCACGAGCTTCAGCGCTGCGCGCGAGACATAGGCCTGCGCTGGATCGCTGATGGCGATTTCGGCATCGCCAGCGACGGTCTGGCTCGGTTTGGTGACGATTTTACCGTTGACGCTCACGGTGCCGCGCGCAACCGCGTCGCGCGCACGCGAGCGGCTGGCGAAGTGGCCGAGCGACACGAGAAGCTGGTCAAGCCGTTCATTTTCAGATGTTTTGGACATGGTCCCGTGTCAATGACCGCCAAACCCCGCCGATGCAAGCGATTTATCGCTGAAAGGGGCCGGCGGTGCCCGCTGCCGCCCATTGATGTTGCACCGCAAAGTCAGAATGTTCGATTAATCCAATATAAAGGCTTGTATTGCACTTTGTGCACAAGGCCCGTGCGGCCACCGGAACCTGCCATGACGGCATCTCCTCCCATCCACAAAATTGCGGCCGTTGCAGCGCAGACGCTTGCTTCGAGGCATCGGTCGCCGAGAGAGTTTGCGATGTCGCTTAAAAACCTCCCCATCAATCTGAAGCTCATAGCCACCTTCTGTGCCTTGATGAGCGTGTGCCTGCTCGCTTCCGCGGTCGTATTCTGGCAGACGCTGGGGAGCGAGCGTGTCACGATCGAAAACAACCGCACGAAGGATATCATTCAGGCCGTGGATGGCGCGACGGCAGCCATGCTGGAGCAGGCCGTCAACCAGCGCGGCTTCCTGCTGTTTCGCAGCGACAGCACCTATAACGATGTATTCGCCCAGCGCGACCTGATGCTGAAGAAGCTGGACGAGGCCCGCGCGCTGGCTGTCGGCCGGCCGGACATCCTGACATCCATCGACGACATGCAGAAATCCGCCACCGTGTTCTTCAAGGAACTGGCGGAACCGCAGATCGCCGCGCGCAAGACGACCGAAGCGCCGATTTCCGAAATTATCGAGATCGGCCGCAATCAGGCCAAGGGCCAGCTCGATGGCTTCCGCGCCTCCGCCGCCAAGATCAAGGAGCAGCTGAACGGCCTGTCCACCGCTTACGCGGCAGAACAGCAGGCCGCCGCAATGAACCTGAAATATGCGCTTCTGGGTGGCGGTGCCGTTGCCGGTCTTCTGGCCGTTGCCCTCATCTGGGCGCTGTCGCGCTCCATCGTCACGCCCATCGTTGGCATGACGGCAGCGATGAGCCGGCTTGCCGATGGCGATCTGACGACGGAAGTTCCGGCCACGGATCGTGGCGACGAAGTCGGCAAGATGGCGAAGGCCGTTCTGGTCTTCAAGGAAGCCGGGCTGGAAAAATCCCGCCTTGCCGGCGAGACCGATCGCATGCGCTCCGCGACGGAGGCTGAACGCCGCCGCAACGAGGAAGAAAAGGCCAAGGACGAAGCCGCCAGCGCTTTTGCCAGCGCCGAGCTTGGCAAGGGCCTTGCCGCTCTCGCGGATGGCGATCTTTCCTATCGCATCGAGACGCCTTTTGCGCCCGCCATCGATCCGGTTCGCGTGAATTTCAACAGCGCCGTCGAAAAACTCCAGCAGGCGCTGCGCACGGTCGGTGAGAACGCAGCCGCGATCAATGCCGGCGCTTCGGAAATGCTCTCCGCCGCCGACGACCTGTCGCGCCGCACCGAACAACAGGCGGCCTCCATCGAGGAAACCGCCGCAGCCCTGGAAGAAGTCACTACCACGGTGCGCGATAGCGCCCGCGGCGCGGAAGATGCCGGCAATCTGGTCCAGCGCGCTCGCGCCGGTGCGGAAAAATCCGGCGTCGTGGTCCGCAAGGCGGTTGCCGCCATGCGCGAAATCGAGAAGTCTTCGGGCGAAATCGGCAACATCATCGGTGTCATCGACGATATCGCCTTCCAGACCAACCTGCTGGCGTTGAATGCCGGCGTCGAAGCCGCCCGCGCCGGTGATGCCGGCAAGGGCTTTGCGGTGGTTGCTCAGGAAGTCCGCGAACTCGCCCAGCGTTCCGCCAATGCCGCCAAGGAGATCAAGACGCTGATCGGCGCTTCCAGCCAGCAGGTGGAAAACGGCGTCAATCTGGTCGACGAGACCGGCAAGGCTCTGGAACTCATCGTTGCGGAAGTCGAAGAGATCAATGCCCATGTCAGCGCCATCGTCGTCGCCGCCCGCGAACAGGCGACCGGCCTGCAGGAAATCAATACGGCCGTGAACACCATGGACCAGGGCACGCAGCAGAATGCCGCCATGGTGGAACAGCAGACCGCCGCCAGCCATTCGCTGGCCCGCGAAGCGGGAGCGCTGAACAGCCTGCTCGGCCAGTTCAGAATGGATGGCGCACGCGCTGCCGTTGCCAGTGCCGGCGGCTATTCCGCGCCGCGCCAGTCTTCCGCCAGGCCCGCCTTCCAGCCCGCGCCGGCCGCACCGGCCCGCAAGGCGCCGGTAAAATCGGCCTCCGCAACCGCAAGGCCTGTCGCCTCGCCGGCCCGTGCGCTTGGCCAGAGCCTCGCCCGCGCCTTCGGCGGTGCGGCCGAAGCGCCGGCTGCCAAGGATCAGGACTGGACGGAGTTCTGAGTCGGGCTTTCAGATTGAACTTATGAATTGGGGGCCGAAAGGTCCCCTTTTTGCATCGGTCATTTCAGACGGGAAACGCCGCTTAGAGTTTTTTCGCTTTTCTTCGAATCGCGAAAACACTCTAACTCTTCGTTTTGGCGCATTTCCGGACGGAAAACCGGGGGCCACTTTTCCTGGAAATGCTCTATGTGCCCTGTAGCCGGAACATCCGCGCAAAGAACAGCTCATCCGACAGGCGGTGAAGCAGGGCGGCAATGCCGGCGGTCGCGGCAATGGCGAAAACGAGCCGCCCGGCCAGTACGCCATAGACATCCGCGCCAAGCGACATCACCACGAGCGTGTCCTCGATCACGCTATGGGCAAAACCCATGAACACGCAGGACAGAAACACCTGACGCGGTGATATCGTGCCCGATTGCGCCTCGCGGATCAGGAAGCCGGCGCCGTAGGAAATACCGAGAAACAATCCGATGGCGGTAAGATGTTCAGCCTCGCCGCGAATGCCCGCAAGACGCAGCAGGGGCGAGAGCGCTTTCATCATCAGCGCCAGAAGGCCCGTTAGTCTTAGGATTTCAAGGCAAAGGGAAAGTGCCAGGAGGATGACGAGCATCCAGACCATGGTTTCCCCGAGGCCGAGGAAATAGACGGTCCATTCAGGCGTGGCGCTCATCGCAATCCAGGCGGGGTTTACCGGCGCGGACAGCCATCTCATCGTCTCCAGAACGTGATGCAGCATGAAGGCATAGAGCAATCCGCCGCCGACGCGCAGCGCCGTGGTGACGATCATGCCCGGTCCCGCCTTTTCAATGATCTTCTGTTCGATGGGCAGGCCATGGGCGAACAGGATGAGTGCCGAAAAAACGGTGATATCCGCAACGGTCAAAGAGGATGCGGGCACAAGCGTGAAGATGAGCGGCACCGCACCCCATATGCCGACCAGCATTGCGGTCAGCCAGGCAAGACCAAGCTCCGGCGGCAGCCCGATGAGGTTCATGACCGGCGCAAAAGCAGGCGCCACCGCTTCGATCGCGCCCATCCTCGACAACAGCTCGGTCAGAATGGCGATTGGAACCGTGATCCGCACAAGCACCCAGTAGATTGCAAGCGTTTCCCGCGTTTTTTGCCAGACGGGCAGGAAAAGTGACATGTGAGACTCCCTGAAGGTTGTTCCCATTCACTAATCCCGGCGCGTTCGCATTTGCGGTCAAAGATTGCAGTTTCATGCAATTTTATTGCAAATCTAATGGTGGGCGATATGCTGCCGGCATGGATCGGATCGACCGGAAACTTCTGAACCTTTTGCAGAACGATGCGTCGCGCACCAATGTGGATATGGCCGATGAAGTCGGGCTGTCTCCATCCAGTTGCCTGCGCCGCCTGCAGCGGCTGCGCAAGTCTGGCGTGATCGACCGCATCGTGGCGATCCTCAACCCCGCAAAGGCGGGAAGGGTGATCAAGGCTCTGGTGACGGTGGAGCTGAAATTGCACGGCGAGCAGCATATGCGGCGCTTTCTGGATATTGCGAGCGCCGAAGAGGCCGTGTCGCAGGCCTATGCCGTCACCGGCGCATCCGATGTCGTGCTGATGCTGCGCCTGCGGGATATGGAAGAATTCGACGCCCTGTGCGACCGGCTCTTCCGCGACCAGCACAATGTCGCGCGCTTTGTCACCATGGTCGTCATCAAGACGGCGAAAGAGGAAACGGCCATCAGGCTTTAACCGGAGCCCTTCGCGGTTTTCCAGAAAGGTAATTTCCAGATGGCGCCTCGCGTTAAGCTACACATTCTGGACGGTTCATATGGGATAGCCCGGCTTCATGCGTCCGAACCCATTCCGGCATGGGCCGATGGCGGTGGATTTGTCAGTATCACCCGGACCGATGACGAGCTTTCCATCGTCTGCCGGGCAGAGCGCATACCGCATGATGTGCGGGTCGATGCGGGTTGGTCATGTTTCAAGTTTCAAGGCCCGTTTGCCTTTGATGAGACCGGTATCGTTTTGTCGGTCATCGCGCCGTTGTCGACCAATGGGATAGGAATATTCGTGGTTTCGACTTTCGATGGCGACCACTTGCTGGTGAAGTCGAACGATTTGGAGAAAGCACTCGACCTGCTGGCAAATGCAGGACATTCACTCGTCTAGGAATCCATTTCGCCACGACGTTTTTTGAAGAGGTGCGTTTTGAATAGTGAAATCGAACTGCCGGTGCGAAAGCAGCTTGAGGCCTACAATGCCCGTGACATCGATGCCTTCATGCTCTGGTGGGCGGATGATTGCCAGTATTACGCTTTCCCGGCGACGCTTCTGGCAGGAAGCGCGGCAGAGATTCGGCAGCGTCACATTGAGCGCTTCAAGGAGCCGGATTTACATGGAAAACTGCTGACGCGCATTGTCATTGGCAATGTCGTCATCGACCATGAAACGGTCACCCGAAACTTTCCGGAAGGAAAGGGAGAGGTCGACGTTGCCTGCATCTATGAAGTTGAGAACGGCAGGATCGCCAAGGCCTGGTTCAAAATTGGTGAGCCGCGGATATTGTCGCGAAAATCCTAGCGCGTGCAAAAGGATGCACGCGTGAGATTCCTTATGATCCATACCGCTATGCGGCGTGATCCGTGCGCATGGGATGCCAGACGGAAATATCCCGTGGCGCATCCAGAAGCTCGGGCAGGGCATCGTGCCATGCCTGCCGATAGGGCCGGTGAATCTGAACGTCGATGACGTCCTGATGGTCGCTCCAGGTCTCGTGCAACAGGAAGCGGTTCTCATTTTCACCGTCCCGGTGCAGGGTTGCGTTCACGAAGGTCTTTTCGTGCCGCATGGCGTCGAGCAGCGCATTCAGCAATTCGAGAAAGCGCTCGCGCTGGCCGGGGCGGACCTGGAAGCCGATGAGATAGGTGGTGTGCACGGGTCTTACTCCTTGGTGCCTTGCATCAGTACTTCGCGGGTTGCCGCGTCGACGGGGTAAAAACATTCCAGCACCAGTTCAGATAGTGTGACGTCTGTGGCCGTTCCGAAAACCGTGGTGGTTGAAATGAAGCTCAGGACTACGCCCGATGACGGATCGCGCAGCTGCAATGGTATGGCCAGCGGATCGGCCCCGGCCGCATGCGGCGGGACCTTTGGCGCGGGATAGGCCGTAAGCTCCGCATGCAGCCGGGAAAGCACCTCGTCTCCCGTCTCTTCGACCTGACGGCGCAGGCGTTCCAGCAGGTGATGACGCCATTCGGCAAGATTGACGATGCGCGAACTCAGGCCCTGCGGATGCAGGCTCACCCTCAAGGCGTTGAGCGGCGGGCGAAGCAGCTCTTCTGAAACGCCGGCCAGAAGCGACGCGATCGCCCCATTGGCGAGAACGACGTTCCAGTGCCGGTCAACGGCAAGGGCGGGGAAGGGCATATGCCCGTGCACCACGGTTTCGACGGCCTGCCGGGCCGCCGCCATATCGGGCGCATCCATCGGCCGTTCGGAATGAACAGGCGCATAACCCGCAGCCAGCATCAGCCGGTTGGCGGCGCGGGCGGGCATGGAAAGCTGCTCCGCCAGTTTCACGAGCATCTCGCGGCTGGGGGATGATCGCCCGCTTTCCACGAAACTCAGATGGCGCGCGGATATATCCGCCTCCATCGCCAGATCGAGCTGGCTCAACCTGCGGCGCGCACGCCATTCCTTCAGCACCTGCCCGACATGTTCTCGATGATGTGTCATGCCCCACAACCTAGCAGAAGAGAGCGGCAATGCGATTACCTCTGAGGTAATTGTTCCGCTTCCCGACCCCCGGCATGTTTGGGCCGCCAACCAGAAGGAGCGCAATCATGACGCAGCATCTCACAATCGCCGAAACCTATCTCGCAGCATGGAACGAGGAGGACAATGAACGCCGCAGGCATCTCGTCGGTCAGGCGTGGGCAGAAAATACGCGCTACGTCGATCCGCTGATGCAGGGCGAAGGCCAGCAGGGGATTGCCGCGATGATCGAGGCGGCGCGGCAGAAGTTTCCGGGATATCGTTTCGTGCTCACAGGCACCCCGGATGGCCACGGCAACTTCACCCGTTTCTCATGGCGTCTCATTTCGCCTGATGGGGACGATGTCGCTGGCGGAACCGATGTCGTCAGCCTGAATGCCGAGGGGCGGATCGAAAATGTCGTCGGTTTTCTCGACGGCGCGGCATCCTGAGAACGAGGCGGGATCGTCCCGCCTCCTGTCCCGGCAATCGTGTCAGCCGGCGAAACCGACGCCGGCCTGACGCTGGCCGAGCGCATTGAACACGGTGGAAACGATGCCGGCCCGGTCGAGGCCGGCATTGGCATACATGGTCTCGGGCTTGGCCTGTTCCACCCACTGGTCGGGCAGCGTCAGCGTCCGGACCTTGGGGCCATGGTCAAGCAGGCCGGCGCTCGCCATGAAATGCAGCACATGCGCGCCGAAACCGCCGACAGAGCCTTCTTCGATCGTCACCAGCACCTCGTGATGGCTGGCCAGCTGGCGGATAAGGTCGAGATCGAGCGGCTTGGCGAAGCGCGCATCGGCAACCGTCGTGGAAAGGCCGGCCGCATCGAGATCTTCGGCGGCCGCAAGGCATTCCGCCAGCCGGGTGCCGAAGGAGAGCAGCGCGACCTTGGTGCCTTCCTTGATGATGCGGCCCTTGCCGATCTCAAGAATCTCGCCACGCGCGGGCATCTCGACGCCCACACCTTCACCGCGCGGGTAACGGAAGGAAATCGGGCCTTCATCATAGGCCGCCGCCGTGCGCACCATATGTTTCAGCTCAGCCTCGTCGGCCGCGGCCATCACCACCATGCCGGGCAGGGTGGCGAGGAAGGTCGTGTCGAAGGAGCCGGCATGGGTCGGCCCATCCGCACCGACGAAACCGGCGCGGTCGATGGGGAAACGCACCGGCAGGCTCTGGATCGCCACATCATGCACCAGCTGGTCGTAACCGCGTTGCAGGAAGGTGGAATAAAGTGCACAGAAAGGCTTGTAACCGTCCGCCGCAAGCCCCGCCGCAAAGGTGACGGCGTGCTGTTCGGCAATGCCGACATCGAAGGTGCGGGCCGGGAAAAGCTCGGCCATCTTGTCGAGGCCGGTGCCGTTCGGCATGGCGGCCGTCACACCGATGATCTTGTCGTCGAGGGTGGCTTCCTGGATCAGCGCTTCGGCAAAGACGCTGGTATAGCTCGGCGCATTCGGCTTGGCTTTCGCCTGCGCGCCGGTGATGACGTCGAACTTGTTGACACCGTGATATTTATCGGCCGCGGCTTCCGCCGGCGCATAACCCTTGCCCTTCTGCGTCACCACATGGATGAGAACAGGGCCTTTCTGATTGTCGCGCACATTGCGCAGCACCGGCAGCAGATGATCGAAGGAATGACCGTCGATCGGGCCGATGTGATAAAAGCCAAGCTCCTCGAACAGCGTGCCGCCGGTCACATAACCGCGCGCATGGGTCACGGCGCGGGTAATGGCGCGGTCGATGGTCTTGCCGAGATAGGCTGTCAGTTTCTTGCCGAAATCGCGGAAACCCATATAGGTGCGGCCGGAGGCAAGACGCGCCAGATAGGCGCTCATCGCGCCCGTCGGCGGCGCAATCGACATGTCGTTATCGTTGAGGATGACGATCAGCCGCGCATCGAGCGCGCCGGCATTGTTCAATGCTTCGAACGCCATGCCCGCCGACATCGAGCCATCGCCGATGATAGCTACGACCTTGCGGTCGCTGCCATCAAGACCCGCCGCCACCGCCATGCCGAGACCGGCGGAAATGGAGGTGGAGGAATGGCCGGCGCCGAAATCGTCATAATCACTTTCCGCACGACGCGTGAAACCGGAAAGCCCGCCTTCCTGCCGCAGCGTGCGAATGCGGTCGCGACGGCCGGTGAGGATCTTATGCGGATAACATTGATGGCCGACATCGAAGATCAGCCGGTCTTCGGGCGTGTTGAAGACCTTGTGGATGGCAATAGTCAATTCCACCACGCCGAGGCCGGCACCCAGATGGCCACCGGTCTTCGACACCGCGTCGATCATCTCGTCGCGCAGTTCCCGTGCCAGTTCCGGCAGGTCGCGATCGTCGATCTCCTTGAGATCGGAGGGGAAATTCACCCGGTCGAGCAGTGGGGTCTGGGGCATTCCGGTCAATCGTTCGGCCTTTTCTCGTGGTCAGCAGGGGGCGCCGGAGCGTCTTTCATGGTGAAAGCCTGCGGTCCATTCCTGCATGTCGTACACTTCTATAGAATTTCAACCTTCCGGCAAAGGGACAAACTCTTCTTCGTCGCCGGGAACGATATCGAAGCGTCCGGTTCTCCACTCCTGTTTGGCCTGCTCTATGCGTTCTTTTGATGACGAAACGAAGTTCCACCAGATGTAACGGCGCTGATTGAGCGCCGCCCCGCCGAAGATCATGATGTGACAGCCATTGCTGCCGGCCTGAAGCGTGATGTCGTCACCCGGCCGGAAGACGAGCAACTGATCGGCGGCGAAGATATCGCCCGCCACATCCAGCGAACCGGACAGAATATAGATCGCCCGCTCTTCATGATCGGCGGAGAAGGGAAACTTTACCCCCGGTTCCAGCGTCAGGTCGACATAAAGCGTATCTGTAAAGGCCGAAACGGGGGAGGTGAGGCCTTCGAATTCGCCGATCACCACCCGGCCGGTAGCGCCCTTGATATCGATCAGCGGCATGTCTTCCCTGGCCGTATGGGCAAAGGCGGGGTCGATTTCTTCCATATGGTCCGGCAGGGCAAGCCATGTCTGCAGGCCGGACATGGAAAGCGGATGGCCGCGCAGGTTTTCCGGCGTGCGTTCCGAATGCACGATGCCGCGCCCGGCCGTCATCAGGTTGATGTCTCCGGGGCGAATGACGAGTTCGGTGCCGAGACTGTCGCGATGCTTGATTTCGCCATCAAACAGATAGGTGACGGTGGAAAGCCCGATATGCGGATGCGGTTTGACGTCGAGTGCCTCGCCCGCTTTCAGGATCGCCGGTCCCATGCGGTCGAAAAAGATGAAGGGGCCGACGAGACGCCGCTGCCGGGTCGGCAGCGCGCGGCGCACGGCAAAGCCGCCAATGTCGCTCGTGCGCGGAATGATGAGGTTCTCGATGGCATCGCAGGCAAAAGCATCACCCGCGACGGGATCGTTACCGGGAAAAAAGGACATCGCAAGCTCCTCGTATCGTCTGGTGGCAGTTTAGCATAACCGAGCGGGAGGAGGAGTATCGGGATGTCGAACGCTGTGTTTGTGAACCCCATGGAACCCTTGATGCAAGGGAGCGCATTCGCGCTACTGTCTGCCCGCAGATATCGCCAGACCTCTCCTCCGTCATCCTCGGCCTTGTGCCGAGGATCTACTCACGTCGCATAAAATCAATCGGTCGCAGATCCTCGGGACAGGCCCGAGGATGACGCCAGAGTGGTTGGAGAGGCGCACCATTCATGGGATGGCACTCCGTCTTCCGGGCAGTCACTCCCCGTCCAGCGGTTCCACACCCTGCGGCTTGCCCGCGCGGTCGAGGCGAATCTTCTCGATTCGCTTTTCGGCAGCATTCAACAGCGTCTCGCAATGCTTCTTCAGGGCTTCGCCGCGCTCATAGATGGTGATGGATTCGTCCAGCGCCACGTCTCCGCGTTCCAGGCGTGCGACAATGCTTTCCAGCTCGGCGACGGCTTTTTCGAAGGAATAACCGCTGACATCGGCTGTGTTGGCATTTTCCGTCATGTTCAACCCTTCATCATTCTCAAAATATGCATGGCTGCCGATTCCGCCAGCCCTTCCAGATCATAACCGCCTTCCAGCAGGCTGACGACCCGGTTCGATGTGTATTTATCGGCCATTTCCAGAAGCCGGCCCGTTGCCCAGTCGAAATCCTCGCCCACCAGATTGATCTGCGCCAAGGGATCGCGGTGATGCGCGTCGAAACCGGCGGAGATGAGGATGAGATCGGGCGAAAAATCGGCAATGGCCGGTAGCACGCGCGACTTGAAGGCCTCGCGGAAATATTCGCTGCCGGTGTTGGGCAAAAGCGGCGCGTTGACAATATTGTTCTTCACGCCGGTTTCGTTTTTGTCGCCGCTCCACGGGTAAAGCGGCATCTGGTGGGTGGAACAGAACAGCACGGAGGTGTCGTTCCAGAAGATATCCTGCGTGCCGTTGCCGTGATGCACGTCCCAGTCGATGATGGCGATGCGCTCCGCGCCGTGCGCCTTCTGCGCATGGCGGGCGGCAATCGCCACATTGTTGAAAAGACAGAAGCCCATGGCCTTTGCGGTTTCCGCATGGTGGCCGGGCGGGCGGGCCGCGACGAAGACATTGTCGGCAGCGCCGGTAAACACGTCATCCACTGCCGCCATGGCCGCACCGATGCCGGTCAGCGCCGCCTGCAGACTTTTGTGCGAGACGTAGGTGTCGGCCTCGACGCGGTTGATCTCGCCATCCTCTTCGGGAATCTGCCGCATAATGGCAAGCAGATGCTCCTCCGGATGCGCCAGCAGCACCGCATCCTCATTCGCCTGCGGCGCTTCTTTGCGTTCCAGCCGCTCGAAATTCGGGTGTTCGAGTGCGATGTTCAGCGACCGCAGGCGGTCCGGCCGCTCGGGGTGGCCGGGAGGCGTGATATGCTCCAGGAAGATCGGATGTTCGTATAAACGCGTCGCCATTCTTTTCCTCCCGAAGAAAGTCCGTTCAGGCGCGCTGCGGCAGAAGCGGATAACCGGCCATCACGGCACGGCCGGCAAGTGCGGCAAGCACGGCCTTCAGCGCATCGCCCGGAATGAAGGCGAGCGAACCCATGAAGGCCTTCTCGAAACCAAGCCCGACGACCAGCGCCAGATAGGTGATGCCGAAAGCATAAAGCACGACCACGCCGCCGATCAGGCTGGCGACGAAGAAACCGATGCCCTGTGTCAGAGCGGACTGGCCGCGATTGACGAGTTTTTCCGAGAGCGTGCCGGTGACGAAAACCGCCGCGATCCAGCCGATCAGGAAGCCCGTGGTCGGCGTCGTGAAGATGGAAAGGCCGCCGCGCCCGCCCGAAAGCACAGGCAGGCCGATGGCGGCAATCAGGATCGTCAGGAGAACCGCCAGCGTACCGCGTTTCGCGCCCAGCACGACACCGGCCAGCATGACGCCGAGCGACTGCGCGGTGATCGGCACGGGGATGAAACCGAGCGTGATCGGCGGCAGAAGCCCGAGTGCGATGATGATGGCGGAAAACAGCGAAATCAGCACAAGGTCGCGGGTCGTCATGGCTCGGAAACTCCGGATGGTTATCTGGCCGTCAGCTTTGGCCTCTGAAACCGCGCGCGTCAATGGCGTCGGCAATGGCATCGGCATCCTTCAACGTCATAATCACCAGCGGCACGATGATGGTGGCCATCCGCACGGGCAGGCCGCGCGCCCGGTGCGCATCGCGCACCGCATGGTAACGGTTGACGATTTCAGGCACGAAACGCACGACGAGCCCGACCGAAAGCCCGATATCGGCGGCCTTCACCAGCCCCAGCCTTTCCAGCGGGGCGGCGGCAAGCGCGATCTCGTCCATGAATTGCGAAATGCTGACGGTGATGGTGACGGCGGTGGCAAGCAGCGCCAGCGCCGTCAGCCGCAAAAGATTGACACTGGCATCATGGGCCGGAAGCAGGAGATAGCTGAAAGCGGCGACGAGGAAGATGGTCAGCATCACCGGCCGCAGCCGCAGGCCGATATCCTTGAAGGGCAGCCGCGTAGCGCCCAGAATAAGGGCGGCCAGAACCGTCGCGCCTGCGAGAACCAGCAGATCGCGGGTGAGGAACAATGCGATGCTGAAACCCATGAGCGCCAGGAGTTTGAGGCGCGGCGAGACGCGGTAGAGCCAGCCGGTGCCTTCGACATGCAGCGATTTCATCGCGATGCCACCTCCAGATAGCGCGCCACCGCTTCTTCGGGGGCGGCGTCGGCCACCAGCGCGCCTTCATGGAAAACCAGCACCCGGTCGAAACCCGCAACCAGCGGCAGATCGTGGGTGATGACGATCAGCGCCTGCGACAGCGCCGCCATGGTCTTTTCCACGGTGGCTCGGTTTTTGAGATCGAGCTGGTTGGTCGGCTCATCGAGAATGAGGATTTGCGGTTCGGTGACCAGAAGCGCCGCCAGCGCCGCCAGCTGCAATTCGCCGCCCGAGATTTCGTGCGCACGTCGCTCTTCCAGGTGAGCGATGCCGAGCCGGGCAAGGACGGCTTTGACCCTGGCGTCTGTTTCCGCCCTGCCGAGGCCGAGCCGCTTGAGACCGAAGGCGACATCGTCGCGCACGATCGGCAGGATGATCTGGTTCTGCGGATTCTGGAAGATGAAGCCGACCGCCTGCAAGACCGCCTTGGCCTCGTTTACGGTGTCGAGACCGTTTACCGAAACCTTGCCTTCGCTCGGTTTGTTCAGCCCGTTGATCAGCCGGGCAAAGGTGGTCTTGCCGGAACCATTGAGGCCGATCACGCCGATACGCCGTTCCGTCAATGTCACAGACAGCGGCTGCAGGGCCTGCCGGCCCTCGAAAGCGAAGCCGGCGGCGTTAAAACGGATTTCCAAGCTTACATCCTCGCGCTCGTTTTCCGGTTCTATACCCCGTCATCAACAGAAGTGAAACAAGGAACAAAAAAAGAACATTGCAATCCTGAAAAAGCCGTTCTACCTTCTGTGCCATGGCGATCAAGGTTTCGAATGAAGCGGCAAGGCGGATTTTTCTGGCGCGGCAGGGGCTTTCCTCTCCGCCCGGCAAGGCTCTTTCCAAGAGCGACCTGCTGCAGCTCATCACCGATATCGGTTTCGTGCAGGTGGACAGCATCGGCACGGTGGAGCGCGCCCACCACCAGATTATCTTCTCCCGCAATCAGACCTACAGGCGCGGCCACCTGACCACGCTTTTGGAAAAGGACCGGGCGCTTTTCGAGCACTGGACGCATGACGCCTCCATCCTGCCGACGGAGTTTTATCCCTATTGGAAACATCGTTTCCGCCGCCGCGAGCCGATTATTCAGGAGCGGTGGCGCAAATGGCACGGCGAGGGTTTCGATGCGGCTTTCGGCGAAACGCTGGAGCGGATTGCCGCCACCGGTCCGGTTCTGGCGCGGGAGCTGAAGGAGGAGGGGCACCAGTCCGGCGGCTGGTGGAACTGGCATCCCTCCAAGACCGCACTTGAATATCTCTGGCACACCGGCAAGCTCGCGATTGCCGGCCGCGTCAATTTCCAGAAGGTCTATGATCTCGCCGAACGGGTGATTCCCGGCGAGCATCACGAAACCGAGGTGGAGCACGCTGAATTTGTCGACTGGGCCTGCCGCGAGGCGCTGAAGCGTCTGGGTTTCGCCACCCATGGCGAAATCGCTGCCTTTTTCGATCTCGTCACCCCGCAGGAGGCGAGGGACTGGGTCAAAAGCCATCGCGATGAACTCTGCGAGGTCTCGCTTCTCTCCAGCGATGGGGACAATGCCCGCCCGTCTTTTGCCTTTGCCGATTTCACCGCCGACCTGACGGATGTACCGGAACCCTCCGCCCGCGTCCGTGTCCTCAGCCCCTTCGACCCGCTGCTGCGCGACCGAAACCGCACGGAGCGGCTGTTCGGCTTCTATTACCGCATCGAGGTCTTCGTGCCCGAGCCGAAACGGCAATATGGCTATTACGTCTTCCCGCTTCTGGAGGGTGACAGGCTGATCGGCCGCATCGACATGAAGGCGGATCGCAAGCGCGGCACGCTGGATGTGCGCCGCCTGTGGCTGGAGCCGGGCGTGCGTGCTTCGGCCGGTCGGCTGGAGAAGCTCGACGCGGAACTGGTGAGGCTGGCGAAGTTTACCGGGGTGGAGAGTGTGAACTATCTGGATGGGTGGCGGGAGGTATAATTGCTTCCTCGGCCACGGTCTTTCGTCATGCTCGGGCCTGTCCCGTGCATCTGCAACGGACAACGCGTTGAATGCGTTCGCAGATCCTCGGCACAAGGCCGAGGATGACGTAGAGCGGGCGGAGAGCGCACCAAACCGAAGCGCTCTCGCGACGCCCCAAAATCACCCGATATCCGTCGCCGAAATCTTGATGCCGAACCCCTCGAGACCGACGTAATGCCGCTCGCGTGTCGTCATCAGCTTGATGGAGCTGATACCGAGATCCTTGAGAATCTGCGCGCCGAGGCCGATTTCCAGCCATTCGTTTTCGCGCGAACGGGCCTGCGCATGCGCCTCGTCGGGATCGCGCGCCTTGCGACGTCCGGCCACCTGGCCGACGCCGACCGAGCCTTCGCGCAGATAGACGATGACGCCGCGGCCTTCCTCGGCGATCTTCTGCATGTAGTGCCGTACTGGTTGACGGTCGCCGAACACGTCGTCGGCGACATTTTCCGGGTGCAGGCGCACGGGAATATCGATGCCGTCTCTGATATCGCCGAAAATCACCGCCATATGCTGCATCGGGTCCCAGGGCAGGGAATAGGTCTGCGCCTTGGCGGGTCCGAAGGGCGTTTCGATGGTGAAGGAGGATTCCATCTCCACCAGCGTTTCCTTGCGCTGGCGATAGGCGATGAGATCGGCGACCGAAACGTGTTTCATGCCGTGTTTTTCGGCGAAATCCAGCACCTGCGGTCCGCGCATCACCGTGCCGTCGTCGTTCACCAGCTCGCTGATGACGCCGATGGGCGGCAGGCCAGCGAGCCGGCAGAGATCGACCGCCGCTTCGGTATGACCGGAGCGCATCAAGACGCCGCCCTCGCGGGAAATCAGCGGGAAGATGTGGCCCGGCCGGGTGAAATCGGAAGCACCGACATTGGGATTGGCAAGGTTGCGCACCGTCAGGGTGCGGTCATCGGCGGAAATGCCGGTCGTGGTGCCGTGCTTGAAGTCGACGCTGACGGTGAAGGCCGTGGTATGCGCGCTGTCATTTTCCGCCACCATGGCGTTGAGGTTCAGCCGCTTGGCTTCCTCGCGCGGCATGGGCGCACAGACGATGCCGGAGGTGTGACGCACGATCAGCGCCATTTTTTCAGGCGTGCAGTGAACCGCCGAAATGATCAGATCGCCTTCGTTCTCACGGTCGTCATCATCGGTCACGACAACGATTTCGCCGGCTTCGAAAGCGCGGATGGCGTCCACGACGCGTTTCTGGTCATAGGCCATGGCGATATCCCCTCACTTCAAACGGCCGGTCTGGCCGCGATCCCTCAGATAATGGTCGGCAACGGTGCAGGCGATCATCGCTTCGCCGATGGGCACGGCGCGGATGCCGACGCAGGGGTCATGGCGGCCCTTGGTGCGCACATCCACATTGTTGCCGTCGGTATCGATGGAAAGACGCTCCGTCAGAATGGAGGAAGTGGGCTTGATGGCGAAGCGGGCGATGACAGGCTCGCCGGTCGCGATGCCGCCCAGAATGCCGCCGGCATGGTTGGAGAGGAAGATCGGCTTGCCGTCATTGCCCATGCGCATCTCATCGGCATTTTCCTCGCCGGAAAGCTCGGCCGAGGCGAAACCTTCGCCGATCTCCACGCCCTTGACGGCGTTGATCGACATCAGGCTGGAGGCAATATCCTGATCGAGCTTGGCATAGATCGGCGCGCCGATGCCGGCCGGAACCCCTTCCGCCACCACTTCGACGACGGCCCCGATGGAAGAGCCGGCCTTGCGGATGCCGTCGAGATACTCTTCCCACACCGGCACCATGGCGGCATCCGGGCAGAAGAACGGGTTCTGGTCGACCTGATCCCAATCCCAGTTGTTACGGTTGATTTTGTGCTTGCCGATCTGCACCAGCGCGCCGCGCACATTGAGGCTCGGCACCACCTTGCGGGCAATCGCACCGGCGGCGACACGTGCCGCCGTCTCACGCGCGGAAGAACGTCCGCCGCCGCGATAGTCGCGAATGCCGTATTTCAGGTCATAGGTGAAATCCGCATGGCCGGGGCGGAAACGCTTGGCGATCTCGCCGTAATCCTTGGAGCGCTGGTCGGTATTTTCGATCAGCATGGAAATCGGCGTGCCGGTGGTTATCATCGTCTCGCCGTCCTCATCCAGCATCACGCCGGAGAGAACCTTGACGATGTCGTCCTCGCGGCGCTGGGTCACGAAACGGCTTTGGCCCGGTTTGCGTTTGTCCATCCAGTGCTGCACCTCGGCAAGGGTGAAGCGAATGCCGGGCGGGCAGCCATCCACCACGCAGCCGAGTGCAGGCCCGTGGCTTTCTCCCCAGGTGGTAACGCGGAAAAGATGACCGAAACTGTTATGCGACATATTTTCAAAACCGGAAAACAGGGCGCCTGCGGTGAGCGCCGTTTAAAACAAGCGGATTTGTCTTAGTGGAAAATCCGGGCAAGGCAAAAGCCTTTCTTTCGCTGCGGCGGTATAAGTGTAGGACACGGCGTCCTGGCTGGAGACCCGCATGTCCGTGCCTTCATTTCTGGGGCAGCACGGGGATGAGGGCAATGGGGCGATTCGCGCCCGCCGGAGACGTTTTTCGAAATGACGAAAATGTAAAAGCGCCGTCGTTTTCCACGTTAATCCGGAGTTTTCCAATATTGCCGGGAAATGCGGTGTAAAAATCACTAACGGCTTGAACACGATCCCAAATCCGTTCATCAATTGGGCCGAAAATGTCATGGTTGCGGGCAATTTCCGCCACATTCGAAAGGCAATTCTTCATGCATGTAAGGTTTTCACGCAAATCCACGAAAGCTAGATCGATGCGTATGATGATTGCCGCCCTTCTGGCCACCGCCAACCTCCTGATGCCCATCAACGGCTACGCCCAGAGCGTCGACGTGGAAGGCACGATCAGCAAGATCGATGCCAATGGGCTGAGCATTACGCTCAACGACGGCAAGACCTATCGCGTGCCGGAAGAGTTCAATTTCGAAGGTCTGAAAGCGGGCGTGAAGGTCGTGGTTTTCTACACGGAAGTGGATGGGAAACGCGTGGTCGACGATCTTCAGGTCGTGCAGTAAGCACCAGCCCCTCACGCCAAAACCTCCTGAAACGAGCGGATGCCTCTTGTTTCTTCTCCCCGTCGGGGAGAAGAAATACGCGGCGGCCTTTGCGCTAAATATACGGGCTGCTCGAGTAGGACGACGCAGAGGGTTATGCCCCGTGATCCCTCACCAAACCCACTCCGCACTGTTCCTGTCGATCTCGACCTTCAAAATCCGGTCCTGCGGGATTTGCGTCCTTGACGCCTCGTCCTTGTCCATGCCGGAGACCAGCCGGAAGATCGAGCGGATGACGCCGCCGTGGCAGACGCATATCGTCGGAACTTCGACGGAGGAAAGCCATGCGCCGATGCGCCAGGAGAGGATTTCATAGCTTTCGGCATCCTGGCCGGGGGGAATGAAATCCCACTTGTTGGCCTTGCGCGCCTTCACCCGGTCCGGGAACTCTTTTTTCAGCTCCGGCAGGGTTTGCCCTTCCCAGTCGCCGAAGGAAACTTCGATCAGGCGATCGTCGGTACGATAGGCCTTCGGATCGAGGCCCATCGCGCCGCGCATCAGTTCCATGGTCTCGCGCGTGCGCCCGAGCGGGCTCGCCACATAGTCGAAATCCGTGGCCTGTTCTCCCAGCAGATGCGCGAGGAGTTTGCCGTTACCGACCGCCTGCTGGCGGCCGAAATCGTTGAGCGGAATGTCTTTCTGGCCCTGAAGCCGGCGTATCGCATTCCAGTCCGTTTGTCCGTGCCGGATCACATAGACGAGCAAGGCGATACCCCGTTCTTACACTTTTCAGGCTTAGTCCTTCACCACCGAAATGTCAGGCGCATCGACCGCCTTCATGCCGATGGTGTGATAACCGGAATCGACATGATGGATTTCGCCGGTCACGCCGGTCGAAAGGTCGGACAGCAGGTACAGCGCCGACTTGCCGACTTCCTCGATGGAAACGGTGCGCTTCAGCGGCGCATTGTATTCGTTCCACTTCAGAATATAGCGGAAGTCGCCGATGCCGGAAGCTGCAAGCGTCTTGATCGGGCCGGCGGAAACGGCGTTGACGCGGATGCCGCGATTGCCGAGGTCGACGGCGAGATAACGCACGCTGGCCTCGAGAGCAGCCTTGGCCACGCCCATGACGTTGTAGTTCGGCATGACCTTTTCCGCGCCGTAATAGGTCAGCGTGATGATCGAGCCGCCGTCATTCATGACCGGCTCGGCACGCTTGGCAACGGCGGCCAGCGAGAAGACGGAAATGTCCATGGTGCGGTTGAAATTGTCGCGGCTGGTATCGAGGTAACGGCCGGTCAGCTCATCCTTGTCGGAAAAGGCGATGGCGTGCACGACGAAGTCGATCTTGCCCCAGTGCTTTTCCAGCCCGGCAAAAACCGCATCGATCGTCTCGAGATCGGTCACATCGCAGTGACCGGCCATGAAGGCGCCCAGTTCCTGCGCCAGCGGCTCGACACGCTTCTTCAGCGCGTCGCCCTGCCAGGTCAGCGCAACTTCCGCGCCCGCGTCGGCACAGGCCTTGGCGATGCCCCAAGCGATGGAACGATTATTGGCGACACCCATGATGAGGCCGCGTTTGCCAGCCATGAGGCCGGATGCCTGAGCCATTTTATGCTCCCTAGTACTTTTGATCGGTCCTGCCTATGGCATAGGCTGCAATCCTGTTCAAGATTGCCAAAGATCATCAACTGTTAGGGAGCGTAACAAAGGGTGCGTTGTCCCGGCTATTCGCAAAACTTTCACAAATAAAGGCCTTCGCGCATGTGCCGCATCAGGTCGGTCACCTTTTCATCCGGCTTTTCCAAGAGAACGATGCGCAATTCGATGACGAGATCGCCCTGTCCGCCCTTGCCGTCGGCAAGCCCCTTGCCGGTAAGCCTCAGCACACGGTCCGAGCCGGACCAGGCCGGAATGGTGATGTTTTCCTCACCGAGCGGTGTCCTGACTTTCGTTTCACACCCCAGAACCGCGTCGCTGAGCGATATCGGCAATGTCGTGTGAATATCGAAGCCACGAAGGGAAAAGGCGTCGTCACGGGCGGTCAGCAATGTCACGGCAAGGTCGCCGCGCGCCATGTTGGGAAGCTTCAGCCCCTGTCCCTTCAGCCGCACCACGTGTCCGTCGCTCATGCCGGCTTCGAGCTGGAAGCGAACCTCGCGTTCGTCGGCAAGCGACACGGTCACCCACTTGTGCTCCAGCAGATCGGCGACCGTGACGGTGGCTTCCGCAGTGATGTCCGGCGCTTTTTCGGGAGCCGGCTGCGGTGTGCGGAAACGGCGCACGAGAGCACTGAAAAGATTGGCGGCGAGCGATGCGGGCGCTGTCCTGTCATCGCCGGCGCCGGGCTGCGCGGTCTCGCCGGCGCCCGGCATATCGCTTTTTGCGGCGCCCGCGGCAGCCTTCGCCGCTTCGGCCGCCTGCTGCACCTTGGGATCGTTCTGTGCCTCCGCACCAAAAATCCGTTCGACGATATCTTCGGCGGTTTCCGCCTTGGCGTCGGTTTTCTGGCCGGTCTGCGCCCGGTTGCGGGCATCGGCGCGGGCCAGTTCCTCCATCAGCTTTTCGGCGGCCTTGGCGCGCTCGGCAGCCTCGCGCGCGGCTTCCCGCTGCTGCATGATGGTTTCGCCGCGCTGTTTCTTTTCGGCAGCCCTGCGGGCCTGATCATAGAGATCGCGCTTTTTCGGGTCTTTGAGAAGATCATAGGCCTGCCCGATCTCGGCGAATCGCTTCGAGGCGTCGGGATCGTCGCGATTGGCGTCCGGATGGACGGTTTTCGCCTTCGTGCGCCAGGCGGCCTTGATTTCCTCGTGGCGGGCGTCACGTTTTACGCCGAGGATCGAATATGGATCGCGCATGCGAAACACCAGTTACGTTGGCTCAGGCGCTGCCGCCCTTCATGGCGCAATCCTGAAACTAACCCCTCCGAAAAGGGATGCCCGCGATCATTCGCCTGCACGCCCTCGGTTTAATCAACGTCGACTGTTGCAATAAGTTGCTAATCACTCCTTTACGGAGGAAGCGCGCCGCACCGGGGCCGGCTCTATTCCATATTTAAGGGTAAACAGATTATTTCTGCTCGAAGCGGGTCAGCAGCCATTCGCCGGTTTCCGACAGGCAGGCCTGTCCCGAATAGCTCGCAACGCCCTCGAAGGAGTGGCGCGTCGTCCTGAAATCGCGGCAGACGAAGCCGCTGGATTTGTCTTCGTGAATGGCGGTGACGACGCCGGCGCTGCCGGTGGCGGCATTGGCCCAGGGCAGCGGCTGGTCGGCGAGCTTGGCGAGATCGGCCGACGTCACCGCATTGCGGATCGTCGCATCGTCCGTCTGCGGCGCATTGTTCGGCTGGTTGGGAATGGAGGCCGTGGAAAGCGAGCGGTCGACCTTGTCGCCGCCGAACAGGTCGAGGCTGACGCAGCCGCTCAGCACCACAAGCATTGACACGACGGCGGAAACTTCCGCTACCGACGAAAGGAGGCTCTTTGTTCGACTGTTCGACTTTGCTATGACGGTCACCATCTTTCGCCAGAGATCATCTCTGGGGTCCAAATCAGCTCGGGAGCATTTTAGTCAATATGTCGGAAACGGGGTTAACATCCAGTGACTTCACGGAAGAAAATGAACCGTTCACGCTTTTTGCCGAATGGCTGAAGGATGCGACGGCTTCCGAAATCAACGATCCGAACGCGGTAGCGCTTGCCACCGTGGACGAAAATGGCCTGCCGAATGTGCGCATGGTGCTGCTGAAAGGCGTCGACGACCGCGGCTTTGTTTTCTACACGAATTTCGAAAGCCAGAAGGGTCAGGAGATCCTCGGCCAGAAAAAAGCGGCCATGTGTTTCCACTGGAAAAGCCTGCGGCGACAGGTGCGCCTGCGCGGCGAGGTGGAGATCGTGAGCGACGAGGAGGCGGATATCTATTACGCCTCGCGCCCGCGCGGCAGCCGCATCGGCGCCTGGGCTTCCAAGCAGTCTCGGCCGCTGGAAGGCCGTTTCGCGCTGGAAAAGGCGGTGGCGGAATATACCGCCAGATATGCCATCGGCGATATTCCGCGTCCGTCCTACTGGTCGGGTTTCCGCATCCGCCCCGTCAGCATCGAATTCTGGCACGACCGCAAGTTCCGCCTGCATGACCGCATCGAATTCCGCCGCGAGACGCCTGACGGTGCATGGTCCAAGGTCCGCATGTATCCGTAAGGGCGGTCAGGGCAGGCCATTTACGGCCTGCCTATTTCAGCAGCGAATCGAACAGCGGCAGGCCGATGACGGCGGAGATGGCGATCAGCCCATAGCAGATGCGCCGGAACGCCGCCTCGTCGGCAAGCCCGTGCAGTCGCGCGCCGGCATAAAGCCCGGCCCCGTAAAAGGGTAGGGCCAGCAGTAAAAAGACGAAGACATCGGCGGTGAACAGGCCGCTGACAAAATAGCTGCCGGTGGAGATCACGGTCGAGATCGCGAAATATAAGATGACGTTGGCGCGCACGAAGGCGCCCTTGAGGGCGCCGCCGAGCCAATAGGCGACGACCGGCGGACCGCCCAGTTGCGCAGCCCCCGAAAACAGCCCGGCCAGAAACCCGGTAAAGAGGGTCAGCGGCGTCTTCGGCCGGCCGCTGTAACGCCAGCCGGAAAGCAGAAACAACAGCAGCATCACGACCACGGCGGAGATGATCCAGCGCAGCGTCAGCGGATCGCCGTTGGAAAGCAGCATGGTTCCAAGCGGCACGCCGACAAAGGCGCCGGCCGCCATGATGAAGACTTCGCGCCGGTCCGCCATGCGCCATGCGGGCGGTATCATGCCGAGCGTCAGCACGGCGTCCACCACCAGCAGCACTGCCGAGGCGACACGCGGCCCGACGATGGCGCTTGCGAGCGGGATGAAGATGAGCGCCGCACCGAAACCGGAAAAGCCGCGGGCAAGGCCGGCGAGAAAGGCGGCGCCCGCAAACATGGCGAGCAGAGTCGGACTATGTGCGGTGATGAGGGACGAGAAAAAATCGAGGTGGGACATGGGCGATGGCACGGTTGTTCGAATATCTTTTCTCTATCCCGCTTGCATGTACATGTCGCGGAAATTTCAGTTCATGGCTGCGTGACGCCCTGACGGGTCGACGCCGTCAGAGAATCATGATTAGAGTTGTAGTGCATGAACAAAGGATGAACAAATGTTTGCTGACATGATGCCTCGGTTTGAAGAGGCCTCGCAAAAATATGCCGCTGAAAACGGAATATTCCGCGACCCGGACTGGTACATGCTGAAGCTTCAGGAAGAGGTTGGCGAGGTCACACAGGCCTGGAATCGGCTGACAGGACGGGGGCGCATTAAGGGCAGGAGCAAAGAGGAGATGAAGCGGGATCTGGCCGACGAAACCGCCGATCTGCTCGGCCATGTGCTGTTGCTGGCCCATTATAACGGTCTCGATATTGAAGGAGCGATCGAGCGTAAGTGGCGTTTCAAGCCGGGAGCCTGACGATGCGCCGAACGGCGGCTTGATCCTTGAGGTATCTCGCCTCTGGCGATACGGCTAGGAAAGGGCGACGATAAAGAACAGGATCGCAAGAGCGGCAGCCACAGGCGTCATCACCAGCCGCTCCGGGCGGCTTTTCGACATTGCGTTCAATCCAGCGCTCACCGCCAGATAGCAGGCGATGATCCAGATGCAGGGTTCGATCCAGCCGGATGGCCAGATGTGAGCATAACCTGCCTTTTGCAGCGGAAAGGACGCGAAAAAGGCATAAATAAGCGGAACCGCCGCGCTGGCAATTCTTTGCCGGACCGGCAACACCCGGTGCGCGCCGCCCCAGGCAAGGCGTCCGAAGGGTGCACCGGCTGCAAGGGCAATCTGGAATAAGCACAGAACCAGCAGTATCAGCGTTACGAGCGACACGGCAAAAGGCGGCATGATCACCCCGCTTATGGATGCGCCGACAAGGGCGTTCGACCAATCTCGGCGTTACAGCCGAGATGAGCCTCATCATGAAGCAGGATGGCTAAGGACATATGACGCCTCTCCGCACTTTCAGCCCGATTTTCATCTCACTCAGGCCTGCGCCTTTTGCAGAAGGCCGGCCACCGCATGCAGGTCGCTTGCAACGGCAATGCACTTCTCCCGCATTTCCTCGGTCGGCGGCGCCACGTCCGGCACCATGATCGTCATCATGCCCGCCGATGTCGCGGAGCGCACGCCTGAATAGGAATCCTCCAGCGCAAGGCAGCGGCCCGGATCGAGGGAAAGCCGTCGGGCTGCGGTGAGATAGGGCATGGGTGCGGGTTTCGGCTCGGTATAGTCGCCGCGTGCGACGATGGTGTCGAAACGTCTGAGAAGATCGTGGGGGCCGAGATGGCGCGTCACCGAATCGTGCCGCGATGAGGTGGCGATGGCGCGGCGGATATCGAGCCGGTCGAGCAGATCGAGAATGTCGATGACGCCCGGCTTCAGCGCCACGCCTTCCGCCATCATCACGCCAAGATGCCGGAGCCAGGCGTCGCGGAAGCTGTCGATGGGAAAATCCGCGCCATAATCGGCAAAGATGGTGCCGGTGATGACGTCCCACGGGCTGCCGCAGACCTTCTGATAGGTCTCGACCTTCATTCCGTGGCCGCCTTCATCCGAGGCCGCCAGAAATGAATCGCGATAGAGCCTCTCGCTCTCGATCAGCAATCCGTCCATGTCGAAAACCACGGCCTGCGGAAGAAAAGGCAGCATGACTTAACCGAACCGGAAGGGGCGTTCGCCGAGGCTCTCGAACGGGCGGATCAGATAACCGTCCGGATCGGCGACGATGAATTGCCGGTTGCCCACTTCGACCGTGCCGCGCCTGTACCATTTTTCCTCCAGCGGCATGACGAGGTCGATGGAGGATCGCTCCAGCCGGGAAAGAATAGGTTGCAGGGAGGGAACGGCGAGCTGCAGGTTCATGCCGCGGCCGAGCGGAAATTCGAGCGCGGCATTGTCCGTCACGAATGTCCGGGTCGCGCCGATCTGGTCGATCATCAGCTGGGCATCCCCCAGCGCCAGATAGGTGAAACCCTCCTCGGGGCGCTCATAGACCACATGAAAACCGATCAGGTCGCAATAAAAGGCGCGGCTTTTCTGCCAGTCGCTGACGGCAAGTTCAGGAACGAGGGCATTTCGTATGATGGTCATGGTCTCCTTTGCCGCGCAGGCCCCGGGGTGGGAGGAGGGCCTGCCATGAGGGATGATCTTACCGTCTTCCCGGCCGCATGCCAGAGGAAACCTCATCATGGCAGCCATGTGCGGGGTTATGGGCTGACAGGGCGGCGAGAGGCTCAGTGCGGTTGCGACTCTTTCTGCCGTCATTCCGGCCTTGAGCCGGAATCCAGCCAGCCCAAGTCCTTGGGCTGAAAAGAGTCGTCCCGCCGCGCCGACGCGCGTCGACTGGATTCCGGCTCAAGGCCGGAATGACGGACCGGGTATAGGGTGCCACGTCGTTTTGTCCGCGTTATCGACTCAACTGAGTGCAATCACCCGAAAGCCACCGCCTAAGCCTTCGTACCGCCGACGGTGATCTGGTCCATGCGCAGATGCGGCTGGCCGACGCCGACCGGCACCCATTGTCCGGCCTTGCCGCAATTGCCGATGCCGGTATCGAGCTTGGAATCGTTGCCGATCATCGACACGCGCTTCATCGCATCCGGCCCGTTGCCGATCAGCATCGCGCCCTTTACCGGCGCGCCGATCCTGCCGTTTTCGATGAGGTAAGCCTCGGTGCAGCCGAACACGAATTTGCCGGAGGTGATATCCACCTGGCCGCCGCCGAAGGAGACGGCATAGATGCCCTTCTTCACGGAGGCGATGATCTCTTCCGGCGTCTTGTCGCCTGATAGCATATAGGTATTGGTCATGCGTGGCATCGGCACATAGGCGTAGCCCTGCCGGCGGCCGTTGCCGGTAGGCCTGGCGCCCATCAGCCGGGCGTTCTGCCGGTCCTGCATGTAACCGACCAGCCTGCCGTTCTCGATCAGCACATTATAGCCGGAAGGCGTACCTTCATCGTCGATCGTCAGCGAGCCGCGGCGGCTGTCGATGGTGCCGTCATCCACCACGGTCACGCCGGGGGCGGCAACCATTTCGCCCATCAGGCCGGCGAAGGCCGAGGTTTTCTTGCGGTTGAAATCGCCTTCCAGACCGTGGCCCACCGCCTCGTGCAGCATGACGCCCGGCCAGCCGGAGCCGAGCACCACATCCATGGTGCCGGCCGGCGCATCGATGGCGGTGAGGTTGACGAGCGCCTGGCGCAGCGCTTCATCCGCACCGCGCTGCCAGTTTTCCGTGGTGATGAAATCGCTGAAGCCGACGCGGCCGCCAATGCCGTAGGAGCCGCTTTCCTGCCGGTCGCCTTCGCCCGCCACGACGGAAACATTGATGCGGGTCATCGGCCGGATATCGCTGACGCGATGGCCGTCGGCCCGCAGGATGTCCACCACCTGCCAGCTTGCGGAAATCGTCGCCGTCACCTGCCGGACCTTGTCGTCCTTGTCGCGCAGATAGGCGTCGATATCGGTGAGGAGCTTCACCTTCTCCTCGAAGCTTGGGCTGCCGATCGGGTTCTCGTCACCATAGAGTTTCTTGTTGGTGCGCTGTGGTGCGGCTGCATAGGAGCCGGAATAACCCTTGGTCACCGCACCCACTGCATCGGAAGCACGTTTCAGCGCGCCCTGCGACAGCTCGCCCGCATGGGCATAGCCCACCGTTTCGCCGGCGACGGCGCGCAGGCCGAAACCCTGATCGGTGTTGAAGGAACCGCCCTTCAGCCGGCCATTATCGAAAGTCAGCGATTCGGCCTGGGCATGTTCGATGAAAAGCTCGCCATCGTCAGCGCCGGCGAGCGCCTCGCCGACGAGCTTGCGCAATTGCGTTTCGTCGCAATCGAAGAGTTTTACAAGATCGTCGGTCATGGGAGGCTCCAGTCATTATCGTTCAATGACCGATTTAGGCACTGGAGCGGACGGACGCAAGGCTGTCCGGCAATGGCAGGCTTTAAGGAAGCGCGTCGTAGCCCTCGGCAAAGCCGGAAAGCTCGATCGGAATGCCGACGCGATCCTGATCCACGGCTTCGCGCAGCGCGAAAACGGCATTCTTGCCGGCGCGCAGAACCTTCAGCAGCTCGTCGTCGATATCCACTTCCACATAGCAGCCTTCGGAGAAGCAGCGGGTGAAATAGGCGCGGCCGATATTATTATTGTCGATATAAAGCTCCATGCCATCCTTCAAAAGCACGCCGAGCGGCGCGAGGATGCGCAGGATGCGCGACTTGCGGTCGGCCGTCTTCAGCACCACCACCGAAAGCCCAACTTCCGGGCGGTCATCGGCGATCACGTTCTGCATCAGCGCGCATTGTTCTTCGGACGCACCCGCCGGCTTGTCGCAGATGACAGACCATGCTCCATGCGTCGACTTCGGCGTGCCGGGCGGCTGCTGTTGCGCCAGCGCCGCAGCGGCGGGAGCGATGATGGCAAGACCGGCGGCGGCAAGAAAAGTGCGCGCGAGCGGGGAAAGACGCATGGATACCTCTGGGATTCGAATCAGTGCGGCTATTTTGACGCCATAATCCGGAAAAAAAAGCCTCAGGCCTTCAATTCCAGCGGAGTTGGGCGGAAATAGGACCTCTCTTGCGGTATGGGCGTCTGATTTGCCCGGCGCGACATTCATTATCCGGCGATGAAACTGGCGGCAAAACCGGCTGTGAGAAGGGGCTTTGTCGCATTTGGGCTGTTTGAAACCGCGTTCGGCCGGTCCGGTGAGGCGTGGGGTGAGAGAAAGTCGCCGTGGATTGACCAATGGCAAAATTGGGGCGCATCCGTGTCCCGACGCATATTGCGGCAGAGGACAAACTGTGGTTTGAAGTTAGTACCATAAGCATGGATTCTGCGTCTGTGATTGATCTAGATCAGACGCGTGAGGGAGAGGGTACCGTGACGAATAGGATTTACGCAGCACTGGCGGGGATGACCTGTCTGCTCACGGCTGTCGGCGCCCACGCCGATCAGCCGGTGCATTGGCAAATGGGCATGCAGGAGGCCGCCACGCCGATCATGCACGAAATACGCTGGTTCGAACAATATACGCTTTGGTTCATTGTTCCGGTTACGCTTTTCGTTCTTGCGCTGCTCATCGTCGTCGCCCTGAAATTCCGCGCCGCGAAAAATCCGGTGGCTTCCAAGACCAGCCATAACACGGCGATCGAGGTGGTCTGGACGCTGGCGCCGGTTCTCATTCTCCTGTTCCTTGCTTTCCCGTCGTTCAATCTCTTGAACGCGCAGCTCACGCAGCCGGAAAACCCCGATGTGACGCTGAAGGCGACCGCCACGCAATGGCTGTGGAGCTATGAATATACGGCCGCCGAAGGCGCCGAGCCGGTTTCCTTCGACAGCTACATGCTGAAGGACCAGGATCGCGCCGCCGCGGGCAAGGAAGACAGGGCCCGCTATCCGCGTCTTCTGGCGGTAGACAATGAAATGGTCGTTCCGGTCGGCAAGACCGTTCGCCTGCTCGTCACCGCCGCACCGACGGATGTGATCCATTCCTTCGCCATGCCGGCTTTCGGCGTCAAGATCGACGCCGTTCCCGGCCGCCTGAACGAAACCTGGTTCAAGGCGGAAAAAGAGGGCCTTTATTACGGTCAGTGTTCCGAGCTTTGCGGCAAGGACCATGCCTTCATGCCGATCGCCATTCGGGTGGTTTCCGAACAGCAGTACAACACCTGGCTCACCGCCGCCGCCTCTGACCTGAGCGGCGCGAACCGGGCGCTGATGGCCTCTGTCGATGGCGCTCCGCGCACCGTCGACGTTGCCGCCAACGAAACCAACTGACTCTGGAGTGAGGACAATGGCTGGACCTTCCGCACACGACGATCATCACTCGCATGGTCATTCCGCACATGACGATCACTCGCATGATGCACATCATTCCCATACGCCGGGCTTCTTCGCCCGCTGGTTCCTGTCGACCAACCACAAGGACATCGGCACGCTCTACCTGATCTTCGCGATCATCGCCGGTATCGTCGGCGGCGGGCTTTCCGTCGTCATGCGCATGGAGCTTCAGGAGCCGGGCATCCAGATCTTCCACGGTCTGGCGTCCATGGTCTACGGCTTCGAGGGTGACGCCGCCATCGACGGCGGCAAGCACATGTTCAACGTGTTCACCACCGCGCACGCGCTGATCATGATCTTCTTCATGGTCATGCCGGCGCTGATCGGCGGCTTCGCCAACTGGATGATCCCGATCATGATCGGTGCTCCGGACATGGCTTTCCCGCGCCTGAACAACATCTCCTTCTGGCTGATCGTTCCGGCTTTCATCCTTCTCATTCTCTCGCTCTTCGTCGAGGGCCCTGCGGGCGCCTACGGTGTCGGTGGCGGCTGGACCATGTATCCGCCTCTATCGACCAGCGGCATGCCTGGACCGGCGGTGGATCTGGCGATCTTCGCGCTGCACGTTTCTGGCGCGTCGTCGATCCTCGGTGCGATCAACTTCATCACCACCATCCTCAACATGCGCGCGCCGGGTATGACGCTGCACAAGATGCCGCTCTTCGCCTGGTCGGTCCTCGTCACCGCGTTCCTGCTGCTGCTTTCGCTGCCGGTTCTGGCGGGCGGCATCACCATGCTTCTGACCGACCGTAACTTCGGCACGGCATTCTTCTCGCCGGAAGGCGGCGGTGACCCGATCCTTTACCAGCACCTGTTCTGGTTCTTCGGCCATCCGGAAGTCTACATCCTGATCCTGCCGGGCTTCGGCATCATCAGCCACATCGTCTCCACCTTCTCCAAGAAGCCGGTCTTCGGTTACCTCGGCATGGCCTATGCCATGGTCGCCATCGGCGCCGTCGGCTTCATCGTCTGGGCCCACCACATGTACACGGTCGGCCTGTCGCTCGAAGCGCAGCGCTACTTCGTCTTCGCCACCATGGTCATCGCGGTGCCAACGGGTATCAAGATCTTCTCGTGGATTGCGACCATGTGGGGCGGTTCGCTGACCTTCTCGACCCCGATGGTCTGGGCGATCGGCTTCATCTTCCTGTTCACGGTCGGCGGCGTCACCGGCGTCCAGCTCGCCAATGCCGGTCTCGACCGTTCGCTGCACGACACCTATTACGTGGTGGCGCACTTCCACTACGTTCTGTCGCTCGGCGCGGTCTTCGCGATCTTTGCCGGTTGGTATTACTGGTTCCCGAAGATCACCGGCTACATGTACAGCGAATTCCTCGGCAAGCTGCATTTCTGGGTCATGTTCGTGGGCGTGAACCTCGTGTTCTTCCCGCAGCACTTCCTCGGTCTTGCCGGCATGCCGCGCCGCTATATCGATTATCCCGATGCCTATGCCGGCTGGAACATGGTATCGTCCTACGGTTCCTACATCTCGGCCGTTGGCGTGCTGATCTTCCTCTTCTGCGTCTGGGAAGCCTTCGCAAAGAAGCGGATCGCCGGCAACAATCCCTGGGGCGAAGGTGCGACGACGCTCGAATGGCAGCTGTCTTCGCCGCCGCCCTACCACCAGTGGGAACAGCTGCCGCGCATTCGCTGATGCGCGGGCCGGAAGGCGCGGGCAGGGCCTGCGAATTCCCGGCGCTGAAAATGAGGGACGGCACGGTTCGGTCCGTGCCGTTTCCCGAACGGGCAGTCTCTCCTGCCGCGTGACATTTTGTCCAAGCGATGCCTGCCGTCCGACGTGATACATGCCCCGGACGTGATAAATGCCAAATCTGGCCTTTATGAAATGCAAGCGCAGACGAATGGCGGCAGGGTGCGGCGAAAAGCCGGAAAATGGCATCGGTTTTGCCCGGCGCCGCTCATGCCAGGACGTTCGGGACCCATGAATTGACGCATCGCGCATGCCGGAAATCACATTCGTTTTCGGGCCGGTGCAGGGGACGTCGCTTCACGCGGCGTTCGAAGGAAACAGGACAGGAAATGAGCATTATCGACAATCGCGACATGCTGGGCGTGAAGGGCTCCGAACTTTCGGAAGCCGGCGCGCGCGATTATTTCGAATTGCTGAAGCCGCGCGTCATGTCGCTCGTCGTCTTCACGGCCTTTGCGGGCCTCGTGCTGGCGCCGGGTGAAATCAACCCGGTGCTCGGCATCATCGCCATTCTCTGCATCGCCGTCGGCGCCGGCGCATCCGGTGCGCTCAACATGTGGTACGATGCCGATATCGACGCCGTGATGAGCCGCACCGCCCGGCGGCCGATCCCGTCCGGCCGCATCGCGCCGCGCGAGGCGCTGGCCTTCGGGCTGACGCTGTCGGCCTTTTCGGTGGTCATTCTCGGCCTTGCGGTCAACTGGTTCTCGGCCGGCCTGCTCGCCTTCACCATCTTCTTTTACGCCGTCATCTATACGATGTGGCTGAAGCGCTCGACGCCGCAGAACATCGTCATCGGCGGTGCGGCCGGCGCTTTCCCGCCCATGCTCGGCTGGGCCTGCGTCACCGGCGGCGTTTCGCTGGACAGCATCATCCTGTTCCTCATCATCTTCCTGTGGACACCGGCGCATTTCTGGGCGCTGGCGCTGTTCAAGATGCGCGATTACGGCGCCGTCGGCATTCCGATGATGCCGAACGTGGTCGGCGAACGCTCGACCAAGAACCAGATGATCGTTTATGCGGTGCTGACCGCGGCGGCGGCCGTCGCACCTTATTTCACCGGCCTTGCGAGCGCCGGCTACGGCATTTTCGCCGCCGTGCTGAGCGCGATCTTCGTTTACTGTTCGCTCGATGTCCGACGCATGCCTGAGGGCGACGAGAAGATGCTGCCGGCCAAGAAGATGTTCGCCTATTCGGTGCTTTACCTTTTTGCGATTTTCTCCGGCCTTCTGGCCGATCATTTCGCGCCGGCCCTGAAGGCCGTCATGTCGGGAGTCCTGTGATGGAAACGGTGGAACTGAGCGCGGCGCAGAAAAAATCGAGACGTGGGCGCAACATCGCGCTCGGCGTCCTGCTCGCCGGCCTGGTGGTGCTGTTCTACATCATCACCATCATCAAGATCGGCTCGCACTGACGCGCTGATCGAGGGGAGAGGAGGAGGAGATGGCGAATATGGAAGCGCAGACGGCAGGGACCGGCAGGCAGCGGGTGAGCAATCGCTCCATCCTCGTGCTTTGTCTCGTGTTTTTCTGCGCCATGATCGGCATGGCCTATGCCGCCGTACCGCTTTATACGCTGTTCTGCCGTGTCACGGGCTATAACGGCACCACCCAGCGCGTCGAGCAATATTCCGACGTCATCCTCGACAAGACCATCAACGTCACCTTCGACGCCAATACGTCGAACGGCCTTAACTGGGATTTCCAGCCGGTCGACAAAAAGGTCACGCCGAAAATCGGCGAAACGGTGCAGGTGACGTTCAAGGCGACGAACCGTTCACCCGTGGCGACCACGGGCACGGCGGTCTTCAACGTCACACCGATGGAAGCCGGCGCCTATTTCAACAAGGTGGAGTGCTTCTGCTTCACCGAAACGACGCTGCAGCCGGGTGAAACGCTGGAGATGCCGGTGGTGTTCTTCGTCGATCCTGACATCGCCACGGCGCGCGAGACCAAGAGCATTCATACTTTAACGCTGTCCTATACGTTTTATCCGGCCAAAACCGAAAAACCGGTTGCGTCCTTGCCGGTAAAGACTTCATCTGGCGAAAGCAAATTGTGAGAGGAGATCTGGCCTTTTATCGAAGGCCGGATCAGGGAAGAGACATTCGGGGATTGTCGCAATGGCAGATACGCATCAAAAGAACCACGACTACCACATCATCGATCCAAGCCCCTGGCCGCTTCTGGCCTCGATCGGCGCCTTCATCCTGACCTTCGGTGGCGTCTGTTACATGCGTTACCTGTCGGGCGGCTCCTTCAAGCTGTTCGGCGCGGAACTGGCCAATCCCTGGCTGTTCTATATCGGCCTCGTCATCGTGCTTTACACCATGTACGCATGGTGGTCCGACACGATCAAGGAAGCCCATGAGGGCAACCACACCCGCGTCGTCTCGCTTCACCTGCGTTACGGCATGATCATGTTCATCGCCTCGGAGGTGATGTTCTTCGTGGCGTGGTTCTGGGCCTATTTCGATGCCAGCCTCTTCCCGCACGAGGCCATTCAGGCGTCGCGCCTCGAATATACCGGCGGCCAATGGCCGCCCAAGGGCATCGAGGTGATCGATCCCTGGCACCTGCCGCTCTACAACACCGTCATCCTGCTTTTGTCGGGCACCTGCGTCACCTGGGCGCACCATGCCCTGCTGCACAATGACCGCAAGGGCCTGATCACCGGTCTGTTGCTCACCGTCGCGCTCGGCGTCCTGTTCTCCACCGTGCAGGTTTACGAATACATGCACGCGCCGTTCGACTTCAAGAATTCGATCTACGGCGCGACCTTCTTCATGGCCACCGGTTTCCACGGTTTCCACGTCTTCGTCGGCACGGTCTTCCTGCTGGTCTGCCTGTTCCGCGCCGTTGGCGGCGGTTTCACGCCCAAGCAGCATTTCGGTTTCGAAGCGGCTGCCTGGTACTGGCACTTCGTTGACGTCGTCTGGCTGTTCCTGTTCTTCGCCATCTATATCTGGGGTGGCTGGGGCGCGCCGCTGCACGGCTGATTGCACCGATAATGAAGGGGCGGCAAGTCGCCGCCCTGATGTCCAGGGCGAGCTTCCCGCACGCCCGGCGCCATTCCCGGGCTCGACCCGGGAATCCAGATCGGTAGTGTGCAATCCTCGGGTCAAGTCCGGGGATGACGGAGGAGGGAGATTGGGCCTCCGTCGACACTTCACGGGCAGCGGTTGCTGCCCTCGTGCCTGAACCCTCTCCAACAGGGCGGTTTGCAGGCGGAAGCGGGAGGTCGTCATGTCTGAACCATCAAACGGCAATTTCGCGCCGGTCGATCCCATCAAGGTCGGGCTCAAAGGCTGCTGCCCGCGCTGCGGCAACGGACGGCTGTTCGACGGCTTTCTGACCATAAAACCCGCCTGCAGCGCCTGCGGACTGGATTACGGTTTTGCCGATGCGGGCGATGGCCCGGCGGTTTTCGTCATGCTGATCGTCGGTTTTCTGGTCGTCGGGCTGGCGCTCTGGTTCGATCAGCGATTTGCGCCGCCGGTCTGGGTGCATGTCATGCTGTGGTTGCCGTTTACGGTGATTGTCTCCCTCGTGCTGCTGCGCAAGCTGAAAGGGATCATGATTGCGCTGCAATACCGCAACAATGCAAGCGAAGGCAGGCTTGATCGTGAATGACGTTTCCCACATGAAGGCGGCGGAAAGGCGGGTCTGGTTCGCCGCGCCGCTGGTGCTGCTGGCGCTTGCCATTCTTCTCGGGCTCGGCACCTGGCAGGTGAAGCGTCTCTACTGGAAAGAGGCGCTGATTGCCGATATCGAGGAGCGGCGGAGCGCGAGCCCGGCGCCCCTCTCCGACATAGAGGCGATCGCGAAAAGCGGCGGCGATATCGAATACCGCACCGTCAGCCTTTCCGGCACCTTCGATCATGCCCGCGAGCGGCATTTCTTCGCCACCCATCAGGGGCAAACCGGCTATTACATCTATACGCCGCTGACGCTCGCCGATGGCCGCATTCTCTTCGTCAATCGCGGCTTCGTGCCCTTCGAGATGAAGGAACCGGCCAAACGGCCCGACGGGCAGGTTGCCGGCGAGGTGACGATCACCGGGCTTTCGCGCGCGCCGCTGGTTGCAAAACCGTCCTCGCTGCTGCCCGATAACGATATCGCCAAGAACATCTTCTACTGGAAGGATCTGGCGGCCATGGCCTCCAGCGCCGATATCCCGCCCGACCGGCTGGTCCACCTCTTCGTAGATGCTGACAACGCGCCTAACCCGGGCGGCTGGCCACAGGGTGGCGTGACGCTGATAGATTTGCCCAACAATCACCTGCAATATGCGATAACGTGGTATGGGTTGGCGGCGGCCCTTGTCATCGTCGCCGGTTTTGCCTATTTCCGGAACGGTAAGGCGCAGGGTGAATAAAGCGCAGCCCGTCCGGTAAGGCAGCTTGTCGGGCAAGGCCATGAAGCACGGCCCAAGGAGCAGGCCAAGGAGCTGGAATGAACATCGCCGTTTCCAAACCCCCTTTGACGATAAGGCTGTGCGGACCGCGCGGCTTTTGCGCGGGCGTGGACCGGGCGATCCAGATCGTCGTGCTGGCGCTGAAGGCCTATGGCGCACCCGTCTATGTCCGCCACGAAATCGTGCATAACCGTTATGTGGTGGAAGGGCTGGAAGCCAAGGGCGCGGTTTTCGTCGAGGAACTGCATGAAATTCCGGCGGAGCACCGCGAGCAGCCGGTGGTTTTCTCGGCCCACGGCGTGCCGAAATCCGTGCCGGAGGATGCGCAGGCGCGTAATCTCTTTTATCTCGATGCCACTTGCCCGCTGGTCTCCAAGGTTCACAAGCAGGCCATGCGCCATCAGCGCCTCGGCCGCCATGTGGTGCTGATCGGCCATGCCGGCCACCCCGAGGTCATCGGCACCATGGGCCAGCTTCCGGAAGGAACGGTCTCGCTCATCGAGACGGTGGAAGATGCCGGCCGTTATGAACCGGCGGACCGCGAAAATCTCGGCTTCGTCACCCAGACGACACTTTCGGTCGATGACACGGCCGGCGTCATCGCCAGGCTGCAGGAACGTTTCCCGGCCATTCAGGCGCCCGCCGCCGACAGCATCTGTTACGCAACCACCAACCGTCAGGATGCGGTGAAGCAGGCGGCCCCCGGCTGCGACCTCTTCATCGTCGTCGGCGCGCCCAATTCCTCCAACTCCAAGCGGCTTGTGGAAGTGGCCCTGCGGGCCGGTGCACAGCGTTCCGTGCTGGTGCAGCGGGCCTCGGAAATCGACTGGAATGAAATCGGCGATATCCGCACCGTCGGCCTTTCGGCCGGCGCATCCGCACCGGAGGTCATCGTCGATGAGATCATCGAAGCCTTCAAGGCGCGTTTCGATACGACGCTCGATCTCGCCGTGACAGTCGAGGAAACGGAACATTTCCTCGTCAATCGCGAGTTGCGCAGCATCGAGCTGACGACGGACGACATGGCTTTCGTGAACGGCAATGCCAATGATGCGCTGCCGCCGAAAACCGCCGCCGGCATCTGAAGCGGGATGGCGCTGAATGCGGGCGGTTTCCGTCCCACATGCGTCATCTCCACCCGAGATTTCCACTCCATCCTTTATCAAGAGATTTGAAATTGGCAGTTTATACGGACATCACCGAAGATGATCTGAGGAATTTCCTCACGCAATATGACGTCGGCAGCCTCACCTCCTATAAGGGTATTGCCGAAGGCGTCGAAAACTCCAATTTCCTGCTGCATACCACCAAGGACCCGCTGATTCTCACGCTTTATGAAAAGCGCGTGGAGAAATCCGATCTGCCCTTCTTCCTCGGCCTCATGCAGCATCTGGCCGCCAAGGGTCTGTCCTGCCCCCTGCCGCTGCCGCGCAAGGATGGCGAATTGCTGGGAGAGCTATCGGGCCGGCCGGCGGCGCTCATCTCCTTTCTCGAAGGCATGTGGCTGAGAAAGCCGGAAGCGAAACATTGCCGCGAAGTCGGCAGGGCGCTGGCCGCCATGCATCTGGCGGGCGAGGGGTTCGAGATCAAGCGGCCGAACGCGCTTTCCGTCGAAGGCTGGAAGGTGCTTTGGGACAAGTCCGAAGCGCGCGCCGACGAGGTGGAGAAGGGCCTGAAAGACGAGATTCGCCCCGAGATCGATTATCTCGCCGCCCATTGGCCGAAGAATCTGCCGGCCGGCGTCATCCATGCGGATCTGTTCCAGGACAATGTGTTCTTCCTCGGCGATGAACTGTCCGGCCTGATCGACTTTTATTTCGCCTGCAACGACCTGCTCGCTTATGACGTGTCGATCTGCCTCAATGCCTGGTGCTTCGAAAAGGATGGCGCTTACAACGTCACCAAGGGCAAGGCGCTGCTGGAAGGTTACCAGTCGGTGCGCCCATTGAGCGCAGCGGAGCTGGAGGCACTGCCGCTTCTGGCGCGCGGTTCGGCGCTGCGTTTCTTCCTCACCCGCCTTTATGACTGGCTGACGACGCCGGAAGGCGCGCTGGTGGTCAAGAAGGACCCGCTGGAATATCTGCGCAAGCTGCGGTTCCACCGTTCCATCGCCACTGTTGCCGAATATGGGCTGGCGGGCGAATGAAACATGTCGATATTTTCACCGATGGCGCCTGCTCCGGCAATCCCGGTCCCGGCGGCTGGGGCGCCGTGCTGCGTTACGGTGAGGTGGAGAAGGAACTCTTGGGCGGCGAGGCCGAGACCACCAATAACCGCATGGAATTAATGGCGGCGATCTCGGCGCTCAATGCGCTGAAAAGCCCCTGCGAGGTCGATCTTTATACCGACAGCGCCTATGTGAAGGACGGCATCACCAAGTGGATTTTCGGCTGGAAAAAGAAGGGCTGGAAAACCGCCGATAACAAGCCGGTCAAGAATGTTGAACTATGGCAGGCGCTGGAAGCGGCGCAGCAACGCCATAAGGTTACCCTGCACTGGGTCAAGGGCCATGCCGGCCACCCGGAAAACGAACGCGCCGACGAGTTGGCGCGAAAGGGCATGGAGCCCTTCAAACGGCGGTAATGGAAGCCTGCTCTATTTCGGGCCGGGCAAATCCGCGCTGGCGGCCCCGTTATCGGGGGTTGTGAAAACCGAAACCCGACCTATCTTGTCGTCAAGGGGCGCTCCGGTAGCGCTCAACGGAGGAGAGAAATCCGGATGATCCTGCATTGTGTATTTCTACGCTTCAAGGCTGCAACGGCCTCTTCTGAAAAACACGCAATATTCGAGGCGATTGCCGCCCTGAAGGATGTGATACCCGGCATCATCGATGTGAAATACGGCCAGAATGTCTCACCCGAAGGGCTGAATGGCGGTTTTGTCGACGGTTTCATCGTGACGCTGGAAAGCCCCGAGGCCCGCGACGACTATCTCGCCCATCCCAAGCACATGGAAGTGGGGGAACGTCTCGTGTCGCTCACCGATGGCGGTCTCGCCGGGCTTCTGGTGTTCGATATGAATGTTTGAGAGAGCGGCTCCTCGCCGCTCTCTTGCGTCATGCTCGGGCCTGTCCCGAGCATCTGCAACGTCTCGATTGAATTGGACGTGATTAGATCCTCGGCACAGGGCCGAGGATGACGTCTTATCTAGGGCCAAAAAGCCCTTCTTCTTAACGTCAAAGCTGCTCGATCATCGCCGCAGCGGCAGAGACCGTCGCCTGGCCGGGGTTTTCTTCCACGTTGAGCGACTTCACCACACCATCTTCCACCAGCATTGAATAACGCTTGGAGCGCACGCCGAGGCCGCCGGCGGAAAGATCGGCATCGAGGCCGAGCGCCTTGGTGAAAGCCGCGTCCCAGTCGGCGAGGAAGTGGATTTTGCCCTGACCGCCGGAGGACTGCGCCCATGCGCCCATCACGTGCCAATCGTTGACGGCGACGACGGCGATATCGTCAACGCCCTTGGAAAGAATGGTGTCGCGGTTTTCGAGATAACCCGGCAGATGGTTCAGTGAGCAGGTGGGGGTGAAAGCGCCGGGAACGGCGAAGAGAACCACCTTCTTGCCGCCGAAAAGCGCGTCCGTGGTGGTTTCCACCGGGCCGTCGGCCGTCTTTTCCTTGAAAGTTGCGGAAGGCAGTTTTTCGCCGATCTTGATGGTCATGTCCGTGCTCCTGTAGCCGTTCGGTTCGCGCGACTATAGAGTTTGGCAGGGAAAAGTGGAACCCGGTTTTCCCGGGAAGACAAACGAAAACGAGGGGTCCGCATCCCGTCAGATTCAGAATGAACCTGACAGGATCCGGAGCACGGAAATGAAATCTGTCATGCGGTTTTCGAGCTAATTTCCAGCGCTGAAACGCTGCTCAGGGCTTCGGGAAATTCAGCGTCGTTTCCATGGCGCGGTCGCCGGATTTGACCAGGATGGGCCAGCTGTTGCCCTGCACCTGATAGGTTTTCGGCAGGCCCTTGATGTTCATGTAGAAGGAAAGCTTGCGCTTGTCGCGCACCAGGTTCTGCGGCTCGTAATAGGCAAAGCCCGAGGGACCGGCGATGAAGATTTCGGTCTCCTTCGGCGCGTTTTCCGGAAGCTGCAATTGCACGCCGAGCATGGTCTTGTCGGGCGTGATGTGGAAATCGATCACCTTGAAATCGTCGGATGCCGCCTCGGGCAGCGTTTCGCGCGCCTCCTCCAGCAATCGCCGTTCCTCGCGGTCGTCATCGCCCGCATTGCCGCGCTCGATTGAAAACTTCGCCTCGAAGGGAATGCAGATATTCTGGCACACGCCGATAAAGGCGGTGAGATCGATTTTCCCGCTTGCCGCCGGGTCCGTGGCTTTCAGCTGAAACGGAAGGCTGACGGCGTGGTCGTAGCCGATATCGGTGATGTCGCCATTTTCGATCAGCTTCGGAACCGGATAGGCCATGGTGGTGAGCGCCGCACCACTTGCCGGATCGGGCGTGATCTGCGGCGGTATGCCCGCTTCGCCCGGTTCGCGCCAATAGGTGATCCAGCCGTCCTTCGGTTCGATCTGCAGCACGCCGCGCACCACGCCGTCGGCATCCATGGCAAGGCTTGCCACGCGCATCTGGCCGCCTTCGCTTCTCGCCCAGTCGGTAATCTCGGCCTGGGCGGCTTCAGCACCGCCAAGTAGGGCAGCAAATGCCGCTGCAAAACGGAAATGTGAAAATCGAAAGAATATTCTGGCGCTCATGCTTTCCGTCTAACCCAACATCGCCCGGCGGACCAGTTACGAATTCGTGCGGTTCATCATTTTCGGTTGATTGATCGGGCGCTATGCCGCATCCTGTCCTTTGTCGAAGTGCGAACGCCGTTTTCCGTTAAACGACGGAATGCGGTCTGCTGGAGGCGCCGGTGAGCTTTTCAACCCTGATGGACAAACGCGAACGTGGCTTTCTCGATGGTCAGTTCCTCATCGCGATGCCGGGGCTGGACGACGGCAATTTTGCCCGTTCGGTGATCTATATCTGCGCCCATTCGGATGCCGGCGCCATGGGCTTCATCATCAACCGGCCGCAGCAGATTACCTTTACGGATATTCTGCTGCACCTGAAACTGGTGGATAGCAACGACGCCATCATGCTGCCCAACCGCACCCGCGAATTTCCGATCCAGTGCGGCGGCCCGGTGGAATCCGGCCGGGGTTTCGTGCTGCATTCGGATGACTATTTAAGCGAATCCAGCATTCCGGTCAGCGATGATATTTCATTGACAGCAACGCTCGATATCGTCCGCGCCATTTCCAACGGCCGCGGTCCGCAAAGGGCCACCATGATGCTCGGTTATGCCGGCTGGGGTCCGGGCCAGCTGGAAAACGAGATCGCCAATAATGGCTGGCTGAATTGCCCCGCTGCGGAAGAGCTGATCTTCGACCGTGGGCTGGACAATAAATACGAGCGGGCGCTGGCGCTCATGGGCGTCGATGCGCGCATGCTTTCCACGGATGCCGGGCACGCCTGAGCCCCTGAATGTTCCGCCGGTTTTGGCTGGAACCAAATCCCGACCCCTGACGTTACTCACCCGGAAAGCCGGACAGACAGTACGGCTCAACAAGGGAGTAGTATTATGGGTAGCACATCTGACAAGATCGCCGGTAAAGCCAATGAAGTTGCTGGCAAGGTGAAGAAGAACGTCGGCGAAGCGACGGGCAATAATGAATTGCGCGCCAAGGGTGCCGCCCAGGAAGCCAAGGGCAAGGTACAGACCAGCGTTGGCAAGGCGAAAGACGCCGTTAAGGGCGCCGTCGACCGCATGTAATATCGCCCGACGGATTGCGCCTTTCTGACGATGCGGCGCCTGGGAGCGCATGTGTAACAGCACATGCGCTCTTGTCGTCTGAGGGCCGGAATGTCCGGCTTGTTACGCCGTTCATGTTGATATCCTAGATTTGCCTCCACCCACCCGATCCATCGCAAGGGTTTCATCGATGAAGCTTTTTTCCTGCGCATCCTGCGGCCAGCCGGTCCATTTCGACAATCGTTTCTGCGTTTCCTGCGGTCATCGTCTGGCCTTCGTGCCGGAGCGGCTTTCAATGGAGGCGCTGGCGCCCGCGGGTGAGCCGAACTGGCAGATCGTCGCGGACCCGCAAAAACAGGTGCGGTTTTGTGCCAATGAAGTGAACGATATCTGCAACTGGTCAGTGCCGGCGCAAAGCGACAGCGCCTTTTGCCCGGCCTGCAGCCACAACCGTCTGGTGCCGGATATCGCGACCGAGCAGGGCATCGCACAATGGCGTCGCATCAGCCAGGCGCAGCGGCATCTATTCTATTCGATCCTGCGGCTCGGCCTGCCGCATCCCAATCGCGATGCCGATCCGGCCGGTGGGCTGGTCTTCGATTTTCTGGTGGACGAGGTGGCGCCTGACGGTTCCGTCATTCCCGCCATGACCGGTCACGATGAGGGCCTGATCGCCATCCGCGCCGCGGAGGCCGACGATGTCACCCGCGAGCAGGTCCGCGCCAATATGAACGAGCCGTACCGCACCATGCTCGGCCATTTCCGCCACGAGGTGGGGCACTTCATCTGGAACAAGCTGGTGCGGGATGAGAACCGCCTGGAGGCCTGCCGCGCCGTCTTCGGCGACGACAGCGAGGATTATGGCGCCGCTCTGCAACGCAATTACGAACAGGGGCCGCGTGCCGACTGGCAGGAAAGCTTCATCAGCTCCTATGCGTCCGTCCACCCCTGGGAGGATTTCGCCGAGTGTTTCGCCCATTATCTGCACATCGTCGATACGCTGGAGACGGCGCGCGCCTTCGGCGTGGCCATCGATCCCGATGGGCACGAAGAAATGGCGGCGGAGGTGACTTTCGATCCCTACAACGCCCGCAGCGCCGAACAACTGGTCAAGGCCTGGATTCCGCTCAGCGTCGCGATCAACTCGATCCAGCGCAGCATGGGGGAGGCGGACCTCTATCCCTTCGTGCTGACGCCGCCGGTGGTGGTGAAGATGGAATTCATTCACGACCTCCTGCATGGGAGGGTGGCGGCGGATGCGCAGCCGGTGATGATGGTTCAGTAAATATTCGGCGTGCAGATTGAAAATCCGAGACGTTCCGGGGAGCATTAGCCCTCTCCGTCGTTATCCTCGGGCTTGTCCCGAGGATCTGCCGTCGGTAGTTTTAGCATGCGTGATTGGATCCTCGCGACAAGCCCGAGGATGACGAGGAATTTGAGGAGGAGACTGCGCCCCCTCGCTGCCATGTACCCAATACTCCGCTTACGAAGCCCGCTTCGTCGGCTGGAACCGCTCCCGCAGAAGCTTCAGCGCCGCATCGCCCGAAACCGGGGTGCCGAACAGGAAGCTTTGGCCGAAATGGCAGTTCATGCGCGCCAGTTCGGCCGCATCCTCGGGCGTTTCGATGCCCTCCGCCACCACCTGCATGTCGAGCGCCCGCGCCATGGCGATGACGGAGCGCAGGAGCACGTTGCGTTTGTCGCTGGTATTGGCCACCAGCGCCTTGTCGAGCTTGATGGTGTCGAAAGGGAAGCGGGTGAGATAGGCGAGCGACGAATAGCCGGTACCGAAATCGTCCATGGCGAGGCTTAAGCCCGTTTCCTTGAGCTTGGAAAGCACCAGCCGCGCCTGCTCCGGGTTCTCCATGACGACGGATTCCGTCAGTTCCAGCTTCAGCTGCTGCGGATTGCAACGGGTGCGGGTCAGCATGCCGCGCACATCATTGTACAATTCATTGTTCAGCAGCTGCGCACTGGAAATATTGACGGAAATGAAGATCGGCATCTTCTCGATAGCGTGCTGCCAGTCCATCAGATCGGTCGCCGCGCGTTCCAGCGCGAACATGCCGAGCGGCTCGATCAGGCCGGAGGCCTCCGCAATCGGAATGAACTCGCTCGGTGGTATATTGCCGCGCTTGGGATGTTCCCAGCGCATCAGCGCCTCGAAACCGGCCAGTTCGCCATCGTCGAGCTTGACGATTGGCTGATAGGCCAGCGACAGCTCCTTGCGTTCGATGGCGCGGCGAAGGTCGCTTTCCATCTGCAGCCGGTCGGTGCCCGAGGTGCGGAAGGCGGGGCGGAAGGGCTCGACGCGGTTGCCGCCGGCGCGCTTGGCGCGATACATGGCGAGTTCCGCATCGCTCAAGAGTCCGGCCGCACTTTCCTGCTGGTCGATCCACGAAACGAGGCCGATGGAGGCGGTGAGGATGATTTCGCGATTGGCGAAATTGATCGGCACCATGATCGCCTTGTTCACCGCATCGGCGAAATCGGCCACACGCTGCGGATCGCGCTCCGAGGTCAGGATCAGGCCGAACTCATCGCCGCCAAGACGCGCCAGCGTATCCTGCGGTTTCAACAGACGGCGCAGACGACGGGTCAGCGCAATGAGGATATTGTCACCGGCAGCAATGCCGAGCGTATCGTTGACCAGCTTGTAGCGATCGATATCGATGGCCATCACGGTCGGGCGCACGCCGTCGCTGTCGGAAGACAGGTTGAGGATCGATTGCAGGCGGTCGAGGAACACCTGCCGGTTCGGAAGCCCGGTCAGATTGTCGTTCATCGCATCCTGAAGCAGCCGCTCGACGGAATTCTTCTGCTCGGTAATATCGGTGATGGTGCCGACGCAGCGGATGATTTCGCCGTTGGAGCCGAGAACCGGGCGGGCGCGGATTTGCAGCCAGTGGAAATGACCGTCTTCGGCGCGAATGCGGAATTCGTGGTTGAGGCGGCCTTTGCGATGGTCAAGCAGCACGTCGAGCGTCGCCTTGAACCGGTCGCGATCGTCAGGGTGCAGGCGCGGCAGCCAGTTGCGCGCAGCGCCATGCATGGTGCCGGGTTCGAGCCCAAGCCGGTTGGAAATGTCAGGCGTGGTGACGATGCGGTCACGCGTCACATCCCAGTCCCAGACGGTATCGCCGCTGCCTGTCAAGGCCAGCGACTGGCGTTCGAGATCGGAGAACAGACCCTGCTGGTAGGCGCTGCCGGCAAAGGCGTGCTGGATGACGGTAAAGCCGATCAGCAGCACGATCAGCACCAGCCCGCCGCCGAGTGCGGGCTGTACGATGTCATTGTCCAGTTGCCCGGTCACTGTCAGCCAGCTGCCGAACAGCCAGACGAGGATAAGCGCCCAGGAAGGCACGAGCAAAATCGCCCGGTCGTAACGGTTGAAACCGAGATAGACGATAAGTGCGATGCCGGCCGTTGCGGTGAGCGCGAAGGACACGCGCGCAATGCCGGAGGCGACCGAGGGATCGTAAATGGCAACGCCGAACAGCAGCGCCAGACCCACCACCCAGGCAAAGGTGGCATAACCCAGATGCGCATGCCATCGGTTGAGATTGAGATAGGTGAACAGGAAGACCACGAAGCTGGAGGCGAGCGCCACTTCCGCGCCCGCCCTCCATATTCGCTGATCGCTTGAGGTGACGGTGATGAGCTTTTCGAGGAAGCCGAAATCCACGCATATATAGGCGAGCACCGCCCATGCGAGTGCGGCCGAGGCCGGCAGGACGGAAGTGCCCTTGACCACGAACAGGATGGTGAGCAGCACGGCGAGCAGGCCGGCAATGCCAAGCACGATGCCGCGATAGAGTGTAAACGCGTTGATCGTGTCCTTGTAGGCCTCGGGCTCCCACAGATAAAGCTGCGGCAGCTGCGGTGTGGAAAGCTCGGCGACGAAGGTGATGACGGAGCCGGGATTGAGGGTGATGCGGAACACATCTGCATCCGGGCTCGGCTGCCGGTCGAGTGCGAAACCTTCGCTCGGCGTGATCGCCATGATGCGCTGCGAGCCGAGATCGGGCCAGAACAGCTTGGAATTGACGAGGCGGAAATGCGGCGCGACGATCACGCGCTCCAGCTGCTCTTCGGAGACGTTGGCAAGTGCGAAAACCGCCCAGTCGCCCTGATGGTCGGTGGAACTGGCGCGCACCTCGATACGGCGGCGAATGCCGTCGGGGCCGGGCGCGGTCGAGACCTGAAAGGCTTCGCCCTGGTTGGCATAGATATCGGTGGTGGCCGTCAGGTCGAGCGCCGTGTCGTCACGGGAAATCTTCACCGGCTCGAAGGCGTAGGAATAGGAAGAGAAAAGCAGGAAAAGCAGGAAAAACGGCGCAGCCAGCGCGATTGCCGCCAGACGTTTCGCAAGGCACGGCGCAGTGTGATTGTAGGTCATGTATCGTACTTCGTTCCGCCGGAGCTTTGCTTGTCGGCAAGAAGGGAAAACATCATATGATCCCGCCATTGGCCATTGATTTTCAGATATTCCCGCAGGAGGCCTTCCCGCTGGAACCCGGCATTTTCGAGAAGCCGGATGCTTTTGAAGTTTTCCGGAATACAGGCTGCCTCGATACGGTGCAACTGAAGTCCGTTAAAGATGTATGGTATTACCAATTTTAATGCGGCAGACATATGGCCTTGGGCGGCGTGCCGCTCGCCGATCCAGTATCCGATCATGCAGCTTTGCGCCGCACCCCGGCGGATGTAACCGATGGTGATGCCGCCGACCAGCAGCGTCTCTTTCTCGAATAGCAGGAAGGAAACGGCGGTGCCGGAGGAAAATTCCTGGCCGTTGCGCACCACGCGCATGCGGAAGGCGCCTTCCGTCAGCTCATCCGGCCGCCAGGTCGGCTCCCAGGGCTGAAGAAACTGCCGGCTTTCGGAGCGCAGCACATGCCATTGCTTGAAATCGCCGTAGCGCGGCAGTCTGAGAAGGTGATTAGCGCTGCGCAGTTCTGGCGTGTCGCTATGTCGGGAAAGAAAACGCAGCATTCACGATCCCTGTGCGGCAGACATCGCCATCCGCGAGCGGGATGGCGAAAAAGATGAGCGGTCTTCGCCTTTAAATCCCGCTCTCATATCGGTTTATCCGTTCGCCTTTATCCTTGCGGGCTGCTGCGCGGAAAGCGCCGCAGTGATGTCGGAAAGAGGCGGCAGATGTTCGAGCGGGCCAATTGCGGACAATGTCGGAACTGTATCGAAAAACAGCCGTCCCGCAAGATCGGTCAGGCGCGCGCGGGTGATGTCGCCAAGCCGCTCCATCATCTCCTCATTGGGGATGGGTCGGCCGTAAAGCATCATCTGCCTGGCCATCTGGCCGGCGCGGGCGGCCGGGCTTTCCTGGCCCATCAGCAATTGCGCGCGGATCTGCGCCCGGGCGCGGTCGATTTCTTCCTGATGGATGGTCTGCGAGGACTTGCGAAGTTCCTCCAGAATGACGGGCACCAGTTCCGGCAGATCGTTGCCGCCGGTGGCCGCATGCACACCGAAGATGCCGGTATCGGAAAAGCCCCAGTGGAATGCATAGACCGAATAGCACAGGCCGCGATATTCGCGCACTTCCTGGAACAGGCGGGAGGACATGCCGCCGCCCAGTATATTGGCGAGAATCTGCGAACAATAGAAATCGCGGGCGTGATAGGCCTTGCCCTCGAAGCCAAGGAGCACCTGCGCATCCATCAGGTCGCGGGTCTCGCGGATTTCCCCGCCGGTATAGATAGCCTTTTCGAGCACCGGCGTGGCGATGGGCAGCTGCGGCAGCGAGGCGAAACGTTCTTCCACCTGCTTCACGAAGCTCTCGTGATCGACAGCGCCTGCCGCCACGACGAAGATGCGGTCCGTCGTGTAGTTGCGGGCGAGATAATGCCTGATCTGGCCGGTGGTGAAGGATTGAACGGTGTCCGGCGTGCCGAGGATCGGGCGGCCGATGGTCTGGTCGCGATAGGCGACACCGGAGAAATTGTCGAAGATCACGTCGTCGGGCGTATCGGTCGCAGCGCCGATTTCCTGCAGGATGACGTTTTTCTCCCGCTCCAGCTCGTCTTCGTCGAACAGCGATTCCGTCAGGATGTCGGCAAGGATATCGACGGCGAGGGGGACGTGGTCTTTCAGGACGCGGGCGTAGTAGGAGGTCGTTTCCGTCGATGTCGCGGCGTTGACTTCGCCGCCGACATTTTCGATTTCTTCGGCGATCTGCCGGGCGGTGCGGCGCGCCGTGCCCTTGAAAGCCATATGTTCGAGAAGATGGGCGATGCCGTGTTCGGCAGTCGTCTCGTTGCGGGAACCGGATTTGATCCACACCCCAAGAGCGACGCTTTCGAGATGCGGCATTTTTTCCGTCACAACGGTCAACCCGGACGAAAGCCGGGTCACATTTACTCTCATACTCAACGTCTTTCCGCGTCTCTATTTGCCGGCGCGTGCGTGCTTGCCGATGAAGGTTTCCACGGCTTTGAGCTCCGCATCCAGAATGTCGAAACGCTCCTCCCGGTTCATAATGTCAGCTAACCATACTGGAAGCGCAGGCTCGATTGCGCAAGCGGATTTTACAGCGGCCGGGAATTTAGCCGGGTGAGCGGTCGACAGAACCACCATCGGGCTTGACGCCTTTTCGTGCTTTTCCGCCACGAAAACGCCGGTCGCCGTATGCGGGTCGATCAGGTAGCCGGTTTTCTCAAGCGTGTCGCGGATCGTTGCCGCCACCTGCTTTTCGGTGGCGCGGCCGGCGCGGAAATCCTTCTTGATGAATTTCAGCGCATGCGGCGGAATTTCAAAGGATCCGGATTGCTTGAGGCCGTCCATCGATGCCTTTACCGCAGCGGAATCACGGCCATAGGCTTCGAACAGCAGGCGCTCGAAGTTGGATGAAATCTGGATGTCCATGGAGGGCGAGGTGGTCGGCTTGACGCCGCGCATCTCGTAACGCCCGGTCTTCAGCGTGCGCGCCAGAATGTCGTTGTCATTGGTGGCGATGACGAGCTTGTCGATCGGCAGGCCCATCTTCTTGGCGACGTAACCGGCGAAGATATCGCCGAAATTGCCGGTCGGAACGGTGAAGGAAATCTTCCGGTCTGGGCCGCCGAGCGAGAGAGACGCGGTGAAATAATAGACCACCTGCGCCATGATGCGCGCCCAGTTGATGGAGTTGACGCCGGAAAGCTTCACGCCGTCGCGGAACTTCACGTCGTTGAACATCTCCTTCACCAGCGTCTGGCAATCATCGAAATTGCCGTTGATCGCCAGCGCATGCACGTTGGAAGCGGTCGAGGTCGTCATCTGGCGCTGCTGCACCGGAGAGACCTTGCCGTTCGGGAAAAGGATGAAGATATCGGTGCGCTCGCGGCCGGCAAAGGCGTCGATGGCCGCACCGCCGGTATCGCCCGAGGTGGCGCCGACAATGGTGGCACGCTCGCCGCGTTCGGAAAGCGTATAGTCCATCAGGCGGGCGAGAAGCTGCATCGCCACATCCTTGAAGGCGAGCGTGGTGCCGTGGAAAAGCTCGAGAACGAAGGTGTTAGGTCCGGTCTGCGTCAGCGGCACGACGGCAGGATGGCGGAAGGTCGCATAGGCGTCGTCGATCATCGCCTTGAACTTGTCTGCGGGAATCTCGCCGCCGGTGAAACGGTAGAGAACCTCGAAGGCGACATCCTGATAGGACTTGCCGCGCAGGTTGCGGATTTCCTTCTTCGACATGGAAGGCCATTTGCGCGGAACATAAAGCCCGCCGTCACGGCCAAGGCCCGCCAGAAGCGCGTCGCAAAAACCAAGCGAAGGGGCCGCACCCCTGGTCGATACATATTCCACGAGATAGTCCCTTATCCGTTACCGATGCGATCGGCGTCTTTGTCCGCAGCGTCTCACCGGAATGAGGCGATTGGCGAGCTAATGAAGGGCTTTTCTGAAAATTCAAGCAAAACCGAACATGCCAATCGATTTTTTCCGGCGTCGCTGCTATAGACCATCGCCAACCTGGGTGAAAGGTCAATAAACAGCGTCTCCGGTTCTGTTCCGGGACAAGGGAGAGGATTTAGAAGAGTGTCAGGGAATTTCTTGCGTTTGTCCGCCGCGATGTCGCTTCTCGTCGTTGTTGCAGGATGCAATTCCTCCAACCCGTCGGACTCGCTTGCCGTCAACCCGCCGGCGGCGCAGGCCGCACCGACGGCTGCCGTGGTTCAGGCCAATTGCCCGGCCGTGACGGTTCTCGATGCCAACGCCGTTCATCGCGTCTATGCCGGTGGCGCCAAGGACGATCCGCAGAAACTCGCCTATCAGGTCTCGCTGTCCGATACGACGCGTTCGTGCACCGCCAATGAATCGACGCTCACCGTGAACGTGCTGGCCCAGGGCCGCCTCGTTCCCGGCCCGATGGCCAAGCCCGGACGCGTGACCGTGCCGATCCGCGTGACGGTGAAGGACGGCGACGGCGAGATCTACGGCGAAACCACCGCCTTCGCCGTCGATGTTCCCGCAGGCGGGGCCGGCACGCAGTTTATCTTCAACAACGACCACGTCGCCATCCCCAACGGACCGGGCGGCGCACCGAAGTCGGTCAGCGTCTTCATCGGCTTCGCGGAGCAGGGCGCAAAGGCAAAGACCAAGCGCCGGTGATTTGACGGGCGAAATGTAAAAAACCGGGGGCTGCTTTTGCGGGCTCCGGTCAGATCGCGGACAAACCATTCCTCACACGCGACGTCATCCTCGGGCTTGCCCCGAGGATCCAAACACGTATCGTAAAATCAAAACGTTGCAGATGCTCGGGACAGGCCCGAGCATGACGAAGCGGCGTTTGTGACAAAGCCACAGATTAAAAAGCGCCTTCCCACTCCGCCATCGCCGCAATCACGGCCGGCAGGTCTTGCATGCGTGAGATCACCGTTTCGGCGCCCGCATCCGTCAGCCGGTCGGCGTGGCTCGGATAGGTGTGGGATGCGCCGGTGAAGCCGATGACGCGCATGCCGGCGGCTCTTGCGCCATGGATGCCGTGCACGGAATCCTCGACCACGACCACGCGGTCGGGGGAAACGCCGAGTTGCGCCGCGCCATGCAGGAAGATGTCGGGCTTCGGCTTCACGCGGTCGGCGCCGAGGTCCTTGGCAGAATAGATATGCGGCGCGAAATAGGGCTTCAGGCCCACCTTCGTCAGCATCATATCGAGGCGGTGGCTCGACGAGTTCGAGCAGATGCAACGCGGCGTGGTCAGGCGCGACAGGGCGAATTTTACGCCCTCGATGATCTTCACGTCGCGTTCCAGCCGCATGTCGAGCAGCTTTTCCGATTTATCGAGCAGGGAAGCGGAGAGCGGAATGCTGGCTTCGCTTTCCACCTGCAGAAGAATGTTCTTCCAGGTCATGCCGGCGAAGCGCTCGCCCATTTCCTCGACGGAGATCGGATATCCGGCTTCGGTCAAGAGGCGGGATTCCACCTGCGCCGCGATGATTTCGGAATCGACCAGAACGCCGTCACAGTCGAAAATAATGAGGTCGAAGCCGCTCATGGGCGCTCCCTGTATCGGATTTGGCTGGAAGAAAATGATGCCGGGCTTTTAGACCATGTCCGCGCCAAGCTCAACCGGCTCACCCGCAAAGGTCGGTCCCATCGGGCTCATAGCTCGGTCGGCCTGTGTAAGCGACTGTGCCGCCTCGAATATTTGGTTTGGCGTTCCTCTTTCGCGCAAAAACCGCTACACACGGTCGCGCCATATGCGTTATGGGATGTTGTTATGCCCAAGACAGTGAAAAACACGCCCGAAGACACCATTGCCGCGCGCATCAGCCGCACGCTCGCCGACCGCATCGTTCGCGGTGAGCTGTCGCCGGGCGAAAGGTTGCGGCAGGACCACATCGCCGCCGAATTCGGCGCGTCGCATGTGCCGGTGCGCGAGGCATTCCGCCGGCTGGAAGCGCAGGGGCTTGCCGCCAGCATTCCGCGCCGGGGTGTCCGGGTGGCGGATTTCGGCCTTGATGATGTGCGCGAGGTGGCGGAAATGCGCGCCGCCCTTGAGGTTCTGGCGCTGCGCCACGCCATTCCCAACATGACGCCCGCCATTCTCGACCAGGCGGAGGCGGCAACGCTCGAAGGCGACAGCGCCGTCGATGTGCAGCATTGGGAGGAGGCCAACCGCCGCTTCCATCGTCTCATCACCGCGCCCTGCAACATGCCGCGCCTGATGGAGGCGATCGACGGGTTGCATGCGGCGAGCGCCCGCTTCCTGTTTTCCGCCTGGCGTGCCGGCTGGGAGCGCCGTACCGATACCGATCACCGCGCGATCATCGATGCGCTGCGCGGCGGCCGCGCCGAAGAGGCGGTGCGTATCCTCGACGGGCATGTGCAATGGATCGGCCGCAAGGCGATCCGCACCTCGTCCGGCTCGGTGCGCGACGCCTTCGCCATCGTTGGATAGGGCGGGCCCGTGACCGTCCGCCTGCGGCCCCACCATCTTCTCTGTATGCTTACTTACGTGGGCAAGGGATATACGTCCGGTTTCGTCGAAAATTACGACCGTGTCGCCGCCCGCCTGAATGCCGGCGAGGAGGATATAGAGCTGGTGGATGGTCCGGACGATATCTGCGAGGGCCTGTTGTGTGAAAGCCATGCCCACTGTTTTAACGAAGGCGTGGTGCAGCGGGATGAGACGGCCCGCCTTTCGGTGTCAGCGCTTTTGGGCGAGACACTGACCGCCGGCAAGAAGCTGCAGGCGACGCCCGACTTTCTCGCGAAGATGCGTCTGGCTTTCGCCGCAGGCGAGATCAGGCCGGCCTGTCGAGGCTGTCAGTGGATAAGGCTGTGCGACCGTATCGCGGCGTCAGGCTTCGCAGGCGTGAAAATCGGAGAACGTCCGGAGCCTCCGGCCGGGCGGCGGCCGAGGCCTACTCCGGCACATTCGTCTCGGTTCTCTCGGCGGCCTTGACCGTCGCCTTGATCTCCTTCGGCTCGCGGCCGGATTTCTTGTCGTAGCTCACCTTCACCGAATATTCGCCGGGATGCAGGGTTTCCTGATGCTGCGCGCCGTAACGGCCGGAAATCTCCTTCTGCGTGCCCTGAAGATCCCTGGTGGTTTCAACGATATCGATCCGTTCTGCACCGGGCGCCTTGATGGCGAGAACGCCCGCATCGAGATCGAGGGTGATTTCGGTTCGTTTTCCGGCAGTCACGGTGAATGGTTGTTCCACCGTCACCTTGCCCAGACGCGCACGCATGACGAAGTCACCAGCGGGCATTTCCATGATCTTGCCGGTGCCGTAAATGCCGTTGATGGTCTCACGCGTGCCATCCAGCGTTTCCTTGGCCGACATCGCTTCGAAGCGGATATCGTCCGTTTCCACCGCCCTGCCGCCTTCCGCATAAACGGCCTTGGCGATCACCACGCCGCTTGGAATGACCAGCTCGTGGCTGATCTTCTCGCCCGCCTTGATGGCAAGCTTCTCCTCAGCCCGCGCCGGGCCGATTCTGCCGGTGAGGACGACGTCTCCGGCCGGCACGAAGACGGTATTCTGGCCATAGACGCTGTCCTTGAAATCGTCCTTGGTGATTTCCGTCTTCGCCTGCGTTTCCACATCGCCGCCGGCGCTGCGTTTCGGCACGACGGTCAATTCCGCAGCATCAAAATTCACCTTCGGCCTCGCGACGCTTCCGTCCTTCACCTCGAACGACACTTCGCGGGTCACATTGCCCAGCGCCGCCACCCCGACATATTTGCCCGCCGGCAGTTTCGCCTCGAAGGTGGCGTCATAGGAGCCGCCGGCATTGTCGTCGGTCCGCCCGCCGGAGCGGTCTGCCTTGTAGAAATCCCACCGCACCCTGTCGCTGTTGCCGAGCGAGGGGCCGCCATCGAACAAAACCGCGTCGGTGACGACGTTATATTGCGGGGCCGGTTGCTGCGCCTGCGACGGCGCCGGCAGCGCCGTTGCGAAAAGCGCGGCGCAAACGACATTCATGGAAAGAGAAGCCATTTTCATCACGGACCCCATTGCGGATTACCCCCTGCCATAATGGCTCTTCCCGCCGCGCCGATATGCGGGGACAGCAGAACCCGTTGTGCACAACGTTTTTGCCCGACTTCGGGTTCCCCCGCCGGCCGCCGCAAATCGCGCCTGCGGGCCGCGACAGCCATTTATTTCGCATTTTCCGTGACTTGTTCAGGCTTTGATAACCATCTTCGGTAACCATAAGCATCAGTAGAGAGTAAGCGTATGGAGCGAGTACCAATGGCAGCAGTTTTTCCGCTGGCCGATTTTCGGCGTGCCGGTTTTGATCGTGCGGGCGAGAGCGACGCCTGGAAAGACAGCATCATCAAAGGTGATTGTGTCGCTGCCTTGGATGCCCTCCCGAGCCAGTCGGTCGATGCGATTTTCGCCGATCCGCCCTATAACCTTCAGCTTGGCGGTACGCTGCACCGTCCCGATCAGTCGCTGGTCGATGCCGTCGATGACGAATGGGACCAGTTCGCCTCCTTCGAGGCCTATGACGCCTTCACCCGCGCCTGGCTGCTCGCCTGCCGCCGCGTCCTGAAGCCGAACGGCACCATCTGGGTCATCGGCTCCTACCACAATATCTTCCGCGTCGGCTCCATGCTCCAGAACCTCGATTTCTGGATCCTGAACGACATCGTCTGGCGCAAGACCAACCCCATGCCGAACTTCAAGGGCCGCCGGTTCCAGAACGCGCATGAGACGATGATCTGGGCCAGCCGCGATCCGAAAGCCAAGAACTACACCTTCAACTACGATGCGCTGAAGGCCTCCAACGACGATGTGCAGATGCGCTCCGACTGGCTGTTCCCGATCTGCAGCGGCAACGAGCGTCTGAAAGGTGACGACGGCAAGAAGGTGCATCCCACCCAGAAGCCGGAAGCGCTGCTGGCGCGCATCATCATGGCCTCCACCAAGCCGGGCGATATCGTGCTCGACCCGTTCTTCGGCTCCGGCACCACGGGTGCCGTTGCAAAACGTCTCGGCCGCCACTTCGTCGGCATCGAGCGCGAACAGGATTACATCGATGCGGCATCCGCCCGCATTGCCGCCGTCGAGCCGCTCGGCAAGGCGGAACTGACCGTGATGACCGGCAAGAAGGCCGAACCGCGCGTTGCCTTCAACACGCTGGTGGAAAGCGGCCTCGTCCGCCCGGGCCAGGTGCTGACGGATGCACGACGCCGTTATAGCGCCATTATTCGTGCCGATGGTACGATTGCATCCGGCGGGACCGCCGGCTCCATTCACCGCCTCGGCGCGAAGGTGCAGGGTCTCGACGCATGCAACGGATGGACGTTCTGGCATTTCGAAGACGGCGACGCGCTGAAGCCGATCGACGATCTGAGAGCGATCATCCGCAGTGAACTGGCAAAGGCCGAATAGTCAAAGCCCAAAAGGCTTGGACGCAACGATCCACCGCCCGCCCTTGTCAGCCTATGTCTCCGTCCGGTTTAGTACCTTCAGTCCCGGATGGAGAACGACCAACGCCCGGCACTTCGGTGTCGGGCGTTGGTGTTTTCGAGTATACTATTTTAGCAAGACAAGTTTCGCGCAAGAGATCGGCAATACTGTCTCAAATCAGAGCAGTGGTTGTGAAAATCCGGTTCGGAAAAATCACAAAAACATTGCGTCCGATGCCGCTTGCGGCAGGACTGGCGCAGGCCGGAGACCGCCATTTCCGCCTGCGCCAATTTCTTTTCCCGATCTGGGAATTTATCGGACTTCCACCCCATATTCCCGCAAATCCTGCCGCAGCTTTTCCGCGCCGGTGAAGTGCACGGCCTGCCAGCCCGCCGCTTTCGCGCCTTCGACATTCACGAGCGTATCGTCGATGAAGAGGCTGGCGGCCGGATTGAGGCCGAATTCCCTCGCGTGCAGATCGTAGATCGCCACATCGGGCTTCAACAGCTTCACATCGCCGGAAACGGTGACGCCGCGCGGCAAAGTGAGGAAGGGGAACATCTTCTGCGCCTCGCGGAAGGTGTCGGAGGCGAAGTTGGTCAGCATCGTCACGTCGTAGCCGCTGTCGATCAGGGCAACCATGATCGCGACGCTGTCGTCATAGGAATGCGAGACCATCTCGTGCCAGAACCTGCGAAAGGAGCGGATGTGCTCTTCCCGATCCGGGAACTGCTCCACCAGCAGCGCTTCGGCATCCTCCCAGCGGCGGCCGCGATCCTGTTCCAGGTTCCAGTCATGGGTGCAGACGTTTTCGAAGAACCATTTGCGCTCGTCGGCATCGGGAATGAGACGGCTATAGGGAATATGCGGATCGTAATGGATCAGCACCTTGCCGATGTCGAATACGATATGCTCAATCTTGGTCATCGAAATTTCCTGCGTTCATCGAATGCGGATGGAATAGCTTGGGCGATGACTTTTTTCATCACCGTTGGCAGCGCCTGTGCGTCAAGATTTGTAACCGGCTCCCACCATCCGTCATCCGGGCCGGTTTTAAGGTCTTCCGGCACCTGCGCGCGATAGACGGTGAGCCGCAGTTCGAAATGGGTGAAGACGTGCACGATAACGCCCGCCGCCTGCCAGCCGGCGGCAAAGGGCGCATGGCTCGCCTCCGTGCCGCCGTCCATACGGGCGGTCCATGCCGTTGTCGGCACCTCGGTCATGCCGCCGAGAAGCCCGCTTTCGATGCGCCGGCGGAGCAGGATTTCGCCGCTTTCATTCACCGCCACGAAGGCGGCCCCGAGCCGCACCGGCTTTGCCTTCTTCGCCGCCTTGACCGGAAAACGCTCCGGCTCGTCATGGGCAAGCGCAAGACAGTGGCCGTTGAACGGACAGAGCGCGCAGGCCGGCCGTTTCGGCGTGCAGATCGTCGCGCCGAGATCCATCATCGCCTGGGCGAAATCGCCGGGCCGGTCGGAAGGGGTAAGCGCGGCCACCTTCGCTTTCATGGCGGGCTTTGAGCCGGGCAGGGGAGCGTCTATGGAAAAGAGGCGGGAGATGACGCGCTCCACATTGCCGTCCATCACCGCCGCCTGCCGGTTGAATGCGATGGCCGCCACGGCGGCGGCGGTGTAGTCGCCGATGCCGGGCAGTTGCTTCAGACCCTCTTCGCTGTCCGGAAAGATGCCGTCATGCTCGCGCGCCACGGCTTCGGCGCATTTTTTAAGGTTGCGGGCACGGGCGTAATAACCGAGCCCCGCCCAGGCCGCCATGACATCCTCGACCGGCGCCGCGGCCAGATCGCTGACGCTTGGCCAGGCGGCGAGAAACTTCAGGAAATAGGGTTTCACCGCCTGCACCGTCGTCTGCTGCAACATGACCTCCGACAGCCAGACGTGATAGGGATCGGCGCGTTTTCCCCGTGCCGCCATGGCCGGAGACGTGCGCCATGGCAGTTCGCGATGGTGCCGGTCGTACCATGCGAGAAGTTGTTCCGCTGTCGGATGTGATATGTGTCGCCGCGTATGTGTGTTCATCGCCGCTGAACATAGACACGGCACGGCAATCTGCAACAGCAGCCTGCGGCGGCGGCGTGGAAAACCGCATCCGGCCAACGAATGCCCGACATCGAAACCCATGATCCGATTTTGGAGGAAGAGCCCCATGCTGAATGCGCTGCTGGATAATATACCCCAACCGCTGCTTTATGTTATCGGGGTTCTGTTGGCCCTGTGCCTGATTGGAAGCCTGTTGAACCATATTGGCCGGCTGTGTTTCGGGCGGCAAAACAGCGTGGCCTTTGTGGTTTCCCGCCTGATCGGCGAAGTCCGTGAACTGGAGAAGATGAGAGGCAAGCCCTCGCGCCGCTTTCGAATGATCGAATCCGGTTTCTGGGCGATTTTCTGCCATGGCCTGTGGATATACCTCTCCATCGTGCTGACCTGCATGTTGGTGATTGCCGTTATGTCGGATAAGCCGGGAATATCGCATCTGAAGTTTTTGGCTGGGGCCTATTTCCTCTTTGGATGTTTGGTGGCGGGAATGATACGCTTGGGCGCCTGCCGGGACTGGCGGCGATTCCGGGCGCTGTTGCGCGGCGAAGAAGATGACGATGGCGCGACCGCTTGAGGCCGCTTGGCCTCTGTCGAGGAGAGCATGAAGAAACCCGCAGATTCATTCCGCAAAGGCGTCGTTCAGATCGCCGAAGTCGCCAATGGCATCATGGACCCCGTGTTGTCCAAACGAGCGGGCATCAACACGGCGCTGCTCGGCTCCTGGGACGAGATCGCCGGCGAGGACTTCGCCGATTGCACCCGGCCGGAAAAGATCACCTGGCCGCGCCGCGACGAGGGGCCGGATCGCGGCGGTTACCAGCCGGGCGTGCTGACGATCGCCTGCGAAGGCGCGCGCGCGCTGTTTCTCACCCATGCGCAGGGCGAACTGATTGCCCGCATCAACGGCTTTTTCGGCTTTCCGGCGGTGCGCCAGATCAGGATCGTGCAGAAACCGGTGTCCCAAACCGTCAACCGCCGGCGCAAACCGCAACCCTTACGCGGCGATGCGGCAAAACGTCTCGATGACATGATGGACGGCATCGAGAGCGAGGCGCTGCGCAAGGCGGTGGAGAGGCTGGGCACTGCGGTATTGCAGAAAAAGCCGCGCGGCAGGACGATTTGATGTGCACGGGCTGTCCTTGACTGGTCACAATTCTTTGACAAGAAGAGTTCAAAACCCCGCTTGTGATGAACAGGCCGTCGCTATATCGGAATCAACGGACAATAGAGTCTATTACCAACAGGTGCTTTCATGCATTTTCCCGAACTGACCATTTCCCGTCGCAGCCTCCTCGGCGGCGTTGCTCTTGCCGCCGTTGCCACGGCCCTGCCGTTTGCCTTCACGCCCGGTATCGCCGAGGCGCAGGAATTGCCTGAATCCACCGGCGATGTGGATATGGCTGCGGTGATGAAGCCCGGCCCGCTGCCGGAAGCCGCGCTCGGCGATGCCAACGCACCCGTCAAAATCGTCGAATACATGTCGATGACCTGCCCGCACTGCGCCAACTTCCACAACAAGACCTTCGAAGAGATCAAGAAGAAATACATTGATACCGGCAAGGTCTATTTCGTGCTGCGCGAATTCCCGTTCGATCCGCGCGCCGCTGCCGCCTTCATGCTGGCGCGCTGCGCACCGGAAGGTCAGTATTTCCCCTTCGTTTCCATGCTGTTCAAGCAGCAGCAGAGCTGGGCCGTTGCACAGGATGCGCGCGCTGCCCTGTTGCAAATGTCGAAAATGGCCGGTTTCTCACAGGAGTCTTTCGAGGCCTGCTTGACGAACCAGAAACTTCTGGATGATGTGAACGCAACCATGCAACGCGGTGCGACGGAATTCGGCGTCAACTCCACGCCGACTTTCATCATCAACGGCAAGAAATATGCGGGAGACATGTCGGTTGAAAACATGTCGGCTGTCATCGACAAGCTGCTCTGATCGCCGGACCCTTAAAGGAACGGGCGGCGGATATTTCCGCACGCCCGTTTTTTATTGCCTGTCTTCCGGCCGGAGCATGACGGCATGAAGTTCAACAAGCTCCGCCTCGTCGGTTTCAAATCCTTCGTAGAACCTTCCGAATTCATCATCGAGCCGGGGCTTACCGGTGTCGTCGGGCCGAATGGCTGCGGCAAGTCCAATCTGGTCGAAGCGCTGCGCTGGGTGATGGGCGAGAATTCCTACAAGAACATGCGCGCCTCCGGCATGGATGACGTCATCTTCTCCGGCTCCGGCAATCGCCCGGCCCGCAACACAGCGGAAGTCGGCCTTTATCTCGACAATTCCGACCGCACCGCGCCCGCCGCCTTCAACGATGCCGATGAAATTCAGGTCACACGCCGCATCGAGCGCGAAAACGGCTCCGTCTACCGCATCAACGGCAAGGAAGCCCGCGCCAAGGATGTGCAGCTTCTGTTCGCCGACGCCTCTACCGGCGCGCGCTCGCCCTCCATGGTGGGGCAGGGACGTATCGGCGAGCTCATCAATGCCAAGCCGCAGGCCCGCCGCCAGCTGCTGGAAGAGGCGGCCGGCATTTCCGGCCTGCATTCCCGCCGCCACGAGGCAGAACTTCGCCTGCGCGCCGCCGAGACCAATCTGGAGCGGCTGGAAGACGTCACCGCCCAGCTGGAAAGCCAGATCGAAAGCCTGAAACGCCAGGCGCGGCAGGCCAACCGTTTCAAGATGCTGTCCGCCGATATCCGCGCCCGCGAAGCGACCCTGCTGCACATCCGCTGGGTGGAGGCGAAGGAAGCCGAAGGCGAGGCGGAAAGCGCGCTCAATCAGGCGACGAACATCGTCGCCGAAAAAGCGCAGGCGCAGATGGAAGCGGCCAAGCAGCAGGGCATCGCCAGCCTGAAGCTGCCGGAGTTGCGCGAGGACGAGGCGAAAGTCGCCGCCGCCCTGCAACGCCTGCAGATCGCCCGCACCCAGCTGGATGACGAAGCGAACCGCCTGCTGCGCCGCCGCGATGAGCTGGCCCGCCGCCTGTCGCAGCTTGGCGAGGATATTATCCGCGAGGAACGGCTGGTCTCCGACAATGCCCAGATACTCGCACGGCTCGATGAGGAAGAGGCTGAACTCCTCGAAATCCTCTCCGATTCCGGCCGTCATGCGGAAGAGATGCGCGAAGCCTTCGAAGCTGCGGCTATCAAGCTGGCGGAAAGCGAAGCCATCTTCACCGCGATTACCGCCGAGCGGGCCGAGGCGTCCGCCGCCCGCCAGCAGTTGGAGCGGGCGATCCGCGATCTTTCCGACCGCAAGCTTCGGCTGGAACGGCAATCGCAGGAGGCATCCGCCGAGATCGATGCCATCGACGAAAAACTCTCCGGCCTTCCCGATCCTTCCGAGCGGCGCGAAGCGGTCGAGGCGGCGGAGATCGCGGTCGAGGATGCCCTGATCGTGGTGGAGGAAGCCGAAGCCGCCGTCGCCGAGGCGCGTTCCGCCGAAGCGCTGGCGCGCGCGCCGCTGGAAACGGCGCGGAACCGGCTGAACGCGCTGGACACGGAAGCGCGCACCATCACCAAAATCCTTGCCTCCAGCGCCGCCGCCAATGGCAGCTTTACCCCGGTGGCGGAAGAAATGACGGTGGAGCGCGGTTTCGAGGCTGCATTGGGTGCCGCTCTCGGCGACGATCTCGAAAGCCCGCTCGATCCCGCCGCGCCCGCCTATTGGGCCGGAAATGGCGATGGCGCTGATGATCCCGCCTTGCCGCAGGGTGCGAAACCGCTTCTGGATTATGCGCAGGCGCCGGAAGCCCTGCGCCGCGCTTTGGCGCAGATCGGCGTCGTCGCCAACACTGCGGAAGCCCTGCGTCTGTTGCCGCACTTGAAGGCCGGCCAGCGGCTGGTGACGCGCGAAGGCGCGCTGTTGCGTTGGGACGGTCACATCGCCAGTGCCGATGCGCCGGGTGCCGCAGCGCTTCGCCTGTCGCAGAAGAACCGCCTCGCTGAAATCGAGACAGAACTGGATGAGGCCCGCTCCATTCTGGACGAGGCCGAAGACCAGCTTGCCGCGAAAACCGAAGATATCCGCAGCAGCGAATTGCGGCTCTCGGACGTGCGCGACAGAAGCCGGCTTGCGACCCGCCATCTTGCCGAGGCGCGCGAGGCGCTCACCATCGCCGAAAGGGCCTCGGGCGATCTGCTGCGCCGTCGCGATATCGTGTCCGAAGCACTGAACCAGATCGGTGCGCAGATCGATGAGATCGCCGTTCAGGAGGAAAACGCCCGCATCGAAATGGAAGACGCGCCTGATCTTTCCGTGCTGGATCTGCGGCTGCGCGAAAGCCAGCTTGAAGTTGCGACCGACCGCGGCCTTCTGGCGGAGGCCCGTGCCCGCCATGAGGGCGTTAGCCGCGAGGCGGAAAGTCGCCAGCGCAGAATTCAGGCGATAGGGCAGGAGCGCTCCACCTGGCAATCGCGCGCAGCAAGTGCGGCCGATCACATCGCCACGCTGCGCGAACGTGAGGAAGAGGCGCGCGAGGAAATCGCCGAGCTGGACATAGCGCCGGAGGAGTTCGACGAGAAACGCCGCAACCTCCTCAATGAATTGCAAAAGACCGAAGACGCCCGCCGCGAGGCCGCCGACCGGCTGGCCGAGGCGGAAAACCTGCAGCGCGCCGCCGACCGGGTGGCGGCAACGGCGCTTTCGGAACTGGCCGAAGCACGCGAAAAACGCGGCCGCGCCGAAGAGCGGCTGGTCTCCGCCCGCGAAAAGCGGCAGGAAACCGAACACCGCATCCGCGAAACGCTGAATACCGAGCCGCATATGGCGTTCCGCCTGACCGGCCTCGGTCCCGACCAGCCGAAGCCGGACATTCGCGACGTCGAGCGCGATCTCGACCGGCTGAAGATCGAGCGCGAAAGGCTGGGCGCGGTCAATCTGCGCGCCGAGGAAGAGCAGGCCGAGCTTTCCGCCAAACTCGAAGCGCTCATCAAGGAGCGCGACGACATCATCGACGCCGTGCGCAAGCTGCGCGCCGGCATCCAGAACCTCAACCGCGAAGGCCGCGAACGGCTGATCGCCGCTTTCGATGTGGTCAATTCGCAGTTCCAGCGGCTGTTCACCCATCTCTTCGGCGGCGGCACGGCGGAATTGCAGCTGATCGAATCCGACGATCCGCTGGAAGCGGGGCTGGAAATCCTCGCCCGCCCGCCGGGCAAGAAACCGCAGACCATGACGCTGCTTTCCGGCGGCGAGCAGGCGTTGACGGCCATGGCGCTGATCTTCGCGGTCTTCCTCACCAATCCCGCGCCCATCTGCGTGCTGGACGAGGTGGATGCGCCGCTCGACGACCACAATGTCGAGCGTTACTGCAACCTGATGGACGAGATGGTGGCCTCCACCGAAACCCGCTTCGTCATCATCACCCACAATCCCATCACCATGGCGCGCATGAACCGCCTCTTCGGCGTCACCATGGCCGAACAGGGCGTCTCGCAGCTCGTCTCCGTGGATTTGCAGACCGCTGAGCAGTTGCGCGAAGCCGTCTGAGGCTTCTTTTCCCCTTCGCCTTCATTACGAATTTATCTGGCGGTATCACCCATTCGGGTGAGCGACAATGCGCGGTGTTTTGCTATGTTTTCCGCAGGGGCCAAAGGGCTCGTCACAGACCCCACCATCCGGTTTCCTGTACCGGATGGAATGCCTTGCGAGGCCGCTGCCGTGGCCTCGCAAGGCTTTCTTTTTCGGCTGAAGAATACGGGCGGGCTCCCTCATTCCTGTGCTTGTCACAGGAATCCAGCCAGCCCAAGTCCTTGGGCTGAAAAGAGTCTCCTGCCGCGCAGACGCGCGTCGACTGGATTCCTGTGACAAGCACAGGAATGAGGAAGGGGGCGGCGAGGCTCTGTAGTGTGCGGACGAAGTTGTGTGAGCATTTTTTGTGGCACCCGCTTCGTATCGAGCGTATGGACCATTCACCCCGGCACCAGCCGCAGCCGCGTGCCCCAGGGGTCTATGGCTTCCACGACGTTATTTTCCATCTCCACCAGCACATAACCGGCGGCCCGCAGCCGCGTTTTCTGCGCCTCCAGATCGGCGGGGTTGCGAACGGTGAGAGAAAACCAGTCAAGGCCGGTTTCCATGGCGTTGCGTTCCTTCGCGCCACGGCTGTTCCATGTATTCACCGCCAGATGATGATGATACCCGCCGGAAGAGAGAAACGAGGCATCGGAGCGCGCATCCTGCGTCGGTTGCAGGCCGACGGCCGTTTCGTAAAAGGCGCGGGCGGCGGCGATTTCGCCGACCCGCAGGTGAACATGCCCGATGCGCATTCCCGGTGGGGCAGCCTCATAATCGCTTTTTTTGGTATCGGTCAGCGTCACCAGATCGTCGACATCGAGCGGTTCGGTGCCCATTTTCACCACGCGGCCGCTCCAGACCCATGTGTCCTTCGGCCGGTCACTGTAAACCTCGATGCCGTTGCCCTCGGGATCGTTGAGATAGATCGCCTCGCTGACATTGTGATCGGCAAAACCGGTAAGCGGCACCTGTTTCAGCGCCGCATGCACCAGCCAGCGCGCCAGATCCTTGCGGGAGGGCATCAGATAGGCGATGTGGAACAGGCCGGCGGAGGTGGGGCTTTCGAAATCCGCGGCCGGCTTGTGCACGAGATCGAGCAGCGGCACGGTGCCGACGCCGAGCGTCACGCCTCTGGCCGTGCGCTCCACCTCGTTCATGCCCAGCACTGAACGGTAATACTCGATCATCTGGTCGAGATCGCGCACGCGCAGCGCGGCCTGACCGATATGCATCGGCGTCGTCAGCGCGAAGGGAAGGGCGGAGGCGGCGCCTGCGACGGGCACTGCGCCTTCGGCTCTGAGCGCCCCGGCAAGCGCACTGGCGGCACAGGAAATTCCGGCAAATTTAAGCGTATGGCGGCGGGTAAATTGCATGAATAATCTCTTTGTCGGCGATTTGAATGGCTTAGGCAACACTCCAGTTCAGCGCACTACACGAATGCGTCAATCATGCCGTTATTCGGCCTTTGCGGCAATTCTTGCGCGCAATTTGCCGCAATTATGCTGCACTGCGATGTAAACTGCACGTTGCGGCGTTTCCAACGTGCCGCCAATGCTGTAGATGATAGAAAAATGACAACGCTTCTGGGTGGAGAGCGTGGAATGAAAAAATGGGTTTATACCTTCGGCAACGGTGCTGCCGAAGGCAGGGCAGGTGACGTTGCGATATTGGGCGGCAAGGGCGCGAACCTTGCCGAAATGGCAAGTCTCGGCCTTCCCGTTCCCCCCGGCCTCACCATCATAACCGATGCCTGCGCGCTTTATCACAAGAATGGCCGCGATCTTCCCGAGGACCTGAAGCTGCAGGTCATGGCCGGCCTGCACGGAATGGAAACCGTGACCGGCAAGACCTTCGGCGGCAGCCACTCGCCGCTGCTTCTGTCGGTCCGATCAGGCGCACGCGCCTCCATGCCCGGCATGATGGACACGGTTTTGAACCTCGGCCTCAATGACCGCACCGTGGAAGCGCTGGGCCATGATGCGGGCGACGCGCGTTTTGCATGGGACAGCTATCGCCGCTTCATCCAGATGTATGCCGATGTCGTCATGGGCCTCGACCACGAATTGTTCGAGGAAATTCTCGAGGATGAGAAAGGCCGCCTCGGCCACGAATACGATACCGACATGTCGGCGGTCGAATGGCAGCATGTCGTTTCGCTTTATAAAAAGCTGATCGAGGATGAGCTGGACGAAGCTTTTCCGCAGGACTGTCATGTCCAGCTCTGGGGCGCAATCGGCGCCGTCTTCGCCAGCTGGACCAACCACCGCGCCGTGACCTACCGCCATTTGCACAATATTCCGGGGGACTGGGGCACGGCCGTCAATGTTCAGGCCATGGTCTTCGGCAATCTCGGCTCGTCCTCGGCAACCGGTGTCGCCTTCACCCGCAATCCTTCGACGGGAGAGGCGGAGCTTTACGGCGAATTCCTCGTCAACGCTCAAGGCGAAGATGTGGTGGCGGGCATCCGCACGCCGCAATCCATCACCGAGGCGGCGCGTCTTGCCTCCGGCTCCGACAAGCCCTCGATGGAAAAGCTGATGCCGGAGGCGTTCAGCGAATTTCTGGCGATCTGCAAGCGGCTGGAAAACCACTATCGCGACATGCAGGATCTGGAATTCACCATCGAGCGCGGCAAGCTCTGGATGCTGCAGACCCGTTCCGGCAAGCGCACCACCCGCGCGGCGATGAAGATCGCCGTCGATATGGTGGAAGAGGGGCTGATCTCGCAGGAAGAAGCCGTCTGCCGCATCGAGCCGTCATCGCTCGACCAGCTGCTGCACCCGACCATCGATCCCGGCACATCGCGTCCCATCATCGGCTCAGGCCTGCCCGCGTCTCCGGGGGCGGCGACGGGTGAGATCGTCTTCACTGCGGAAGAGGCGGTTGCGGCGGAAGCCGAAGGCCGCCGCGTCATTCTGGTGCGCATCGAAACCAGCCCGGAAGATATTCATGGCATGCACGCCGCCGAAGGCATTCTGACGACGCGCGGCGGCATGACCAGCCACGCCGCCGTGGTGGCGCGCGGTATGGGCATTCCCTGCGTCACCGGCGCCGGCTCCATGCGCGTCGACATGCGCAACAAGGTGCTGATCGGCGTCGGATGTATGCTGAAGCGCGGCGATGTCATCACCATCGACGGTTCTTCCGGCCGCGTCCTGAAGGGCGAGGTACCCATGACGCAGCCGGAACTCTCGGGCGATTTCGGCAAGCTGATGGAGTGGGCAGACAGCCTGCGCCGCATGACCGTGCGCACCAATGCCGATACCCCGGCAGATGCCCGCGCCGCCCGCGCCTTCGGCGCGGAAGGCATTGGCCTCTGCCGTACCGAACATATGTTCTTCGAGGGCGACCGCATCCATGTGATGCGTGAGATGATCCTCGCCGAAAGCGAAAAGGGCAGGCGGGCGGCGCTCGATGAGCTTCTGCCGATGCAGCGCTCGGATTTCACCGAGCTTTTCCAGATCATGCACGGCCTGCCGGTGACGATCCGCCTGCTCGACCCGCCGCTGCATGAATTCCTGCCGAAGACCGATGGCGAAATCGTCGAGGTGGCGGCCGCCATGGGCATGCCGCAGACGGTGTTCCGCCAGCGGCTGGATGCGCTGCACGAGTTCAACCCCATGCTCGGCCATCGCGGCTGCCGCCTTGCCATTTCCTATCCGGAAATCGCCGAAATGCAGGCCCGCGCCATTTTCGAAGCGGCGGTTGCCGCAGCACGCATCACCGGCGCGCCGGTCGTGCCCGAGATCATGGTGCCGCTTGTCGGTCTGCGCGCGGAACTGGATTACGTTACCGAGGTCATCGACGGCGTCGCCGCAGCGGTGGCGCAGGAAACGGGCATGGAGATCGAATATCTGACCGGCACCATGATCGAATTGCCGCGCGCGGCCCTGCGCGCCCATGTGATTGCGGAAGCGGCGGAATTTTTCTCCTTCGGCACCAACGACCTGACGCAGACCACCTTCGGCATTTCCCGTGACGATGCGGCGCGTTTCATCAATACCTATCAGCGCAAGGGCATCATCGAGCGCGACCCGTTCATCTCGCTCGATTTCGACGGTGTGGGCGAGTTGATCCGCATCGCCGCAGAACGCGGCCGCCAGACGCGGCCGGAACTGAAACTCGGCATCTGCGGCGAACATGGCGGCGACCCGGCCTCGATCCATTTCTGTGAGGATGCCGATCTCGACTACGTTTCCTGCTCGCCCTTCCGCGTGCCCATCGCCCGGCTTGCCGCCGCGCAGGCAACGCTCGCGGCGAAGAGGGATGAGGGCAGGGTGGCGAGCAATGTCGCCTTCATCCCCGTCAGGGGTTCTGTTGGACGATGATGCGCCGCTCCACCACCACGGGGCGGTAGAACATGTCGCGGTTCATCTGCGCCTGCCAGGCGCGGTTATCGGCGCGGCGGTCCATTTCCAGATCGAGAAGGCAACCGGCCATCGGGTCCGTGCCGGGGCGGAAACCATAACCCCGGCAAGTCGCCTCATCCCGCGCTCGACGCTCTTCCGGCGTCAACGTCTGGCAGGCGGTGAGCGCCAGCATGGCGGCAAGCGCACCGAAGACGATGGAAACATGCATTTTGTTTCTCCCTTAATATGACAGCCGTACGGCACTTTTATTGCCGCGATTGATACGCCTGTTTTGATACGGGGAAAAGCCGCGTTGGGGCGGAAAGTTGCATCAATCCATCATGGAGAATGGCTTGGCAGGCGGCGGCGATAGCGGTGTCAGTCGGCGTGGTGTCGTAAAATCCGACATACTCCCGTTGCTCAGGAATCACGCAGGAAAGACGGCGGGAACAAACCCTGTTGAATGAGCCAGTCGCCGAGCAGAACCGTGAGGATGGCGATGAGGACGATGCCGCCGATAAAGGCGAGGAGGCCGAGCGTGGCGCGGGGCCACCGGCGGGTTTGATAGAGGTAAATCGCAAGCCCGATGGGTGCGAGCAGAACGGTGGTGATTTTGGCGGCGGAGCTGCGCCGGAGGTCCGCTTTTCGGCATCCTCTATCTGCCACCAGGCAAATAGCGTGATGATGCCGATCATCTGCACCAGATCGTTTGCGGTAAAGGATGCTGGAGGCCCGGCAGGCCAGACGGCCGCATCGATCAGAAGCCCGAGGGAGATGAAAGCGAGCAGGCCGACATAGATCCAGTTACGTTTCGCCATGCACAGTTTCCGCTCAAAGTTGCGCTATTGCCCGTGCCGCTATCGCTATCGATGAAATTATCGCCGTCAACCCCAAACTATCAGGGAACAACGGGAATGGTCCGCATGGGGCGTCTCCCTTTTCACCGGAAACGCCCCATGATTGCCGCTGTCAGGCCGGCGCTGCTTCCCGGTCGTCGAGTGCGTCGATATCCTTGGCGTTGTTATAGACGGCCTCATCGAGAATGCCCTCGCGCTTGGCGACGATGGTGGGCACCAGCGCCTGGCCGGCGACGTTCACCGCCGTGCGGCCCATGTCGAGGATCGGGTCGATGGCGAGCAGCAGGCCCACACCTTCAAGCGGCAGGCCGAGCGTCGAAAGCGTCAGCGTCAGCATCACCACCGCGCCCGTGAGGCCTGCCGTTGCGGCGGAACCGAGCACGGAGACGAAGACGATCAGCACATATTCCTGAATGCCGAGCGGCACCTGGAAGAACTGCGCGATGAAGATCGCCGAAATCGCCGGATAGATCGCAGCGCAGCCGTCCATCTTGGTGGTGGCGCCGAGCGGCACGGAGAAGGCGGCATATTCGCGCGGCACGCCGAGGCTCTTTTCCGTCACGGTTTCGGTGACGGGAAGCGTGCCGATGGAGGAACGCGACACGAAGGCGAGCTGGATGGCCGGCCATGCGCCCGCAAAGAAGCGCGATGGCTTCAGGCCATGGGCGATCAATAGCGCCGGATAGACCACAAAGAGCACCAGTGCGAGACCGATATAAACGGCCGCCGCGTACCAGCCGAGCTGCGACAGCGTCGTCCAGCCATATTGATCGACCGCGCGGCCGAGCAGGCCGATGGTGCCGATGGGGGTGAGGCGAATGACCCACCACAGGATTTTCCGCACGATGGCGAGCAGCGACTGGTTGAAGGCGAGGAACGGCTCCGCCGCCTTGCCGGCTTTCAGCGCCGCGACACCGAAGGCGATCGAGACGACGAGCAGCTGCAGCACGTTGAAGTTCAACGAGGTGCTGGCCGCGCCATTATTGAGCTTGGTAGAAGCTTCGAGGCCGAAGACGTTGACCGGTACGAGGCCCTTCAGGAAATCCAGCCAGGAGCCGGTGGAAGAAGGCGCCGCCGCTGCCGTATTGGCAATCGCCGTGTTGACGCCGGGCTGAATGACGAGGCCGAGCACGATGCCGATGACGACGGCGATCAGCGCGGTGATGGCGAACCAGAGGAGTGTCTGCCACACAAGCTTCGCCGCGTTGGAGAGGTTCTTGAGATTGGCGATGGAGGCGACGATGGCCGTGAAGATCAGCGGCGGAACCAGCGCGCGCAAAAGCTGCACGAAAATGCTGCCGATGGTCTGCAGCGTCACCGAAAGCCAGTTGGGGCTGCCGGCGGCATCGGGACCGATGTTGCGCGCAACGAGGCCGAGCAGCAGGCCGATGACCATGGCGATCAGAACCTGAAAGCCGAAATTGCGATAAAAGGGTTTAGGCCCGGAGGGCCCGGCGGACGTCGTTGCCTGTGACATGACATGTCTCTTTATTGTGCAAGAAAACGAGAATGTTGCACTTTTTACACGCATTCTCGAGGGAGGTCGCCGAGAATACGCCGATTTCCTCAGCAATTAAGGGATGAACGTGCGTATTTGTTGCGTTGTCGGGGAATAATTCTCTTTAGGTGAGGCAATGCGGAAAAATATTCCGCTCCTTCGTCGCCTTCGACGTCAGAGTCCTAAAACCTACAGTTTGGCAGTGTCATAGCCTGATATTCCGTCACCCCGGACCTGATCCGGGGTCCAGCGCGATCAAGTCTTTGATCGCAAAAGACTCATTCCTCAAGGCGCAGCATGGCTGGATACCGGATCATCCTCGGGCTTGTTCCGGGGACCGGCATGACGGAGAAGTTCGCGCGCTTTAGCGTAGGGATCGCCTCCTCCTTTGTTTTCCTCGCCGCAAATCCGGTCTATGACATCATATGCAGGTGATTCCCTGCCAGAATTCGGGTGCAACGCTTTTTAGCCAATGCGATCTAACGGATATCCGCTTTCATGACTGTGCGTTTCGTCCGGCCTTTTTCGGTTGCAGCCTATCTTTCCCGCTATCTCGGTCTTGCGGCGCTTGTGCTGTTTCTCATTGCCGCCGGCATTCACCGTTTCGGGCCGCTGACGACGCCCGATCTTGTCGGGCTGCTCGTCATCGCCGCCGGCATCGCTCTCGCGGCCGTGCTTCTGGCGTTGATCGGGCTTCAGCGGCTGTGGACCAGGGGCGCGCGCGGCGGCCTTTCGGCGCTGGCGGCGCTGCTTCTCTCGGCCCTGCCGCTCGGCGTGGTCGGTTACGGCGCCTTTCTTTATTGGCAGCAGCCGAAGATTTATGACATTTCCACCGATCTGACCGACGTGCCGGAATGGCTGGTGACGCCCGCCGCCAACCAGCAATGGCTGGTGCGGCCCGCGACTATCACCAAGGCCGACCGCGACGCGCAGGCCGAAGCCTATGCCAGCCTCGCCGGCCGCCGTTATGAAGGCGCAATCGACCGCATCTATGCCGCCGCCAAAAAAATGGCCGCCGCCCAGAATATCCGCATCGTCCACACGAAGGGGGTGATCGGGGCGGAAGATGCGCCCTCCGTCGGCGTTCCGGAGCAGGACAGGACGCAGCCTGCGGAAGAAGGGCCGGTCGAGGATCTGCCCTCCATCGTGCCGGTGCCCATGGCCCGCCCGACGGACGCGCCTTTGCCCACCTTCTTTAACGGTAGCGGCGTGGTGCTGATGCAGGGCGAAACCCGCACGCGCATCTGGGGCCTGCGTTTCGATATCCTCATCCGCCTCAAGGAAGAGGCCGAAACCACCATCGTCGATGTCCGCGTCGCCTCCCGCTACGGCCCGCACGATCTCGGCATGGGCGCTGCGATTGCGGAAGCCTATCTCGATGCGCTGGATGCGGAGATGCAGGGGTTGAACGACAATTGATGTGTAGTTGATGCTGCGTGTTGTCTTGATGGCGACGAGTGGGTGCCGCCTGCTTCTTCTCCCCGCCGGGGAGAAGGTGGCCCGAAGGGTCGGATGAGGGGGCAAGCTCTCCGCATATCTCTGCCGTCGCCCCCTTGTAACTTGCCTTCATCGCACTGTGCTATTGTCGCTTGTGCGGTGGCGGATGGAAGACCGATCCCCCTGGGGACATTGATCCCGTGGATGAGCCAGGGTCTCCATCCGCTTTTTCATCGAACCCGAACAGTCGCCGGGGCCGCTTGCGTGTGCGAAGCCCGCTTAGGCAAGGATGGGATAAGATGGATATTATCGTTGGTATTGACGTTTCGAAGGCCCGTCTGGATGTGGCGTTCGCAGCATCGGGCACGGCGTTCGTCGTCGAGAACAGCCATGCCGGGATCGACGATCTGGTACAGCGTCTCAAAGAGGTGCATGCCGATATCGTCGCACTGGAAGCTACAGGCGGCTTCGAGACGCTGGCCGTGGCACGGCTTTCGTCTGCCGGATTTTCGGTGATTGTGGTCAATCCGGCGCAGGTGCGTGCCTATGCCAATGCCATCGGTCGCCGGGCCAAGACCGACGCGGTCGATGCGGCGGTGATTGCCGCTTTCGTGTCTGCCACCAAGCCACAGATCCGGCCTTTGCGTGATCAGCAAACCCAGCTTTTGTCGGCGCTTGTCGACCGCAGGCGGCAGATCGTGCAGATGATTGTGGCCGAAGAGAACCGGTTACGCATGGCGCTGGAGAAATCGACCCGCAAAAGCATTCAGCGCCTGCTTGTCGCCCTGCGCCGGGAGGTGGACAGCATCGATGCGGAAATGGACGATCACATCCGCAAATCCCCCCTGTGGCGTGTGCGCGAGGCGCTGCTGACCTCCGTGCCTGGTGTGGGGCCTGCAACGGCACGCACATTGCTTGCCGAAATGCCGGAACTGGGCAGTCTCGACCGGCGTCAAATCGCCTCGCTGGCGGGCCTTGCTCCCTGGACCCGGCAATCGGGCAAATGGAAGGGCAAAAGCTTCATCGGTGGCGGAAGGGGCAAGGTCCGGGCGGTGTTGTTCATGGCAGCGCTGGTGGCCGCACGGCACAATCCAGTCCTCAAGGCCTTTCGCGATCGTCTCGTGGAAGCCGGAAAGCCGAAAATCCTCGCTACCGTCGCAACCATGCGAAAGCTTCTGACAATGCTTAACGCCATCATCAGAGACAACAAACCATGGCAAAACGCTTGACATCAAAGACAGTCGCTCATCCCGCTGCCGCGGACTTCTCCCCGGCGGGGAGAAGAAACAGGCGGCATCCACTCGATCCAATCGAGGCTTGGAGTGAGAGGTGAGGTCGCAACGCGCCCTGAAATCTCGCGTGCCCAAAATATCCGCTACGCCGGAAAATACTCACCCAGCAGCGAAGGCGCGCCGTCCGTCCGCACCTCGCCCTTTTCGATCAGGTCTTCGATATGCGCCAGCACGGAAAGTGCGGCCGCGCCATGCAGGCGCTTGTCGGTGCTGGCATAGATCACCTTCACCATATCGGCGATCAGCCGGTCGCCTTCGCGGATACGCTTCAGAACCGCCTTTTCCCGCATACGGCGGTGGGCGCGCAAGCCCCGCATGAAGGCTGCTGGATCGGTGACCGGGCCGCCATGGCCGGGCAGGAACAACCGGTCGTCGCGGGTAAGCAGCCGTTCCAGCGAGGCCATGTAATCGCTCATCGCCCCATCCGGCGGCGCAACGATGGTGGTGGCCCAGGCCATGACGTGATCGGCGGAAAAGACGATACCGCTGCCATCAAGCGCGAAGGCGGCGTGGTTGGCCGTGTGTCCCGGCGTATGCAGCGCGGTAAGCCGCCACCCGTCGCCGGAAAGGCCTTGGCCGTCGCCAAGCGCGATATCGGGTGCAAAAGCCGTGTCGGAACTTTCGGCAAAGGGGTTTGTCTCGCCCGCGTGCAGCGGGCGCGCGGCACGGTGCGGACCCTCGGCCACCGTTATCGCCCCGGTCGCCTCCTTCAGCCGCCGGGCAAGCGGCGAGTGATCGCGGTGCGTATGGCTGACGAAGATATGGGTGACCTCGCGGCCCTTCAGCGCCGCCATCAGCGCCTGAAAATGCGCCTCATCCTCCGGGCCGGGATCGATGACGGCGACGGAACGGTCGCCGACAATATAGGAGTTGGTGCCATGGAAGGTGAAGGCGGAAGGATTGTTGACGGTGATGCGCTGGATCAGCGGGGCGACGGGAACCGTCTCGCCATAGGCCGGCTGAAAATCGAGATCGAATGCCGGGTCCGCCATCGAGACCTCCTGAAAAATGCCATGCCACCCAGAGCCACGGCCTCAACCGCGCCATCGCCAAGCCCTAACATGCGAACTTCGCCACGGCATCCAAAAAGCTTGAATTTTGTGAAAAAATAAATCGCCGGGTCATTGCCGGGCCGGGCAGGCTTTGCTAATCAGGCGCGGTTCAGGCAGCGGCGTTTCGCCTTCGCTGCCCTGTTGGGGCGTCGCCAAGCGGTAAGGCACCGGTTTTTGGTACCGGCATTCCCAGGTTCGAATCCTGGCGCCCCAGCCATCTATCCAAAAGTCAGAACAACGTTCGCAGGTTCCGGCGACCATCGATCACGCGAACGATTTCCACGGAATATATTTCGTCGCCATCGGTGTCCGGCACGGTTTCGTAGAGAATGATATAAGGTGCTTCGACGAGCATACGGGCGGACGGAAAAATTTCCGGGTGGCGCTCGCCGAGGTGAGGATGGTCGACCAAGCGTTCCGCTTTGGCGCGGAACCGAGCGAAATATCGCTCTGCGGCAAGAGGCTGTGATTTGCCGATATCGATATAGATTTTCTTCACATCGCTACGTGCGCGGGGCGTCCAGACAAGCTTAGTGGTCACGATTTTTCAACGAGGCCAGTTCTGCACGCGCTTCATTGAGCGCCGCGTCGAAATCCACTTCGGTTGAACCGCCACTGGATTTGCCCTCAGCCCACAATGCGCGCAGCTTGGCGATGTCATCGCGTCGCTGAACCCATTTTGCCGACCAGTCTCGCATCGCTTCACGGATGACTTCGCTGCTGCTGGCATAAGCACCGCTTTCCACGGCGTCACGCAAGATTTGGGCGTGCTGGGGCGTCATCGAGACGCTGATCTTTTCAACGTTGGCCATGTCATTTCCCCATGGATATTGGTAGGAATTATTACCACCAACTGGTTTTTGGCGCGAGGTATTTTTTCAACGCCCTAGTGGCAATGCACCGGAGGATGCCGGTGCGGGTGGAGAAGTCATCTCCAACAAAAAACGCCGCGCATCCGGAGACACGCGGCGTTCAATCCTAAATCGCAGCCAAGCCTTAAAGCGCGATATCCGGCACCTTCTTCACCGGCGCACCCGCAGGCGCCGCACCGGCACCCTTCAGCGCCTCAAGGTCGATCTGCGGCGGGGTGGGCAGCTGCAGGTGTTCGGCCGTGTAGGCCCATTCCTGCTGCACCTTTTCCGGGTCGTCATTGAGCTTCGTGCCGTAGCTCGGCACGATCTGGCGAATCTTGGCCTGCCATTCAGGCGTCGCCACCTTGTCCTTGAAGACCTTTTCCAGAACGCTGAGCATGATCGGTGCGGCCGTGGAAGCGCCCGGCGAAGCGCCGAGCAGGCCGGCGATGCTGCCGTCCCTGGCGGCGACGACTTCGGTGCCGAGCCGCAGCACGCCGCCCTTTTCTTCGTCGCGCTTGATGATCTGCACGCGCTGGCCTGCCTGCCAGAGACGCCATTCACCCTGCTTGGCATTCGGGAAATATTCCTTCAGCGCAGCAAAACGGTCGTCATCCGACATCATCAGCTGACCGGCGAGATATTCCACCAGCGGATATTCATCGATGCCCACCCGCACCATCGGCCAGGCATTGCTGGTCGTGACGGAGGAGACGAGATCGAAATAGGAGCCTTCCTTCAGGAACTTGGTGGAGAAGGTGGCGAAAGGCCCGAACAGGATGACGCGCTTGCCGCCCAGCACACGGGTATCCAGATGCGGAACCGACATGGGCGGCGAACCGACCGAGGCCTTGCCATAGGCCTTGGCCAGATGCTGCATCGTCACATCAGGGTTTTCGTTGATGAGGAACGAACCGCCGACCGGGAAACCGGCATAATCGTCCGCTTCGGGAATGCCGGACATCTGCAACAGATGCAGCGCGCCGCCGCCGGCGCCGATGAACACGAATTTCGCATCCACCACCTGTTCGGCATCGGTCTTGGTGTTGGTATAGGTCACGCGCCAGCTGCCATCGGCATGGCGCTGGATGTCAGAGACTTCGCTATTGACCTGAAGGTCGAAATTCTGGTCGCCCTGCAGATGCGATACGAACTGCCGGGTGATTTCGCCGAATTCCATGTCGGTGCCGAGCGGCGACCAGGTCGCGCCGATCTTCTGGGAAGGATCGCGGCCTTCCATCATCAGCGGCACCCACTTCTTGATCTGCTCGGGATCGGTGGAATATTCCATGCCGGCGAAAAGCGGGCTGGCTTTGAGCGCCTGATAGCGCTTTTCCAGATAGGCGACGTTCTCGTCACCCCAGACGAAGCTCATATGCGGCGTGTGGTTGATGAAGGAACGCGGGTTCTTCAAAACGCCGTTGCGCACCTGCCATGCCCAGAACTGCCGGGAAATCTGGAAGGATTCGTTGATGTTGACGGCCTGGCTGATCTTGATGTTGCCGTTGTCGTCTTCCGGCGTGTAGTTGAGTTCGGCAAGCGCCGAATGGCCGGTGCCGGCATTGTTCCAGCCGTTCGAGCTTTCAAGCGCCACGCCATCCAGCCGCTCCAGCATCTGCATCGACCAGGTGGGCTCGAGTTCGCGCAGCCAAACACCGAGCGTCGCGCTCATGATGCCGCCGCCGATCAAAAGCACGTCGACCTTCTTGGCGGCCGTATTGGCGAGAAGCGGGGAAGAAGGCAGTGCCGCTGCGGCAATGCCGGCAAGCGCACCGCCCAGAACCTGTCGGCGGTTCATGGGAAATGCGTTGGAAAGGGTGGTTTCCTGGGAGAGATCAGTGAGCTGGGATTTGTCTTGATCGATGGGAGTCACGGCCATACCTGATTCTTGTTTTGTGTTAAAAACATTCCTCCCGTTCGCCCCGTTACAGCAAAGCGCAAACCGGCACAACCCGGACTCTTTCACTCCAGTTCAAGCAGTTTTGCAGGGATTTTGCAGGGACATATGGTCGCAACGGCCATTTTTGCGGTTTTGCCGATCGTCATTTTTATGACGGCGAAGATTAGCCGACGCTTTCAAACGGTTGAAAGGGTTCTGTGAGCGGGATATCGCGGAAAGGCGGATATGACGCTGTTTCCGGCGCGTCACGGGTGGTAGGGGGCCGCTATAGGCAAAATTTTTTTCAGAAAAATGACAATAATCCCGAAAAAGTGAAAAGGCCCGCCGGTTCGGGCGGGCCTTGCTGCGTCTGGCCTGTGGCCGAAGATCAGTCTGCGGCGAGGAATTCCGCGCAATAGCTCGGGCCGTTGATGCCGGGGCGGTCGGAAACCGTGCGCACCGCGGTAATCTTGTAATCGCTGGAAACGACGAGCTGCACCGTGCAGGAGAGCGAAGCGGTGCGGGCGGGCGAGATCTGGCGACCCTTCTTGCCATCCTTGCCTTCTTCGAACCTGGCCGGAATGGTGGCCTTTCTGTAGCCGCCGCGCCAGTTATAGACGGTGGAGCTGCCGGTTTCCGTATCGCTCAGCGGCGGGCCGAATTTTGCGAAGAAAATGCCTGCGGACTGGCCGACCCAGCGCGTCTCAACGGGGCTCTTCTGGGTGAAAGAGGGAGTGGAGCCGCCCGTGGAAGTGGTGCAGGCCGAGAGCGCAATGGCAAACGCTGCAAGCGTTACGCTGCGAGATAGCATGGTGAAATGTCCTTTGTGCCGAGTCCGGCTTCCCGCCGGTCATTCCGTTCCCCTAGCAGATTTGGAGACGGCGGGCAGGGGAGGTGTGCGGCTCGATGAAAATTTCCTGCCACAATTGCTTTTTTGTAACGTTTTGAGGCCTTCCAGCCGGCGCCACAGGCTCCTGGCAGGGTTGTTTCAACAGATGGAAAAAACTTGTCACAAAAAATGCAATAAGCCGCTTGTCGAATGCCGGAGGCTGGTCTATAGAAGCGCCGCTGGTCACGGAGTGTAGCGCAGTCTGGTAGCGCACCACGTTCGGGACGTGGGGGTCGGAGGTTCGAATCCTCTCACTCCGACCAGCTTGAAGCCCAATAGATACAGCGGCTTGCAACTCATCCCGAAAATTCCAAGATCGAAATCTCGCACCGAAACCGGACCTGTGAAAACCTGTTCCGGCTGGACTGCATTCGCCGATCGCGTCTGAAATCAGGGCGCAGGTGCGAATAGCTGCGTTCAAATTGCCGTTCTTCGACCGGTATGCGTTTTGGGAGAGAGTGTTTCTTTCCACATCCGCTCACGGATGCGAATCGTCGCGGTCAAACAGGGGATGGTTAGCTTCGGCGGGCTTTTGTTGTCGCCATCCGGCGTCCCAGCAAAAGAGGCCCGTCGCTCCGCCAAGCGCCAGGCCTCAATGTCGCGGCCTGTTTCAGGGGACGCGCGACAGGAATCGTCTTAGAAGCCTCAATTCTTCTTCACAATCCAAGAAGTTATCCATCACCGCCATGGGCCCTGAATTTCAGGGGCATCGTCGCGATCAACTTATCGCGATCAAAAAAGAGGCCCGCTGCTTTTTCAAACAACGAGCCTCTATTGGGCCGCTTGGCGGAGCGACCACATGCAAATTCGCCTTTCGTGCATGAACGTCGAATGAACAAACAGCTTTTTATGCCGCCGAGAAACAACCCGTAAAAATCAGGAGAGCGGCATGGATCGGAAAGCCGCCTCAGCCGTTATCTAACCATACAACAATGGAGGATAGCATGCTGAAGGGTATCGCATTGTGGGCTATGGGCGTTCCGATCTTCGTGATCATTCTGCTTTATATGTTCGTGTTTTAGGCCATCCGCAGTCTCTGAAACGGAAAAGGCTCTGAAACGAAAAAGGCGACCGCTTTGACGGTCGCCTTTTGTTTGTTCGAGGGGCGTGTCAGCCCAGGTCGCCGATCAGCCGCGCGGCCGTTGCGCCGTCCGTGCGGCGGATGTCGATCTCGTCGCGGTGCTTGGCGAGCAGCTCGCTGGCCAGCAGCTTTTCGGCAAGATCGGCGGGCAGCGAGAGAATGACCCGGTCGCCCTTTTCTTCCGTCGCACCGACGCTGCGCTTGCCGGCGATCATGCCGCCCGCAACCGTATTGTTGGTGTCGGGGTCGATCAGAATGAAGGAACCGGTCGAGCGGTTCTGTTCATAGGGATCGAAGATCGCCGTCTCGTCGAAGGAAAGCCGCACCTTGCCGATGGCGTTCATCGGCAGCGAGGTTTCATGCGCCTGCCATTCGCCCTCCTTCAGGTTCAGCTGGCTGACAGGCTGCACGCTGACGCGCTGGCGGCGGCTGCCGCTTTTCAGCCAGTAGCGCTTGCCTGCCTCGATACCGCCCGGCTGCAACGCCACGATCTGGGCGTCGAAGGCAAGGCCGGTCTGCGGCTGCGCCTCGATGGAGACGATCATGTCGCCGCGCGACACATCCACCTGACGGTCGAGGACGAGCGTGACCGCATCGCCCGCGACGGCGGCATTGCGCACCAGATCGAAGGTGACGATCTGCTTAACATTCGCGACCATGCCGGAAGGCAGGACAACGACGCTGTCGCCCGGCTTTACCGAACCGCCGGCAACCGTGCCCTGATAACCACGGAAGCTTTCACCGGGGCGCGAGACGCGCTGCACCGGCAGGCGGAAGCCGCCGGATTGCGCGGAGCGCACCGTGGCAAGCTCCAGCGTTTCCACCAGCGTCGGGCCTTCATACCAGGGCATGGAAGCCTTGCCGGAGAGAACGACGTTTTCACCCTTCAGCGCCGACATCGGAATGGCGGTGATCTGCTTGATGCCGAGATTGGACGCGAAATCGCGGAATTCATGGGCGATCAGCTCGAAACCGGCCTTGTCGTAATGCGTCAGGTCGATCTTGTTCACGGCCAGCACGAATTGCCGGATTCCCATCAGCGCCGCAATGGTGGCGTGGCGGCGTGTCTGTTCGAGAATGCCGGTGCGCGCATCGACGAGCAGCACGGCGAGATCGGCGGTGGAAGCGCCGGTCGCCATGTTGCGGGTATATTGCTCATGGCCGGGCGTGTCGGCCACGATGAAGGCGCGCCGGTCGGTGGCGAAATAGCGATAGGCGACATCGATGGTGATGCCCTGTTCGCGCTCCGCCTGAAGACCGTCGAGCAGCAACGCGAAATCGGGCAGGCCGAGATCGTTCTGCTTGCCGCTGTCACGGTGCAGGGTTGCGGCCTGATCTTCCTTGACGGCCTTGGTGTCCCAGAGAAGACGGCCGATCAGGGTCGACTTGCCGTCATCCACGCTGCCGCAGGTGATGAGACGCAGCGGACGCGTGTCGCGCGCCGCCTTCGAATGCTCGGCAAAGGGCAGAATGGTTGCGGAAGAGGGGGTGTTCGCGGCGGCAGTGCTCATCAGAAATACCCCTCGCGCTTCTTCTTCTCCATCGAGCCGGACTGGTCGCGGTCAATCGCGCGGCCCTGCCGTTCGGAAACGGTGGCGATTTCGAGTTCCGCGATGACTTCCTGAAGCGTCGCCGCCTCGGAACGGATCGCGCCCGTCAGCGGGAAGCAGCCGAGCGTGCGGAAGCGGATCGAGCCATACTTGATCTCTTCGCCGGGCAGCAGTTCCAGCCGCTCGTCTTCGGCAAGGATCATCATGCCGTCGCGTTCGACATAGGGGCGCTCGGCGGCGTAATAGAGTGGCACCAGCGGAATGTTTTCCGCCTCGATGTAACGCCAGATATCCACTTCCGTCCAGTTGGAGAGCGGGAAGGCGCGCACGCTTTCGCCCTTGCGGACCATACCGTTATAGATGTTCCACAGTTCCGGGCGCTGGTTGCGCGGGTCCCATTTATGGTCGGGCGTGCGGAAGGAATAGATGCGTTCCTTGGCGCGGCTCGCCTCCTCGTCACGGCGCGCGCCGCCGAAGGCCGCATCGAACTGGCCGGCATCGAGTGCCTGGCGCAGCGCTTCGGTCTTCATGATGTCGGTGTAAAGCGCCGAACCGTGGGTGAAGGGCGTTACGTTTTCGCTCGCACCGCGCGGGTTGGTGTAGGAAATCAGGTCGAGATCGTATTCCTTGACGATATTGTCGCGGAATTCGATCATTTCCTTGAACTTCCAGCCGGTATTGACGTGCAGCAGCGGGAAGGGAATGCGGCCGGGGAAAAACGCCTTGCGCGCGAGATGCAGCAGCACGGATGAATCCTTGCCGATGGAATAGAGCATCACGGGCTTGTCGAATTCGGCGGCGACTTCGCGGAAGATGTGAATGGCTTCGTTTTCAAGCGCCTTCAGATGGGGATCGAGCGGCGGCTTGGATGCGACAGTATTCTTGCTGTCCGTCTCGTGGACTGCGTTGGACATTGTGAACTCCGGGAATGTACTGAATGATTATCGTTGCGGGATGGCGGAAACGGCGGATGTCTGCTCCGCACCGGCGACGTGAAGACCGCATTCGCGCTTCTCGTCGTTTTCCCACCACCATCGTCCGGCGCGCTCAGGCTCGCCGGGCTTGATGGCGCGCGTACACGGCTCGCAGCCGATGGAGGGGTAACCGCGCTGATGCAACGGATTGACGGGAATGTTCTCCTGGGCGACATGTGCCCGGATGAGGTCGATATCCCAGTCAGCCAGGGGATTGATCTTGATGAGATTGCGCTCCGCATCGAACTCGGCGAAAGGCGTCGTGGCGCGATTGCCCGACTGGCCGCGTCTGAGGCCGGTAATCCAGAAGGCGGCGCCTTCCAGCGCCTTGCCGAGCGGGATCAGCTTTCTGACATGACAGCAGGCGTGACGGGCTTCGACGCTTTCGTAAAAACCGTTCAGACCGTATTTTTCGGCGTAAGCGTCGATATCGTCCTGCTCGGGACGAAAGCGGCGGATTTCGATGCCGAAACGCTCTTCGGTTTCATCGATGAGATCGACGGTTTCCTTGAACAGCCGGCCGGTTTCAAGCGTCACGACGTCGATCGGCAGGCGATGCGTGCCGATGGCGGCCGTAATGACCTGATCCTCGATGCCGAGGCTGGTGGTGAAGACCGCCCGCCCACCGAGGCCGGCGATAAACGAAAGCCGACCCGCCAGATCGAGCCCGGCAAGCGTGGCGTCGAGGGAAGCGGCATCGGCAGAGGCATTTGCTGAATTGATCGTCATTGTCACGTCCGGGATTTCCATGGCCGATTATTGTTGAAATCCGGCCTTTGGAACAGAAATGACAGTCTTTGTGCGCTGCACTTGAGAGCAAAAATGCCTCACGCGCGCAGGGTATGAGCAAAAGATACCCGTTCACCTTCTTCGCAGCTTGGATTTGAATTGTGACAACTTCTGCGCTAAGCCGGAATTGCCGGGTTTCCGGGCTTGTGGTCTACTGGTTTTACGATGATTTCGCAGAAGGCAAAATATGCGCTGAGGGCGCTCCTTTCGCTGGCCAAGGCCGACGGGGCCTGTCCTGTGCAGATTTCCGACATCGCCCGCGAACAGGCCATTCCGAAAAAGTTTCTGGAGCAAATCCTTCTCGAAATGAAGAAGGAACGCATCGTCGAAAGCCGGCGCGGCAAGCAGGGCGGTTATCTCTTGGCGCGCCCGGCCGCAGACATCACCTTCGGCGAGGTGCTGCGCCTCATCGACGGGCCGCTTGCGCCCTTGCCCTGCCTCTCGCAGACCGCCTATCGCCGCTGCGAGGATTGCGACGGCGAGAAGCAGTGCGAGATCCGCCACGTCTTCGCCCGCGTGGCCGATGCGACGCGCAACATCCTTTTCAACACTACCATTGCCGATGCGGTGGCGGGTGTTGAAGTGCCCGAGCTTTTGACGGCCTAATCGCTCGGCGGCAGTGAGGCTTGGCATTACAGTCCCCCCACCCTCATTCCTGTGCTTGTCACAGGAATCCAGCCGACGCGCGTCTGCGCGGCGGAAAGACTCCTCTCAGCCCAAGGACTTGGGCTGGCTGGATTCCTGTGACAAGCACAGGAATGAGGGGAGGGAGGGAGTGCGTCGCGGCCGCCGGGAGCTTGAGCCTGCCGTGCCAATGGACTGGTGGATGGCGCATGCCTCCCCCATCCCCCCGCACCGCTCCGACGAAAAAATCGTCTAAAACCCCATAATATTTTTCGCCGTCAGCGCAAAAAATCGTCAAAAATGTGAAATGCTTTTGCATTCAGCAAAGTTTTACACGACGCTTGTTGCGCCTTTCGCTTATGCTGCGCTGTATTTGTTGCCTGGGGAAACGCTCTCGGGAAACACTTTTTCGATCGTATTCGGCCTCATTGACCAACTCTACTCAACCGGTAGAGTTAAGCCATCTTCATCAGGAGGGAATACCGATGTCCAAGTTTCTGTCCGGTTTGAGCGCTGTCGCTCTCGGCCTTTCTTTGACATTGGGGGGTGTGGGTTCGGCTTTCGCGGAAACCAAGCTTCTCAATGTGTCCTATGATCCGACCCGTGAACTCTACAAGGACTTCAACGAAGCCTTCGCCAAGAAGTGGAAGGCCGATACCGGCGAGGACGTCACGATCCAGCAGTCGCATGGCGGCTCCGGCAAGCAGGCTCGTTCGGTCATCGACGGTCTGGAGGCGGACGTGGTGACGCTGGCGCTGCAGAGCGATATCGACGCCATCGTCCAGAATTCCGGCAAGATCAACAAGGACTGGCGCACCCGCCTGCCGCATAATTCTTCGCCTTACACCTCCACCATCGTCTTCCTGGTCCGCAAGGGCAACCCGAAGGGCATCCATAACTGGGGCGATCTGGTGAAGGGCGACGTGCAGATCGTGACGCCGAACCCGAAGACCTCGGGCGGCGCCCGCTGGAACTATCTGGCGGCCTGGGCCTGGGCCAACGAAGAGTTCAAGGGCGACAAGGACAAGATCAAGGCCTATGTGGGCGAGCTCTACAAGCGCGCGCCGGTTCTCGACACCGGCGCTCGCGGCTCCACGGTCACCTTCGCACAGCGCCAGATCGGCGACGTGCTGCTCGCCTGGGAAAACGAGGCCTATCTCGCCGGTCAGGAATTCGGCGCTGACGCCTTCGATATCGTCGTGCCGCCGATCTCGATCCTTGCCGAACCGCCGGTCGCCGTGGTTGACGCCAATGTCGACGCCAAGGGCACGCGCAAGGCGGCGGAAGCCTATCTGCAATATCTCTATTCCGACGAGGGCCAGAATATTGCGGCAAAGCACTTCTACCGCCCGTCGAACCCGGCTGTCGTCTCCAAGGATCTGCTCAAGCAGCTGCCCGACATCAAGCTCGTCACCATTGACGACCCGCAATTTGGCGGTTGGGCCAAGGCGCAGCCTGAACATTTTGGTGACGGCGGCATCTTCGACCAGATTTACAAGCCCGCAAAGTAAGCGGATGATGGGCTGAAAAGAGATCGCCCGCGTCCGCACGGACAACAGAAAACAAAACCTGATCGACCGGACACCGTGCCGGTCGATACTTTATAATAAACGCCGGGGAACACCGGCTCCAAGAGAGCATTTCCAGGAAAAGCGGACCCCGGTTTCCTGTCCGGAAATGCGCCAAACTAAAGATTATCCGGAGCCTTGATGAGCAATAATACTTCCGGAAACAGGTGGAAATGGCGGCAGTCGAGCGTCATACCGGGCTTCGGCCTGACGCTTGGTTACACAGTGACCTATCTGTTTCTCATCATTCTTATTCCGCTGGGCGGCCTTGTCTGGTCCACGGCGAAACTGGGTTTTTCAGATTTCATTGCGATTGCCACGGATAGCCGCACGCTGAATGCGCTGCGTGTCAGTTTCGGAACGGCATTTCTCGCCGCGCTGGTCAACGCGGTCTTCGGCGTCATCGTCGCCTGGGTGCTGACGCGTTACCGTTTTCCCGGTCGCCGCTTCGTCGATGCCATCGTCGATCTGCCTTTCGCCCTGCCGACGGCGGTCGCCGGTATCGCGCTGACCACGCTTTACGCCAATCGCGGCTGGGTCGGTTCGCTGTTCGAACCCTTCGGCATCAAGATCGCCTTTACGCCGACCGGCATCGTCATCGCGCTGATCTTCATCGGCCTGCCTTTCGTGGTCCGCACCGTGCAGCCTGTCATGGAAGAAATCGACCGGCAGGTGGAGGAGGTGGCCGCCACGCTTGGCGCCAACCGTTTCCAGACCATCACCCGCGTTCTGCTGCCGAGCCTGACACCCGCCATCCTCACGGGTTTCGCGCTCGCCTTCGCACGCGGTGTCGGGGAATATGGTTCGGTCATCTTCATCGCCGGCAATATTCCCTATGTCTCGGAAATCGCGCCGCTCCTCATCGTCATCCGGCTGGAGGAGTTCAATTATGCGGCCGCGACCGGCATCGCCACCATCATGCTGATCATCTCGTTTGCCATGCTGTTCCTCATCAATCTCATTCAGGCCTGGAGCCGCAAGAGGTACGGTTATGTCTGAGACCGCTTCCCGCACGTCCCCCCGGCCGTTCCGTGATCCCGCCAGCGAGAGCTTTCCCGCCCGGCTGGCGTTGATCGCGATTGCCTTCGTGTTCCTCGCCGCCTTTCTGGTTTTGCCGCTGGTCTCGGTCTTTTTCGAAGCCTTCCGTAAAGGCACGGAAAGCTTCTGGGAGGCGATTGTCGAACCCGACGCACTCTCCGCCATTCGCCTGACGCTGCTTGTCGCCGCCATTTCGGTGCCGCTCAACCTGGTCTTCGGGGTGATGGCCGCCTGGGCGATTGCGAAATTCGAGTTCAAGGGCAAGGCCTTCCTGATCACGCTCATCGACCTGCCGTTCTCGATCTCGCCGGTCATATCGGGCCTCGTCTATGTCATCCTGTTCTCATCCCACAGCGTGCTCGGGCCATGGCTGAAGAGCTACGGCATCGAGATACTCTTCGCCGTGCCGGGCATCGTGCTCGCCACCATCTTCGTCACCTTTCCTTTCGTCGCGCGCGAACTGATCCCGCTGATGCAGGATCAGGGCAATGGCGACGAGGAGGCGGCGATTTCGCTTGGCGCTTCCGGCTGGCAGACCTTCTGGTACGTCACGCTGCCCAACATCAAATGGGGCCTGCTTTACGGCGTGCTGCTCTGCAACGCCCGCGCCATGGGTGAATTCGGCGCCGTCTCGGTGGTATCGGGCCATATTCGCGGTGAGACCAACACCATGCCGCTGCATGTCGAGATACTCTATAATGAGTACAATATGGGCGCGGCCTTTGCGGTGGCAACGCTGCTCGCCGGTCTGGCGCTCGTGACGCTCATTCTCAAAACCATTCTCGAAATACGCTTTGGCGCGGGCAACGCAGCCGGCAAGCATTGAAAGGCATCTTCATGGAAGTGAAAGTTTCCGGCATCACCAAGCAGTTCGACCGCTTTCCGGCGCTGAACGATGTGTCGCTCGACATTCGTTCCGGCGAGCTGATCGCGCTGCTCGGTCCTTCCGGTTCCGGCAAGACGACGCTGCTGCGTCTCATCGCCGGTCTCGAACAGCCGACGACCGGCCAGATTTTCTTCGGCAACGAGGACGCCTCGCACCGCACGGTGCAGGAGCGCAATGTCGGTTTCGTGTTCCAGCATTACGCCCTGTTTCGCCACATGACGGTGGCCGACAATATCGCTTTCGGCCTCAAGGTGCGTCCCTCCGCCAAGCGTCCGCCGAAGGCCGAAATCCGCAGGCGGGTCTCCGAACTTCTAGACATGGTGCACCTCTCCGGTCTTGAGAAGCGTTACCCCTCGCAGCTTTCCGGCGGCCAGCGCCAGCGCGTGGCGCTTGCCCGCGCTGTCGCCATCGAGCCGAAGGTGTTGCTCCTCGATGAACCCTTCGGCGCGCTCGACGCCAAGGTGCGCAAGGAGCTGCGCCGCTGGCTGCGCGAGTTCCACGACCGCACCGGCCATACCACCGTCTTCGTCACCCACGATCAGGAAGAGGCGCTGGAACTGGCCGACCGCGTCGTCGTCATGAGCCAGGGCAAGATCGAACAGGTCGGCACGGCGGATGACGTCTACGACACGCCCAACTCCCCCTTCGTTTTCTCCTTCATCGGCGAATCCTCCAGCCTGCCGGTGACGATCCGCGACGGCCACGTGCTGTTCCAGGGCGAAAGCATCGGCATTGACGAGAGCGGCTCTGGCGAGGGCGAGCTTTTCTTCCGCCCGGAAGATGTGGTGTTGACTGGGGAGAAGGACGCGCTTTACGGCAAGGTCACCACCTGTCGCCGCCTTGCCGGCACCCGCATCGCCGAAATCGACATCGCCAATAACGGCCATGAGCCCTATCACCTCGAAATCGAAGTGCCGCTCAACGCCGCCGTGGCCGTGGGGGCGGAACTACGATTCCGCCCGACGCGGTGGAAGGTGTTCGGGAAGAAATAAGGGAGACGTGACCGCAGTTGACGGTCGATGATCCGGCGCTCTCTAACGCGCGTCACATTTAATCTGATTCCGCAGTACACCACAGTTGAAAATCATCGAGTGTACTGGGTGTCGTTACCCCCCTCTGTCCTGCCGGACATCTCCCCCTCAAGGGGGGAGATCGTTCCGTGGCGAGGTCTTGCACCTCTCGACGGTCGAGAATGAAGTGGGGAGAAAGCCTCTTGCCGATCTCCCCCCTTGAGGGGGAGATGTCCGGCAGGACAGAGGGGGGTAACGACACCCAGCACACTCGATGATTTCAACTGTGGTGTACTGTGATCTGATTCATGCGACGCGCTTCAGTTCTCCGTCATACCGACCTCGAGCCGGTATCCAGCCAGCCCAAGTCCTTGGGCCGAAAGGAGTTCTTTTCATCGTGGGAGAGCCGCCCCGGCATTCGAGGCACAGATTTCCTCAATAGTCGAAGCAATATGCAAAAACGGAAAAGGGCCGCCAAAGCGACCCTTCCATGAGTTTGGTCCTGTTTACAGACCCGGGACTGTTTCTCAACGTTCCGAAGGCAGGAAGTTTACAACGAGGGCTGCCCCGTCGAAAACACACCCTTTCCATTGCCTGCACCAGAGACCGAAATCTCACTAGACATTGGATCACCTCCTTCCGATACGTTGAACATAACTAGAAGGTAGTACGATTCGTCAGTAATGCAAGAGGGATTACTTCCAGGGGACGCCCGGCTCCTATGCCGCATCCGCGGCCTTTACGTCGAATTCGAAGTGGATGCTGTCATAGGGAAACTCGATGCCAGCCTCGTTCCGGTCGATAACGCCCGCATGGAGGAGCGACGTCACATCGCGATGAACGGCCTGTACGTCCCGTCCAACCCGACGGGCAACCTCCCGGATAGAAAGCGGCCCCTGTCCGGCCAAAGCCTTGACGATGGCAAGGCGAAGCGGCGCGAGAATACGATGTAGGTCCTCATAGCTTGAAAATTCGACGGATGATTTCGCCTCCACCTGCTTTCCGGACAAGGCCAGATTACCGGCGGCAACAAAGCGGCTCTTGATATCCTTGATCGTGCTGAGACGGACGGTGAGTGCGGTCATGACAAAATCCTTTCCATATCCGCCTGAAAAGCATCGAACAGGGCTTCGAGCGTGGTGAAGGCGATGGTGTCTTCACGCCCGTCCATATGACGATGATCGCCTTTGCCGCGTTCATTGTCATAACGCAGAACACATTCCCCTTTGATCACCAGCGCCAGCCGATATTTGAACGGGTGGAGACTTCCGGGAACAGGCTCAGGCCGATGCCACAGGACAACCTCGAAGAAGGCCGTCTCGTCGATCACTTTGCGCGTCTTTTCGAGCAGAATGGCCTTCATGTTGTTATTTGTGACAACACTTTAGTGTGTTGTCAATGAAAACAACGATCCAGCTCAAAGCGTCACGACACCCGCATCACGATCTTGCCGATATGATTGCTGCTTTCCATCAGCCGGTGCGCTTCCACGACCTCGTCCAGCGTGAAGACCCGGTTGATGACAGGTGCCAGCTGACCGCTTTCGATGAGTGGCCAGACCTCTGCGACGAGGTCGTCGCGGACGGCGCGTTTTTCGTCGGCCGTGCGGGGGCGCATGGTGGAGCCGGTGACGGTGAGGCGTTTGACCATGATGGGGGTGAGGTTAACCTTTTCGGCCACGGCGCCGCCCAGAAAGGCGATGATGGACAGGCAGCCGTCCTTTGCGAGTGCCGAAAGGTTCTTTTCGAAATAGGCCGCACCGATCATGTCGAGAACGACATCGACGCCCTTGCCATCGGTTTCGGCTTTGATGACGGCGGCGAAATCTTCCTCACGATAGTTGATCGCCCGTCTGGCGCCGAGCTTCACGCAGGCTTCGCATTTCTCCGCTGAGCCTGCAGTAGCATAGACTTCCGCGCCAAAGGCTTTGGCAAGCTGGATCGCCGTCGTGCCGATACCGCTGGTGCCGCCATGGATGAGCACGCTTTCCCCTTCGGTAAGGCCGGCCATCTGGAAGAGGTTGGCCCAGACGGTGAAGAAGGTTTCCGGCAATGCGGCCGCTTTGACGGCGTCGTAACCCTTGGGGAAGGGAAGGGCCTGCCCGGCCGGCACGGTGCAATATTGCGCATAACCGCCGCCATTGGCGAGCGCGCAGACCTTGTCGCCCACCTTGAATTCGGTAACGCCTTCACCCAGCGCAACCACCTCGCCGGCGATTTCAAGGCCGAGGATCGGGCTCGCATCCTTCGGCGGCGGATAGATGCCCTGCCGCTGCGCCACATCCGGCCGGTTGACGCCCGCCGCCTCGACCTTCACCAGAACCTCGCCTTTTGCGGGCTTCGGCAAAGGCGCTTGCGAAAGCCGCATCACCTCCGGGCCGCCATGGGAGGGAAGGTCGATGAAGCGCATTGTTTCGGGCAGGGTCTTGGTGTCGGGCATGGCCAGGGGCAACTCCTCACGTGTCGGCGTCGCCTGAAGATGTAGGTCAGATGCGCCGCTTAGGGAAGGAGGCCGTTTGTCACGAGTGTCAATTTGTCTCGCCGAACACCCGCACCACGAGACCGCCTTCGTTTTCCTTCGCAGCCGCCTTCACACCCGCGATCTCGCTGCCGATCCGCTCGGGATTGGCGATGATCAACCCCTTCGGCAAGGTCAGAACGCCGATGGAGCAGCGCAGCAGCGCGAAGTCCCGCTCATTACCGTGGCGGTCCTGGCCTTTCATGCAGCCGGCGGCGCGGTCCTCGTCCGAATAGAGTTCGGCGACGTCGTCGTGAAAATCGCTGAGCAGCCGCTCGAGGATTTCCGTCAGTTCTCCCACCGTCCAGTCACGCACGCCGATGAAGAAATCGTCGCCGCCAATATGGCCGAGGAAACAATCGCCGGCAAAAAAGTAACGACGCATCAGCGCCGAAAACAGGGTGATGGCGTGGTCGCCGGCGTTGAAGCCGTATTTGTCGTTGAAGGGTTTGAAATTATCGAAGTCGCAATAGCAGAAGAAGCGCGCCTCGTCGCCATCGCTGCAACGGTCGGCAATGAAGCCGCCAATCGCGCGGTTGCCGGGCAGCGCCGTCAGCGGGTTCTGGTCCTGCGCCATCTTCAGCTGTTTTTCGTTGATGACCTTGATGAGCGAAGCGGCGGAAACGATGCCGGCGTAACGCATGTTTTCGGTGAGGATGATGCAGGCGCTGCCGCCCATGCTGGCGAACATGTTCATCAATTGGTCGGCATCGGCATCGAGGCCGACAATCGGCGCGGGATCGACGAAATGGGAAATGGTGCGCTCGTAAATCTTGTTCTTGAGCAGGTCGCGGCCGAAGGGCCGGTAGATATATTCCTTGAGGTGATATTCGTTGATGACGCCGCGCGGTTCGCCATTGGCGTTGAGAACCGGGAAAAACGCCTGCTGTGGATTTCTGCGGAACAGTTCGAAGACGCTGTCGACGCTGTCATGCTCGAAGACGGTCGGAAGACGCTCGATTTCGCGGCGGATGAGAATCTCATCCAGCGTCTGGCTGCTGCGCCGCGCCACGCCCATGCGGTTGATATGGGGAAAGCTCTCCGGCAGCTCGCTGGTGAAGACCGTGGGCCTCGCGATCAGCCAGCCCTGCACCAGATCGACGCCGAATTCGCGGCAGGTCAGAAACTCCGCCTCCGTTTCGATGCCTTCCGCAATGACCCTGACGCCAAGAACATGGGCGATGTTGACGATGTTGCGCACAAGGTGCTGCTTGCGCGGCAATTGGTCGACGCCGGTGATGAAATGCCGGTCGATCTTCAGGTAATCAAGCGGAAAATCGCAGAGCAGCTTCATCTCGCCATGACCTGCGCCAAAATCGTCGATGGCCAGCTTGAAGCCTTCCTTGCGCATGCGGGCAATCAGCGCCGTGAATTCCGGCACGCTGGTATTGTCGAAACGTTCGGAAAGCTCGAAGCAGATGGAGGAGGCGGGAATGCCCGCCCGCGCCAGATGGCCGACGAGCTTGTCGAGAATGGCGTCGCCATGCGGGATCAGCCGCACATCCAGATTGAGGAACAGGGTGGCGGAGGAGAAATCGGGCAGGGTGGAGAATTTTGCGAGAGCGCGGCTCGCCAGCATCTGCTCGAAGGCCTTCAGTTCGCCATCGGCGGCAGCCTGGTCGAGAAGCGCCAGCGGATTGGAAAAACCGAGCCGGTCATGGCCGCGCATCAGCGATTCATAACCGAAAATCGTGCCTGTCGTCGCCTCGACAATCGGCTGAAAGGCCGTTTCGAGCACCAGTTTCGCCATGGGAAACATGTGCCCGGAGGCAAAACGCCTTATGACATCGTTCTCCAGCGTGACGGCCTGCATTTCTATTCTCCGCTATTGCCGGTCCCTTTGGTGGCGCGCCGTGTGGAATGCGCCACCGGGAACCCGTCTCTTTTGCGGCGAACAATCGCAGATTACAGGTCAACAAAAGCTTTCACGACTGTGAAGCTTTGATGAACGTTTTGTTACAACCCTTTCAATATGGAGGGTTGTTGCGCCGGGCCTTATGCCCGGCGGACATGCCCGGTGTGTGCGGCATAAAGTTCCGCAACGTTCATGCGTTCCCGGTCCGCTTCGACAGGCTCCGTGGACTTTGCGCCCACGCCAGGTCCGGCGGAGGCCGCCCATAGTCTCAGCGCTGCCCTGACGACCTCGCTGCCGGATGCGTAAGCGCCGCAATTCACGGCCTCGCGCATTCTTGCTGCCTGTTCCGGGGAAATCGATACTGTCACCATTGGCATGATATCACTCCCTTCTTTAAACGCTGCGAGCGGTCCTTCGATGTCCGGTTCGCGGATCGGATGCCGTCGTGGTCTATGGCGGGCGTTTTTATCGTCTTTCGTCTGGCGCCGCTTCCAGCGAAATTTATATCACCAGCGATATTAGCACGAAACGCGTTCCATTCCCAATTCGCAGTAAATCACGGTTTAGTTTTTCCGGCGTGAGCCAAACGGCGGCATGGGTTCGCCACGCTGGCCGATGAGCGGGAAACTACCATGCCCCGGCGGTGGAAAATATGATCCATCGCAAATCAGCGACATAAAATGGCGCGTTTTTTATTGATTGATCGATCAATCAAGAATATTTTGCCGCCATCAAGGAGACGCTTATGCCCAAGATCGGAATGGAGCCTCTGCGCCGCAAGGCGCTGGTGGATGCGGCGCTTCGCACCATAGGCCATCACGGTTCGCTGAATGTGACGATGTCGGATATCGCCCGGGAGGCGGGTGTGTCGGCGGCGCTCGCGCATCATTATTTCGGCAGCAAGCAGCAGCTTCTGCTGGAAACCATTCGCAGCCTGCTGCGCGATCTCAGGCGTGATGCGGTGGCGGCTTTGACCCGCGCTTCCGGCCCGCGCGAAAGGCTGAGCGCCATCGTGCATGTCTCCTTCCAGAGCGACCAGTTCACGCCCGAAACGGTTGCGGCGTGGCTCGCCTTCTATGTGGAGGCGCAGCGCTCGGAAGAAACCCGTCGCCTGCTCGTGCTCTATTCGCGCCGCCTGCGCTCCAACCTCATGGCGAGCCTCAACCGGCTCTGCCCGCCGGACGATGCCGCGCGCATCGCGGAAGGGGCGGCGGCCCTGATCGACGGGCTTTATATTCGCCACAGCCTGCGCTCGGCGCCGCTCGGCCTTGCTTCCGCACCGGCGCTTGTCGAGGATTATTTCGACATGCAGCTCAAATCATTTCCCGATGGACAGCGCCAAAAGCCGTCCATCCGCGTTCTTTAAGGAGACTTCGACATGACCACGCTCAAGGCGCAGCCGAAAGCCTCGCATTTCATCGACGGGGTGTATGTCGAAGACACGGCCGGCACGCCGTTCGAGAGCATCTTCCCGGCCACCGGCGAGGTGATCGCGAGGCTGCATGCGGCAACGCCCGCCATCGTCGAGCGCGCCATCGCCGCGGCCAAACGTGCGCAGAAGGAATGGGCGGCGATGAGCCCGATGGCGCGCGGCCGCATCCTCAAACGCGCCGCCGATATCATGCGCGAGCGCAACGATGCGCTGTCCACGCTGGAGACGCTGGATACCGGCAAGCCGATCCAGGAAACCATCGTCGCCGACCCGACGTCCGGCGCGGATGCCTTCGAATTTTTCGGCGGTATCGCACCTTCCGCGCTGAATGGCGATTACATCCCGCTCGGCGGTGATTTCGCCTATACCAAGCGTGTGCCGCTCGGCGTCTGCGTCGGCATCGGCGCGTGGAACTATCCGCAGCAGATCGCCTGCTGGAAGGCCGCTCCCGCGCTGGTCGCCGGCAACGCCATGGTCTTCAAGCCCTCGGAAAACACCCCGCTCGGCGCCTTGAAGATCGCCGAAATCCTCATCGAAGCCGGTCTGCCAAAGGGCCTGTTCAACGTCATTCAGGGCGATCGCGATACCGGGCCGCTGCTGGTCAACCACCCGGATGTGGCGAAGGTCTCGCTTACCGGCTCAGTCCCGACCGGCCGCAAGGTGGCCGCTGCCGCTGCCGGGCATCTGAAGCACGTGACCATGGAACTCGGCGGCAAGTCGCCGCTGATCGTCTTCGACGACGCCGATATCGAAAGCGCTGTGGGCGGGGCCATGCTCGGCAATTTTTATTCCTCCGGCCAGGTCTGCTCCAACGGCACCCGCGTCTTCGTGCAGAAAAAGGCGAAGGAGCGTTTCCTCGACAATCTGAAGCGCCGCGCCGAGGCGATGATCCTCGGCGATCCGCTGGACTACGCCACCCATCTCGGCCCGCTGGTCTCCAAGGCCCAGCAGGAGAAGGTCCTTTCCTATATCGAAAAGGGCAAGGCAGAGGGCGCGACGCTCATCACCGGCGGCGGCATTCCGAACAATGTTTCAGGCGAGGGCGCCTATGTGCAGCCGACTGTCTTCGCCAATGTGACCGACGACATGACCATCGCCCGCGAGGAAATCTTCGGGCCCGTCATGTGCGTGCTGGATTTCGACGATGAGGACGAGGTTCTCGCCCGCGCCAACGCCACCGAATTCGGTCTTGCCGGCGGCGTCTTCACCGCCGATCTCGCCCGCGCCCATCGCGTGGTCGACCGACTGGAGGCGGGCACGCTTTGGATCAATACCTATAATCTCTGCCCGGTCGAAATCCCCTTCGGCGGTTCCAAGCAATCCGGCTTCGGGCGAGAGAATTCGGCCGCGGCGCTGGAGCATTATAGTGAGCTGAAGACGGTTTATGTGAGCACGGGGAAGGTGGACGCGCCTTATTGACGGGCGGTGGGTGGGGCTTACCCCCCTCTGTCCTGCCGGACATCTCCCCCTCAAGGGGGGAGATCGGCAAGCGGCGCCACCACCACTTCATTCGCTGACGTTGAGATGGGCGCGACCTCGCCGCATATCGATCTCCCTCCTTGAGGGGGAGATGCCCGGCAGGGCAGAGGGGGGTAAGCCACAGGCGCAGATGTTCATTCTGGAGATATTTCGAAATGCAAGCAGATTACGTCATCGTCGGTTCGGGTTCCGCAGGCTCCGCCATCGCCTATCGCCTGTCGGAAGACGGCCGTTATTCGGTGATCGTCATCGAGGCCGGCGGTTCGGATTTCGGCCCCTTCATCCAGATGCCGGCCGCACTCGCATGGCCGATGAGCATGAAGCGCTATAATTGGGGTTATCTCTCCGAGCCCGAGCCGAACCTCGACAACCGCAGGATTACGGCCCCGCGCGGCAAGGTTATCGGCGGTTCGTCCTCCATCAACGGCCTCGTTTACGTGCGTGGCCATGCCGAGGATTTCAACCGTTGGGAAGAGCTTGGCGCGCATGGCTGGGCCTATGCGGATGTGCTGCCATACTTCAAGCGGATGGAACATAGCCATGGCGGCGAGGAAGGCTGGCGCGGCACGGATGGGCCGCTGCATGTGCAGCGCGGTCCGGTCAACAACCCGCTGTTCCACGCCTTCATTCAGGCCGGCGCGCAGGCCGGTTTCGAATTGACCGACGATTATAATGGCTCCAAACAGGAGGGTTTCGGCCTGATGGAGCAGACCATCCATAATGGCCGCCGCTGGTCCGCTGCCAATGCCTATCTGAAACCGGCGCTGAAGCGCGGCAATGTCACGCTGGTCAACGGCTTCGCCCGCAAGGTCGTCATCGAGAACGGCCGGGCCGTTGGTGTCGAGATCGAGCGCAAGGGCGTCGTGGAAACCATCGCGGCCAATCGCGAGGTCATCGTCTCGGCCTCCTCCTTCAATTCGCCGAAACTGCTGATGCTCTCAGGCATCGGCCCCGCCGCGCATCTCAAAGACATGGGCATCGAGGTGAAGGCGGATCGTCCCGGTGTCGGCGCAAATCTTCAGGACCATATGGAGTTTTATTTCCAGCAGGTCTCCACCAAGCCGGTCTCGCTCTATTCATGGCTGCCATGGTTCTGGCAGGGCGTGGCAGGCGCGCAATGGCTGCTGTCGAAAGGCGGGCTTGGCGCTTCCAACCAGTTCGAGGCCTGCGCCTTCCTCCGCTCAGCACCGGGTCTGAAACAGCCTGATATCCAGTATCATTTCCTGCCGGTCGCCATCTCCTACGATGGCAAGGCGGCGGCGAAAAGCCATGGTTTTCAGGTGCATGTGGGTTACAACCTGTCGAAATCGCGCGGGAATGTTACCTTGCGCTCGGCTGATCCGCATGACGACCCGGTCATCCGCTTCAACTATATGAGCCACCCGGAAGACTGGGAAAAATTCCGCCATTGCGTGCGCCTGACGCGCGATATCTTCAGCCAGAAAGCCTTTGACGATTTTCGCGGGCCGGAAATCCAGCCCGGCGAAAACGTGGAGACGGATGAGGATATCGACGCCTTTTTGCGGGAGCATCTGGAAAGCGCCTATCACCCCTGCGGCACCTGCCGCATGGGCGACAGGGACGACCCGATGGCCGTCGTAGATCCCGAATGCCGGGTGATCGGGGTGGAGGGCTTGCGGGTGGCGGACAGCTCGATCTTCCCGCATGTGACCTATGGCAACCTCAACGGCCCGTCGATCATGACCGGCGAAAAGGCGGCGGACCACATTCTCGGCAAAACCCCGCTGCCACGCTCCAATCAGGAACCATGGGTAAACCCGCGCGCGGCCGTCAGCGACCGGTGAGGGTCAATGGTAATCATCCTCGCGCTGGTGGCGGATCGCGAGGATGGACACGGTTTCCGCATCTTCGATTTGAATGAGGACGATGTAACCGGAAGATCCGAACGGAACGAGCAGTTCTCGTAAGAGTGCGTTGTCCCCAGGCGCCTTGCGCGTTGCGAAAGGAAATTCGCTCAGTCCCTCAATCGTCGAAATGATTCGGTCTACGGCTTTTTCCGCCGTCGAAAAATCCTTTTCCAATAGAAAATCATATAGCCGTGTTATGTCCGCTCGGGCCGCAATCGTGTACCGGAGATTGAAGGTCACTCGCCACGCTCAGCTTTCTTGGCGGCGAGCATCGCCCGCAATTCCGCATGCACCTCTTCGGCTGGATAAAAAATCCCCGTCCGTTTGGATTCTTCGAGCGACGCCAGCCCGCGCGCAATAAATTCCGCCTGTGATTTACGGATTTCCACCTGCCTGCGCACGGAATCCTCAACGAAGGAAGAGAGCGTTTCGCCGTCCTTCAGCACGCTTTCCGCCGCCTCGCGAAAATCCGCCGTTACCCGCAGCGAAGGCAATGTCGCCGTTTTCATATTGCGTCTCCATGCGTTGCAATTGCGATGCGCAGGATGCGCCGATAGGGGCGGTCTGTCAAATGCAAAACCTTGCAATCCCCGCCCGAGAGGCGGATAAACGGACTTCCCGCCTGATGACGACCATCAAAATCACCGATCTGGACCGCCATGCCCGTCGACTACAAAAAGCTGAAGATGCTCCGCCGTTCCCGCGTCGTGTGGGGCTCCTGGCGGGTGTGGAGGCCGAGGGCGGTTTTCTGGATCGGCGCGATTGCGGTCGGCCTTATCAGCGTCGGTTTTGCGTGGGCGGCGGATCGGGCCCAGCACCTTTTCTTTGCGGCAACCTCATCGGGCGAATGGGCGTTTCTGCTGCCGCTCATCATCACGCCGCTCGGCTTCACGCTCTGCGCCTGGCTCGCGATCACGGTTTTCCCCAATGCCGGCGGCAGCGGCATCCCGCAGGCGATCGCCGCGCGGCACCTGCGGGAAGATGCGGACCGTTCGCGGCTTCTGTCGCTGAAACTCGCTTTCGGCAAGGTGGTGTTGACGGTCGCCGGGCTTTTGTCTGGTGCCTCCATCGGCCGTGAGGGCCCCACCGTTCAGGTTGGCGCTTCGATCATGCTGCAGGCCGCCCGCTGGGGCGGCATGGCGCAGGCGAAGGGTCTCATTCTCGCTGGCTCGGCGGCGGGCATCGCGGCGGCCTTCAACACGCCGCTGGCGGGCATCGTCTTCGCTATTGAGGAAATGAGCAAGGCCTACGAATCCCGCGCCAATGGTCTCGTTCTCACCGCCGTCATCCTGTCGGGCCTCGCCTCGCTGGCGCTGGTCGGCAGCTATACCTATTTCGGCACCAGTTCGGTGATGGCGAAAACGACCATGGACTGGCTGCTGGTTCTGGTCTGTGGCATTGGCGGCGGCGCGTTCGGTGCGCTGTTCAGCGCAGGCGCTTTGCGTCTTTCCGCCCGCATCCGGCGCTTCGCGCAGGCCATGCCGCTGAAGCGGATGCTGGCGGTCGCCGCCGCCTGCGGCCTGGCCTCCGCCGTCCTCGGCATCGCAACGGGCGGCGCGACCTTCGGAACCGGTTACGAACAGGCGCGCGCGGCAATCGAGGGCGAGGCCGCGCCGGCATTCTTCTTCATCGAAAAACTGGCGGTGACGTTCCTTGCCATGATGTCGGGCATTCCCGGCGGCATCTTCGCGCCGTCGCTGTCGGTGGGCGCGGGCTTCGGCAGCACCATGGCCACCTTGCTCGGCACCAGCATTGGCCTTGGCGCCATCGTCGGCATGGCGGGTTATTTTGCGGGCGTGGTGCAGGCGCCGATGACAGCCTTTGTCATCATCCTTGAAATGACCGGCAATCATGAAGGCGTCATGCCCATCATGGCCGCATCGATGCTCGGATATCTGACATCGCGGCTTTTCTCCCGCGAGCCGCTTTATCATGGCCTGTCGCGGGTCTTCATCGCCCAGAGCATCCGCGCCCGGCGCGCCGCTCAGGCCAGCGAAACGTAACCGCTTACGCGCGGATGCCGGCCACGCCGAAATAACCGAGCCCCGGTATCTTCACGCCGGGCCGGCTGAAATCGATGCCGGCGACAAGACCGAGAAAATTGATCTCGAAACCGCTGCGCGCACCGGCCGAAATGCCGAACAGGCCGCCGAGCGAAACGCTTGCATCCTTCCAGTCGTCGGCGATGTGGTAAAACGCGCCGTCCGGCAGATAATCGCGGCCCACGGCATCCGGCGGCAGCACGACGCCGAGTTCCGGCACGCTGCGCAGCACATGGGCGACGAAGGTGTTGGAGTTGGGGCCGGGATAGATGCGATAGCCGCCCGGCCGGCCATAGGGGTAATCGGAAATAGCCTGCTCGATCTTCGGGATCAGCTTTTCCGCCTCTGCGCCATGAATGGCCACCACCTGGCGCGGTGTGTTGGAATACCAGAAGGCATCCGCCGCATAACCATTGCGGCGGATCGGCGTGCCCCAACCCACCTTGTCATAGCGGTCATAGGCTTTCGCGCCCGGCTTTTTCAGCACGATCCAGGCATGACTGGCGACAGAGCCCTTGAAGCCGCCCGTCATGGCGGAAAACACATAGACCGCAGCCTGTTCATCGGCGTCCGCCTGGGGAAGGACGCCGGACGAAGACCAGCGGGCATCGCGCCAGCCCTGCGGATGGTCCCGCATGGCCCACAGCCCGGCCGATGCCAGTGCGGGAAGCAGATAGATAACGGCAATCGCCAGCAGCAGACGTTTTGCAAATTTCACTGATAGCCCCGTGCATCGAAAAATCAATTGCGGTATCAACCACATGAAATCAGAATTTTTTGAGGCTGCGAACATGAACAATTCCGTTACCGTCGAAGTCACCCGCGGCAACCTCGTGGAAAGCCGCCATCAGGGCCTTGCCGCGGTGGTGGATGGCGATGGCGGTGTGCTGTTTTCGGCTGGCGATATCGAGCGCGGCATCTTCCCGCGTTCCGCCTGCAAGGCCATGCAGGCGCTGCCGCTGGTGGAAAGCGGTGCTGCGGATGCCTATCAATTCGGCAACCGCGAACTGGCGCTTGCCTGTTCCTCCCATTCCGGCGAGGACGCGCATGTCGAGCTCGCCGCTTCGATGCTAGCGAAAGCGGGCAGGGATGCCGATACGCTGGAATGCGGCGCGCACTGGTCTTCCGACCAGAAAACCATCATCCATCAGGCCCGCACGCTGGAAAAGCCGACGGCGCTTCACAATAATTGCTCCGGCAAACATTCCGGTTTCATCTGCGCCTGCTGCCACACCGGCACTGACCCAGAGGGCTATGTCGGTTACGATCATCCGCTGCAGCGGGAAATCCGCGCCACGATGGCAAGCCTGACGGGTGCTGCTCTCGGTCAGGACAATTGCGGCGTGGATGGCTGCTCCATCCCCACCTATGCCGTTCCGCTCAGAGGGCTGGCGCATGGTTTCGCGAAAATGGCGACGGGCAGGGGGCTGGAAACGGGCCGTGCGAAAGCCTCGCGCCGTCTCGTCGAGGCCTGCATGGCGGAGCCCTTTTACGTGGCGGGCACCGGCCGCGCCTGCACGAAACTGATGCAGATCGCACCAGGAAAAATCTTCGCAAAGACCGGCGCGGAAGGCGTCTTCGTCGCCGCCCTGCCGGAAAAGGGCATTGCCATGGCGGTGAAATGCGAAGACGGCACGACGCGTGCGGCGGAAGCCATGGTTTCGGCACTGCTGGCCCGCTATTTCGATGAAGGCAGCGCCGAGCGACAGGCTTTGAGCGGCATGGCGAACCGGCAGATGCGCAACTGGAACGGCATCCATGTCGGCGATGTCAGAGTCGTCGGGCTTTAAATAACCTTTGACGCGGCCGGTTGCGGGCACGATGATGACGTGCCCTGCATGTGACGGCCATCCCATGGCCGCCGAGGGGCGGCGTCCGCATGAGGAAGAAACGGGCGCTTCATTGCTTTGGAGGTCGCATATCCATGTTCACACTGTTTTTCTCCCCCGGTTCCTGCTCTCGCGCCAGCCATATCGTGCTTGAGGAATCCGGCCTGCCTTACAAGGCCCACCGCGTCAATTTCGCGGAGGGCGAGCAACGCTCCGAGGCATTTTTAAAGATCAATCCCAAGGGCCGCGTGCCCGCACTGGCCACGGCAAGCGGCGTGCTGACGGAGACGCCCGCCATCCTCGCCTTCATCGCGCAGATGGCGCCTGAAAAGAAGCTCGCGCCACTCGACGATCCGTTCGAATTCGCGCTGATGCAGTCCTTCAACGCCTTCATTTCCTCCACCGTGCATGTCGCCCACGCGCATGGCCGGCGCGGCAGCCGCTGGGCGAATGAGGAGAGTTCGCTTGCGGATATGAAGGCGAAAGTGCCGCAGACCATGGGCGAGTGCTTCGAACTGATCGAGCACGGCATGCTGCACGGCCCATGGGTTCTTGGCACCGCCTATTCGGTTGCCGATCCCTATCTTTTCGTCATGTCCGGCTGGCTGGAAAGCGATGGGGTGGATATTGCCCGTTTCCCGAAGGTGCACGACCACTTCCGCCGCATGAACGACCGCCCGGCGGTGCAGCGGGCGCTGGCGGGCGAGAGGGGCTGAGAGGCTCCAACTCGGTCTTGTGCTGCTCTCTCATCCCTGTGCTTGTCACAGGGATCCAGCCAGCCCAAGTCCTTGGGCTGAAAGAACTCTCCCCGCCGCGCAGACGCGCGTCGGCTGGATTCCTGTGACAAGCACAGGAATGAGGGTGGAGAAAGAAGGAGCGCGGAGTGCTCTCCCGCTCAGGCCGCCTCGGCGGCCCTGCTGTCCCACATGGTTTTGAACGCTGTGCGGGCTTGGCAACGATCCAGCCAGGCTTTCAGCGCCGGATGGGCATCGAACAGCGGCTTGTGGCCCTGCGCGTAACGAACGATTTCCGCCGCGTTGAGATCGGCGACGGTGAAACGGTCGCCCACCAGATAGTCGTGGCTGGAAAGATGCTGCTCCAGCACCCGGAAGGGGCGCTTCAGCAGGCGGGCGGCGACATCGATCACGGCCTTGCCGCTATCGCTTTCCGAAAGGCCTTCGGCGATGGCGGAGGAAATCTTCAGCGAATTGGTCTCGATTTCAGTGGCAGCGAAGAAAGACCATTGCAGCATCGCCGCATCTTCCTTCAGGTCGATCGGGGCGAGCGGCCCGCCATATTTGCGGGCAAGGTAGAGATTGATGGCCATGGATTCGTAAAGCACCATGCCGTCATCCTCGATGCAGGGAATGGTGCCCATCGGGTTGACGGCGAGAAATGCGGGAGACAGCGTGTTGAGCGGCGCATCCGCAGCCAGCGGATCGGCAAGGCGGCGGGCCTGTATCACGGGCACATGCTTGAATTCTATGCCCAGTTCACCCGCAAGCCACAGCGTGCGCGTGGCACGGGAACGGTAGACACCGTAGATCGTCAACATCGAAATTACCCCTTGACCAGTTCGATGCGCGGCACGTTACGGTTTCGTCGTTTTAAAGTGAAGTTGCAGATCGCCGGGGCAGCTATGATTTTTTCTGATCCGTGAAGAAGTCCGTATCCGGCGACAGACGATATTCGAAACGGTCGATAAAGCGTTCGAACAGGCGGGCGAATGTCTCCACATCCTCCGCTGGCCATCCATCCATCACGTCCTCGATGACGCTCATCTTGGTCCGGCGCATTTCCTGCAAAAGACTGGTGCCGAGTGGCGTGATCTCGACAATGCTGCGGCGGCCGTCCTCCTGGGAAACGCCGCGTTTCAGCAGGCCGCGCCCCACCATGTCCGCCACCACCCGGCTGCCGCGCGAGGGGTCGATGCGCATGCCCTCGGCAATCGCACCCACGGTAACATCGCCTTCCGCCCGGCGCAGAATATCGAGAACGTCGATATGGGAGAGTTCGAGACCCGGAGCGAGCTTGGCAAGCGCCATGCGGCCGATGATGCGGCGGCCGATCATGATGCGCATGCGCGTCATCGTATTGCCGATCCGCTTGATGTCCTCGGGCAGATCCTCGTTCCAGTTTTCCTCAGTCGCCACGCTTCATCGTCCCTTTCGGTGCTTTTTTCCGATCACATTTAGCGCCATTAACACAGATGTCAAAAACTTGCCATTGACATATATATGCTGATAGCACACAAATTGTCGCAGCAAAACTGCCGGAAGCCAACGAGATTTTTCATGGATATGTCCACCGCCCCCGTGGCGCCGCTTGTGTCGGATCATCGGCGCAGGCTCATCGTCTTTCTGTTTCTGATGCTGGCCATGTTCATGGCGACCCTCGATAACCAGATCGTATCGACAGCACTTCCCACCATCGTCGGCGAGTTCGGCGCGCTGGAGCGTTTCGGCTGGATCGGTTCGGCCTATCTTCTGGCGACCAGCGCCGTCATGCCTGTTTACGGCAAGCTCGGCGATCTGTTCGGCCGTAAATATGTGATGATCGCGGCGGTCGTCATCTTCACGCTCGGTTCGCTCGCCTGCGGTCTGGCATGGTCGATGGATTCGCTGATTGCGGCCCGCGTTCTGCAAGGCCTTGGCGGCGGCGGAATCATGGTGTCGATCTTTTCCGTCAATGCGGATCTGTTCGAACCGCGCGAACGCGCCCGTTATCAGAGCTATTCCAGCCTCACCATCATGGCGTCGGGCAGCGTCGGCCCGATCCTCGGCGGCACGATGAGTGATCTCTTCGGCTGGCGGTCGATCTTCCTCATCAACCTGCCGCTTGGCATTATCGTCATTGCAGGGCTGGCGCTGATGCTGCCGTACCGTCGGCCGGCCCGCCAGCCGAAGATCGATTATCTCGGCGCGGTGCTCTTGGCGGCCACCATTGCCAGCGTGGTCTTCTGGGCAGACAGCAGCGAATTGTTCGGCTCGCTGATCGCGGGCCCCAGCCTCGGCATCATCGCTTTCGCCGTCATCGCCGCCTTTCTCTGGGTGCAGGTGGAACGCCGCGCACCGGAACCGGTCGTGCCGCTGCGTCTCTTCAAGGACAGCACCTTTCCGCTGTTGATGATCGTGTCGCTGACCAGCGGCGGCATCGGTATCGGCATGGTCAATTATTATGCCCTGTTCCTGCAGACCACGACCGGGCTTTCACCCTCCCATGCCGGCCTGTTCTTCATCGCCGTCACCGGCGGCATCGTCATGGGCTCGCTTTCGGCGGGACGGCTGATTTCGATCACCGGCGTCTACAAGCCCTTCTCGGTGGCGGGTCTCTCCATCAACCTCATCGCCATGCTGCTGTTCACGCAGATGCATGCCGGAACGCCGCTTTGGGTGATTGCGGTCCTCATGTTGGCACAAGGCTTTGCTGTCGGCCTCGGCCAGCAGGCGCCGATCATCGGCGTGCAGAATTCCGCGCCCAAGGCGGATATCGGTGCGGCGAGCGGCGCGGTGACGCTGACCCGCATGGGTGGCGCTGCCATTGCCATTTCGGTCTATGGCGCCATCGTATCGTCGAGCCTCAAGGGCGTGGCGGTCGATATTCCCGGCGTCGGCAAGATCGAGGAACTGACGCCGAAAATGCTCTCCGAACTCCCGGCCGCCTCGCAGGCCGCCGTCGCCTCGCTCTATTCGGATGCGTTTACGCCGCTCTTCTTCGCCGCGGCCGCAACCGCCGCCATCGGCCTTGCGGCGGCGCTGATGCTGAAACCGGTGCGACTGCCGGCGGCGGTGCAGGCGAAGCCGGCCGAAGGGGCGGGGGAGTAAGAGCTGTCACCTAAGACGGTGCGATGGGATTGACGCACCTTGCACGTTGCTCACGATACCCTCATCCCTGTGCTTGTCACAGGGATCCAGCCAGCCCAAGTCCTTGGGCTGAAAGAACTCTCCCCACCGCGCGGACGCGCGTTGGCTGGATTCCTGTGACGAGCACAGGAATGAGGGAAAGGAGGGGCCGTGCAATGTGTCTCACCACCATGGTCCCGTAAAACAAAAACACCGACGCTGGAAATTTAACGCCCGTTCCGCGTTATTCTCGCAGCACTTTACATTCGCGCGGGCGGCCCTATCTCAATGAATATGAAGCCGGAACAGCTCCTGAATTCCACGCCCAAGGGCCTTTATTGCCCGGCGGGCGATTTTTATATCGATCCCGTGCGCCCGGTGGCGCGGGCGCTCATCACCCATGGCCATTCCGATCACGCCCGCGCCGGCCATGGCGCGGTGCTGGCCACGCGCCAGACGCTGGATATCATGCGTATCCGTTATGGTGAGGATTTCTGCGGCAGCGAGCAGGCGGTGGCATTCGGCGAGACGGTGGAGGTGAACGGCGTCACCGCCGGTTTCCATCCCGCCGGCCATGTGCTGGGTTCGGCGCAAATCTCGGTGGAAATGAACGGCCTGCGCATCGTCGCATCCGGCGATTACAAGCGCGGCGTCGACCCCACCTGCGCGCACTTCGAGACCGTTCCCTGTGATGTCTTCATCACCGAGGCCACCTTCGGCCTGCCGGTGTTTCACCATCCGCTGCCGCGCGTGGAAATCGGCAAGCTGCTCACCTCCATAAAACAGTTTCCCGAACGAACCCATCTTGTCGGGGCCTATTCGCTCGGCAAGGCACAGCGCGTCATCCGGCTTTTGCGGGACAACGGTTATTCCGATCCCATCTATATTCACGGCGCGCTGGCGCGGCTTTGCGATTATTACGTCTCGCAGGGCATCGATCTCGGCGATCTGCGCCCCGCAACGCTCGAAAAAAGCGATCCTTCCGCCTTCAAGGGCGCGATTGTCGTCGGTCCGCCATCGGCTTTTCAGGAACGTTGGGCGCGGCGCTTCAACGAACCGCTCATCGCTTTCGCCTCCGGCTGGATGATGGTGCGGCAACGCGCCAAACAGGGCGGTGTGGAACTGCCGCTGGTGATCTCCGACCATTGCGACTGGCCGGAACTTCTGGAGACGATCAAGGAAATTTCCCCGCAGGCCGTCTGGGTCACCCATGGCCGTGAGGAGGCGCTGGTGCGCTGGTGCGAATTGCAGGGCATTGCCGCCAAACCGCTGCATCTTGTCGGTTACGAGGATGAGGGGGATTGAGATGAAAGCCTTCGCCACGCTGCTCGACCGGCTCGTTCTCACTCCCTCGCGCAACGGCAAGCTGAAGCTGCTGACCGATTATTTCCGCGATACGCCCGATCCCGACCGGGGTTACGGGCTGGCGGCGATTGCCGGCACGCTGGACCTCAAAAGCGTCAAACCCGCCCTGCTGCGCGAGCTGGTGCTGGAGCGGATGGACGAGGTGCTGTTTCGCTATTCCTATGATTATGTCGGCGATCTTGCCGAGACCATATCGCTGGTCTGGGGCAATATCGGCGGAGCGGATGATTCCGAGGCGCAGGACCCGCGCCTCGGCGACGTCGTCACCCTGATGAATTCGCTCGGCCGCACGGAGGTGCGCAGCGCGGTGCGCGATCTGCTCGACCGGCTCGATACATCCTCGCGTTTCGCTTTCCTCAAACTCGCCACCGGCAGCCTGCGCATCGGCGTTTCGGCGCGGCTGGCCCGGCAGGCGCTGGCCGATTTTGCCGGGAAAGACATCACCGAAATCGAGACCCTCTGGCACGGGCTGACGCCGCCCTATACGCCGCTTTTCGCATGGCTTGAGGGGAAGTCCGGGCGGCCGGTACTGGCCACACCCGCCATCTTCCATTCGGTGATGCTGGCGACGCCGGTGGCCGACGGCGATCTCGATGCGCTGGACCCTGCCGATTACGCCGCCGAATGGAAATGGGACGGCATTCGCGTGCAATTGTCCCGCGCCGGCGCCACGCGAAAACTCTATTCCCGCTCCGGCGACGATATTTCCGGCGCCTTTCCCGATGTTCTGGAGGCGATAGATTTCGAAGGCGTGATGGACGGCGAGTTGCTGATCGGCGGCACAGCGCGCTCCAACAATCTCACCCGCACCTTTTCCGACCTGCAGCAGCGGCTGAACCGCAAGTCGGTCACAGCGAAGATGCTGGATGATTATCCAGCCTTCATCCGCGCCTATGACCTGCTGTTCGAGGGCGAGAGCGATATTCGCGCCGAAAGCTACATGGAGCGCCGCGGCCGCCTGTCGAATATCATCGAGCACGCGCCGCATGATCGTTTCGACCTCTCGCCGCTGATCGGCTTTTCCAGCTGGCAGGAACTCGACACGCTGCGCGCCGCCCCGCCCGATCCGGTGATCGAGGGCGTGATGATCAAGCGCCGCGACAGCGCCTATCAGGCCGGCCGCGCCAAGGGGCCGTGGTTCAAGTGGAAACGCGATCCCTATAATATCGACGCCGTGATGATGTATGCGCAGCGCGGCCACGGCAAAAGGTCGAGCTATTATTCCGATTTCACCTTCGGCGTCTGGGCGGAAGGCGAGGATGGCGAACAGCTCGTGCCCGTCGGAAAGGCCTATTTCGGCTTCACCGATGCGGAGCTGGAGGTGCTGGACAAATTCGTGCGCGACAACACGGTCGAGCGTTTCGGCCCGGTGCGGGCGGTGCGCGCCACACCGGATTTCGGCTTCGTGCTGGAGGTGGCCTTCGAGGGCATCAACCGCTCCACCCGCCACAAATCCGGCGTCGCCATGCGGTTTCCGCGCATTGCGCGGCTGCGCGCCGACAAGCTGCCGGCGGAGGCGGACAGGCTCTCGACGCTGGTGGCGATGATCGATGGCGTGGAGGGGTAGGGCGCGCCTTGGCCGCCCCGTCATCCTCCGTGGCAGGCACGGGAACGGGGAAGACGCTGTCCAGAAATTGCCATGATGGCTGCGAATACATTGTTGTCATTCGCGAATCCGTGATTGGACAGCCTCCCGCCGCAGTGTTGAACTGCTGTTACAACCATCCCTTCAGGTGACCATATGGCAGACAAACGCTTTCTTTCCTCAGCCTTCGGACAGGAAGAGAGCGGCACCATCTTGCCGAGCCTGACCCGGCGAAGCCTTCTGGTCGGCGCCATGGGGCTGTCAGCGGCTGCATTTTTGCCGCTGCGTGCGAAAGCGGGCGTTGCCGCGCCCGAGGTGCTGCCGCTGGAGCGGCAGGATTATGCGGAGGCGCGCAAACGGTTCCACACCCATCTCTTGCGAAAAATGGCTGCGCCGGAAAAATCCTCGGCGCTCGGCACGCCGCCCGGGGCGGAACGTGTCACCTATCCCGGCGGGCCGGATGGCTCCATCGAACTTGTCGCCTGGCTCTCCCATTACCAGCCGTCAAAAACGCTGAAGCCCGCCGTGCTTTTTCTTCATGGCGGCAATGCCACCGGAGACGGCCATTGGGCGCTGATGAAGCCCTATTGGGAAGCGGGCTATGTCGTGCTTCTACCGTCCTTCCGTGGTGAAAACGGCCAGAGCGGCAATTATTCCGGTTTCTACGACGAAACGGCGGATGCGCTGGCGGCGGCCACCTATCTGGAAAACCTTCCCGGCATCGACAGAAACCGCTTCTTCATCGCTGGCCATTCCAATGGCGGCACGCTGACGCTTCTGGCCGCCATGAGCCGCAGGTTTCGCGCCGCAGCACCCATCTCCGCCGGCGTCAATTCCTGGCGTTATTTCAATCGCTATAGCGACGAGATCTGTTTCGACGAGACCGACGAGCGCGAATTCATCATGCGTTCCTCCGTCTGTTTCGGACCCAGCCTCAAATGTCCGGCACTGCTTCTGCGCGGCACGGAGGAACGGCCTTTCGATGCCGATCACCAGCTTTTCGTGGATCGCGCCCTGACATCCGGCTTCAAGGTCGACAAGAAGCTGTTGCCCGGCACCCATATTGGCGTGGTGCCGCATGCGGTGGAGGAGAGCATCCGCCTTTTCAACGCCTTCGTCTGAAATGCGAACTGTGCCGCTGTCCAGGAACGTCTGAGGTTCAGGAGCACGTCCGGTAAACCGCTTCGCACGTTTACCGGAGATGCCCTAGTTCTTGACGATGGACGTCTTGGCCTGCTCCGCCCACCATGCGCCGTCTTTTTTGTCGGCATATTGGGCGCGCTTGTTGGTGAACTGACCCTGGGTGCACATTTCGCGGTAATTGCGGACCGGAAGCCCCAGTTCCTTGACGACGGCATGCACCACTGTCGGGCCGGTCATGTCGTAGACGCTGGCGAGCGTTCCGTCTTCGATATTCTGGGAAATACGGTCGGCCATCAGCCTGAGCGCCGGGTGGCCGGGCCTGGAGGCCATGAAGTAATTCGTGATCTCGCCGCTTTTCATGGCGATGAAAACGGCCTCTTCCTGCGGGCCGATCACATCCTCGGGGCGGGCCGCAAAATTGGAATCGATATCGAGATAGATGCCGCCTTCCTGCAGCAGCACCAGAATACGCCAGAAATCCGCCTTGGCGGCGCCCACCTGCAGGCGACGGAAGGCGTCGGCGTAACGTCCGGGAAAATGCCGGTCGATATAGGTCTGGCACGCCTCGTCATCATGGTAGCGATATTCGAATTCCGGCGTCAGCCACCGGTTGAACAGGAAATTCGCATAGATTGGCGTCGTTACCCGGTTGGAGTAATTCGTCTGCCAGATGATGCGGGGAATGGCCTTTTCCGATTTCGGGCTGCGTCTGGCTGGCTGATATTGCGGAAGCGTTTTTCTTCTGCCGGGCCGGATGAACAAATCGATGGAAAAGATGACCTTGGCGATGTTTCCACCGATCTTGATCGCGCGGTACGCGATGCGGTTATAGCCATGCTTTGCCAAGTTCAGCGCTCCTGCGCGTGGAATCGATTGTCACGCGCGTGGAAACGGCGGTACGCGGTATTTATTGGACGCAATTAGTTTGTCAATATGCCGTAAATGAGACGGCCGGGCCTTGATTGACGAGACCCGGCCGTCTTGCACGCGAATGGAATGTCAACCCTTGTTGCGGTTGAAATAGCCGAGCAGCCGCATGGCGTTGGCGGTGACCAGAACCGTCGCGCCGGTATCGGCGAAAACGGCGAGCCACAGGCCCGAAACGCCGGTCACGGTCGTCACCAGAAACACCGCCTTCAGGCCGAGCGCGATGGTCACGTTCTGGCGGATATTCAGCATGGTGGCGCGCGACAGGCCGATCAGGCGGGCGGCGTCGCCGACATTGTTGCGCATCAGCGCCGCATCCGCCGCTTCCATCGCCACGTCTGTTCCGGAACCGATGGCGACGCCGACGCTGGCCGCCGCAAGGGCCGGCGCATCGTTGATGCCGTCGCCCACCATCACCACGGTCTTCTTTTCGGCAAGCTTGCGGATTTCCTCGACCTTGTTCTGCGGCAAGAGTTCACCGCGCGCCTCAAGGCCCAGCTTGTTGCCGATGGCACGCGCCGTGCGGGCATTGTCGCCCGACAGCATCAGCGAGGAAATGCCCATTTCCTTCAGGGCTTTCACGCCTTCCGCCGCATCCTTGCGCGGCTCATCGCGCATGGCGAAGAGGCCGCTTGCCGCCCCGCCGACTATCACGACAGCCACCGTCTTGCCTTCGCTTTCCAGTGCGGAAATGCGATCGGCCAGTTCCTTCGAGAGAGTGCCGACTTCCGTTGCAAAGCGCGGTGCGCCGATGAACAGGTCTTTCCCGCCGACATTGCCCTGCATGCCGCGACCGGAAATCGCCTTGATGTTGGAGCCGGGCAGGGGCTTCACGCCCAGCTTTTCGGCATGATTGACGATGGCGCGGGCGAGCGGATGGCTCGATTCGTGCTCGATGGTTGCGGCTTGCGCAATCAGCTCGGCCTCGTTGCCGTCCAGCGCCACCACGTCGGTCACGACAGGTTCGCCGAGCGTCAGCGTGCCGGTCTTGTCGAAGGCGACGGTTTCGGTGCGCGCCAGCATTTCGATGACCGCGCCGCCCTTCACCAGCATGCCGTGGCGTGCCGCTGCCGAAAGGCTGGAGGCGATGGCCGCGGGAACCGAGATGACCAGCGCGCAGGGGCAACCGATCAGCAGCAAAGCGAGACCGCGATAAATCCAGGTATCCCAGTCGCCGAGGCCGACAAGCGGCGGCACGATGATGGTCAGCACCGAGATCGCCACGATCAGCGGCATGTAATAACGCGAGAAGCTCTGGATGAAGCGCTCGGTCGGCGCACGCGCATCCTGCGCTTCCTCGACGAGCGTGATGATGCGGGCAATGGTGTTGTCTTCCGGCGCGCGGTCGACGCGGATGCGCAGCGAGCCGTCATGGTTGATCGAGCCGGCAAAGACGCGCGCGCCCTTTTCCTTGGCGACGGGAATGCTCTCGCCGGTCATCGGCGATTCGTCGACGCTGGACTGGCCTTCCATGACAACGCCATCGGCGGCGATACGGTCACCGGGACGCGCCACGACCACCTGGCCGATGCGCACCTGATCGGCCGCGACCTGCCGAAGCGCGCCGTTTTCCTCCACCAGCGCCGTTTTCGGCAGCAGCGAACCGAGCGCCTTGATGCCCGAGCGGGCGCGGGCGGCGGCGAAACCTTCCAGCAATTCGCCGACGGAGAAGAGCAGCACGACGATGGCCGCCTCTTCCGCCTCGCCGATGATGATCGCGCCGATGGCGGCAATCGTCATCAGCATCTCGATGGTGAAGACCGCGCCGAAACGGGCGGCGTTGAAGGCGTTCTTCGCGATGGGGAAGAGCGTGACCAGCGTGGCGATGATGAAGGCGTAACCGCCCCATGCCGGGAAGCTCAGTTCCGCTGCATAGGCGATGGCGACGAGAACGGTGCCGGTGAAGGTGTTGCGCGCCTTTGCGGTGCGCCACCACGCGCCTTTTTCATCCGCGCCATGGGCGTGTCCCACTTCCGCGCTCTGGGCTGCAGCCGCCGGAGCGGAGCCATGCGAATGGCCCGCATGGTCGTGGCCGGAATGATCGTGACCAGAATGGTCATGCTTGGAGTGGTCATGATCATGCCCGCCGCAGGACGCGTGATCGTGCGCGGTATGGTCATGCCCCGAATGGTCATGATCTGAATGATCGTGGTCGTGGTGATGGCCGCCGCATGACCCGTGGTCATGGTCGTGATTGTGATCTGCGGCTTTTTCTCGCGCGGTCTTTTCCTGCGGCAGCAGGGCCGGCTTGAATCCGAGCTTGCGCAGCGTGTCCTCGATTTTTTCGACCGGGGTTTTGCTCTCGGCAAGCGAAAGGTTCAGCCTTTCGCGCGCAACGGAAACCTTCACGTCGGCAACGCCGGGCAAGCGGGAAAGCGCGGTCTCGATCTTGGCGGCGCAGCTGCCGCAATCCATGCCGCCGACCGAAAAGGTCAGCGCATTGCTGCTGTCGGCGCTCGCTTCGGTATCGGCATGGTGGCCGCCGCAGGACGAATGATCGTGGTCATCATGACCGTGGCCGTGATGATCCGCTTCGACTTTTGCGCGGGAGACTTTTTCCTGTGGCAGCAAAGCGGGTTTGAATCCGAGCTTGCGCAGCGTGTCTTCGATTTTTTCGACCGAGGTTTTGCTTTCGGCCAGCGAAAGGTTCAGCCTTTCGCGTGCAACGGAAACCTTGACGTCGGCAACGCCCGGCAGGCGGGAAAGCGCGGTTTCGATTTTCGCCGCGCAGCTGCCGCAATCCATGCCGCCAACGGAGAAGGTCAGTTCCTCGCCGTCTTTGCCCTTGATGTTTATGCCTGTCGAAATATTCATGGTTTCCGCTCCTGAATTCCAGTCGACAGCCAATCTGGCACCTCTAGCAACTAGAGCTTCAAGAGCAAAATGCGGGTTTTCGATTTTTTTTTGAAAAACCGACGCCAGCTTCGCGCCAGCCGCACGGTTCATCATGCCGGCAGATTGGATTCCATGAAGCGGTTCAGATGATAGCACTCCTTTTGAAAAACGGTCGCCGGGCGGCCTCTCTGGTCGGGCTTGCCCTGCTGCCTCTCATGAGCGGCTGCCTTTTCGTGACGGATACGACCCGGATGGACCCGGATGTTTTCGTCAGGGAAACGGCGCCGGTATTCAATTTCAACTCCGTCAGCTCCAATCGCCAGCCGGAACTGCCGCCGCAGCCGGGCCAGCTTTCGACGCGCCCGCCGGATCTGTTCAGAACCCGCTTCCATCAGGAATACGGTCCGCCGGTGCGCGGGCAGGGGCTGCAGGCGCCGCAGGTGCAGGGTTATAACGCGCCGCAGCCGCAGGGCCAGACGATGGCCTATGGCCTGCCTGTCTCCAATCCGCTGCACCGGGTCATGTATGGCCCGATCCGCGATGAGGACCGTTCGTTGCCGGCCATTCCCTATGGCCGCATCGATCCGCGTTATCTCAGGCAGGAAGTGAGCTACCAGACGGCGGAAGCCCCCGGCACCATTATCGTCGATACCAGACAGCATTTTCTTTATCTCGTGCAGTCCGGCGGCAAGGCGATCCGTTACGGCGTTGGGCTGGGGCGCGACGGTTATGCCTGGTCGGGCCGCGGCAAGATCCAGTGGAAGGCGAAATGGCCGCGCTGGACGCCGCCCGATGAAATGGTCAAGCGCCAGCCGGAACTCGCCTCCATCTCCGCCGCCAATGGCGGCATGACGCCCGGTCTCAACAACCCGCTCGGCGCGCGTGCGCTTTATATCTTCAAGGATGGCAAGGACACGCTTTACCGCGTGCATGGCACGCCGGACTGGCAATCCGTCGGCAAGGCGACGTCCTCCGGCTGCGTGCGCATGCTCAATCAGGATGTGATCGATCTCTACGAGCGTGTGCCGCAAGGGGCGCAGATTGTGGTTATCTGAACACGTTCTAAAAGAAAGAGATATTGGACCCATTCCGCCAGCGCCTTGTGACTGGCTTTTAGCGGTCGGTTAACTATTTTCGCAATACGCATGACACGGAACAAATGACGTACAACGGCGATATAGCCGTTCGAAATGTGGGACAAACCGGCCTTATGACAAGCACCGACACAGATCTTTCCAGACGCACCTTCCTTTCCCTTCTCGGCATCTCCTCCGCTTCGCTTCTCGCAGGCTGCGCTTCGTCGGGCACGGGGGAAGCCATTCGCCAGCAGGCAAGCGCCATCGGCAGCGATTTCCGGCAGATGTTTTCGCCGGGCGTCAGCGATGCGGAACTGGCCGTCATGTACGGCTCGGTTGAGGATGGCGGTTACGTCATTCCCGCCGTCCCCTATCAGAAAATCGACCGCCGTTATTACCGCCAGCGGGTTGTCGACCCGACCGGCGAACGCCCCGGCACCGTGGTTGTCGATACGCGCTCGCGCTTCCTTTATGTGGTGGAGCAGGGCGGCAGCGCCATGCGTTATGGCGTCGGCATCGGCCGCGAAGGTTTCGCCTGGTCGGGCGAGGGCGTCATCCAGTGGCGTCAGAAGTGGCCGAAATGGACCCCGCCGGACGAAATGGTCGCTCGCCAGCCGGAACTGGTCAAATATTCCTCCAAGAACGGCGGCATGCCGCCGGGCCTGAAGAACCCGCTCGGCGCACGCGCCCTTTATATCTTCCAGAACGGCAAGGACACGCTCTACCGTCTGCACGGTTCGCCGGAATGGAACTCCATCGGCAAGGCCGTCTCTTCCGGCTGCGTGCGCCTGATGAACCAGGACGTCATCGATCTTTACGACCGCGTGCCGCAGAAGGCGCGTGTGGTGGTCTGGCAGTAAGCCGAGCCTCCTTCGCATAAAAAGGCGGCCCTGTGCCGCCTTTAATTTAAGAAAAACCTGTCCCCATACTCGACGTCATCCTCGGGCTCGTCCCGAGGATCTAATCACGTCACACTAAATCAATACGTTGCAGATGCTCGGGACAGGCCCGAGCATGACGGAAGAGAGATTATCAGCCCTTGTGACTTGCCGGAGGGTTAGGGCCGGCTGAGACTGTCCTTCAGCGCATTCACCCGGTCACGAATCTGCACCAGCTCTTCCAGCCCGCAGCCGGTGGCGCTGCCGATCGCAGCCATGATCTTCACGCCCTCTTTTTTGAGGTTTGCGCCCTTCGGCGTCAGGGCCACCAGCACCTGCCGCTCATCCACCGTGCCGCGCTTGCGGGTAATCAGGCCCGCATGTTCGAGCCTTTTCAGCAGCGGCGACAGCGTGCCCGAATCGAGGCCCAGCATTTCGCCGAGCGCCTTGACGGTGGATGTCTCTTTTTCCCATAGCGCCATCATCACCAGATATTGCGGATAGGTCAGCCCGATCGGGTCGAGCAGCGGCTTATAGGCGCGCGTGAAGGCGTGTGCCGCGCCGTAAAGGGCAAAACATATCTGCTGGTCCAGCCTCAACAGGCTTTCCATCTTCTTCTCGTCGCCCTCTGCGTCCATTTTCCTGCTCCAAAATCAACCGGGAAGGGAACAATCAGCCCCCGCTTTCGGTTCCTGCCGCATGGATGCGCGGCGAAATTTCGTGAAAATTATCGCAAAAAACGATTTCGTATTCAATGTGCAAAATTATATTGCGCACAATTCAATTGTTCGCTATAAGAGCTCAACACCAACCCGAAGGAGTAAATGTCATGCCCATTCTCTACACGACCAAAGCATCTGCCACCGGTGGCCGCGCAGGCAACGCCAAGTCGGAAGACGGCGTTCTCGACGTGACGCTGACCGTTCCGAAGGAACTGGGCGGCGATGGCGCCCGTGGCACCAATCCGGAGCAGCTTTTCGCAGCCGGTTATTCCGCCTGCTTCCTGGGCGCGCTGAAATTTGTCGCCGGCAAGGAAAAGGTAAAGATTCCTGAAGACACGACTGTGACGGCAACCGTCGGCATCGGCCCGCGCGAAGACGGCGGCGGCTTCGGCATCGAAGTGTCGCTGAAGGCTAATATTCCGGGCATCGAGCGCGAAGTCGCCGAAAAGCTGGTTGCCGCCGCTCACATCGTCTGCCCGTACAGCCACGCCATGCGCACCTCCACGGAAGTGCCGGTCTCGGTGGCCTGATCCAATTCGCGTGAGTAAGTTATCTGAACAATGAGGCCGGGTTCATCCCGGCCTTCTTGTTTTCAGAAAGAAAAATGCTATATTCTTTCCAAGGAAAGGATATGCGCCATGAATATTCACGCCAAGAGCGCCATGGATCCCGCCTCGCAGGGCAGGGTCGTCACCAAGGCAGTTATCGCCGCCGCCGAGCGGCTGGGCCTTAATGCCGCGCGCACGGCCGATATTCTCGGCGTTTCCGCCCCCACCGTGTCCCGCATGAAACGGCTCGATTTCCTGCTGGAGCCGGGCGCCAAATCCTTCGAGCTTGCGGTGCTGCTGATCCGGGTTTTCCGCTCGCTGGATGCGATTGCCGGCGGCGATGAGGCCGTGGCGAAAAACTGGCTGCGCAATCACAATGTTGCGCTGAACGCCGTGCCTGCCGACAAACTGACCACCATTACCGGATTGATCGATGTCCTCTCCTATCTGGACGCCCGCCGCGCTCCTGTCTGAAAAACGCGCCGTATCGGGAAAATACTGGCGGCTGGTGGAAGCGCAGCATCAGGTCTCCACCATGAAACTGGTGGATACGGTGGAGGAGCAATCGCTGCTGGAAGATATTCTGGAGACGAGCAAGCGGCCGTTTCCGCCGGAATGCGCCGGTTTCGATTATCTTCTCGCCACACCCTTCCGGTATGGAGCCGCCTATCCGCATGGTTCGCGCTTCCGCCGCGCGGGCTATACCGAAGGCGTTTATTACGCCGCCCAGAAGGTGGAGACGGCGCTCGCCGAAATGGCCTTTTACCGGCTGCTGTTCTATGCCGAATCGCCGGGAACGCCGCTGCCCGCCAATCCCGCCGACTATTCCGCCTTCGCCGCCCGTATCGCCACCGATGCGGCGCTCAACCTGACGAAACCGGAACTGAGCCGGGATACTCACCTGTGGACCGATCTGCAGAATTACGAACCATGCCAGGCGCTGGCCGATCAGGCGCGTCTGGCGAAGATCGAGGCTATCCTCTATCGCTCGGTACGCGACCCCGTCGGCGGCCTCAACATCGCGGTTCTGTCGCCGAAGGCTTTTGCCGCGAAGACACCGGTGGAACGGATGAGCTGGCGTATCCACCTGTCGAAAACGGGGGTGCAGGCGCTCTGCGAATTTCCGATGCGCAGAACGGGTTTTGCGGTTTTGGATTTCGCCGGCGATCCACGCCTCGCCAGCCTTTTGGGCTGACGGGCGTTTGCTTCTCAAGACCATCAGGCCGAGGCGAAAAACCCTTCGGGATCGTCGACTTCCACCAGCCTGCGCTTGTCGATCAGCCAGAAGCGGGTTCCGACAGCCCGCACGAAACTCCTGTCATGCGAGACGAACACACAGCTGGCCTCGCGGCTGATGATTTCCGCCTCCAGCGCTTCCTGCCCCTCAATGTCCAGATGGTTGGTGGGCTCGTCCAGCAGGTAGAAATTCGGCTCCGCCAGCCGCAGCGCCAGCATGGCAAGCCGGGCCTTCTGCCCGCCGGAAAGGGCGGCGATGCGGCGCTTCTGCATTTCCATGTCGATCCCGGCGCCCGCGAGCAGGCCATGGATGCGCTGGTCGCCAATATCGAAGCGGCGGGATAGCAGTGAAACGGGCGTGCTGTCGTCATCGATCTCGGCGAGCGATTGGTCGACATATCCGGCCACCAGCGAGGGCGTGGCCTTGATGCCGTCCTGTATCTGGCCTGCACCCGATACAGCCGCCTGCAGCAGCGACATCAGCCGTGTCTTGCCGACGCCGTTGCGGCCGAGAATGACGATGCGGTCCCCCTGACGGACAAATTGCCGGCCGGTGCGAAACAGCACCGTTCCGTCCGGGGTCGAGACCGGCGCGTCTTCCAGAGTGACCAGAACCCTGGCATGGGTGCCGCGATTGGCGAGCTGGATCTTGCCGGCGGATCGCTCGATATGGGCTGGCCGCGCCTTTTCCTCGATCTTTTCCGCACGCTCACGCAATTGCTTGGTCTTGACGGTCAGAAGATCGCTGCCGGAATTGATGCCGATATTGTTGAGCTTGGCGGCCTGCCGGCGCAATTGCTGGGCGGTTTTCATGTCGCGCTGGAAACGCCGCTCATCGGCGGCATCCTCTTCTTCCAGCACCGCCCGTGCGTGGCCATAGGGCAACCGGAACAGCGCCGAATTTTCCGGCCGCAGGAACAGCGTGCTCCTGGTAACATTGTCGAGAAAGGCGCGGTCATGGCTGACGATGATGACAGCCGTATCGCGCGGCAATTCACCGAGCCAGTTTTCCAGCACATTGATCTTTTCGAGGTCGAGATGGTTCGTCGGCTCGTCGAGCAGCAGCACATCCGGCTCGGTGATCCACGCCCGCGCCAGCATCGCAAGCCTCTGCCAGCCGCCGCTCAATTCTTTCAGGCGGCGCTCGCGGAATGGCTCCGGCACCAGCATGGCGTCGAAAATAATGTCGGCACGCCAGCTCTCGCTGTCGATCGTATCCGCCGGCAGGGCGGAAAGCACGGCGTCCCGCATCGTCCATTCCATCAGCGGGGTGGGCAGATGCTGGTGGACGATGGACTGCGTCAGTCCGCGCAGCCGGGTAATGTCGCCGCTACTGGGCTCCATGTCACCTGCAAGGCAGTTGAGCAGGGTGGATTTGCCGCAGCCATTGGCGGCGACGATGCCGATGCGGTCTCCCGCATTCACCGTGAGGCTGAGATTTGAAAAAAGCGGCTTGCCCAGAATGATTCCGAGGTTTCGAAGCGTGATGATGGTCATGAAGTCGTCTCTGGCAAGACGGACCCGTGACGAACCGTGGTCTGCCGCAGGCAGTACGGGTTTCGGTTCGGGGTGATCCGTCGTGAAAACATGCGCAACGGCAGACAAGCTGCATTCTGCGCGGCCTTTTGGGCAAACCAGAGTGTTGGTTGTTCCGGTCAGCCCTGCAAACGTGTCTGCAGGGCAAAAAGGTGGCAGAGCTGACGATTACGCCAGAAGCAGGAAATATCCATGCGAAGCCTCCTTTCTTGAAACGGGTTGAACCGCTTCACCATTAACAGCGGCGGTTGTTCGAGGCAACGGCTTTTGCAATGGCAGGCGGTGGGGGAGAATGCGGCAAGCCCGCACTCTCCCGTTTTAATCCGGCGCTCGCCTGAGCGGCCTTTATTGCTTCGCGACGCGCGCGCGCAGTTCTTCCACATGCGCGGCGATTTCCGGCGTCACCGCATCGCCGAAATCCTCCATTTCGAACATCGGGCGAATTTCGATTTCGCTGCGCTCCAGCATCGGGTTCGGGCAGCGTTTCACCCAGGCCACGGCCTCGTCCATGTCCTTCACAGTCCAGATCCAGAAGCCGGCGACCAGCTCGTTGGTGTGCGGGAAGGGGCCGTCGATCACCGTGCGGCTGTCACCGTCGAACACAACCCTCTTGCCTTTGGAGGAGGGATGCAGGCCGTCACCGGATTGCATGATGCCGGCATTGACCAGTTCCTCGTTGAATTTTCCCATCGCCTCGATCAGTTCGGTCGTGGGCATGACGCCATCTTCGCTGCTTTTGGTGGCTTTTACAAAAACGATTGCACGCATGATCATTCCTCCTTGATTGCGCTTTCTTCGTAGTGTCGCTCCCCGGCACGACGGCCGGATGACATTGTCGCCGACAAAAGTGGCGCCATGCCGTCAATCCTGTCAGCCGAGGTCGATAAGGTCACGGCGCAGCCGGTCGGGATCGCCGCTGCCGATGCGGGCTTCGATTTCGGCATGGGTCTGTTCCCAGATGGGGAAGGCGGCGGCGAGCACGGCCATGCCGTCCGCCGTCAGCCGCAGCCGCTTGCCGCGCTTGTCCTTCGGGTCCTGCTCGATGCTGACCAGCCCGCGCCGCTCCAGCGGCTTCAGCGCCGCCGTCAGCGTCGTGCGGTCCATGGCCAGAAGATTGGCGACCGGCCCCATCGGCGGCGGCTCGGGTCGGTTGAGCGACATCAGCAGCGAAAATTGTCCATTGGTGATGCCGACCGGCTTCAGCGCATTGTCGAACAACCGCGCCAATGCCCGTGCGGCGCGCTGCGCATGCAGGCAGAGACAGGCATCCCGCACGAAAAGAGTTGTCGAAAAAGGAATCACGCTGGCGTTTGACATGGGATAAATATGTTGATATCAACCTAATTAGTCAAGCGGAACTTGATGCCCCCGCAGACTGTTTATTGACTTTCAGCACAGAAATAGCTGGTGCCCACCGCTAAAAGCGGGGCGGTGCCGTGGTGAAAGACGGATCCAAGGAGGAAAGATCATGTCTCATCCCGTCGTTTCGAAAGAGGAGTGGCTTGCGGCCCGCCGCGATCTGCTGGTGAAGGAAAAGGAAATGACCCGCGCCCGCGACAGGCTGAACGAGGCCCGGCGTGCGTTGCCCTGGGAAGAGGTGACGAAGGATTATATCTTCGATGCCCCTTCCGGCCCCAAATCGCTGAAGGAACTGTTCGGCACCTGCAGCCAGCTCATCGTCTATCACTTCATGCTGGCGCCGGACTGGGAGGAGGGCTGCGTCGGTTGCTCCTTCTTCGCCGATCATGTCGATGGCGCTCTGATCCACCTCAAGCATGGCGATGCGGGTTTCGTTGCCGTGTCGCGCGCGCCGCTTGAGAAGATCGAAAGCTACAGGAACCGCATGGGCTGGAAATTCCCGTGGGTTTCGGCCGAAGGCAGCGATTTCAACTACGATTATCAGGCCTCGTTCCGCGACGAGGACATGGCCAAAGGCGAAATCACCTATAATTACCGTGACATGGCGCCCTATGGCGACCTGAAGGACCTGCACGGCATCAGCGTTTTCGCCAAGGGCGATGACGGCAAGATCTACCACACCTACTCCACTTACGCCCGCGGCGCGGAGCAGACGCTCGGCACGCTGATGCTGCTCGATCTGGTGCCAAAAGGCCGTAACGAAGAGGAGGTAATGGATTGGGTGCGCCGCCACGACCAGTATGAGGACGCGCCGAAGGCGGCAGCCTGCTGCCACTGAAAATACAAGGACGAGGAGGAGACGACAATGGAAATGCCAAGCGTCAAGCCACAGAAGGAGCATGAATTCCTGTCGAGGCTCGTTGGTGACTGGGTGATGGTCGCCGGCCATGACGGATATGATCCTGATGATCCGAACCAGCGTTTTACCGAGACGGTTCGCTCCATCGGCGGATTGTGGGTCATCGGTGAAGGCAGTGGCAGGATGCCCGATGGCGACCAGATGACGGCCGTGATCACGGTCGGCTTCGACCCGGCCAAGGGCAATTTCGTCGGTACCTGGGTAGGGTCGATGATGACCAATCTCTGGGTCTACAAGGGCTGGCTGGAAGAGGACGGCAAGACCCTGACGCTGGAAGCGGAAGGCCCGGCCTTCGACGGTTCCGGCCGCACCGATACCTATCACGACGTGCTGGTGCTGCATGACGACAATCACCGCAGCTTCTCCGGCAGCGTCAGGCAGCCGGACGGCACATTCAAGACCTTCATGACATCGGAATTCCGCCGCAAGGCCTGAGGCCCTGCGAAAATTCACCCGACAACCACCGGCGCCGCCGCATCCTGCGGCGGGCGCTCGCCGAAACATACCCGCCAAACCCTCCATAGGAGACGACAATGTCCGATACACATGGAAAATTCATCTGGGTCGAGTTGATGACGCCCGACATGGAAGCGGCAGCCCGCTTTTATGGTCATGTCGTCGGCTGGCAGACCAAGGATTTCGGCTCGCCGGAAATGCCCTATCTGGTGCTGGAGGCCGATGGCAAGGGCATGGGCGGCGTCATGGAGCTGACCGACGAGCACAAGAGCCAGGGCATTCCCCCGAACTGGACCGCCTATGTCGATGTCGACGATGTGGACGCCACGGCGAAACAATTCGCTGAAAAGGGCGGCGCGGTCAGACGTCCGCCGCAGGATATTCCCGAAATCGGCCGCTTCGCCGTGGTCGCCGATCCCTTCGGTGCGGTGCTCTGCATCATGACGCCGCTGCCGATGGAAACCGGCGGTTTCCCCGAGGATATGCAGGAAAAGCAGGGCCATGTCGGCTGGCACGAGCTCTTCACCGATAATGTCGATGAGGCCATGGCCTTTTATGGCGATGTTTTCGGCTGGACCAAGGACCATGATTTCGACATGGGCGACATGGGCCCGTACCGCATCTTCGCCTACAGGGGCAAGGCCGTCGGCGGCATGATGAAACGCATGCCGCAGGTCCCCGTCTGTCACTGGGGTTATTACTTCAATGTGGACGGTATCGATGACGCCATCACCCGCGTCAGCACCGGTGGCGGCAAGGTCGTCAACGGTCCGATGGAGGTTCCCGGCGAAAGCTGGATCGTCAACTGCGTCGATCCGCAGGGCGCTTATTTCTCGCTGGTTTCGCAGAGGAAATAGCCCTGTTTTCTAACAATCTGCCGGGGCTCGCTCCGGCAGACTACCGCTCTCTCGACAGGCGGACGTGATCGATGAAGGCGCGCAGCTTCGGCGCAAGATTGCGGCGGCTGGGATAATAGAGATAAAATCCCGCAAAGCTCGGGGAGTGGTCTTCCAGCATGGAAACCAGCTGCCCGCTCTCCAGATAGGGGCGGAACGTTTCTTCCATGCCGAATGTGATGCCCGCACCGGCGCAGGCCAGCTTGATCATCAGCTGCATGTCGTTGGTGGTGAAGGCCGGCTCCACCGCCACCGCGATTTCGCGGCCGTTTTCCGCAAATTCCCACCTGTATGGCGCCACACCCGGACGGGGTCGCCAGCCGATACACCTGTGCCCTATCAATTCGCGGGGCTGCGCCGGCAGGCCGAAGCGGTCCCGATAGTGCGGCGAGCAGACGGCGAGCTGCCGCTGCGGAGCGGAAACTGGAACCGCAATCATGTCCTGCGCGATCAGCTCTCCAAGACGCACGCCGGCATCGTAGTGCTCGGCGACGATATCGAATTCCTCGTCCGTCACGACGATATCGAGCTGCACTTCGGGATGTATTTCCGCAAAGCGTGCAAGCAATGGCCCGGATAAAAAGCGCTCGGCTATCGAGGACACCGCAAGCCGCAACTGCCCGCGCACGGCGCCGCCCAGGGACGACGCGGCATTGGCAGCCTCAACGAGATTGCCGATGGATGGCGAGACATCCGCATAAAGCTGCTGTCCCGCTTCCGTCAGGCTGACGCTGCGCGTCGTGCGCTGCACCAGCGCTATTCCCATCGTTTCTTCAAGCTTGCGGATGGTCTGGCTGACGGCGGAGCGGGTTACGCCGAGCCTGTCTGCAACGGCGCGGAAGTTGCGTTCATCGGCAACCATGCAGAATGTCGAAAGCGCGTTGAGATCGATGTTCATTGGTTAGAAATTCTACCCATTGAGGTTATGATTGAGGCGGTTATCACGACAATGCCCAAGCTTTATCTTGTCTGCAATGGCCGCTTCCAGAAAAAGCCGGCCGTAACACCAAGGAGAAAGCCATGACATTGAACAAAGTCGTTCTCATCACAGGTGCATCGAGCGGGATCGGTGAGGGTATCGCAAGGGAACTGGCCGCCGCCGGGGCAAAGCTGGTGCTGGGCGCGCGCCGCATGGACCGCTTGCAGGCGCTTGCCGAAGAATTGCGCGGGAAGGGCGCCGAGGTCGTCATCCAGCCGCTGAACGTAACGGACAGAAAGAGCGTCGAGGCCTTTGCGGAGGCCGGTCGCAAGGCGTTCGGGCAGGTCGACGTCATCGTCAACAATGCCGGCATCATGCCGCTGTCGCTGATGTCGTCCCTGAAGGTCGACGAGTGGGACCGCATGATCGACGTCAACATCAAGGGCGTGCTTTATGGCGTCGCCGCCGTTCTGCCCGAGATGACGGCCCGCGCTTCCGGCCACATCATCAACATCGCCTCCATCGGTGCGCTCGCCGTTTCGCCCACGGCTGCCGTCTATTGCGCGACGAAATTTGCGGTGCGGGCGATTTCGGACGGGCTGCGGCAGGAAAACCGTGACCTGCGTGTCACCTGCATTCATCCCGGCGTGGTGGAAAGCGAACTTGCCCACACCATCACCGATCCCGCCGCTGCGGAACTGATGCAGACCTATCGGGCCATCGCCCTGAAGCCCGACGCCATCGGTCGCGCGGTGCGTTACGCCATCGAGCAGCCCGACGATGTGGACGTCAATGAGATCGTCGTCCGACCCACCGCCGCCTGAGGAGAGCGAGATGAAAGCGATTTTTCCGACGGTGCTTGCGATTGCCATGCTTGCGGCAAGTGCCGCCATCGCCAATCCGCAACGACTGGATGACAGGCTGAAGCGTGGCGATGAAGTCGTCCGCAGCCTCAACAATGGCCAGCCCCAGTCCAATCTGGAACGTCTGCGGCAGGAGTTTCCTTTCCTTGCCGATGCGACCGAAGGCTACGCCCTGGGGGAGGTATGGTCCCGGCCGGGTCTGGACAACCGGACCCGCCAGCTTGCCGCCGTTGCGGTCATGGCGGCCCTTGGCGAGCGTGATCTGATGAAGGTCCATGCCGGTTATGCGCTCAATGTGGGCGCAACCGACGAAGAGCTGAAGGAAATGGTCTATCTGATCACCGTTCCCGCAGGTTTTCCCAAAGCCATCGCCGCATCCCGCACGCTTGCCGAGCTGTTCGAGGAACGCCGCGCCAACGCCGCATCGGGAGGGCAAAGGCGATGAATATTGTTTCGACATCCGTTGCGCTTCTGCTCGCAACGGCTTCCGCCGATACGGGTTCCAGCAAAGCGAGCAACGCCATGGACGTGAATATGACCGAAACGTCTCAAACCCGGAACCACCCCTATATCGGCATGTGGGTCACCGGCGATGGCCACATTCGCCAGGAACTTCTGCCCAATGGCCGGTATGACGAGGCGCGGGGCAACCGCAAAAGCGCCTATCGGGGACGGTATGAGGTGAAGGGAAACCATATCGACTATTGGGACGATACCGGCTTCACCGCCGACGGCGAATTCGTCGGCGATGTGCTTTATCACGGTGGCATGATCTTCTATCGCCAGAAGTAACGTCCCGCCAATCACGCGGCGCCCGCCCCATCGAGGGCGGGCGGCGTATCCGTTTTTATCGCTTCAAACTACCCAGAATCCCGCGCACGATGGCGCGGCCGACCGAGGTGGCAACCGAGCGGGCAGCGCTTTTCATTGCCGCCTCGATCACCGTTTCGCGCTGGTATCCGGTCTTGCGTGCGCCGCCATTGCGCGAGCCGGTGGAGGCCGGTGCGGGTTCTTCATCGCCGAAGCCGGGCAGGCGCCAGCGGCCGGAAGCGCTTTCGGACTGGCTGGAGGCGTTTTCTTCTTCCGCACGTCTGGCGGCTTCTGCATCGGCAGCCTTCTGGGCGCGGGCGGCGAGGATTTCGAAGGCCGATTCCCGGTCGATATCCTTGTCATATTGCCCGGCGACGGGGCTCACATCGATCAGGGACTTGCGTTCCGCATCGGTCAGCGGCCCGACACGGCCCGATGGCGGGCGTACCAGCGTGCGCTCGACGATGGAGGGAGCGCCCTTGTCGTGCAGGGTGGAAATCAGCGCCTCACCGGTGCCGAGCGTGGTGATGGTGTCGGCAGTGTTGAAGGCCGGGTTCTGGCGGAAAGTGTCGGCCGCGGTGCGCACCGCCTTCTGCTCGCGCGGCGTATAGGCGCGAAGCGCGTGCTGCACGCGGTTGCCGAGCTGGGCGAGAACGGTTTCCGGCACGTCGAGCGGGTTCTGTGTCACGAAATAGACGCCCACGCCCTTGGAGCGGATGAGCCGCACCACCTGTTCCACGCGTTCCACCAGCACCCGCGGCGCGTCGTTGAAGAGCAGATGCGCCTCGTCGAAGAAGAACACCAGACGTGGCTTTTCCGGATCGCCCACTTCCGGCAGCTCTTCGAACAGTTCCGAAAGCATCCAGAGCAGGAAGGTGGCGTAAAGGCGCGGGTTCATCATCAGCCGGTCGGCGGCGAGAACCGAAATCGTGCCAACCCCATCCGTGCCCACACGCATGATGTCGGCGATCTTCAGCGCCGGTTCGCCGAAGAAATTCGCCGCACCCTGCTGTTCGAGAACCAGCAGCCCGCGCTGCAGCGAACCGACCGAGGCCTTGGAAATCAGGCCGAACTGGTTGGAAAGCTCGGTTGCGTTTTCTCCCATATAGTTCAGGAGCGATTGCAGGTCCTTGAGATCGAGCAGCGGCAGCCCGCCCTGATCGGCGATCTTGAAGGCGATGTTGAGCACGCCTTCCTGCGCTTCCGAGGCATCCATCAGCCGGGCAAGCAGCAACGGCCCCATTTCGGCGATGGTGGCGCGGACGCGATGGCCTTTTTCACCGTAGAGATCCCAGAAGATCACCGGCGATTTGCCATAGGCAAAATCGGTGAAGCCGATCTGTTCGGCGCGCTTCTGCACCCAGTCCTTGGCTTCGCCCTGCGCGGCGATGCCGGAAAGGTCGCCCTTGATATCGGCGCAGAAAACCGGCACGCCGGCCTTGGAAAAACCTTCGGCCAGCACCTGCAACGTCACCGTCTTGCCCGTTCCCGTCGCGCCGGTGATGAGGCCGTGGCGGTTGCCGAATTTCAGTTCCAGATATTCGCCCTTGTTCAGGCTGTCGTCCGGATTGCGGCTGGTCCCGATATAGAGCTGTCCGTCCTGCAACATCGACCATTTTCTCCTGCGGCTGGTGCATGACCCTTAAAATCGCGGTGGATTTTGCAAAAGTCATGTCCGAATTAAAAGCGTAGCTGGCATGCGATGACCGTTCCTCGCGAAAGCGGCCTTTTCATAGTTTGGTTGTGATGATCTTATAAGGACAGTTTCAAGGCGCAACAACTGCTTGATGGCGATGAAGAAAAACCGCTTGATGAAAGTTGCCGCACCTGACCCTGGCCGCTTGAATGCGGCATGATATTGTTTTACGTTGACGTTAACGTCAGTTATTCGATGTTGGCGTCGTTTTTCAACAGGAGGCAAGAATGAACGAAGTCGTGAGCCAGATCGCCGAGAAGGCGGGAATCAGCCCCGAACTGGCCGAAAAGGCCATTGGCATGATTCTCGGTTTTCTTCAGCGTGAGGCGGAAGACGGCCCGATCGCCCGCATGATCGAAGCCATTCCCGGCGCCAGCGAACTGGTGGCGCAGTATAATGGCGAAGGTGCCGGCGGCGGCGGTCTGCTCGGCGGCCTGATGAGCGCGCTCGGCGGCGGCGGCATCATGGGGCTGGGCCAGCAGCTGATGAGCCAGGGCCTCGGCATGAGCGAGATTTCCACGCTCGCCAAGGAAACCATCTCCGTTGCCCGCCAGCATGCGGGCGATGAGGTTGTCGATCAGGTGATCGCCTCGGTTCCGGGCCTCAGCCAGTTCGCCTGAGGCGAAACTACTCCATAGCGGGGCGCGGCGGCTGTTCATTGAACAGGCGCCGCGCCTCTTCTATTTCGGCATGGTGCGTTTCCGCCCATATCCACACGCCGCAAAAGGCGCTGCCCAGCGTGCGGCCGAGGTTCGTCAGGCCGTAATCCACATGCGGCGGGATGACGGGATGCACGGTGCGGCGCACCAGCCCGTCGCTTTCCATCTGCCGCAGCGTTTTCGTCAGCATCTTCTGGCTTATATTGCCCACCAGCCTGCCGATCTGCGTGAAGCGCAGCGTGCCGTGCTCTTCAAGCACTTCCAGAATGAGCATCGTCCATTTGTCCGCCACTTTCGCGATGATGTCCTGAACCAGCGCCTCTATTGCCGGATCGGTATCCGTGGGCGGCGGAACCTTGCGCCGGCTTTCGATGGCGGGGTCGGCGGCGGCGTGCCGTTTCATCTTACACTCTCCTTTGGGTAAGTATAAATCTTTTGGGTGCCTACTTTCGATTGGAGAGTATCATAGCTAACTTCCTTTCAGCCAACAAGCAAAGGATGCTCCAATGAAAATCGCTGATAACACCATTCTCATCACCGGCGGCGGTTCCGGCATCGGCCGGGCGCTGGCGGATGCGTTTCACAAGGCCGGCAACCGGGTCATCATTTCTGGCCGCCGCAAGGCCGTGCTCGACGAGGTGACGGCCGCCAATCCCGGCATGGCCTCGATGGTGATGGACGCGACGGACGCCGCAGGCATCCGCGCGTTTGCCGAAGCTCTGGTAAAGGCCCATCCGACTCTCAACGCCGTCATCAACAATGCCGGCATCATGCGGCCGGAAGACATCGCCGCGGCACCGGATTATCTCGACACGGCGGAAGAAACCATCGCCACCAATCTTCTCGCACCCATTCGCCTGACGGCGGCGCTTTTGCCGCATTTCCTCAAGCAACCCGCAGCCACCGTGCTGACGGTTTCTTCCGGCCTCGCCTTCGTGCCCATGGTGCTGACCCCCACCTACAGCGCCACCAAATCGGCCATCCATGCCTATTCGGTCGCGCTGCGCGAGCAGCTGAAGGAAACGCCGGTGGAGGTCATCGAAATCGTGCCGCCCTATGTGCAGACGACGCTGATGGGCGAGGGGCAGGCGAGCGACGAAAGGGCCATGCCGCTCGACGCCTTCATTTCCGAGGTGATGGATATTCTTGAAAATCGTCCGGACGAGAAGGAAGTGGTGGTGGAACGCTGCAAGCCGCTGCGTTTCGCCGCGCAGAACGGTAATTTCGATCAGGTCTTCGCCATGATCAACCATATGCATCCGTAAACGGCCGCGTCTGTCACATGGGGCCATCCTGTGATAGCGTCGCGCTCTAATCTGCGGAGCGCGCGCTTTCATGGCCCAAGGCCGGTTCCTGATGCCGAAAACCATTCTGCCCGGTGTCGTCGCCGTGGCGGCGGATAGCGACCGTTCCTTTCCGCGCCACATGCACGATCAGTTCGGTATCGGTCTCATCGAACGCGGCGCGCAGAAATCGCTCTCCGGCCGCGGCATGGTGGAAGCGGGCGCCGGCCATCTCATCACCGTCAATCCGGGCGAGGTGCATGACGGTATTCCGCTCGGGGAGGGCGGCCGCGCCTGGCGGATGCTCTATCTCGACATCGATATCGTCCGCGACGCCATTGCCGATATCGGCGAGACGGATCGCGGCGCGTTCGAATTCGCCTATCCCGTCGATATCAGGCCGCTGGCAAAGCGGTTCAACGCTGTCTTTGCAGCCATGACGGCAAGGGAACGGCCGGGCGAAACCCTTCGTGGCGACGAGACCCTGCTGACGCTTCTGGCGGGGGCGATGGAGACGGCGGCGAAGCCGGGCGAAATCGCCGCACCCGAGAATATAAAGCGGGCGAAAAGCCGCATCGACGACGAGCCCTTCCGGCCGTTCCGCCTTGCCGATCTCGCCGCAGAGGCCGGCATGAGCCAGTTCCGCTTCCTGCGCGCTTTCGCCAGGGCCACCGGGCTCACGCCGCACAGCTATCTTCTCCAGCGGCGTGTCCATGTGGCACGCCATGCACTGGCCAGAGGCACGCCGCCCGCCGAGGCGGCCTTTGCCGCCGGTTTTGCCGACCAGAGCCATCTGAACCGGTTCTTCGTGCGGCAATTCGGGGTTACGCCGGCGGTTTACCGGGCGGCGCTTTCGTAGATTCTTTCTCCGCCCTCATTCCTGTGCCTGTCACAGGAATCCAGCCAGCCCAAGTCCTTGGGCTGAAAAGAGTCCTCCCGCCGCGCAGACGCGCGTCGACTGGATTCCTGTGACAAGCACAGGAATGAGGACGGAGTGGGCTGGCCGATACCGTAACCCACCACTTCGGCGCGCGCCGACGAGCGTCTGTGCCGCAATTTCATCCAAGACACCCCACCCCACGCACCCTCATGCTCCTGTCCTCCACCCCAAGAGGACACACCCGCACCATGACACCCGAATTCCTCATCACATCCTTTATCGTCGCCGCCTCTCCCGGAACCGGCGTGGTCTATACGCTCGCCGCCGGTCTTTCGCAGGGGGCAAGGACGAGCGTCGTTGCGGCCTTCGGCTGTACGCTTGGCATCGTGCCGCATCTGCTCGCTGCCATCACCGGCCTTGCCGCCATCCTGCACACCAGCGCGCTCGCCTTCGGTGCGGTAAAGTATCTGGGGGTCGCCTATCTCCTCTACATGGCGTGGAACACGCTGCGGGAGGACGGTGCGCTGAAGATCGACGATACGAGGGAGCCCCGGAAGGCCGCCCGTATCATCGGAGAGGCGATCCTCATCAATTTGCTGAACCCGAAACTGTCGATCTTCTTTTTCGCCTTCCTGCCGCAGTTCATCGCAGCGGATGAGGCTTTGCCGACATGGCGCATGATCGATCTCGGGCTGATCTTCATGGCCATGACGTTTCTGGTCTTTGCGCTTTATGGCTGTTTCGCCGCCTCGGTCCGGCGGCAGGTGGTGTCGCGCCCGGCGGTCCTCGCCTGGCTGCGGCGCAGCTTCGCGGCCGCTTTCGTGGCGCTGGGCGCGAAGCTGGCCCTGACCGAGCGGTGAGACGGCTCCGTCGCCTCAGTCGTCCCAATCGGGCGCGAGGTGGCCGGGATTGACGATGCGGCCATTCGGTTTGGCCAGCGCGTGGATCGCCCGCATTTCCTCTTCCGTCAGCGCAAAATCGAAAACATCGAAATTCTCCTTGAGACGGCTTTCCGTCGCCGTCTTGGAAAGCGCCACGATATCCGGCTGCTGCACCGCCCAGCGCAGGGTCACCTGCGCGGCGGTCTTGCCGTGTTTTGCGCCGATATCCTTCAGCACGGGATCGTTCGGCACCTTGCCATCGGCCATCAGATAATAGGCCGTCACCGACATCCCGTGCTTGCGCGCGGCCGAAATCACCTTCGTCTGGTCGAGATAGGGGTGATATTCAATCTGGTTGGTGGCAAGCGGCGTGTCGGACAGATTCACCGCCTCTTCGGTCAGCGCCACATTGAAGTTGGAAATGCCGATATTGCGCGCCTTGCCGGCCTTGCGCACCGCGTTCAACGCGCCGATGCGCTCGGCAAGCGGCACATCGCTCTTCGGCCAGTGCAGCAGCAACAGATCGACATAATCGGTCTTCAGCTTCGCAAGGCTTTCATCGACGGAAGCGAGAAAATCGTCGTGGCGGAAGCGATCCACCCAGACCTTGGTGGTCAGGAAGATATCGTGGCGGGAAATGCCTGACTGAGCGATGACCTCGCCGACGGCGCCTTCGTTCTTGTAGACCTGCGCGGTATCGACATGGCGGAAGCCGAGTTTCAGCGCTTCCGGCAGAATGCGCCTGACATCGTCTTCCGGAATGCGGAAGGTGCCGAAACCGAGGGCGGGAATATTCGCGCCATTCGCGCTGACGTCATACATGGGATGTCTCTCCTGTTTGCTGAAAACATGGCCGGCGCGGGATGCCGGGCGTAGGAAGCCGTCTTTCATTAACTGGTGTCCGCGCGATCGGTTTCAACCCGGCGGGACGATATCACATCAGCACGTAATCCACCGGGCGCGGATCGGCCGGCAGATCGGTCTCGCCCATCGCCTCGCGCAGATTGATCTCGATGGTGGTGGCGAGCGAATTGATCGGCAGCGCATTGAGGCCGGTGCCGAAGGGGTCCTCCAGCTCGTCGGACAGCGCATCGAGACCGAAGAACGTATAGGCGATGAGCGTGGCGGTAAACGGCGTGGCCCAGCCGAGCAGATCCGTGAAACCGAACGGCAGCAGCAGGCAGAACAGATGCGCGGTGCGGTGAAGCAGCAGCGAATAACCGAAGGGAACCGGTGTCTGGCGGATGCGCTCGCACGAAGCCTGCGCGGCCCCCATCTGCTGCACGGTGGCATCCAGCATCTGTAGCTGGATATCGCTGATCTGCCCCTTGCCATGGGCGGAGACGACGGCGCCGGATATTTCGCGCAGCAGCATGTCCGGCCGGTTGCGGCTGCGGTCGTAAATATCCCTGAGATCATCCGGAACGAGGCTGGCCGCAGTGGCGGTTGCATCGCCGGGGCGCAGATGCGAAACCAGCGCGTGGCAGAAGGCGATGGCAAGATCGGTAATCCGCCGGCGGGTAACGGGATCGGCGACATCCTGCCGGCTGTCGAGCATGAGGCTCTGGCGTGAAAGCGCGCGGGCGACGGTAATCAGCGCACCCCATTGCTTGCGGGCTTCCCACCAGCGGTCGTAACAGGCATTGGCGCGAAAACCGAGAAACACCGAAAGCGCGATGCCGAGCAGCGAAAAAGGCGCGCCGTTTAACGCCTGCACCAGATCCGGCCGGTCCTTGTGCGCCCAGACAACCAGCGTCGACAGCAGGAAAACCGCAAGCACCTGCGGAAAGATGCGGACGATGATGGAGCCGCGCACGATGAGGAAAAGCTGCAGCAGGTTCGGTTTTGGACGAACGATCATGGCGGAAACTCGAAATGCCTGTGGCGGATGGGAGGGGCGTGAAAGAGCCTGACCCTATCTACATGCTGGCGACGCGGCCTTGTCCACCCTTTTTTGCATGGTTGCACCCGGCGGCTGGCGGCGCTACGCGTCTATCGCCGGGATCGTCAACGCCACGGTCTGGCTATGGGGCGGAAGGGAATATCGCGTGTCACGCTCACAACGGCTTCTCGATCTGTTGCAGATACTGCGCTCCCACCGCATGCCGGTCAGCGGCGCGGCGCTTGCCGCGCAAACCGGCGTCAGCCTGCGCACGCTCTACCGCGACATAGCGACGCTTCAGGCGCAGGGCGCTGATATCGAAGGCGAGGCGGGCGTGGGTTATGTGCTGCGCCCCGGTTTCCTGTTGCCGCCGCTGATGTTTTCGCAGCAGGAAATCGAGGCGCTGGTTCTCGGCTCGCGCTGGGTGGCTGGCCGCGCCGATGCGGGATTGGCGGAGGCCGCCCGCGCCGCGCTCGTCAAGATCGGCGCCGTGCTTCCCGATGCCCTGCGCGAGGAACTCGAACATTCCACCCTGCTTGTCGGTCCGGGGCAGGGCCTTGCCGCCATCCATGTCGATCTGGCCGCCATTCGCGATACGATCCGTAAGGAAAGCCGGGTCGTCATCACCTATCGCGATGAAAAGGGAGAGGTGACGGAACGGGTGATCTGGCCCTTCGCGCTCGCCTTTTTCGATCTGGTGCGGGTGGTGCTGGGCTGGTGCGAGACACGGCAGGACTACCGCAGTTTCCGGGCCGACCGCATCGAAGATTTCCGCCCTCTCGACAGCCGTTATCCGCGCCGACGCCAGGCGCTGCTGAAAGAATGGCGCGAAAGGGAAAAACAGCGGCGGCGGCATCATGCTGACAAAAACTGACAGCAGCGGGGTCTAGAAACCGTTCATCCGCAACACAGGAGAACAGCCATGACCCACCCCGATTTCACCATCCTTTACGTCGACAACCCGCCGGCCAGCACCGAATTTTACAAGGCCCTGCTGGGTGCGGAGCCGGTCGAAGCCTCGCCGACATTCTCGCTTTTCGTGCTTCAGAACGGCATGAAGCTCGGCCTCTGGTCGCGGCACACCGTGGAGCCGAAAGCATCCGTCACGGGCGGCGGCGGCGAGCTTGCCTTCCGCGTTGAAAACGATGCGCGGGTGGACGAGATTTTTGCGGATTGGAAGGCGAAGGGCATCGACATGCTGCAGCAGCCGGCAGGCATGGAATTCGGCTACACCTTTACCGCCGCCGACCCCGACAACCACCGCCTCAGGGTCTATGCTTTCGCGGACTGAAGCTACTTCTTCACCGCCACCACAAAAAGGCGGGGAAAGCGCAGAAGCAGGCGGCCGTCCGCCATCGGCGGATAGGCCGCCGTGATGCGCCGCGTATAGTCGGCGAGGAAGGCTTCGCGGTTTTCCTCACCGGCGGCGGTGAGATAGGGGCGCAGGCCTGTACCCTTGACCCATTCGACGATGCTTTCCGCATCCTTCATCGGATGATTATAGATGGTGTGCCACACATCCACCCGCGCGGATTTCGGCGTCAGCGCATCGAAATAATCCGAAGGCGCGGGCAGGGGTTTGCGGCGCAGCCTGCCATCTGCAAACGTGTCCTTCCAGGAACCGTTCGCTCCGGTCTCCTCCATGGCGCGATGTGTCGGCTCCTGCAGATTGTCGGGCATCTGCACGGCCAGAACGCCGCCGCTTTCCAGCTGGTCCATCAGTTGCGAAAGAACGGTGAGATGATCCGGCACCCATTGGAACACGGCATTGGCGTAAAGCAGGTCTGCCTTCTGCGCCGGCTTCCACTGGGAAAGATCGGCCTTGCCGAAGCGCGTGGTCGGCAGCCGGTCCGCCGCCTTTTCCAGCATGTCGTCATCGCTGTCGATGCCGGTAATGACATTGACGCCGTAACGGTCGGTCAGAAGCTCGGTGGAATTGCCGGGGCCGCAGCCGAGGTCATAGCCATTCAGCACCCGCTCCAGCGGCACCTGCGCCAGAAGATCACGCGCGGGACGCGTCCGCTCGTCTTCGAATTTCAGATATTGGTGGGCGGACCATGCCATGATTTTCCTCCTGCAAAATGCCGTCAGATCGCCAGCATCGCATGGGGCAAATCGCGCCGCCATCATCCGACGCATGAATTATTGTGATGAATCTATTCATCAACCTTTTGTTTCGCCTCATAAAACGTGCTCACGGGGCCATCGCTTTGTTATTTTCCATCAAAATCAGAAATCGCTGCAATTAAAACTTGACCTCGTCCGGGGAGAGGCATTCACTCCCGCCGATTTCCAGAACATGCCCCGTTGAGCGCGCGCAGCGCTCTTCATCCGGCAATGCATCAGAACAAAAAAGACGGAGCGTTTTTACCGAACGAAAACGCTTGAGACAGGAGACCACCATGAGCGTCGATACCGCACCCCGATCAACCACCTGGACCTATGTTGACGGTCAATGGCTGCCCGGCAATCCGCCGCTCATCGGCCCGACCTCGCATGCCATGTGGCTGGCGTCGACGGTGTTTGACGGCGCACGCTGGTTCGATGGCGTCGCGCCCGATCTCGATCTGCACTGCCAGCGCGTCAATCGCTCCGCCGTCAATATGGGCATGAAGCCAACCATGACGGCCGAGGAGATCGAGTCCCTGGCGCTGGAAGGCGTCAAGAAATTCGACGGCAAGATGGCGATCTACATCAAGCCGATGTACTGGGCCGAACATGGCATGCCCGGCAGCGTCGTGGCGCCCGATGCCGGCTCCACCCGGTTTGCGCTTTGCCTTTTCGAAGCGCCGATGGATGCCGGCAAGCCGCTGACGCTCACCGTTTCGCCGCTGCGCCGCCCTTCGCCGGAAACCGCCATGACCGATGCCAAGGCCGGCAGCCTCTATCCCAATAGCGGCCGCGCCATTCTGGAAGCACGCTCGCGCGGTTTCGACAATGCCCTGATGCGCGACATGAACGGCAATGTCGCCGAATCCGCCTCCGCCAACATCTTCATGGTCAAGGACGGCGTTGTCCTTACCCCGGTTCCGAACCGCACTTTCCTTGCCGGCATCACCCGTTCGCGCGTGATCGGCCTTCTGCGCCAGGCCGGTTTCGACGTGCGCGAAGCGACGCTTTCGGTCGAGGATTTCCGCGAGGCCGATGAAATCTTCTGCTCCGGCAATTATTCCAAGGTTTCGCCCGTCGTGAAGCTCGATGATCGCGAATTGCAGGCAGGCCCCGTCGCCCGCAAGGCGCTCGATCTCTACATGGACTGGGCGCGTCTCGGCGCGGATGTTTAAAACGGAGTTTCGAAGATAAATCCAGGGTTGGATATGGTGAGGAACTAGCATCCGCACTTCGTCACCCCGGACTAGATCCGGGGTCGAGGCCCGCACCTGAAGCTGGCGCGGGCCTCACCGTTTCCGCACATCCGGCAGCGCAGCGGCAAGCGCCCGCAGCGGCGCGGTCATATGTTTGTCGCGCCGCATCGCCAGCGCGATCCGGCGCTCCAGCGGCGGTTCGAGCGAGCGCCATTCGAGCCCGGATGCCGCGCCTTCATACTCCATCGCCATGCGCGGCACGATGGCAAGGCCAAGGCCCGCACCTGCGAGCTTCTTGATCGCCTCGACACTGCCCAGTTCCATGGCGGGCTGCACGGTGCGGCCGCTTGCCGAAAACCATTGATCCACCAGCCGGCGCGTATTGCCGCCCTCGTAAAGCAGCAGCGGCCGCGCCGAAAGCGTCTCGGCGTTGAGCGCCGTTGCGTCAGAGATGGAGCCTTGCGGGAAAACCGCGACCAGCTCGTCGAGATGGATATCGCTGATATCGAGGCTGCGGCCGCTGGCGGGCAGGGCCACCACCGCCGCATCGATGGTATTGGCCTCCAGAAGCCGGAGGATATCGTGGGTATTGCCGGTCTGCACGACGATCTCGATGCCGGGCATGGCCTGCCGGATTTTGCCCAGCACCGGCGGCAGCAGATAGATGCAGGCGGTGGCGCCGGTGCCGATGCGAAGGCGTCCCGTCACCCCGCTGCGATGCGGCGCTACGGTATCGATGGCATGCGCCACTTCTTCCGCAATCCGCCTTGCATGGATGAGAAAATCGCGCCCCGCCGCCGTCGGCTGCGCGCGCCTGCCGACCCTTTCGATCAACCGCACGCCGAGCTGTTTTTCAAGCAGCCTTATATGCAGGCTGATGGCTGGCTGCGTCAGCCCCGCCTTGTCGGCGGCGGCGGAAAAACTGCCGAGATCGGCCACATCCATGAAGCTGCGCAGCTGCCGCAGGTCGAGGTCCATCATCAAAGAAAACCTTATCGTTTGTATAAGACAGATAATCTTTATTTTGGCTGCGCCGCAATGCACAATGACGGCGTGAATGATCCGCAGGACAAGAGAATGACCCTTTCCACCGTTTCCAGCCTTACGATCCGCCCCTGCGAAGAGGCGGATATTCCAGCCATTGCCGAAATCTACCGGGACGCCGTGCTGCACGGCCGCGCGAGCTTCGAGATCGATCCGCCGAGCGCGGAGACGATGCTCGAGCGCCGCCGCCTTCTGGTGGAGGGCAATTACCCCTATCTCGTCGCCGAATGCGATGGAAAGATAGCCGGATATGCCTATGCCGGCGCCTATCGCCCGCGCCCGGCCTATGGTGCGGCGGTGGAGAATTCCGTTTATATCGATCCGGCCATGAAGGGCATGGGCATCGGCCGCAAGCTGCTCGATGCGTTGATCGAGGCGGCGACGGCAGGCGGCTTCCGGCAGATGATCGCCGTCATCGGCGATTCGGCCAACGCCGCCTCGATCGGCGTGCACCGCGCCGCCGGTTTCGAACATGTCGGCACCTTCAAATCCATCGGCTGGAAACATGGCCAATGGCTTGATACGGTGCTGATGCAGCGTGCGCTGGGCGAGGGCGACACCACGCCGCGCTTTTGAACGATCAGGGCTTGGTGGAGCCGGGAATTTCCACCTTCAGCGTATCGCCGGCAAGCTCGCTGCCCAGCTCCACGGCCTTGGTCTTCTTGTCATAGACGCAGATATGGCTGACGGTCGCATCCGCGCCCCCACTCTTCCCGGTGAGTTTGGCCTTGCCGGTGAGAATGGCGAGGCCGTAATTCTCGCTGCCGACGGGATCGACCACCGCCTTCGCGTCCTCGATCATGTCTTTGGCGCCGGCAAGGCAGGCCGTCTGCACATCCGCCACGAACTCCTTCCAGGCGTCATCCGACGATGCGGCGGCGGGGAGAGTAAGCGACGAGAAGGCCGCAAGGAGGAGGATGGTGCGGGGGATCGGGCGGGTCATGGAATTTCCTTCCTGCAATCTCGGCAAAAGCGAACCGATAGGGTGGAAAACGGTACGCCAGGGTTGTGAAACAAATGTGGTGGCGGCCGCACGGAGAGGAATTTTCTCTTTTGTCGGAACATTTTGATATTTCGCAGGTTGCCCAAACAGAGGTTCGCTCCTATGGTCCGCTCACACGGTTTCTAGGAGCGGTAACCCGCTGCAAAAAGGAGTAAAAACCATGGCCTTCGAACTTCCCGAACTCCCCTACGACTACGACGCGCTTGCACCCTACATGTCGCGCGAGACGCTCGAGTTCCATCACGACAAGCACCACAAGGCATATGTCGACAACGGCAACAAGCTGGCGGCCGAAGCAGGTCTTTCCGACCTGTCGCTCGAAGAAGTCGTGAAGAAGTCCTTTGGCACCAATGCCGGTCTCTTCAACAATGCTGCCCAGCATTACAACCACGTCCATTTCTGGAAGTGGCTGAAGAAGGACGGCGGCGGCAACAAGCTGCCGGGCAAGCTCGAACAGGCATTTGCCTCCGATCTTGGCGGTTACGACAAGTTCAAGGCCGATTTCATCGCTGCCGGCACCACGCAGTTCGGCTCCGGCTGGGCATGGGTTTCCGTCAAGAACGGCAAGCTCGAAATCTCCAAGACCCCGAACGGCGAAAACCCGCTGGTTCACGGTGCCGATCCCATCCTCGGCGTCGATGTCTGGGAACATTCCTACTACATCGACTATCGTAACCTGCGTCCGAAGTACCTCGAAGCCTTCGTCGACAACCTCATCAACTGGGATTACGTCCTGGAGCGTTACGAAGCCGCCGCCAAGTAAGGCTTGCGGAACGCGTGGTTGCTGATCGAAGCAGCCTCCTCCCGCGCGACGTCATCCTCGGCCTTGTGCCGGGGATCTGCTCCGTGTCTCAAAACGCGACGTGGCAGATGCTCGGGACAGGCCCGAGCATGACGACAGAGGAAATATCCACGTACTTGAGACGCCCGGCTTCAAGCCGGGTGTTTTGCATTTGTGATATGGCGATGCGGCCTGTCGGATTTTATTGTCACAAGCCTGTCATCCGTGGGGTTTATCGCGGCGCATCATGACTGAAAAAACCACGCCTCTCTTCTCCTTCGGCATTGTCGCCGATCCCCAATATGCCGATGCCGATCCGCGCCCCGAGATGGGCCGTCATTACGCCGAGAGCCCGAAAAAGCTCGCAGACGCTGTCGATGCCTTCAACCGCGAGGAGCTGGCCTTCGTCGTGACGCTCGGCGATATCATCGACCGCGGCTTCGAAAACTTCGATGCGATCCTTGCCGTTTATGACGGGCTTCGCCACCGCTCGGTGCTGCTGCCGGGCAATCACGATTTCGCCGTCGCCGCCGAGCATTTGCCGGTTATCCACGCCCGCCTCGGCATGTCCGCCCCCTGGTATGATTTTTCCATCGGTGACGTCCGTTTCGTCGTGCTTGATGGCAACGAGGTCAGCCTTTTCGCCCCGCCGCCCGGCGATCCGCGTCGGGTGCTTGCCGCAGATCGGTTGAAGCGCCTGGCGGATGCGGGTGCAATCAATGCGCAGGACTGGAACGCCTCGCTCAGCGACGAGCAGTTCGAATGGCTGCGGGCCGTTCTGCAAAAGGCGGATGCGGCAGGCGAAAAAGTGATCGTTCTCTGCCACTATCCTGTTTACCCGGAAAACGCCCACAACATGTGGGACGCGCCGCGTATCCTTGAGCTCCTCGGCTCCCACCCCTCGGTCGTCGCGTGGTTCAATGGCCATAATCACGAGGGCAATTACGGTGTGCTGGGCAATACCCATTTCGTGAACTTCAAGGGCATGGTCGATACGCCCGACCAGAACACCTTCGCGATTGCCGATGTCTTTGCCGACCGGATCGTTATTCGCGGTTTCGAGCGCGAGGAGAATCGCCTTTTACGGCTGTGAGTCGGGGATTGGCGGCTGGTTGCTCTGCCAGCCGCTCATCCACAATTGCCGCAGCTTTTCGCCTTCCAGCTTGAAGAAGCTGCCGGTCGTTTCGCAGCTCAGCACCCGGTCCGAGCGGAAATTGCGAATCGCCTGCCGCAATTCGCACCAGGCGACGATATTCACCGTCTCCGAATAATAGATCACCGCAATCGGCCGAACCCGCCGCTGCGTTTGCGCGCCGGCTTCATCGCGATAGGTGATCTCCAGCTTCTCCTCGTCGCGCACCGCCCGCCTGACCGTTGCAAGATCGACGCCGGCGGGGGAGGGCGCGATGCTGCCCCAGGCATGCAGGGCATTGGCAGAGAGGGTTTTCGACAGGGGTTCGGGCAGGGAGGCGGCGATCTTGTCGCTGACCTGCCTTGCCGCCTGCCGCAACTCGCTATCGCCGGTGCGGGCGACCATGGCGAGCGCCAGCACGATCGCCTCCGTCTCTTCGATGGAAAACATCAGCGGCGGCAGGTTGAAGCCGGGACGCAGGATGTAACCCACGCCGCGTTCCCCTTCGATAGGCACGCGCATGGTCTGAAGCGCTGCTATGTCGCGATAGACCGAGCGCACCGTCACCTCCAGCACCTCGGCAATCGTCTGCGCGGTGACAGGCCTGCGCGCCACCCGCAGGATCTGGATGATCTCGAACAGTCTCGACGCCTTGCGCATTGCCGTTTTCCCGGTGGATTTCCCCACGCAACTGACACAACGCTGTCAGTTGGCTTTTCCTATAAACGGAGAAACACATTGAGAAACATGGGATTTCCCGAATGTGTCGTGAACCGTTTTGGGAGATACTGACATGAGTTACGCCGAAAATCTCTGGCTTTTCTTTCTGGTCCTGTTCGGCATCATCATCCTGCCGGGCATGGATATGCTGTTCGTGCTGGCAAGCGCGCTGACGGGCGGCAAGAGAACCGGCCTTTCCGCTGCAAGCGGCATGAGCGCCGGCGGCATCGTGCATTCGCTTTACGGCGCCCTGGGCGTCGGCATGTTGGCCGCCTGGATGCCGTCGCTGTTCCTGCCGCTTCTGGTTTTCGGCGCCGCCTATATGATCTGGATCGGCATCGGCCTGATGCGCAGCGCGATTGTCGTGAACGGCGACGAGGCGCAGGCGAGCGCTTCTGTCAGAAAAGCCTTCTGGCGGGCGGTGTTGACCTGCCTTTCCAATCCGAAGGCCTATCTGTTCATGATGGCAATCTATCCGCAATTCCTCAAACCGGCCTATGGTCCGATCTGGATGCAGGGGCTGGTGATGGGCGCGATGGTGGCGGTCACGCAGTTCACGGTTTACGGCGCGCTGGCGCTGACGGCGGATAAAAGTCGGGCATGGCTGGTTTCTTCGCCCGCCGCCACGATCTTCATCGGCCGCGCCGCCGGTTTCATGCTGATTGCCGCAGCGCTCCTGACACTGTGGGAGGCCCTGTCTTAGGCTTCTGTTTTCACGATGGAATTCACCGCAATGTGACTTCTTTTCGCCATCCGGAAAGGGCATCCTCGCGCCGTTCCATATAGCGCCCGGTGTCCCGGCCGGAATCAAGGAGAGTTGCATGAAACTGAAAACCATCACCGCGGCCATGCTGTTCGGCTGTCTTTGCGCCGGAGCGGTCTACGCTGCCGGCGAAGTCGAAAAACGTGAAGGCATGATGAAGCAGATCGGTGGGGCGATGGGTTCGCTCGCCGCCATCTCCAAGGGCGAAAAGCCCTTCGACGCCGATACCGTCAAGACTGCCGTAACCACCATCGGCACCAACGCGAAGGCTTTCCCGGACCAGTTCCCCGCCGGCACCGAGACCGGCAGCGCCGCTGCCCCCGCCATCTGGGAAAATTTCGACGACTTCAAGGCCAAGGCCGCCAAGCTCGGCACGGATGCGGACATGGTTCTCGCCAATCTCCCCACCGATCAGGCGGGCGTCGCCACCGCCATGAAGACGCTCGGCGCCGATTGCGGCACCTGCCACCAGACCTACCGTCTGAAGAAATAATCGCAGCACTTTGGAAACGCCGCTTCCCGGCGGCGTTTTCTCAGGCACGAAAGACATCTGACCGGGTCAGGTGAGAATGGGGAGAGGGGCATGTCCTCCATCTGGACGAAACTCGCGGGCGGGGCCGTCGTCGCGGCCATTGCGGGCTACGGCATATTCGCCTGGGTTACGGCGCCTCAGCGGCAGGCGCCCAGCCACTGGGTCAGCCTGGGCGAACCGGATCTGGCCAATGGCGAAACGCTGTTCTGGGCGGGCGGCTGCGCAAGCTGCCATGCCGCACCCGATGCGAAAGGTGAGGCGCTGTTGACGCTTTCGGGCGGGCAGGCGCTGAAAAGCCCCTTCGGCACCTTCCATGTCCCCAATATTTCCTCCGATCCGCAGCATGGCATCGGCGGCTGGACGCTGGCTGAATTCGGCGATGCGATGACGCGCGGTGTGGGCAGGAACGGCGAACATCTCTACCCGTCCTTTCCCTATGCCTCCTATGCCCGCATGACGCAGAAGGACATCAACGATCTCTTCGGTTATCTGAAAGCCCTGCCGGCCAGCCAGAACGATGCGCCGGATCACGAGTTGCCGTTCCCCTTCAATCTGCGCATGGCGCTGGGCGGCTGGAAATTCCTTTATTTCGACCCCTCGGCGCGGCCCCGCGTGGAGCTTGCCAATGCCAATGCCGAATTGCTGCGCGGCCAATATCTGGTGGAAGGGCCGGGCCATTGCGGCGAATGCCACACGCCGCGCAATGCGCTTGGCGGTTTCGTAAAAGACAAGTGGCTGGCCGGCGGTCCCAACCCGGAAGGCGAGGGCCGCATTCCCGACATTACCCCCGGCTCGCAAAGCATCGGCAGCTGGGCCGAGGCCGATATTGCCAGCTATCTGGAAAACGGCTTCACCCCGGAATTCGACAGCGTCGGCGGCTCCATGGTCAAGGTGCAGCAGAACATGGCGCATCTGACGCCTGAAGACCGCGATGCGATTGCCGCCTATCTGAAGGCCATACCGTCGCGATAGGGTGCCCCGAGGGTGTGCACGCCCATTGACTCCCGACCCCGCCCATCGGATAACGATCCTGTGATGGTTCCTTCCGGGCGTTCCGGAAGGTGAAAAGGGAACACGATAGGGAGAAATCCTCATTCGTGGCTGCCCCCGCAACTGTGAGCGGAGAGCCTGAAACGAAATGCCACTGGCAAGCCATCTCGCTGGGAACCGAAGGTTTCCAGAGAGGGTGACGCCGGGAAGGTGTTTCAGGTTTTGACCCGTAAGCCAGGAGACCTGCCATCGCGGAAATATCCATGCCGGCGGGGTGTCCGGAAGAGCGGAATTTCAGGGTGGTGGGATCGACGCCTCCCTGTGTCAGTCTCGTATCCCCGTGGTGAAGTGTATCGTAGCGGCTCGACGGCCATTCGCCGTCCGGCCGCGTCCAAAGGCGCGGGGTCGCGCCGGAGAGGGGTCACCATGTCCATCAACCAGAATACGGCCAACGCCGCCGTTTCCGCAAAAACAACCAGCTTCGCGCAATCGCTGACGGCGATCGTGCTTGGCCTGTTCGTTGTCGGTTTTGTCGGCTTTTCCCATGTGGAGGCCGTTCATAACGCAGCGCATGACACGCGTCATGCCAATGCCTTCCCCTGCCATTGAGGGGAACGGCATGTCGTCTTTTCGCAATATCGTCTTTACCGCCGTTCTCGTCGGCATTCTTGGCGGTTTCGCCGTCTCGGCCATGCAGGCTTTTGGCACGACGCCGCTCATCCTTCAGGCGGAAACCTATGAAAGCGCCGGCGAAGCGCCCCACAGCCATGATGCGACGGCGCCCGGTGCTGCCGTTCCCGCCCATGAGCACAATGACGAGGCCTGGGCTCCGGCCGATGGCTTCGAGCGCACCGCCTATACCGTCGCCGCCAATGTGCTGACCGCCATCGGTTATGCGCTGGTGCTGACCGGCCTCATTTCGCTGCGTGGCACGAATGGCGGCTGGCGCGAAGGCCTTCTTTGGGGCGTTGCCGGTTTTGCCGCCGTCATGCTGGCTCCGATGATCGGCCTGCCGCCGGAACTGCCGGGCAGCCCGGCTGCCGCGCTCGAGGCACGGCAGATCTGGTGGCTTGCGACGGTTGCCGCAACCGCGGGCGGCATTGCACTGATCGCATTCCGCCGCGAACCCTGGGCCATCGTATTGGCGCTGGTGCTGATCGTCGCACCGCATGTGGTCGGCGCACCCTTGCCGCCGGAAGGCGAACATGCGCTGGCGCCGCTGCCGCTGGAGCGTCAGTTCATCGTCGCCGCCACCGTGACCAGCTTCGTTTTCTGGGCTTTGCTCGGAATATTGAGCGCGTTTTTCCTGAAGCGCTTCCAGTCGGCCTGAGACTATGCAGGACGCAGCGGAATGGAGTGAGGAACTCGATGCGCTGCGTTTTGCCGTTCCCGGTCACGGCGCTTTCTGCGCCGTGCACCGCCTTGCCTTTAAGGCAGTGCTGGGGCCGAATCCCGAACGCGAGGCGGCTCTTGCCTTTTTCCACGACCATGAGGCCGCCTTTGTGGCGGCGGCACTTGCCAAGATCAAACGTGCAAATCTACCCGCCGGCCGCAGCCTGCATCTGAACAGCCGCGATATTCGCCGTGCGATTGCCGGGAAGGGCGAGGAGCCCGCGGCGCGCGTATGCCGGGTGCTGGATCGGGGGTGATGAGTGAGGGTGCCCGGACGCTTGTATTTTGCACTACCTCATTCCTGTGCTTGTCACAGGAATCCAGCCGACGCGCGTCTGCGTGACGAATGGAGTCGTTTCAGCCCAAGGACTTGGGCTGGCTAGATTCCTGTGACAAGCACAGGAATGAGGGCGGGCGGGCTTACGTGGCCCACACTATCAGCGTCCGCCTCACCGATGCTCCGCCGCAAAAACCTGAAGTTCCGCCTCGGCTTCCGGACCAAAGAGGCCGAGGTGTTTCAGAATTTCCACAGCGAAACTGACCGGCGCGCTGCCGGCGGCGGTGACGATGCCGCGATCGCTGACCGCTTTCGGCTGGTCGCGGTAGAGCGACTCGCCGCTATAGACGGCATAGGCCTTGTGGGACGCCAGCGAATTGCCGGTATGGGCGACGTTGTTCAGAACGCCCGTGCCGCCGAGCGCACTCGCCGCCGCGCAGATGCCGGCTACCAGCCGGTTCCTGTCGCGAAACCGGTGCACCAGCCCGCCAAGATCGACAGCCGTTCCCTTTTCCCAGCTCAAGCCGCCGGGAATGACAAGCGCATCGATACCAGCGGGATCAAGCGCGTCATAGGATGTGTCAGGCGTCACATTCAGTCCGCCCATCGACGTTACCGGCCGGCCATCGGGCGTGGCATAGATGATCTCGACGCCGAGATAGCTGCGCGCTGCGGCAGCAAGCAGCGCCGGTTCCCAGTCCGCAAAATCCTGCGCCAGCGCAATGGCGATCCGTGTCATGGCCGTCTCCGTGGTTTTTAATCAGGCGATGGACTGCATGTAGCGCATGCCGGTAACCGGGCGGGGCGCGAAATCCATGTTTTCGTAGAAACGATGCGCCGCGACATTGCCGGTCGTGGCGCTGACGGAAAGATAGTCGCAGCCGAGACGCTTGGCGATATCGCGGGCGCGGGAAACCAGATGCTGGCCGGTGCCATGGCCGCGATGCCCGTCGCGCACGAAGAGATGATGCAGTTCAAGCCCGCGCCGGCCTTCCTGCGCCCTGTAGAGCGGCAGAAGCAGGGCGTAACCGATCAGCGCGCCATCGGCTTCGGCCACGAGGCCATGCACCCAGGGCAGCGGGCCGAACAGGTCGCGTTCCAGTTTCGCCGGCGTGATCGCCGCCGCATCGCCGTGGTAGGAGGCAAGCAGGGTGATCATCTCGTTGAGTTCGGGCAAATCCGTCTTGCGTGCGCCGCGAATGATGACGACGGGCGGTCTTTCCAGTGTAAGGGAGCTATCTTCGGTCATTGTTTCGGTCCTTTGGTCTTATCGGTGCCGTCAGGACGCTTGAGAAACAACAAAGCCGCCTGACGGCGGCTTGTTGACAATATGATCTGTCGAGCCGCCCTTAGAGGTAGGCCCAAAAGTACGAGCAGGAGATGGGTGCGCGTTCGTTGATCATGGGACATGCAATGCGCCCGAATCCGCAATCTGTCAAGCCCGATTTTCCGATCAATGTTCACCCTCGCACATGCCGTGATTGGAAAGCGCGCGGATGACGTAGCAATCCTCGATCGAATGGCCGTGGCAATGGGAGACGATGCGCTCCAGCTCGTGCTCCAGCTTCTTCAGGCTGGCGATCTTCTCGCGCACATGGGCGAGGTGTTCGGCGGCGATGCGGTCCGCGCCTTCGCAGGGCATCTGTCTGTGCTGGCTAAGCGCGATCAGTTCGCGGATGGCGTCGATGTTCAGCCCGAGATCGCGCGCATGGCGGATGAAGGCCAGCCTTTCGAGGTCGGTCTTTTCGTAACGGCGCTGGTTGCCGTCGGAACGGTCGGCTTCGCGGATGAGGCCCATCTGCTCGTAATAACGAATAGTCGGCACCTTGACGCCGGTGCGTTTGGACAGTTCACCGATGGACAGCATCTTTTTCTCCATATCTCGGGTGCAGCGACGGCGGAACGGTTGGCTCCACCGTTCCGGGTGCGATGCTCTAGTCTCTAGAGATATGGCTTTTCAGCCTGCCGTTCAATGGGTCTCAGGCGGCTTCATCCACACCGAGCGCCTGGGCGAGCGCCTTGAGGACATCGTTCTCGATGCTGGATGCGGTTTCCGGCTGTGCCGAAGCGGCCATGTCGCCCATGTCCAGAGCGGGTGCGGTCGTCATGGAAGCGCCGCTGTCGAGGTTCCAGAGCGCTGCGGCAAGGCCGGTGGAAACGCTGGCGGCGGCAGGCGCGACGGCCGTGGCGATGCTTTCGACGTTTGAAATGGTGCGATGCGCGGCGCGCGTCAGTTCCAGCAGGGCTTCGGTGGTGGAGTGGGTTTCCTTGCCCTTTGCCGGCTCAAGGCTCCGGATCGGAGTGGGATGATAGCTGCTGATGGTTGCTGCAATAGTCGTCATGACTGAGTCCCCTAGGTTTCATGGGGTATTTTTAACGGCCGAAACATTCGCGAGGATTGCGTCGCACGGGGCTTGAAGGGAAAAACTCGCGCATATAGTATACCCCCCTATAGTATATGAGGTGCCCATGTCCCATACGATCCGCAACAAGGAAAAGCTTCTCGCCCGCATCCGCCGCCTGAAAGGGCAGATGGAGGCGGTGGAGCGTGCACTGGATGATGCCAAGCCCTGCGGCGAGGTGCTGCAATTGCTCGCTTCGGTGCGCGGCGCGCTTTCCGGCCTGACCGGGGAGGTGATGCAGGAGCATCTGCACGAGCATGTGGTGCATGCCGAAAATGAAGACGAGCGGGCGCGGGCGGCGGAAGAGCTGGCCCAGGTGCTGAAGACCTACATACGGTAAAATCGAACAGGATTAGCGACATGACGACGACATCCGAACACCGTGCAGCAGCCGGTCACGACCATGTTTTCCTTGGCCAGAACCATGAGCGCAATGAAAGGCGCGTCTGGATGGTCATTGCGCTGACCGCGGCCATGATGGTGGCGGAAATCGTTGCCGGCCACTGGTATGGCTCCATGGCGCTGACGGCGGATGGCTGGCACATGTCCACCCATGCCGGCGCGATGCTGATTTCGGCGCTCGCCTATCTTTATGCCCGCCGCGAGGCGCGAAATCCGCGCTTCACCTTCGGCACCGGCAAGTTCGGCGATCTGGCGGGTTTTGCCAGCGCCATCGTGCTGGCGGTGGTGGCGTTGCTGATTGCCGTCGAAAGCGCGATGCGCCTCATCAATCCCGTAGAAATCGATTTCAACCAGGCGATCCTCGTCGCCATCATCGGCCTCGCCGTCAATCTTCTCAGCGCCGTGCTTTTGAAGGATGACCATCACCACGATCATGGACATGGCCACGGCTCGCATGCCCATCATGGCCATGGCAGCCACGCCCATCACGATCACGGCTCCCATGCCGGTCACCATGCGGACCACGGCGCAAAGGGCGGCCGGGACAATAATCTGCGCGCGGCCTATCTGCATGTGCTGGCGGATGCGCTGACTTCGGTTCTCGCCATCGTCGCGCTGCTGCTTGGCAAGTGGAACGGCTGGTCGTTCCTCGATCCGTTGATGGGTATCGTTGGCGGTCTGGTCATCGCCCGCTGGTCATGGGGGCTGATCCGCTCTACGGCGACGACCCTGCTCGACGCGCTGCCGCCGACGGAGGATTTGCCGCAGGAAATCCGTGAAAGCGTGGAGACGGAAGAGGATCGCATCACCGACCTGCATGTCTGGCAGGTCGGGCCGGGGCATCACGCCGCCATCGTGGCGATCCATTCGCAGGCGCCGAAAGCGCCGGCTTTTTATAAGCAGAAACTTGCCGCCATACATGAACTCTCGCATGTGACGGTGGAAGTGAGCCCAGCAAGGGCCTGATTGGAATCGCCTATTCGGTATATTCCGAATAGGCGCTGCGCACCCATTCCACCTCGGCTTCCGCCTTGTCCTCGGGGGAAGCCGCAGCCGTATCCTGATAAGCGGGCGCGCTGCCATTGCCGACGGCCCACAGAACATTGGCCAGCGACTGGGAAAGAATGGTGCTGGAAACGGTGGGATTGCCGGGGCCGCGTTTTACCGCCTGCTCCTCCGGCGCGCTTTGAGCGCTGCCAGCTTTTTCAATGTCGCGGATGCGACCCTGATAGTTATATCCGCCAATATTGCTTTCGATCTGCATGTCGGTGATTCCGCGTTCAAAAGTTAACGAATGGTTAACGGCGGCGACTTGTCCGAAACTTGCGCTTGCTGCGCTGCAGCGACCGCCGAGGGTTGACAGCCGGCGAAGTAGTGCTTCGTTTTTGCATAAAGCGGCGGGGAGCGTGGATTGGTGAATGAGCCCACCCTCCGGACGCCAGCAAGGTGTTCGTGGTCAGATAAAAGGTCGATCTCGCCAGATATGCCGACGTCATCCTCGGGCCTGTCCCGAGGATCTGCAACGTTTCGATTGTATTGACGTGTTTAGATCCTCGGGACAGGCCCAAGGATGACGGGAGAGTTTCAGAGCGTAAACAGGCAGATCACGCCGTTTCCTTCTCCGCCGGAGCAACAGGCTCCCGCACCTCCTCCGCTTCCTCCTCCGCCTCCGCCTCAACCTCCTGCGGTGCGGGCGTCACCATCGCAGCCACCAGCGTATCGAGGCCGATGCTGCCGACCGGCTTGCCGTCCTCGTCCACCACATGGGCGGTGGTCTCGTTGGCCTCCGACATGTCGCGGGCAATCGTTTCCAGAGTCGCGTTTTCCGGCACGGGCATGCCCTCGGGGCGGCTTTCCAGCGGCTCCATCACCGTGGTCGCCTGCAGCACGCGGCCGCGATTGACGTCGCGCACGAAGTCGGTGACGTAACCATCCGCAGGGGAGAGAATGATGCTCTGGCCATCGCCCTGCTGCACCACTTCGCCGTCTTTGAGAATGGCGATATGGTCACCGAGCCTGAGCGCCTCGTCCAGATCGTGGGTGATGAACACCACGGTCTTCTTCAGCTCCTGCTGCAGATCGAGCAGCATGGTCTGCATGTCGACGCGGATCAGCGGATCGAGCGCCGAATAGGCCTCGTCCATCAGGAGAATATCGGCGTCATTGGCAAGAGCGCGGGCAAGGCCGACACGCTGCTGCATGCCGCCGGAAAGCTGGTTCGGATAATAATCCTCGTAACCGGCAAGGCCGACGCGTTCCAGCCAGTAACGGCCCTTTTCTTCGCTCTTGCTGCGCGGCACACCCTGGATATCGAGCCCGTAGACGCTGTTTTCCAGCACGGTGCGATGCGGCAGCAGGCCGAATTTCTGGAACACCATCGCCGTCTTGTGGCGGCGGAATTGCCTGAGCGCCGAGGCGCTCATGCCGCAGATGTCCTCGCCGTCATAAAGAACCTCGCCGGCGGTCGGGTCGATCAGCCGGTTGATGTGGCGGATCAGCGTCGACTTGCCGGAGCCGGAAAGGCCCATGACGACGGTGATCTTGCCGCCCGGCATGGTGATGTTGATGTTGTTGAGGCCAAGCACGTGGTTGTGCCTGTCGTTCAGTTCGGTCTTGTCCATGCCGGACCGTACCGCTTCGAGGTACTTCTCGGGATGCTTGCCGAAGATCTTGTAAAGGTTGCGGATTTCGATGCTTTTAGCCATGGGAGACCTCGCGGTATTTCTGCAGGCGCTTGCCGAAAGCCTGGCTCGCCCGGTCGAACATGATGGCGATGGCGACCAGAGCGAAACCGTTCAGGAAGCCCACCGTGAAGAACTGGTTGTTGATGGCCTGCAGCACGTTCTTGCCGAGCCCGCCGACACCGACCATGGAGGCGACAACGACCATGGCGAGCGCCATCATGATGGTCTGGTTGATACCGGTCATGATGGTGGGCAACGCCAGCGGCAGTTGCACGTTGAACAGCTTCTGGCCATTGGAGGAGCCGAAGGCATCGGCCGCTTCCAGCACTTCGCGATCAACGAGGCGAATGCCGAGACTGGTCAGGCGGATGACGGGCGGAATGGCATAGATCACCACTGCGATCAGGCCCGGAACCTTGCCGATGCCGAAAATCACCACCACGGGGATGAGATAAACGAAACTCGGCAGGGTCTGCATCACGTCAAGCACTGGATTGATGAGGCGTTGCAGGCGTTCGGAACGACCCATCAGGATGCCGAGCGGCAGGCCGATGACGATGGCGATCAGGGTGGCGATGGCGACGATGGACAGCGTCGTCATGGCGTCCCGCCAGAGGCCGACCGCGCCGATCATCAGCAGGGCGAGCGCCGTGCCGCCGGTAATCCTGAAGCTGCGACCGGCCAGATGCACGATGGCGAGAATGATGAGGAGCGTGATGATCCACGGTGTCTGGATAAACAGCCGCTCCGAGGAATTGAGGAAGAGCTGCAGCGGATGCACGATCACGTCGATCGCATCGCCGTAGTTGCGCACGATGTCGCGAAAACCGTCATCGATGGTCTTGCGTGCCACACGCATCGTGGAATTGTCGATGGCCGGGAACTTGCAGAGCATGTCCGGCAGGTAAGTGCAGAGGGCCATTATTGTTGTTTTCCCTTTGGGTTGGGGGATGGTGCGGCGGGCGACGGAGGCTGGGATACCCCCCTCTGTCCTGCCGGACATCTCCCCCACAAGGGGGGAGATCGACCTGCGGCAAGGTCTCGCCCGTCAAACACGTTGCGGATTTGTGAGAAGGGTGCGCCCAGCCGATCTCCCTCCTTGTGGGGGAGATGTCCGGCAGGACAGAGGGGGGGTAAAGCCACGGATAAAAACCGAAGCTTCCCCCCCATCAACCAATCACATCGAAGCCTTGATCTTCTCCACCACCTCGGCCGGAACCCACTTCGTCCAGATGTCCTCGTGGTTCTCGAGGAAATATTCCGCACCATCCTCGTTGGTGCCCTGGTTCTCATCCATCCAGGCGAGGATTTCGGCGACGGTCTTGTTGTCCCAGTTGCGGGCCTTGATGTAGTCCAGCGTCACGCCGGCCTTGCTTTCGAAGTCCTTGGTGATGACGGTATAGACATCGGCCACCGGGTAGGCATTGACCTTCGGCGCTGCGCAATCGACCTTCGCCGTGCAGTCGTCGAAGTGGGCGCGGTCGAGTTCGACGCCGTCATCCAGCTTCACCATCTCGTATTTGCCGAGAATGGCCGTGGGCGACCAGTAATAACCGAGCCAGCCCTGCTTCTTTTCAAACGCATTGGCGATGGAGCCGTCGAGGCCTGCGGCCGAGCCGGTGTCGACCAGCGTGAAGCCTTTCTTGTCGCCCTCGCGCGCCTTGTAGAGATTGGCGGTGGTCACCTGGCAGTTCCAGCCGGAGGGGCAATTATGCACGGCGCCCTTGCTGGCGTCTTCCGGGGCGGGGAAAAGTTCGGGATGTTTCAGCGCATCTTCGACTGTCTTGATATCGGGGTGGGCGTCGGCGATGAATTTCGGGATCCACCAGCCTTCGATACCGCCCTCGGAAAGAATTTTCGATGCCTCGATCATGCGGCCTTCCTTGACGGCGGCATCGAGCGGCTCGCGCACGGCGTTCACCCACAATTCGGGCGCCATATCCGGCTGGCCTTTTTCGTTCATGGAGGCGAAGGTCGGCATGGTATCGCCGCTGACGACATTGACCGTGCAGTCATAGCCGTTTTCCATGATGAACTTGTCGACGTAAGCCGCGACACCGGCGGATGCCCAGTTCATTTCGGCGATGGAAATGCTGCCGCACTCTTCGGCGGCATTGGCGGAATTTGCTGCACCGGCAGCGATGATAAAGCCCGTTACGAGAATGGTCGAGGCGAGGAGTTTCTTCATGTGTAAGACCCCCAAGTCTGATGCAGTGTTTTCAATTGGCAAAGTGGGAGCACTGCAAAGCCCGGATTGCCAAGGGCGAACTGACATGGCGCGTGGAAAAGCCGAAAAAATACGGCAAGAAGAATATCCGCAGAACACGCTGCGGCATTGCCGCAGGAGATGCGGCGAAAAGGCGCATGAATATGTCAACGACCGGCATAATACGGCCAAAAAGTGATATTGCAACGCGAAATGGCGCATCGCAGCCATGCGTTCGATTCCCGGAACATTTTTCGGTCTGGCGTAATACTGAAAATATATTTGTAATTTACTGAGGTGTATTTTGAGTTTCAGTAGTTTGAAATAAAAATCCGTTATGTCGTTAAGTGGTATTTAAAGAAAAAATACCGGCGCGATTTTGTGGAAAAAATATTCAGAAACGGGTTTTCGAAGGGTATTTTTATACTGTTTTCGGAGCGAGCGACGGCTCTCCGCCGCCCGTTCCGCCATCAGCGTGTCATGCGGCGTCCTTGCCGGCCACCTTCAGCGCGAAGGCATATTCGAAGGCGATTTCCTCCAGCCGCTGGAAACGGCCCGACTTGCCGCCATGGCCGGCCGCCATGTTGGTTTTCAGCAGGATGGGCGCTTCCCCCGTGGTCTTCTCACGCAGCTTCGCCACCCATTTGGTCGGCTCCCAATAGGTCACGCGCGGATCGGTGAGGCCGGAAAGCGCCAGGATAGGCGGGTAAGGCTTCGCACCCACATTGTCATAGGGGCTGTAGGCGGCGATCCAGCCATATTCCTCTGCCGATTCCAGCGGATTGCCCCATTCCGGCCATTCCGGCGGGGTGAGCGGCAAAGTGTCATCGAGCATGGTGGTGAGCACGTCCACGAAGGGAACGGCGGCGATGATGCCGGCGAATTTCTCCGGCGCCATATTGGCGACAGCCCCCATCAACATGCCGCCGGCCGAGCCGCCTTCCGCGATGATGCCCTCATAGGAGGTGAAACCTTCCTGCACCAGATGATCGGCTGCGGCGATGAAATCCTTGAAGGTGTTCTGCTTGGCTTCCATCTTGCCGGTCTCGTACCATTCGAAACCCTTGTCCTTGCCGCCGCGAATATGGGCGATGGCATAGATGAAACCACGGTCGGCGAGCGACAGCGTGGTGGTGGAGAAGGAGGCGGGAATGGTAATGCCGTAAGCGCCGTATCCATAAAGCAGGCAGGGTGCGGAACCGTCAAGCGCCACATCCTTGCGATAGAGCAGGGAGACCGGCACCAGCTCGCCATCATGCGCAGGCGCCATGATGCGGCGGGTGATGTAATCGTCCGGATTGTGGCCGGAGGGCACTTCCTGCGTCTTCAGCAGCGTGCGCTCGCGCGTCACCATGTCGTAATCGAACAGCTGGCTCGGCGTCGTCATCGAGGAATAGGAGAAGCGGATGACGTCAGTGTCATATTCCGCCGCGCCATGCAGGCCAAGCGAATAGGCCTCTTCGGCAAAGGCGATGGAATGTTCCTCGCCCGTGCGGCGGTCGCGGATGACGATGCGCGGCAGGCCGTCGCGGCGTTCCAGCCAGATGAGGTGGCGGGCATAGGCATCGACGGAGAGAATAAGGCGGCCCGGCTCATGCGGCACGACTTCTTTCCAGTTTTCCTTGCCGGGTGCGGTGACCGGCGCTTCCACGATGCGGAAATCCTTGGCGTCGCCGTCATTGGTCAGGATGAAGAAGACGTCGCCGCCTTCGCACATCGAATATTCGATGCCTTCCTCGCGCTCTGCCACCACGGCAGGTTCGGCGGTCAGGTCGCTGGTGGAGAGAAGGCGATATTCGCTGGTCTCATGGTCGTGAATATCGATGAAGATGAAATCGTCGAGAACCGACGCGCCGACGCCCATGAAGAAACCGGGATCCTTTTCCTCATAGACCAGACGGTCCGCCGATTGCGGCTGGCCGATGATATGGTGGAAGACCTTGGAGGGGCGGTGGTTCTCATCCTGCAGCGTATAAAAGAAGCTCTTGCCATCAGGCGCCCAGGCCCCGCCGCCACCGGTGTTTTCCACGACGTCGGCAAGATCTTCGCCGGTTTCGAGGTTGCGGATGCGCAGGGTGAAATATTCCGAGCCCTTGTCGTCATAACCCCAGATGCCGTGACTGTGATCGGAGGACTGGTCGAGACCGGCAAGACGGAAATAATCCTTGCCTTCGGCCTCCTTGTCACCGTTCAGCAGCACATGTTTTTCGCCGCCGCCGCGCGGGGTGCGGAAATAATGCGGCTGTTCCCCGCCGGTCACGAACAGCGTGCCATAGGCATAAGGCCCGTCATTGACCGGCACGGAGGAATCATCCTGCTTGATGCGGCCCTTCATTTCCTCGAACAGCTTTTCCTGAAGCGCCCTGGTGTCACCCATGGCCGCTTCCATATAGGCGTTTTCCGCTTCCAGATGGGCACGGATCGACGGGTCGAGCAGGGTAGGGTCCTTGAACATGGCCTGCCAGTTATCGGCCCGGAACCATGCATAATCGTCGGTGCGGGTAATGCCGTGATGCGTATCCTGAACGGGCCTTTTTTCGGCGGTCGGGGCGGCGGGCAGGTTCTTGAAAATCGGCAAGGGAAACTCGCTTTCGTATGATGAATTCTTGGGCGGCACCAAGATGTAGAGCGGGCCTTGCGGCCGATCAAGTTTCAAATCTCCACAGGCGGAATGCGGCTTGGGCACAATTTCGTCAGCTTTCGATCACATTTTGGCAATATCCGGCAAATCAGCGATGATGGATGCAGGCCGTCCGGCCTGCCGCCCATCACAAGAACAAACGAAAAAACTGACAGGATCCCATGCGAAAGCTTCTTCCCGCTGCCCTTTCTGCCTTTTTCCTTGGCTTGCAGACCTTCACCCCCGCTTTCGCGATCGATGCCAGCGTCATGCGGCAGTTGAACGCGCTTGCCCCCGAAGAGCGGCTGGAACAGCGCTGCGATATCGAGGCGATGGAAAGGATAGCGACCGAGCAGAAGGGCATGCGGCCGGACAAGGTCATCGCTTATACTTTCGGCGATCCGGAAGTGGGCAAGAACTCCATCAAGGCGCCGGGCGCAGTCTTCAGGAGCGCGGGCGAATGGTACAAGCTCAAATACAAGTGCCAGCTCAAGAGCGACAGTCTCAGCATCCAGTCCTTCGACTACCGTGTGGGCGATAAAATTCCCGAAGAGCAGTGGAAGAAGTTGTATCTTTATGACTGAGCACGGAATTTTTCGATTTCAGGCCGGCGTTTGGCCGCCGCTTTGTTGCCGCGTCGTCAACGGCTCTGTAACCCTAACTTCCGATCGAAGTGAGGGACATAAACATGGCGAGACGATTCAAGGGGCTTTCTGCTTTTCCGATCACGCCGGCCGATGAGGCCGGGCGGGTCGATGCCGAGGCCTTCTGCGCCCTGATCGAGCGGCTGGATGCGGCGGCGGTCGATTCCGTCGGCATTCTCGGCAGCACCGGCATCTACATGTATCTCACGCGCGAGGAGCGGCGTCGCGCCATCGAGGCCGCCGCCGCCATCCTCAAGGGCAAGCGCATATTGATGGCAGGCGTCGGCGCCTTGCGCACCGATGAGGCCGTGGCGCTGGCGAAGGATGCGGAAGCGGCCGGTGCGGATGCATTGCTGCTCGCGCCCGTTTCCTATACGCCGCTGACGCAGGAAGAGGCCTATCACCATTTCGCCGCCGTGGCCGGCGCAACGGGCCTGCCGCTCGCCATCTACAACAATCCCACCACGACCCGCTTTGCCTTCAGCGACGAGCTTCTGGTGCGGCTTGCCTATATCCCGAATATCCGCGCCATCAAGATGCCGCTGCCGGCCGATTCCGACTACGCCGGTGAGCTTGCGCGGCTGAGGCCCAAGCTGGGGCAAGATTTCGCCATCGGTTATAGCGGCGACTGGGGCTGCGCCGACGCCACGCTTGCCGGCGGCGACACCTGGTACAGCGTGGTTGCCGGCCTGCTGCCGGTTCCGGCCCTGCAATTGATGCGGGCGGCTCAGGCCAAGAATGCGGAAGAGGCAAAGAGGATCGATGCGGCCTTCCAGCCGCTCTGGGCGCTGTTCAAGGAATTCGGCAGTATCCGCGTGGTTTATGCCGCCGCCAACATCCTGTCGCTGACGGTCAGCGAACCGCCCCGGCCGATCCTGCCGCTCACCAGCGCCGAACGCCAGCGGGTGGAAGAGGCGCTGGAAGCGCTGTCAGGGCTGGAAACCGCGCCTTAATTCGGGCGCTTTGCGGGCGGATTGCCACCTCTCACACTCCGGAACATAAAATGCTGCGTCGCCTCTTCACCGCCACCCTGTTTTTCTGTGCCTCTTCCGCCGCCTTCGCGGGGACCGGCCTTGTCGAGCCGACGCTGAAAATGTCGCCGCAGCATGACGGCAAGGTGCGGGTGGCGATGACGCTGGATGCCTGCATGGGCAAGACCGATCACCGCATTCTCGATACGCTGGTGAAGGAGCGCATTCCGGCAACGATCTTCGTCACCGCCCGCTGGCTGAAGCACAATGGCGAAGCGCTCGCCGTGCTCATGGCGCATCCGGATCTGTTCGAGATCGAAAACCATGGCGAAAACCATGTGCCGGCGGTGGATAAGCCGGTTTCCATCTACGGCATCGCCGCCGCCGGTTCGGAAGCGGCGGTCGAGCAGGAGGTGGAGGGCGGCCGTCAGGCCATCGCCGCCGCCACCGGCCTCCAGCCGCAATGGTTCCGGGGTGCGACGGCCAAATACACAGGCTCGTCCATGGCCACCATCAACCGGCTGGGCATGCGGGTGGCCGGTTATTCCGTCAATGGCGATGGAGGCTCGCTGCTGGGGGCGGCCGCGACGGCGAAACACATCGCTTCCGCCAGGGATGGCGATGTCATCATCTCCCATATCAACCAGCCCACCCATGAAGCGGGCGAGGGCGTGGTAAAGGGCCTTCTGGCGTTGAAGGCGCGCGGCGTGATTTTCACAAGGCTGGATGATCCGTCCTTCGCACCGCCGGGGAATTGATTCGCAAGGTCGCCGCCCGTTTCTTCTCCCCGCCGGGGAGAAGATGCCCGAAGGGCAGATGAGGGGGCAAGCTTTCCGCATCTCTCCACCGTCGCCCCCTCATCCGGCGCTGCGCGCCACCTTCTCCCCGGCGGGGAGAAGAAATATGCCGCACCGGCTTGGCCGCGAAACGGCGCGGACACGAGCCGACAACATCCCCTACATCCATGCCCGTTTTTCGGCGGCGTGCCGCTTAAATTTGCGCTAGCATCCTCCCCATGATGCTGTTCAAACGCCCCGACACCGAAACGCTCTATTTCGCCCTTGTGAACAAGGACCCCGCCTATGAGGGCGTGGCCTATGTGTGTGTGACGTCGACGAAGATTTTCTGCCGCTTCACCTGCACGGCGCGCAAGCCCAAGATCGAAAACTGCCGGTTCCGCGAGACCATCGCCGAATGTCTGGAAGCCGGTTTCCGCCCCTGCAAGCGCTGCAAGCCGATGCTGTCCTATGGCTCCGCCGATGAGACCGTGACGTCGCTGCTGACGGCGCTGGAAAACGAACCGGCGCGGCGCTGGCGCGAGGAGGATGTGGTGGCGCTCGGCCATGATCCTTCCACCGTGCGCCGCACCTTCAAGCGCCGTTTCGGCATGAGTTTTCTGGAAATCGCCAGATTGCGGCGGGTGGGCGGCGCTGCGGAAAGCATCGCTTCCGGCGAAGCGGTGATCGGCGCGCAGATCGATGCCGGTTACGAATCCGGCAGCGGTTTCCGCTCCGCCATCAACCAGTTCTTCGGCTCTTCGCCCGCCGCCATGAAGGGCAAGGGGTTTTTGAAGGGCGACTGGATCGATACGCCGATCGGCCCGATGCTCGCCGTCGCCGACGATCATGCCCTGCATCTCCTCGAATTCGCCGACCGGCCGGCGCTTCCAGCCGAGCTCAGGCGGCTGAAGACGCGCACCGGCGCGGATATGGTGCTTGGCCGGACGGCCGTGACCGGCCAGATCGAAGCGGAACTCAAGGCCTATTTCGCCGGGCATTCGGCCGCCTTCGAAACGCGTCTTGCCGGCCACGGCACGCCCTTCGAGCGCGATGTCTGGCGCAACCTGCGGGAAATACCTGCGGGTGAGATCGTCAGCTATTCCTCGCTCGCAACCGCAATGGACAGGTCATCCGCCGTGCGTGCGGTGGCCCGCGCCAATGGCGCGAACCAGATCGCCATCGTCGTGCCGTGCCACCGTGTACTGGGCGCGGATGGCAGCCTGACCGGCTATGGCGGCGGGCTGTGGCGCAAGAAATGGCTGATCGAGCACGAGCGCCGGATGGCGAACCGCCAGGGCATACCGCTCGCTTCCTGAGCGGCCTGGCTGCTGGTTTTCAGGAGGTTGTCGATTGACGGTCGGCGCGTGGGGTTTACCCCCTCTGCCTTGCCATTGAAGCCGTGCTTAATCCGGCAGGTTTGGCACCACCCGGCGTGAGGGGAAAAGTTCCCGCGTAACCGTCATGACGATCAGCGACAGCGGCAGCGCCAGCATGGCCCCGGCCGCCCCCCACATCCACGTCCAGAAGATGATCATCACGAAGACGAGGAAGGGGTTTATCTCCATGTTGCGGCCCACCACCGCCGGAAAGGCGAGGTTTTCCATCAACAGGTGAATGGTGAAGAAGATCGCCGCCGGCAGAAGCGCCAGAATGATGTTGTCATGGGTGATGATGCCCGCCACCGTCAGCGAAATCGTCATGGCGGTGATGCCGAGAAACGGCACGAAGCTGGAGAGGAAGGCGAACAGCCCCCACAGAAGCGGCATGGCCAGTCCGCCGAAATAGGCGATGACCACCATCGTCACGCCAAGCCCCGCATAGATCAGCGCCGCCGTGGCGAAATAGGTGCCGAGCACCTCTTCCACCGAACCGATGATGCGGATGGTGCGCAGCCGCTGGTGGCGGGCCGGAAAGGCCATGATGATCGCCTTGCGCAGCCGCAGCCGGCTATAGAGAAACATCAGCAGCGCGGCGAGAAAGATCAGGCCCTGAATGACGGCGGGCGTGATGTTGGCGCCGAGCAGCGAGATGATTTCGCCGCTGCGCGAAATCAAAGATTCCATCGACATCGAGCCCAGACTGAAGCTCGCCGCCGAAATATTCAGCCATCTGAGACTTTGCAGATAGGGCAGGAAACGGTCGATGCTGCGCTCCACCAGCGCCGGCCCTTCCGAAGCGAGAAGCGAGAGCGGCTCGGTCAGCGAATTGACCACGAAGAACATCACCGCCGCCACGAGGCTCGACAGAATAAGCGCGACGCCGAAGCCGGGAATGCCGTAGGAACCGAGCTTTTCGGCGGCGATGCCGAGGATCATGCCCACCACGATGGCCATCACCACCGGAATGAGGATGAGCGACAATTCGTGGATGACCGCCATGAGCATGATAAGGAAGATGCCGATCACCGACCAGGCGACGACCACATCCAGCGCTTCGCGGCCAAGCGGCTGCTGGCTGCGCGCATCGTCACGCCGTGAGCCGGAAGCTGGCACTTCCAGCGGGTCCGCTCTTGTTGCCGCAGCGGTTGCCGCGGTGTTGACCAAGCTGCCGGTCTTGTCCGGCCTGGCATTTTCATTCATCGAACGGTCCCCCAATAAGGTGACAAACGTTCGAAAAATGTGGCGGTTCCGGGGCGGCGAAAATTTCCGCCGCCCCTTTTTTGCGTTTAGGCGGAAAGCTTTAGGCCGACGCCCCACGGATCTTTGAGGACAATGCCGTCACTTTGCCGCTCTGTGGCGATTTCCAGCCGGTCGAGGGCGGCAATCGCCGTCTCAAGCGCGGCCGGCTCGTTGAAGGTCAGCGAATAGCCGGAAAGGCCGGTCATATTGTCCTTGCGGGCCGCAGCACCCCGGCTGTTCCAGATATTGGCGGCGACGTGGTGGTGATAGGCCCCGGAACCGAAGAAGCTCGCGCCGGGATAACGCGCCATGATCTTCAGCCCCAGCACATCCTGATAAAATTCATCCGCCTGCGGAATGTTGCCGACCTGCAGGTGGATATGGCCGATGGCTGTTCCTTCCGCCGCCCCGGTAAAGGCCGTCTTCGGCGCGCTGTCGTAAAGCGCCTGAAGGTTGAGGCCGAGGGTGGCCATCTCCACCGTGCCGTCCTGCTGGTAGGTCCATTCGTCCGGCGAACGGTCGCGATAGACTTCGATGCCGTTGCCTTCCGGGTCGGCAAGATAGATCGCCTCGCTGACCAGATGGTCGGACGCGCCCTGAAACTGGACATTGTTATGGGCGGCATGCGCCAGCCAATGGGCCAGATCGTTCCGGCTCGGCATCAGGAAGGCGGTGTGGAACAGGCCTGCGGCGTTGCGCGGCGCGCGTTCCGCCGTACCGGAGGTGGAAAGTGTGAGCAACGGCTGGTCGCCGACACCAAGCACTTCGCCGCTCGGGTTCTTTTCAAGAACGGAAAGACCGATGATCTTCCGGTAGAAATCCGAAACGCGCGGCAGATCGTGAACGACGAGATGCGCCTGGCCGACATAGGCCGGCCGCGTCAGGGCGAATTGTTTGATTTCACTCATCATGATCTCCATATTGAATCCGAAGCGCCCTGGGGCGGATCGGTCGCCGAAACCATCGGCCGACGCCGCTTTGCGGCGTTTGTCGAAGGCGAATATGGGCTGGTTTCGTCGTTCAGCAAAGATCGTCGTCTGGCGATTGACCGTCCACTATTCGTTGACAATGCCCCGTTCCGGCCCGGCTCCGGCTTTGACTTCGATCAAGGTGAAGGCCCTGCCGAAGGGGAAATATAAGCCTAGCCCGACACGCTAAACGGCGGATCAAGCCAAAGGAGACAGCCATGTACAAGAAGATCATCGTACCGGTAGACCTCAGCGCCACCGACAAGGGGGAAAAGATTCTCGAAAAGGCCAAGGCGCTTCTGGATCCTGATGGCGAGATCGTTCTCATCAATGTTGTCGAGGAACTGCCGGGCTATATGGCGATCGACCTGCCTGTCGACCTGATCGAAAACGCCATCAAGGACGCCAAGACCAAGCTTTCGGACATTAAGACCAGAGCCGGTTTCAAGGGCAGCCAGGAAATCAGAAGCGGCGCGCCCGCGCGTGAAATCATCGCCGCCGCCGAGGAACACAAGGCCGACCTCATCATCATCGCGTCGCACACGCCGGATTTCAGCAATTATTTCATCGGCGCCACCGCCGACCGCGTGGTGCGCCACGCCAAATGCTCGGTGCTGGTGGACCGATAAAAGCCTGACGTTTTAGCGTTGCGGGCGGGTTTTCCGCCCCCAAGCATTCCAAGGAAAAGTGGAATCCGGTTTTCCGTCTGGGAATGCGACGATACAAGAAGATTGGCTGGAGGAAAAAACATGAATGTCGAAAGTTACGAGAAAATCCTGCGCGACCGCCAGCGCGAGCTTTATCGTCGCCTGCACAAAATCGAAGCCGATTTCGAAGAGCCTCGCAATCCCGATGACGAGGATCGCGCCACCGAACGCAGCAATGACGAAGTGCTGGACGAGCTGGGGCAGGTGGGTCAGGACGAGCTGCGCGCCATCGACGCGGCCCTCGACCGTATCGCCAGCGGCACCTTCGGCACCTGCGTCAAATGCGGCAAGCGGATTTCGGAGGATCGGCTGAAGGCGGTGCCCTATACGCCGTTTTGCCAGGAATGCGCTGCGGCGTTGTGAGGGCAGGGGAAAGCGTGACTGGGTTTCTTCTCCCCGCCGGGGAGAAGGTGGCCCGAAGGGCCGGATGAGGGGGTAAGCTCTCCGAACATATCCACCCTTGCCCCCTATCCCGCTGCCGCGGACTTCTCCCCGGCGGGGAGAAGAAACAAGCGTCTACCGCTCGCTCCACAGGCAATTGCTCTGGCCGCAGGGCAACCTGCACCTCTCCTTTCGCAACAGCCTCGAACGCAATTTGATTGCCGTTAACCGGGCGCTGTCTTGTTCCTGTCTAATATTGTCTCCATGCTTTGAGGACAGCACGCAGACGGGATTGGACTATGAGCGATTTATGGCGGTTCGGGCGCCAGTATGATTTTCACGAGATTGTCGCCGATGGCATCGTCCATGGTGTCGGCATCGTGTTTGCGCTTATCGGCGCCACGGCGCTGATTTTCTACGCGACCGCCTGGGGGACGCTCAGCGCGATCGCCGCCGCATGGATTTACGGTCTCGGCCTCGTCGCCTGTCTCTCCGTGTCCTTCACCTATAATATCTGGCCGCACTCCAGGGTGAAATGGTTCCTGCGCCGGCTGGATCATTCGGCGATCTTCATCCTCATCGCCGCCACCTATACCCCCTTTCTGATGCGCGGCATCCACGATCCGCTGATCGCCGTCATGCTGGGGCTGATCTGGCTCGCGGCGCTGTGCGGCATCCTGCTCAAATGCCTGTTTCCCGGCCGTTACGACCGGGTCGCCATCGGCCTTTATCTCGCCATGGGCTGGAGCGGCGTGATGGTGGTCGGGCCGCTGTCGTCGCATCTGGCACCCGTCACGCTCTGGCTGATCGTCGCCGGCGGCGTCATCTATTCGCTCGGCGTCATCTTCCATGTCTGGGAAAAACTGCGCTTCCAGAATGCCATCTGGCACGCTTTCGTGGTCGCCGCCGCCGCCGTTCATTATTTCGCCGTGGTCACCTCCTTCAGCCTCGTGCCGCTGGCATCCTGAAGAATGCGCCCGATGGCGGGATGGGTACTGGACAGCCATTCGCATCATCGCCTAATCCTCGTGCAGATGGCGGCCGAAAATACCGCCGCTGCAAGCAGGAAAAAAGGTGAACGACAATGAGCGTGCAACTGCGCGACGCGACCGTGGACGATCTCTCCGGCATCATGGAGATTTACAATGATGCGGTGCTGAATACGACCGCGATCTGGAACGACGTGCTGGTCGATCTGGAAAACCGCAGGGAATGGTTCGCCGCCCGCAAGTCACGCGGCTTTCCGGTCATCGTCGCAATCCTTGAAGGCAAGGTCGCAGGTTATGCTTCCTACGGCGACTGGCGCGCTTTCGACGGTTATCGCCACACCCGCGAACATTCGGTCTATGTGCATAAGGATGCGCGCGGCCACGGCATCGGCAAGAAGCTGATGCAGGCGTTGATCGATCATGCCTCCGGCAACGACGTGCATGTGCTGATCGCCGCCATCGAGGCGGAAAACACCGCCTCCATCCGCCTGCATGAAAGCCTCGGCTTCAGGGTTGTCGGCCGGTTTTCGGAAGTCGGCACCAAGTTCGGCCGCTGGCTGGATTTGACGTGTATGGAGCTGAAGCTGAACTAGTTCCCGGGCGGGTTGCCTAGAGAAAGTGGCCCCGGCGCGGGACGTCCAACCTCTCCTCCGTCATCCTTGGGCTTGTCCCAAGGATCTAACCACGCCGAATTAAATCAATCGGTTGCAGATCCTCGGGACAAGCCCGAGGATGACGCTGAGTGCTTGGGGTGGACGTCCGCAAACCGACGTCGCATGCCGTATAGGCGTTACCCATTGCCCAATCAAACCGGCTCGAACACCATCGAATGGCCGTTGATGCAATAACGCAGGCCGGTGGGCTTCGGGCCGTCCGGGAAGACGTGGCCGAGATGGCCGCCGCAATTGGCGCAGCGGATTTCCGTGCGCACCATGCCGTAGCTGGCGTCGCGATGTTCCGTCACGGCGCCCGGCTTTACCGGCTCGAAATAGCTCGGCCATCCGCAGCCGGCATCGAATTTCGTATCGGAGAGGAACAGCGGCTCGTCGCAGGCCGCACAACGATAGAGGCCTTTCTGGAATGTATCCCAATAGGGCCCGGTGAAGGCGCGCTCGGTGCCGTGTTCGCGCAGGATGCGATATTGTTCCGGCGTCAGCTGCTCACGCCATTCGGCATCGCTTTTTTCGATTTTTGGGGATGTCAGATCGCTCATGGAATGATCCTTTCTGTTCCCGCCTCAAATAGTCATCGCGGAGGCGGATTGAAAGGGGATGGGCGTCATAACGCGTTCGTTATGGGCCGGGAGTACCGATTTGGGTTGAGATGGCTTTGTCTATGCCTTAGAGCATTTCCAGGAAAAGTGGAGCCCGGTTTTCCGCCCGGAAATGCGCTCTAACTGAAAAAACGATTTGAAGAAGAACGCCATTATTGGCGCGCAGGGATGGGGGACATCCCGGGAGATGTGAATGACATCCGATGTCACGCCGCTGACATTCCTGTCGCTGTTTCTGCCGTTTCTGGCAGCGCTTGCCGCACCCGTCCTGGTTAAAAGGTTCGGTCACAATGCGGCGTGGGTCCTGGCGATTGCGCCTGCTCTCGCTTTTGCGCATTTTGCATTGATGCTGCCAGATATCGCGGCAGGCGGGGTGGTGACCGGCGGTTATGCCTGGGTGCCGAGCTTCAATCTCAGCTTCTCCTGGTTCATCGACGGCCTGTCGCTGACCTTTGCGCTGCTGATCACCGGCATCGGCCTGCTGATCGTGCTTTATGCGGGCGGTTATATGAAAGGCCATCCGCAACAGGGCCGGTTCCTGTCCTTCCTGCTGCTCTTCATGGGCGCGATGCTGGGCGTCGTGGTTTCCGACAGCCTGCTGATGCTGTTCGTCTTCTGGGAACTCACCTCCATCACCTCCTTCCTGCTGATCGGCTTCGACCATGAGCGCGCCGCCTCGCGCCGCGCCGCGTTGCAGGCGCTGGTGGTGACGGGCGGCGGCGGTTTGCTGCTGCTCGCCGGGCTGATTTTCATCTGGGATATCAGCGGCGTGACGCAACTGTCGATGCTGGTGCGCGGCGGCGATGTCTTGCGCGACAGCCCGTTTTATCTGGCCGCGCTGCTTCTGGTTCTCGGCGGCGCCTTCACCAAATCGGCGCAGTTTCCGTTCCATTTCTGGCTGCCCAACGCCATGGAAGCGCCAACGCCGGTATCGGCCTATCTGCATTCGGCAACCATGGTGAAGGCCGGCGTCTATCTGCTGATGCGGCTCAACCCGGTTCTCGGCGATACCGCCGCCTGGCAGATCCTGCTGCCCTTCTTCGGTGGGCTGACCATGCTCACCGGCGCGCTGCTGGCCCTGCGCCAGACCGATCTCAAGCTGATGCTCGCCTATACGACGGTGTCGTCGCTCGGCCTGCTGGTCATGCTGACGGGTTTCGGCTCCGACCATGCCATCGAGGCGGCGGTGCTTTATCTGGTGGCGCATTCGCTGTTCAAGGGCGCGCTGTTCATGGTCGCCGGCAACATCGACCATGAGACCGGCACCCGCGACGTGACGAAGCTCGGCGGCCTCAGAAAAGCCATGCCGATCACCTTCGCGGCGGCGCTGGCGGCTGCGATTTCCATGGCCGGCCTGCCGCCTTTCTTCGGTTTTCTCGCCAAGGAAGAGATTTATTACGCGCTGGCGCATGGCAATCCGCGCGCCGTGCTGTTCACCGGCATCGCCATCCTCGGCAACGGGCTGATGTTCGCCGTCGCCTTTGCGGTTGCGCTGAAACCCTTCCTCGGCAAGCCGGTGAAGACCCCGAAACACGCGCATGAAGGCCCGCTGCTGCTCTGGCTCGGCCCGGCGCTTCTGGCGCTGAAGGGGCTGACGATTGCGCTCTTTTCCGGCATCGCGCATTTCTACATCTCCACCCCGATGGCGAGCGCCATTGCCGGTGAGGCGCGCCCGGTGGAAATCTCGCTCATTCCGCATATCGGCGTGCCGCTCGGCCTGTCGCTGCTCACCATCGCGCTCGGCATCGTCCTTTACACGCAGCTTTCCGCCGTCCGTGGACTGATCGACCGCACCTTCAAGGCGCTGGGGGCGGGGCCGGACAGGGGCTTTGACGTCTTCATCGAAATGCTGGTGAAAGTCTCGTTCCACATCACCCGGCTCATTCAGCCGGGCAGGCTGGAATTTTACGTCACCGCCACCTTCGCCGTCATCGCAGCCGTGCTGCTGGTGCCGCTGTTCCTTTATGGCGAATTGCCGTCCATGCCGTCCTGGCCGCGCGATATGCCGGTTCATGAGTTGACCTTCATTGCCATTGCCGTGGCGGGGCTCATCGCAGTGCTGACGGCGTCGAGCCGGCTCACCGCCATCATCGCGCTCGGCATTCAGGGCTTTGCGGTGGCGGTCATCTTCCTGCTCTTCGGCGCGCCCGATCTGTCCTTCACGCAATTCATGGTCGAGACGCTGTCGGTGGTCATCCTGACGCTGGTGATGACGCGGCTTCGCCTGTCGCCGTCAGACCATCGCGGCCTTGGCCAGAAGCTGCTGGACAGCACCATCGCCATCGCCTGCGGAACCGGCTTTGCCCTGTTCCTGATGCGCGCGACCGAGGCGAGCTTCGACAACCGCCTGACGGATTTCTACAACACCTATTCCAAGGTCATCGCCCACGGCGCCAATGTGGTCAACGTCATCATCGTCGACTTCCGCGGCACGGATACGCTCGGTGAAATCGCGGTGGTAATGATAACGGGTCTCGCCATTCTCGCGCTGATCCGCATCCGTCCGGCTGCTGCCGTCAAGGGATCGGCCAAGACCGCGAAGAAGAAAGGAGCGCGGGCATGAACACGCTCATTCTGCGCACCGTCGCCCCTGTCGTTACCAGCCTCATGGTGCTGTTTTCCATCTTCGTGCTGCTGCGCGGCCATAATGAGCCCGGCGGCGGTTTCATCGGCGGCCTGATCGCGGTCTCGGCGCTGGCGATCTATGGCATCGCTTATGGCGTCACCGCAGTCAGGCGCGCAATCATGTTTCATCCGCTGTCGATTGCGGGGGCGGGGCTGCTGCTGTCCATGCTTTCCGGCCTCGTTTCCATCGCCGCCGGCGTGCCCTTCATGACCGGGCTGTGGGTCTATCCGAACCTGTTCGGTGTCGAAATACCGCTCTCCACCGTCATGTCCTTCGATATCGGTGTCTATCTCGTCGTGGTCGGCGCCATCACCTCCATTGCGCTGGCGCTGGAAGAAAGGGAAAGCGACTGATGGAAGCGGTCTTCTCCATTCTCGTCGGCATCTTCTTTTCGGTGGCGATCTATCTCATGCTGTCGCGCCACAGCATCCGCATGCTGCTCGGCATCGCCATTCTCGGCAATGCGGTGAACCTTCTGCTGTTCACGGCGGGCAGGCTGACGCGCGAAGTGCCGCCGATCATTCGGCCCGGCATGGATACGCTGCCCGCGGGTGCGGCCAATCCGCTGCCGCAGGCGCTCATCCTCACGGCAATCGTCATTTCCTTTTCCTTCTTCTGTTTCCTTCTGGTGCTGACCTGGCGTGCGTTTCAGGAACTGCAGACCGACGACACGGACGAAATGCGCACCGCAGAACCCGCAGGCGAGCCCTTGCCGCCGCTCGGTTATTGAGCGGCGAGGCTGAGACACATGGCATCCTCCACCACATCCGCAGTCACCGATCTTTCCGCAGCGCTCGTCACGACGCCCGTGCCGCTCACCGACTGGCTGATCATTCTCCCCATCGCGCTCTGCATTGGCGCAGGCGCGGTGCTGATGATGATGCGCCACGCCATCCGCCACCACGCGACCGTCGCCATCGCGGCGCTGTTCATGCTGGTGCTGCTCGATGCCGCGCTTTTGTGGAAGGTCGCCACTGATGGCCCGTTCACCATGGTCATGGGCCGCTGGCTGCCGCCCTTCGGCATTGCCTTTACCGCCGATCTGACGGGTGCGCTGCTGTCGCTCGCCGCCGCCATCGTCGCACTTGCGGGCGCCATCCATGCCGGCGCGGATATCGACGCCAGCGGCAGGCGATACGGTTTTTATCCCTTCCTGATGCTCTTGATGGCCGGTGTCACCGGCGCTTTCCTGACCGGCGACATCTTCAACCTCTATGTCTGGTTCGAGGTGCTGCTGATCTCGTCCTTCGGCCTGATCGTGCTCGGCTCGACGCGCGAGCAGATCGACGGCGCGCTGAAATACGCCATTCTGAACCTCATCGGCACGACGCTGTTCCTGATAACGGTCGGTTATCTCTACGCCATCTTCGGCACGCTCAACATGGCCGATATCGCCCAGAAGGCGACCGGGCTGCGCGGCTCGGCACCGCTGATGACGCTTGCGAGCCTGTTCGCGCTCGCCTTCGCCATGAAAGCCGCCGCCTTCCCGGTGAACTTCTGGCTGCCCGCTTCCTATCACACGCCGCGCATCGTCGTTTCCGCCCTGTTCGGCGGCTTGCTCACCAAGGTCGGTATCTATTCGCTGCTGCGCGTCATGGTTATGCTGTTTCCGGTCGAGCGGGAAGAACTCAGCATCGTCATCGCCATCTCGGCGGCGTTGACCATGGTGCTCGGGGCCATGGGCGCGCTCGCCCAGAACGATATCCGCCGCATGCTCGGCTATATCGTCATATCGGGCATCGGCTACATGATGGCCGGCATCGCCATCGGCACGCCGTCGGGTGTCACTGGCGCCATTTTTTACGCGCTGCATTCCATGGTGCTGATGACGGCGCTTTATCTCGCCGCCGGCCATGCGGCCCGCCTCGGCGGCGGTTTCAGCCTCACCTCACTCAGAGGCCTTTACCAGCAGGCTCCGTGGTTTTCGGCGCTGGCGCTGGCGCTGTTTTTCGCCGGCTCCGGCCTGCCGCCCTTTTCCGGCTTCTGGCCGAAGGCGGTTCTGGTCAAGTCGGCGATCGATATCGGCGCCTGGTGGCTGGCCGGCGCCATTCTCGCCTCCGGCTTCATCGCCACCATCGCTTTCGGGCGGATCTTCCTTTTGTGTTTCTGGCGTCCCGTTGCGGCATCCACCGGTCAGCCTTCCGTGCCGCAGGCGTCGCCCTCGGCAGCGCCGTCTTTCGCGCCGCTGGTTGGGCTGACGTTGCTGGTGGTATTCTTCGGCTTGTTTCCGGAAAGCCTGCTCAATCTCAGCCAGCAGGCGGCCGCAGGCCTCGGCAATCCGCAGGCCTATATCCAGTCGGTCTTTACCGAAGGGGGCAAACCATGAGCCTCTATCTCGTACAATTGCTTTTCGTTGCCGTATGGCTCGCCGTGACGGGCAGCGTCACGCTCGCGAACATCATTTTCGCCCTTGTCGTTTCGACGCTGGCGCTCGGCATCATCCGCCACCAGCTTCCCGGCGGGCGTAACCACTGGCTCAGGCTTGTCCGCGTGCTGTCGCTGGTGCTGCTGTTCTTCAAGGAGCTGGCGCTTTCCGCATGGAAGGTCGCCGTGCTGGTGACCCGGCCGAAGCTCGACGTGCAGCCCGGCATTTTCGCCTATCCGCTGACGGTGACGACGGATTTCGAGATCACGCTGCTTGCCAATCTCATCACGCTCACGCCAGGCACGCTCTCGGTCGATGTTTCGGCGGACAGGAAAACGCTTTACGTGCACGCGATCGATTGCAGCGATATCGAGGCCACGAAAAACGACATCCGCAACGGCTTTGAAAGAAAGATCATGGAGGCGTTTCAGATATGACGCCGGAACAAATAGTTTCATTTGCAACTATACTTGCATCGGTTGTTCTGTCGGCCGCCTTTTTGCTGACAGTATATCGTGTCGTCGTCGGCCCCACCTTGCCGGACCGTATCGTTGCGCTCGACATGCTGGTGGGCATCGCCATCGGCTTTATCGCAGTCATCGCCATCCGCACCGGCTTCAATCTTTACGTCGATATTGCCATTGCGCTCGGGCTGGTCGGTTTTCTGGCAACGGTTGCCTTCGCCCGCTTCGTGCTGTCGCGCGGCCCGGACGGCCGGCGCAGGCCGACGGCGGTTCTCGATGGTGAAAGGGCATCTGAAGCCATTGAAAAAAATATGGAAAAAGGTGTCGCCAACAGAAAAGGAAAGGGTAGGCGATGATGGCTTGGATCGTGGCTATTCTGGTTGCGGCGCTGTTGGTCTCAGGCGCCATTTTCTCGCTGATCGCGGCAATCGGGCTCAATCGGCTACCGGATGTCTACACCCGCATGCATGCGGCTTCCAAGGCGGGAACGGTGGGGTCCGGCCTGCTGCTTCTGGCTGTCGGCATCCATTCCATGGAAATATCGACGCTGGCGCGGGCGCTCGCCGGTTTCTTCTTCTTTGTCCTTACCGCGCCGGTCTCGGCACATCTTCTTGCCATGGCCGCTCACAAGGCAGGTTATCCGCTTGCCGTTAAATCGGTAGTTGATGACATCAAGAAAATTTGAAGTTGAAAATCCCCCTAATAATTGGGGGTATTCATTTTCAATTACTACTTGGCATAGTATTTTATTACCCGTAATTTTTTGTATTCCGATTAGACTGTTTTGAACTGAAAAATTCACAATAGGAATTTGACTTTTGCTGTTTTGCTGTTATCCAAATTAAGTGTAAAGTTGCTAATCGCGATTTGCATCTAGCCTCTTCATAGTCGGCATAGGCATTTTATTAATGTCTAATCTATGGCCCATCGGACCATTGCTGCCCATGTCGCGGGCCATAAGTTGAATCTCGGACCAATTCGTTTCCGGTTTTCGCTCGAAATCTAGGGGTAGGTTTCATGTTGGTTTCAACAAGGCGAAGGTGGGGCACCGGGTAACTTCACATCGCTCGATGCGGCGTTCGCCCGCGTCAGGGGATCAATAAACAGGAGATACTTAAATGACGGAAACTGCATACGGTAACGCCCAGGATCTGCTGGTCGAACTGACTGCGGATATTGTGGCTGCCTATGTTAGCAACCACGTCGTTCCGGTAACTGAGCTTCCCGGCCTTATTTCGGATGTTCACACGGCACTCAGCGGAACATCGGCACCGGCATCGGTGGCGGTCAATGTCGAAAAGCAGAAGCCTGCCGTCTCCGTCCGCAAGTCGGTTCAGGATGACCACATCGTCTGTTTGGAATGTGGCGGCTCGTTCAAGTCGCTCAAGCGGCATCTCACGACGCATCACAGCATGACGCCGGAAGAATATCGCGAAAAATGGGACCTGCCGGTCGACTATCCGATGGTTGCGCCCGCCTATGCCGAAGCCCGCTCGCGGCTCGCCAAGGAAATGGGTCTCGGTCAGCGCCGCAAGGCCAGCCGTTGATTTTAAAGACGGTCCGGCTGCTGTCCTGACAGATAGCCGGAAGTCGCAAGGCAATACGGCCGGTCCTTTGACCGGCCGATTTCGTTTCTGGGGTTCGAAGACCTCACCTCCGTCCTGCCGGACCATATCCGGCATCCAGCTACGGCGCGTCTGCGCCGTGAGAGGGGTCTTTCGCGATCGAGAACTGCATCGCACCAGACCCGGGAGCCGTTCCCTCGACCGACTTTATGTCGCGCAAAATTTCGATTGAGGAAAAAAATCCTTTATCGCACACATCAACTCTGCAAAAATAAAGCCGTATCAATCGCATAATCCTCCACGCCAAATTTGCGCTTCCCCATGCTTGCTCTCAGGTGTATGAATTAATTCCTATTCGTAGAGGAGTTGCATATGCCGTCGGATACTGTGTTTCTGCCTGCCGCCGCGCGGCCTTGCGTGCGGGTCGGTGATCGTGCCTTTCGTCATTGGCCGTCTGCGGCCGGGCGGGATGAGATTTCCCGTCTCTGCCGTCTGGTACGGCAGCTCACCGGCGAGATGGTGCAATTGACGGGCGACCGAACGCTGGTGCGCCGCGACAGCCGGCGCACGGAATGCCACATCCGCCAGATCGCCATGTATGTTTGCCATGTGCAGCTGGGCATTCCCATGTCGGATATCGGGCCGTGTTTCGGCCGGGACAGGACGACGGTGGGCCATGCCTGCCAGGTGGTGGAGGACCGGCGTGACGAACCGGCATTCGATGAGTTCGTCGCCGTGCTGGAGCGGCTCACCGGCAGTATCTTCAACGCAATGAAAGGCGCCCGGGATGAGTAAGGAAAAAAGCACCCCCGTTGCCTCCCCGAACCCTCATCTCCTGCGGCTGCTGCGTTGCATCGCCGCGGGCGCGGCCGAGATGTCGCAGGAGGGCGGCGATATCGTCCTGCGCCGGGCGCGGGCTGGCCACACGGCGCTGCGGTTTCCGGCAGCGACGGTGCGGTTTGCCATTTCCTCCGGGCTGGTCGAGCAGCGGGACAACACCCTTTCCGCCGCACCGCCGCTCGCCTCCTGCCTGAAACGCGCAATGGCAAAAGACCGGGACGAGGTTTTTCAGGAGCAGCACCGGCATATGCAGACGGTTATTGTGGATGTCGGCGATGCGAAGCAGCAGGCCCGGCGCAATCTTAACACCTCTCCCCTGACCAGCCTTGCGAGGCTGAAGGAACGGGATGGTGCGGCGTTTTTCCCGGCGGATGCTCTGGAGGCGGGCGAACGTCTCGCCGCCGATTTTCATCGCGGCCATCTCAACCCGAAGGTTACGGCGACATGGGAGCCGAGAATAGCGAACCGCACAAAAGGCGAGGCGGGAGGCGCGCTCGATCTCACCGAGGCGGCAATGGCCGCAAGAACGCGGTTTTCCCGCGCGGCCGATGCGATGGGGCCCGAACTGTCGGGCGTCGCCATCGATATCTGCTGCTTCGAAAAGGGGCTGGAGACGGTGGAGCGGGAAAGGCAATGGCCGGCGCGGTCGGCAAAACTGCTACTGCGCGCAGCACTGCTGGCGCTTGCCCGCCATTATGCGCCGCCTGCGGCCCGCGCCGGCAGGAAGGAACACCATTGGGGCGATGCGGATTATCGCCCACCGATGACGAGGTGAAGGTCAGGCGGCCAGCAGCCGGGCTTCCTCGCGGATGCGCTTGATCATGGAGCGCAGGCCGTTGGCGCGCTGCGACGACAGATGCTCCACCAGCCCGATCCTGTCGAATACCTCGATGGCGTCGAGACCGGCGATTTCGGAGGCTCTCTTGCCGGAATAGACAGCGAGCACGATGGCGACGAGGCCGCGCACTATATGCGCATCCGAATCGCCTTCGAAGGTCAGGAGAGGGTCTTCCGCACCATTACTGTGGCTGACGAGCCAGACCTGGCTTGCGCAGCCATGCACCTTGTTCTCGGCCGTGCGCTTGTCTTCCGGCAGATCGGGAAGCGCCTTGCCGAGTTCGATGACATAACGATAACGATCCTCCCAGTCATCGAGGAAGGCGAAGTCGTCAAGGATCGTTTCGAGAGAGGCCATTTGCGCGCCGTATCATCCATTATTGCAGGTCTTTGTTAGGATATAGGCGAAGTGCGGCCGGTTTTGAACCATGGGCCATGAAAAAGCCCACGGAAAACAGGTTTCCGTGGGCAAGTCAGGCAGGCAATCGGCAGCCGGATATTTTCGGCTGCAAAAAGGGTGCGGCGCGGTGGCCGGCAAGGATCAGGGCAACAGTATCAGGGGGCCGGGCGCTTCTGCGGCAGGGGAATGACGGTGCCGGTCTTCAGCATGTCGGCATCCTTCGGAAATTCGACGCTGACGACCGGGGCTTCGGCCAGTTTTTCGGTCTCGGCCGCGAGTTCAGCGGCGGGGGCGGACTTGTCACCGGAAGCAAGCTGCTTGTCCAGCAGTTCATAGGCCACCTTTGCGCCTTCCTTTGCCCGCTCGCCGAGCGCATGGAAGGTTTCGGCGCCCTTGACGCAGACATCGGGCTTTTCGATGCAGATGGCGCTGACATAACGATAGGCTTCACCGGCGGCCGAAACGGCGCTGGGAATATCGAAGGCCGAAGGTTCCTTGGCCGGATCGTTGCTGCTGCCGAAATAGGACAGCGCCACCAGCACCAGCGAAAACCAGAATGTTCCCTTGATCAGAAACCACATTGTCAGACTACCCTGCCAGATGATCTTTGTTTTCTAAAGCCCCGCCCGGTTTCGGGTCATCGGCCTTTGTCCCGTTTTTCGGGCTTGTGAAGAAGCTACACGCGACCGGCGAACAGCCGATTGCAAAAAGCGGCGCAATTTAATTCAAATTGTATCTATTCTCCTCGTATCGGGACGCCTGCCATCAATTCATTCGCATTTTAACAGTCCATGTTAAGCATAATTGCGACAGAGGCCGCGCGTTCCGGGGCAAAGCGGCGGAAAGCTTTGCCACAAAAGTTAACGCGATGGCAAAAATGAAGCGAAATCCGTCGCTTACCCGTCATTAACCATGATTGGCAAAGCTTCGAAGAAATGCCCCGTAATGGGACTGCGAGGCATTTGACGGGCCTTTGAGGCCATTCTTTTTATCCATTCCTTAAGCCGCCGCCTTCTATTGTCGGAGCCGTTAGAACCGCCTCAGGGATTCGGTGTTGGTATTGCGTAATATGAGAGAAAAAGCGGTCGCATTGGTCGACCATGCCGCAGGCAGATGGCTTGCGCGCATGGAAGAGGACGCCGAAAGGCGCGCCGGAACCGTTGCGCGCCTGCGCCGGCTGATCGCCTTCAGCGCCGTCGGACTTCTGGTGGTACCAGCCCTCTTCAGCCTCGTTTTCAGCCCCGCCATTGCGCTGCCCATCGGCGCTGCCCTGGTGCTGGCGCTGTTTCTGGCCGCCGCAGCATTGCTGATTGCCTTTTCGCGTCCCGCGCGCGGTGCCTCCTCCTTTTCCGCCGCGTCTGGAGATAACGACCTGATCGCCGCTTCGCAGGTGCCGGGCCTCGTGCTCATGATCGGTGAAACCGGCTTCGTCGAACACGTCTCCGGCCGCGATTTTGCGACCTTCCCCGCCGATCTGCAGGCCAGCAAGGGTCATTCCCTCGTTGAATATGTCTATGTCTCGGACCGTATCGAACTGATGCAGGCTTTCGACCTGCTGCGGCAGGGCGAGGACCGGGCAACCGCCGAACTCCGCTTCGAGACCGGCGCAAAGTCGCGTCAGGCGCAGTTCATGCATGCGCGTATCGAGATGACGGCGATCCGCAGCGCCAGTGGCCGGCTGCGCCGCATCGTCGCCCAGCTTTCCGATGTCACCGAGATGGAACGCCTGCGCCGCGATGTCGCCCGCAAGGCGGCCGAGGCGGAATCGGCCAATGATGCGAAATCGCGCTTTCTTGCCGCCGTCAGCCACGAGCTGCGCACGCCGCTCAACGCCGTCCTCGGATTTTCCGATATTCTCGCCGGCGAATATTTCGGCCGGCTGGAGAACGACCGCCAGCGGGAATATGTCGGCCTGATCCGCCAGTCCGGCGCCCATCTTCTCTCTGTCGTGAACACCATGCTTGACATGAGCAAGCTGGAGGCCGGCCGTTACGAGCTGCTGATGGAAAGCTTCCCCATTGCCGAGACAATCTCGTCCTGCGAGGCCATGCTCGGCCTGCAGGCGAAGGAAAAAGGCCTGACTTTGACCAGCCGCATCCAGCGCGGTATCGGCGAAATCTCGGCCGATCAGCGCGCGATCCGGCAGGTTCTGATCAATCTTGCCGGCAACGCCATAAAATTCACCGATGCCGGTGGTGTGGTGTCGATCGACGCCGCGCGTGAGGGTGCGATGCTGAAGCTGACGGTGAGCGATACCGGCATCGGCATCGCTTCCGACAAGATCGAGCTCCTGGGCCAGCCTTTCATGCAGGTTCAGAATGAATATACCCGTCGCTATGAGGGCACGGGTCTGGGATTGTCCTTGGTCAAGGGGCTTGTGGCACTGCATGGCGGCACTTTCGCCATCGCCAGCAGGCCCGGCGAGGGAACGGTCGTAACGATCACCCTGCCTGCCGACGGTTCCGGCATGGCGGGTGGCGGCGAAAGCGCCGAAGCCGAAAGCATGGTGGAATTTCCGCCGCGCATCCGGCAGCTCGGCGATATGGCCGCAATGATGAAAAAGGATGGTGACGATGGCCCCGCGAAAGCGAAAATCGCCTAAGAAAACAACGGCCCAGATTGGCGCCGGGATTGTTTCCTTGGTGGTTTCGGCCATCGGGCGCGAAATCCTGCGCCATCCGAAACTGGTCGGCAGCTGCGGCGCCTTCGCGGTCGTCTTCGGTTTTGTCGCCGCCAATGCGCTCTGGTATCAGCCGGGCGTGCACCCTTCGCCCTTCCTGCGCACGCGCGATGCGGAAAACCCGAACGGCATTGCCGGTTATCGCCCGGCCGAGCCGCTCGGCACGCAGGGCAATGTCACCACCTTCCGCATAGAACGACCGGCGGAGCCGCAAAACGCGCAGCAGCCGGCGGCTGAAACGCCGGCCCAGCCTGTCGCCGAAAACCAGAAGCCGCAGCAGATCGTCGCCGATATTCAGGCCGAACTGAAGAAACGCGGGCTTTACGAAGGCGAGGCGGATGGCCGCATGGGCCCACGCACCGCCGCCGCCATCATGTTCTTCGAAGAAACGCTCGGCATGGAACAGACCGGCGAGCCGACGACCCGCGTGCTGGCGGCGCTGCGGATAGACGGCGCGACGGTTGCCGCGATCCCCAGGGACCGGCCTGCCGATACCAGCGGCGGCGTCGAGATCGACCCCGTGGCTGCCGCCATCCGCAAGGCGGAAGCACCGCGCCCGAAGGCCGAACCGGCCTCTCTCAACAGCGCGGCCAAACCGGCAAGCCGCGATCTGATCGCCAAGATCCAGCAGGGGCTGATCAACATCGCCTATGCCGACGTGAAGGTGGACGGCGTGGCCGGCCAGCAGACCCGCAACGCCATCCGCGCCTTTGAGAAACACTATCGCCTGCCGGAAACCGGTGAGCCGAGCGAGGCTGTGCTTAAGAAGCTGAAGTCGATCGGGGCGCTTTGAGGTTTTGACAGCAGCCGAGGGTGCGTGGGGCTTTACCCCCCTCTGCCCTGCCGGGCATCTCCCCCACAAGGAGGGAGATCGTCTGCGGAAAGCGTTCGCCCATCTCAAGGTTTGAGAATGAAGCAGTAAAAGGGCCTCTTGCCGATCTCCCCCTTGTGGGGGAGATGCCCGGCAGGGCAGAGGGGGGTAAAGCCCCACGCACCTCAAGCAGCGCAAAAAAATCGAAAGCACCCCCATGCGTCTCAAATCCGAAATGTTCGTCTCAGCCCTCATCCGCCGCGTCTTCGCCGCCGGCGGATTTGCCGCCGTCGAAAAGAAGGGGGCAGAGGAGGCGGGGGCGATCTTTGTTCGCCAGCGTCTGCGCGATGGCCGCGAGAACCTCTATGGGCCCGCGCCGCAAAGTTTCGCCGATGATGAGGAAATCCGTGCCGAGCGCCGTTTCGAAACGCGTCTTGCGGGTGCGGATGGCGAGGAAAGTGCCGCTCTTCTGGAAAGGGAACGGCGTTTCGACAGCGACCTTTGGGTGGTGGAGATCGAAACCGACGAGATTGGAACTCTGCTGACGCTGGTGGACCAGCCCAAGGCCTAGAGGCAGGAAAAGCAGACCCCGGCTTTCGGTCAGCGAAGGGCCTCGCGTCGCAAAAGACGCAAAACCAGGCCGCGCTTACCCTTGCGTCCCGGTTCTCTGCGCAGCCGGTGCGCTGTGGCCCGGCCGTTCGCGGCCATGCGTATAGCTGTCGGCCCGCCGCCAGCTCTCCAGCCGCTCTTCGCATTCCACGATGTCGAGACGGTCGAGCAGGGCTTCGGCACGGCTCATATCGCCTTCGGCGGCGGAAAGATGCGGATAGAAGCATTGCAGCACGAAAGCCGCCTCGGAAAATTCCATGCCAAGGCCGGTCAGCGTCGTTGCCAGCTGTGCGCCTGATATATCGAGCATGATGCGCTCCGACAGCCAGTAGCTGGAGGAGAGAGAATCCGCCAGCGCCACGGCGAATTGCCGGGCATTGCGCTCGCGGGCGAAACGCACCAGCAGCGCTTCCTGCACCTCGCTCAACCGGCGAAGGCCGAGAACGTCGCTTTCCGGGCGGTTGAGGTGATGCGCCATCTGCTTGATCCGCTGGCGCATTTCCTCTTCGAGTGCGGAAGCGGCGGCGATGTTGTCCGTCTTTACTTCCGCTTTCGGCTCTTCAGGGCTTTCCGCCGCCTGCGGTTCGGCAGCCGGCGTCTCTCCATCCGGCCGCTTCAGATCTTCGGCGTGACGCAGCCCGACAAGCGCATCGATGACGGTGGGGGAGAGGTCCTCGCGGCGCACGATGGCGCGCGCATGCGCCGCCCCTTGCGTGCGGGCAATGGTGATCAGCGTATCGTCATCGAGGCATTTGGAGGAAATGAGGAAGGGCGCCGCAAGCGAAATCGGCTGGCAGGCGATGAAGAAGGCGACAGCCGAAGGCACGCTCGGATGCTGGGAGAGCGCGGCAATGGCCTCCCGCTTGGCTTCGTCGGTGGAGGCGTTGAAAAGCGGCATGAAAAGTTCGGCGAACTGCCGAAGGTCCGTTTTTGACGGATGGGAGACATTCTCGAAATTCGTCACGGTGGCCATCAGCACCACATCTTTCTTCCTCACGGCTCTTGGCCTCTCAAGTTCTCGAAACCGGTCGGTCAACGCACTACCCAACAAACGCAAACACAATATCGGCTCAAATTAGAGCAAATGCGTTGACGTCCTGTTAACTATGGGGGGTGGCAAGAGAGAATCCGCCTCTATCAACAAGGAAATTTTAAAACCTTGATGACGGACGAAATGCCGTGGAACTTTACCGCATCGCCTTTGTTTTCAAGGGGTGCGGCTCCGGCCGGAATAAGTTGGGGTCCGGCAATTAGGGTTAACGGATCATTAACCTCTGTCTGTTTGTAATTTCATGGGCAGTATTAGGATTCCATGTTATTCTTATCGACGGAATAAATGCAAAAATGGCATGCGAAGCCTGAATCTGCGCACGATCCCCTTATAAGAATCGCTTTGGATTTTTGGATCGTGCGAAAACCAGTCTGTGGACTGGCCTATGCGCAATGTGATGGTGATGAAATTCCCGACGCAAGACGAGGCTTGCGCGGTTCCCATGGGCAACATTGACAATCATGTCCCGAAGAGGAGATGAGCATGGCAGAGATTATTCCAATCGGCGACGCCCGACGAAGCCTGCGCCCCGCCGGCGCGGTGGCAACGGTGATCGGCCCGGCGAAAGTCGTGCTGTTTACTGGCGTGCGCTATGAAAAACGCGATGCCGAGCCGACCGGAAAAGTCGCGCGCAAGGGCAAATCCGCAGCGGAAACCGCCCTCAAATCCTGACTACAGAGAATAACCGACGTTATTTCCACGCCGTCGGCTGGCATTTCGCCTCGTTCAGGAACCGTTCCGCCTCTTCGCCGAAACTCGGCTGCGGCACCATGGTCCGCAACACAACATATCCTTCCGTCTGATCCGATTCCGCCAGAATGGCCTGCGAAAGCGCGGGTGGCTGCGCCTTGCGGATGGCGGCGATCTGCACCGCATCCGCCACCAGAATATCCATCACCCCGCCGGCGGACGTGCGGTCATTCATGCTGAACACCTCATTCGAGGCCTTGTCGTAAACCGCGACCGACCAGAAGGGCACGGCCCCGATGGCGGTGAGCCTGACCGGCTTGTCCTCGATATCGAAGGTGCAGACCGCGACCCGCATGAAGGGATCGCCGCTGCCAAGCGTCTTTTTCTCCGTCGTCTCTTCGAGCAGATGAAACTGATGCGGCTTTCCTTCCGCCACCGCGCGCGTATAGGCGTCGCGATTGCTGAAATGCGGTATCGCCAGAAGAATGATGACATGCAGCACGGCTGCGCCGACGAGACCGGTGAGGATGGCGAGCAGGACCCTAAGCATTGCCACACCCCAGCTTGCGGATTTGCGGCATGGAGATATCGATCAGGCCGGAACTGCCCGCGACGGGCGTGTCGAGCAGGGTCATGACCAGCCTGAAGGTCTGGCCCTGCGGCACCGACAGCCAATTATAGGTCTGGGCGTCAGCGGCGATGGTGATGTCGATGCCGCCATCGGCGCTGCGCAAAAGCGTACGGGAATTCAGCGCGAAGGGCCGCCCCGCATCTTCCGCCAGCACATTGCCCTGCTGGTCGGCGGTGTAGATCGTCCAGAACCGTGCAGGCGGCACGGCGCCGGCCAGCCGGTAGCGGCATTCGCCGCTCAGGCGTTGCCCATCGCTGTCGACGGAGGCGGTAAAAGCCAGCCCTTCCGCGGTTCCGTAAAGGAGCTTGCCGGCGTCGGCGCGGTGCGATTTGGCGTAAGGATCGGCCTCGATCGTCTGCGCTTCGGGAAAGGCATCCCAGGAGCCGATGCGGATCGATCCAAAGCCGGATGTCGCCTCAAGGGCTGCCAGCGTCGCGGCAATACCGCCGCCAAAGGCGATCAGAAGGGCGATGCCGACAAGGAATGGAACTCGGAACACGCTGTTTTCCCGTTTATGAACAGGTCGAGGACTATCACTGATTCCCTGTTTGGAAAATGGCGCGGCTTGTTTACTCTCCGTGAAAATGATCACAACCGGGGATATTCCATCATGTCGCGACAATCCGCAATCGACCGTGCCGCCGCCTGTTTCGACGATGGCAGCTTCGAGCGGGATTTGTCGCGACGCGTTTTGCGACGGACCGAAAGCCAGAATGAGGAGCAGGGCGAGGAGCTGACGCTTTATCTGGAACAGGAAATGCTGCCCGCTTTCGCCGCCATGGGTTTCTCCTGCACCATCCTGCGTGACCCGACGGCGGATTTGCCGTTTCTGATCGCCGAGCGTTTCGAAGGCGACACGCTGCCGACCGTGCTGGGATATGGCCACGGGGATGTGGTGCGCGGTCAGGACGAGGGCTGGGCCGAGGGGCTTTCGCCCTTTGTGATGTCTGAGCGCAATGGCAGGTGGTATGGGCGCGGCACCGCCGATAACAAGGGGCAGCATTCGGTCAATATGGCGGCGTTGAAGGCCGTGCTCGAGACACGCGGCAGGCTTGGTTTCAACGCCAAATATCTGATCGAGATGGGCGAGGAGAGGGGCTCCCCCGGCCTGAGGGAGATTTGCCGGAACCATGGCGAGCGGTTGAAGGCCGATCTTCTGGTCGCCTCCGACGGCCCGCGCCTGAATGCGGAACGGCCGACGGTTTTTCTCGGCGCGCGCGGCGGCATCACCTTCGATCTGGTGATCGAGGCGCGTGAGGGCGGCCATCATTCCGGCAATTGGGGCGGCGCGCTCTCCAATCCCGGCGTGCAGCTGGCCCATGCCGTCGCAAGTCTCGTCGGCCCGACCGGCCAGATCCGCGTGCCGGAACTGGTGCCGGAGGAATTGCCGAAAGCGGTGCGTGAGGCCCTTGCCGATTGTGAAATCGATGGCGGGCCGGACGGCCCGAAGATCGATCCGGACTGGGGCGAGCCCGGCCTTTCCACCGCCGAGCGGGTTTTCGGCTGGTGTGCACTGGAAGTGCTGGCTTTCGAGACCGGCAATCCGCGTGCGCCGGTCAACGCCATTCCGCCACGGGCATGGGCGCGGCTGCAACTGCGCTTCGTCGTCGGTATCGATCCGCAAGCGGTTCTGCCCGCCGTGCGGCGTCACCTCGACCGGCAGGGTTTCGCCATGGTGGAAATCGCGCCTGCCGGCGACGAGATTTTCCGCGCCACCCGGCTCGATCCGCAGGATCCATGGGTGGATTTCACGCTGCGCTCCATTGCCCGCACAACGGGCAGAAAACCGGCGCTTCTGCCCAATCTCGGCGGTTCGTTGCCCAACGATATCTTTGCCGATATCCTCAAACTGCGCACCATCTGGGTGCCGCATTCCTATCCCGGCTGCTCGCAGCATGCGCCGAACGAACATCTGCCGAAGGAGATCGCCCGCGAGGCGCTTACCCTTATGGCCGGGCTCTATTGGGATATCGGAGAGGGGGATACGCCGCCGCTTTAGGCGCCCATGACGAGCTTGAAGGCGATGGCCCACATGGTGACGGCGATGACGCCTTCGAGGATGCGCCAGGCGGAGGGTTTTTCGAAGATCGGCCGCAGCCAGCGCGCGCCGTAACCCAGCGAAAAGAAGAACACCAGCGAACCGGTGGCCGCGCCCGCCGCGAAGGTTTTTTCGAAGCCGGGAAACTGCGTGGAAATGGTGCCGAGCAGCACGACGGTATCCAGATAGACATGCGGATTGAGAAAGGTCAGCGCAAGGCAGATGGCCAGCGTCTGCCACAGGCTCGCCTCCTGCCGCTCCGCCACCGAAAGCGCCTCGGAGGAGCGCAGCGCCGAATGCAGGCTTTTGGCGCCATACCAGATGAGGAAGGCGGCCCCCGCATAACGCATGATGGGATCGAGCGCCGGCATGATGGCGCTGATCCGCTGAAAACCGAAAACCCCGACGGTAATCAACAACGCATCGGCAATGGCGCAGGTGGCGCAGACGGCAAACACATGCGAGCGCGCCAGCCCCTGCTTCAGAACGAAGGCGTTCTGCGCGCCGATGGCGACGATGAGGCTGAGGCCCATCGTCAGGCCGGTGAAGAAGATCTGGATGTCCATGCGCGTCGCGGCCCCTGCCTCTGTCCCTGTGGAATGCCCGAAGGCGTTGCTTCCGGACCGAGTGCTTGGATATTTCCGTCAGATAGTTTAATCCAGTTAAATAAACTCAATCCAGATAAGCTGAGCTAATGTTGCACTTCTCTCTTCAACCTCGCGATTTTCCGCGATGGTGCCATCTCTCCACCCTCATTCCTGTGCTCGTCACAGGAATCCAGTCAGCCCAAGTCCTTGGGCTGAAAAGACTCTTCCGCCGCACAGACGTGCGTCGACTGGATTCCTGTGACAAGCACAGGAATGAGGGAAGGAGAGGCCGTCGCCTATGGCTTCCAGGGCCCTCACGCCATCTCCTAACCCTGCATGAGGTGCCGTAATGCTCGATTATCCCTCCATGCGGGCCGTGGCGCTCGTTGCTCAAACCGGCAGTTTCGAAAAGGCGGCGCAGGTGCTGTGCGTCACGCCGTCGGCCGTCTCCCAGCGCATCAAGCAACTGGAGGAGCGGCTGGGCGTGGTGCTGATCGTGCGCGGCAACCCGTGCGTGGCGACGGAAAAGGGCGAATGGCTGTGCCGTCACATGGATCATGTCGGCATGCTGGAAAGCGAATTGTTCCGCCAGCTTCCGGCGCTGGCGGAAGCGGGCGCAGCACAGGAGCGCGTGACGCTCAACATCGCCACCAATGCCGACAGCCTCGGCACATGGTTTCTGGATGCGGTTTCGAAATTCACCGGCGGCAGCGATTATCTCGTCAATATTGCGGTGGACGATCAGGACCACACGGTGGAATGGCTGCGCGGCGGCAGGGTGCTTGCCGCCGTCACCGCCCATGCCAAGGCGGTGCAGGGCTGCCGGGTCCTGGCCCTCGGCGTGCTGCGCTATCACGCCACCGCCAGCCCGGATTTCATGGCCCGCCATTTCGCCGGAGGCGTCACGCCCGCCGCCCTTGCCCGCGCGCCGGGGCTCACCTTCAACCAGAAGGACAGGCTGCAGGCGAGCTGGGTCAGGAAGGTGCTGGGCGAGGATATCGCCTATCCCACCCACTGGCTGCCCTCGACGGACGGTTTCGTGAAGGCGAGCCTTTCCGGCATGGGCTGGGGGCTCAACCCGGTACAGCTTGTGGGGGATCACCTCAAGACGGGCAGGCTGGTGGAGGTCGTTCCCGGCACGCCGCTCGATATTCCGCTTTACTGGCAGGTCAACCGGCTCGCGGCGGAGCGGCTGGGGGTGTTGACGTCGCATGTGGTGGAGACGGCGAGGGGGGTGTTGATCCCGATGCCGTGAAGCATCTTGCGCCAGGCTGGATCGCGGTTTTCCGATTGTAGAGACGGGGAGCGTGACGCTTACCCCCCTCTGTCCTGCCGGACATCTCCCCCACAAGGGGGGAGATCGACCCGAGGCTATGTCTCGCCCATCTCAACGTTTGAGATTGAAGTGGTTGTAAAGCGTCTTGCCGATCTCCCTCCTTGTGGGGGAGATGCCCGGCAGGGCAGAGGGGGGTAAGTCGCGCACTCCGACAGAATCTTCAGGCAATGCGCCACACCTCACCGCCGCGCCGCATCCTCCGCGCCCTCGCGCAACGACGCATCCGCCACCTTCTGCGTCGTCACACTCAAGGCCGAAGCGTCCTTCATCTTCTTGGCGATGGAGCGGATCACACGCGTTGCCTCGGCCGAGAGCGAGCGCGGGCGGGTGAGTGCCGGCAAAGCGGGGGTGCTGGTGGCAGCGGCCGCCACCTCCGCCGAAGGCTGCGGGCGTGCGCCTGTCGGCAGCGGGTTCTGGATGCCGGGAATGGGGCGCAGTTCCATGCCCTGATGGGCGTAGTCCATCAGCCGCTTGAAGGCCATGGCCGGAAGCGCGCCGCCGGTCATGTTGTTCATCGGCGTGAAATCGTCGTTCCCGAACCAGACGGCCGTTGTGTAATTGCCGGTGAAACCCACATACCAGGCATCGCGATAGGCCTGCGAGGTGCCGGTCTTGCCGCCGGAAACGATGCCGTTGTCCAGCGCGCCGCGCCGGGCCGTGCCCATGACCGGGATGGTCACCAGCATCTGGTTCATCTTCGAATTGGCGTCTTCGGAAAGCACCCGTTTGGCGGGCGCTTCGTTGTGGCTGAAATCGTAGAGAACATTGCCCTCGTAATCCAGCACCTGCTCGATGCCGTGGCGGCGCGACTGCATACCGTCGGCCGGGAAAACGGCATAGGCGGTGGCCTGATCGAGAACCGTCACTTCCGATGTGCCGAGCGGAATGGTCTTGTCGCTGCGCAGCGGCGTGGCGACACCCATGGCCTTGGCGGTATCGACGATGACCTGCGTGCCGAGTACGTCCTTGGCAAGACGCACGGGCACCGTGTTGTAGGATTTGGCGAGCGCCATCTGCAGCGTCACCTTGCCGGCATAGGAGCGGCCGTAATTCTGCGGCGACCAGCCGCGCCAGGTCACCGGCGCGTCGGAGATCAGCGTCTCAGGCTTCATGCCCTTTTCCATGGCGGCCGAGTAGGTATAGACCTTGAAGGAGGAGCCCGGCTGGCGCAGCGCCGCCGTGGCGCGGTTGAACTGGCTTTCGCCATAGTCGCGCCCGCCGACCATGGCGCGCACGCCGCCGCCGTTCTCGATCATCACCATCGCGCCCTGCTTGACGCGATAACCTTCGCCATATTCGCGCAGGCCCATTTCCATCGCCTGTTCAGCCGCCTGCTGCAGGCCGGTATCGATGGTGGTGCGCACGACGACGGTGTGGTCCTTGAACTTGCCCTCGGCGGCCAGCCGCTGCACTTCGTCGAAAGCCCAGTCGAGGAAATAATCCGGCGCCTTCACATCGGCGCGGTCGATGACGGTGGCCGGGTTGCGCCGCGCGCCGATGACCTGACCCTCGGTCATCAACCCGCTCTGCACCAGGTTGGAGAGCACGGTGTTGGCGCGCGCACGCGCCGCGGGCAGGTTGACATGCGGCGCATATTTGGCCGGCGCCTTGAACAGACCGGCCAGAATGGCGGATTCGGCCAATGTCACGTCGGTCAGGTTCTTGCCGAAATAAAATTGCGCCGCCGCCGCCGCCCCGAAGGTGCCGCCGCCCATATAGGCGCGGTCGAGATAAAGGCTGAGGATTTCCTTCTTCGACATGTTGGTCTCGAGCCACAGCGCGAGGAAGGCTTCCTTGATCTTGCGCTCCAGCGAGCGCTCATTGGTGAGGAACAGGTTCTTGGCGAGCTGCTGCGTCAGCGTCGAGCCGCCCTGCACCACGCCGCCGGCGCGGGCGTTTTCGCTCATGGCGCGGGCAAGGCCGATGAAATCGATGCCGAAATGGTCGAAGAAACGCCGGTCCTCGGTCGCCAGCACCGCCTTGATGAAATGATCCGGCATCTGGTCGATCGGAACGGAATCCTCATGAATGATGCCGCGATGGCCGATGGTATTGCCGTAACGATCGAGGAAGGTGACGGCGAAATCGCCGCGATAGCGCCAGTCCTTCTTGGTTTCCTCGAAAGCGGGCATGGCGAGCGCCAGAAGCACGACGGACCCTGCCGTTCCGAAGGTCAGCGCGTCGCAGGTGAGGTTGACGAGCAGCTTCTTCCAGCCGCGTACATGCAGCTTGCGGGAGGCGATGGTGACGTCTTCCCAGAAATCCACCAGCCTTGCCGCAGCCGTCCACAGGCCGGAGTCGATGAAGCTATCGATCCGGAGCAGGATGTGCCGTTTTTTACGGCCTTTTTTATCGTCTTTTTCTTCCTGCACCTGGCGATGTTTTCCTGTTCAACGCAACGCTGCCATCGATATGTCTGCCTGATATTCTACGCTTCAACCCATTCCCGACGCAAAACCGTGGCATGGTTATGTCGGAAGTGCTTGACGCGGCGGCCTTTCGCGGGCCAATGACCCCTCTGCCGCCTGCCAATATGCTAAAATATCGTACAAACCAGCCCTTGGCGATACGATATAAAGGATTAGGGACCGGTTAAACACTCCCGTCCAAGAGATCAAAATGAAACGGAAATGTTAACGATGAATGACGCGCCGTTCTGGAAAACCAAATCGCTGACCGAGATGACCGGCGAGGAATGGGAAAGCCTGTGCGACGGCTGCGGCCTGTGCTGTCTGAACAAGCTGGAGGACTGGGACACCGGCGAAGTGGTGTTCACCTCGGTTCGCTGTGTGCTGCTCGACGGCGAGAGCTGTCGATGCTCCGATTACGAAAACCGCCGCGCCACCGTGCCGGACTGTATCCAGCTCGACCTGAAGAAGGTGCATGAGATCGGCTGGCTGCCGCCCACCTGCGCCTATGCGCTGGTGCGCGACGGCAAGGATCTCTACTGGTGGCACTATCTCGTTTCCGGCGATACGGAAACGGTGCATCAGGCCGGCATTTCCGCCCGCGGCCGCACCGTCAGCGAGGCCGATGTGGATGTTGACGACTTCGAGGATTATGTGGTCGACTGGCCCCTGACAGTGGGTGAGACGGTCGGCGAGAGGGCGGGCGAAAAGGAACGGACGTGACGGAAAACGTCTATTTTCGTTTTGGTCCTATTCCTGCCCCATCGTTCCCTTAAGGCAGTGTCGCCCGAAAGCGTGTCACGGTTTCGGGTTACGACTTGTCTGAAATCAAAGACAGCTTCCGGCCATTCCGGCAAATGATCCGCAAAAGCGGACGAGGGACATCAAAACGCATGCGCTATCGGCTGCCCGCCATCGTTCTTTCATGCCTCGCCCTTCCGGGGCTCCTGCCGTTTTCCGCTGATGCCCAGCAACAGCCCCAGGCCTTCGAATGCACGCTGGTCACCTCCATCGAGACCGGCGCCATCATCAACCAGCAGGGCGCCTGCGACCAGCGCGTGGCGCCGGCCTCCACCTTCAAGGTGCCGCTGGCGCTGATCGGTTACGACGCCGGCATTCTTCAGGATGAAAAGACGCCCGCCTGGGACTGGAAACCCGGCACGGAGGCGCGCGCCTCCGACCGCAAGACGGTCGATCCCTCGATATGGGAACAGGATTCTGTGCTGTGGTATTCGCGTGAAATCACCCGCCGCCTCGGCCCGGAAAAATTCGCCGCCTATGTGAAGCGCCTCGGTTACGGCAATGCCGATGTTTTCGGCGAGCCGGGCAAGAATAACGGCCTGACCCATTCCTGGCTCGGATCGTCGCTGACGGTCTCGCCGGTGGAACAGGTCGGCTTTCTCCGCCGCCTTCTGGCCGGCAATCTCCCCGTCTCGCGCGATGCGCAGGCCAAGACCAGGGCAATCGTGCCGGTCTTCGATGCGCCGGAAAGCTGGGCGGTGCATGGCAAGACCGGCACCGGCTACATGCGCGACGAAAAGGGCAATCCCGACCGCAACCGCCCCTTCGGCTGGTTCGTCGGCTGGGCGGAGCGCGAAGGCCAGCACATCGTCTTTGCGAGACTGCGCGTTTCCGACAAACCGTCCGACGAGCCGCTCGGCCCCGCCGTGCGCGATGCCTTCCTGCGCGATATTCCCCGGCTGGCTGTGCACCGGTAAGTGCGCAGTCGGCATGACCTTTGCCCGAAAAGGAAAAGCATATGCCGGACGCCTCTCGTGACGTCATCACGATCTACAATGAACACGGGGTCGATTTCGACAGGCAGCGTGGACGCTCCCTTGCCGAAAAACCCTGGCTCGACAGGTTCATCTCGCTTTTGCCGAAGGGCGCGTCCATTCTCGATATTGGCTGCGGTTCCGGTGAGCCGATCGCCGGCTACTTCATCGCCAGCGGTTATGACGTCACGGGCATCGATGCGTCCCTGCCGCTGGTCGAGCTTTGCCGGAAGAGATTTCCCGGGAACCTCTGGGCGGTTGCGGATATGCGAAAGCTGGCCCTTGGCCGCCGCTTCGACGGGTTGATCGCGTGGCACAGTTTTTTCCATCTGACGGTGGAGGATCAGCGCCGCATGTTCGGCATTTTCCACCAGCATGCCAATGACGGCGCGGCGTTGATGTTTACGGCCGGACCGGATCACGGGGAAGCGATCGGCACCTTTCAGGGCCGGCCGCTTTATCATGCGAGCCTCGCACGCGATGAATATGAAAGCCTGCTCGCCGCGCACGGTTTCCGGCTTCTCGATCATATCGTCAACGATCCCGAATGCGGCGGCGCCACGGTTTATCTGGCAAGACGCGTAGCCCTCTGAACGCGCCTGGCAGGCCCGCCCGGTATCGGGTCCACAGATCGAATGATCGCGGCGAACGCCCTTTTTTGCAGCGGGGGGCTGCACTCACGATTGTGTGTTCAACAAAAAGTTTCCGCTTCCCTTGACCTTCCCATCATGGGAATCTCTACATAGGGTCTCGAAAGGGGATTTCCCATGAACGAGACAGTCAAACACGCTCATCGACATGAACCGGTTTCCATTCCCGTGGAAGGCATGACCTGCGCTTCCTGCGTGCGGCGGGTGGAAACGGCCGCGGCCAAGGTGCCGGGTGTCATGTCGAGTTCCGTGAACTTCGCCACGAAGAAGCTCACCGTCGAGCCGGCCGAGGGTTTTTCGGCCAGAACGCTTGGCGCCGCCATCAAGAAGGTCGGTTACGATATCGCGCCGGAGCGTCACGAATTTGCGGTGGAAGGCCTGCGGGGAGAGGCTGAGGCCGAGCGGCTGAAGGCCGTTCTGGAAGCGGTCGCCACCACAATCGCCGTCAAGGTCGATGCTGCCTCCGGCAAGGCCTCCGTGGAAACGATTGGCGGCCGGCGCGAACGGGATGCGCTTGTGGAAACGGCAAAGCTTGCCGGTTTTGCGCTGAAGACGCCGCCGCACGACCATTCCGCCCACAACGGTCACGGCCAGCACCACGGACATCATCAGGGCCACGGCCAGATGGCGGCGGGCGAGACCGGCGGCCACGACCATATGCAGCATGCCGGCGAAGAGGGTGCGCTGAAACGCGACCTGACGATTGCCGCGATCCTGACCGCGCCGCTTTTCGTGCTGGAAATGGGTGGGCATCTCTATGAGCCGATGCATCACTGGCTGATGGGCATCATCGACACGCAGAACCTCTATTATATCTATTTCGCGCTGGCGACGGCGGTGATTTTCGGACCGGGCCTGCGTTTCCTCAAGACCGGTTTTCCGGCCCTGCTGCGCGGCGCGCCGGAAATGAACTCGCTGGTGGCGCTGGGCGTCACGGCGGCCTATCTCTATTCGGTGGTGGCGACTTTCGCGCCCGACCTGCTGCCGGAAGAGGCGCAGTTCGTCTATTATGAAGCCGCAACCGTCATCGTCACGCTGATCCTGACCGGGCGGCTTCTCGAAGCCCGCGCCAGCGGCCGGACGGGAGACGCCATCCGTAAGCTGATGAGTCTGCAGGCAAAGACCGCCCGGGTGGAGCGCGACGGCGCTACCATCGATATTTCCCCCGAAGACCTCGTGGCCGGCGATATCGTCGTCATCCGTCCCGGCGAAAGGCTGGCGGTGGATGGCGAAGTCGTCGAAGGCTCCTCCTATGTCGATGAATCCATGATATCGGGCGAACCCGTGCCGGTGGAAAAGAAGGTCGGCGCAGCGGTTGTCGGTGGCACCATCAACAAGACAGGCGCCTTCAAGTTCAAGGCAACCAAGGTCGGCGCGGATACCATGCTGTCGCAGATCATCCGCATGGTGGAGGAGGCGCAAGGCTCCAAACTGCCGATCCAGCTGCTGGTGGACCGCGTCACCGCGCTGTTCGTGCCCGTTGTCATAGCAATCGCTGTCCTGACCTTTATCGTCTGGGCGATCTTCGGCCCCGAGCCTGCCTATACTTTCGCGCTGGTCAATGCCGTGGCGGTGCTCATCATTGCGTGCCCCTGCGCCATGGGTCTCGCCACGCCCACCTCGATCATGGTCGGCACCGGCCGGGCGGCGGAGCTGGGTGTGCTGTTCCGCAAGGGACAGGCGCTGCAGGAACTGCGCTCGGCGCAGATCGTCGTGGTCGACAAGACGGGCACTGTCACCAAGGGCCGCCCGGAACTGACCGATCTGGTGGTTGCGGAAGGGTTTGCCGATGACGAAGTGCTGGCGCTCGTCGCCGCCGTCGAAGGCCGTTCGGAACATCCGATTGCCGAAGCCATCGTCCGGGCTGCGGAAGAAAAGAAGGTGGCGACCACTGCAGGACTCGAACCTGCGACCGTCGAAAACTTCGAAAGCGTGACGGGTTATGGCATCGCCGCCACCGTCAATGGCCGCAGGGTCGAAGTCGGCGCGGATCGGTTCATGGCCAAACTCGGCCATTCCGTGGATATCTTCGCTGAGGCTGCCGCAAGGCTGGGTGACGAGGGCAAGACGCCGCTTTATGCCGCCATCGACGGCAGGCTGGCGGCCGCGATTGCGGTTGCCGATCCGCTGAAACCCTCGAGTGTCACCGCCATCAGGGCGCTGCAGGCGATGGGCATCGAAGTGGCGATGGTGACGGGCGACAATGAACGCACGGCGAATGCAATCGCCCGGCAGGTCGGCATTTCCCGCGTGGTGGCCGAAGTGCTGCCCGAGGGCAAGGTGAAGGCGATCCACGAGATGCGCGCAGGCGGCAAGGTGCTGGCCTTCGTGGGGGACGGCATCAACGATGCGCCGGCGCTTGCCGAAGCCGATATCGGCATCGCCGTCGGCACCGGCACGGATGTCGCCATCGAAAGCGCCGATGTGGTGCTGGTCGGCGGCGATCTTCTGGGCGCAGTCAACGCCATCGAGATGAGCCGGGCGACCATTCGCAACATCAAGGAAAACCTGTTCTGGGCCTTTGGTTATAATGTGGCGCTGATACCGGTTGCAGCGGGCGTGCTTTATCCGGCCTTCGGCATCACGCTGTCGCCGATGATCGGCGCGGGCGCCATGGCGCTCTCCAGCGTCTTCGTTCTCGCCAATGCGCTGCGGTTGAAACGGGCGAAGGTGGCCCATCGGGAGGTGACGTCATGAATATCGGCCAGGCATCGGAAGCATCGGGTGTTTCCGCCAAGATGATCCGCTATTACGAGCAGATCGGCCTCATCACGCCGGCCGCCCGCACCGGCAATAATTACCGGGTCTATGGCGAGCAGGACGTGCACAATCTGCGCTTCATCAAGCGGGCGCGCACGCTCGGTTTCTCGCTGGAAGAAACCGAGACGCTGCTGAAACTCTGGCAGGACAAGACCCGCGAAAGTTCGGCGGTCAAGGAAATCGCGCTCGTCCATATCGCCGATCTCGAGCAGAAGATCGCCGAGATGAAGAGCATGGTGAAGACGCTCTCCCATCTCGCCCATTGCTGCGGCGGCGACCACCGGCCCGACTGCCCCATCCTCGACGATCTCGCGGGCGCCGATAAGACCGACGCCCGGCCCACGAGAACCCACTGACCTTTAATGACAGCCGGCGCGACAATATTACGACCGGCCAGAAGGAGAAAACCATGAGTGCAACCACTTTCCTCATTCCGGACATGACCTGCGGCCATTGCGAAAAGACGCTGCGCGGCGCTCTGACGGAGGCGCTTCCCGGCGCATCCGTCAGCATCGACCTCGATGCCCACAGGCTGACCGTGACGGGCGATGCCGCAACTGCTGAAGCGGCGATCCGCGACGCCGGTTATTCGCCAGAACGGGCGGGTTGAGAGACGGCTTCCGTTTGCACAGGTCCAAAAATGTGCTACATATGTTGCACAAAATGGAGCGTAGACGGATGACCGTAACGACGAGAATAAGACGTCAGGGCGGTGCGGCGGTGATGACCATCCCGCCCGCTCTTTTGAAGATGCTGGGGCTGGAAATCGGTGAACAACTGACACTTGAGGTCGACAACGGCGCGCTGGTCGCCAGCCCGGTTCGGCAGGAAAAGAAGCGCTTCACGCTTGCAGAACTGCTGGAGGGTGCGGATGAAGTCGCCGCCCTCAATGCCAGCGCGCGGGAATGGGACGAAGCGCCGCCAATTGGTAAAGAAGCCCTTTGATGGTCCGCAGCCAGGTTCCAAAACGTGGCGACGTTTATCTGGTCGACCTCAATCCTGTCATCGGCAGCGAAATCAGGGACGAGCATCGTTGTATCGTCATCACGCCCAGAGAAATCAACGCGGTTGGACTGTGCCTTGTCGTTCCCGTGACGACGGGTGGAGTATTCACACGCAGGGCAGGGCTTGCCGTGAACATATCGGGCCACAGGACAACGGGTGTCGCGCTATGCAATCAGGTGAGAAGCATGGACATTGTTGCCCGTGTCGCCCAGAAAAAAGCGAAATATATCGAAACCCTTGACGATGCGACGATCGACGAAATCGCCGGTCGTGTCATCAGCATGATCGATCCCGTCTGAGTCGGTTCAGGACGAAATCCCTAAACCTCGTCGAAAACCCCGCCCTCCCGCGAAGGGTTGCGGTCGATCACCCGTTCTTCGGCATCGTCGGGCAGGGCCTCGTCGCTTTCCTGATAGGGATCGTCCTCGCTCTCTGCCTCTTCTTCCTCGATTTCCTGTTCGATGGATTGCGGAATTTCTCCCTTGGCGGGAAGGGCGTCGATATCAAGATCGAGCAGGTCCTCATCCATGGCGTCTTCGTTGCGGGGCAGGATTTTCTTGCGGTCCATGACGGTGTCCTTTCTGTCCGTTCATTTCACAAACGGCCCGGAGGCGCTAAGGGTTCCTGCTGCCGCTGAATTCCGCCGCTGAATTCCGTCGGGCCGGATTGCGTGAAAAAGCCGTCTTGACCTCAATGGCGCTTGAGGTTCTAGTTTGCCCGCCGTACCCGAAAAAATGGAAAGGATACGGCTTTGTCGAGTATGGAAATGACGGAGAAAAACGGCTGGAGCGAATTGTTGAGCGGGGCGAATCTCTCGCTTCTGACCGTCATTTCCTCCGGTATCGGCCTGCACGCTTTCAACCAGTTCGCGGTGGTGACAGCCTTGCCCGTGGCCGTCAACGAAATCGGCGGCGCTGCCTTCTATAGCTGGGCCTATAGTCTCTATTTCGTCGGTTCCGTCGCGGGCGGCGTCACCGCCGTCCTGTTTCGCGAGCGTTTTGGCGCACGCGTCGTTTTGCTTCTCTGCTGCCTGATTTTTTCTTTCGGTTCGGTCCTCTCGGCAATCGCCGGTGACTTTTTGTGGGTGGTCGTCGGACGTGCCCTGCAGGGACTGGCGGACGGGCTGATCGTCGCCGTGTGCTACAGCCTCATTCCCGCCGGTTTCCGCTCCGGCCTGCTGCCGAAGGTCTTCGCCATCGAGGCGGCGATCTGGGCGGTCGCCTCCTTCATCGGCCCGCTGAGCGGCGGTTTCGCCACCGAACATATCTCCTGGCGCGCCACTTTCCTGCTGTCGGCGCCGCTGATCCTGCTGCTTCTGGCCTACACCACCATTGCCGTCTCCGCCGAGCGGCCGGTGGCGGCGACGCGTAAACCGCTGGTGCCGTTGGCTCTTTGCCTTGTCGGCGCATTGGCATTTTCCGCGCCTTCCGCCTTCGACGATGCGAGCCTGCGCGCTCTTTCCCTGCTGGTGGGCGCGGCGCTGCTGTGGGCCTCGCTGCGTGCGGGCATCCGGCCTTCAATCGGTCTTTTCCCGAAGGATTCCTTTCGGCTGAAGACGGTGCTCGGCAGCGGTTTCTGGGTGCTGTTCCTGATGTCCTATGCCCATGCGCTGGGCAGCGTCTATCTTGCTTATGTCGCCATCAATCTCTGGCGGCATGAACCGACCTTTGCCGGTTTCATCGTGGTGACGATGCCGCTTGCCTGGAGCTTCGTGGCGATGCTGATCGGTAGTCTGCGTTCTGCCCGCCTCCGGGAGATTTGCCTGCATTACGGCCCTTACCAGATGGTGCCGGGCTGCGCGCTGCTGGGGCTCGGGCTTGCGACCGGCAACTGGGGAGAAATGCTCGTCGGGCAAATTCTGATCGGCTCCGCCTTCGGCATGTCATGGGCCGGCATCAGCCAGGCCGCCATGGAGGCCGCACCGGAAGAGGAGCGCAAGATGACGGGTGCGCTGCTGCCGACGGTCGCGACGCTGGGCGCCGCCGCCGGTGCGGGCGCCAGCGGCACCGTCGCCGCTGCGACCGATCTGGTGGGGCAGATCGAGCGGGCGGATGTAACGATGCCGATGGTTTATCTCTATGGGCTGGGTGTGGTCGTATCGCTGCTGGCGATCATGACCGCCAGCGGGTTGCGGGGCGAAAGGCACTAGAGCATTTCCAGGAAAAGTGGAACCCGGTTTTCCGTCCGGAAATGCGACAAAGCGAAAGGCGGCTCTTCCGCCGCCGTCAGGACTGAGTGGTGGCGATGGTGATCGCCGCCAGATAGACAACGAAGGCCATGATCGCGATTGCGCCGATGATGACGACGATGCCCTTGCCGGCGCGTTTTTTCTCGGCCTTGTTTTCATTGGCTTCGGTCGGAAACAGGATCGGATCGCTGGTGTCGCGGATTTTGGTCATGCCGTTTCTCCTTATCCGTGGAATGGGCGGTTTCGGTCTATCAACCGCCCGATCCGCCAAAAGGTTCCTCACGGTTTCAGCGCCCAGCTGGTGGCATGTACCACCGCGCCGGGGGCGGCCTTCAGCAGCGCCGAGCGTACCGGTTCGAAACCTTCGAGGCGCTTGGTGCCCACATATCGGCCGCGATTGGCGAAGACTTCGATGGAGCCGTAATCGAGAAAGATGCGGATGCGGGATGCCTTCGCTCCCTTGGCGATATAATGCGGCGAGGGGCCGTCACGCCCGTCCTCGTGGCGGATCCACAGGCCCGTTTCATCGGAAACGACGCCCAGCCTGACCGCCGGGTGATCGAGCACCAGTTCGAAGGGCGCGCCGGGTGCGGCAAGCTCGAACAATATTTCCACCGCCCCGTTGATGAAGGTAACGCGTTCGCCGGCGGCCAGCCGCGTGCGGTCGAGAATATGGCTGCGCAGGCTTTCCGCCGCACCGATGGGTGGGGTCAGAAGCTCGCCGTTTACATAGTGAATTCGGCGCGGCAGCGTCATGGAGGTGGGGAAATCGATCTCCGGATTGGCATCCGCCCAATTGGCCAGCCAGCCCATGCCGATGATGCTGTCGCCATCCAGAAAGGCCTGGAAGGCGTAATTATCGGTGCCGAAATCCAGCTCCTGCCCGGATTCCTTGGTGAAGACCTTGCCGTCGAACCAGCCGACATCGGCCATGGTGAGGTTCTTGCGGCCGGTCTCCGGGTCCTCCGAATGCATCAGCCCATAGACCAGCACCCAGCGGGTGGAACGGGCATTGGCGGGTCCATCGAGCGGCAGCAGGCAGGGGCATTCGATGGCCGTGGTTTTATAACGCGTTTCCACCCACAGCTTGCCCACATAGGTCCAGCCAGATGCGGCGGTGGGGTCCAACGTCTCGTAAAGCAGGATCACACCGCCGCCATCGCTCTGGCTGCCGAGCACCATTTTCCAAAGGCCGTCAGGGCCGCGAAAGACGTAAGGATCGCGGAAATCCGGCGTCAGCCCCTGTCCGTCCGGGCGGTGGCCCAGAATGACCTCGGCCTGTCCGGCCATGATGAGATCGGAAGAGGTGGCAGTGAGTTGTATCTGCTGTTCGGGAATGCGGTCCTGCACCTGCTCGGTGAAGAAGACGCGGATGCCCGTGCCTTCCACCAGCGGGATGGTGGAGCCGGAATAGGCGCCGCCGCGCTTGTCCGGCCGTGTCGTCAAATCCTCGGAAGGGAAAAGGAAGATCGGCAGGTGTCGCCAGCGCAGATAATCCGACGAGACGGCATGGCCCCAATGCATGGTGTTCCAGCGCAGCCCGTGCGAATAATGCTGATAGAACAGATGCGGCCGCCCCTCGAAACGACCGAAACCGTTCGGGTCGTTCATCCAGCCGAAAGGCGGGCGGAAGTGATAGCTGCCGGGAAGCTCCGGTGCGGCATTGTCCGGCTTGGTATGGACGACGGTGATGCCGGTTTCGAGCACATCCGACGCGGTGAACCAGTAGATGACGGAAACGGCGGTCGTGACCGTGTCGTAACTCAGCTCCACATGGCCGCCGCCGAAAACCTGATAGATTCGAAAACCGAACTCTTCCGTGTTGACGCTTGAAACCTCGGCGAATTTTCCGTTCTGATTGGAAAAGGAGACGGCACCGGGCTCGGCGTCTTTCTTCGCCTTCAGCCAGACATGGAAGGTGGCGTTGACGGGCAGATCGGTATGAATGGTGCGGATGGCGCTTTCCGGCTCGGCTACGGCTTCAACGACGGTCATTGCTTTTCCTTTCCTTCGGCATTCTGCGGGTCAAGCATAGGAACGATGATGGCGCGGGAAAGTTCATTGCGCAAAATTGAATGAGGCGATCGCGCAGGTTGGGCATTTATCGCTCGCATCCGCCGCCTTCCGGCCCCATATAGGGGCAAAGCAGGGAGTTTACCCGTGATGAAATTCGACAATTCTTATGCCCGCCTGCCGGAACGGTTCAGCGCCGCCGTGCTGCCGACGCCGGTGAAGGCGCCGCGGCTCATCGCCTTCAATCGTGGGCTGGCTGATGAACTCCTCCTCGATGTGGCCGGCCTTGACGATGAAAGGCTGGCGGCGATCTTTTCCGGCAATGTCGTGCCGCAGGGGGCAGAGCCGCTGGCCATGGCCTATGCCGGCCACCAGTTCGGCGGTTTCGTGCCGCAACTGGGCGATGGCCGCGCCATTCTGCTGGGTGAGGTGATCGACAGGAACGGCAAGCGCCGCGATATCCAGCTGAAGGGCTCCGGCCCGACGCCGTTTTCGCGCCGGGGCGACGGGCGCGCGGCCCTTGGCCCGGTGCTGCGCGAATATATCGTGTCGGAGGCGATGTTTGCACTCGGCATTCCCGCCACGCGGGCGCTGGCGGCTGTCCTTTCCGGCGAAAGGGTGCAGCGCGAAGTCGGCCTGCCGGGCGGCGTCTTCACCCGCGTTGCAGCAAGCCATATTCGGGTCGGCACGTTCCAGTTCTTCGCGGCGCGCGAGGATGACGAGGCGATCAGGAACCTCGCTGACTATGTGATCGACCGTCATTATCCCGAGGCGAAAGGCGCTGATAATCCTTACCTCGCCTTGCTGCGCGGCATCGCCGAGAGGCAATGCGACCTCATCGCCCGCTGGATGATGGTGGGCTTCATCCATGGCGTGATGAATACCGACAATATGGCGGTCTCCGGCGAAACCATCGATTTCGGCCCCTGCGCCTTCCTTGACGAATATCATCCGAACAAGGTCTTTTCCTCCATCGATGCACAGGGCCGTTATGCCTTCAACAACCAGCCGGGCATCGCGCAATGGAACATTGCAAGGCTGGCGGAATGCCTGTTGCCGCTGCTCGATCCGCAGGTGGAAAAAGCCGCCGAACTTGCCAATGCCGTTCTCGCCGATTTCGCCGCTGCCTTTCCCAAACGCTGGCTTGCCGGCATGCGCAAAAAGCTTGGCCTGACGCTGGAGGAAGAGGGCGACATCGATCTGGTGCAGGCGCTGCTGGCGCTGATGCAGGCATCGGAAGCGGATTATACGCTGACCTTCCGGCGTCTTTCCCATGCGGCCAATGGCGATGCCGAACCGTTTCGCGGCATGTTCATCGATATTGCGGGGGCGGACGAATTTCTGGCGCGCTGGCGGGAAAGAGCCGGTCGCGAGGCGATTTCCGATTCCGAACGATCAGCGGCGATGCTCTCCGTCAATCCGGCCATCATCCCGCGCAACCACCGCATCGAGGAACTGATCGAAGCAGCGGTGGAAGAGGGGGATTTCGAGCCCTTCCACGCCATGCTGACGGCGATTGCAACGCCCTTCGATGAACGGCCGGACAATTTCGTCTATATGCAGCCGCCGATGAGCCATGAACGGGTGTTCAGGACCTTTTGCGGGACGTAACGGGTTCGTCAATCCTCGCCGTCATGCCGGACTTGATCCGGCATCCAGCCGCCGCGCGTCTGCGCGGCGAGAGGAGTCTTTTCAGCCCAAGGACTTGGGCTGGCTGGATACCGGCTCAGGGCCGGTATGACGGAGGAATGGGAGGAGATGTTCTCTCACCCGTTTTCTCTTTTTCACCCAACCCGGGCCAGCGGCTCATGCGCGCCATAATAGTGGCCAAACCGGTTTTCGAGGAATTTCGGCAGGGCCACTTCCTCCTGCCGCACGAAGCCCTTCTGCGGCAGGGCGCCTTCGGCGAGCAGATCGAGAACCGTGCAGATGCCGGCGGCGGTGGTGATCTGGATGGCGCTCATCATCCGGCCGGAAACCGGGCCGGCATAGACCTTGTTGGCATAGGTTTCCTGCAGGAAACGGCCGTTGCGGGTGCCGCAGACGGTGACGAAGACGATGACCACATCCTGCATGGTGCCGGGCAGGGCGTTTTCGAACAGGTCTTTCAGCACATCGCGGCGATTGCGCAGGTTGAGGTCGTTCAGAAGCGCCTTCATGATCGCCACATGGCCGGGATAACGGATGGTGCGGTAATTCATCGTCCGCACCTTGCCTTCCAGCGTGGCGCACAAAGTGCCGAGACCGCCTGACGTGTTGAAGGCCTCATAGGTAACGCCGTCGAGCGAAAATTCCTCGCGCTCTTCCAGAGCCGGAACGGCGGTAAGGCGGCCTTCGACGATCGCTTCGCAGGGCTCGATATATTCGTTGATCAGCCCGTCCGTGCTCCAGGTGAGGTTGTAGTTGAGCGCATTGGACGGATATTGCGGCAGAGCGCCGACGCGCATGCGCACACTGTCCAGCTTGTCGAACTTGGCGGCCAGATCGGCGGCGACGATGGAGATGAAGCCGGGGGCAAGGCCGCATTGCGGAATGAGCGCCGTCCCGGCCGTTTCTGCCAAGGCCTTGACCTTGCGGGTGGATTCGACGTCTTCGGTGAGATCGAGATAATGCGTGCCGACGGTAACGGCCGCTTCGGCAATGCCCGCCGTCAGGTGGAAGGGGGCGGCGGAAAGCACGGCGAATTTGCCTTTCAGCAGTGCTTCCAGAGCGGGACGATCGGTGATGTCGACGATTTCGGTATCGACCCGTTCATGCGCCGGCACATTGGCCAGCTGATCGGCCGAACGGTCGGCGACGGTGATGCGATAATCGCCTGATGCGGCCAGCATCCAGGCGATGGCCGAACCGATATTACCCGCGCCGATGACGACAATGTTTTTCATGTTTTTGTTCCCCGCAGTGAATGCAAATGTGTCAGCGCAGATGCGCTTCGACAACAGAATGCCAGTTTTTATTGACGATTCGCAGCTTCACTATGTGCGGATAGCGGGTTAATATTAGGCAATAAGACGATAGGATTGGTCACTATGACGATTGCCGACAAGGACCGGGCGCTGCTCGCCCTGCTTTCCGAAAATGCCCGCATGCCGGTGGCGGAGCTGGCGCGCAAGCTCGGCCTTTCGCGCACCACGGTGCAGGCCCGAATCGAGCGGCTGGAAGCGGACGGCGTGATCGCGGGTTATGGCCTCAGGCTTTCGGAAAGTTATCTTTCCGGGCTGGTGCGCGCCCATGTGCTGATCACCATCGGGCCGAAGGCGCTGCCCGGTGTGACGGCGGCGCTCGCCGCCATCAAGGAGGTGACGACGCTGCATTCGGTGAGCGGCACCTTCGACCTCATCGCCATTCTGGCCGCACCTTCGATCCTTGATCTTGACCGGTTGATCGACCGCATCGGCGCGCTTGACGGCGTGGAGCGCACGCTGTCGTCGATCATTCTGTCGACGCGGATTTCGCGGTAGGAGCGTTTTAGGGAGTGGAAGATACGCGAAACCCACTTCCGTCATGCCGGACTTGATCCGGCATCCAGCCGACGCGCGTCTGCGCGGCGAACAGAGTCTTTTCAGCCCATGGACTTGGGCTGGCTGGATACCGGATCAAGTCCGGTATGACGGAAGCGATGGTCTGCAAAACGAAGCAGCAAAGGAGCTTGCCGCTCCCATGTTTCCGTCGCTACGCGGGCGCGAAGACCCTCTAAACCACCGCCCGCTCATCATAAGCCCTCTGCGCCGCCATCACCGCGTCGATATTCCCCTCCGCCCAATGGGCAAGCGCCGCCACCGTGTCGGTCAGCGTCCGCCCCAGCGGCGTCAGCGAATATTCGACCGTCACCGGCACGGTTGGGAACACCTGCCTCGAAATCAGCCCGTCGCGCTCGAGCTTCTTCAGCGTCTGCGACAGGACCTTCTGCGAAATGCCCTTGATCTCCCGCCGCAGCAGGTTGAAGCGCACCGCTTCCACCCGCAGCCGGTCGAGGATCAGCAGCGCCCATTTGTCGGCAATCCTGTCCAGCACCATGCGGGTGGGGCAGCGGTCTTCATAGACGTCATAGATACGTTCCATGGGTTTGTTCCGTCGTTTCAGGGCCATGCCGGTTTCCGAAAGGAAACCAGATAACCGAAAAGTGCTCTCTTTTCATGATTTCGCAAACGCAGTACCTGTGTTTTTGAAACATGGTTTCCATTAGATACTACGGAGATTTGAGATGACAGGCAAGATACTCGTAATCGGTTCCACCGGCACCATCGGCACGCCGCTGGTGAAAACGCTCCTTTCGAAGGGCGAAAGCGTGAAGGCCGCCTCGCGTAGCGGCAAGGCTGCAGGCGGCGCGGAAGGCGTGCGTTTCGATTATACCGACGCATCGACTTATGCGGATGCCTTCGACGGTGTTGACCGTCTGTTCCTTATCCTCGCGGGCGGGCGTCTGGATGCCATCGACGCGCTGACGCCTGTGGTCGAGGAGGCCTCGCGCCGCAAGGTGAAGATCGTGTTCCTGAGCGTCCTCGGCGTCGATGCCGATGATTCCATTCCCTATCGCCAGATCGAGCTGAAGATCATCGCTTCGGGCACGCCTTACGTCATCCTGCGCCCCAACTGGTTTGCCGATAATTTCCACAGCTACTGGAAGGCGGGCATCGACCACGGCCAGATCGCCGTGCCGGCCGGCGAGGGCAAGTCGAGCTTCATCGACGTGCGCGACATCGCCGACAGCGCTGCCGCAGCCCTGACTTCTGACGCCTTTAACGGCAAGGCTTTCAACCTGACGGGTCCGAAAGCCCTAGGTTACGGCGAAGCGGCCGCGCTGATATCGCAGGCGATCGGCAAGCCGGTTTCTTACACTGCCGTTTCGGATGAGGTCTTCATCGGCATCCTCACCGGTGCGGGCGTGCCGCAGGACTACGCCTCGTTCCTCGCCTCGATCTTTTATCCCGTGCGCGAAGGCTGGACAGCACTGGTGACCGGCGATGTCGAGACGCTGACCGGCCATGCGCCGCGTTCACTGGAGACCTATATCGCCGACAATCTGGACCGGCTGAAGGGCTGAGGCTCAAAGTGAGCTCGCCGCGCTCACGCCGGATCGGTGGAGCCGCGGCGGGCCTTGAAGAACATCTTCAGCCGCTGGATCTCCTCGGGGTTCCAGCCGCTTGGCGCGGTCACTTCCGTCCATGCATCGATATAATGTTCCGGCGCATAGACATGGCCATAACCGATGGGCGCGGTGGTGGCGGCGGCGACATCGAGGCCGAGCTGCAGCAGGGTGACGACCGGGAACCAGCGGAAGGATGTGGAAACGTCAGGCCCGTGATGCGCCATCCATTGCGGCCGCCGGTAAAGCGAGGCTGCCTCGAAGAAGGTGATCGGGTCGCTGGCATATTGCAGATAGACGATCCGCATCGGCCCCCATTCCGCATCGGGCATATGCGCGGTGGTATATTGGTTGGCGAAGCGGATGACGGAGGAATCGCGGAAGCGCGGCAGCCATTCCGGCGTGCCCTTCACCCGGCCATTGGTGGCCATGCGCCATGTCGGGCTGGAAAAGGGCGGGCCGCTCCACAGCGCGCCCTGGAACGGATCGGAGAGCACATCGTAGAGATCCGAGGATTTCTGCGAGTTGAGCGAACCGAGGCTGAGGCCATGCAGGTAAAGCTTCGGCCGCGTTTCCTTCGGCAGCGTGGTCCAGTAGCCATAGACGGCCTCGAACAAAGCGCGTGCCGTCTCGACACCGTAATCCGGCTCCGTCAGCAGCGCGATCCAGCTCGAGAGATAGGAATATTGCACGGCGACGCTGGCGATATCGCCGTCATGCAGATATTCGACCGTATCGAGCGCTTCCGGGTCGATCCAGCCGGTGCCGGTGGGAATGACCACCAGAAGCACCTTGCGCTCGAAACCGCCGACCCGTTTCAGCTCCTCCAGCGCCAAGGCCGCTCTTTCTTCCGGCGTTGACGCCGAGTTGAGGCCCGCATAGACCCTGAGCGGCTCCTTTGCCGGGCGATAGGTGAAGGCGGATATGTCTGCGCCGTCAGGACCTTCGGCGACGAATTCACGCCCGCGTCGTCCGAGCGATTCCCATGTCATCAGCGAGGCGCTGCTGCCGGTCTTGAGCGCGTCTGACGGGCGCGGCACATCCGGTTCGATCAGCGCATCCACCTGTTTCAGCGAGGAATCGGCAAATCTGAGACCGATATCGAAGATCAGCCCATTGAGCAGCATCCATGAGAGGATGATCGCCACCGCGATACCGAGCACATTGGCAAGGCGGCGCGGCAGGAAATGACGGCTGCGCGCGGCAAAGAACCGGCGGATAAGCTGAAACAGCCGGCCGGCGCCGATGAGGATGGCAGCGACCAGCACCGCAAGGCCGCCGGTCTTGGTGGGGTGGGCGCTGGGCAGCGGATCGAGCTCCATCAAAACGCGGATGGAATTCTGCCAGTCCTTCGCCTGCCATAAAAACGCGATGGCCGTGATGGCGGCGGCGAGCGCAATAAGAAAACGAATGCCGCGCGCATTGTGGCGCGAGGGTTCGGGCAGCTCCAGATAGGCCCAGATGGCGTGCAAAGCGACACCGATCAGATAACCGATGGCGAAGGAAAAGCCGCACAGCACCCCCTGCATCAGCCAGGTGCGAGGCAGGAGCGAGGGTGTGAGCGAAGCGCAGAACAGGATAGTGCCGAAGACGATGCCGGTTGCCGAAAGACCTGCAAACAACCGCTCAACCCATTGTTTCACCAACTTGACTCGCCCCTTGTACTCACCGCTTGGCGCTGAGTGTAATATGTGACGGACGAGGGTGCAAATTTCTGCGGTCAGGATAAAAATCACGATTATAGGAAAATAATCCTTTACAGCGTGACGGTGGTTTGATAGTGTTTGGCTACAGTCGGAGATTTGCGGCTGAACGGCAATGGGTTCTCCTTTGGATTGCCCGTTGCGCTTTCTTCACCACCTCATTCCTGTGCTTGTCACAGGAATCCAGCCAGCCCAAGTCCTTGGGCTGAAAGAAAGTCCCTCCGTCGCGCAGACGCGCGCCGACTGGATTCCTGTGACATCCTCGGGCTTGTTCCGGGGAACAGGAATGAGGGTGAGTGAGGTGCATGCAGATGTGCCTTGTTCCCACGCTCCTCTTTATTTGTTCTTTCTCTCGCAGGCCAATCCCATGACAATGTCTCACAATTGCGATCCGGCGCTCTACGGCGTCTGGCCGGAAACGCCCGCCTATGCGGGTGAGGACGCGCTTGAAGCCGCGCCGGAGACGAAGTCGCGGGCCGACAGGCTGGCCGCCGAAGATGCGGCGCGCAACGGCAGCCTGCGGCAATTGCTGAACGAGCTGACGGAGGAGATGCGCGAGCAGTTCTGCCTGTACCGCAATCTCCGCCAGGCGAGCGAAGCGGCCTTTCTGGCGACGGCGGAGGACGCTTCGGGCAAGCTGGCGCGCGCCGATGTGAAGGCTGCGACGGACCAGCTTTCGCTGATCGTCCGCACGCTGGAGCGGATCGACGCCCTGCAACGGGTGCTGGCGGAAGAAAGGGAAGCTCTTTTCAGCGAAGACGAAACCGAGGCGGGGGATTACGAAGCGGCGGTGGCGCATTTCCTCAACCGCATCGATGAACTGGCTGAACAGAAATGCCGCGCGAAGATGGCGGCCGATCCCGCCCGCAGCCCATCCGCAGAAGCCGACACATGACGGATATGTCGACCGGACCCCATCTGCCGGCGCAGGTCTTCAACCTCCTGCGTGACTGGCGTTTCATCGGCAACCTGCCGCAGCAGCCGCCGGAGGGCGACTGGCGGACATGGCTTCTGATCGGCGGGCGCGGTTCCGGCAAGACGCGCGCCGGGGCGGAATGGGTGCATCGTGTCGCGTCCGCCGGCAAGCAGTCGGATTTGCGCATCGCGCTCGTGGCAGAAACGCTGGGCGACGCCCGCGAGGTGATGATCGACGGCATTTCCGGCATCTGCCGCATCGCCCGCCGCCATCGTCCCGCCTTCGAGGTGTCGCGTCGGCGGCTCCTCTGGCCGAATGGCGCGATGGCGCAGGTGTTTTCCTCGGAAGACCCGGAAAGCCTGCGCGGCCCGCAATTCCACATGGCCTGGGCGGATGAGCTGGGCAAATGGAAATATCCGCAGGAAACCTGGGACATGCTGCAATTCGGCCTGCGTCTGGGTGAAATGCCCCGGCAACTGGTGACCACCACGCCACGGCCCATTCCTCTGCTGAAGGCGCTTCTCGCCGATCCCATGACACGGGTAGCGCGGATGCCGACGGCCATGAATGCGCGCAATCTTTCGCCCGGTTTTCTCAAAGCCATGCAGGACCGTTACGGCGGCACGCGGCTGGGGCGTCAGGAAATCGGCGGTGAATTGATCGACGAGCGCGAGGGCGCGCTGTGGAAACGCGCCGATCTGGAAGCGATCGTCGAAGCGGCGCATGAGCCGCTCACGCGGATCGTGGTGGCGGTAGACCCGCCCGCCGGCGTTGGTGAACATTCCTGCTGCGGCATTGTCGTGGCGGGGCTCGGCATGTCCGGCCGTCTTAACGTGCTGGCGGATTGCTCGGTGGAAGGCGAAACGCCGGCCGGCTGGGCACGCGCCGTGGTCGCCGCCTTTCGCCGCCACGAGGCTGACCGGGTGGTGGCCGAGGTCAATCAGGGCGGAGAGATGGTGCGCGCCATGCTGCAGAGCATCGACGCCAACCTGCCGCTGACACTGGTGCGGGCAAGCCGCGGCAAATTCACCCGCGCCGAGCCGGTTGCCGCACTCTACGAACAGGGCAGGGTGCGCCACGCCGCGCGGCTTGAAAAGCTGGAAGACCAGATGACGGATTTCGGACCTGACGGCCTATCCTCCGGGCGTTCGCCGGACAGGCTGGATGCGCTCGTCTGGGCGATAACAGCGCTGACGACGATGGTGGTGAGTGAACCGAAAGTGCGGGGGATGTGAGGTGGCTGATTATTGGCTCCCGCGAATGAGAGCCAATTACCCGTCGAGCGGATGCCCCCGGTTTCTTCTCCCCGCCGGGGAGAAGAAAAGTGAGGCACCGTCAACGCCCATTTTCGGGCGTCTGACGGATATTATTTCTTCGGGGATTGCGCCGGTTTCGGCTGGGAGCCGGTTTCACGCATCTGGCGCCACTCGTTTTCGAGACGGTCATAAACGGTCTGGGGGATTGTCGCTGTCATGGTGGCATTCCTCCTTGAATGGTTAACGCTGCAGGATTGCGCGGTGAATGGAGTTAGCGCGCTAAGGTTCCGGAATTCAAGGAATTTTTTACCCCAAAACCCCGGGGCGCGGATTAAAATCGATTAAGGTTTTTTCAAATCGATTTAGTTCCGGCGGCCTGCATGTGGAAAAACCGGCGTCATATCGCCCATCATTTTCAGGAGCCATCATGGCCTATGACGAGGCGCGATTCTTCGCGTCGGCGCGGATTTCCATTTTCGGCGGTCGCCTGCGCGCGGTCCAGCTTGCCGGCACGAAAACGATGCTGGCAGGGTTCGAAAAGGCGATGCCGGGCGGCGATCCGCGCTGGCTCGCCTATATGCTGGCGACGGCCTTTCACGAGACGGCGGCGACCATGCAGCCGGTGCGCGAGACATTGGCGGCAAGCGATGCCGAGGCGATGGCAAGGCTCGACCGCGCCTTTGCGGCGGGCAGGCTGCCCATGGTGCGCAAGCCCTATTGGCGGCCGGACACGGAGGGTAAGAGCTGGCTGGGGCGCGGTTTCGTGCAACTGACGCATCGGCGCAATTACGAGGCCATGTCGGCGCTGACCGGCGTCGATCTCCTGGAACGGCCGGAACGGGCCATGGAAGCGGAGGTGGCCACCGCGATCCTGATCCACGGCATGGCGGGCGGTGGTTTTACCGGCCGCAGGCTCTCCGATTTCTTCAGCGACAGGCGTGAGGATTGGGACGGCGCCCGCGCCATCATCAACGGCAGCGACAGAGCGCGGCTGGTGGGCGGTTACGGGCGCGCATTTCATCACGCGCTTGTCGCCGCGCGGATTGAACCCGGGCGGGCCAGATGATAACCCGTTACCCGGTGCCGAAAAGGCTGCCTCCGAATTCTGCATGACAGGTGACACCGTGATCCGCCATATCGTCTTTTTCACCGTTCCCGAGGAAAACCGCGACGCCGTGCGCAGGGGGCTTTCCGGCCTCACCGCGATACCGCATTCGCTGAAGCTGGAAATCGGCGAGAACGTGAAGAAGGACCAATGGGGCAATTCGGTCGATTTCATCGTCTATGGCGAGTTCGAAAACGAGGCGGCGCTCGCCGCTTACAAGGCCGATCCCGCTTATGACCTCTCGACCCGCACGGTAAAGCCGCTGCGCGAAACCCGCGTTGCCGCCGATTTCGACAGCGATACGGCGGTGAAAGCGCCGATCCGGTAAACGTCCGGTTTCGCCGAAGTTGGCGCGAGATATTGCCGCTGTGCGGACAGGGTGCCTCACGCGCGACGTCATCCTTGGGCTTGTCCAAGGATCTGATCACGTCCAATAAAATCGAGACGTCGCAGATGCTCGGGACAGGCCCGAGCATGACGAAAGAGAGCTTTCAGGACGTCGTCAGAAATTTCAGCGTCTACCCTGTCGGTGAAAACCCCACGCGGGTGACGCCGCAGGACTCGACGCCGCGCGCCATCAAAACAAGGACAACTCCATGCGATTTCCCTTTTCCCTGCCGTGGCTGCGCCCGGCGGATGGCAGAGCCGTGCCTGAAAGCCGGAAAATGGCCGATGGCTTCATGGCGGTTGCCGTGCAGGGCGGACAGGCTTTCTGGTCGGGCCGGTCCTATGCCGCACTTGCCCGTGAGGGCTTCATGAAGAACCCGGTGGCGCACCGGGCCGCCCGCATGGTGGCGGAGACCTCGGCTTCCGTCAGCTGGCTGCTTTATGATGGCGAAGAGGAACTCGCCGATCACCCGCTCCTGGCGCTGCTTTTAAAACCGGGCGCCCATATGGGCGGGCCGGATTTTTTCGAGGCGCTTTATGGTCACCTCATGCTCGCCGGAAATGCCTATATCGAGCCGCTGATGGTGGGCGGGCGGCTGCGCGAGCTGCATCTTCTGCGGCCCGACCGGGTCAGCATCGTCGAAGGGCCGGATGGCTGGCCGGTGGCCTATGATTACCGTGCTGAGGGCCGCGCCTCCCGGCGCATCGCCGCCGAGCGCGACGGGCTGGGGCTGCTACATTTGAAACTTTTCCATCCGCTGGACGACCGGGCGGGTTTTGCGCCGCTCGCCTCCGCAGGGGCCGCGCTCGATCTGCACAATGCCGCCAGCCAGTGGAACAAGCGCCTGCTCGACAATTCCGCCCGGCCCTCCGGCGCGCTGGTCTACCAGCCGAAGGAGGGCGGCAATCTCTCCACCGAACAATATGAGCGGCTGAAGCGCGAACTGGAGGAAGGCTATCAGGGGGCGATGAATGCCGGCCGGCCGCTGCTTCTGGAAGGCGGGCTGGACTGGAAGGCCATGGGTCTTTCGCCGCGCGACATGGATTTTCTCGAGGCCCGCAATGGGGCGGCGCGCGATATCGCGCTTTCGCTCGGGGTGCCGCCGATGCTGATCGGCATTCCCGGCGACAATACCTATGCTAACTACCAGGAGGCGAACCGCGCCTTTTATCGCCTGACCGTCCTGCCGCTTGTTTATCGCACGGCGACGAGGCTCTGCGGCTGGCTTTCTCCGGTCTTCGGCTCTGGGCTGAGGCTCGAACCCGATCTCGACCGGATTGCCGGGCTTGCCGGCGAGCGGGATGCGCTCTGGGCACGCATCGGCGCGGCCTCGTTCCTGAGCGACGAGGAAAAGCGCGAAGCCGTCGGTTATTGATCGCCGCCCCGGCGGGATCGAAACCCCGGTTTCCCGTTCAATCATTTTCTGAAGAAGCGGAATCTCCCTGTGAGGTCTTCCGTCCAAGCGATTCCGAAGATTCGCAAAATCACCGGCGCAGGCGCGCAAAAAGCGCCTGCGTGCGACGCGGCGCGTCCGCCCGATAACCACATCCTAGAACGGAATGATTACCCATGTCTGAATTCGCCAATGAGGCCGGCATCTGGGCCGCCCGCATCACCGGCGCCGTGGCGGGCGCGGGTGTATCGCTCGTTTATCTCCTGCCGAAAAGCAAACGCGAGGCCGCGAGCCGTTTCATCACCGGCGTTTCCTGCGGCATGATCTTCGGCGGGCCTATCGGCCTGTGGATCGTACAGCAGCTCGATATCGCCGGCGCGCTTTCGGGCCGGGAAATCATGGTGGCGGGTTCCGCCGCCGCCAGCATGGGCGCGTGGTGGGGGTTGGGCGTGCTGGTGCGCATCGCCGACCGTTACGGTGCGCGCCCGCGCGCCTGACACTTCCTTCACATCGCAGGAGTTTTCCATGCACGTTTATCGCGGGCTGCGCCCCGCCACGCGCAAATTCGCCAATCTGGAACTGCGCGGCATTGCCAGCGACGGCACCTTTTCCGGTTATGCCAGCGTTTTCGGCGAGGTCGATCTCGGTCAGGATGTCATCGAGCGCGGCGCTTTCCGCCGCTCCATCGAGGAGCGGGGCGCAGCCGGCATCCGCATGCTCTACCAGCACGATCCGGCCGAGCCCATCGGCGCCTGGCGCACCATCCGCGAGGACGAGCGCGGCCTTTATGTCGAGGGCGTTCTCGCCCCCGGCGTCGCCCGCTCCCGCGAGGTGCATTCGCTGATGAAGACCGGGGCGCTGGACGGGCTGTCCATCGGCTTTCGCACCGTCCGTTCCGGCAAGGCGGCGAGCCACGGCGTCCGCCGCATCCTGGAGGCCGATCTGTGGGAAATCTCGGTCGTGACCTTCCCGATGCTGCCCTCGGCGCGCGTTTCCGACGTCAAGCATGCCCGCTTCTTCCGCGACCGCGAGACCGAGCTGGTGCGCACCATGCGCCGCGCCGCCCGCGCGCTGTTCGACACGACACCCAAACGCTGACTTCCGGACAATCACCAACAAGGAAACGACATGACAGACCAGATGACGAAACCGGCCCCGATGACCGTCGCGCCGCAGGTGAAGGCCGTGCCCGATACGATGACGGCCGCCTTCGATGAGTTCATGGAGGCCTTCGACGCCTTTCGCGAGACCAACGACCAGCGGCTTGCCGATATCGAGCGCAAGATGGGCTCTGATGTCGTGACCCGCGACAAGCTCGACCGCATCGACAGGGCGCTCGACGACAACCGCCGGATCATGGACGATCTGGCGCTCAAGAAAGCGCGTCCCGCGCTTGGCCGCAAGGATGCGCTTTCCCACGATACCGAAGAGCACAAGGCCGCTTTCGAGGCCTATATCCGTCGCGGCGAGGAGGGCGCGCTGCGCGATCTGGAGGCCAAGGCCTTTGCCGGTTCGACCGGGGCCGATGGCGGTTTTCTGCTACCGAACGAGACGGATGGAGAGATCGGCCGGCGCATGACGGCGATTTCGCCGATCCGTGCGCTGGCGACCGTGCGGCAGGTTTCCGCCGCCGTGCTGAAGAAGCCCTTCTCGCCCGGCGGCATGACGACCGGCTGGGTCTCCGAGACGGCGGCGCGTCCGCAAACGGCAACGCCGCAGCTTGCCGAGCTTTCCTTCCCGACCATGGAGCTTTACGCCATGCCGGCGGCGACACAGGGCCTGCTGGATGATGCGGCAGTCGATATCGAAGCCTGGATCGCTTCCGAAGTGGATATCGCTTTCGCCGAACAGGAGGCCGCCGCCTTCATCGCCGGCGATGGCGTCAACAAGCCCAGGGGTTTCCTCTCCTATGCCGCCGTTGCCAATGATGGCTGGAGCTGGGGCAATATCGGTTATGTCGCGACCGGCGTTTCAGCCGGTTTCGCCTCGGCCGGGCCGATGGATGTGTTGCTCGATGCCGTTTATGCGCTGAAGGCCGGCCATCGCCAGAACGGAACCTTCCTGATGAATCGCAAGACGCAAGGGGCGCTGCGACGCTTCAAGGATACCAGCGGCGCCTATCTCTGGCACCCGCCCGCCGCCGCCGGCCAGCCGGCCTCGCTGATGGGCTTTCCGGTGACGGAGGCGGAGGACATGCCGAATGTGGCGGCCAACAGCTTCGCCATCGCCTTTGGTGATTTCCGCGCCGGCTACCTCGTCGTCGACCGTACCGGGGTGCGCATCCTGCGCGATCCCTATTCGGCCAAACCCTATGTGCTGTTCTACACCACCAAACGCGTGGGCGGCGGCGTGCAGAATTTCGAGGCGATCAAGCTGGTGAAATTCGGGGTGAATTGACCGTAGACCTTGCGGCCCTTTCTTCTCCCCGTCGGGGAGAAGATGGCCCGAAGGGGCAGATGAGGGGGCAAGCTCTCCGAACACATCTACCCTTGCCCCCTTATCCCGCTGCCGCGGACTTCTCCCCCTCGGGGAGAAGAAACAAGCGGCGCCCGCTCGCTAATGCGATTACCTTCCTTCCGGAGACCCCATGACCTATGCCCTCATTCATCCGCCGCAGGCGGAGCCGCTGACGCTTGCCGAGGTGAAGGCGCATCTGCGTCTCGACAGCGGCGACGAGGATGCGCTTCTTGCCGCGCTCATCCGCACCGCCCGCGAGCATCTGGAACGCACGACCGGGCTTTGCCTCATCCGCCAGACCTGGCGGCTTTATCTCGACCGGTGGCCTGAGAGCGGCGTGATTCCGATTGGCAGGACACCGGTGCAAGCCATCGAAACTATACTGGTTTTTGACGGTGAGGGTCGCTCGACGGACATCACCGCCGGGGAAAAATTGCTCGATGGCGCGGCGCGGCCGGCAAGGCTGTGGCTGCGTGATCCGCCGGCCCCTGGACGGGCGATGAACGGCATCGAGATCGATTTCATTGCCGGCTACGGCGAAGCGGGAACGGATGCGCCCGACACGCTGAAACGCGCCATGCTGATGCATGTGGCGCAGATGTTCGCCTTTCGCGGCGCGGTCGCCCCGGAAAACCAGCCCGCCGCCATTCCCGCCGGTTACGAGCGGCTGGTGGCGCCCTTCTGCCGTCTGGGGCTTTGAGACATGAACCTTGTTTTTCTCGATCCCGGCAGGTTGACGGCGCGGCTGGAACTGGACGTGCGGACCGAAACGCCGGACGGGCAGGGCGGTGCTGCCGAAAGCTGGAATTTCCTGCGGTCGCTCTGGGCTGCGATCGAACCCATTTCGGAGGCGTCGCATGAACGCGCCTCGGCCGAGGGCGTGACGATCACCCATCGCGTCTGGCTGGCTTACCGCGGCGACATCGCCGCCGGCATGCGCTTTCGCAAGGGCCGCCGCATTCTGGCGATCCGGGCGGTGATGGACCCGGATGAGACGCGTCGCTTCATTGTCTGCCGCTGCGAGGAGGAAAGTCGATGAGCGCCGCAAACCTGCTTCTGCAGGCAATTTTCGCAAGGCTCGGCAGCGATGCGGCGCTGACAGCGCTTATCCCCGGCGGCATCATCGACCGGCTTCTGCCGCGCCCGGTTCTGCCGTGCATCGTTATCGATGATCTCGAAAGCCGGGATTATTCGACGGCGACGGAAAGAGCCGAGGAGCATTTCCTGTCGCTGCAGATATGGAGCGACGCCAATGGCCGCAGGGGCGCCGGCGAAATCGTCGACCGGGTGAAGATCCTGCTCGATGATGCGGCGCTGCCGATTGCCGGCGTCTCTCTCGTCAATCTGCATCTTCTTTCCAGCCGCTCGCGGCGCGAGGCGAAGACACGGAATTTCATCGCGGAAATGCGTTTCAGGGCGGTGACGGAGTAGCGCCGTTTCAGGAACCCTGCCTGCGCACGGTTTTCCACAGAACGATCAGCAGCAGAAACGAAATGCCGATCAGCACGGAGGCGATGGTGAGCATGGCGGATACGCCGCCGCGATCGAGCGCCAGGGTGAAGATGACCGGCGCCACGGCAATGGCGAGGTTCTGCGGCAGGGAAATGCGCGCGGCCTGAAGCCCATATTCTTCCGGCGAGAACACAGCCAGCGGCAACACGGCCCGGCTGACGGTGAGCACGCCGGCGCCAAAGCCGAAGAAAACGATGAAGCCGATGAAGGCGGGCATGGCCGGGGCAAAGGCGAGCAACAGCAGCAGGGAAAAGAGCAGCAGACAGAAGCCGATCATGGCAGTGAGGAAGGGATTTCCGTGCTTCCCGAGCAGGAAATCCAGCCCGCGTGCCGTAATCGCAAGGACGCTGCGTGCCGATGCCAGTTGCACCGCAAGCGATTGCGTCGCGCCGGCCTGAACCAGAAGCAGTGGCAGGAGCGGTGACAGGCCGAAGGTCGTGAACGCGCTGATCGTCGTCATCGCGGCCAGCAGCACGAAGGCGCGCCGCGTATCGACCGGTGAGGGCGACATCGCCGTCTCTTCTTTCGGCTTTGCCTCTTTTCGGGCCGGACGGCCGGGAAGCACGAAAAGATAGAGGGGCAGCAGGATGAAGATTTGCAGACAGGCATAGGCGGCAAGCGTGCCGCGCCAGCCGAGATGCTGATCGGCAAGCGTCGTGACCGGCAGGAAAACCGCCGCGGAAAGCCCGGTGAACAGCATCAGCAGCGTCAGCAGCCGGCCGCTTTCCGCGCCCACACGTTCCACCACGGCCGCATGGGCCGCCGTCGTCAGGCCGCAGGTGGCGGCAAAACCCATCACGGCCCAGCCGAAGAGATAGCTCATCGCCCCGCCCGCAAAGGCGAGCATGGCAAAGCCGGCCGCGAAGAATACCGAACCGGCCGCCAGCACCGGCGCCGCGCCGTGGCGCATCAGCATTCTTCCAAGCAGCGGGCCGCACAGGGCGCTGATGGTCATCATGATCGTGAGGCCGGCGAAAACCACGCCGTTGGTGATGGCCAGTTCCTTGCCGATCCGTGGCCCGAGGACGGCCAGCATATCGAAACCGCTACCCCAGCTCACGATCTGCCCGACCGCAAGCACGCCGATAAGGCGCGCGCGAGACGTCAGGGGGGCAGCGTCGGACATGGTGAGATCGCGGGGTGCGAGGTGCAGGAATGCTTTTGGTAGCAGGCCCGCCGCGACCCCGCAACAGCAATCGAGACGAAAGGAAACAACATGGTGGCGCAGAAGGGCAAGGACCTGCTGCTGAAGATCGACAATGCCGGTTCCTACGCAACCGTCGCGGGGCTGAGGACAAAGCGGCTGGCCTTCAATGCGCAGGCCGTCGATGTGACGGATGCCGAAAGTGCGGGGCGCTGGCGGGAGCTTCTTGCCGGCGCCGGTGTGCAGCGGGCATCGCTCACGGCCTCCGGCATCTTCAAGGATCAGGCGAGCGATGCGCTGGTGCGCGGCGCATTTTTTGCGGGCAGCATTCCCGGCTGGCAGATCGTCATTCCCGGTTTTGGCATCGTTACCGGGCCGTTCCAGATCGTGGCGCTCGAGTATTCCGGCCGTCACGATGGCGAGGTGCAATTCGAGATCGCGCTGGAATCGGCCGGTCTTCTCACATTCGGAGCGCTGTGATGGCTGAGCGTCTGCGTTACGGGCGGGCGAACCGCCATCGCGGCGAGATCGAGGCGCTGATCGACGGCGAAAGGCGCGTTCTCTGCCTGACGCTCGGGGCCTTGGCCGAACTCGAAACCGCCTTCGCAGCCGACGACCTCACCGCGCTTGCCGAACGTTTCGCGAGCGGCCGCATGAAGGCGGTCGACATGGTAAGGGTGATCGGCGCGGGCCTGCGCGGCGCGGGCAATGTCTTTTCCGACGAGGATGTGGCCGCTGCCACGGTGGAAGGCGGCATTGCCGGCCATGCCGCCATCGTCGCCGATCTTCTGACCGCCACCTTCGGCGGCCTGAAAGGCGAGACGCCGGCGGACCCTTGAGCGCCGCAGCAGGCGGAGCGACGCCGCGCCCGTTCCCCTGGGAGGCGGCGATCCATGCCGGCTTCTGCCTGCTGCGGCTCTCCTCAGAAACCTTCTGGCGGCTGACCCCACGGGAATTCTTCGCGATGACGGGCGGCAACGCCGTTCTCCTCGGCCCCGACCGTCAGGCGATGGAGGCGATGATGCGGCGTTTTCCGGATGGGTGACGGCGTCAGGGCATTTTTCGTGGACGGCCGCCCTTGGCACCGTTCACCCGACTGGCTGCCGCCTTGGCAGGAGAGCGGGATTGCCCGCCCTTGCGCTGCGTTTCCATGAATGTGCGGCTGCCGAAAATACCGTTCATCAGGCCGCTGATCGTATAGTCGACATCGAGCGTTTCCCAATGCAGACCCGTCTCGCCAAGCAGCTCGACATCGGAAAGCTGTTCGGCGGTCGCGTCCTGCAAGCCTTCGAGCGCCCGCGCGGGAAACATGAAGCAGGCGCCGTTGGCGAAATCGACGATGACACGGGCCGAGGCCGTTTCGAAACGTACGGAAACCGGAATGGGGCGCTCGGCGCGCTCTTTTTGCCAGCGTTCCTTGGCGGCGGCGAGTTCGGCATCGCTGACCTCAACCATGATATCGTCTCCAGGTTTCCATAAACAGCTTCCGGTTTTCCTCGATGACGGCGACGGCGCGCCGCACATCCCGGTCCGACATGCCGCCCTGTGTGAGAACGACGAGGCTGACGATGTCGATACGGGCCACCCTCTCCATAGACATGGGCATGCGGCGGCTCGTGATCGGCCGTGTAGATGACAAAACGCATGCCATGCTGGCGGAGAACCGTAACCATGAGAACCATAACCCAAGAAGTTGGGTTTTAAAAGAGTGTGGGTTGGAGCAGCGGTTTTTGAGAGCTGTTTCAGCACCATGCATTCCCCAGTTGAATCAGAAAGGCAAGCGCGATGGCGGGCGAAGGATCGATGGCGGAGAACCGGGAAGAGGCGGAGGCGCTGTCCGAGGTGATGGGCGATCTAGAACGCCGGTCCGAGCGGTTCGGCGCGGCCCTGACCTCGGCCCTGCAGGCGGCGACGGCGGGCGGCAAAGGGCTGGACGATGTGTTGCGCGGGTTGGGGCAGCGGCTGTCCGGCATCGCGCTTTCGGCCGGTCTGAAACCGCTGGAGGGCATGATCGATAATGCTGTCAGCGGGCTGTTGAACGGCGGCGGTTCGCTGTTCGCTTTTGCCGATGGCGGTGTGCCGGGACGCAGCATCACGCCCTTTGCCGATGGCGGCGTCGTTTCCAGCCCCGCCTTTTTTCCAATGGGCGGCGGGCTTGGCCTGATGGGCGAGGCGGGGGCGGAAGCGATCCTGCCGCTGAAGCGCGGTTCGGATGGCGCTCTCGGCGTTGCCGCGCCGTCCGGCGGCGGCGGGGCGCAGATCGTTTTTAACGTGACGGCGACGGATGCTGCGAGCTTTCGGAAAAGCGAAGGCCAGATCGCGGCCATGCTGGCGCGCAGCGTCGGGCGCGGCCAGCGCGGATTGTGACGCATGCGCGTCCTCCCGCTTTTCAAGACCATCGAAAAGAATCCAGGAACAACGACATGGCGGCATTTCATGAAGTGCGGTTTCCGCTGCGGCTCGCACTCGGGGTGAGCGGCGGGCCGGTGAGGCGGACGGATATCGTCAACCTGTCCAATGGCCGCGAAAGCCGCAATCAGCGCTGGAGGAACGCCAGACGCAGCTATGACGCCGGATCCGGTATCCGCTCCGTCGCCGATCTTTATGAGGTGCTCGCCTTTTTCGAGGCGCGGCGCGGCGAGCTTTACGGCTTTCGTTTTCGCGACCCGGTGGATTTCAAATCCTGCCCGCCGGGAGAGACGCCCGCCGCGACCGATCAGAGGATCGGCACCGGCGACGGCGTGACAGCGGGTTTTCAGTTGCGGAAGACCTATGCCGATGCCGGCGGCTCCTTCGTGCGGCGGATCGAGAAACCGGTCGAAGGCTCGGTCATGGTTTCGGTCGAGGGGGTGAAGGTCGAAGCGGCTGATGTGGCGGTCGATCATGTAACCGGTATGATCGTGTTCCGTGCGGGGCGGGTGCCGCCCGCCGGCGCCGCGATCCGCGCCGGTTTCGAATTCGACGTGCCGGTCCGCTTCGGGATCGACCGTATCGACGTGAACCTGACCGCTTTCGAGGCGGGCCGTATTCCCTCCATTCCACTGATGGAAATCCTGCCATGAAAACCATTCCCGCCGCCCTTGCCAGGCATCTCGGGCAAGATGCGACGACCACATGCCATTGCTGGAAGGTGACACTGAAGGACGGTGCGGTGGTCGGTTTTACCGATCACGACGAGGCGATATCACTCGGTGGTCTGTCCTACCTTGCCGCCAGCGGTTTCGCTGCGAGCGATACCGACGGCGAAACGGGACTGGGTGCCGGCGCCGGGGAGGTGGCGGGCGGTTTTTCGAGCGAGACGATTGCGGAGGGCGATCTGGCCGCCGGGCGTTTCGATGGGGCGAGGGTGGAGCTTTTCCTCGTCAACTGGCAGGCGCCCGACCAGCATGTGCTGCTGAACAGGCGCGAGATTGGTGAGGTGACGCGGGCCGGCGGGGCGTTTCGCGCCGAGCTGCGCAGTCTTGCCCATCGCCTCGGCCAGCCGCAGGGCAGGGTCTATGGGCGGCGCTGCGACGCCGCCCTTGGCGACAGGCGTTGCGGTGTCGATCCGGCCCGCTTTACCGGGCATGGCAGCGTGGCGGCGGTGGATGCCTCGGGCGGCCTGCTCGTCTCCGGGCTCGATGCCTTTGCTGATGGTTTTTTCAGCCGGGGGAAGCTGCGTTTTCTGACCGGCCCGCTCGCCGGCAAGGGGTTCGATCTCGACGGGCAGGAGCGGCGGGACGGTGGCGTTCTTCTGTCCTTCTGGCTGCCGCCGGAACAGCCGCCTTTGCCGGGAGATGCGTTTTCCGTCACCGCCGGCTGCGACAAGAGTTTTTCCACCTGCCGCACGAAATTCGCCAATCATCTGAATTTTCGGGGCTTTCCGCATCTGCCGGGGGCGGATTTCGCCTATTCCTACGCGGCGGGCGGCGAGAGCCATGACGGCGGGGCGCTGTTTTCATGAGCGATCCCGGCGAAAGAGTGCTGGCGCTCGCCGAAGGCTGGATCGGCACGCCCTATCGGCATCAGGCCTCGTTGCAGGGTGTCGGCTGCGATTGCCTCGGCCTCATTCGCGGCATCTGGCGCGACCTTTACGGCCACGAACCGGAATTGCCGCCGCCCTATGCGCCCGATTGGGCCGAACGCGGCGGCGAGGACCGGCTGATGGCGGCCGCAAAACGCCATTTTCCGGCGGTGGCGAGCCTGGAAGAGGCAAGGTCGGGAGACCTGCTGCTGTTCCGCTGGCGGGCCGATGCGGCGGCAAAGCATCTGGGCATTCTCGCCGATCCGCAGCATTTCATCCACGCCTATGAACAGGCGGCGGTGGTGCGTTCGGCGCTGGTGCCCGGCTGGCGGCGGCGCATCGCCGGCGTCTTCCGTTTTCCCGATCCCTGATTTTTCGAGGCAAGCATGGCGACAATCGTTTTTCAGGCGGCGGGCGCGGCACTCGGCGGCATTTTCGGTCCTTTGGGCGCGGTGATCGGCCGGGCGGCTGGGGCGCTGGCGGGCAATGCCATCGACCGCACGCTGCTTTCGAACGGGCGGACGGTAACGGGCGCGCGGCTCTCGACCGCGCGCATTCCCGGCGCGGATGAGGGAGCGGCGATCAACCGGCTCTATGGCACAGCACGGATCGGCGGCACGCTGATCTGGGCGTCGCGTTTCGAAGAAAGCGTGGAGGTGGAGCGGCGTGGCGGCAAGGGCAATCGCGGCCCGAAGGTCGAAACCTTTCGGTATTTTGCCAACATCGCCATCGGTCTTTGCGAAGGCGAAGCGGCAAGGGTGCGGCGCGTCTGGGCCGATGGGCGGGAACTGGACCTGAATGCCGTGGAGATGCGCTTTTATCCCGGCAGCGAGACGCAATTGCCCGACCCGCTGATCGAGGCGAAGCAGGGGGCGGGCAATGCGCCGGCCTTTCGCGGACTGGCCTATGTGGTGTTCGAACGCCTGCCGCTCGACGGGTTCGGCAACCGCATTCCGCTCATGCAGTTCGAAGCGGTGCGGTCGGTCGGCCGGCTGGAAAAATCCATCCGCGCCATCACCGTCATTCCGGGCGCCACCGAGCACGGTTACGCCACTGCGCAGGTTTCCGAAAGGACGGGGATCGGCCAAAGCCGCATCATGAACCGCAACGGCCTGACCGCTTCGACCGACTGGGGTGCCGCGATCGACGAGTTGCTGGATCTGTGCCCCAATCTTGAGAGCGTGGCGCTGGTGGTGAGCTGGTTCGGCACGGATATGCGGGCGGGGGAATGCCGCATTCTGCCGGGCGTGGAAGTGCCGGCCGGGATGGGGAAACCATGCCATGGTCCGTCGCCGGCATGTCACGCGATGAGGCGCATCCTGTCAGCCATCATGACGGCGGCCCGGCCTATGGCGGCACGCCGAACGACGAAAGTGTGTTGCAGGCGATAGCCGATCTCAGGGCGCGCGGCCTTCGGGTGTGCCTTTACCCCTTCGTGATGATGGATGTTCCCATCGGCAATGGTCTGCCGGACCCCTACGGCAAAAGCGAACAGGACGCCTATGCCTGGCGCGGGCGCATCACCTGCTTTCCCGCACCCGGCAGGGCCGGTTCTGCGGATCGCAGCGCGGGCGCAAGGGCGCAGGTTTCCGCCTTCTGCAACCGTGACGAAGGCTATCGTCGCATGGTGCTGCACTATGCGGCGCTGGCGGCCCAGGCGGGGGGAGTGGATGCTTTCCTGATCGGCTCGGAGCTGCGCGGGCTGACCTCGCTCAGGGACCAGAACGACGCCTTTCCCTTTGTCGGGGAATTGCTGCGGCTGGCGGGCGATGTGCGGGCGATATTGGGGCCGGCGGTGAAGCTTACCTATGCGGCGGACTGGAGCGAATATTTCGGCCACCAGCCGGCGGACGGTTCGGGCGACGTGTTCTTCCATCTCGATCCGCTCTGGGCGAGCCCGAATATTGACGCCATCGGCATCGACAATTACATGCCGCTTTCCGACTGGCGTGACGGGGATGCCGCAAACGGCAATCCGGACGGCATGACCTGCCCGGATGATGTGAGCGCCTTCCGCCGCACTATTACGGCGGGAGAGGGTTTCGACTGGTATTATGCCAGCGATGCGGACCGCGCCGCGCGGCGGCGCACGCCGATTACCGACGGGCTGAAGGGCAAGCCGTGGGTGTTCCGTTACAAGGATTTACGGAACTGGTGGGGAAACCTCCACTACGACCGGGTGCGGGGTGTGGAGAAAACCGCGCCCACGGCATGGGCGCCGCGCTCGAAGCCCATCTGGTTCACCGAACTCGGCTGCCCGGCGGTGGACAAGAGCGCGACCCGCCCCAATGTCTTTCCCGATCCGAAATCGGCGGAAAACGCCTTTCCCTATTTTTCCCGCCGCAACCGCGCCGACAGCCAGCAGCGACGGTTTCTGGAGGCGCATCTCGACCATTGGGGAAAGGGCGATGCGGCGATGGTCGATGCAAACCGGGTCTATCTGTGGACCTGGGATGCGCGGCCTTTCCCTGCCTTTCCGCAGAATGGCGCGGCATGGAGCGATGGCGGCAACTGGCGCACCGGCCACTGGCTGAACGGGAGGCTGGGCACGGCAACGCTCGCCGATGCCATCGCCGCCATCCTCACCGATCACGGCTTTTCCGACTTCGACGTTTCCGCCGTCAGCGGCGATCTGGGAGGTTATGTGCAGGGAGACGTGACCTCGGCCCGCAACCTCTTGGAGCCGCTGATGGCGGCGTTTCAGGTGGATGTGGCGGAAGATGGCGGAACCCTGCGCTTCCGCTCCCGCAACACGGCGGTCTTGCCGGTGCGGGATGTTGCCGTGCTGGCCGATCTGGAGGACGAGCCGCTTTGGTCGGAAATTCGCGGCCATGACAGCGATTTCGCGGCTGAAGCCGTGCTGACCTCTTTCAACCCGGCGCTGGATTACGAGCAGGCAAGCGCAAGGTCCCGCCGCATCGACAATGCCGGCAGCCGGGTGATGCGGCTCGATCTTAACGCTGCTCTGCCTGCGGAAACGGCGGAAGCCGCCGTCGAGGCGCTGTTGCGCGACAACCGGCAGGCGCGGCGCAGCCTGCGCTTTGCTCTGCCGCCTTGCTATATCGCGCTTGAACCGGGTGATTGTATCCGCCTGCCGGAAGGGGCTTTTCCGCAGGTGCCGGCAGGGCGGTTTCTGGTCAGCCGGATCGAGGACGGCGCGGTGCGGCAGGTGGAGGCGCGGGCCTTTTCCGCGGCCTTTCCGGTCTTTGCCGGCGGCGCGGAGGAACGGCGCAGCAGCGGCGCAAGCGGAGCCGAAGGTTTCGCGCCGGAAGTGCTGTTTCTCGATCTGCCCTACCATGACGGCACCGCGCCGGAGGATTCGGCGCGGATTGCGGCGCTTGCAAAGCCCTGGCGGCCAATCATCATTTCCGCGTCGCCGGGCAGGGAAGGTTACCGGCAGCGCGTGCTGCTGGACCGGCCGGCGATGATCGGCGCGCTGGCAATGCCGCTGACATCAGGCCCTTCCGGCCGCTTCGACCGGAAAAACACCGTTGTCGTCGATCTGCCCTTCGGCGAGGTATCGTCGGCCGGGGAGCTTCCGGTGCTGAACGGCGAGAACCGTTTAGCCATCAAGGCGGCGAACGGCGTGTGGGAGATCGTCGCCTTCGCAAAGGCCGAGGAAATCGCACCCTCGCGCTGGCGGCTCTCCTCTCTTCTGCGGGGACTGGCCGGCACGGAAGACGCGCTCGCCGCAGGCGCGCCAAAAGGTGCGCCGGTGGTGGTGCTGGATGCGGCGGTGCAGCCGCTCGGTCTTGCCGTGAGCGAGCGCGGGCGACGCCTGAACTGGATCGCGGAAGCCGCCGGAATGGCGGGCGCGCCGAGCGGTCCTTTTGCCTTCGAGGGCGGCCTGCGGGCGCTGACACCGCTCGCGCCGGTGCATCTTGCCGCCGAGCGGCGCGGCGACGGCGTTTTCATCAGGTGGAAACGCCGGGGCCGGGTGGAGGCCGATGGCTGGGATGCGAGCGACATCCCGCTGGACGAGCCCTTCGAGCTTTATCGCATCGAGGTGCTGGACGGCGAGACCGTGCGGCGCGTGGCGGAGGTTTCGCAACCCTTCTGGTTTTACCCCGCCGCAGACGAACTCACAGATTTCCCGGCATTGCGGGATCACATTTCCGTGCGTGTCCGAATGCTCGGCCGTGCGGTGCCCTCGGGCGTTGTGGCGCAGGCCACCCTCCCGATCTGACATGTGCCTGAAAAACAACGCAAAGGACGAGACTATGGACAATACCAAAGCATGGTATCAATCGCGCACGATCTGGGGCGCCCTGGTGGCGGTTTTCGCACCGCTTTTCAGCATCGCCGGCCTTGATCTGCCCGCCGGTCTGCAAGGAGAACTTGCGGACGGGCTGGTGACGGTTGCGGGCGGAATCGGTGGTCTGGTCGCACTTTATGGCCGTCTTTCGGCGACCAGCGCCATTCGCTGACAGCGCCCGCGACGACGCCGTTCCCGCCTGGCGCCCATGCGGCGGGGGCGGCATTCATTTGCCATTCAGACGCTTTACGCTACATATTCGGTCACAATACGGTTCGAGACGCACCCGGTTTTTTGGAAGTTTGTAGAATGGCATCACCTCTCATCATCGCGACGCTTGCAGCCGGGCTTTCCGGTTTCACGGCGCCCGAGGCTGATCTGCAGGGCCATTACATTCTGGCGGCGAGCGATTGCGGCGCAGCCGTCGCCCGCGTCGTGCGCGAAACCGGCGGTCAGCTGCTTTCGGTCTATCCTTCCGGTGACGGTCAGTCCTGTGTCGTCACCGTTCTCGTCCAGGGCAATGGCGAACGCCCGCGCAAGGTGACGATGCGCGTGCCGATGTAGCTTGCCCGCATCGCCGAAATATCGGAAAACAATCCGACACATTTAGCATGACCGGCGACGCGCCTGCGGGCCGGGATACAGGAAAGGGCGGACAATGCGTATTCTCGTTGTTGAGGACGATGCCAATCTCAATCGTCAGCTGACCGATGCGCTGAAAGAAGCCGGTTATGTCGTCGATCAGGCATTCGACGGCGAGGAAGGCCATTATCTCGGCGATACCGAGCCCTATGACGCCATCGTTCTCGATATCGGCCTGCCGCAGCTCGACGGCATCACCGTCGTTGAAAAATGGCGTGCGGCCGGCAAGGCCATGCCGGTGCTCATCCTCACCGCCCGCGACCGCTGGAGCGACAAGGTTGCCGGCATCGACGCCGGCGCCGACGATTACGTCACCAAGCCTTTCCATGTCGAAGAAGTGCTTGCCCGCGTGCGCGCGCTCATCCGCCGCGCCGCCGGCCATGCTTCTTCCGAACTGGTGTGCGGACCGGTCCGGCTCGACACCAAATCTTCCAAGGCCACCGTCAACGGCACGACGCTGAAGCTCACCTCGCACGAGTTCCGGCTGCTGTCCTATCTGATGCACCACATGGGTGAGGTCGTCTCGCGCACGGAGCTGGTCGAACATATGTACGATCAGGATTTCGACCGGGATTCCAACACCATCGAGGTGTTTGTCGGCCGTCTGCGCAAGAAGCTCGGTGTTGATCTGATCGAGACGATCCGTGGTCTTGGTTACCGGATGCAAGCGCCGGCAGATGCGAAGTAATTCCCTCACCGCCCGCGTTCTGCTGCTCGCCTCGCTCTGGTCGGTGCTGGCGCTGGTGGTGATCGCCGTCGTGATCTCGACGCTTTACCGGCAGGGGGTGGAGCGCAGCTTCACCGATCTTCTGAGGGCGCAGCTTTATAACGTCATCAATTCCGTGACGATTTCCAACGAGAACACGCTGGCCGGCAGCCCGCAGCTCGGCGATCTGCGCTTTTCGCAGCCCGATACCGGCTGGTACTGGGTTGTCGAGCCGCTCGGCAATTTCCAGACCGCGCCGCTGGTGTCATCGTCGCTCGGCGTCTCCACTTTGCCGGTGCCGAGCATTCTCGATGCGCCCTTCGACAACCGCTATGAGCGCTTTTATGCCGTCACCGACGAGGCCGGCAATCAGGTGCGCGTGGCGGAAACGGAAGTCGTGCTGGATGGCGAGGGGCGCGCGGCGCGTTTCCGTGTCTCCGGCAATCTGAACGTCGTGGAAGACGATGTGCGCGATTTCTCCAACAGCCTTTATCTGGCACTCGCCGTTTTCGGTGTCGGCAGTCTCGTCGTCAACGGTCTTGCCATTCTCTACAGTCTGCGGCCGCTCGATCAGGCTCGCGTGGCGCTCGGCAAGATCAGGGGCGGGGAGGCGGAAAGCCTCGAAGGCGAATTCCCGCGTGAAATCCAGCCGCTTGCCAATGAGGTCAATGCGCTGATCGACAGCAATCGCCGCCTGGTGGAGCGCGCCCGCATGCAGGTCGGCAATCTCGCGCATTCGCTGAAGACGCCGATCGCCGTTCTTCTGAACGAGGCCCGCACGCTGGAGCCGCAGCATGGCGATCTGGTGCGGGCGCAGGCGGACGCCATGCAGGCGCAGGTGCAATCCTATCTCTCCCGCGCCCGCATCGCCGCCCAGCGCGGCTCGATCCTTGCCCGCGTGGAAGCGGAACCGGCGCTGGAACGGCTGGTGCGCGTGATGCGCCGCCTGAACCCCGACAAGCAGTTCGTGCTGAATTTCGAGCAACCCGGCGCGGTACTCGGCATGGAGCAGCAGGATCTGGAAGAGGTCGTCGGCAATCTTCTCGAAAATGCCGCGCGTTTTGCGCAGACGCGCGTGGTCATCACGCTTGCGACCGGCACGCACCCATCCTCCGATGCGGAAATCGCCCGTCGCTCCTGGGTGGAGCTGACGGTGGAGGACGACGGGCCGGGGCTTGAGCCGGAACAGATCAGCGAAGCGATGAAGCGCGGGCGGCGGCTGGACGAGAGCCGGCCGGGCACGGGCCTCGGCCTGTCGATCGTTTCCGAGGTGGTGTCAGAGTACCATGGCCGGTTTTCGCTGTCGCGCAGCGCCATCGGCGGCCTGAAAGCCGATCTGATTTTGCCGGGCCTTTCGAAAGAGCTTGCGTGAGGCAAGAAAAAAGGCAAGAAATTCAATGGCACTATATTGGGTGCAATGCGGTAGGAAGAGGACAGGGTTTGGTTGACGTGTATGATGGCTGCCGCTCCGTGACAATGCGTTCGCTGGTGTCACGCCCGGCACTTCTCTCGATCCTGTGCGTATCGATGCTGAGCGCCTGCACCACCACGGGCACCCGCCCGGCGGGCGGCGGTCTGTTCGGCCGTTCATCGCAGCCTTCGACGCCGTTCCTTGCCAATCTGGAAGGCGGCATTGTCGGGCGAAGCGGCGTGCAGCTCGACAGGGGTGACCAGACCAAGGCGCTGGAGGCCGAATACAAGGCGCTGGAAACGGCCCCCGTCGGCACGCCTGTGTCGTGGACCGGCGATGACGCCAAGGGGCAGGTGGTCGCCAATGCGCCCTATCAGGTCGGCAATCAGAATTGCCGGCAATATTCGCACACCCTGACCGTCGACGGACGCGAAACCAGAGCGCGCGGTGCGGCCTGCCGCAATGCCGATGGAAGCTGGTCGCCGCTGACTTGAAATAGTTTGACGTAAATCAAGGTCATGGGCCTTTTGCGATGACAAGAAGAGGCATGGCGGTGCAGCCGGGAAATGGCCTGCGGTGCGGCGTGATGTCTCAAATTCGCGTCATCCCCGCGCTTCATGTTTCCATGTGCCGCGCATTCGAGTAATTGAGCCGTATGTTCTGGATTGTCGTTGCGATATTGACGGCGGCTGTCGCCATCGTCCTGATGTACCCGCTGATGCGGAAGACCGAGGCGCCGCAGACGCGCCGCGACGGTGAGGTCGCTGTTTATCGCGATCAGCTGGCCGAACTGGACCGCGAACGTGCCGCCGGCCTGATCGGCGACACCGAGGCGGATTATGCCCGCGCCGAAATCGGCCGCCGGCTTCTCGCCGCCGCCGAAGCGGAAGAGCAATCCGGCAAAGAAACCCGGCCGCGCCGGCACAATCTCGCCGCCAGCCTCATCACGGTTCTGCTGCCCGCGCTCGGTCTCTGTCTTTACATCTGGAACGGCAGTCCGGAAGTGCCGGACATGCCGCTCGAGGCACGTCTTGAAAAGCCCGGCAACGATATGAACCTGCTGGTCGCCCGGGCGGAACGGCATCTGGCGCAGAACCCGGAGGACGGCGCCGGCTGGGATATTCTCGCACCGATCTATTTCAAGACATTACGGCTTGGCGATGCCGAGCTTGCCTATCGCAACGCGCTTCGTATTCTGGGACCGAGCCCGGAACGGCTGACGGGCCTTGGCGAAACGCTGGTGGCCGGCAATGACGGCATCGTCATCGAGGCCGCGCGTGCTGCTTTTGCTGAGGCAGAAGAGCTGAAGCCCGGCAATCCGCGCGCCCGCTTTTATCTGGCGCTGTCGCTGGAACAGGCCGGCAAGGCCGAGGAAGCGCGCGCTGCCTTCACCGCGCTGGCGGCCGATGCACCGGCCGGCGCGCCGTGGCTGCCGCTGGTGCGCGAACATATCGCCCGGACCGGCGGCGCAGCGATCCCTGCCGCACCCGGCCCGACCGCTGAGGACATGGCGGCTGCGAAAGACATGACAGCGACGGACCGACAGGCGATGATCGAGGGTATGGTGGCGAGCCTCGATGCCAAGCTGAAGGAAAATCCGGCCGATTTCGAAGGGTGGATGCGGCTTGTCCGTGCCTATTCCGTGCTGAAGAACGAAGCCAAGGCCGGAGAAGCGCTGCGGGCGGGGCTGAAGGCCTTCCCGCCGGAGGGCGAGCAGGGCAGGCAGCTTCTGGCGCTGGCCAAGGAACTGGGCGTTTCCGCCGGACCGATCCGCATGAACGGGCAGCAGGATGCCGCGCCGCAGGGAGTGACGCAATGACCCGCAAACAGAAACGCCTGGCGATCATCGGCGGCGGCATGAGCTTCATCGTTGCAGCCGTGCTGCTGGTCATGTTCGCCTTCGGCCAGTCCATTGCCTATTTCTACATGCCGGCCGACCTGGAGAAAACGCCCGTCAACCCCGGCACCCGCATCCGCCTCGGCGGGCTGGTGGCGGAAGGCTCGATCAAGCGCGGCGAGGGCCGCACGGTGAGCTTCACGGTGACCGACGGTGAAGCGAACGTGCCGGTCAGCTATACCGGCATCCTGCCCGATCTTTTCCGCGAAGGGCAGGGCGTGGTGACCGAAGGCATGTTCGATGCCGCGACCCACGGCTTCGTGGCCGACAGCGTTCTGGCCAAGCACGACGAGAACTACATGCCGAAGGAAGTGGCCGACCGGCTGAAGGACAAGGGCCTGTGGCAGCACGCGGGGGAAGGCGAAGAACCCGCTGCCGCAACGCCAGCGGCCAGCGCACCTTCTTCCGACAAGACCGGAGCGACCAGATGATCAACGAGATCGGCCATTATGTTCTGGTTCTGGCGCTCGGTGTGGGGCTGATCGTCTCGACGCTGCCGGTTATCGGCGCGCGCCGTAACGACCGGGCGCTGATGGATGTCGCCTCGCTCGGCTCGGTCCTGATGTTCCTGCTGGTCGCCTTCTCCTTCGCGGCGCTGACGCGAGCCTATGCCGTCTCGGATTTTTCCGTGCGCAATGTCTGGGAAAACTCCCATTCACTGATGCCGATGATCTACAAGCTCACCGGCGTTTGGGGCAACCACGAAGGCTCCATGCTGCTGTGGCTGCTCATCCTCGTGTTTTTCAGCGCCCTCGTCGCCGCCTTCGGCCGCAACCTGCCGGAAACGCTCAAAGCCAATGTGCTTGCGGTGCAGGCATGGATTTCGGTCGCCTTCCTGCTGTTCATCCTGCTCACCTCCAATCCGTTCCTGCGGCTGGAGCCGGTGCCGGCCGAGGGGCAGGACCTTAACCCCATCCTTCAGGATTTCGGCCTCGCCATTCATCCGCCGCTGCTCTATCTCGGTTATGTCGGCTTTTCCGTCTGCTTCTCCTTTGCCGTTGCGGCGCTGCTGGAAGGACGCATCGACGCAGCCTGGGCGCGCTGGGTGCGGCCATGGACACTCGCCGCTTGGACCTTCCTGACCGCCGGCATCTCCATGGGCTCCTACTGGGCCTATTATGAACTCGGCTGGGGCGGCTGGTGGTTCTGGGACCCGGTTGAAAACGCTTCCTTCATGCCGTGGCTTGCCGGCACCGCGCTGCTGCATTCGGCGCTCGTCATGGAAAAGCGCGAGGCGCTGAAGATCTGGACCGTGCTACTGGCGATCATGACCTTTTCGCTCTCGCTGCTCGGCACCTTCCTCGTCCGCTCCGGCGTGCTCACCTCGGTGCATGCTTTCGCTACCGATCCGAGCCGCGGCATCTTCATTCTCGGCATCCTGACCGTCTTCATCGGCGGCGCCTTCGCGCTCTTTGCCTGGCGCGCGCCGTCGCTCAAGGCCGGCGGCCTGTTTGCGCCGATCTCGCGCGAAGGGTCGCTTGTCCTCAACAACCTCATCCTGACGGTCTCGACCGCGACCGTGCTGATCGGTACGCTTTACCCGCTCATTCTGGAAACGCTGACGGGCGAAAAAATCTCGGTCGGCGCGCCTTTTTTCAATCTTACGTTCGGCCTGCTGATGATCCCGATCCTGATCGTCACGCCGTTTGGCCCGATGCTCGCCTGGAAGCGCGGCGATCTTCTCGGAGCCTTCCAGCGGCTTTATGTGGCGGCAGCGCTTGCGGCCCTTGCCGGGCTGACGCTCTGGTACATCGAAAATGGCGGTCCGGTGCTGGCCGCACTCGGCATCGCTGCCGGTTTCTGGCTGATCTTCGGCGCTTTCGCCGATCTCTGGTATCGCGCCAATTTCGGCAAGCTCGCCTTCGGTATCGCGTTTCGCCGCCTAAAGGGCCTGCCGCGTTCGGCCTTCGGTACGGCGCTGGCGCATATGGGGCTCGGCATCACCGTGCTCGGCATCGTCATCGTCACCACTTTCGAGACCGAGACGGTCCTGGAAATGAAAGAGGGCATGGCGGCGGAAGCGGGCGGTTACAGCCTGACCTTCGATGGCGTCCGCCATGCCGTCGGCCCGAATTTCACCGAGGATCGCGGCCATTTCACCGTGCGCAAGGCGGGGGTGGAGGTGGCCGATGTCTGGTCGTCCAAGCGGCTCTATACCGCGCGGCGCATGCCGACGACGGAGGCCGGCATCCTGACCTTCGGCCTCAGCCAGCTTTATGTCTCGCTGGGTGACCCCATGGCCGATGGCGGCATGGTGGTGCGCATCTGGTGGAAACCCTTCATCCTGTGCATCTGGGGCGGCACCCTGTTCATGATGGCGGGCGGTTTCATCTCGCTCTCCGACAGACGGTTGCGGGTGGGTGCGCCGAACCGCAAGGCGAAGCCGGTGCGGGCTGCAATGCCGGAGGCGGCGGAATGAGTGCGGCCTTGTTCCGGGGAACAGGAATGAGGGAGAGAGTGGCAAGGCTCGCTCTTCTTCTCACCCTCATCTTCGCAGCAGCCTCTCCGGCCTTCGCGTTCAATCCGGACGAAGTGCTGAAAGACCCCGTGCTGGAGCAGCGCGCCCGCAACCTCACGTCTCAACTCCGCTGCATGGTCTGCCAGAACCAGTCTATCGACGACAGCAATGCCGAGCTGGCGCGTGACCTGCGCGTTCTGGTGCGCGAACGGCTGGTCGAGGGCGACAGTGACAAGGCCGTCATCGATTATGTCGTTTCGCGTTACGGCGAGTTCGTGCTCCTGAAACCGCGCCTCAGCCTGCGTACCGTGCTTTTGTGGGGCGCGCCCATCGGTCTCACCCTTGCGGGAATTTTCGCCGTCTTCGTGTTTTCGCGCCGTCGCGCCACCCAGGAACAGCCGCAGAAACTGAGTGCGGACGAAGAAGAACGAATTCGCAATCTCATTGAAAAATAACCGGTTTTCATTTTTCTCCCCGGTTCTTTTTCAACATTACGGATTTTTCATTCGTCAGACACTTCGCCGTAAGGTGTCGCCTCCTATATCTTCATCATCCACCGCTTCTCCCCCGGTCAAACGGGCTCCAGTCTGAATGAAGAAAGAAGGTACACCATGTCTCATTCGCAAAACGGACGTTCCTCGCTGAAGACGGCCTCGCTGAAGACGGCTTTGAAGGCCACGACCGTTGGCGGCCTTGCGGCGCTGATGCTTTCCACCGGCATCGCCGCACCGATCCTCCATTCGTTTGCCGCTCCCGTCGAGGTGAATGCGCCGCAGGTTCCGAGCTTCGCCAATGTGGTCGATGCGGTGTCGCCCGCCGTCGTCTCCGTTCGCGTGCAGTCGAACGTGCAGCCCGCTTCCGATGACTCCAGCAATTTCTCCTTCAATTTCGGCGGCCGTGGCCTCGACCAGCTGCCGGACGACCATCCGCTGAAGCGCTTCTTCAAGGAATTCGGCGGCCCAAATCAGGATCGCTCGGACCGTGGCCCGAACCGCCACCGTGACGGCAAGGGTCCGCTGCGCCCCGTCGCTCAGGGCTCCGGCTTCTTCATTTCCGAAGACGGTTACATCGTCACCAACAACCACGTCGTCGATGACGGCTCCGCCTATACGATCGTGATGAATGACGGGACCGAACTCGACGCCAAGCTCGTCGGCCGCGATCCGCGCACCGATCTGGCACTGCTGAAGGTCGATGTGAACCGCAAGTTCACCTATGTCCAGTTCGCCGATGACAGCAAGATCCGCGTCGGTGACTGGGTCGTCGCCGTCGGTAACCCCTTCGGCCTCGGCGGTACGGTGACATCCGGCATTATCTCGGCCCGCGGCCGCGATATCGGCTCCGGCCCCTATGACGACTACCTGCAGATCGACGCCGCCGTGAACCGCGGTAACTCGGGCGGTCCCGCCTTCAACCTCAACGGCGAAGTCGTCGGCATCAACACCGCCATCTTCTCGCCTTCCGGCGGCAATGTCGGTATCGCCTTCGCCATTCCGGCATCGGTCGCCAAGGACGTGATCGCCGACCTGCAGAAGGACGGCAAGGTCGAACGCGGCTGGCTCGGCGTGCAGATTCAGCCCGTCAGCAAAGATATCGCCGAATCGCTCGGCCTTTCCGAAGCCAGCGGCGCGCTCGTCGTTTCGCCGCAGGCCGGCTCGCCGGGCGACAAGGCCGGCATCAAGCAGGGCGACATCATCACCGCCGTCAATGGCGAGCCCGTCAAGGATGCCCGCGACCTGTCGCGCCGCATCGGCGGCATGGCGCCCAACACCAAGGTTGAAATCTCGCTGTGGCGCGGCGGCAAGTCGCAGCCTGTCACGGTGACGCTCGGCGATCTCGCCAGCGACGATGCTTCCAAGGCGACGCCTGCCCAGAACGACGACAAGGGCGGCCAGTCCTCCAGCGAGAAGGTGCTCTCCAGCCTCGGCCTGACGGTTGCGCCCGCCGATGACGGCAACGGCCTTGCCATCACCGATGTCGATCCCGACAGCGATGCCGCTGCCCGTGGCCTGAAGACGGGTGAGAAGATCACCTCGGTCAACAATCAGCAGGTCGCTTCCGCCGCCGATATCGAGAAGATCCTCGAACAGGCCAAGAAGGACGGACGCTCCAAGGCGCTGTTCCAGATCCAGACGGACGATGGTAGCCGCTTCATCGCTCTGGATATCGACCAGGGTTGATGACTCGCATGGCGATGCCGGTTCTTTCGGGGAGCCGGCGTCGCCAAGGAATGTGTCTCGCCTATAGGACGGGACAGAACATATGGAACGAGCGCGTGCCACTTGTTTCTTCTCCCCGTGGGGGAGAAGGTCGCGGCAGCGGGATGAGGGGGCAAGGGTAGCGATAGACTGCACGCTTGCCTCCTCATCCGACCCTTCGGGCCACCTTCTCCCCGGCGGGGAGAAGAAACCCAGCCGCACTCGCCCAGTCCCTGGGCGCTCGCTCCGTCTTGAAGCGCAAAGGTGCCAGAGACCAGGTCTTCGGAGGAAACCTCATGGAAAACAAGGTTCAGGAAATGTCTGTCGCATCTGTTTCCGGTTGTGCGGAAAAGGGCGAGGGCGCTATTGTTCCGCACATGAAGATTCTTGTCATTGAAGACGACCTCGAGGCTGCGGCCTATATGACCAAGGCGTTCCGCGAAGCCGGGATAGTCGCCGACCATGCGAGCGACGGTGAGAGCGGCCTGTTCATGGGCTGCGAGAACGCTTACGACGTGATGGTGATCGACCGCATGCTGCCGCGCCGCGACGGACTTTCCGTCATCAGCGAGCTGCGCCGCCGCGGCATCGAGACGCCGGTTCTGATCCTTTCCGCGCTGGGGCAGGTGGATGACCGCGTCACCGGCCTGCGCGCCGGCGGCGACGATTATCTGCCGAAACCCTATGCCTTTTCCGAACTGCTCGCCCGTATCGAGGTGTTGGGCCGCCGCAAGGGCAAGCCCGAGCAGGACATGATCTACCGGGTCGGCGATCTCGAACTCGACCGGCTCTCCCACGATGTCCGCCGCAACGGCAAGGAAATCCTGTTGCAGCCGCGCGAATTCCGCCTGCTCGAATATCTGATGAAGAATGCCGGCCAGGTCGTGACCCGCACCATGCTTCTCGAAAACGTCTGGGACTATCATTTCGACCCGCAGACCAATGTCATCGACGTGCATGTGTCCCGCCTGCGCTCGAAGATCGAGAAGGATTTCGAGAAGCCGCTGCTGAAGACCATTCGCGGCGCCGGTTACATGATGAAGGACGAGGGCTGATTGGCGAAAATGGCCCGCCTCAGAATAGTCTTCCGGTCGACAGCGGTGCGCCTTTCGGCGCTCTATATTCTGCTGTTTGCGCTCTGCGCCGCCTTTCTGGTCTTCTATGTCACCGCCCTTTCCGAACGGCTGCTGAACCAGCAGACGCGCGATGCCGTCTTGCAGGAAGTCTCGGATGTGCAGCGCATCTATAATCGCGGCGGCATCAACCCGCTGCTGCGGATGATGGAACGCCGCGCCCGCCAGCCGGGGGCGAGCCTTTACGTCATCGCCGGGCCGAATGGCGAAATCCTTGCCGGTAACGTCGCTTCGGTGCAGCCGGGCGTTTTCGACAAGGAAGGCTGGACCGGTTTTCCTTTCCGTTACGAGCGTTACTCCGAAAGCGGCGACAGCGTGCAGCATCTGGCCACCGCCAATGTCTTCATGCTGGACAATGGCCTGCGCATCCTGATAGGGCGCGACCTCGGCGAACCTACCAAGTTCCGGGCGCTGGTGCGCAACGCGCTGATGGTGGCGCTCGCCATCATGGGCGGCGGCGCGCTGCTCATCTGGTTCGGCATCGGCCGCAACGCGCTGAAACGCATCGACCGCATGTCGGCGGCGACCAAGAAGATCATGGCCGGTGACCTTTCGCAGCGCCTGCCGCAGGGCCGCTCCGGCGATGAATTCGACCGCCTGTCCGGCTCGCTCAACGCCATGCTCGGCCGCATCGAAAAGCTGAATGAAGGCCTGCGGCAGGTCTCCGACAATATCGCCCATGATCTGAAGACGCCGCTGACGCGGTTGCGCAACAAGGCGGCCGCAGCGCTTGACGACAATGACGAGACGAAACGGCGCGCAGCGCTTGAAGGCATCATCGCCGAATCCGACCAGCTTATCCGCACCTTCAACGCGCTGCTGATGATTTCCCGCGTCGAGGCAGGTTCAATTGCAGCAGAAATGACCGATGTGGACGTCTCGGCGATTGCAGCCGACAGCGCCGAACTCTACGAGCCGGTGGCCGAGGATGCCGGGCTTGTGCTGGAGGCCGAAATAGAGGCTGACCTGTCGGTAAAGGGCAACCGCGAGCTGATCGGTCAGGCGCTCTCCAACCTCATCGACAACGCCATGAAATATGCCTGCGAGGGCGAAGGCGACAAAAAGCTCGTTGTGCGTCTGGCAAGGGAGCCGGAGGCCATCGTGCTCTCCGTCGCCGATAACGGCCCCGGCATTCCCGCCGACAAACGCGGTGAGGTGCTGAAACGCTTCGTCAGGCTGGATGAAAGCCGCTCGAAACCCGGAACCGGGCTCGGCCTGTCGCTGGTGGAGGCCGTGATGGAGCTGCATGGCGGATCGCTGATGCTATCGGACACGGATGCCGCGAATGCCGCGTGCCCGGGGCTGACCGTTTCGATGGTGTTTCCCGTCTCGAAGGCTTAGGCATCGCGGCTGACGATGCCGTTCACCGGGATTTGTGCGCAAAGTCTTCGCCATCCGGAAAATGACTGTTTTTCAACATTGTATTGCAAGATGATCTGAAGAATAGTCCGATTGATTGACTGCAATGGCTCTGTTCGGAAATCGCGTGCGATGGACGAAAGGATGTGTGACGGGTGGCAGCTACGGTTCCCTTGACCGACGACGGGCACGGCCCGATCATTCTGTTCGATGCGGAATGTGTGCTGTGCTCCGTGAATGCGCAATTCGTGCTGCGGCATGACAGGGCCGGACATTTCCGCCTGGCATCCATGCAGGGCGATATCGGCGCGGAAATTTACCGACGTTGCGGCATGGACCCGAAAGATCCGGTCAGCATGCTGGTCGTGGAAGGTGGCAGGGTGCGGCAGGACAGCGATGCCGTGCTGAGCATATATGAAGCGCTCGGCCTACCCTGGCGGCTGATCACCATATTGCGCATCGTTCCCGCATTCCTGCGCGATCCCGTTTATCGCTTTGTCGCCCGCAATCGCTACCGCTGGTTCGGAAAACGCGAAGAATGCTGGGTGCCGCCGCCGGAGTACCGGGAGAGGATACTTTAAACATCGCGGCCCCGGTGAAACGCCTTGCGGCGCTTCACCGGGTGAGGAGGCGTGAGGGCAGGGACGCCTTTCCTCATTGGGGACGTGCCGGAGCGCGCATCCGTGGCCGCGCATTCCTCCTGCTCACGGTTCAGAACGTGTAAGCCACGCCCACCATCGCAAACGGCTGAATATCCTTCTTCGACAGGGGGCTGTCCTTGGCATCGCCCAGCAGGAAGCCGACGCCGCCCGCGCCGGTGATCGACCAGTTCTCGGTGAGGAGGTAAGTGACGGAGGCGCTGGCGTCGACGCGCTTGAAGCCCGATTTCGCGTCGAAGCGGCGCAGGCCCGAGCGGGCGGATTGCGCCGAGGTGACGCCGAAATAGGATTTCATGTGCTTGTCGTCCGCCCAGGTGGCGGAGAGGTCGGCGCCCAGGATGAACTGGTCCACCTTGTGCGAGACGCTGGCGCCGATTGTCGCGGTCAGGCCTTCGCTGCCGTCGATGGTCTTGTCCACCTTGGCGTAGATTTCGAAGGGGTCCACGCCATAGGCAATGACGCCGCCGACCACGCCGGCCGCCTTGATATCGCCCATTCCGCGCAGGTTTTTCCTGTCGTCCTTTTCCTTGCGCCCGGCTTCCCAGCCGCCCTTCACACCCAGCCTGAAGCCGTTGTGGTTCAGCAGGTTGACGGTGACGCCGCTGAAATCGATGCTCAGCGTATCTCCATATTCGATGGAAACCAGGGGCACGGCGCCCGCTTCCACCTTGTCCGAACCCTCATACTTCGGGGCGTAGGCGGCACCGACACCGAGCGTGATCTTCCAGTCGCTGGAGCTGCTGTAGCGGGCATTGTCGAAATTGCCCTGCGGATCGGCCACCCGGTCCGATTTGCCGATGTCGGCGGCAAAAACGGGCGTCCAGACGGCCTGCGCCACGGGCAGCGCCGTCAGGCAAAGGGCCATCGCGCGCAGGTTCTTTTGCAATTTCGCTGTAAAAATCTGTTTCATGATCATATCCGTTGCAACACCGAGCGTTGGAAAACCGGGGAGTCGGGTTTCGTTGAGGCTGACGCTACGCGGGCACAATTGCGGAGACATTACGGGGTACGGCGCTTTGGAAAACATCGCCATCGGCGGTTTTATGATCGCAAAGCGGCCTGCATTTGTTACAACGCCACATGCATGCGCCGGGAGGATTCTAAGAGGTGCGGCGGCAGGGACGTTTCGGGTGCGGCGCATCCGGTCCTGAAAGTCGCGTGTCGGGGAGCGGCGAGAGGATAGTCGGAAGAGGGAGAGACACAGTGACGAAACGGGAAACCGCTGAAAGGCGGCTGAGCGAGGTTCTGCCGGGCGTGATCCGCCCCTATACGCAGACGGAACTGAAATCCGTTCTTTCGACGCTGAAGGATATCGGCAAAAGCGAGCCGGCGGTGGCCGCGCTGCTTGCCGGGGAAAGTCCGCTGAAGGATTTTATCGCCGCGGCCTTCACGCTGTCCCCCTATCTGCGTGACATGGCGTCGGCGGATGAGGGGCTTTTGTCGCTGGCGATGTCGAAACCACTCGAGCCGCTGCTGACGGATCTCGTCCATGAGGCGCGCGATTGCTGGAAGCCGGGCGAAGAAGGCGGGGTGCCGAGCGAAAACGAGGTGATGTCGCGGCTGAGGGTAGCCAAACGGCGGCTCTCTTTCATCGCAGCACTTGCCGATCTGGCGCGCATCTTCACCGCGCGCGATACGACACGCTGGCTGAGCGATATGGCGGATGCATCGCTTTCCGCCGCCATCGATCACCTGCTGCTCGCCGCCCATGAGGGCGGCAAGCTGAAACTGAAGAATGTTGCAGCCCCGAGCGACGGGTCGGGCCTCATCGTGCTCGGCATGGGCAAGCTCGGCGCGCGCGAACTGAACTATTCCTCCGATATCGACGCCGTGGTGTTCTTCGAACCCTCAGCCGGCATCATGGACGATCCCTATGACGCGACGGAGAATTTCGGCCGGATGATGCGCCGTCTGGTGCGCATCATGCAGGAGCGCACGGCCGATGGTTACGTTTTCCGCACCGATCTTAGGCTGCGGCCCGATCCCGGCTCGACGCCGCTCGCCATTCCCGTGGAGGCGGCGCTGCTTTATTATGAGGGCAGGGGCCAGAACTGGGAACGCGCCGCCTATATCAAGGCGCGGCCGGTGGCCGGCGATATCAAGGCGGGTGAGAATTTCCTGCGCGAGCTGACGCCCTTCATCTTCCGCAAATATCTCGATTATGCGGCGATTGCCGATATTCATTCCATCAAGCGGCAGATCCATGCCCATAAGGGCCACGGTGCCATTGCCGTGAAGGGCCACAATGTCAAGCTCGGGCGCGGCGGCATCCGCGAGATCGAGTTCTTCGCGCAGACACAGCAACTTATCGCCGGCGGCCGTATGCCGGCGCTCAGGGTGCGCGCAACGCAGGAGGCGCTTGCGGCGCTGACCGAGGCGAAATGGATCGACGCCGAAACGCGTGACAGCCTGACGGAGGCCTATTGGTTCCTGCGTGAGGTGGAGCACCGCATCCAGATGGTGCGCGACGAGCAGACCCATGTGCTACCCGATAGCGAAGCCGAACTGAAGCGCATCGCCTTCATGCTCGGCTTCGAGGACACCAGGGCCTTTTCGGAAAAGCTGGAACAGGTGCTGCGGCTGGTGGAGCGGCGTTATTCGGCGCTGTTCGAGCAGGAGGTGAAGCTGTCAGGCGAGGCCGGCAATCTGGTCTTCACCGGCCAGAAGGACGATCCCGATACGTTAAAGACGCTCTCCGCCCTCGGCTTCGAACGGCCGGAGGATATTTCCCGCGTCATCCGCACCTGGCACAATGGCCGCTACCGGGCGACGCAATCGGTGGAGGCGCGCGAACGGCTGACGGAGCTGACGCCTGACCTGCTCAGGGCCTTCGGTGAAAGCAAGCGGGCCGATGAGGCGTTGCTGCGCTTCGACAATTTCCTCTCCGGCCTGCCGGCCGGCATCCAGCTCTTTTCGCTGCTCGGCAACAACCCGGCGCTGCTCGACCTTCTGGTGACGATCATGTCGTCCGCACCGCGCCTTGCCGAAATCATCGCCGCCCGTCCGCATGTCTTCGACGGCATGCTTGACCCGGCATTGATGAGCGACGTGCCGACGCGCGACTATCTCGCCCATCGTATGGGAAGCTTTCTCTCCAATGCCCGGCATTATGAGGATATTCTCGACCGGCTGCGCATCTTTGCTGCCGAACAGCGCTTCCTCATCGGCGTGCGGCTGCTGACCGGCGCGATCCGTGGCGAGGTCGCCGCCCGCGCCTTCACCCATCTTGCCGATCTGGTGATCGAGGCGGCGCTGAATGCGGTTCTGGCGGAGATGGAGGCGGCACATGGGCCCTATCCCGGCGGGCGCGTGGCTGTCATGGGCATGGGCAAGCTCGGCTCCTTCGAGCTGACGGCCGGTTCGGATGTCGATCTTATCCTGCTTTACGATTATGACGATGCCGCCCATGAATCGACCGGCGCAAAGCCGCTCGATGTGGTGCGTTATTTCACCCGCGTCACGCAAAGGCTGATTGCCGCGCTGTCGGCCCCGACGGCGGAAGGCGTGCTTTACGAGGTGGACATGCGGCTTCGCCCCTCCGGCAACAAGGGGCCGGTGGCGACCCGCATTTCCGCCTTCGAGAAATACCAGCGCGAGGAAGCCTGGACCTGGGAGCACATGGCACTGTCGCGCGCCCGCCTGATCTGCGGCGATGCTTCGCTGATGGAGGATGCGCGCCGCATCATCGCTTCCATCCTGTCGCAAAAGCGCGATGTGGCCAAGGTCTCGGCCGATGTGCTGGAGATGCGCAGCCTGATCGAGCAGGAAAAGCCGCCGGAAAACAACTGGGACTTCAAGCTCATCAATGGCGGGCTGATCGACCTCGAATTCATCGCTCAATATCTGGCGCTGGTGGGGCCGGTGAAGGGGCTTGTCGCTCACGAACCGGGACGCAACACGGCCGAGGCGCTGCAGGCGCTCGCCGCGCCTGTCATGGAGCCGCAGGCTTTTGATGACTGCATGGCGGCGATGGGGCTTTATACGGAAATATCGCAGATCGTGCGGCTGTGCATCGACGGGACGTTCAATCCGAAGGAAGCGCCGGCGGGATTGATCGATCTCGTGTGCAGGGCGGGGGATTGCCCGGATATCTCGACGCTCGAGGGTGAGGTGAAGCGGCTGGCGAAAGCGGTGCGAAAAGCGTTTATGGCGGTGGTGAAGAACGGTAATTAGTGAATCTGATCATAGAAAGAAGAAGCTGAGCATGAAGGTGTATTTCTATATACTGCTTGCGATATTATTGTTCTTTTTTGGACCTCTTATTTTAAATATATCGGCGGATATCATTGCATACGCAAATGGATGCCAAATCCATCTCGATGAGATTCAGTGTTACGCAGAAGACGCCTCCGTCCCCATTGCAGCTGCTTTTGCACTGGATATATCGTTATTGGCGGTGCGATTGTTGTTCTTTGCGCCCCCGATCGCGGCGATGTTTTTCTTCATCTGGCTATTGCTAATATTGCGATATGCCCTCCTAAGATTTGAGGCCAAAAGTAAATGATGGAAGAGCCCATTTCCCTATAATTTAGGCCTCTGTCGGTTGGGCGCGAACATCGTCCAACGCTCAATGCACCGTCCCACAGCACCCCGCCGCATGCGGAATGATGATCGTCACCACCGTGCCCCGACCCTCACACGAGCGGATTTTCATCGTGCCGCCATGCAGCTTCACCAGCGAGCGGGAAATCGCAAGCCCGAGGCCGGAGCCGCCCTGGCTCTTGGCATATTGGCTCTGCACCTGTTCGAAAGGCTGGCCGATCTTGTTGAGCGCCTGGGCGGGAATGCCGATGCCGGTGTCTGCGATGGTGAGGATCATCGCGGCCTGATGCACATGGGTGCGCAGCGCGATGCGGCCGCCATCGCCGGTGAATTTCACGGCGTTGGAGAGCAGGTTGAGCATGATCTGCTTCATGGCGCGGCGGTCGCCTTGCATGGTGAGGCCAGCGCAGACCTTCTGCTGCACGGTGATGTTCTTCTGCTCGGCCTGAATGGCGGTTAGCCGCAGGGTTTCCTCGATCAGCGGCGCGAGATCGATCGTCTCACGGTTGATGCGCATATGGCCCGCCTCGATCTTCGACATATCGAGAATATCGTTGATGACGTTGAGCAGGTGTTTGCCGCTATCGTGAATATCGCGGGCATATTCGGAATATTTCGGCGAACCGACAGGTCCAAACATCTCGTTCTGCAGGATGTCGGAAAAGCCGAGGATGGCGTTGAGCGGCGTGCGCAGCTCATGGCTCATATTGGCAAGGAATTCGGATTTCGCCCGGTTGGCGGCCTGCGCGCGTTCTTTTTCGGCGAGATAATTGGCGTTGGCGTCGGAAAGCTCGGTCTTCTGCCGCTCCAGCTTGTGCTGCGAGGCGGAGAGATCGCCAATGGTGGCCATCAGCCGGCGCTCGGAATCGCGCAGTCGTTCCTGATGGCGCTTCAGAAGGGTGATATCGGTGCCGACCGAGACGAGGCCGCCATCACGGGTGCGGCGTTCGTTGATCTGCAGCCAGCGGTCATCGGCAAGCTGCACTTCGGTGGTGCGCGACAGGCCGGACTGGTCCGGATCGGCAACGCGACGTTCAACGACGGGGCGGGCGGCTGCGGCATAGACGGTGCTTTTTTCCGTGCCTGCCACCAGTACGCTGTCCGGCAGGCCATAGGCCTTCTGGTAATGGGTATTGCACATCACCAGACGGTCGTTCTTGTCCCACAGCACGAAGGCTTCCGAGGTGGATTCGATGGCGTCGGCAAGGCGCTGGTCGGCCTCGGCGTAGCGTTGTGCAAGGCGGTGCTGCTCGGTGACATCCATGGCGATGCCGATGACGCGCGGGCCGTTATTGGTGCGGATGACCTGGGCGCGGGCGCGGAGCCAGACATAGTGGCCCTTGGAATGGCGCATGCGGAAGATCTGATCGATCTGGCGCAGGTTACCGCAGCCGACGGCGCGGGCAAGCTCATAGAGATTGCCGTCTTCGGAATGCATCATGCGGGCGGCGTCGGAGAAGGAGAGCGGCGCGGCTTTGGGCGGCAGCCCGAGAATTTCGTAGAGCGAACCGGACCAGAACATGCGCCGCGTGGAAAGATCGAAATCCCACAACCCGCAGCGGCCGCGAGACAGCGCGGTTTCGACGCGCAGATTGGATTCGGCGAAGATGTCGTCAGCGTCGCGGGCGCGCTTCACCTGCATGTAATAGGCATAGAGCACGACGAGCAGGATCGAGGAGATGCCGGCGAACAGCGTCACGTTCATGGCGATTTCGCTGCGCCAGAAGGAACGGATCGGCTGCAGCGAGCGGGCCGCGATCACCATCGCGCCATCGTCGCCGAAGGGGATCATCGTCGCATAATGCTGCTGGCCGTCAATATTGGTCTCGATGGTGCCGGGCGCGCCGGGGAAACGCTGCACGATGGCTATTTCAGGAAGCAAAGCCGGCAGCGACGTGCCGATATAAAGCATCGCTTCCTTGCCGGCGCCGGCGAAAATGCGGCCATTGCTGCCCGAAAGAAGCACCATGGTGCCGTCGGCAAGGCTGCCCGACGGCAGCGCCGCGACGAGGTTCGCTTCGGCGCGGGCGCGATCCTGCGCGGTGAAGACGGTATCGTTGTTGAGAAGGGCTGCTTTGGCCGTCAGCGCCGTCAGCGCCGTGGAATGGCGGGCGGCCTCTTCCATGCGGCTATATTCGGCGACGATGCCCAGCATGCGCGAGGCTGCGACGACGACGAGAAAGGCGAGGATGAGAATGGGAATGAGACGTTTCAGCAGGGTCTCGACCTGCGGCATCGGGCGGTCGGAGCCATTCATCAAACCCATCAGGTCGCTGGAAAGCCTTTCGCCCCAAGCCGCAAGATCAGAAAATTTGGCATACGGCCGCTCATCGCCCGCAGTCGCCCGCCGCACGTTCGTCATTGTCCCGCCTTCAAGATGTCCCCAGTGATTCGAAGCGCCGCCGCTCGAATATGACTAGTGAATCAAATGCGATTCGCCGTGTCCAGAGGCAAAAGTTAAAAGAATTTTAACCCCTTGAACCGACTCCGTATTTTTTCGGGACGGTACGGGATGCAAGGACTTCTGGTGTCGTTACACCCCCATTTCCTCATTCCTGTGCTTGTCACAGGAATCCAGCCGACACGCGTCTGCGTGGCGAAAAGAGTCCTTTCAGCCCAAGGACTTGGGCTGGCTAGATTCCTGTGACAAGCACAGGAATGAGGGTTGCGGAGCACTCCGGCAGTCCGTTTCGAACTGCCGGAAAAGCGAGGGAAATCAGCCCTTCAGGATGCGCCCGACGATATCGCTTACATCCGTCGACAGCCCCTTGGCGTCGGCGATGGTCGAAAGCGCCGCCTTGGCGTGTTCGGCACGGCTTGCCTCCAGCGACCGCCAGGAGCGCATGGAGGTGAGAATGCGGGCGGCGAGCTGCGGATTGCGCTTGTCGATGGCAATGATCTGCTCGGCGAGGAACCGGTAGGCGGCGCCATCGGCACGGTGGAAGCCGGTGGGGTTGGCGAAGGCAAGCGTGCCCACGAGCGAGCGTACCCGGTTCGGATTGGTGGCGATGAAATGTTTCGATTTCATCAGCGCCTTGATCCGGTCGAGCGCGCCGTCGCCGGGAATGGCGGCCTGCAGCGAGAACCACTTGTCGAGCACCAGAGCATTGTCGGCAAAGCGCGTTTCGAAGGCGGCAAGCGCTTCCTTTGTTTCCGTGCTTTCCGGGAAACGCTGGGTCAGCACGCTGAGCGCATGCGCAAGATCGGTCATGTTGGTGGCGTCGGCATAAGCCTTCGAAGCGCGGGCCGGCGTTTCCTCGGCAAAGGCGAGGAAGGTCAGCGCACCGTTGCGCAGCGAACGGCGTCCCGCACTTGCCGCATCCGGGCTATAGGCCTCGACGTCAGCCGTGCTGTCGGCAAGCCGCCGCAGCGTTTCGAGCCCGGCCGTCGCAATGGCCTTGATGGTGGCGTTGCGCGCCCTGTGGATGGCGTCCGGATCGTTGTCGCCGCCCATTTCGCGAGCGATATCCGTTTCGCTCGGCAAGGCCAGCGCCTGCGCCCGGAAGGCGGGCTCAAGTGCGTCGTTGCCGATGATTTCGATGAGCGTTGCGGTCAGCTCCGCATCCGTTTGAACGTCCTTGCCATTCTGCACAGCCCTGGTGGCGGCAATCAGCGCCGGCAGGGCAAGATCGGTCAGCGCCTGGAAGCGGGCGAACATATCCGTCTCATGCCGGGCGATCTGCACCAGATCGGCCGCACTCTGCTCGAAATCCAGATTGATCGGCGCCGAGAAGCTGCGATTGATCGACAGCACCGGCCGCGAGGAAATGCCGGAGAAGGAGAAAGTCTGGTTGCGTTCCGTCAGGTGCAGCACGCCGTCGCGATAGTCGCCGCCTTCGACGGCCTGAGGCTCGGCGATCTGGCCATTGTCGAGGATCAGCGCCAGCGACAGCGGAATGTGACGCGGCTGCTTCACCGGTTGGCCGGGCGTCGGCGCGGTCGTCTGTTCCAGAGTGAGTTTGAATGTGGACTTGCCCGCATCATAAGCCGAGGAGACGGAGACGAGCGGCGTGCCCGCTTCGGTGTACCACAGCGAAAACTGCGAAAGGTCACGGCCGCTGGCGTCCGCGAAGCTCCTGACGAAATCCTCGACGGTTGCGGCTTCGCCGTCATGGCGCTCGAAATAGAGGTCCATGCCCTTCTTGAAGTCATCCGCGCCGAGGATCGTGGCGATCATGCGGGTGACTTCGGCGCCCTTTTCATAAACGGTCGTCGTGTAGAAATTGTTGATTTCGCGATAGGTATCGGGGCGCGGCGGATGCGCCAGCGGGCCGGAATCCTCTGGAAACTGCTCCGATTTCAGGTGACGCACATCGGCAATGCGCTTGACCGGCCGTGAGCGCATGTCGGCGGAAAATTCCTGATCGCGATAGACCGTCAGGCCTTCCTTCAGGCACAGCTGGAACCAGTCGCGGCAGGTGATGCGGTTGCCGGTCCAGTTGTGGAAATATTCATGCGCGATGATGCGCTCGATATTGGCGTAATCCGCATCGGAGGCGGTTTCCGGATCGGCCAGCACGAATTTGTCGTTGAAGACGTTGAGACCCTTGTTCTCCATCGCGCCCATGTTGAAATCCGACACGGCGACGATCATGAAAATATCGAGGTCGTATTCGCGGCCGAAGCGCTCTTCGTCCCACTTCATCGAACGCTTCAGCGCGTCCATCGCATAGGCCGCACGCGGCTCCTTGCCGTGCTCGACGTAAATCTTCAGCGCCACCTCGCGGCCGGACATGGTGGTGAAGGTATCTTCCACCACGCCGAGATCGCCGGCGACAAGCGCGAAGAGGTAGCTTGGTTTCGGATGCGGATCGAACCATGCCGCGAAGTGACGGCCTTCATCGTAATTGCCGCCGCCGAGGAAATTGCCGTTCGAGAGCAGCAGGGGATTGCCTTCCTTCGCCGCGATGATCGTCACCGTATAGGGCGCCAGAACATCCGGCCGGTCGGGGAAATAGGTGATACGGCGAAAGCCTTCCGCCTCGCATTGGGTGCAATAGACGCCATTGGTGCGGTAAAGCCCCATCAGCTGCGTATTGACCTGCGGATTGATGTAATTGGTGACGCAGATTTCGAAGGGCGCCTCCGTCGGCAGGTCGCGGATGGTCAGGCTCTCCGGCGTCGCCTCATATTGACCGGCGGGAAGTTCCACCTGATCGAGCAGCAGGCTGGAAAGCTTCAGCTCGTCGCCATCGAGAACCAGCGGCGCCTGCCGCTCAGCACCTTCGCGCCGGTGAAAGATCAGACGGGCTTCGACCTTGGTATTCTTGGGGTCGAGTTCGAAGGTGAGATCCACCCGCTCCAGAACGAAATCGGTGGGGCGGTAATCTGCCAGGTGAACGATCTGGCCCGTGTCTGTTCGCATGACTGTCCCTGAATAACTTTGCGTGGTCTTCCCGGCATCATGTCGTCATAAGGCCCGGATGTAAAATGGGTAGAATATTCGTCACGTTCATGTGCGCGTCGGAGGACGTTCTGTCCCGCCATGGAAGGCTTTGCCGGCCGTGCAGACAATCCTCCCGCCGCCGGACCTGTGGACCATGGCAGCAAATGTTGAACGATTGCTGAAATTATATTTTATTTTCTTCAAATTTTAGCGCGCGTCGCTTTTGGTTTGCATCATTTCCGCAGCCGCGAAAACAATCCCTCCCCAAATCGACGGAATTCACGGGTAAATCACATTTTTTGTTGTAAAGCGCCGGAGGAATGCTCTAGCCTTGCATAAATCCAATTCCCCTGCGTCGTCCTCCCCGCATGAAAAATCTCCCGATGGCGTGTTTGCGCAGCCGATATGAGTAGTTGCCAATGAACGCCGAACCGATGAATCCCTTTCGCGGGATTAGCCTGAAGCTGATTTCGGTCGGCTTTTTTCTTGTCATGCAGACCTGTATCAAGGCCGCAGGCGATGTGCCTGCCGGCCAGATCACCTTCTTCCGCTCCGCTTTCGCCATTCTCCCGATTGTCGTCTATCTGGCGTGGCTGCATGCGCTGACCAGCGCGCTGCACACCAATAATCTTTTCGGCCATTTCAAGCGCGGGTTTCTGGGCATCCTGTCCATGGCCTGCGGCTTTTACGGGCTGACCATGCTGCCGCTGCCGGAATTCATCGCCATCGGTTATGCCTCGCCGCTTCTCGCGGTCGTTTTTGCCGCCGTCATCCTGCATGAAAAGGTGCGCATCTATCGCTGGAGCGCGGTCTTCGTCGGCATGACGGGCGTGCTGGTGATTCTCTGGCCGAAGATGACGCTTCTGAGGGAGGGCGGTTTTGCCGCCGGTGAGGGGCTGGGGGCCATTGCCGTATTGTGCGGTGCGGCGCTCGGCGGTCTGGCGATGATCCAGGTGCGGCAACTGGTGGAGACGGAAAAGACGCCGACCATCGTGCTCTATTTTTCGCTCACCGCCACCCTGCTGTCGCTCGTCAGCGTGCCCTTCGGCTGGAGTGCGCTGAGCATGACGCAGGCCATGCTGCTGATCACCAGCGGCATCTGCGGCGGGGTTGCGCAAATCTTCCTGACGGAGAGTTACCGGCACGCCGAAGTCTCCGTCATCGCGCCCTTCGAATACAGCTCCATCATCTTCGGCATCGCGGTCTCCTACATTCTGTTCGGAGATATTCCCACGTTGACGATGCTGATCGGCACGGCGATCGTTATCCTCGCCGGCATCTTCATCATCTTTCGCGAGCATCAGCTGGGCCTGGCAAGACGGGCGGCCCGCAAGGCCTCGACGCCGCAGGGGTGAGGGATGTTGCCACTCCCGCGGTATGATTGCATCGTATCCCCGAAGTTAATGACGAAGGGCAGATATTTTCCCGGCGTCATCCTTGGGCTTGTCCCAAGGATCTAAACACGCCACCAAAATCGATCCGTTGCAGATCCTCGGGACAGGCCCGAGGATGACGTCGGAGTGTTTGGCGCGTCTAAGCGGCCCGCTCTCGCAAACACACGCAAAAGCAAAAGGCGCCTTCCCGAAGAAAGACGCCAGCGCGCAATCATATCTGTGGACCAGCGCTAGACTGGCCTGAGTGCTTCTCAGCGCTCGCGGAAATCCGCGAAGACTGCCGAGGGACGCGTCACGCGGACCTGCTGCATGGCAGCGCGTGCGGTCATCTGTTCGTTTGCGGCTGCGCCGAAACGATGGTAGCCCTGACTGGAGCGAGGGCCGAGGCCCGCCAGGCGGAGCGTTTCAAAGCCGGAATGTACCGGACGGAAGCGAGTGGTCATTGCCTTGGTTCCTTAAACCTATTCCTCCCAAGACATGGGGCCTATATCGCAGTGCAGCATGGATTCGGCAAGCTGAGCAAATGCGCCGCTGTTATGCGCATTGTGCATGGCTTTTTTCATAATTCATTTACATTGAGCAAGAATAAGGCAATCAGCCTTCGGCAATCTTTGCCTGAAAAGCCAATAAATCCTGCCATGCCAATGACTTGCTGGCCGGCGCATTCAAAAGTTCCTGCGGATGCAGGCTGGCCAAAGCCGGCAGAATCAGGTGTCCGGCTGCGACATCACGCCACTGTCCGCGTAGCGTATGGATCGTGCCAGTGCCGCCAAAGAAGAAACGTGCGGTAAAGTTGCCGAGAAGCAACAGGTGTTTCGGCTCCGCAAGGGCGATCTGACGCTCGATGAAGGGCCGGCAGATATCCATTTCGGCCTGAGTCGGCGGGCGGTTGCCCGGCGGCCGCCAGGGCACGACATTGCCGAGCATGATGGCCCCGCGTTCAAGGCCGATGGCCGCCAGCATGCGGTCGAGCAACAGCCCGGTCTTGCCGGCGAAGGGCAGGCCTTCGCGGTCGTCATCGGCATCCGGCATCGGGCCGATGACCATAATGGCGGAGGCGGGGTCGCCTTCGGTAAAGATCGTATTGCGCGCGCTGTTCTTGAGGTTGCAGCCGCTGAAACCGTCGAGCGCGGTTTTCAGCTCGGCAAGCGACCGCGCGCTTTCGGCCGCAAAACGCGCCGCCGCCACGGCCTGCTCGTCCGGCATGGCGACATTCTGCTGAATGGCGGGGGCCGCCGGTGCGCCGCGCGCCGGGGCGTTGCGCGTCGCCGCCTGCCGCTGAGGCGCATCGGCACGGCGGTCCGCCGGCCTTTCCATCCGGCGTGAAGCTGCTGCGGCCTCCTGCGCAGGCGCGGATCGGGCTGGGCGGGCGGCGGCAAATTCGGCGAAACGATCGACCGGCTGGTCTTCCAGCAGCCAGTCCACGCCCGCATCCGCATGGAAATGCAGGAGGGCGGCGAGTTCGGCCGGGGAGAGGTCGTGAGCGGCGATCATGGGCGGAAATTACCCCATGTTCCCCGCCCGGGGAACCCGCAAATCACACTGTCCAGCGCTGAATATCGCCGCTTTCGCCGATCATGGCCAGACCATGGGCAATCGAGAGCAACTCGCCGCCGCTTTCGATGCGGTCGGCGTCGAAACGGCGGGTGAAAAGCTCCCGAACCGCCGGCACGAAGGAGGTGCCGCCGGTCAGGAACACCTTGTCGATGGCTTCGGGCGCGACTTTCGTCTTTTCCAGAACCTCGTCGAGCGCTTCTTCTATCTTGGCGAGGTCTTCGGCGATCCAGTTGTTGAAATCGCTGCGCTTCACCATCTTGCGGCCGGCCTTGCCCAATGGTGCGAAGTTGAATTCCGCTTCTTCCGCCGAGGAGAGCGCCATCTTGGTGGCGGATATCGCCTGATAGAGCGGGTAACCCTCGTCATGTTCGACCAGATCGATGAAGAGTTCGAGCTTTTCCGGCTCCAGCGCCGAGCGCACCAGCGATTTGAGGTCGGTGAATTCCTTCGAGGTCTTGAAGATCGACAGCTGATTCCAGCGGCCGAAATTCACGTAATAGCCGGAGGGCACGTCCAGCACCTTGTCGAAGCTCTTGAACTTGCTGCCCTTGCCGATTTCCGGCGAGACCAGATTGTCGATCATGCGGAAGTCGAAATGATCGCCCGCCACGCCGACGCCGGAATGGCCGATGGGGGTGGCGGAAAGCTTGCCGGCATGGGTTTCGAAACGGATCAGCGAATAGTCCGTCGTGCCGCCGCCGAAATCCGCCACCAGCACATTGGCGTCCTTCTTCAGGCTCTGGGCGAAATAATAGGCGGCCGCCACCGGCTCGTAGACATAGTGGATTTCCGGGAATCCGGCGCGGGTGAGCGCCTCGTTGTAACGGGCGAGCGCCAGTGTTTCATCCGGATTGCTGCCGGCGAAACGCACCGGCCGGCCGGCGATGACGGTGGAGACGTCCCCCGGCCATTCCTCGCCCGCATAGGCCTTCAGCTTGCGCAGGAACACATCCATCAGATCCTCGAAGCTCTGGCGCTTGGCGAAGATCAGCGTGCCCTGAAACAGCGGCGAGGCCGCGAATGTCTTGATCGATTGCAGGAAACGGCAGTCGCCGGCATTGTCGATGAATTGCCGGATGGCGGCATGGCCGGCTTCCACATGCAGGGCGGCCGCACCAAGGCCGGCATCCTTCATGAAGGAGAGCGCCGTGCGCATGCTGTCATCCGTGCCCGCGCTGCTGGTGAAGCGCATGGAACGGCTGGCGCCGCCCGTGTCGGAAAGAGCCATGACCGTGTTGGTCGTGCCGAAATCGAGGCCGAGAGCCCGCTTTTGCGTCATCGCCATATCCTTGTTGCCGATAGAAACACCCGCCCGGCCTGAAAGGCGGCCCGGCGTGAAAATAAGGGATGCCTTTGGCACCCCGATGTCAGAGGAGGGCGGTTGATTGCACAGGCCCGATGGAATGGCAAGCTTTTCCCCCACCGTTTTTCGCAGATTGACGGCAGCGTCTGCCGGGTAGGGAAGATGGTAAACGATCTGCCTCCGCACTCGTGAAAGAGCGCGGCAGTTTTTTGACAATGTTCTTAGGGGTTTGTCGCTATGCTGGTACGAAGCCGCTGCCGTGGAACAGCGCAATGGCAGCCGGCGCGCATGCATTGTTTTTTGCACTGGCGGAGCCCGACGATAAGGGTTTAACTCAACGCTCCCTTCGGTTTTGCCTGTCGCTTTGTCATCTGGAAAATTCAATGTCCCGCAAGACGACCAGTTCCAACTTCGACAATGTATCGCCGGATCATCCCGGCCTCGTTCGGGGCGATGCCGGCGTTTTCAACCGTCAGCTCATGAACCTTCTTGAGGCATCGCAGCAGGGTTATGCGCTGTTCGATGGCGAGGACAGGCTGTGTTTTGCGAATGCGGCTTTCCGCAAGGCGCTGGATGTCGCGCCGGATGAATTTCCAAGCTGGGTCGAGTTGATGCGCAGCGGCTACGGCAACTCCACCGGCACCGCAATCGAGACTTCCGACTTCGAGGTCTGGTTGCGCTCCGCCAGGACGAGGCGCGGCAAGCTGCCCTTCCGCACCATCGAAACCAGCCTCAATGACGGGCGCTGGGTATTGACGACGGAAACGACGTTGCCGGGCGGCTGGATGCTGTGCGTCATCACCGATATTTCCGAACTCGGCATAGAGCTTCGCGACCTCAGGCAGGAGCGCGACAGGGCGCTCAAATCCGCCCTCAGCGACGAGTTGACGGGCCTCGGCAATCGCCGTTACCTGATGGACAATCTGGGCCACAGCCTCGGCCCCCACAAGGCGCAGGCGCTGGCTCTGGTGCTGCTCGATATCGATCATTTCAAGAGTATCAACGATCGCTTCGGTCATGCATCGGGCGACGGGGTGCTGAAACATTTCGCCGAAAAACTATGCGCCGCCGCCGGTCGCGACGATCTCATCGGGCGTATCGGCGGCGAGGAGTTTCTGCTGGGGCTGAGCGGCGCGCGAATGCACAACGCCGAAAGCGTCGTCGAAGCCCTGTTTGCGTCGCTGCGGGAAGCCTCACCGCTCGAACAGGTCCCGGATTTCCGTTACACCTGTTCGGCGGGCATTGCCTTCGTCCGTCCCGGCGATTGCGCGGCTGAAGCGCTGCGTCGGGCGGATACGGCGCTTTATCGGGCCAAGAATACGGGGCGCAACCGCTTCGTCATCCACGATGCGCCCGTTTGATCGCGCGCCGTCGCGGCCTTAATTCGACTTTGCTGCGCCGCCATCCACCCGCAGCATCGTGCCGGTGATATAGCTTGCCGGAACCGAGCAGAGGAAAGCGCCGGCGGCGGCGAATTCCTCCACCGTACCGAGACGACCGGCCGGAATGCTCTTGACGGAAGCCTCGCGAATTTCCTCGACGCTTTTGCCCAGACGCTTGGCGTTGGCGCCATCGAGTTCATCGATGCGGTCGGTATGGATACGGCCGGGCAGCAGCAGGTTGGATGTGATGCCGAAACCGGCCACTTCGGAGGACAGCGTCTTGCTCCAGCCGACCAGTGCGCCGCGCAGCGTATTGGACAGCGCCAGATTGGCGATCGGCTCGAACACGCCGGAGGAGGCGACGGTCAGGATGCGACCGAAACCCTGTTCCTTCATCTGCGGCAAAAGCGCATTGGTAAGCGTGATGACGCGCATCACCATCGACTGGAAGAAGGTATCCAGCTTGTCGGCCGTCATCTCCTGCGCAAGGCCCGGCGTCGGGCCGCCGGTATTGTTGACGAGAATATCGATGCCGCCGAGCTTTTCCCTGACGGCCTGAACCATGGCTTCGACGAAATTGTCCTCGGCCAGATCGCCCCAGACCCAGTCGGCCTTGCCCTTGCCGAGCGCATTGATCGCCTTGCAATTCGCCTCCAGCTTCTCGCCGCTTCTGCCGACAAGAAGGACATGTGCGCCTTCTTTCGCCAGCGCGGTGGCAATGCCCAGCCCAAGGCCGCGAGAGGAGGCGAGAACGAGGGCGCGTTTGCCGGAAATGCCGAGATCCATGGGTTTTGTCCTGTCTTGTGAGTGCTCAATGTGCTGTTTATAGAGTATTTCCAGGAAAAGTGGACCCCGGTTTTCCGTCTGGAAATGCTACAAAACAAAGAGTTAGAGCGCTTTCGCGATTCAAGGAAAAGCGAAAACGCTTCGAGGAAGGCGGCGTCCGGTTTTGAAGGTAAAATACGCGTCATGACAGAACAATCCCTGCTCAAATTCTCCATTGCCGTCACGGTTCTGCTGGCGCTCTTCGGCATCGGCGCAGGTCTGTTCTCCGGCTCCTTCGCCGTGGTTTTCGATGGTGTCTATGCGCTGACGGATGCTTTCATGACGGTGCTGGCGCTGCTTGTCGCGCGGCTGATCGCCGCTTCCGCCGCGCCCAAACCCGGCGGCCGGCTGGTGGAGCGTTTCACCATGGGCTTCTGGCATCTGGAGCCGATGGTGCTCGGGCTTAACGGCACGCTCCTGATGGGCGCTGCGATCTACGCCCTCATCAATGCCGTCGACAGCCTGATGGATGGCGGCAGATCGATCGAGTTCGATTACGCCATCGTCGTCACCTTCGTCAGCTTCGCCGTCTCGCTCGCCATGGCATGGTTCGTCAAACGGCAGAACCGCCGGCTGAAATCCGCATTCGTGGCGCTGGACGCCAAAAGCTGGCTGATGAGCGCGCTTCTGAGCATGGCGCTCTTCGTCGCCTTCGCCGTGGGTTACGGGCTCACGGGAACGGCGCAGGCATGGCTCGCACCCTATATCGACCCGGCCGTGCTGGCGCTGGTTTGCCTCGTCATCATTCCCATGCCGCTCGGCAATGTGAAACAGGCGCTCGCGGACATCCTTCTGGTGACCCCGCTGGAATTCAAGCAGCATGTGGACCGGGTGGCGGCCGAGACGGTGGAGAAATTCGGTTTCTCTTCCCACTATTCCTATGTCGCCCGCGTCGGCCGCGGCCGTCAGATCGAACTCTTTTTCATCGTCCCGAAAAACTGGCCACCCCGGCGTCTGGAGGAATGGGACGCGATCCGCGACGAAATCGGCGATGCGCTGGGCGGCGAGGGGAGCGACCGCTGGCTGACGATCGTGTTCACGACGGACGAGGAATGGGCGGTTTGATCCCATCCGAGGTGCCGCTGCAACGAAACACCTGAAAGCGTCGCCTCCCAAGGGGAAGCAACGCGATCTCACCGTTCTCAGCGTCCGGCATCGATGATCATGCCGCCGTCTGGCGTCAGGCTGTACCCCGTAATGAACTGCGCATCCTTGCTGGCAAGAAACAGCACCACGGGAGCGATGTCGTCTTCGGGGGAGCCATGCCGGGCAAGGGCATTGGCCGGGGCAGGAATATTGGCTGCCGCCGCACCCCAGGTATCGGCAACCGGCAGGACGTTGTTAACAGTTATATTGTCAGCGCCCCATTCGCGGGCTGCAACCCGTGTCAGGGCACGTATGGCCTCCTTTGCCATGTTGTACGGTGCATATGGCACCAGACCCGTGACACCGGCCATCGATCCGAAATTGATGATACGTCCTTCGCCGCGGGCTTTCAGATGAGGATAGGCGGCCTGCATCGTCCGCAGGAAGGCGATCGGACCGGTATCGAAATTGCGCTGCAGTCGTTCCACCGACAGATTGAGAACGGAGGATTGCACCACTGAAGGGTCAAAAGCATTGTTCACGAGGATATCGATGCCGCCCCAGGCCGCGACAACCGTGTCGATCGCAGGCTTGATCGCATTGGCATCGCTGACGTCAATCGCAATGCCCAGAGCGGTCCCGCCTGCCGCTTTTATATCGGCCACGACGGCATCGACATTCGCGGGCGTGAGCGAGAGGACCGCGACTTTAGCCCCTTCGGTCGCGAGGAGTTTGGCGGTGGCGCGGCCAATCCCGCGGCCCGCCCCTGTGACGATCGCAACCTTGCCTTCTAATCTTTTCATGGGTTTTCCTTTTTAGGATTTACTGGTGAGCCGCTGCTTCAAAAGCATAAGGCGAGGGAACATCGCGAACGTGGTTCTGCGTCGCGAAGGATGTGGCCAGCAGAATGAGGCCAATGGCAGCGGGCATCGCACCCTTGACGCTGCGGACGCCGAGATGCGCCATTCCCGACAGGATCAAGTGATAGAAAATGCCCGCATAAGCGAGATCGCTGAGCGGCAGGGAGAGGCGTGTCAGGATCGCAAGGGGTCCGAGTATCTTCACGACGATCATGAACGGCACCAGATGGGCCGCACGATAGCCGAGATCGGCCTGGGCTTTTTCGACGAAGCCCCTCTTGGTCAGGTATAGCGCCGCCGAAGACAGATACAGCGCCGACAGGAGCGCTGTGCTGATCCAGTAGGTGTAAGTCATAGTCATGGAATATCCCTCTCGCCGGGCGTCCCGGCGAAATTGAGCGTTGATCTGGCGCTTTTCGGATGACGCGTTGCATCGGCTACGAAGAGCTCGTAGAGTATTTGTAGGCTATAATGAATTTTCGCAAGTAGGATGAATTTATGACACTAGGTATGGGAATACATACCAATGACTGAAGCCGGCTTTACGATGCAGGACGAGATGCGCCGTGCCTTCGCGATGCTCTCGGGAAAATGGAAGCTGGAAATCATGTGGCTGCTTCATCATCGGGTCCACCGCTTTGGTGAATTACGAAAAGCGATCCCGGGAATTACCCAGCACATGTTGTCGGCGCAGCTTCGCGAATTGGAGGCGGACGGTCTCATCTCGCGCACCGTTTTTGCTGAGGTGCCGCCGCGCGTCGAATATGAGATGACGGAAAAGGCGGGGGGTCTTGGTCCGACGATGCAGGCACTGGCCGCTTGGTGGGAAGAACATGGCAAGACCGTCCCGGCAAAACCGAACCCGCGCGGCCGCAAGCCCAACAGCAGGGCTGCAGGAGACTGAGACCCTCGCTCCTTTCAATGGGGAGTAATGAGGTCCGCTTCCGGCGCGGCGCAGAATATCGGCCGCCGTTAAACCGTTACGGCTCTTGACGCCCTAATAGGTCGTCTCTATTTTGCATCTTACGTTCACGTAAAAGTAATAAAGCAATCATCAGGTTGTCTGACAATTGACTGGCGTGCGACATGTTTTGCCGCTATAGAAGCTCGACAAAGGCGTCCTGCTTTGCGAAGACAGGCGCTGGTGGATGCGGTGTCGCGGATGGTTTTTTGACTGGCGCGGGCGATGCGCCGGGAATGCCGGAAAGCGGATATAACAACAGCCGGATGGGACCGGCGATGCGGAGAGGATGAGATGACGGAAGCGATGGAACTGCCCGAACGCGAAGCGATGGAATTCGACGTTGTGATCGTTGGCGCGGGTCCTGCGGGCCTTGCCGCCGCGATCCGGCTGAAGCAGGTGGAGCCGGAGCTTTCGGTCGTCGTTCTCGAAAAGGGTGCCGAAGTCGGCGCGCATATTCTCTCCGGCGCGGTGGTCGATCCGATCGGCATCGACCGGCTGCTGCCGGGCTGGCGCGAAGAGGAGGGGCATCCCTTCAAGACCGAGGTCAAGGACGACCAGTTCATGTTCTTAGGGCCGGCCGGCTCCATCCGCCTGCCGAATTTCATGATGCCGCCGCTGATGAACAATCATGGCAATTACATCGTCTCGCTTGGGCTGGTCTGTCGCTGGCTGGCGGAAAAGGCGGAAGGGCTCGGCGTCGAGATCTATCCGGGCTTTGCCGCAACCGAAGTGCTCTATGACGACGAGGGTGCCGTCATCGGCGTCGCCACCGGCGATATGGGTATCGAAAAGAACGGCGAGCCGGGCCCGAACTTCACCCGCGGCATGGAGCTGCATGGCAAATATGTGCTGATCGGTGAGGGCGTGCGCGGTTCGCTCGCCAAGCAGCTGATTTCCAAATTCGATTTGTCCAGGGATCGCGAGCCGCAGAAATTCGGCATCGGCATCAAGGAACTCTGGCAGGTCAAGCCGGAAAAGCACAGACAGGGTCTCGTGCAGCATTCCTTCGGCTGGCCGCTCGGCTTCAAGACCGGCGGCGGTTCCTTCCTCTATCATCTCGAGGATAACCTCGTCGCCGTCGGCTTTGTGGTGCACCTCAACTACAAGAACCCCTATCTTTACCCCTTCGAGGAATTCCAGCGCTTCAAGACGCATCCGGCCATCCGCGAGACCTTCGAGGGCGGCAAGCGCATTTCCTATGGTGCGCGCGCCATCACCGAAGGCGGCTATCAGTCGGTGCCGAAGCTCACCTTCCCCGGCGGCGCGCTGATCGGCTGTTCCGCCGGTTTCGTCAATGTGCCGCGCATCAAGGGCAGCCATAATGCGGTGCTGTCGGGCATGCTGGCGGCAGAGAAGATCGCCGTGGCGATTTCCGCCGGCCGCGCCCATGACGAGGTGGCGGAGATCGAGGCGGAATGGCGCGACGGCGATATCGGCAAGGATCTGAAGCGGGTCAGGAACGTCAAGCCGCTGTGGTCGAAATTCGGCACGCTCATCGGCGTCGGTCTCGGCGGTCTCGACATGTGGACGAACCAGCTGTTCGGCTTCTCCTTCTTCGGCACGCTGAAGCATGGCAAGACGGATGCGGAGAGCCTTGAGCCGGCCGCAAAGCACAAGCCGATCGCCTATCCGAAACCGGATGGTGTGTTGACCTTCGACCGGCTGTCGTCGGTGTTCCTGTCCTCCACCAACCATGAGGAAGACCAGCCGGTGCATCTTCAGGTGAAGGACATGGCGCTGCAAAAACTGTCTGAGCACGATGTCTTTGCCGGCCCTTCGACGCGTTATTGTCCGGCCGGCGTTTACGAATGGGTGGAGAAGGACGGCGAGGAAGTCTACGTCATCAACGCCCAGAACTGCGTGCACTGCAAGACCTGCGACATCAAGGACCCCAACCAGAACATCAACTGGGTGCCGCCGCAGGGCGGCGAGGGGCCGGTTTACGCCAATATGTGATGGCGATTACGGCCGAAGCCTTCTCCTCCGTCATGCTCGGGCCTGTCCCGAGCATCTGCAACGGATTGATTTTACGATAGGTGGATAGATCCTCGGGACAGGCCCGAGGATGACGTCGAGCGTGGGAAGACCGCTCGCAATCACTCTCAGCCATTGTGTCATGCGGCCGGGAGTGACGGCATTTGCGGAACGGGCAGACCTCTGATCGAAGGACGCATTTCCCACGACGCAGACGCCCGTGACTGGATGCCAGTACCCAAGTCCGGCATGACGGAAAGGCAGCGTCCACCGCCCGTCTCCCCGTCAGTATTTGTGGATTGCTCTTCGATTTCTTACATATAGGATGTTGGGGTGTTGCATGGTCGCGTGGTCCGTGGATTGTGGTTCAGCGATGCGGTAACGCCTTGAATGTGCATATGGTCCTAAGTGCCGTCGCCCGACGACAGGGAGTGAAGGAATGTCCGGCTTTCAAAGGCTGAATATCGTGCGGAAGACAGGGTTCGTTGCCGGTGTGGCGGCGCTTGCGATGATTGCCGTTTCTTTCAGCGGCGGTCCGCTGGTGGCTGCAAGCTGCCGTACCGACGCCATGGCCGGTATCGACTGGCGCGAATGCAACAAGCGCCTGCTGATGCTGGGCGGCAGCAATCTCGATTCGGCAATGCTTTACGGCACGGATTTCACCTATACCGACCTGCGCGGTTCGTCGCTGAAGGGGGCCAATCTCGAGAAGGCCAAGCTCATCCGCACGGCCCTTGGCGAGGCGAACCTGCAGGGCGCCAATCTGACCAAGGTAGAAGCCTATCGCAGCGATTTTTCCGCCGCCGACGCCACCAACGCCAAATTCGTCAATGCCGAAATGCAGCGGACCAAATTCGAAAACACCAAGCTGGACGGCACGGATTTCACCAAGGCCGAACTCGGCCGCGCCGATTTCGAGGGCGCGACGCTGAACGGCTCGAAATTCTCCCTGACCAATCTGTCACGCGCCCGTTTCGGCGGCGCCAAGCTCGGCGGTCCGGTGGATTTCACCAGCGCATTCCTGCTGCTGACGAGGATTGAAGGACTCGATCTTTCCATGGCTACCGGCCTTGATCAGAAGCAGATCGACATTGCCTGCGGTGACGCCAAGACCAAATTGCCGAACGGCCTCACCGCGCCGGCCTCCTGGCCGTGCCCGGAAGATCCGGACGACGACTGACAGGAATAGCCGCGCGGTCTTGCGCTCGGCTCAAACATCTCCATAAGCGGAAGAGAAGCGTCCGCGATGCGGACGCCTCGCCGGCGATCAGAAGCCCGAAAGCACGATCTTGCCCTTGGCCCTGTTGCTCTCGATCAGCGCATGCGCCTTGATGAGATTTGCGGCATTGATGGTGCCGAAAACCTCGGTCAGCGTCGTCTTGATCTTGCCGGCATCGACCAGTTCCGCCACGTGGTTGAGCAGCCTGTGCTGCTCGATCATGTCAGGCGTCTGAAAAACGGCGCGGGCGAACATCATTTCCCAATGGATCGATACGCATTTGCGCTTGAAGGCCATGACGTCGAAACCGCCGGCCGGATCGTCGATCAGCGCGAAGCGGCCCTGCGGCGCGATGGTCGCCACGCTGTCGGCGGCATGAATGTCGCTATGGGTGGTGGAGAAGACAAAGCCCGGCGCACCGAGCCCGAGCGCTTCCACCTGCGGGGCTATCGGCTTGCTGTGATCGATGACGTGATGCGCGCCGAGTTCCTTCACCCATGCAATCGTCTCGGGCCGTGAAGCGGTGGCAATGACGGTGAGATCGGTCAGCGCCCGCAGAAGCTGGACGGCGATGGAGCCGACGCCGCCCGCGCCGCCGATGACCAGAATGGCGTTGGCCGCGCCTGGAACCGGCTCCTTCACCCGCAGCCGGTCGAACAGCGTCTCGTAAGCGGTGATGGCGGTCAGCGGCAGCGCGGCGGCTTCCTCGAAATTCAGGGACTTCGGCTTTGCGCCGACAATGCGTTCATCGACCAGATGGAACTCGCTGTTGGAGCCGGGGCGGTTGATGACACCGGCGTAAAACACCTCGTCGCCGGGCTTGAACAGCGAGACCTTGTCGCCGACGGCCTTCACCACGCCCGCCGCATCGAAACCGAGCACGCGGGGTTCGCCGTTTTCCGGCGACTGGTTGCGGCGCACCTTGGTATCGACGGGGTTCACCGAAACGGCCTTCACTTCCACGAGAATATCATGCCCCTTCGCTTCCGGCTGGGGCAGGTCGATATCGACGAGGGCGTCTTTCACGGTGATGGGCTGGCTGGTCCTGTAACCGATGGCGCGCATGAACAGTCTCCTTTGCTTGTTTGCGTGCCTCTTACTTGATACATATGAACATCGATCGCAAGAATGCACATTTTGTGATGATACATACAAAAAGGATACTGTGATGTCGCGACCGCGCGCCAAGCTCACCGGCAACTTTCCCGGCTGCCCGGTGGAATCGGCCTTGAGTTTCCTCGATGGCAAATGGAAGGGCGTGATCCTCTATCACCTCATCAATGAGGGCACGCTGCGCTTTAACGAGCTGCGCCGCCATATTCCCAGCGTCACCCAGCGCATGCTGACGAAGCAGCTGCGCGAACTGGAAGAGGCGGGCCTGATTTCCCGCACCGTTTTCCCGGTGGTGCCGCCGCGCGTGGACTATGCGCTGACGCCGCTTGGCGAGACGATGATACCGGTGATTTCGGCGCTGAAAAGCTGGGGCGACGCCCATGTCGTGTGCAGGAACGGTGAGAAATATACCCGCCTTCCCGAGGCGAAGGAAAAGGCCGCCTGAAAAATCACGGGTAAAAGCGCACCCCTTCGCGTGCCTTTTTCATGGTGCGATGCAACATGTATTTGCCCCGATTGATGCATAATGCTGCGATCTCGATTCGCAGCAGGGACATCAGGACACATGAGCATCGGTTGGTTGGAGGCCGCATTTCTCGGCTTTTTGCAAGGGCTTACGGAATTTCTTCCGATTTCTTCAAGCGCGCATCTGAGGATCGCCGGGGAGTTCCTGCCCTCCGGCGCGGATCCAGGAGCCGCCTTCACCGCGATTACCCAGATCGGCACCGAAGCGGCCGTGCTGGTCTATTTCTGGTCGGATATCATGCGCATTGCCATCGCCTGGCTCCGGCAGAACTTTCGCCTCGGCGAGTATAACAAGGCCGATGCCCGGCTCGGCTGGCTCATCATCATCGGTTCCGTGCCGATCGTCTTTCTTGGCCTGTTCTTCAAAGATGCCATCGAGCACTCGCTGCGCAACCTTTACATCACCGCCGTGATGCTGATCGTCTTCGGCATCGTTCTCGGCGTTGCCGATAAAATCGGTGAGAAGCGTTACAAGCTGAACCAGCTTATCTGGCGCGATGGCATCCTGTTCGGTTTCGCGCAGGCCATGGCGCTCATCCCCGGCGTCTCGCGCTCGGGCGGCACCATCAGCGCCGGCCTGCTTTTAGGCTACACCCGCGAGGCGGCGGCGCGCTATTCTTTCCTGCTCGCCGTTCCCGCCGTCTTCGGCTCCGGCTTTTACCAGCTCTTCAAGAGCATCGGTGAGGACAATCCGGTCGGCTGGGGTCCGACGGGGCTCGCGACACTGATCGCCTTCGTGGTCGGTTATGCCGTGATCGTCGTCTTCCTCAAACTGGTTTCCACCAAGAGCTACATGCCCTTCGTCTGGTACCGCGTGGTCATCGGCTTTATTTTGCTTGGACTGCTGGGAACGGGCGTCATCAACGCCGGTGGCTGAGGGCGGGGCTTCTCGTTTTTCCCCCACCGCAAATGAAAAGGCCCGCTCTTCTGAGCGGGCCTTTCGTCTTTTAGAGCAACGTACCGCTCAAGATCACCAGCGCCACCGAGAAGTAGATGATCAGCCCGCTGACATCCACCAGCGTCGCGACGAAGGGGGCAGAGGCGCTGGCGGGATCGAGCCGCAGGCGCTGCAGCACGAAGGGCAGCATGGAGCCGGCGAGCGAACCGAAGGTGACGATGCCGACGAGGGCCGCGAAAACGGTGGCGCCGACCAGCAGCCAGTGCTCGCCATAGTCGTAAAACCCGGCCTGCTGCCAGAGGCTCAGGCGCAGGAAGCCGATGGCGCCCAGAATGCAGCCGAGCGTCAGGCCCGTCGGGATTTCCCGCAGAAGCACCCGCCACCAGTCGGAAAGCTTCAGCTCGCCAAGCGCCAGCGCCCGGATGATGAGCGAGGTGGCCTGCGAACCGGAGTTGCCGCCCGACGACATGATGAGCGGAATGAACAGCGTCAGCACCACGGCCTTTTCCAGCTCGCCCTCGAAATGCTGCATGGCGCTGGCCGTCAGCATTTCACCGAGGAAGAGCGCTGCGAGCCAGCCGGCGCGCTTGCGGATCATGTCCGGAAAGCCGATCGTCATATAGGGCTTGCCGAGCGCCTCCATACCACCGAACTTGTGGGCGTCTTCCGTGGTGTCGGCGATCATGGTGTCGATCACGTCGTCGACAGTGACGATGCCGAGAATATGCGAGCGGTCATCGACGACGGGCAGGGCCAGAAGGTCGTGCTTGCGGATCAGCCGGGCGACATCCTCCTGCGACATCAGGGGGCTGGCGCAGACGATGCCTTCCTTCGATGCGACGGAGAGGATGGAGGCGCCGGCTTCGCCGGTCAGCAGGCGACGCAGCGTCACGACGGTGGAGAGCGTTCCGTCCTGCGCCAGCACATAGATGGCATAGACCGTTTCACGCGACCGCTCGACGACGCGGATGTGCGAAAGGGTCTGTTCCACCGTCCAGTCATCAGGCACGCTGACGAATTCCGTGGTCATGATCGAGCCAGCGGTGCGCGGCGGATAACCCATCAGATGCTTGATGGAGAGAGCCGTCGTCCGGTCCAGCCGGGAAAACAGCTTTGCCCGCGGCTCTTCTTCCATTTCCGCCATGACGTCGGCCACGCGGTCGTCAGACATCAGGTTGACGAAGCGGGCGGCCTGTTCGACAGGAATATGGGCGATGATGGCGGCGGCGCCATGCAGTTCCGGCCGGTCGAGAATGGCGACGGCCTTTGCCTGCGGCATGGCGAGAAGGGCGGTTGCGGCCCCGGCGACATCCAGCGTGTTGAGGTGCTCGACGCGTTCGGCAATGGTGGTGGAGCCGGCATTTCCGCTACGAAGAAGACGTGCGGCCTTGCTGGCCCTCTGGGAGAGGTTGTGGAAGTTCATGATTGCTCACCTTTCCGTCGATTCGCCGATAACGGCGAACGCGGTGGTGAGCCGACAGCGGTCGGATCAGTTCACGTTCGCCGGTCTCGGCAAAGGCAATCGACTGCTACTGTCGCTAGACATCCAATGATGCTCCGTTGAAATCCGCGCCGTGCCGCAAGGCATGCGCGTAAGGCCGTGTTGCGCCTGAAACCGAAAAGAGTCAAGCGCCCGATTGTGAAATTTCCGTAAGCTGCGATAGGGCCGGCTCAGGCCGCCTTTTCGCGCCGTTCGACGGTGACGGAAACAAGGAAAACGCCAAGCCCGAGAAGGGAAAGAACCGCGCCGACATAACCTGTGGAGGCGTAACCGAAACCCATGGCGATGACGAGGCCGCCGAGCCAGGCGCCGAGGGCATTGGCGATGTTGAAGGCGGAATGGTTGGAGGCGGCGGCCAGCGTCTGCGCATCCTGCGCCACATCCATCAGCCGCGTCTGCACGGCAGGACAGGCGGCGAAACCGCAGCCGATCAGGAAGACGCAGAGGCAGAGCATGAAAGGATTGTCCGCCGTCATGCCGAACACGGTCATGACAAGCACGTTGAAGGCTAGCATGCCGCCAATCGTGCCATTGAGCGAGATATCGGCCAGCCGCGAGCCGACCACATTGCCGACATTCATGCCGATGCCGAACAGCGCCAGCACCATGGAGACGGTGGAAACCGGCATCATCGCCACATCGGTAGTGGTCTTGGCGATATAGCTGAAGACCGAGAACATGCCGCCGAAGCCGACGGCGGCGATGGCGAGCGTCAGCCACACCTGCACGCGGCGGAAAGCGCCGAGTTCACGCCATACGCTGGCGCCTTCCTCCACCCTGTCACGCGGCTGGAAGAACCAGAGCAGAGCCACCGTCAAAAGCGCGATGCCGCCGACCAGCATGAAGGCCGCGCGCCAGGAAAGAAGCTGGCCGAAGAAGGTGGCGAGCGGCGTGCCGAGCAGGGTGGCGATGGTGAGGCCGAGCATGACGCGGCCAACGGCGCGGGCACGCTTGTGGATCGGCGCCATGGAGGCCGCCACCAGCGCCGCAACGCCGAAATAGGCACCATGCGGCAGGCCGGTGATGAAGCGCAGCACGGTAAAGCTCAGGAAATCCGGTGCGACGGCGCTCAGGATATTACCGGCCGCAAAAAGCCCCATCAGGCCGAGAAGCAATGTGCGGCGCGTCATGCGCGCGGCGAGAACCGCGATGATCGGCGCGCCGATGACGACGCCGAGCGCATAGGCCGTGATGACATAACCCGCCTGCGGAACGGTGACGCCATAGGTGGTGGCGACGTCGGGAAGCAGGCCCATGATGGCGAATTCGCCGGTGCCGATGCCGAAGCCGCCGGCGGCAAGCGCCAGTTCGATGAGCGCGATGGCAAGCGGGGAGAGGGCCACGGCAGGGGCGGCCGTGTAAACGGTTTCATTCTCCGCGCCAGGGCGGGCTTCGGAAATATTCGACTGGCTCATCGTGACCTGAAAAGCGGGAAGGGCCCACAGAAAAAAGGGCAAGACCGTATGGGAGCGGTCTGCCCTGACTGGAGATGCGCGGTCATGAAAATGACCTTAAGTGATCCCTAACATGAAATGATGCGTTGCGGTAGAGCGATTCTCGGCAAAAGAGCATCTTCACGCGATGGTGTTCGGAACCCTATATAGGGTCAGGCATTTACGCGCGGCTGCCTCACTGGATCGGGTTGGAAACATGAAGCTCATTGCAATTTTCAATCGTGACGGCGGCACGTTTCGCACCACCGACATGGAGGCCTATTGCGACCATGCCCGCGAGGTCTTCACCCGCGCCGGCCACGCCATCGATTGCCGTCTGGTCTCCGGAAAGGATATCGTCGAGGAAATGGAACGCGCCGCCGATGAGCCAAGCATTGAAGGCATCATTGCCGGCGGCGGTGACGGCACGATTTCCGCAGCAGCCGCCATCGCCTGGAAACACGGCATCGCGCTCGGCATCGTTCCGGCCGGCACCATGAACCTCTTCGCCCGCTCGCTGAAGCTGCCGCTCGATATTCGCCAGGCGCTGGAAACGCTGGCGAATGGCGAGATTGCCAGTGTCGACATCGCCAGCGCCAATGGCCGCCTCTTCGTCCACCAGTTTTCCGCGGGCCTGCATTCGCGCATGGTGCGCTATCGCAACAATCTCGCTTTTGCCTCCCGCCTCGGCAAGATCAAGGCGAGCATCCGCGCCGCCATCAGCGTCATCCTCAATCCGCCGGTCTTCGAGGTGGAATATACCGTCAACGGCAAAACGCAGCACCGCAAGGTCTCGGCCATTTCCGTCTCCAACAATGAATTCGGCCAGAGCGCATTGATGGTCGCGGACAATGTCTCGGGCGGCCATCTCGGCTTCTATCTCGCCGATCCGTTGCGTCCTTCCGGCGTCGCGAAACTCGCTTTCGACATTCTGCGCGGCAGGCTGAAGGAAAACGCCGCCGTGACCGCCATGACCGTGACAGATGTGGAGCTGCATTTTCCGAAGAAACGCCATGACCTGCGCTGCGTCATCGATGGCGAATTGCTGCCGATGGAGCGGGATGTGGCGCTCGAAGTCCATGCCGGCGAATTGAAGGTGCTGGTGGGGCGGTCGTTCTTCGCATAGCGCAACCGCATGTGACTTGAGTGTTATCCCACCGGCAATCTAGCTTCTATACCCCTAAAAAACGCCAGCCTTGCCAAATCGAGGCCGCCCGGCCATGTTCGGCGGGCGCGGTGGCGTGAGCGCCGTTGCCTTTATGGGAGTGCGATCTGTCATGAATGAAGTCTCCAAGCCGATGTCCAATCTCGCCGCCATCGATGCCGCCCATCACCTCCACCCCTTTTCCGACATGGGCAAGCTCAACGCCGCCGGCACCCGCATCATCGAGCGCGCCGAAGGGGTGTTCATCTATGACAGCACCGGCAAGAAATATCTCGACGCCTTTGCCGGCCTCTGGTGCGTGAATATCGGTTACGGACGCCGCGAGATCGCCGATGTCGTGCAGCGCCAGATGAACGAGCTGCCCTATTACAACGCGTTTTTCGGCACCACCACGCCGCCTGCGACGCTTCTGGCGCAGAAGATCGCCTCGCGCGCCGGGCCGAAGATGAACCATGTCTTCTTCACCAATTCCGGCTCGGAAGCGACCGACACCTGGTTCCGCATGGCGCGGGTCTACTGGAAGGCGCTTGGCCATCCGACGAAGACCAGGGTAATCGCAAGGCGCAACGGCTATCACGGCTCGACGGTGGCAGGCGCTTCGCTCGGCGGCATGAAATGGATGCACGAGCAGGGAAACCTGCCGATCGAGGGGGTGGCCCATATCGGCCAGCCCTATTGGTATGCCGAAGGCAGCGATCTTTCTCCGGCCGAATTCGGCCTGAAGGTGGCGCGCGAACTGGAAGCGAAGATCGATGAACTCGGTGAGGAAAATGTCGCCGCTTTCGTGGCCGAACCCATTCAGGGTGCGGGCGGTGTCATCGTGCCGCCGGAAACCTACTGGCCGGAAATCGCCCGCATCTGCAAGGCGCGCAACATCCTGCTCGTCTCCGATGAGGTGATCTGCGGTTTCGGCCGTCTCGGCTCCTGGTTCGGTTATCAGCATTTCGGCGTGGAGCCGGATTTTGCGCCCGTCGCCAAGGGCCTGTCTTCCGGTTATCTGCCGATTGGCGGCGTCATCGTCTCGGATCGGGTGGCGGAGGTGATGTTGTCTGAGGTCGGTGACTTCAACCACGGTTTCACCTATTCCGGCCATCCCGTCTGCGCCGCCGCCGCCCTGGAAAACCTCCGCATCATCGAGGAAGAGGGACTGGTGGAACGGGTGCGCGACGATATCGGCCCTTATTTCTCCGAAGGCTGGAAAAGCCTGACGGATCATGAACTGGTCGGCGAGGCGGTGAATGTCGGCCTGATGGGCGGCCTGCAGATAACGGCCGACAAGGCGACGCGCCGGCGTTTCGCCAAGCCGGACGACATCGGAACCGCGGTGCGCAACCATTGCCTGGCAGATGGCCTTGTGATGCGCGCCACCGGCGACCGCATGCTGGCCTCACCGGCGCTGACGATCAGCCGCTCGGAAGTGGACCAGATTATAGAAACGCTGCGCAAGGGGCTCGACCACCTGCGCGATACGCGGGAGCATTTCTAGGAAAAGTGGACACCGGTTTTCCGTTAGAGAATGCGAAAAAAGTTTCCAAGGGAGGAATAATCAGATGGCAGGGCAGGAACATCATTACGCCGTGCAGGTGAAATGGACCGGCAATCGCGGCAAGGGCACATCCGGCTACCGCGATTATGAACGCGACTACACGATTTCCACCGCAGGGAAAGCCGATATCGCCGGCTCCTCAGACCCCGCTTTCCGCGGCGATCCCTCCCGCTGGAACCCGGAAGACCTGCTGGTCGCCTCTCTCTCGGCCTGCCACAAGCTGTGGTACCTGCATTTCTGCTCGGTCAACGGCATCATCGTCGAAGACTATGTCGACAATGCCGAAGGCACGTTGGTGATGGAAAAGGATGGCGCGGGGCAATTCAGCGAAGTGGTGCTGAAACCGGTCATCACCATTTCGAAAGGCGATCCGGCCAGAGCGGATGAGCTGCACCATGATGCACACGACAAATGCTTCATCGCACGCTCGGTGAATTTTCCCATCCGCGTGGAGGGGACGGTGAAGGTGGTTTGAGACGGATGTGGCGCGATCCGCGCGAGCGGACCGCGACCGGCGACTTCGCAAGAGCATCTCCATTAAAAATGCGTAGCGGTCTTACTGGAGGTGCGTAAAAATAAAGAGATAGATCGCTTCCAAAGATCTCGTTTTTGCCTGAAGCGCTATAGGCTCAGGCATAATCGTTGCTGTCCGCTAAATGCGATATTTTGCTGTGGTCGTGCTGTTTTCTCTCCGTCATTCCGGCCTTGAGCCGGAATCCAGTCAGCCCAAGTCCTTGGGCTGAAAAGACTCTTCTCGCCGCGCAGACGCGCGCCGGCTAGATTCCGGCTCAAGGCCGGAATGACGGAGGTTATGTTCTTTGATGGCAGTGAGAGCATTGAGTGAGTCAATTAGGACTCATCCGTTCTCCAGCTATCGCGGATTCCACTGATATTGCCTTCCCGGCCGACGCCTCGTAGCTCCCGGTGTCTCCGGATCAATTCTCTCAGGGCCATTTCAACCGCTGCTTCTGCGTTGGAAACTCCAGTAATTTCCATCACCTCTGCGATCAGCTCGTCATCAAGGTCGATCGTCACACGCATTTCGACGCCTCAAGGTGTATGGGCCAACATCAGCACCTTGAGGGCGAAGATGCACGATCTTACTGGAACGCCGTCTCGTAAAAGCTTCGAAGCTTGCGCGAATGCAGCGTCTCCGTCGGCATGGCAGCAAGTTTCTGCACGGCGCGGATGCCGATCTGCAGATGCTGGGCGACCTGGGTGCGGTAGAACTCCGTCGCCATGCCGGGCAGTTTCAGTTCGCCATGCAGCGGCTTGTCGGAGACGCAGAGCAGGGTGCCGTAGGGCACGCGGAAGCGGAAGCCGTTGGCGGCGATGGTGGCCGATTCCATGTCGAGCGCTATGGCGCGAGACTGCGACAGGCGCTTGACGGGGCCTGCCTGATCGCGAAGCTCCCAGTTGCGGTTGTCGATGGTGGCGACGGTGCCCGTGCGCATGATGCGCTTCAGCTCGAAGCCCTCGTAGCCGGTAACTTCCGCCACGGCGCCTTCCAGCGCCACTTGCACTTCGGCCAGAGCCGGGATCGGCACCCAGACGGGCAGGTCGTCATCAAGCACGTGATCTTCGCGCACATAGGCATGCGCCAGAACATAGTCGCCAAGCCGCTGGCTGTTGCGCAGGCCGGCGCAGTGGCCAACCATCAGCCAGGCATGCGGACGCAGCACGGCGATGTGGTCGGTGATCGTCTTGGCGTTGGAGGGGCCGACGCCGATATTGACGAGCGTGATGCCGGCATGACCCTTCTTCTTCAGGTGATAGGCGGGCATCTGCGGCAGGCGCGCGAGCACGGCATCCGTTTCCGGCTTGTCGCAACCGGCAGGGGTGACGATATTGCCCGGCTCCACGAAAGCCGTGTAACCCTCGCCGCCATTCTTCATCAACTGCCGCGCCCATGCGGCGAATTCATCGATATAGAACTGGTAGTTGGTAAACAGCACGAAGTTCTGGAAGTGGCTGGCGCTCGTTGCCGTATAGTGGCTGAGGCGTGCCAGAGAATAATCGATGCGCTGCGCGGTAAAGGGGGCGAGCGGCGCGGGTTCGCCCGGCACCTGGTCATATTCGCCATTGGCGATGAGATCGTCGGTATTGTTGAGGTCGGGCGTATCGAACAGATCGCGCAGCGGCACGTCGGACAGCGAGGAGGCCGCCGCCGCCTCGACATAGGCGCCTTCGCCGAAAGCGAAATGCAGCGGAATGGGCGTCGCCGATTCCGACACAGTGACCGGAACGCCGTGGTTCTTCATCAGAAGCCCCAGCTGTTCCTTGAGGTAATGGCGGAAAAGCTCCGGCCGGGTGATGGTCGTCGTGTAAACGCCGGGGGCGGTGACATGGCCGTAGGAGAGACGCGAATCGACATGGCCGAAGGTGGCGGTCTCGAGGCTCACCTGCGGATAGCAGGCGCGGTAGCGCCCGGCAATCGGCGCGCCCTTGGCAAGCTCGGTGAAGGAATTGATCAGGAACGCCGTATTGCGCTCGTAAAGCGCGGTCAAAGCCGCCACAGCTTGTTTCGGGTCCGTGAAGGACTGCGGCGCGAAAGGCTCGGGGCTGATGAAGGTGAGGGGCGGAATCGTTCGTTTTGCTATTGTCATGGCCCATTATAAGAGGCCAATTTCGACAGGCAAGCGACAGAAATACGAAGAAACTGAAAAGAAACGCAAAAAGGCAGTTCGAATAACAGCGGGTCGGCGGAAATTTCAGCCGAGCGCGCCACGCTGCAGGCTCATCAAAAGCACGAAGCCGGCGCCCTTGGAGGCGGGGCGGGGATCGGCCTTGTAAACCGCAAGTCCGGCGACCGGACCGAGAAAGATCGAGGCCATCAGCACCAGCCGCAGCGCGGAAAACAGGCCGTTGGAAAAACTTGTCGTCATCGGCCTGTCCTCACAATACGACGGGGCAATTGGCGGCGGGCGAGGGGCTATGCTGGCAGGCGATTGCCGCGCCCGCATTCACCCGCTGGAAACTGCGGTTCGGATTAACGACGAGCGAGGCGAAGGACATGGCGAAGATCGCCATGAGAAACGCGAAGATTGCCAGTCGGCTGATCAGCTTTGCCATGTCCATTCCCCTTATTGGAGTTGATGGACAGAGTTTTGCCACACTCGGACTGAACGGACCCTGAGACCCCGGTTCATATGGCATTCAGGGATGTTAACGGGCGGTGACATGACAGATTGATGCCGCAATGGCGCCGGGCATCTCGCGGGCCACCCGCTTTTCGATCAGGACAGAGGGGCTTCCGCACGTGCTGCAAGATCGGTCAGCAGGGTCTCGAATGCCTGAGGCTGGGTCACATCGACAACCGGCACGCGGTGCTCCTGCGCGGATGCCAGCATGTCCGTGTTTTCCCGCAACGAACGCTCGATGAAGGCGTCGATGATCCGCCGCTTCTCAGCCGTTGCATCTTCATAGCGGGCGTGAGAGCGCATTCTCTCGAGAAGAAAATCATTGCCGGCATGAAGAAAGACACCGGCGACGCTGCCGCCAAGCAGGGGCGATATCAATTCCGGCCGCAGGGCCGCGCCCTCGAAGATCGTGCGAGTGCCGGTGCCCGACCTGCTGTCGATCATCGTGCGGATCAGCGGCCAGATGTTCTGATGATGTATCTTCAGGAACCAGTGGATCGTTTCCGCCGAGAGCCGTGCGTAGTATTCTTCCACCGGTGCAGGAATGCCCGGCCATGGCCTGCCCGGATGGCGGGCGAGACTGTCGGTCGATATTGCCTCGCAGCGCAGCCTTTCGCTCAGCAGGCCGGTAAAGGTGCTTTTGCCGACATGCGAGGTGCCCGCAATCAGGATTGTCGAAAGGGTGGGGCGCATGCGTCGCTCTCGTTGGTGTTGGGCGCTACGCGATACATCAACGGATATATGGCTTCCATGCGGCGTGCGTCCGCAGTCTCAGGTGAAATCCTTGGCAGCACACCGCGCCGTCAGGCGCGGGACCGCAGGCGGCAGGACAGAAGCCCGCCCGCCGCCCTGTCGATTACAGCCGCGTCCAGGTCTGCGATTTGCACAGAACCTTCAGCACGCAGCCCTTCATGCTCAGCGAGTTGCCGGAAACGGTGCCGGAGCCGCTATAGGTCTTGTCATTGGCGGGATCGGTGATTTCACCCGAATAGCTGTTTCCCTTGCCGGAAAGCTTGCCGATCTGTTTTCCGGCGTGTTTGCCGGTCTTCAGCGTCACGCAGAAGGCGCCGCCGCAGGGGCCGATCACGGCGGTTTCGCCACTGGCGGTCTTCCAGTTACCTTCGATTGCCTCGGCGGCGAAGGCAAGGTTGCCGCTCAACATGAGGGCGGCGGCAATCGTCATTATACGCTTCATAAAATTCCTCCCGAAATTCGCGCAGGCTTTCTCGAGCCGGCGGCCCAAAGACGCGATGCGTAGATCAAACCCTTTTGGCGTGCGAATGCGCCATCTCTGGCCCAAGCCGCCTGCGGCGCAACGATTGCTCCTTGCACCGCGCTATCCTGTGCCCGTTTCATCCTCATGACGGGCAGGGCGGATAGTATTTGACGTTCACGTAAAAGGAAACAGAAATTTGCGGCCCCGGCGCGGCATTTACAGCGGCGGCAGGAGCGAAAGAGGGAGAATTGGAAAATCGCTGTTTTGATCGTGGTGAAGGAAGGGTTTAAATCCAATTCTAAACTTTTCGTAAAATTCGCCGCAAAGTCCTTAATTTCCGCGGCTCGTGATATTTAACGAAAACCCAATTTTACCAATCGTTTGCAGTTTGTTTGCGGCGCATTAATCATGCCTTTTAAGCGACCGTTGAAGGCCCCGTGGCATAGTGAACTCATCAAAAGCGCAGGAAAAACCTGCCGGACGAAAGGACAAAAAAGCCGCAAAAGACGGCAGGTCCGGACGATGGCCTCGACAAGAAGGCGAATGATGAAACAGGCAGAAGGACAGGGATTAAAACAATGGCACGCTTTGAAATTCGCGATATCGAAATGGCTGCCGGTGGCGAAACCCGCGCCGACACTCTTTGCAATCTCGGCCTGGTCTATGCGACCGGCCGGGGCTGCAAGGTGGACCTGATCGCCGCCCATAAATGGCTCAACATCGCCGCGATCCGCGGATCGGAAAGAGCCGCTTCGCTGCGCGCCGATCTCGCCCGCAACATGACGAAATCGGAACTGGCCGAAGCGCTGCGCGCCGCCCGCGACTGGATGACGATGCACTGATTTACCCAAGCTTTTATTGAGATTTCCGGTCCGGTTCCCTCCAGTCCCGATGACCGGCGCAAAGGAAAGTAAACCCGAAGGGGAACGCGGCGAGGGCTTTGAAAAGGGCTTTTGCGCTGACACATCAAACCGCGACCGGCAGGAACAAGGCCGGCGCGGTTTTCTTATGTTCGGCGATGTCTCTGCGCCGGAAAACGATTCGTGGGAATGGGCTTGCGGGAGGATGTTGAATCGATGCGTGCAACGCGCGGTATCGGATCATATGCCGACTCGCCCGACACCCTCATCCCTGTGCTTGTCACAGGGATCCAGCCAGCCCAAGTCCTTGGGCTGAGAAGAGTCCTCTCGCCGCGCAGACGCGCGTCGACTGGATTCCTGTGACGAGCACAGGAATGAGGAGACGTAGGAGCTTACCCGATCGCCTTGAGGACCTTCGGCAATGCCTGCTCGAAAAGATCGAGCTTGTCACCCGGCCCCACGCTCACGCGAATGCAGCGGTTGAGCGGCGCGACGCCCGGCATGCGGATGAAGACGCCATGTTCCATCAGCCCATCGACGATGGCGCGGGCATAAGCCCCGTCGCGATGGCAATCGATGGTGACGAAATTGGTGGCGGAGGGGAGCGGGGAAAGGCCGCTATTGCGCGCGATTGCCGAAATGCGCTCACGGGCGTCAGAAATTTTACCAACGACTTCATGCAGATAGGCCTGATCTTTCAGCGCCGCCAAAGCGCCGGCGACCGAAATGCGCGCCATGCCGAAATGGTTGCGGATCTTGTCGAAGGCTTCGACATTGCCGAGCGTGCCGATAGCGTAACCCACGCGCGCACCCGCCAGCCCATAGGCTTTCGAGAAGGTGCGCATGCGCAGAATGTTCGGCTGGCCGATCAGCGCGTCGATGGCCGGGACGGCGCTGGCCGGCGCGGTTTCGCAATAGGCCTCATCCAGAATGAGCAGGCAGGTTTCCGGCAATGCGCGGGCAAAGGCGACGACTTCGCTCGCTTCCCACCAGCTTCCCATCGGATTGTCGGGATTGGCGAAATAAACGAGCGGCGCATTTTCCCGGATGACGAGATCGAGAAGCCCGTCAAGGTCTTCGTGATCGTCGACATAGGGCGTGGTCACGAGTTTCCCGCCAAAACCGTTCACATGGTAATTGAAGGTGGGGTAGCCGCCAAAAGAGGTGACGACAGGCGTGCCCGGCTCGACGATCAGCCGCGCGATCTCACCCAGCAGCCCATCGACGCCGCTGCCGATGGCGATATTGCCGCGTGCAACGCCATGGTGGATGGCAAGCGCTTCCTTCAGCTCATAATTTTCCGGATCGCTGTACATCCACGTCTCCGCCGCCGCATCGCGCATGGCCAGAAGCACGGAAGGGGCGGGGCCGAAGCCGCTCTCATTGGCGCCGATACGCGCTTCAACCTTCAGGCCGCGGTTGCGCTCGATGGCTTCGGGGCCGACGAAGGGAACGGTTGAGGGAAGCGAGGCGGCAAGCGGCGTGAGGCGGGAAAAGGCTGACATTGTTTAATCCGATATGCAGTTGGAAAGTCTCGTTCCGAGCAAAGCTCAATTCGCCACAATGGGTCAGATTTCCGACGGTTTGGAAACCCCTTCCTGCCGGAATTTACGCTCATGCCCGGTCCGCCGGCGCGACGGGCGGCTGGAAATGCTGTCTCGGTGGGGCCTAGCTCCACGGCGCGACGTCCCGATTTTGACGATCTCGGTTGAAAATCGACCTTTCAGGCTGGGTTCCGCAGGCGGCAAAGCGATGGATTGCCGCAATGTTGCACCCGTTCGTCAAATGCTTGTTGCAATTAATTCCTAATTGCAGAATATAGATAAGCTGGCGAGTATAGTTATTTTTATTGCAAATGATTCTTAATTGCAAAAATGCAAATGAAATCGATAGTTCTCACGACAAACAGCCGCCGCAAGAGATGAAAATGGAAAGAAAGTCGCAAATGGAGAAGACGTCACCGACGCGATTGACGGGTGAACTGGTCAGTCGCAGAGGGTTGCTCGCCGGCGGGCTCGTGGCTGCGGGAGGAGGGGCGCTTCTGGCCACCAGCGCCTCCGGCCAGACCGCGCATTCAGCTCACGGGGCGACAGCGCCGGGCTCGGCTCCGGCCGATAGCGCGGCGAAAGCCCACGGCGCGCATGGTTCGATGATGACGGTCGGCGAGGTCGATCCGCAAACCAATGGTGTCGACCCCCACGACATGCTGACGGATTGGGAGGCCGGCACGGTGGAGCGCACCGCCGACGGGCGCACCCTTCGCACCTTCGAGATTACCGCCGAGGACAAGGATATCGAGATTGCACCCGGTGTCATGTTTCCGGCCTGGACTTACAATGGCCGCGTGCCGGGACCGACCCTGCGCGCCAGGGAAGGCGACCGTATCCGGGTGAATTTCAGGAATTACGGTTCCCACCCGCATTCCCTTCACTTCCACGGCATTCATTCAGCAAGGATGGACGGCATTCCGGGCACGCCGGGCATGGTCGATCCGGGCGGTGAATTCACCTACGAATTCGACGCCAGGCCCTTCGGCTGCCATCTGTATCATTGCCACAACGTGCCGCTGCGCCGGCACATGCACAAGGGCATGTATGGCGCCTTCATCATCGATCCGGATCCAGACCGGCATCCCGAGCACGCCGAGGTCGCCCGCTCGCGCCTGCTCGGCACGCCGGAAAATGCGGGCTGGCAGGAAATGGTGATGGTGTCGAACGCATTCGACACCAATTTCGACGAGGAGAACGAGTTCTACGCCGTCAATACGGTCGCACACGCCTTCGCCAAGAAGCCGATCAGAATTCTCCGCTCGAAGCCGGTGCGCATCTATCTCGTCAACGTGCTGGAATTCGATCCGATCAATTCCTTCCATCTGCATGCGAATTTCTTCAATTATTTCAATCAGGGAACGACGCTGACGCCGACATTGCAGACCGTCGACCTCATCACCCAGTGCCAGGCGGAGCGCGGCATTCTGGAGTTCAGCTTCGCCGCGCACGAGCCCGGACTTTATATGTTCCACCCCCATCAGACGGAGTTCACCGAACTTGGCTGGATGGGCATGTTCGATGTCGTGGAGTCGCTGTCATGAATGTCATGGAAACGAAGAAAACATCCGCGCCCGCCCGCTCCGGCCTCACGCTCGTCTGGATCGTCTTGCCGCTTCTGGCGCTGGCCGCCGCCATCGCCTGGATTTTCGCCGCCGACCCGCTCGGGCGGCTCGACAACGGCGCGCCGCCCGTCGAAAACCTCACCTTCGAGCGCACCATCCTCAACGACAGGGGCCTGCAATTGCTGGTCCGGGCTGGCGGTTCGGAGCCGATGACGATAGCGCAGGTACAGGTGGATGCGGCCTACTGGACGTTCACTCAATCGCCTGCGGGTGAAATTCCGAGGGGGTCGTCCGTCTGGCTCAACATCGATTTTCCGTGGAATCTCGCCGATACCCACGCGGTCACCGTGGTCACCAACACCGGCGCGAGCTTCGACCACGAGATCGCCGTGGCGGTGCCGACGCCCACCGCGACATCCGGACAACTCTGGATCCAGGCGCTGGTCGGCATCATCGTCGGCGTCGTTCCCGTCGCCATCGGCCTGATGTTCTATCCCGCTTTGCGCAATGTCGACCAAAGCGGCATGAATTTCCTGCTGGCGCTGACAATCGGCCTGCTGCTTTATCTTCTCATCGACATGACGGAAGAGGCGCTGGAAATCGCCGGCGAAACGGCTGCGCTGTTTCAGGGCCGGGTGATGGTCGTACTCGCCGCCTTTGCGGCCTTCCTGATCCTGATGGCGGTTGGCCGCCGGCATGGCACGCCGACCGGGCTTGCGCTCGCGACTTACATCGCGCTTGGCATCGGCCTGCATAATTTCGGCGAAGGGCTGGCGATCGGCGCTGCCTTTGCGGCGGGTTCGGCGGGGCTCGGTGCGTTTCTCGTGCTGGGCTTTGCGATCCACAACATTACCGAGGGTATCGGCATCGCCGCGCCGATCCTCAAAAAACGGCCGTCATTGTGGATTTTCGCCGGGCTTACCCTTCTGGCCGGCGGCCCGGCGGTGCTTGGCATGTGGCTTGGCAGTCTCGCTTATGCACCGCAATGGACGACTTTCGCGCTCGCCATCGGGGCCGGAGCCATCCTGCAGGTCATGGTCGAGGTCTCGGCCTACATGGTCCGTAGCAACGCCCGCAACTTCGCCTCCCTCTCCCTGTCTCCGGCAGTCCTTGGCGGCCTCGGAGCGGGAATAATGTTCATGTACGTCACGGCGGCGGTCGTGAAGATATGATGACGGCCGCCCCGATAGTCTCGATCTCTGCCTGCGATGCGGTGAGCCGGAAGAACGGGGCGGCAGATTTGGATGCCGAATCTATCAGATACAGCGAGGTGGCGGTCCCGCCGCTTCGCATGCCTATTCCGTGAGCTCCGCTTTTGCGGCGGTCATCATGATGTTTCGAAGCTCAGGCGTCGCACATGGTGCAGGAACTCCGCATCGATCAGCATATTGAAGCCGATCGTCACTTTTTCCTCTTCGCGGCGGATCAGCGTGCAGCCGATCTCATCGCGGATACCGAGAATTTCCAGATAGAAATTGGCCGGCATTTCCAGATCGGGACTGACATCCAGTTCCGCGCCGTAAAGGGAAATGGTCCGCACCAGGCAGCGCATGGTGTCCTTGGCGCTGAGATGATGCCCGATGAAGGTGATCTTGCCGGGCCGGTCGATCTGAAATTTCTCGTACATCTCGTCCTGGGGGACGTTCTGACGGGGATCCATATGCAAAGCCATGACAACCTCCCGGATTGCCTCTTTTGATGCCGATTTTAACGCCGCTTCCTTGCCAGGGCATGAAGGAAATGCGCGCAATTGTCTGTTCTCTGTCTCGATCTCGACCAATCTTCCCTTCGGAAGCCGATGTTTCCGCTATGGAAATGCGTTCGGTCCCATCCGGTTGCAGCCTGTGATGATACTGCGCCACGCTTGCACGGGGCTGGTGTTGACTGGGGCCGTACTTGGCGTTACGCCTGAGCCTTGCAATATCGCTTCGCGAGGCCCGGCAGGACCGGCGCTTCGTGATTCTTCTGGGAGTGGACTGTGACGGGAAGGCTGGTAATCGTCGGGGCGGGGCAGGCCGCTTTCGCGCTGGCGTCGAAGCTTCGGGCGCTGAAGGACGAGCGCCCCATCACCATCGTCGGTTCCGAGGATGCCTATCCTTACCAGAGGCCGCCGCTCTCCAAAAAATACCTTCTCGGCGAGATGAGCTTCGACCGGCTGATGTTCCGGCCGGAGGAGTGGTACGCGGAGAACAATGTCGATATCCGGCTTTCCACCTGGGTCGAGGAGATAGATCGCGTCGCCAAATCCCTGCGCATGCAGGATGGCAGCACGCTTTCCTATGACAGGCTGGTGCTGGCGACCGGGGCGGCTCCCCGCCTGCTGCCCGCCAGTATCGGCGGCGATCTGGAAGGCGTCCTGACCGTGCGCGACAAGCGCGATGCCGACCGGCTTATGGAGGAGATGAAGCCGGGCCGCAGGCTGCTGGTAATCGGCGGCGGTTATATCGGTCTCGAAGCAGCGGCCGTCGCGCGCAAGCTCGGCCTCGAAGTGACTTTGATCGAAATGGCCGACCGCATTCTCCAGCGTGTGGCGGCGAAGGAAACCGCCGATATCATGCGCGGCATCCATCAGGCCCACGGCGTTTCCATTCGCGAAAAGACCGGCCTTGTGCGCCTTGTCGGCATGGATGGCCGGGTGGCCGCTGCCGAACTATCCGACGGCTCGACGCTGAATGTGGACTTTGTGATTGTCGGCATCGGCGTGACGCCGAATGATCGCCTCGCTCGCGAATCAGGCCTTGATGTCGGCAATGGCATCGTGGTGGACGACCACACCCGCACCTCCGACAACGCCATTCATGCGGTGGGCGATTGCGCGCTGCTGCCCTGGCGCGGCCAGCATGTGCGTCTCGAATCGGTACAGAACGCTGTCGATCAGGCCGAGGCGGCCGCTGCCGTGCTCACCGGGGCTGAAGTCGCCTATGATCCGAAGCCATGGTTCTGGTCGGATCAATATGACGCCAAGCTGCAGATCGCCGGCTTCAACCTGGGTTATGACGAGACGATGCGGAGGCAGGGCGCGCGTGAGGGCAGCTGGTCCGTCTGGTATTTTCGCGACGGGCGATTCGTGGCGGTGGATGCCGTCAACGATGCCAAGGCCTATGTCGCGGGCAAGAAACTGCTCGATACCGGCGCGGAGCCGGATCGCGCCATCCTGGCGGATGCTTCCGCCGATCTGAAATCACTGCTTTCCTGAGGACATCATGCCTGCTCCCGAAAACCGTTTCAAAACCGCCATCCATGCCGGCAAGCCGCAGATCGGCCTCTGGCTCGATATGGGCGAGGCCATCACGGCGGAAATCGCCGGTACGGCGGGGTTCGACTGGCTGGTGATCGACGGCGAGCATGGGCCGAACGATCTGCGCAGCATCATCGATCAGCTGCGCGCCCTTGCCACGTCGCCTGCGGAGCCCGTGGTGCGCGTGCCGGTCGGCGAAAGCTGGATGATCAAGCAGCTTCTGGATGCGGGTGGGCGCACGCTTCTGGTGCCGATGGTCGATTCGGCCGACCAGGCGAAGGATCTGGTCAGCGCCATGCATTATCCGCCGCGCGGCATTCGCGGCATGGGTGCTGCCGTTGCCCGCGCTTCCGCCTTCAACACGATAACCGACTATGCCGACAGCGCCTCTGACAGCGTCTGCCTGCTGGTGCAGGCCGAAACGCGCGCGGCGATCAACGATCTCGATAATATTCTTGCGGTGGAGGGTGTGGACGGCGTCTTTATCGGCCCGGCGGATCTGGCTGCCGATATGGGCTATCTCGGCAGGATAGACGAGCCGGAAGTGCAGGCGGTGATCGAGGCGGCCATCGTCAAGATCGTCAAGGCGGGCAAGGCCGCCGGCATTCTCACCTTCAACGAAACCTATAATCGCCGCTATCTCGAACTCGGCGCGTCCTTCGTGGCCGTCGGTGCGGATGTCACGGAATTCGCCAGTACCCTGCGTGCGCTCTCGGCCCGTTACAAGGGCGGAGCGGCGCCTGCACCATCCCGGTCTGGCTATTAATTCAGTCGTCGTTGCTGGCGTTCAGTTTTTCCGGCGGAATGCCTTCTTCGCCGGAGGCGAGATAACCGGTGTTGATAAGGGCGGCGCGAATGATGCGCTGGATGGCCTCATCCCTGTCGACGCCGTGATCCCTCGCAAAATCCGACAAAGCCGCTTCAAGATCGTCGCTGAACCGCATATTCGCCCCCATTCATCACATTTCAAATAAATACGAAAAGGCAAGGCAGGATTGACCCGCCTTGCCTCAATTTTAATTCGATGCGGCGATCAGCGCCAGCGATAAAGGCTGCTGTTCGACGAGTTCTGCTGCGTGCTCGCGCCAACCGCGTAACCGATGGCAAAACCGAGTGCGCCAACGATCGTCAGCAGGGAGGTCGCCGTCCCGGGATTTTCCTTGACGGCTTCCACGACATTCTGGCCCTGGGCGCGGACATTGGATGCCGCTTTGCGGACGCGGCCTCGCGCCTCGTCCAGAAACTCGGACGCATCCTCGCTCACACCTTCCGCGCGGGCGGATACGGATTTGGAGAGGGATGAAATCTGCGAGCGCAACTCCGCAATCTGGTTTTCGATCGTGTCTTCGACAACATTCAGTTTGGTCTGAGCCATTAGAACACCTCTTTTGTTACCGAAGGCAGAACGTGCCGGCCTGCAAGAAGTTCCCGAAAGGCCCACAAAGTTTCGCAGGACGATGTTCAGCCAACAGGTTTTTGTGCTTCTTGGCGAAAAAGCCTTGCAATCATTTTTTTTACGCAATAATCAGGCCGCACCGGAGAGGTGGCCGAGTGGTCGAAGGCGCTCCCCTGCTAAGGGAGTATACGTCAAAAGCGTATCGTGGGTTCGAATCCCATCCTCTCCGCCACTTCGGCACAAGACCGGAAAATCCGAGCGTCACCGTTCCCCAGTACCAAGCCACCGCCGGAGCGCTTTGGCGACGGTCTCCTCATGTCGTTTGTTCTTCTGTCTGTTTCGAATTGACACGCGCGACAAATCGGCTGCTGCCGATATTAACGGGCAATCGTCAAACGCGACGTCACGTCATCAAATCAGTTCTCGCGGCGAACCGGACGGGTGGCGGCGTATCGGTATCGTAACCGACACGAAGCGAGCCTTTCGAATCGTTATGCGGGGGAATCGGGCGGCAAACGGCATGGGTTTTTCCATCGTTTCTCCATGCGCGCTGCGAAGGAGTGTCAGGTGCAGGGGTGTGAGGAAGCAAAAGTTTCCATCATCCTTGCCCGGCGAGGCAAGGTTTCGCCGAAAAAGCCGGTAGTTTAGAAAGACCTTGTTAACCTCGCTAACTAACGGATTTTCAAGCAATTTCTTAACGCAAGGTAAAGCCGCCTGCGGCCCGGCTGCGCGCTGTGTGTTGTTTCCGCAACAAACCGAAATGAAGCATATACGTAAATGCTATTTATCGGATGTTGGCGATTGCAAGCGGCGAAACCTTTTGTATTTTCACCACCAGAAGCGAGGCGGTGGATCGTTTGGCTTCTAAGAACACGGGAATGGGGCAGGGAATGCTGTCCTTCAGCGAAAGTACCCAGACCCACTTAAAAACTTTGACTGGAGGTCAACCATGAACATCAAGAGCCTTCTGATCGGCTCCGCTGCGGCTCTCGCAGCAGTATCCGGCGCTCACGCTGCCGACGCTATCGTCGCTGCTGAGCCTGAGCCCCTGGAATACGTTCGCGTTTGCGACGCTTTCGGCACCGGCTTCTTCTACATCCCCGGCACCGAAACCTGCCTGAAGTTCGACGGTTACATCCGTTTCCAGACCGACTTCGGCCGTAACCTGTCCGGTACGTCTGACTGGAACTCGTTCACGCGCGCTCAGTTCAACATCGACACCCGCACGGACACCGAGCTCGGCGCTCTGCGTGGCTACATCGGTCTGCGCGGTCAGGCTAACAACGACTCCAGCCGTGGCGTTGTTGTTGACCAGGCTTTCATCGAGCTCGGTGGCCTGAAGGTCGGTTACTACTACAACTGGTGGGATGATGGTCTCTCCGGCGAAGTTGACAGCCTCAGCTCGAACCAGACTCGTCTGAACGCTATCCGTTACACCTACGACGCTGGCTCCTTCTACGTTGGCGTTGCTGTTGAAGAACTCGACGCTGCTCGTGGCTCTTCCAACATCTCTGCAGACTTCGTAAAGGGCGGTTCGTTCGAAAACCCGAACAACGTTGGCATCTCCGCTATCGTTGGCGCCAAGTTCGGCGGCGTAAACGCTAACCTGCTCGGCGGCTACGACACCGACGCAGAAGAAGGCGCAATCCGCGGTATCGTCACGGCTGACATCGGCCCGGGCACGTTTGGCCTCTCCGGCGTTTGGGCTTCTGGCGCGAACAAGTACTACGAAGAGTCTGAGTGGACCGTTGCTGCTGAATACGCAATCAAGGCAACCGACAAGCTGACCATAACCCCCGGCGTCCAGTACTTCGGTACGATCGACATCGGTGCTGACAACCAGTTCGTTGGCGACCGCGATGCATGGCGCGCTGGTGTAGCTGTTGGCTACAAGATCACCCAGGGCCTCTCCACGCTCGTTTCGGTTAACTACCAGGACGTCGACGGCACCGAAGGTGTTGACACCGGCGCTGGCGACAGCTGGGTTGGTTTCGTTCGCCTTCAGCGCACGTTCTAATCTGATCTGACATTGTCAGTGATGGAAAGCCCGGCTCTCGAGCCGGGCTTTTTTTGTTTGAATGGCATCTTGATTGGCCGGGCATCGCGGCGGGTGGCGAGATCGTGGCGGCGTTCCGATTTCTGCGGCTTTATCCTCGGAACAGATCGCTAGCGCATGCCCATTGATTCGCTCGGTATCTGGAGCCTTGAGTCGGTTCAGGAATCCGAAGCTGTGTGCTTTTGCTTTTCGGTCAGTTTTTTTCTTGCGGAAGTAGGGACCTCTGCACATTGCAATCGTCTTTTGAACAATTTCCGGTGGCTTGATCGTGTCCAGATTCAGGTGATCTCGTGGGTTTTCTCACGGCGGATTTTTCGATCCTCTTGTTAAGTGACTGAAAAGCATAAGTTATTAATGATTTTTTAACAAATGGGGTCCCGTCGGTTAGAATTGTAGCTATTTCGCAACAATGAAAAACTAAGGACACCTTACTGTCTTCCTTCTGTCATGATTACGATTGCCTGTGCGACCGGTTTTGGCTCTAATCATCTCCATAAGCGGCACGCATTTCTGAAGTGCTTTCCCACCCGCTGCTTAGAAGATTAAGCGTTTGACTGGAGGTCAACCATGAACATCAAGAGCCTTCTCATCGGCTCCGCTGCAGCTCTCGCAGCAGTATCCGGCGCACAGGCCGCTGACGCTATCGTCGCTGCCGAGCCCGAGCCCCTGGAATATGTTCGCGTCTGCGACGCTTTCGGCACCGGCTTCTTCTACATCCCCGGCACCGAAACCTGCCTGAAGTTCGACGGTTACATCCGTTTCCAGACCGACTTCGGCCGTAATCAGTCCGGTACGTCTGACTGGAACTCGTTCACGCGCGCTCAGTTCAACATCGACACCCGCACCGACACCGAGCTCGGCGCTCTGCGTGGCTACATCGGTCTGCGTGGTCAGGCTAACAACGACAGCGACCGTGGCGTCAACGTCGACCAGGCTTTCATCGAGCTCGGCGGCCTGAAGGTCGGTTACATGTACACCTGGTGGGATGACGATCTCTCCGGCGAAACCGATATCCTGTCTTCGAACACCACTCGTGGCAACGCTCTGCGTTACACCTACGACGCTGGTTCGTTCTACGCAGGTATCAGCGTTGAAGAACTCGACTCCGTACGTGACGGCACGTCCAACCTCGGCGTTGCCAAGGGTGGCACCTTCGAAGGCCCGAACAACGTTGGCGTCAGCGGTATCATCGGCGCCAAGTTCGGTGCGATCACCGCCAACCTGCTCGGCTCCTATGACACGGACCAGGAAAACGGCGCAATCCGCGCTATCCTGTATGCTGACATCGGCCCCGGCACCTTCGGTCTCTCTGGCGTTTGGGCTTCCGGCGCAAACTACTACTACGAAGAGTCCGAGTGGGCAGTTGCTGCTGAATACGCAATCAAGGCAACTGACAAGCTGACCATCACGCCTGCTGCTCAGTACCTCGGCACGATCGACATCGCTCCGGACGGCGACTTCACCGGCGACAACGATGCATGGCGCGCTGGCCTGACGGTTGATTACAAGATCACCCAGGGTCTGGATGCCAAGGTTACCGCCAACTACCAGGACGTCGATGGACCGACTGGCGACAGCTGGACCGGTTTCGTTCGCCTTCAGCGCACGTTCTAATCTGATCTGACATAGTCAGTGATGGAAACCCCGGCAGAAATGCCGGGGTTTTTCTTTTGGAAAATAGATGGGACTATGCGTCGTCGAACACTGTGTCGGCTTTGAAGCATCGACCAGCCCACCTGTCGCTCATCTGCCCAAGCCGTCGGTGTCATCCTTGGGCTTGTCCCAGTGATCCAATCACGTCGCATGAAATCTGAACGTTGCAGATGCTCGGGACAGGCCCGAGCATGACGCAAGGGAACTTTAGGCTTCACAGCGGTCAGAAGCGCTCGCCGGCAGGTGTTTGAATGCGCCGCTCGTCAGCTAAGGAACCCGGCTTTACCCCGCACGCCCATGGCGCAGGTCTTCAACGATATCGGCCTGTTGCCCGAGCCTCGTCTTGTAGACCTGATAATTCTCCATCACCCGCTGCACGTAATTGCGGGTTTCGGGGAAGGGGATGCGCTCGATCCAGTCGACCACCTCGTCGATTGGCTTGCCGCGCGGGTCGCCATAGCGGGCGATCCATTCCGGCACGCGCTTCGGCCCGGCATTATAGGCGATGAAGGTGAGGATGTAGGAACCGCCGAAACTGTCGATCTGCTCGCCGAGATAATGCGCGCCGAGCGTGGCATTATAGCCCGCATCGGTGGTCAGCCGCGCCTGGGTGTAGGGCAGGCCATGGCGTCCGGCCACGCCCTTGGCGGTTCCGGGCAGCAGTTGCAGCAGGCCGCGCGCATTGGCGGCGGAGACGGCGGCCGGGTTGAAAGCGCTTTCCTGCCGGGCAATCGCATAGGCAAGCGCCTTGCCGGAGCCGGCAATATTGGCACTGGCGGGAATGACGCCGAGCGGATAGGCGAGTGCGGCCGCATCGATGCCGCGGCTGAAAGCCGTCTTGCCGATCTGCAGCGAAACCTGATGATTGCCGTTGCCCTCCGCCCGCGCCGCCAGAATGGCAAGCTCGCCGGGACTGTCGAGCTGTTCCGCCAGCGAGCGGTAAAGGCTGTCGGCCCGCCAGCCGTAACCGGCTGCTTCCAGTCGGTCGATGGCGCGCACGGCTTCGCGGCCGGCGAAACGTTCGCGGTCGCCGCTGCTGGGGCTCGGATAGGTGACATTCAGTGTCTTGGCGCCGATTCGCGCGGCGGCGAGCTGGCCATAAAACGTGCCGGGATGAGCGGCGGCTTTGGTGAAAAAGTCGCGGGCATCCCCCGGTCCGCCCGCTTCCGCCGCCCGTCCGAGCCAATAATAGGCACGCGACGCCGAAAGCGGCCGGTTCGAAGTCTGAAGCAGCGTGTTGAAGTGGCGCGAAGCCGTGGCCGGATCGCGCAGCGCTCTTAGCGCATACCAGCCGGCATGGAATTCCGCATCGGCGGTATCGACGGCAGAGGTGGCCGAATGATTGGCGACGATGCGATAGGCCTCGGCGAAATCGCCCAGATCGGCGACGCCACGCGCAATGATGCGCCGCTCATTCCACCATTCGCCCGGATTGACGAGCTTGGCCGTTTCTTTCGGGGCCTGCCGCAAAAGCACGGCGGCTTCGGAATATTTCTGCTGGTTGCGCAGGTTTTCCACCCGCGCGAAAAGATAGGCGGGGTCGCTGCGCCAGGAGGCGTCGACTTTGCCGAGCAGCGCAGTCGCAGTAGTGGATCGCTGCAACACGGCCGCCCAGGCATTGTAAAGCGACTGCGCCTTGCCGAGATCGCCGAAACGCTTCGCCTGGCCGATGCGGCTGCGATACATCAGATAATCCATGCGCGCCTTATGATCGGCGGGCGTCAGATAGGTGGGAAACTCGGCAAGAACACGGTCTTCCATGTCCTTGTCCATGCCTTCGCTCACCCAGAGCTGGCGAATGAGACGCTGCGATTCCGCACCCTTGCCGGAGGAAGCAAGCGCCTTGGCGAGCACCACGCTGCCTTCCGCGGTCTCCGGCCGGCTATTGCCGAAGGCGGCAAGCACCTGCGACGCCGGTGGGTCTTCGCGATAAAGCGCTTTTTCGGAATTGGCGCGCAGCGTGGCGGCACCCGGCCAGCCGGAGAGCTCGCGCTGGGCTGCGGCGATTTCGGCGGAAGCGACGTCCTTCTGGCCGGAAACGGCGATTGCCCAGGTGAGGATATGGCGGTCGAGACTGCCGGTCGGCATGGTGTTGCGCAACGCAATCGCCCGCGCCGCATCGCGGCTGGAAAGCGCGTCGAGGCCGGCCTTCAACTGGCTTGTATCGTCGGGGCGGTCGAGGCGCGGTATGGCGCCGGTGATCTCGGGCGAGGCCGGCATGAAAGCCGGAACGGTCGGTGCATTCGGCTTGACATAGGGAAGCGGCGCCGCACCTTCCGGCAGCGGCCCGGCCAATGCGTTCCAAACGGTTGCGGCAAGGCCCGCCGCCATCAATCCCCAGACTGTCTTTTTCATGCCGTTCTTCATCGTGTAACGGAGTTGCCGATTTTCTTGTAATATCATTTCATTGCAGCGGGATTGCCGAAAACGGTCTGACGTCCCACCCGGAAATCTTGGGATTTCAGGCTTAATGAAATGTTAATCGCCGCCCTGCAATTCAATCAACTTTTATTCACCGTCCCGCGAGCGGCGTCTCATTTCGGCGCCTGCTTTTTATGCTTGCCGATCGCGGCCCGGAGACTGTCACACTTCCGACAATTTCGGACAAAATACCCTGCCTTTGCGCTTGTCGGCGCCAAGGGCTGGCACTAATGTGTGCCGGTTTTAACCATCGAATGCGGCCGAAGCATGAACCGGCTCGGCGCCAGGAGCTTTGCATGTTCAAGGGATCAATTCCCGCCCTCATTACCCCGTTCACGGACAATGGCGCCGTGGACGAACAGGCATTTGCCGCCCATGTGGAATGGCAGATCGCCGAAGGCAGCAACGGACTTGTGCCCGTGGGCACGACGGGGGAATCTCCAACCCTGTCCCACGACGAGCACAAACGTGTCGTCGAGCTGTGCATCGAGGTAGCGGCGAAACGGGTTCCGGTCATTGCGGGCGCTGGCTCCAACAATACCGATGAGGCGATCGAGCTTGCGCTGCATGCGCAGGAAGCCGGCGCGGATGCGCTCTTGGTGGTCACTCCTTATTACAACAAGCCGACCCAGAAGGGCCTGTTCGCGCATTTTTCCGCCGTTGCCGAAGCGGTGAAGCTGCCTATCGTTATCTACAATATCCCGCCGCGCTCGGTGGTGGATATGTCGCCGGAAACCATGGGCGCACTGGTCAAGGCGCACAGGAACATCGTCGGCGTGAAGGATGCGACCGGCAAGATCGACCGCGTTTCCGAGCAGCGCATTTCCTGCGGCAAGGATTTCATCCAGCTTTCGGGCGAGGATGGTACGGCGCTCGGTTTCAACGCCCACGGCGGGGTCGGCTGCATTTCCGTCACCGCCAATGTCGCGCCGCGCCTCTGTTCGGAGTTCCAGGCGGCGATGCTCGCCGGCGATTATGCCAAGGCGCTGGATTATCAGGATCGCCTGATGCCGCTGCACAAGGCGATCTTCATGGAGCCGGGCGTCTGCGGCACCAAATATGCGCTGTCGAAGACGCGCGGCGGCAACCGCCGGGTCCGTTCGCCCTTGATGAGCACGCTGGAACCGGCAACGGAAGCGGCCATCGATGCGGCGCTGAAGCACGCCGGCCTGATGAACTGAGACAGGCCTGAAAGCGTTTAAGGCGCGCCATGAACCGCTTCGCAACAGAAGCCGTTCGGCGCGCCTTTTCTTTTCGCGGCGACAACATTAAATAGGGGTTCGAAAACCGCTCTCGGCGGTAAGCCGAAGGCGCAATAAGAAAAACAAGGGATTGAAATATCATGGCCCCCAAAGGCAGCCAGCGCGTGGTGAACAAGATCGTTGCGGAAAACCGCAAGGCTCGCTTCAACTACGAAATCATCGACACCTATGAGGCAGGGCTCGTGCTGACCGGCACCGAGGTCAAGTCGCTGCGTGAAGGCAAGGCGAATATCGCCGAATCCTACGCATCGGACGAGGGTGATGAAATCTGGCTCATCAATTCCCACCTGCCGGAATATCTGCAGGCCAACCGCTTCAACCACGAGCCGCGCCGCCGCCGCAAGCTGCTGCTGAGCAAGCGCGAGATCAACCGCCTGCGCGCCGGCATCAACCGTGAAGGCATGACGCTGGTGCCCTTGAAGATTTATTTCAACGACAGGGGCCGCGCGAAGCTGGAACTGGCGCTCGCCAAGGGCAAGAAGCTGCACGACAAGCGCGAGACGGAGAAGGAACGCGACTGGAACCGGCAGAAATCGCGGTTGCTGAAGGGTGGCAACGCCTAAGACCTGCCTCCCTCATTCCTGTGCTTGGCACAGGAATCCAGTCGACGCGCATCCGCGCGGCGAGAAGAGTCTTTTCAGCCCAAGGACTTGGGCTGACTAGATTCCTGTGACAAGCACAGGAATGAGGAGAGTAGGGGTGTCCGCCTGCTCAAGCGGCCCGGTACGTCCGCTCCACATGCGCCTTCGAAGCCGAAACGCTGAACCGGCTGACAAGCGCCGCCAGATTGGCGCTGACATCGCTCAGACTATGCGTCGCCGCATTCGTCTCTTCTACCATGGCCGCATTCTTCTGGGTCAGGTTGTCCATGCTGTTGATGGCGGCATTGATTTCCTGAATGCCGACGGACTGTTCCTGCGCCGCCTTGGTCAGCGAGGCGATATGTTCCTGAATATGATCCACCTTGTTGCCGATCGTATTCAAGGATTCGCCCGTCTTGTTGACCAGCGAAACACCCTGCATCACGTCTTCGGAAGACTTGGCGATCAGTGTCTTTATTTCCTTCGCGGCGGTGGCGGAGCGCTGCGCGAGTTCACGCACTTCCTGGGCGACGACGGCGAAACCCTTGCCGGCCTCGCCGGCGCGCGCGGCTTCCACACCGGCATTCAGCGCCAGAAGATTGGTCTGGAACGAAATCTCGTCGATGACGGAGATGATCTGGGTGATCTTCTGCGATGAGTCCTCGATGGCCCCCATCGCCTTCACCGCTTCCGTCACCACATCGCGCGAGCGCGCGGCTTCAACGGCCGAGCTTTCGACGATGGCCTTCGCCTCTTCGGAACGCTGCGCCGACAATTTGGAAATGGTGGTGATTTCCTCGACGGCGGCGGCGGTTTCCTCAAGCGCGGCGGCCTGCTGCTCCGTGCGGCGGGCCATGTCGTCGGTCGCGGAAGTCAGCTCGCGCGTATTGCCGGAAATCTTGTTCGCCTCTTCGACGATCTGCGCAAATGCGCCGGAGAGATTGCCCACCGCCGCGTTGAAATTGGCGACCAGCCCTTCGAATTGCGGTGCGGGTTTTTCGCCGATGCTGGAGGTGAGGTCGCCATTGGCCAGCCTGTCGAGGGCGCTGTTGAGCAGTGCGAGAACGTGCTCCTGTTCCTTCTTCATCTGCGCCTGTTCGGCTTCCACCTTCTGCCGCTCGGCGGCCAGCACGTCGAGATAGACGGAGATCGAATAATCCATGTCGAGAAGGGCGGCCTTGATGGTGGCCGACAGGGCGTCCTTCACCTTCTTGGCCTTCTTCTCCATGAAAAAGCCCTTCAATTCGGACTCGATCAGGGCCTTGACGATGCCGTCGAGCATCAGGGCATAACCGCCGATGTACCATCTCGGCTCCAGCCCCAGTCTCGCATGGGTGCGGCCGATGGCGGTTACGGCGTCGGTGTAATCCGCATTGAATGTGCCGGAGGCGATCCTCTCCCAGTGTTTGAGCTGCATGCCCTTGGCGTGCTGCACATGCGCGTCGTTGGCAAAGAATTTCGCCGTCTCCGGCACTGAGCGAACCTTCGCGTAAAAACGATCCAGAGATGCATCGAGAGAGCCGGTGATGACGCCCTTCATGTCTGAAAGATTTTGCCGCTGCTCGTGGCCGAGCCCCAGAAAATTCAGTCTTTCATCGAGCTGTCGGTCGGTTTTTGTCTGGCCATGCATGTTTAGTCATCCTGCTTTGACACCCAAATCACGTCGCTGGTGCCGTTGCGTGATTTAGACACGTCTAAAATTAACCAAGATATAATTTCGACTGGCCGGATTTGACGGTTGTTAATTCCAAGGGGAATTTTTGCCCTGCCGACAGGGTGTCAAACAAAAACGCGCCCGTCTTTGCGACGGGCGCGTTTCTGAAATATCAGCGATGCGAAAGCTAGGATCAGATCGTTTCCGGGCTTTCGGCGTGCCGGGCAGGGCGCTCGTTCGGGTCGCGCCCGATCTCGGCCTTCAGCGTCATCAGATCGATGAAGTGATCGGCCTGGCGACGCAGGTCGTCGGCGATCATGGCGGGCTGCGTGGCCATGGTGGAAACCACGGAAACCTTGCGGCCCTTGCGCTGCAGCGCGTCTACCAGCGTGGTGAAATCGCCGTCGCCGGAGAACAGCACCAGATGATCGACTGTCTCGGACTGTTCCATGGCATCGACTGCCAGTTCGATATCCATGTTGCCCTTGATCTTGCGGCGGCCGAGAGCGTCGGTGAATTCCTTCGCCGGCTTCGTCACGACCTTGTAGCCGTTATAATCCAGCCAGTCGATCAGCGGGCGGATCGAGGAATATTCCTGATCCTCGATGAGCGCGGTGTAATAATAGGCGCGCAGCAGGTATCCACGCTTTTGAAACGCCTTCAGGAGCTTGCGGTAGTCGATATCGAATCCCAGGCTTTTCGATGCTGCATAAAGATTGGCTCCGTCTATGAAGAGCGCAATTTTCTCCCGTGGATCGAACATTCCATCCCATTCCTTTTTTTGGAAAGGCCATTATCTGGCTTTTATATCCGGTCGATAACGCAAAAAAACATGTCGTATCAACGAGCTTTGCGTATCGCCGTTGCGTTTTAAGTAAGCTACCTTCCCCCTTATTCCAAGACAATTCTTCTAGACATTTTGTTCATCAGACGCCAAAGGTGGGCAATAAGGTGCCAAAAGACGCCAAAGACAGGAAAAACTTGAATTCCGCGGCCAATGGCTGTATCGGAAGCTGGAAAGCATCGTCGCGAGAAATCTTGAATGTTTTTCGCAAGGCACGAAGCGCAGATTCAATAGGTTAGAGCAACCCTTGTGCACCCCGAACATCGCACGGCGCTCTGATCCACGACATTACGACCCGCAAAGGACAGGCAATGGCCCGCGTCACAGTTGAAGATTGCATTGATAAAGTAGACAACCGTTTCGAGCTGGTGCTTCTCGCCAGCCACCGTGCGCGCCAGATTTCTCAAGGCTCCTCCATCACGGTTGACCGCGACAACGACAAGAACCCCGTCGTGGCGCTGCGCGAAATCGCCGACGAGACCCTGTCTCCCGACGATCTGAAGGAAGACCTGATCCACTCGCTGCAGAAGCATGTGGAAGTGGACGAGCCCGAGCCCGATCCGGTCACGCTCGCCGCTGCCGCTGCCGACAGCGAGGAAGACGACCAGCCGGAAACCGTTACTTTCGACCAGATGTCGGAAGAAGAACTGCTGGCCGGCATCGAAGGCCTTGTGCCGCCGGAAAAAAATGACGACTATTGATAGGATTTTATGATGCCTTTGGCAGGCGGCGGTTACCGTCTGTCAATAGTTGCCGTCATAATCTGATCCCTATTGATGCAGCATTGTGCGCCGACCCTCAGGTTGGCGCGCTTTCTTTTTGTGGAATATCGCATGATGCGGCAATACGAACTCGTCGAGCGGGTTCAAAAATATAAACCGGATGCGAATGAGGCCCTGCTGAACAAGGCCTATGTGTATGCCATGCAGAAACACGGCCAGCAGAAGCGGGCCAATGGCGACCCCTATATTTCGCATCCGCTGGAAGTTGCCGCGATCCTCACCGAAATGCATCTCGACGAATCGACCATCGCGGTGGCGTTGCTGCACGATACGATCGAGGACACTACCGCCACCCGCGCCGAAATCGACGAGTTGTTCGGCGAAGACATCGGCCGGCTGGTGGAGGGGCTGACCAAGCTCAAGAAGCTCGATCTCGTTACCCGCAAGGCCAAGCAGGCGGAAAACCTGCGCAAGCTGCTGCTCGCGATTTCCGACGACGTGCGCGTTCTTCTGGTGAAGCTCGCAGACCGTCTGCACAATATGCGCACCATGGAATATATGCCGGCCGACAAGCGCAGCCGCATTTCCGAAGAAACCATGGAAATCTATGCGCCGCTCGCCGGCCGCATGGGCATGCAGGATATGCGCGACGAGTTGGAGGACCTGTCCTTCCGTTATCTCAACCCGGAAGCCTACGAGACGGTGACCAACCGCCTTCAGGAACTGGAAACGCGCAATGAAGGGCTGATCAAGAAGATCGAGGACGAGCTGCGCGAGCTTCTGGTGGCGAACGGCCTCATCGGGGCCAATGTCAAAGGGCGTCAGAAGAAGCCCTACTCGGTGTTCCGCAAGATGCAGTCGAAGTCGCTCTCCTTCGAGCAGCTTTCCGATGTCTACGGGTTCCGCATTCTGGTGGATGACATTCCTTCCTGCTACCGGGCGCTGGGCATCGTGCACACCCGCTGGCGCGTGGTGCCGGGCCGGTTCAAGGACTACATCTCCACGCCGAAGCAGAACGATTATCGCTCCATCCACACCACCATCGTCGGCCCATCGCGCCAGCGTATCGAGCTGCAGATCCGCACCAAGCGCATGCATGAGATCGCCGAATTCGGCATCGCCGCCCATGCGCTTTACAAGGATGGCGAAAACGGGGAGGGCGATCTGCTCTCGCCGGAGAGCAACGCCTATTCCTGGCTGCGCCACACCATCGAATCGCTGGCCGAAGGCGACAGCCCGGAAGAATTCCTCGAGCACACCAAGCTCGAGCTCTTCCAGGATCAGGTGTTCTGCTTTACGCCGAAGGGCAAGCTGATTGCCCTGCCGCGCGGCGCGACCCCCATCGATTTCGCCTATGCGGTGCACACCAATATCGGCGACACCACGGTTGGCGCCAAGATCAACGGCCGGATCATGCCGCTCGTCACCCGTCTCAACAACGGCGACGAGGTGGAGATCATCCGCTCCGGCGTGCAGGTGCCGCCTGCCGCATGGGAAGAGGTGGTGGTGACGGGCAAAGCCCGCTCGGCCATCCGCCGCGCCACCCGCATGGCCATCCGCAAGCAATATTCCGGCCTCGGTTATCGCATTCTGGAACGCACCTTCGAGCGCGCTGGCAAGGCCTTCTCGCGGGAAGCGCTGAAGCCCGTGCTGCATCGCCTGGCGCAGAAGGATGTCGAAGACGCCATCGCCGCCGTCGGCCGCGGTGAGGTCTCCTCGCTCGATGTGCTGCGGGCGGTCTATCCGGATTATCAGGATGAGCGCGTTACGGTGAAGATGACCGGCGACGACGGCTGGTTCAACATGCGCAGCGCCTCCGGCATGGTCTTCAAGATCCCCGGCAAGTCGCGCTCCGTTTTGGAAGACGATGGCGCGGCCGAGATGCTGGACGGACCGGACCCGCTGCCCATCCGTGGCCTTTCCGGCAATGTCGACGTGCATTTCGGTGCGGCCGGCGCCGTTCCGGGTGACCGCATTGTCGGCATCATGGAAAAAGGCAAGGGCATCACCATCTATCCGATTCAGGCGCCGGCGCTGCAACGCTTCGACGACGAGCCGGAGCGCTGGATCGATGTGCGCTGGGATCTCGATGAGGCGAACAAGTCGCGCTTCATGGCGCGGGTGATGATCAACGCGCTGAACGAGCCGGGCACGCTCGCTTCGGTGGCGCAGTCCATCGCCACGCTCGACGTCAATATTCGCGGCCTCAACATGGTCCGCATCGGCACGGATTTCTCCGAGCTGGCGCTGGATGTCGAAGTCTGGGATCTCAGGCAGCTGAACCAGCTTCTGTCGCAGCTCAAGGATCTCGATTGCGTCTCGACAGTGACGCGTGCCTTCGATTGAGGCATTTTTGATCCTTCGCGAATACTAAAAGGCCGTTGTTATGCGTTTAGTGCATGGCAGCGGCCTTTTCCTGTCTCTGGTGGCGGAGGCGGTTTGCGACTATTTTCTTTTCAGAAATTGAAGAGAAGGAAATGCGGCGTGCCGGTGGATGAACACCGATGAGAAACGCCAGTTCCAAACCGAAAGGACCGAAAATCATGTTTACTCCGCTTCGCAAGATCGCCCGTGCCGTTCGTGGCAAGACCACGCAGGAACGCGAATTCGAATATCTCAGCGGCTCGGTATCGAATGTCGACCTGGAATTCCGCCAGCGCGAAATCGACCGCGGCCTGTTCCGCCGGTAATGCACTCAGCGCATGGCAGCCCATCGCCATGCGTATGAGACTCGGAGGGTGCGCCGCCGTTGTTGGCACGCTCGCCCCTGTATCCTGCAAAACTATGTGAATGCGCGCTTCAAGCGGTTGTCCCAAACTGGTTGACCAATAGGCCGCAAAAAATCCCGGTTCAGTCCCCTGTCGCAACAGACGATACTAAATTGGGACTGATATCGAAGGCTCGATATTCACTGTATTCGCGACATCCCGCGTCCGTCATGCCGGACTTGATCCGGCATCCAGCCAGCCCAAGTCCTTGGGCTGGAAAGAGTCTTCTCGTCGCGCAGACGCGCATCGGCTGGGTTCCGGCTCAAGGCCGGAATGACGGAAGCGGAGAATACACCTGCAAAAGAATCCCTGCGTCATCTATGATGCTCTTGGCGCGGCCGGGGCGATGAAATAGACTGCCCACATGCCGTTTCGCCGCCGTGAACCCGTTGGTTTTTCAGAGAAGATTCGCGACCTCTTCTGGCCGCGCACGGGTTTTTCCCGTTCGTTGCGCTATATGAAGCTGCGCCTTCTGCGCCTTTCCGCCTCTCCGCATTCGGTTGCCGCCGGTGTCGCTCTCGGTGTCGGCGTGGCGTGGACGCCGTTTCTCGGCGTACATATCATCATCGCCATGGCGCTCGGTTTTCTCATGCGCGTCAATCTCGTGGCGGCGGCGCTTGGCACCACCTTCGCCAATCCGCTGACATTTCCCTTCATCTGGGCATCCACCTGGGAGCTGGGGCACTTCATCCTCGGCCGGCAGAAGACGGAAAGCGCTGCGCACGTGGATTTCGTGGCGCTGTTCAGCCATCTCGAATTCCGGCAGATATGGACGCCGGTGCTGGAACCCATGACCATCGGCGCGCTGCTTCCTGCCGTTATCAGCGCGGTCGTCGCCTATATCGCCGTTTATGGTCTCATCAGCGGTTTCCAGCGCCGCAAGATGGAAAATCTCGCGCATCGCGCCGCCAACAAGAATGCTTCTCTGGAGATGCTGAAATGATCATTGGATTGGGTAGCGACCTGATCGACATCCGCCGCGTTGAAAAATCGATCGAACGTTTCGGCGAGCGCTTCACCCATCGCTGTTTCACCGATATCGAGCGCGCCAAGTCCGATGGCCGCAAGAACCGCGCCGCTTCCTATGCAAAGCGTTTCGCCGCCAAGGAAGCCTGTTCCAAGGCGCTGGGAACAGGCCTTGCGAACGGCGTTTTCTGGAAGGACATGGGCGTCGTCAATCTGCCGGGCGGCAAGCCGACCATGGTTTTGACCAATGGGGCAGGGGAGAGGCTGGCGGCGCTGCTGCCCGCCGGCCACCGCGCCAATATTCACCTGACGATCACGGACGATTTTCCTTACGCTCAGGCATTTGTGATTATCGAGGCGCTTCCCGTGAACGGGTAAGACCCGGTGAGGCCGCATTGGCGTCCTATTTGCGGACGTGTCACAGAAGCGCTTCCCTTCGGGCTGGAAAGGTTCTAGAGAAGTCGCAGAAATATGAAAGCGTTGCCGGCTGCGTGAAACCGCTTCACCCGCCGCAGGCGCGACAAACAACGGCCCGGAGGCCTTCGTGAAACCGAAGAAGCCGGGAAACAATCAGGCAGGTCTTTAAGTGTCCGAAAAAGCTGAAAAGAAGCAGAACGCCCTCTGGGAGAACGTCAAGGTCATCATTCAGGCGCTGCTGCTGGCCATGGTCATCCGCACCGTGCTGTTTCAGCCCTTCACCATCCCGTCCGGTTCGATGATGCCGACGCTTCTGGTTGGCGACTATCTTTTCGTCAACAAGTTCTCCTACGGCTATTCGAAATATTCGCTGCCCTTTTCGCCGAACCTGTTTTCGGGCCGCATTCTCGAATTCAGCAAGCCCAAGCGCGGCGATGTCGTGGTGTTCCGCCTGCCGCCCAATCCTGAAGTGGATTACATCAAGCGTCTGGTGGGCCTGCCGGGCGACCGCATCCAGGTGACGAACGGCGTACTGTTCATCAACGGCCAGCCGGTCCCGAAGCAGCCCGATGGCACCTTCACCTCCGATTACCGCGCCGATCCGGGCGCCAATGTGCCGGTCTTCCGCGAAACGCTCGACAATGGCGTCACCTACGACACGCTCGACCAGTCGCCTGATTCGCGTGGCGACAACACCCGCGAATTCGTGGTGCCGGAAGGCCATTATTTCATGATGGGCGACAATCGCGACAATTCGCTCGACAGCCGTTTCGACGTCGGTTTCGTACCGGAAGAAAACCTGATCGGCCGCGCCAGCGTCATCTTCTTCTCGCTGGGCAATGACACGCCGTTCAGCCGCATTTGGGAATGGCCGGCCAACATGCGTTGGGACCGCCTCTTCAAGGTTGTGGAATGAGCAAGACCAAGCCGCTTTCGGCGGACGAGATTTCCCGTCTGGAAGCGTTGATCGGATATGAGTTCAAGGAAAAGGCCCGGCTCGACCGGGCCTTGACCCATGCCAGCGCCCGCTCGGCGGCGGCCGGCAATTATGAGCGGCTGGAATTTCTGGGCGACCGTGTCCTCGGCCTCTGCGTCGCGGAATTGCTGTTCTCCACCTTCCGCAACGCCACCGAAGGCGAGCTTTCGGTCCGTCTGAACCAGCTCGTCAGCGCCGAATCCTGCGCCGCGATCGGCGACGAGATGGGCCTGCATAATTTCATCCGCACCGGCTCGGATGTGAAGAAGCTGACCGGCAAGGCGATGCTGAACGTGCGCGCCGATGTCGTTGAAAGCCTGATCGCCACCATTTACCTGGATGGCGGGCTGGAAGCGTCGCGCAAGTTCATTCTGAAATACTGGCAGGGTCGCGCAACCAGCGTGGATGCCGGGCGACGCGACGCCAAGACCGAGTTGCAGGAATGGGCACATGCCAGATTTGCGACCACGCCCTCTTACCGGGTTGACGATCGTTCCGGACCGGATCACGATCCCCGCTTTACGGTGACTGTCGAAATTCCCGGCGTGAAGCCGGAAACCGGCGTCGAGCGCTCCAAGCGCGCGGCCGAACAGGTGGCGGCAACAAGATTGCTGGAACGCGAAGGCGTCTGGCAGAAGACCTCCACCCGGAACTGAGCACCCGGCGAACCGGGCGCTGAAAATCGAGCGCATGGCGGACCCTTTGGCCGCATGTTGAATACCTCTGACCTTGATGGATATCATGACCGATCACGAAAACCCCGCCATTGAAGGCGAAGACAATAACATTCCGACCCGTTCCGGCTTCGTGGCCCTTATCGGCCCGACCAATGCCGGCAAGTCGACGCTGGTCAACAGGCTGGTGGGCGCCAAGGTCTCGATTGTCAGCCACAAGGTGCAGACGACGCGCGCCGTGATGCGCGGTATCGCCATTCACAAGAATGCGCAGATCGTTTTCATGGACACGCCCGGCATCTTCAAGCCGCGCCGCCGGCTTGACCGCGCCATGGTCACCTCCGCCTGGGGCGGTGCGAAGGATGCCGATCTCATCCTGCTTTTGATCGACAGCGAGCGTGGTCTTAAAGGCGACGCGGAGGCCATTCTCGAAGGTCTGAAGGATGTTCCCCAGAAGAAAATCCTCTGCCTCAACAAGATCGACCAGGTGAAGCGCGAAGACCTTCTGAAACTCGCCGCCGCCGCCAATGAAACGGTCGCCTTCGACCGCACCTTCATGATCTCGGCGACCAACGGTTCGGGTTGCGAGGACCTGATGAACTATCTGGCCGCCGAGCTGCCGGAAGGCCCGTGGTATTATCCGGAAGACCAGATTTCCGATCTGCCGATGCGCCAGCTCGCTGCCGAAATCACCCGCGAAAAACTGTTCCTGCGCCTGCATCAGGAGCTTCCCTACGCCTCGCATGTCGAGACCGAAAAGTGGGAAGAACGCAAGGACGGCTCCGTGCGCATCGAGCAGGTGATCTATGTCGAGCGCGATAGCCAGAAGAAGATCGCACTGGGCAAGAACGGCGATGCGATCAAGGCCATCTCCACCGCCTCGCGCAAGGAGCTGTCTGAAATCCTCGAACAGCCGGTGCATCTCTTCCTGTTCGTCAAGGTGCGCGAGAACTGGGGCGACGACCCCGAGCGCTTCCGTGAAATGGGACTGGAGTTCCCGCGGGGCTAGTTGCCAGGCATCCTCCCTCATCCCTGTGCCTGTCACAGGGATCCAGCCAGCCCAAGTCCTTGGGCTGGAAAGACTCTTCCCGTCGCGCAGACGCGCGTCGGCTGGATTCCTGTGACGAGCACAGGAATGAGGGGGAGTGGGGGAAACCGAACGACGCACAAAGAACGAACTGAATATCTTCACCCACCATCGGGAACCGAATACGTTCGGGCGGGTTGTTCCAAAACAATTGGGCGCAACCTTTTTCGATGACGGATATTCATGTCGCCAAAAAAACCGAACGGAATTTCCACCACCCCGTGCCAGCAATGTCCCCTGCGCGACCTGCCGCATTTCCGGGATTTTTCCTCTTCCGAACTGGATTTCGTCTCGCGTTTCAAGACGGGGGAACTTGCGGTGGAAAGCGGCTCCGTCATCCTGATGGAAGGCTCGCACAGCGCCCATCTTTACACCGTTTTGCAGGGCTGGGCTTTCCGTTACAAGACGCTGGAGGACGGCCGGCGGCAAATCCTCAACTATGTCATGCCCGGCGATCTCGTCGGTCTGCAGGGCACGGTGATGGGGGAAATGCAGCATTCGGTGGAAGCGCTGTCGCCGGTGACGCTCTGCGTCTTCGAGCGGTCGCGCCTCAACAACCTCTTCACCGATCACCCGACGCTTGCCTATGACCTCACCTGGATCGCGGCGAGCGAGGAACGAATGCTGGACAGCCATCTCCTCAGCATCGGCCGCCGCACCGCGCTGGAACGCGCCGCCTATCTGATCGCGTTTCTCTATCGCAAGGCGAAAGCGGTCAATCTCATCCCCGGCGAAACACCGATCCCGGTCACCCAGCAACACGTTGCCGACACACTTGGCCTGTCCATCGTTCACACCAACAAGACCTTGAGAAAGCTCGTCGATCGCGGTCTCATCCGCTGGACGGACAAGGGCTGTCTGGTGCTTGACGATGCCGGCTTGACCAACGTGGCGGGCTGGGAAAGCGATGAAAAGCGGCAAAGACCCTTCATCTGATCTTCCTTTGACATGTCTTTTTTAAATGACGGTGGAGCCGTAATTTGCGACTCCTGTCGTGATATCTCACTGGAGAATCATGTCGGAGACCGCAGCTTCGAGCCGTGCGGTCGTCTTTTTTTGGGAAGAAGAAAACATATGGTGCCACAACGGGTTATCATCGTTGAGGATGAATATCTGGTGGCGCTCGATGTCGAAGCGGTTCTCCAGTCCATGGGGGTGGAATCCGTCGCCATCGCCACCACGCTTGCGCAGGCGAGGCAGGCTGTCGAAGAGGAGGGCGCCGATTGCGTGCTTCTCGATGTCAGCCTCACCGACGGCAAGAGCTACGATTTCGCGCGCGGGCTGCGCGATGCGGGCATTCCCTTCGGTTTCGTTAGCGGTTATGGCGACACGACGGGTTTTCCGGAAGATCTCATGCACGCGCCGTTGCTCGGCAAACCCTTCGGGGAAAACGAAATTATCGATTTCGTTCTCAACCTCGTCGGCGCGGTCGACGGTGCCGTAAAAGAATAACGTTTTGCCGCCAGATCGGGTATGATCGGACCTGAATCGAAATTCGGACGCGTTTCATGCAGTGGCAGGAAGAGGCAATCATTCTCGGCGTCAAACGCCATGGCGAGACCAGTGTCATCGCCGAGGTGATGACCCCTTCGCGTGGCCGCCATCTGGGGCTGGTGCGTTCCGGCCGTTCCCGCAGCATGCAGCCCGTGCTTCAGGCGGGCAACCGGGTGGATGTCATCTGGCGGGCGCGCCTTCACGATCATCTGGGTGAATTCCGCATCGAGCCGCTGCAATTGCGCGCCGCGCAACTGATGGAAACGGCGACCGCCGTTTATGGCGTGCAGGCCATGGGCGCGTTGCTCAGGCTTCTGCCGGAGCGCGATCCGCACCCGCATCTCTATCAGGCGCTGGATATCATTCTCGACAATCTGCATGACCCCGTCGATGCCGGGGAGTTATTTGTGCGCTTCGAACTGGCGGTGCTGAACGAACTCGGTTTCGGGCTCGATCTTACCGAATGCGCGGCGACGGGGCTGCGCACCGATCTCATCTATGTATCGCCGAAAACGGGCAGGGCGGTTTGCCGCACGGCAGGTGCGCCCTATGCGGAGCGGATGCTGTCGCTTCCGGCTTTCTTAAACGAAGGCCAGTCGAAGGCCGCCGATCCTGACAGCCTTGCGGCGGCTTTCCGCCTCACCGCTCATTTCCTCAACCGGCATGTCTACGATCCGCGTGGCCTCAACGAAAACGCCGCCCGCGACGGTTTCGTGCAGGCGGCGCTGAAGGCGCTTGAGCGCAGGGCAACGGAGGGCAGCGCGATGCCGCCCGCCCTCGATAAGGCTGTCTGACTAGGCCATTGCAGGCCGCGGAGCCGGTCGCTCCTGAATGGGCCAATGCACGATGGCCGCGAAAATCCCCATGCCGACGCCCAGCCACCAGACGAGATCATAGGAACCCAGCCTGTCGTAAAGGAAGCCGCCGAGCCAGACGCCGAGGAACGAGCCGATTTGGTGCGACAGGAACACGACGCCGCCGAGCATGCCGAGATGGCGCGTGCCGAACATGATCGCCACCAGCGCATTGGTCGGTGGCACGGTGGAAAGCCAGAGAATGCCCATCACGGCGGCGAAAATGATGACAGAAAGCGGCGATTGCGGCAGAAGCAGGAAAGCGGTGACGGCAACCGAACGGGCGAGATAGATATAGGCCAGCAGATAGGGCTTCGAATAACGCTGGGCGATGACGCCGGCGGCAAGCGACCCGATGATGTTGAAGAAGCCGATCAGCGCCATGGCGATGACGGCGTAGCGCGGTTCGATGCCGATATCGCCGAGATAGGCCGGGAAATGCGCGGTGATGAAGGCCACTTGAAAACCGCAGACGAAAAAGCCCGTGGTCAAAAGCAGGTAGCTTTTATGGCCGAGCGCTTCCTTCAGCGCCTCGCCCGCCGTCTGCTGGAACTGCGCCTGCGACTGGCTGCCTGAAGAGGAATTGCCGCGCATCGGAAAGGCGAGCAGCGGCACGAGCATCATCATCGCGGCAAGCCAGACGAGACTGTCCGACCAGCCATAGGTGGAAATCAGGCCCTGGCTGATCGGCGCGAACAGGAACATGCCGGCTGAGCCCGCCGCCGTGCCGATGCCGAAGGCGAGCGAACGCTGCTGCGGCGTGACATGGCGCGCAAAGGCCGAAAGGATGACGCTGAAGGAGCCGGCGGCAATGCCGAGCCCGACCAGCACGCCGCCGCCGAAATGCAGCCAGAAGGGCGAGGTGCCGAAGGACATGCAGATGAGGCCGGCGGCATAAAGCAGGCCGGAAAGCACGAGTACGCGGCCGGTGCCGTATTTATCGGCGATGGCGCCGAAGAAGGGCTGGCCGAGCCCCCAGAAGAGGTTCTGCAGGGCCATGGCGAGGCCGAAGGTGGAGCGGTCCCAGCCGGTGTCGGCGAGCATCGGCAACTGGAAAAAGCCCATGGCCGAACGGGGGCCGAAGGTCATGACCGCGATCAGCGACCCGGCGGCGATAATCAGCCAGGGCATGGTCTGGCGTGTGGCTTGCGACATGAATATTCCCCCATCGCGGCGCCTCACCCCCAAAAAAAGAGGGGCATGGCTTGCCGCGGATTCCGCTACGATGGGATGAATATTATCTTTTGTCAGTCGGTCCCACTAGCGACTTTTCTTGACGGCCACTATTCATGGGATTGATAAGACGCTGTCAGCGCATCTTGCCTATCAGAGCCTCGTTTTTGCCGAGAATATCCTCAACGCTCTGCTGCCGCTGCTGAATATCGCCCAGGAGCGAGTCTGATTTGTCTATCGACGAGCTCAGATTCTTCTGGATTTGAAGCCAATTTATCTTTGGCGTAAAGGAATTATCCGACCCGGCAGCAGGCGTGCTGGCAAATGTTTGCACCACGGTGTTGAGTGCCGCCAGCCCCTGTTTCACTTCCTCGATGGCTTGCGTTTGCTTAGCTACGGTCGTCGCCAGTTCAATATTGGCCTTCTGGCTATTGGTCAAAATCTCCAATCCGTCCCTATTGACCTTCATACTGGTGATGAAGGGCAGAGCGGTAAAAACGGCGCCGACAAGAGCAAGCAGGAGCCCATGTGTTTTGCCGCCGGAAAAGAAGCACAGAAGCAAACCCGACACGCACATCAATATGCCTATCGTTGCTACGACGGATATATGATTATTTGAAATGACATTGAAAAAATCTACCATGGAACATCTCCTGAAAATAAACCCATGATTGATTTTTGTTATTCGAAAATCAACTTAAAACTACAGTCTCCAACTAGCGCCGCTTGATCGCCCAGCCTTCCGGCCTTTCTTCGATCACCTTCGCCACATCACCGACGGACAGCCTGCCTTCGCCACGCGGCGTCACGTTCCAGCCGAACAGCGGGCCGGGCACGCGCCGGTCGCCGGACATGCGGATGCGGCCCATGGCTTTCATGGGGGAGGGCACATCGCGGGAGCCGGTCGTCTGATCCTGCGTGGTCATGATGCAGCGGGCGCAGGGTTTGACCAGATCGAAGCGAATGCCGCCGATCTCGATAGCCGCCCAGCGGTCCTCGGCCCATGGCTCGTCCGTATCAAGCACGATATTGGGCCGGAAGCGCTCCATGCCGACCGCGTCCTCGCCATTGGCGCGCATATTGTCGTTCAGCGCGGCAAGCGAGGCGGTGGTGGTGACGAGAATCTGGTAACCGTCCGCAAAGGTGACCGGCGTTTCGTTGCCGGTCCATTCGAGGCTTGCAATGCGTTTCGAGGCGTCGTCGAAGAACACCAGCTTCACCTCGCGCCCCAGCCATGCCGAGAGCGTGTCGTTGGTCTCGCCATCGGCGATATTGGCGCTGACGATCGATTTCCACACCGCCACATCCATGCGCTCCCCGGAAGGCCTTGCGAGAACCTCGCCATTCGCTTCCCGCGAAAGCGCCATGCCGCCATCCTCATGCCGGGCCAGAACCGTGGCGATGGCCGGCAATTCGCGCTGGGTGATGAAATGGCCGGTGGGATCGATGAGCATGGCGCGACGGTCGCCCGGCAGGCCTTCTGCCGAAACAGTGCTTTCGGAGAGGGGAATGCCGCGCGCGCTTTTCAGCGGATAGATGTTGAGTTCGGTCACACGCATCTCGGGTCTCCTCAAATCTCGTCGAGAAACAGGTCCAGCACCTGTTTCAGCCGCTCATGGCGGGCCTTGGCCATCTGCCGGCCCGTCTCGGTGCGAAAGCCGTCGGCCAGCTTGAACAGCTTGGTTTCGAAATGGTCGATGGCAAAGGCGCGGTCGTCAAGCGGCCGCTCCTTCGCCAGCGGGTCGACCGGGTCGTAGAGCGCCGAGCCCATGCGCCCGGCAATATAAAAGCAGCGCGCCGCCCCCACCATACCGATGGCGTCCAGCCGGTCGGCATCCTGAAGGATTTTCGCCTCCAGCGTCTGCGGCTCTATATTGGCCGAAAAGCTGTGGGTGGTGATGGCATGGGCGGCGGCGTCGATATCCGCCTGTTGCCAGCCGAGAGACTCGAGAATGCCCGAGGCTTTTTCCGCAGCCAGCCGTGAGGCCTGCGCGCGGAGCGGCGAGTTCTTCTCCACCGCCACGCAATCATGCAACAGCACGCTGGCGGCCAGCACGGTGCCATCGCCGCCTTCGCCCGCATGGATGCGCATGGCGTTGCGGAAGACGCGGTGAATATGGGCAAGATCATGCGAGCCGTCGCCCGTATCGGCGGCGTGCGGTATCAAATCCTGCGCAAGCGCCGCATAGGGCGCGAAAGCCTCGGCCGCGATCATGCCTGCGGCTTCCGGGTGAGGATTTTCTGGTAGAACAGGCCGATGCCGATCAGCACCGCGCCGAGACCGATGAAGGACAGCGCCCTGAGCACGCCTTCGAGGTTGCTCATGTCGATCAGGAAGGCCTTGGCAACCGAGATCAGCACGAAGGCGGCCGATGCAAGACGCAGGCTGCGGGCATTGAAGCGCGAGCCGAGCACGAGCAGCAACACGCCGATCAGCAGCCAGACCACCGAATAGCTATAGGTCTCTCCCTGCAGAAAGCCCTTCCAGTCGGCAATGTTCTCGCCCTGCCAGAAACGGCGCACCGAAAGCGTGGCCCAGGCAAAGCCGAGTGCCGCACCGGCCACCGCTAGCATGCTGACATAGGGCGGCGGACGTTTTCCGCGCGCATAATAGGCAAGGCCGCCATAGGCGAGCGCCGGCAACAGGTAACCGATCAGCAGCAGGTTGAGGAACGGGATGCTGCCGGTATTTTCGCCGGTGAAATAGGGGTTGAGCGTGAAGAAATGCATCGTCAGCACGTTGATGACGGCAATCACGCCAGCAATCATCGAGCCATAGCGGAAGACGGGGCTGGGGCTCTTGAGATCGAGCGTCATCAACACGCCCGAGAAGCCGATGGTCAGCAGCGTGTAGATCGACTGTTCGCCAAGCGTCGGCACGCTGTCATCCAGCGTGCCGCCATTCATCGCGTGGCGGATGAGGATGGCGACAGCAAGAAGCCCCATGACGCTGGCAATCGCCTGCAGGAAGTTCTTCGCCCTGACCCCCGGCCAGTCGCGCAGCAGCCACGCCGAGGCGACGGCCAGCAGTGCGGGAATGCCGTAACCCGGCAGAAGCGCGTTGAAGACCGGCGTGAGCCCAAGATTTTGCGGCCCGACAATAGTGGGTTCCCAGGCGATGCGGCCGAGAACGGCAACGCTCGCCACGGCCATCACCCAGGGCAGCACATCCCAGTTGCGGTAACGTGTCGCGAGCACATAAACGAAACCGATGACGGAGAGCAGCACGGTTGTCGCGAGCCCCTCCGTCAGCGTGTGCAGGCAAAGCGCGAAGGCGGCGAAGGAGCCGAGCACGAGGATGTTCAGCGGCTTGCGATAGGCCTCGTCGTTCTGCCGGTGCAGCCACTCGGCGCCTGCAAGCAACACCAGTCCAAGGCCGAGGCCATAGGCGGCATGCAGCCCGTCGCGGCCGAGATTGCCGAAAAGGACAAAGCTCGTCGTGCCGATCCAGACCGGGAACAGTGCGATGAGGAACGCCCACAACTTCGCGAAGCTTTGGTCTGCCGGACCTTTTCTTTTGATGAAAGAAAATCCGCACAGCACCAGAATGGCGCCAAATGAAAGGCTCGCGGCGACGTTCGGGCTCGTGCCGATACTCACGGGTGGCAAAGTAACCACGGCGCTTCCATCGAGTAACGGATCGAAGCCGAAAAACCGTTGCCCGAGGAGCGAGATGCCGGTCTGTGCGGTCAGGGCCGCGAAAATTGCCGGCCAGACGGCAAAATGGCGGCTCGCACCGAGTGCAGCGAGCGCGGCAAGGAGTGCTATCATTGCGAATGCGGGATGGACACTCACCCCACCGCTGGAAAGTAGGATGGCGACTGCCGGTAGCGCAGCGGCAAGCGATACGGTGAGACTGATCGCCAGGGACGGCCGCGCAAAAAGGTGTATCAGCCGCATGGCGGTCGTTTCGGCTTTTGCCTCTTCCAGCGCGTAGATTTCGCGGTTGGATTTATCAAACGTGTCTCCCGGCCAAAGCCAGATCGTCCCGGCAATCATGAGGAGCAGGGAAAGAACGACAGGTTCGACATTCACCGTTTCGGAAAATCCGATATAGCCGAGCGCCCAGAGGCCGAGGCCGGCATTGGCGAGAGAGGGAACCACGGTCCAGCCCTGCCTGCGCGCCGCGGCCGCTGTTGCCAGCCAGGAGATGGTGAGGAACAGGAAGAGCGCCCAGATATTCGGCGTCTCGGTGGAAATCAGCGCCGGCGTCAGCATCGAACCGAGAAGGCCGAGACCGGCCAGCGCCTGCCCGTGCAGCAGCGAAAGCCCGATGGTGGCGAAGGCGACGAGCCCAAGCAGGCCAAAAGCCATGCCGGGTCCGATATAGCCGTAAATGCCATAGGCGGCGTAGACGACGCCGAACAGCGTCAAGGCGCCCGCCGCCGTCAGCACGCCCGGTATCATGGCGTTGGAATAGGTGGCGGCGATGCCCGGCACCGCCTTGCGGCGGACAGCCTCGCCGGCAAGTCCGAGGACGAGGCCGAAAATGGCGGCGAGCGACAGCCTGACCGCCGGGCTGAGCAGCCCCGATTCGATCGAATATTTGACGAGGAAAATACCGCCAAGCGCCAGCGCCAGCCCGCCTGCCCAGACGGCCCAGCGTGCGCCGAGCAGGCTTTCGAAGCTTTCCTTCGTTGCCGGTGATTCGACAGTCGTTGCGACAGGTGCGGGCTGTGCTTCTTCGCGCGCGACCTCTTCCGTGGCTGCGGCTTCTTCTGGCTCGGATGCGTATTCAGCTTGGAAGGCTGTTGCTCCCGGTGCGGTTTCGCTTCCCGTTTCCGCTGCGAAGTCTGGTTTTGCCGTAGATTCCGCGCTCTCCGCCTGCGCCGCCACAGGCGACGTCACGCCCGCAGCCATCAGCCGCTTGAGACTGAGAACTTCCCGTTCCAGCGACTTGATTCGACTTGAATTGCGGATGCTCGCGACCAGCGTGTAGATGAAGGCCGCGACGAGGGCGAGGACAAACAGCGGGATTTCCAAACGGACTCTCCAATTACGAAGCTGTTTTTAAAGCCCTTTTGGTGAATTTATGCAAGGCCCGGTTGATGAATGGTCGGGTGGCGAGGGGGTGGCACACGCCCGCCCGCCGTGTCAGGAAACATCCGCCAGCCAGCGCCGCGCCGCTTCGATATCGGCAAGACCGAGCTCATGCCCATCCTCAACCGTTTCCATCTCGGCTCTTGCTCCGCTCGCCGCCAGCCGGCCCTGCAATTCGTGCGCTTTGTCGAGATATTTGTCGCGTTCTCCCGCCACAAGCAGGACATTGCGGCCGGAAAGATCGGACTGCGGCCATGTTTCCAGAACAGGCATTGGGCGATAGAGCAGGGCGTCTCCGGCAAGTTCGGGATAAAGCGCGGCAAAGGCCGCGTAGAAATTTGCGCCATTGGAATGGCCGATAAACCGCAGTTTCGAACGGTCGAGACCATAGGACCGTATCGCCCCCTCCACGAAGGCGGCGAAGGCTTCCGCTTCTGCGACGATATCCTTCTGGTCGAAGCTGAAATCGGGATTACGGCGGAACCAGCGGGCGATGTCTTCCTCCGTGCTGCGGCCGCGCATGCCGAGAAGTGTGGCGCGGGGCGCTGCCCGGTGCGCCAGCGGCATCAGGCTGGTTTCGCTGCCGCCGGAACCGTGTAGCAGGATGATGGTGCTGCCATCCGGCTCCTCGGGCGTGTAGAAACGGTGCACGAAGGGCAGGTCGCGATAGACGATGCGCTCTTCGCCCGGCATCGCAAATTGCGGCAGTGCGACACGCACATCCGCCTCGTCCTTCATGAAGAGCGGCGGGATGAACAGTTTTTCCCCGAGCGATTCCAACGGTTCGTCCACTGTCATGCCCGGCCCGTCGGTTGCCATTTCGATCAGCACGCCGCCCGGTTCGCGGACATAGAGCGAGTGGAAATATTTGCGGTCATGGGCGTTGGTGGTGCTGGAATTCAGCGATTTCAGCCCCGTATGAACCGCGTTCAGCTCATCCATGTCTTTTGCACGGAAGGCGATATGATCGACGGTGCCGGTGCCCGGCGCGCTCGACCAGAAGCCGGTAGCGTCGCGCACATCGATAATGTCGCCGCTTTCGGAAACGAGCCTGCGAATTGCGCCTGCCTGGCTTTCCTGCCGGTAACCGAAATGTTTCTCCAGAAACGCCACGGTTTCTTCCGGCACTTCGCTTAGCACCGTCGCGCCATAGATGCGGCGAATGGCGTCCTCGGCGGAAATATCGTCCGTCACATGCGGTGTGGCGTCGGCAAAGGCGTGGGTGCCGACCAGCTTGACGATCAGGCCGTCAGGATCTTTCAGCCGGATGACCGGAGCGCCGAACTCATCGGAGGGGCCTTCCGCCCGGATGCCGAATTTCAGCGCCCGTGTCAGCCAGAAGCCGATGGCGGCGGGATCGATGGCCACGGAAATCTCAAGCGTCTGGCCGTAACCGACACGGCCTTGGCCGCCATCTTCCCAGACGAGAAAGGTGAGAAGTGAGCCGGGCGAGGCGATATCGTCGCCATAAAGCAGGTGCAGCTGCATGGCATCTTCGAAACCGGCCGTGCGCTTGGCCAGCCTCAAGCCCAGAAAGCCGGCGTAAAAATCCACATTCGCCTGCACCTTCCGGGTAATCATGGTGATGTGGTGTATGCCCAGTGCAGAATTCATCTTGCCGTCCCGCTGTTTCGCCTGCTGTTCGTGGCCCTATTTGTCGCACGCTGCCCCTGATCCGCAACCCCGGCAAATGAGAACGCTGTGTTCTCTGCGTGAACGATCCCGCTTTCGCTTCGTTGCATGCGCGATGGGCAAAATGCCGGCTTTTTGCCTGTCTTGTGCGTGTTTATGCATATAAAATAAGCATACAAAATAACGGCTATTTTGTATGCAATTTTATCTTGCCTTGAGGGCTGGAATTGGGTCTTATGCAACCAATCCAACAAAACCATCAGGGGGAATAGATGATTTTAACGCGCAGGTTGTTGACCAGGGCTCTGACCATCGCCGCCATCGGTGTAGCCGGTGGTTTTTCGCTGCCGGTCGTCGAGGCGCGGGCCGAAACGCCGGTGAAATTCACGCTCGACTGGAAGTTCGAAGGCCCCGCCGCCGGTTTCCTGCTGGCGCTCGACAAGGGTTACTTCAAGGCTGAAGGCCTCGATGTCACCATCGATAGCGGCAACGGCTCGGTGGAAGCCATTCCGCGCGTGGCGACCGGCGCCTATCAGATGGGGTTCGGCGACATCAACTCGGTGATGAAGTTCCTCGACGAGGATCCTAGCCAGAAGATCAAGGCCGTTTATATGGTCTATGAGCGCCCGACTTTTGCCGTGGTGGGCCGCAAGTCGCTCGGTGTCACCGGCGATCCGAAGTCGCTGGAAGGCAAGAAGCTCGGCGCGCCGCCGCCGGATGGCGCTTTCGCGCAATGGCCTGCCTTCAAGCAGGTCGCAGGTCTCGATGACAGCAAGATCAAGATCGAATCGATCGGTTTTCCGGTGCGTGAACCGATGCTCGCCAAGGGCGATGTCGACGCCGTTTTCGGCTTTGCCTTTTCGGTGATCCTCAACCTCAAGAAGCAGGGCATCGCCGATGACGATATCTCGACCATCCTGATGGCCGAGCACGGCTTGAATCTCTATGGCAATGCGGTGCTGGTAAACACTGATTTCGCAGAGAAAAACCCGGATGCCGTGAAGGGCTTCCTGAAAGCGCTGGCCAAGGGCTTCGCCGATTCCGTCAAGAACCCCGAAGAGGGCGTGGCGGCCGTGCTCAAGCGCAACGAGACGCTCGACAGCGCCATCGAGCTTGAACGCCTCAACATGGCCAACAGCATGAATATCAAGACGCCCTATGTGGTGGAAAACGGCATGGGCGGCGTCGATCCAGCCCGGCTTTCCGCCTCCATCGAGACGCTGAAAGTTTCTCTCGGCCTGAAGGGCAACGTCAAGGCGGAGCAGGTTTTCGACGCGACCTATCTGCCGGTCAAGGAGGAACGCATGCTTCCGTAATGGGCGGAGTGAGCGGGTGCGGCATGCTTCTTCTCCCCGCCGGGGAGAAGTCCGCGGCAGCGGGATGAGGGGGCAAGCTCTCGGTCTATCGCTGGCGCTGCCCCCTCATCCGACCCTTCGGGCCGCCTTCTCCCCGGCGGGGAGAAGAAACAAGCCGCAACGCTGCAGGGTTCAACCGCCCGATCAGCAACTTAAAACGGGAACAGCAATGTCACATCTCGTGGAAATAGACAGTGTGGACATGCGCTATGGCGGCTCCGCCGGCACGCTGGCCGTATCCGGTTTGAACCTGACGGTCGACAAGGGCGAATTCGCGGCCGTGGTCGGACCCTCCGGCTGCGGCAAGTCGACCCTGATGAAGCTGGTGACGGGACTGCACATTCCGCAGAAGGGCAATGTCATCGTTGCTGGGCGGCAGGTCACGGAGCCGGTTTCCATCGTCGGCATGGCGTTTCAGAACCCGACGATGCTGCCCTGGCGCACCACGCTTGAGAACATCCTGCTGCCGCTGGAGATCGTCGAGAAACATCGCCGGCGCCTGCGCGCCCATAAAGCGGAATATGTCGCGAAAGCCGAGCGCCTTCTGGAAATCGTCGGCCTGAAGGGGTTCGGTTCGAAGTATCCTTGGCAGCTTTCCGGCGGCATGCAGCAGCGCGCCAATCTTTGCCGGGCCTTGATCCATGAACCGGAACTGCTGATGCTGGACGAGCCTTTCGGCGCACTCGATGCCTTCACCCGCGAGGAATTATGGTGCGTCATCCGCGACCTGCACGCCGCGCAGCGCGTCACCATCATCCTCGTGACCCATGATCTGCGCGAGGCGACATTTCTGGCCGACAAGATTTTCGTGATGAGCGCAAGGCCGGGCCGCGTGCTGGCGGAACATCGCGTGCCGTTTGCCCGCCCGCGCCAGCTCGATATCATGTATGACAAGGGTTTCAACGACATGGTGCAGGAACTGCATGGCGAGATCGCGCAGGCGAGGGTGGCGGCATGAGCGCGATCATGGAAGGCACCGTTGCGGCCGAGCCGCGCAAGCCGCTGATTGCCCGCGTCAACTGGGTGAAAGCCGCCCCCTGGCTTTATACACTGGCGCTTTTCGTGTTGTGGGAACTGTTGGTCTACGCGCTGAAAATGCCGCCCACCATTCTGCCGTCACCGGTAAGGGTCGGACAGGCCATCGTGCAATATTGGTCGCCGATCTGGAAGAACTCGCTGCAGACGCTTTATACCACGACGCTGGGTTTCGCCATTGCGGTGGCCGCCGGCCTCGCCATCGGCCTGTTCATCGGCTGGTCCAAAACCATCTATGCCGGGCTTTATCCGCTGATGATCGGCTTCAACGCCATCCCGAAAGTGGCGCTGGTGCCAATCCTCGTCATCTGGTTCGGCATCGGCACGGTGCCTGCCGTGTTGACCGCCTTCCTGATCTCTTTCTTCCCCATCGTCGTCAACGTCGCGACCGGGCTTGCCACCATAGAGCCGGAAACGGAAGATGTGCTGCGGGCGCTTGGCGCAAAGAAGATGGACATCATGCTGAAGGTCGGCATTCCGCGCTCCATGCCCTATTTCTTCGGCTCGCTGAAAATCGCCATCACACTCGCCTTCGTCGGCTCGGTCGTTTCAGAGACGGTCGCCTCCAATTACGGCCTCGGCAACATGATGAGTTCGGCGCAGAGCCAGTTCAACGTACCGCTCGTCTTTGCCGGCCTGCTGATGCTCGCAGTGGAAGGCATCGTCATGTATGCGATCATGGCCTGGCTTGAAAAGCGCATGACCGGCTGGGCGCATCGCTCCACCATGGGGCAGTGAGGGTAAGGTTAACGTTTCGGGACCAAGCATAAAAAAGGCCCTACAGAGGGCCTTTTTTATGTATTCTTATTCGTCTAAGTCAAACTTCGTTGGGCCAAGAGTGAAATTATTTCTAAAATCCTCCATCGCGCCCTCATAAACTTTTTGGCTTTTTTTCACGACACAATCTAAGCGTTCCAATAGTTCATTTTCTTCGATATTTTTTTCATGAGCTTTTTTCTCGACGACAGATTGCATTGCCATCTCCACTTCTAGTCGGTACGCATTTGAAAGAATCTTGTAATTGAAACGTTAACAAATGGCGAACGAGATGACCACCGAAACGTTCCAGGGAACGGTTAATTTTCTTCCGGAAATTATTATTGGAATTGTTTCTCCCGTTGGCACGAAACTGGATCCAACGATTGGTGCGTTGAAAACTGAGTTTGAGAAGAAGAGGTTTGAATTTCATCATATAAAAATTTCGGGAATGTTTAACGCGGTCGCTGAATCGATGGGGTATAGTGGCGATCTTTTGTTTAAAAATAAATTTGAAAGAATAGATAATTTTATAAAATTTGGTAATTACGTTCGTGATAATATAGGAACGAAGAGCTTGTCTGTTTTAGCTATATCACAGATAGCTGAAAAGAGAGATAAAGCACCGGAAGGAATAAATGGGATAGTATATATTATTGATCAACTCAAAACGGAAGACGAGGTGGAGCAGCTTCGTGAAATGTACGGTTCGCGATTTATACAGATATCGGTATATTCTGCTCGAGATGTCCGAGTTGATAATCTTTCAAAAACGATAGCACGCGATCATCAAAAACGAGATGGGAATAAATTTCGCCATCTTGCAGAACACCTTGTTGTGCGTGATGAGGATGAAATAGAAGTGCCAAACGGTCAGCGGGTTGGCAAAATATTTCAGCTCGCCGATGTGGTGATCAACGACGACCGATCCGATGACGGCTCTCGCGTTGGTGATCAAATTTGTCGATTTGTCGAGCTTCTCTTTGGACACAACGGCTATTCCCCAAATCATCTCGAATACGGTATGTATCTGGCTCACTCGGCCGCTTTGCGAAGTTTAGATCTTTCCAGACAGGTCGGTGCTGCGATCTTTCGCGCAACTGGCGAAATTGCATCACTAGGTGCGAATGAGGTGCCAAAAGCTACGGGTGGAACCTATTGGTCTGACAATAAATATGACGCTCGTGAATATACCCTTGGTACCGATAGCAACGACGTTCGCAAAAAAGAGCTGCTCGATGAAGTCGTGGCAATTCTGTTGAAGGACGGTGAATCTCTTAGTGATGAGCAGAAAAGGAAACTGCAAAAATCGCAATTCATGGATGCGCTTGAGTATGGCCGTATTGTCCATGCTGAAATGTCGGCCCTAAGTGATGCAGCACGCTTAGGAATAAGTGTTCAAAACGGAATATTATTTTGTACAACATTCCCTTGTCATATGTGTTCTAAGCATATTGTTGCCAGTGGAATAGCAAAAGTTGTTTTTCTTGAGCCGTATCCCAAAAGTTTAACGTCTGATTTACACGCAGATTCTGTTAAGATTGAGGGAACGTCCCGGGGGAGTTATGGCGAATTTGCTTCAGTAGATTTCACTCCCTTTTTCGGGATAACTCCAAGACGGTACAGAGAGTTTTTCTTCCGTGCAAAACGGAAAGAAGGTCATAACTATGTTGAGTATAATAAAGGCGAGCCGAGGCTTATGATACCAGACGCTGGCCCTTACTATGCACGCAGGGAGGGTGAGGCTGTTGAAGCTCTCAGGGATAGGATATCAAGCTTTCAACTGCGCCAAGGTCCGAGGGAGGAAAAGTTGTAGTTCTATAGATTTTTGCTCCTGCATAGCTGAGAAGCAAAAATCTATTATTCTATATGCAAATGACTTTTGAATTGGAGGTCATTTTTTATCTTAACTATACCCTCAATGCGCCGCCATTTCTTCCACAATATCGCCGCCATCCATCAGGAACGGGTAGTAGGTCGGCCAATTGGTCACTTCGTCCAGCAATGCCTTGCGGTCGTTGCCCCAGTAGAGATGGTAATGGCCCGCCTTGACCGGGGCGATGGAGTGGTCGCTGAACTGGATGAATTGCGGTGCGGCCTCATCGCCGCCGGTTTTCTTGAAGATGTAGCGGACACCGCGATTGCCCTTCTTGTAGGTCAGGATTTCATGGCCATTGCTGACATAGGTGCCTTCAGCGGGTTTGCCGTCCTTATAAAACGCTACGCTGTCGCTCTTGATGACGATGCGGTTCACATCGGTCTTGTAACCGATTTCGTAATAGGCGCGGTACTCCGCCGCCGTCTTGTCGCCATGCGCCGCCTTTTCCGCCATGACGGGGTCCAGCGAGCCGTTCAGCAGATAGGGATAGACCGACTGCCAGTCGCCTTCCCAGTCGGAAAGCGTGCGCGTCTTCACCTGCGCATCCTTGAAATAACCCTTGTAGATCTGCTTTTCAGCCTCGGTCATCTGGTGGCCGTGATCGTGCCCGTGGTCGTGGCTGTGGGCAGCGGATTTGTCGCCACCGGCAGCCATTGCCGCGGTCGCCGCCAGCAGCAGGGAACCAAGTGCGACGGCGCCGGTGACGCGGGTGAGTGTCTTCTGCATTGTTTCGGCCCTCTCATATCGATAAAGATAGTTACGTAATAACATTACGTATCGACCTATAGAGGCCGCATTCGCGGGATGCAAGTGCGCGCTGCAACGTGGCGCAACGAAAAAGCGCGGTGGCTGTTGCAGCCACCGCGCTTGGAAAAAAGGGGAAACGTGAGGTCTCAGGCCGGCTGGGCGCTCACTTCCGCCTTGCGCTCGTCGAAGGCAAGTTTCATGGCTTTCGTCACATCGCGGGTCGTCGCGAAATAAGTGTCGCTGCGCACCCAGTAGCGCAATTTGACGGTGGCGCTGTCGGCGCTGACCGAATCGACGAAGGTGACGGGGGCGGGGTCCAGCAAAACCCGGCTCTCCGAACGCACGACTTTCATCAGCATATCCTGTGCTGCCGCCAGATCCTCATCATTCTTGACTGTCAGGCTGAGTTCGTGGCGGCGCGAGGGAAAGCGGCTGTAATTGGTGATCGGCACGTTCCAGAGCGTGGAGTTGGGCGCGAGACGGTAAAGTCCGTCGCTGGTCTTCAGCTCGGTCGCAAACAGCCCGATCTCGATCACCGTGCCGCTGACCGTGCTGGTCTCGATGTATTCGCCGACCCGGAAGGGGCGCAGCACCAGAAGCATGATGCCGGCGGCAATATTCTGCAGCGTGCCCTGCAACGCAAGGCCGATGGCCAGACCGGCGGCGCCAAGGGCGGCAAGAATGGAGGCCGTCTGCACCCCGAACTGGCCAAGCACCATGACCAGCACCAGAATGAGAACCACATAGCGGATGGCGCCGGCGAAGAAACCGGCGAGTGTCGCATCGAAGCCGCGAATGCGCGACAGGCCCTGAAATGCCCAGCGTTGCAGGAAGGTTGCGGCCAGCCAGCCGATGATCAGCAGCAGAAGCGCACCGACGACCGAGAAGGAATATTGCACCGCAAGCGCGCTTGCCTGCTGCAACGCCGCCTGCGATGCGACGATGATATCCGTTGCCTGTTGTTCCATGAATTATCCTGTGATTTTCATTGCTCTTCAGGGTTGGTAACGACTGGACGCCGTGAGGGTTCCGCCAAAACCACCTCAGTTGCCAAGCGGCAGCACGAAGGGCACGTTACCATCCGTATCCGCGCCCCTGCCGATTTTTTTGATCGCCGCCACCAGCCGTCCATCGCGCCCGAGCAGACGGTCGCCGATGGCGATGATACGGGCATTGGGCGTGGCATAGGGTGAGACGGCGCGCAGGCGCAGCGCAAGTTCCATCTCATCCTGGTCCGGATAAAGGCTGAGCGCGGCGATGACGGCGGCTGCGGGTGAGCGGGAAACGCCCATCCAGCAATGGATGAGCAGTGGTGCTGACTGGTCCCATTGCCGGGCGAAATCGATCAGCTTCAGCACATGTGCATCGTCAGGCGCGATGAGATCGGCGGTGCCCTTGAATGCGATGTCGTTCATGGCGAGCGTCAGATGCCGGCCTGCGGCAATGACGGCGGGACGGTGAAAGGACTGCTCTTTGGCGATCAGCGTCACCATTTCGCGGGCCTTGTGTTTGACGGCCATCTCCGCGATCCGCGACAGCGGCGATACGACAATGGCCGTCATGTCGCACTCCCCGTCTTGACCGCACGCATCGCCTCGATCGCCTCGAAACGTTCGATGAACAGCTTTTGCGCTTCGGTTGAGGGCAGGGGCGTCATGTCGAACATGTCACGGGTAATGCCGCGCGGCAGGCCGAAGAACTTCTGCGCCTCCGCGGTTGAAAAACCGGCAAGCTCCGTCGCCTCGAAAAAGGCGGCGATCGTATCGGCCTTCTTGATGCGGTCCTTCAATTCGCGCGATGCATGCGGAGGCAGGCCGAAACGCAGATGCACGGCCGCTTCCAGCCTTTTTTCCACGGTCTTGTAACCGCCGCCGACCACGGATTTGAACGGCGAGATCATGTCGCCGATGACATATTCCGGCGCATCGTGCAGAAGCGCCATCTGCATGTCGTCAGGCGTCGCGCCTGTGCACATGCGGCAGAAGATGGTTTCGACGATGAGGCAATGCTGGGCGACGGAAAAGGCGTGGTCGCCGCGTGTCTGGCCGTTCCAGCGGGCAACGCGGGCAAGGCCATGGGCGATATCGGCGATTTCCACATCGAGCGGCGAAGGATCGAGCAGATCGAGCCGCCGGCCGGACAGCATGCGCTGCCAGGCGCGCGGGCTTTTTGCAGGAGCCACTCTCAGTCCTCCGCCCGCGCTGCCGGATCGGCCGCCGGAAAGGAAAGGCCGCTCCAGGCGGGCAGGGCCACGGTCACGGGAACAGTCTCCGCCAGAAGCGGCGTGCCGGATGCGAGCGCATCGGCAATGCGGTCGATCCGAACGATGGCAAGCGCCCTGTTGCCGCAAACGGTTCCGAGCGTGCCGACCGGTTTTCCATCGGCGGTAATCTCCGTCCCACTGGCGGGAAGCGCGCCTTCGGCCGAAACGGTGACGACGCGGCGTCTTGCCGTGCCGCGATGTTTCATGCGCGAGACGACTTCCTGACCGACAAAGCAGCCCTTCCTGAAGGAAACGCCGTCATTCACATCCATCAGCACGTCATGGGGAAAAGCATCCTGTAGCGCATAATCCCGACCGGATTCGGCAATGCCATGCTCGACACGGAGCGCATCATAGGCTGCAACCTCGCCCGAGGTCGATGTGCCCGGTAGCCTGACGAGATCGATGCCGGCCTTGCCGAAACGACCATCCCGAATGCCCACCGTCGGAGCAGTCTCGTTCCAGAAAACGCTCACGCCTTCGACCGTCTCGGCTTTGAGATCGACCGGTGCACGCAGCTTGTACATGGTCAGGCGGCGCAGCAGCGCGTCCTGTTCGGCAGCGCCCGTCTCGATCAGATAATCCCCGCCATCGCGCCAGATCAGGAAATCGAACAGAATCTTGCCCTGCGGCGTCAGAAGGGCTGCGGCCCGTGCTTCGCCTTCCGGCAGGTTTTCAACATCTGCGGTGATGAGGTTGTTCAGAAATTCCTCGGCGCCGGTGCCGGAAACCCGGATCAGGCGGCGGTCGGCAAGAAGGGCGGAAGGCATGGCGTCACCGTTCGGTTCGTCGAGACTCTGTGATCTCCGGCAAAAAGCAGATGCGCTTTGCCGGAATGCTCATTCCGCACAGTTAGGATTTTTGCCAGAGAACGGCAAGCACCGCGATGCGATCAATCGCCGGCGGTGAAGAACTTCCACTTGCCATCGGGCGAAATGCCGACCCGGTAGAAGCTGTAATTGCCATATTCCTGCATGTCCGCCAGATCGCCCGCCGTGATGATGCGCAGAAGCTCCACCTTTTCCGGCGCAGTCAGCGTATTCAGCGGCTTTCCGGCGAAATAGGGGAAAACATAGGCTTCGTCAGGCGTGCCGGCATCGATATGGGCATAACCGGTCGATAGCAGATCGATGATGATCGCCAGAACTTCCAGCCCGTCAGGATCGCCGGAATAGCTTTTCAGCGCCGCAATCGGGTCTTCGCCGTCATTGCCGTCGATGCGGAATTCCTTCTGGCCGGCGGCGATGAAGGGCCGCAGCTTTTCGATATCGCCGGAGGCGGCGGCTTCGATGATCTGCTGGCGCAGCTTGCGCACGGGTTCCGGCGCCTTGGAAATGTCGTGCTCGATCACGACTGACATTTCAGGCGTGTTGTCGGGCTTGGTGGATTGCTGGTTCGCCTGATTGGCGGAACGGTCCACCAGCGGATCGGGCAGGGGAATGCCTTCCGAATCGCCTTCGATTTCGTCCGGCTCTGCAGGCTGGGCCTGCTGCGGCTCACCGCCATTCTCAGCCTTCGGCTCGCTTTCGGTGTTCTGCGCCGGCTTCAGCTCGGAAAGGGCAAAGGCGCGGCCTGGCATGCCAATCGGCCCGGCGGTCAGGGCAAGCAGGATGGACAGCAGGGCGGAAGAGCGCAAAAGCCCCTTGCTCAGGCAAGACATGATAGACCCCGGCTTTACTGTATTACCCGCTGCGGCGAAAATTCGCCCTGAAGCATGCGCTGGCGCAGCGATTCCAGCATTGCTTCAGCGCCGGCCTCGCCATGGATACGGATGGTTTCGCGCATGGCCAGAGCGATGGCGGCATCGGCGATGATCTCCGGCTCGATGCCGTCGGCCATGCCGTCAGCCCATGCCTCGTTCTGGTGTTCCAGAGCGACCTGCATCTTTTCATGCACGATCATATCGTCGATTTCGTTACGGCTTGTCTGCATCTTTCATCCTCGACAGGGCGGGCAAGTCCTTACCACCCTGTTAACAACACTAGCAGCCTTTTATCAAAACGGCACGGCCTGCGGCGAAAAGAGGTTAATAATCCTCTAATTTCCGAACCGGGACGCGATTTCCTGCGCGAGTGTTGCCCCTTCGTTACGGTAGTTCTCTTCTGCCATGATGGCGGCGCGTGTGCAACTGGTGTGGATGGCCGCAAAGGAGCGGTATCCACGGTTGAATGCAGCCGTCATGCGCTGACGTCGTTCAGGTTCGTTGGCCGTGTCCGCAGCCAGAAGATCGCTCATCGATCTGCGCCAGTCCTCCGGTCCGGAAGAAGGGCACAGGGTTCTGAGATATTGCACCGCGCCCAGTATCTCCGACAGCCGTGCCAGCTTGTCGTCATAAGGGGCCGGTTTGGGCGGCGCGGCTTCCGCCGGACGCACCTCGGAACCGGGTTTTGAAGGCTGCGCATAAGCGACGCCCTGCTGCCCGGCGGTGGCAAGCATTGTCAGAAAAAGAGACAGGAAGATGGTTGGCCGTATCAAAATTCTATTCTGCCCCACACATACTCGTGAACTATTGGCTCGTGAACTGTTGGCTCGTGACCATCCGGCGGGCGGATCGGCCCTAGATAATAGCGATTCTGGCTGGCTGGCAATCATGCAAGCAGGCGTTCGGCGCATTCGACGACGCTTTCCGGCGCCGGCAGAAGGCGGATTTCCGCCAATGTGTACCAGCCCGCATCCGCCGCATCGTCGCCGACAGTCACGAGCGGATCGGCATCGGTTGCCACGGTGAAGACCGACAGGAAATAATGGCTCGTCAGCACCCCTTCGGCGTCGCGGGAGGGAAGATCGTATGTCGCGAAAAGCTGCGGTCTGCGCGCCACGATGCCGGTTTCCTCGTGCAATTCGCGCAGCGCCGTCTCGGCCGGCGTTTCGCCGTCTTCGCCGCGACCGCCCGGAAAGGCGAACATGTCCTTCGAAGGCGGGTTGATGCGGCGCACGAGAAGCAGCCGGTCGCCGTTTCTGACAATGGCGGAGGAGGCGGGGCGGGGCTTGATACGGAGTGTCATGAATGGTTTCGCTTGTTTCGGCCGTTGCCGGCCTGTCTATAGTGGTACGTGGCTCGGAAAAATCGATTCCGGTTTCCGTGCCGATGGTTATAGTCCGGAACTGGCGCGATTGTGCATGCTAAAGACGGTGGAATGAAGGTCTATCTCATCTATGTTCTGGCGGCTCTTGCCGAAATTGCAGGCTGCTTTTCCTTCTGGGCCTGGCTGAAACTCGGCAAGACCGGGTGGATATTGCTGCCCGGCATGGTGGCGCTGGCCGTTTTCGCGTGGCTTCTGACGCTGGTTCCGACAGAGGCGGCGGGCAGGGCCTATGCCGCCTATGGCGGGATTTACATTGCGGCTTCGCTCTTCTGGCTCTGGGGCGTGGAAGGCCATGCGCCGGACCGGTGGGATATTGCCGGCGGCGCCGTCTGCCTTGCCGGCACCGCCATCATCCTGTTCGGACCAAGGGGTTGAGGAGAAAAGCATGTGCGGACGTTTCGTGCTGAAGGCGACGCCGGAAGAGATCGCCGATTATCTCGATCTGATCGGCCTTGAGGATTTTCCCGCCCGTTTCAACATCGCGCCGACGCAGCCCATTCTGGTCGTGATGGAGGGGGAGCGGCAGGAGCGCGGCAGCAACCTGCCCAATCGCCGGGCCGTGCTGGTCCGCTGGGGTTTTCTACCCGGCTGGGTGAAGGATCCGAAGGATTTTCCGCTGCTCATCAATGCGCGGTCGGAAACCGCCATCGGCAAGGCCTCCTTCCGCGCCGCCATGCGCCATCGCCGCGTGCTGGTTCCGGCAACCGGTTTTTACGAATGGCGACGCCCGCCGAAGGAGGAGGGCGGCAAACCGCAGCCCTATTTCATCCGCCCGAAAAGCGGCGGCATCGTCGCCTTCGCCGGTCTCATGGAAACCTGGTCTTCCGCCGATGGCTCGGAGGTCGACACCGGCGCGATCCTCACCACCGCCGCCAATGCCGCAATTGGCCGCATTCACGACCGCATGCCTGTTGTCATCGCGCCCGAGGATTTCAGCCGCTGGCTGGATTGCAAGACCCAGGAGCCGCGCGAGGTCGCCGATCTGATGCGGCCGGTTCAGGATGATTTTTTCGAGATGATCCCGGTATCGGACAAGGTCAACAAGGTCGCCAATGTCGGCGCGGATCTCATCGAGCCGGTGCCGGAAAGCGCGCCGCTGGCGAAGATCAAGCCGGTAAAGGACGAAGGGCAGATGTCATTGTTTTGACGGCACCCGAGAGGATCAGCCGTTCCGCCCGATCTTCTGCAGGCCTTCCTGGATCATGATATCGGAATAAACGCGGTTACGGCCATTCGCCTTGGCGAGATAAAGCAGCTGGTCCGCCGCATTCAGCTGGTTGTCGAAGGGTTCACCCTTTTCGATCTCCACGACGCCGAGCGAAATCGTCAGGGCGAGGCTGCTGCCGCTCAGCTGCCGGCCGTTCTTTTCCACCTGTCCGCGCAGCTCCTCGCAGAACTGATAGGCGGCGCGCGCATCCAGCCCGCGCAGGAACACGGCAAACTCCTCGCCGCCGAGGCGGGCGGGAATGTGGCGTTGCTCGCCGCACATGTCATGCAGCAGTTCTGCCAGCTTTTTCAGCGCCCTGTCGCCGGCATCGTGGCCCAGCGTGTCGTTGATCTTCTTGAAATGGTCGATGTCGAGAATGGCGACTGCGCCGCTCTCGTCGTTGCCGTTGATGACATCCATCAGCGCCCGCGTGCGCTCGAAGAAGGAGCGGCGGTTCGGCAGGCCGGTAAGATGGTCGCGTTCGGCCAGTTCGCGCAGGCGTTTGAGCTGCTTCAACGTCTCGATATTGTTATCGATGCGGCACTGCAATTCTTCCGGCACGAAGGGGCGGTAGACGAAATCCGAGGCGCCAGCCTTCAGGAAGCTTGCCGAAAGCAACCGGTCGGTGGACGATGATATGCCGATCACCCGCAAATCTTCGGATGAGCGGCTGTCGCGGATGCGGCGCGTCAGCTCATAGCCGTCCATATCGGGCATATGGTAATCGGTAATGACAAGCTGGATCGTCGGCTCCTGCGACAGTATTTCCAGGGCCTGCTTGCCCGAATGGGCCTCGCTGACCCTGAAATTTTGCCGCTCCAGAATTTCCACGAGACCGGAACGGGCTGTGCGCACATCATCGACGACCAGAACGGAGAAGAGCTTGTTGCTCAAAATCCGCTGGACCGTTCTGACTACTGCATCGACGGTGCGATGGCCGTCCTTGACGATGTAGTCGATGATCTTCTTTTCGGCGTAGCGCTTGCGCGCCTCCTCATCCACCGTGGCGGTGAAAACGATGGCCGGCACCTTGCGCTCGGATAGAAGTGCGAGAATTTCGCCCTTCGGTGCATCGGGCAGATTAAGGCCCGTCAGCGCCAGCGTGAAATTATGGGCCTGCATGAGGGTATCGGCCGCGGCCATGCTGTCGCAATGGACGACCTCGGCTTCCGTTTCCTCCGAAAGCCGCGTCTTCAGCAGCATGGAAAGAGCAACGGAATCTTCAATCAGAAGGATTTTATCCTGCATGGCCGTCCCAAGCCCCCCTGGCCTGTCTTCACAATCTTCCCTCAACGCCGAATATTCGTCATCCGCATGTCTGCGGATTCGAAAGCCGGCTTATGCATTGTTGTGGAAAAAAATGCGGAATAGAAAAGTTCTTTTGTATTCACTAATCTATACGTCGGTGTTCGTATAGCCTTCTTGTGGAAGGCGAGCTTTTTACTACACTTTCGTTGCAGCTTCGTTACAGAAGGCTGCCGATTTTATGAATGACTGACGCTCTGCGGTTTAGCGGCAGTGCTTGAAACAAAAACGGCGCCCGGAAAAGGCGCCGCGTGATTGTCGATTTTCCGTTGGGAACGTTCCGTTTTCCGGGCAGTCCGCAAAATCCGAAAAATCAAAAAAATCGAATATTTTCAGGCGGTTTTGGCGGCAGGCTTGCGCTTCAGCATCAGGGCCGCGGCCGCAACGGCCTTCAGTCCGAGCGGGCGGTAGTGGCTGTTGAGGTCGGGCTTCGCCTGCGGCTGCGCCTTCGTCTCGTTCGTCATTTCTCTCTCTCCACAATTCACGCCAATCGCCGTTGCGATGCGTGTGAGCCACTTCTTTCGCGGCTAATCTTGACGGATTCGAGGCGAAGAAAAACGAAGCCGGCTTTTCAGGCTGCGACATTTTGCGTCACATCCTGCGCCGGCTTGTGCGAGAAAAAATAAACCTGCGGTTTTAAATGCCGCGATCGAGGCCGTTGCCGCCATTGGCGTCGTCATGCACGTCTTCCTCGATGGTCAGCGTGCCATAGCGGCGATGCCAGAGGCGGGCGCTGATGGGAATGAAGACCAGATAGGCGGCAACCGTCAGAACCAGAACTTCCCAGGTGAAGCTCATCAGCATCGCTACATAGAGCACGACGACGAGGATCATCGGCAGCACCAGATCGCGGCGAATGCGGCTGGTGCCCGATTTCCCCGACCAGACCGGCAGGCGGCTGATGAGGAGATAACCGATCAGCACGGTATAGGCGGCGGCCACATAGGCGAAGGGCTTGTCCGGCTCGACACCGAGGAAACCGAGATAAACCGGCAGCAGCACCAGCATGGCGCCCATCGGAGCGGGAACGCCCACGAAGAACTCATTCTGCCAGGGCGCCTTCACCGGCCGCTCGATCATGACGTTGAAACGCGCCAGACGCAGGCCGGCGGCAATGACGTAAATGAGGGCGGCGATCCAGCCGATGGAGCGCGCCTGGTCGAGAAGGTAGGCATAGACCACCAGCGCAGGGGCGACACCAAAATTGACGATATCCGCCAGCGAATCCATCTGCTCTCCGAATTTGGATGTCGCCTTCATCATGCGGGCGATGCGCCCGTCTATACCGTCGAGAAAGGCGGCGAGCAGCACCATGCCGACGGCCAGCTCGAAGCGACCCTCGATGGCGAGACGCACGCCGCTCAGGCCCGCACAGATGGCCAGAACGGTGATGAGATTGGGAACGACGAGGCGAAAGGGAATTTCCCTCAGCCGCGGTCCACGGCCGCTGTCGCTGCGGCCCTCTGGTTTGCCGTTCTGTTGCGGCTCGGCGATCGGCGTTTCCATGCGCATGCCCTTCCTGTTTCCGTCAGCCGCGGCGGCTGACGACCGGACCCTTGGCGGAGCCGAATTCGGCAAGCACGGTTTCACCGGCAATCGCCGTCTGGCCGACCGATACACGCGGCTCGAAACCTGCGGGAAGGAAGATATCGAGGCGCGAACCGAAACGGATAAGACCGAAACGCTCACCGGCATCGACTGGTTCATTCGGCTTTACCCAGCAGACGATGCGGCGTGCAACCATGCCGGCGATCTGCACCACGCCGACCTTGCCGTGCGATGTCTCGATGACGAGGCCGTTGCGCTCATTGTCTTCGGAAGCCTTGTCCACTTCGGCATTGAGGAAGAGGCCGGGACGGTAGGCGACATTGACGATGCGGCCGCGTACCGGCGAACGGTTCACATGGCAGTTGAACACGTTCATGAACACCGAGATGCGCACCAGCGGCTCCTTGCCGAGTTCCAGCTCCAGCGGCGGAACGACGCTCTGCACGGCGGAAACCTTGCCATCGGCCGGGCTGATGATGAGGTCGTCATCCTGCGGCGTGACACGCTCGGGATCGCGGAAGAAATAGGCGCACCAGGCCGTCAGCACCAGACCGACCCAGAACAGCGGTTCGGCGATCCAGCCGAGCACCAGCGATGCGACGAAGAAGGCCGCCACAAAGACATAACCTTCCTTGTGGATCGGTACGATGGTGTTGCGAATGGTGTCGAACAGATTCATGAGGTTCCTTGCTCCGGTTTCCGTCTGTCGCGTCTATATGTGGTCGTGATACGACACGATCCACACGGCAATGCGACAAATTTTGCCTAGCTGGTTACAGCCAAAAGGGCCGTCCGGCAATGGTGGGGTTCTTCTGTCGGCCCTGTTACCCCGGCTATACCCATCAATGGGCGGGTTCCCCGCGGTCGATGACACCCAGATCGTCGGTTTCGCGCACGTGGCGCAGCATTTCCTCGGCGCGGATCGCCTCGCGCTGGCGGCTCCACATCGAAGCGTAGAGGCCGTTCTGCCCCATCAGGGAGCTGTGCGTGCCGCGTTCGGCGATCTGCCCTTCCTTCAATACGATGATCTCATCCGCGCCGATGACGGTGGAAAGGCGGTGGGCGATAACCAGCGTCGTGCGGTTCTTCGAGACGATGTCGAGCGCGCTCTGGATTTCCTGTTCCGTATGCGTATCGAGCGCCGAGGTGGCTTCGTCGAGAATGAGGATCGGCGGCGCCTTGAGGATGGTGCGGGCAATCGCCACGCGCTGTTTTTCCCCACCGGAAAGCTTCAGGCCGCGTTCGCCGACCATGGTGGCATAACCTTCCGGCAGCTTGCCGATGAAGGCGCTGATCTGCGCCGCATCCGCCGCAGCCCTCAGTTCCCCATCGGTGGCCGAGGGACGGCCATAACGGATGTTGTAGGCGAGCGTGTCGTTAAAAAGCACCGTATCCTGCGGCACCATGCCGATCACCGAGCGCAGGCTCTTCTGCGTCACATCGCGAATATCCTGCCCGTCGACGGTGACGGAGCCTTCCTGAATATCGTAAAAACGATAGAGCAGCCGCGAGATCGTCGATTTCCCCGCACCCGAAGGGCCGACGATGGCCACCGTCTTGCCCGCCGGCACGTCGAAGGAAACGCCCTTCAGGATCGGTCTTTCGGGGTCATAGGCGAAATGCACGTCGCGGAAGGAGATCGCGCCGGGTCCGGCTGCGAGCGGTTTTGCATCCGGCCTATCGGTGACTTCCGCCTCCACCTCCAGAAGATCGAACATCTGTTCGATGTCGGTCAGGCCCTGGCGGATTTCGCGATAGACGAAACCGATGAAATTGAGCGGCACCGAAAGCTGCAGCAGCAACGCATTGACGAAGACGAAATCGCCGATGGTCTGTTCGCCGCGCTGAACGGCAAGCGCCGACATCACCATCATGACGGTGGAGCCGATGCCGAAGATCACACCCTGGCCGAAGTTCAGCCAGCCTAGCGAGGTCCAGATGGAGATCGCCGATTTTTCGTAACGCTCCATGGCGACGTCGAAACGCCGCGCCTCCATCTCCTCATTGCCGAAATATTTGACGGTTTCGAAATTCAGAAGCGAGTCGATCGCCTTGGTGTTGGCGTCGGTGTCGCTGTCGTTCATGGCCCGGCGAATGCCGATACGCCAGTTGCTGGCCCGCACGGTGAACCAGATATAGGCCCAGACCGTGATGACCGTGACGAGCACATAGGAAAAACCGTAGGAGGCCCAGAAGATGATCGCCGTCAGCAGGAATTCGATGAAGGTCGGCGCGGTGTTGAGGATGGTGAAGCGGACAATGGTTTCGATGCCCTTGGTGCCGCGCTCGATGACCCGCGACAGCCCGCCGGTCTTGCGCTCCAGATGGAACCGCAAAGAAAGCCGGTGCATGTGCACGAAGGTCCTGTAGGCGAGTTGGCGTACCGCATGCTGGCCGACGCTGGCGAAAAGCGAATCGCGCAGCTGGTTGAGCCCCACCTGTATCAGCCGCGTCAGATTATAGGCGATCACCAGCGCGACGGCGCCGAGCAGAAAGGCGGGAACAAGCCCGGCCATGTCCAGCCGGCCGTTCAGCGCATCGGTCGCCCATTTGAAGAAATAGGGAACGGAGATCAGCACCAGCTTGGCGACGACCAGGTACACGGTGGCCCAGATCACCCGCATCTTCAGGTCCCACCGTCCCTCCGGCCACATATAGGGCCAGAGATTGATCAGCGTCTGGGTGGGATTGCTGGAATCCGCCGAAATGGTTTTTTTCTTCGTGGCCATCGTTCGCTCCGGTCACTGCCGGAAGCCGACAGCAGGGCGGCGGCTTTGGTCAAGCCGCCGCGCGTGTCACAGATAGGGTCGTTGCGGGTTCACCGCAACGCTTCAAATGCTCAGGAGCCGCCCTTCAGCCGCTTGCGGTGAAGTTCTTCCGCATTCGGCAGCGCCTCTTTCGGCACGCCGAAAATCTGGCCGGGCTCGATCAGATCGGGGTTTTTGATCTGATCTTCGTTGGCGAGGTAGATCGTGGTGTAACGCACGCCCTGACCATAAACGCGACGGGAAATCTGCCACAGCGTATCGCCACGGCGGATGATGACGCTGTTCTGGCTCTCGGCCAGCGGCGCCTGCTCGAAGGTCTGCGGGCCGGCGGGCGCCTGTGGCGCGGGAGCAGCGGGTGCCGTGATGTGGAGTTCGGCAAGGCGGCTTGCCAGCGAGGCGATACCCTTGCCGATTGCCGCCACATCGTTCGGCCATGCTTCAACCGATGTCAGCAACTGACGCGCCTTGGCGGTGATGTCGCCCGCAAAAGCGGTGAAGGCGGGTTCGGTCGCGGCTGCGGTGCGGAATTCCGAAAGCGACTTGAGACCGATGACGACGGCGGAGCGGCCGGCAATGGCTTGATCGAGCGCCGGCGTGGCCTGATCCTTGTAAAGATTGGAAAGAATGCCGAAGGCCTTGGCGACATCGGTGCGCAGCTTTTCGAAAGCGGCGCGGTCGCTTGCCGTGCTCTGGTTTTCGGCCGGCGCCGCGGTCGTGGTCGCTGACGACGAAGCGGACGGCGTCTGCATGGCGACGGTTGCCTGGTCGGTCTGCGGACGCTCGAAGGGAACGCGCACGCGCACCTTCGCGGTGCCGTCGGCATTCAGTTCCTCGACGGTGATGATGTGGCTGCCGACGCTAAGATCGACATCGCCTTCGACGACGAAATGGCCGGAGGCTTCCGTGATGCTCTTGCCGATTTCCCTGTCATCGACCAGCGCGCGCACCGTCGAACCGGCGGGCGCGGAACCCGCGACGAAAATCTTCGATCCCTCGAACTCGACGGCAGTGACCTGAACGCTCGATGTCAGCGGAGCCGCGGCGGACGGAGCCGCAGTACCGGCGAGCGGTGCGGAAGCGGTGTTGGCGCTGGGCTCAGGTGTTGCCGCAGGCTGTTGCGACGGCGCGGCTTGCGGCTGAAGCGCCGGAGGAGCCGCCTCCGGCATGGCCAGCACGCGGCTTGCCTTGCCGGGCTTGGAAACCATGGCCAGAAGCTCGCCCGTCTTGCCGTCAGGCACGGAAACCGTTGCCACTTCTTCGGATTGCGTCGCCTTGCCGCTGGCATCGGTCGAACGCAGCACCAGCTCGTGATCGCCCGGGGGAAGCGGATTGTCGAAAACGGCGGCGAAATCGCCGGTGCCGTCGATGGTCGTCTGGGCGACAACCTTGCCGTTGCTCAAGATTTCGAGCTTTGCGCCGGGCTGTGCCTTGCCGGCGATCACGGCCGAACCATCGGGCTCGACGCGCAGCACGTCGAAAGTCGGTGCGCCGGAAGAAGACTGTGCCGCATCGGCTGGTGCTGCGGCCGGCTTTGCCGGTTCGGGCGCACCATCGTCGGTGCCGGCGAAAACGCCTGCCAGACGACGCACCTGTGCCGCCGCCGCCGCCGCGTTGTCAGGCAGGCCGCGCAGGAACGCCGTGGTGCGTTCGGCGGCTGTGCGGGCGGTGGTGATGAGGCGCGACGTCGTTTCATCCAGCGACTCTGGAATTTCAATATTCGTCAGTTCCTTGAGCGAGGTCTCGACCTTCTTGCGCGCCGCCGCGAAATCGGCGTCGGAGGGAACCTTGCTATCGGCGAAAAGCGTCGTCAGATCCTTGATCGACTGGGTAGCGGAAGCCGCCAGCCGCCCGACCTTGTCGGCGATATTGGCGGTTTCCTCGGCGGCGTCGGAGAGAATGTCGCCCGCCTTGTCGGCGCCCATTTCAACGCTGTTCTTCACGGCGTTGCCGGCCTCGTTGATAGCGTCGCCGATCGGTTTGCCGTCGTTTGAAATCCGCGGCAGGACGAAAAAGATCATGAGCAGGGACGCAACGCCCAGCACGATCAGCGCCAGCAAACCGGCCTTATTGTTTTTCATCCTGGAATCTCCGGGTATTTCAAGCTTTTCACACGAGTTGAGATTGCTAGCGTCTTACCTTGCGCCAGACAAGCGGCGAGTGGCCAAAAGGCCATATTTGCAAGGGATTTCCCAAATTTTCTTGACGTGCCGCATCGCACATAGTTCCTTCCCTTCATGACGGACAAAAATACAGCGATTCGATCCATCTGCGTTTATTGCGGCTCCCAGCCCGGACGTGATCCGGCCCATATGGAAGCGGGCCGCGCGCTTGGGAAATCCATTGCCGAAAACGGCATTCGCCTCGTCTACGGCGGCGGCACCAAGGGCATCATGGGCGCAGTTGCCAGCGGCGTTCTTTCCAATGGCGGCGAAGTGACCGGCATCATACCGAAATTTCTGGTCGATATGGAGGCGACGCGCCATTCTCTCGGACAATTGAACGAGCTTGTCATCACCAAGGACATGCATGAGCGCAAACATATGATGTTCGAGCGCTCCGATGCCTTCGTGACATTGCCGGGCGGTGTCGGCACCCTGGAGGAGATCGTCGAGATCATGACCTGGGCGCAGCTCGGCCGCCATGCCAAGCCGATGGTCTTCGCCAATATCAACGGTTTCTGGAACCCGATGCTGGAACTGGTGCAGCACATGCGCGACCAGGGTTTCATCCACCGCGCGCATCTTCTCAACCCGCTCGTCATCGACGAGGTGAAGGACATCGTGCCCGCCATCATCGACCGGGCGCTCGCGCAGCAGAACCCGGAAGGCGATCCTTCGGTGATTTCCCGCCTCTAGGCCGGGATGGCGAAAAGTGTAAGCGGTTTTCGCCTTGAATCCCGGTCCGTTCATCCTGATCGGCGCGACGATCGTTAACGACCGCCCGGGCGGCTCTTTACAATTTTAAATGTATATTAATACAGATTTAACGGCGGCATCGCTCCGCCCTCTCTTTTCATGGCCCCGCGACTGATCCTGTGCCAGCCTCAATAAGGCGTTGGTTGTCGCGGAATTCGTTTCGCCGCCATGAGAGTGGGTGTCATCGGGAAATGATTGCTTTTGTGGTGCGGCTCAAAAGCCGGGCGCATTTTATTATTAAGAGAAATTCCGCGCAGGGCAGGGAGGCGCTCCTCGGTTCCGCCGCACGCCGCAGGGTCGATGCGCGCATGAGGCTCGGCATCGTGATCGCCGTCTTCGCTGTCATCTATGCCGTCGTCGCCGCGCGTCTCGTCCAATACGGTCTTGCCGAACCGGTTGCGACCGCATGGATCAATACCGGCGCAAACGCCGTCGCCTCCCGGCCGGATATTGTCGATCGCAACGGCACGCTTCTGGCGACCGATCTCAACATGGTCTCGCTTTATGCGGATCCGCGCAGGATCGTCGATCCGGACGAGGTGGTGGAGAAACTCGCGACCGTCATTCCCAATCTCGACTGGCGTGAAACGCACCGCCGGTTGCGCTCGGATACCGGCTTTCAATGGCTGCGACGCCAGCTGACGCCCCGGCAGCAGGCGGATATTCTCAATCTCGGCATACCGGGCATAGGCTTCCGGCCGGAAAAGCGAAGGTTTTATCCGGGCGGCCCCACCGCTTCGCACATTATCGGCCACGTCAATGTCGACAATCAGGGGCTTGCCGGCATGGAGCGTTACCTCGACCAGCAGGGCCTGGCCGATCTGCGCGCCGTGGGTCTTGCCAGCGGCGCGCCGCTGGAGCCGGTACGGCTCTCCATCGATCTGAGGGTACAGAACATCGTCCGCGAAGTGGTCGTGAAGGCGAAAAGCGCCTATCAGGCCGAGGCGGCAGGCTCTGTGATCCTCGATGTGGAGACGGGCGAGGTGCTGGCCATGGCCTCCGTGCCGGATTACGATCCGAACGAGCCTTCCCGCACCCTTGCCGATGGCAGCATAGACAAGGAGTACGAAAAGGGCTGGTTCAACCGGATGAGCAACGCCACCTTCGAAATGGGCTCCACCTTCAAGAGCTTTACGCTCGCCATGGGGCTGGATGCCGGGGCGATCACGCTGGGTTCGGTGGTGGATGCGTCGCGGCCGATCCGCATGGGCGGCTTCACCATCAAGGATTTCAAGGGCCGGAACCGGCCGCTCTCCATTCCGGAAGTGTTTCAATATTCATCGAATATCGGCACGGCGGCGGTGGCCGACAGGGTCGGCGTCGAAGGCCATCAGCAGTTCCTGACGAAGCTCGGGCTTCTCACCCGGATGGACACGGAAATGCCGGGCGTTGCCACGCCCACCCAGCCGAGAAACTGGAAGAAGATCAATTCCGTCACCATCTCCTTCGGCCACGGCGTCGCCACCACCCCGTTGCAGACGGCGGTGGCCGCTGCCGCGCTGATCAATGGCGGCAACCTGATTTCGCCGACCTTCCTGCCGCGCTCGAAAGAAGCTGCCGCATCGCTCGCGCGTACCGTCATCAACGACAGGACGAGCGCCGATATGCGCTACCTGTTCAACTGGAACGGCATCAAGGGTTCCGGCCGTGGCGCGCAGGTGGAGGGATTTCATGTGGGCGGCAAGACCGGAACCGCCGACAAGGTGATCAATGGCCGTTACGCCAAGGATATCAATTTCAACGCCTTCGTGGCCGGTTTTCCCATGCACAAGCCGAAATATGTTGTGCTGACGATGATCGACGCCCCGAGAACCGGCGTGAACGGCGGGCGCACGGCGGCCTCCACCGCAGCCCCCATGACCCGCGAAATCATCGCCCAGACGGCGGGCCTTCTCGGCGTCAAACCGCGTTTCGGCTATGATGCCAACCCGCAATTGCTGGTGGATTATTGACGCCACTTTTCCCCATTCCCGTGATGAGCAAAGGAATGAGGGAAGCAGCCCGGATTACCGCTTGAGCCGCAGCAGGCTGGAGCCGGTATAGATCGCCAGCGCCACCCAGATCATCGCAAAGGCGGCCATGCGCACCATGTCGAACGGCTCCTTGAAGACGAAGATGGCGATGAGGAAGATCATCGTCGGCGCGATGTATTGCATGATGCCGATGGTCGACAGCCGCAGCAGTTTCGCGCCATTGCCATAGAGGATGAGCGGCACGGCCGTGATGAGCCCGCTTGTTGCCAGAAGCCAGGTATCGGCGGAATTGCCGCCCATGAAATGCGCCTGCCCGTTGAAGGCGAGCCAGATCATCACCAGTACGGCGGGGATGGACAGAAGCATGACTTCCAGCAGGAAGCCCTGCGTCGCGCCAATCGGCAAGGTCTTGCGGAAAAAGGCGTAAAAACCCCAGGACACGGTGAGTGCGATGGACACCCAGGGCAGGCTGCCCGCATGCCAGGTGAGGATCGCCACCGCCAGAGCCACAAGACCGATGGCGGCGATCTGCGCCGGATAGAGCTTTTCCTTGAGGAGAACCGCGCCGAGGAAAATGCTGAACAGTGGATTGATGAAATAGCCAAGCGCGGCATCGAGCGCGCGGCCTGCGCCGATCGCCCAGATATAGACGCCCCAGTTGATGCTGATGAGGATAGCCGTCAGGCTCGCCATCGCCAGCATCTTGGGGGTTCTGAGCGCGGTTCTGATTTCCGCCGTGCGTCCGAGCGCAATCAGCACGACCGCCGCAATCGGCACCGACCAGACGACGCGATGGACGATGACCTCGATCGGCGAAATATGCGCAACCGCCTTCATGTAAAAGGGAAGGAACCCCCAGAGCAGATAAGCGGAAAGCGCGAAAGCAAAACCGCGCGCGCTGTCTCCGCCCTCCTGGGCCGGGAGCGATTTGTCGAGTGCCATGGGGAGTACCGCCAATTGTTCGGATGGCGTTTTATAACGGATCGCCACAGTGGCGGCCAATTCATTTCCGTGAAGGGTTCATGAGAAAAACTGCATGAATAAAAGGCGCGCTGCCCTTGAAATGGGCTGCCCAGCTACGGGAGGAAATGATTCACGCCGGAAGCCCTGCGTGAATCATTGTCTTATCCGGCCGTTGCAAGGTGATGAAAGGACTGGTTATTTCCCGGCAAAACGGTCGTTGGCGCGGATCAGTTGATCAAGAATGCCCGGCTCGCTCATCGCGTGTCCGGCCGCCTCGATGATGTGGAAATCCGCCTTCGGCCAGGCTTTGGCCAGTTGCCAGGCATATTTCAGCGGGCAGGGCATGTCATAACGCCCATGCACGATGACGCCGGGGATATCTTTCAGTTTGCCGGCGTCGCGCAGCAATTGGCCTTCCTCCAGCCAGCCGCCATTGACGAAGAAGTGGTTCTCGATGCGGGCGAAAGCGATGGCGTATTTATCCTCGCCGAAATCCTCGACCCGGTCGGGATCGCTGACGAGTGAGATGGTCGCCCCTTCCCACTGACTCCATGCCTTGGCGCATTCGAGTTTCTTTGCCTCGTCGGCGCCGGTGAGATAGCGGTTATAGGCCTGCATCATCTCGCCGCGTTCGGCTTGCGGGATGGGAGCGATGAATTTTTCCCACCGATCCGGATACATTTCGGAAACGCCGAACTGGTAATACCAGTCCAGCTCCGGTCTGGTGACGGTATAAATGCCGCGCAGAACCAGTTCGCTGACGCGATCGGGATGGGTCTCGGCATAGGCGAGCGCCAGCGTCGAGCCCCAGGAGCCGCCGAAAACCAGCCATTTTTCGAAGCCGCAGAGTTCGCGCAGCCTTTCGATATCGGCAACGAGATGCCATGTGGTGTTGGCTTCAAGCTCCGCATGCGGCGTGGAGCGGCCGCAGCCGCGCTGATCGAACAGGATGACGTCGTAAAGGGCGGGATCGAAGACGCGGCGATGCGTGGGGTTCACCCCGCCGCCCGGACCGCCATGCAGGAAAACCGCCGGTTTTCCACCGCGCGTGCCAACCCTTTCCCAATAGATCGTGTGGCCGTCGCCGACATCGAGCATGCCGGTCTCGAAGGGTTCTATCTCGGGATAAAAGCCGCGCAATTCTTCGGTCATGGGTCATCATCCTTCGCTGGCCATTCGGCCGTATCATGGTCCGGGTGCTGGCAATTGTTCACCCGAGGGGGAGGGCTATCCGTTGCAGGTTCCGGCTCGACCGGCAAGCCATCGAGTGCGCCGAACCAGTGCATCTTGCCGGCGAGATTGGACTGCGCCTCGGGTTTGACCCGCTGCGGCTCGTCCAGCGAACCGAGAGTGATATTGATGAAATCTGCGCCCGGCATGTCGTAGAAGAGGGGCGTGCCGCATCGGCCGCAGAAGCCGCGACGCACGTGATCGGAGGACTGGAACCACGCTGCTTCGCCACGGGTCATTTCAAACTGCGTAAGCGTACCTGCGGCAAGCGGCATGAAATAATTGCCCGATGCCTTCTGGCACATGCGGCAATGGCACAGATGCGGATAACGAAGACCGCCCCCTATCCGATAACGCACCGCGCCGCATTGGCATCCGCCGCTGAAACCCTCGGCCCCGCTCATGCGCGCTCGTCTTCCGGTGGCCAGACCTGCGTGTCGTGATCCGGGTGCTGATAGGAGGTGATCTCCGCCTCGTCCACGCCCTGTTCCACGGCCGGCTTGCCGAAGAGCTGTTCGATCCACGGCATGCGTTTGTGGAAATTGACCTGCACCTGCGGCTCGATCCGCTCGGGCTCATCGAAGGCGCCGATGGCGATCTCCACGCCGCCGGGATAATGATAGGTCAGCGGCGTGCCGCATTTGCTGCAGAAACCGCGATGGATTTTTCCCGAGGAGCGGAAGAGGGCAGGCTGGCCGCGCGTCCAGGTCAGATGCGCCTGATCGGCGCTGACCAGCGCGCCGAAGAAATTGCCGAAATGTTTCTGGCACATGCGGCAATGGCAGATGGAGGCCCGGCCGAGCTTGCCCGCATGGAAACGCACCGCGCCGCACTGGCAGCCGCCTGAAAATCCCGCTTCGCTCATCATCTGTTCTCCGGTGGCCAGTTTTCAGTGTCGTGGTCGGGATGCTGGTAGGAAACGAGATCGGCGAGGTAGTCCACCTGCGTCAGGTCGTCTTCGGTGGCAACGGCAGGCAGCGTGTGAAGCGTGTCGACGAAATCGATCTTGCGTTCAACGCCCCACTGAATGGTCGGCGGCAGCGCGGCGGGATCGTCAAAGGCCCCGGCCGCCACCGCCACACCGTCAGGCGCCTCATAGGTCAGCGGGGTTCCGCATTCAGGGCAGAAACCGCGCTTGACGACACTGGATGACTGGAAGCGTTTCGGCTCTCCCCGGGTCCATTCGAATTGCACGCCGCGCACCGAAACCAGCGGCGCGTAATAGGCCCCGAAAGCCTTCTGGCACATGCGGCAATGGCAGATGGAACTGTCTTTCAGTTCACCGGAGGCGCGAAAACGGATCGCGCCGCACTGGCATCCGCCGGTATATGTCGTCATGCTCGGTCCTCCTTCATCGTTCGGATAATGTGGAGACAGACATTGTCGATGTCTCTGAGGATATCCTCGTTCCAGAAACGGAGGACTGTCCTGCCGTCTTCCTGAAGCCGCGCAGTTCTTGCCTGATCGTAGCGCAGTGCCGCTTCAGATGTGTGTTGAGAACCGTCGACCTCGACAATCAGACGATGATCCGAACAGGCGAAATCAACGATAAAGCCGGCAATCGGCATTTGTCTGCGAAAACTTAGTCGTTCAAGGCGATGAGCGCGAATGGCATTCCAGAGCTTCAGCTCGGCATCCGTCATGACTTTACGCATCTGCTTCGCATATTTGCGATGCATCGGATCTACGTCTGCATGCGGCATGATTTGGCTCGCTGTTTAGTACCTCAACTCAGATTGGTTGAGGTAACTCAAAACCGCAAGCGGATTGTGGTGACCGTCGGGCCCCCCTCTGCCCTGCCGGGCATCTCCCCCACAGGTGGGGAGATCAATCGCGGTAACCGCTCGCCTAACTCTGACGCTGCGGATCGAGCGGGGAGTGTGCTTCTAGCCGATCTCCCCACCTGTGGGGGAGATGCCCGGCAGGGCAGAGGGGGGTAAGCCGCAAGCCGCAGCAGTAAATTACCGCTTCAACTCCCACGTCGTCGTCCGCTCCCCGGTCTCCTTGTCCTTCCCATCCTTCAACTGAATGCCCTTCTCGGAAAGCTCGTCACGCAAACGATCCGCTTCCGCAAAGTTCTTCGCCTTCAACATTTCCAGACGCAGCTCAACCAGCGCATCGACAGCCGAAACGATGGCCTCGTCCATTTCCGCCTTCTTCGGCAGGACACCCAGCAGGGCAGCACTGGCCGCAAAGGCGGGCAGCCTGGATGGGTCCAGATTGGCTGCATGCGCCAGCGCATGCAGCGCCTGCACGGCGGCAACCGTGTTGAGATCGTCGGCAAGCGCTTCGAGCACGGTTTCATCCGGTGCAGCATCGGAGGCTTCCGCCGCTGGCCATTTGGCGAGCAGGCGTTCGGCTTCTTCCAGACGCTTCACCGAAAAATCGATCGGCTCGCGATAATGCGTCATCAGCATGGCAAGGCGCAGAACCTCGCCCGGCCATTTCCGGCCGCCGAATTTCTCCGTGTGCAGCAATTCGTAGATCGTCACGAAGTTGCCCTCGGACTTCGACATTTTGCGGCCTTCCACCTGCACGAAGCCATTATGCATCCACACATTGGCCATGACATGCGTGCCGTTGGCGCAGCGCGATTGCGCAATTTCGTTCTCGTGGTGCGGGAAAATGAGGTCGAGCCCGCCGCCGTGAATATCGAAGACTTCACCGAGATAGCGACCGGCCATGGCCGAGCATTCGATGTGCCAGCCCGGACGGCCGCGGCCCCAGGGGCTTTCCCAGCCCGGCTCATTCTCCGAGGACAGTTTCCACAGCACGAAATCGCCGGGGGTCTTCTTGTGGGCTTCCACCGCCACGCGCGCGCCGGCCTGCTGCTCGTCCAGCGGCCGCTTGGAAAGCTGGCCGTAATCTGCCATCGAGCGGGTGTCGAACAACACCTCGCCGCCGGCAGTGTAGGCATGGCCGCGGGCGATCAGCCTCTCGATGAGGTCGATCATTTCCGCGATGTAGTCGGTGGCGCGCGGTTCGACGGTCGGCGGAAGGCAGCCGAGCGTGGCCACATCCTCATGGAACTGATCGGCAGTCTTTTTCGTCACCGCATGGATGGCGTCGTTCAGCGGCAGATGCGGATAGTCGCGCAGCGCCCGCGCGTTGATCTTGTCGTCGAGATCGGTGATGTTGCGGGCATAGGTCACGTGGTCTTCGCCAAAGACGTGGCGCAGCAGCCGATAGAGAACATCGAACACGATGACCGGGCGCGCATTGCCGATATGGGCAAAATCATAGACCGTCGGGCCGCAGACATACATGCGCACATTGTCAGCGTCGATCGGTGCAAATTCCGCTTTTTCGCGTGTGAGTGTATTGTGAAATTTCAGGCGCAAGGACATGCGGCAGTTCCCTAAAGGCAGAATATTATCCTGGCCGGAACGTTTATCTTTCTTGACCTTGCGGGAGACGAAAACGATCTGGCCGGTGGCGAACCAGCAAAAAAAATCTCAGCAGCAGGTGCAGATCATCGTTCTCATATCTTGCTTTATGGCGCGGCGGTGCGGCCCGGTCAAGAGCAACCGTGGTGGCCTTATCGCCGCCCCGAGCGGAAAATATTCACTCCGGCTGGCGGTAGTCCACGAATTTTCCCTCGCGCACGAGGAAGAGTTTGCCGGTTTCGGTCAGATCGGGCGAGGCGAGCGGAAGAATGGCCGCGGCCACCTCTGATGGATGCGGCACGGTGGCCGGGTCTTCGCCGGGCATGGCCTGCGCACGCATCGCCGTGCGCGTGGCGCCGGGATTGATGCTGTTGACGCGAAGCGCGCTCTTCTGCGTTTCCGCTGCCCAGGTGCGGGCCAGCGCTTCGACAGCCGCCTTGGAGGTGGAATAGACACCCCAGAAGGGGCGACAGCTATGGGCGGCGCCTGAAGACAGGATCAGCGCGCGGCCGGCATCCGATTTCAGAAGCAGCGGTTCGACCGAGCGAATCAGCCGCCAGGTGGCGGTGACATTGATATTCATGACCCTCTCGAAGACTTTCGCTTCGATATGGCCGACCGGCGAGATGACGCCGAGAACGCCGGCATTGGCGACGAGAATATCGAGCTTGCCCCAGCGCTCGAAGATATTCGCGCCCAGCGCATCGATGGCTTTCATGTCGGAGAGATCGAAGGGAACGAGCGTCGCCGTGCCGCCAACGGCTTTGATAGCGTCGTCCAGCTCCTCAAGGCCGCCCACCGTGCGGGCGCAGGCGATGACATGCGCGCCGGCCCTGGCGAGCTCCAGCGCCGTGAAATAGCCGATGCCGCGCGACGCGCCGGTAACGAGAGCGATGCGGCCCTTGAGATCGATAGTCCCCTTCAGATCGGTAGTCATTGTCTCCCCCGAATTGATTGCGCTTCCTTCTACGAAGCGCCGCTGGCTTTCCGCAAGCGATCATATCGTCGCATGCGAGGGCCTGAACAAAAGGCAAGAAAAAAGCGGCCACCGGAAGCCGGATGGCCGCTTTGTGTGAGGCGTATCAGCCGTTGCTGGCCAGCATGGAAATCTTGCTGCCCATCGCCTCGCCATTCTGGTCGAGAAGGCGGGTCGGATAGTCGCCGGTAAAATAATGGTCCGTGAACTGCGGGCGGGCCGGGTTGCGGTTTTCGCCGCCCACCGCACGGTAAAGCCCGTCGATGGACAGGAAGGCCAGCGAATCGGCGCCGATATATTTCGCCATCGCCTCGACATCGGCATATTGGTTGGCGAGCAGCTTGTCTGCGTCCGGCGTGTCGATGCCGTAGAAGTCCGGATGGAAGATCATCGGGCTGGCGACGCGGATATGAACTTCCTTGGCGCCGGCCTCGCGGATCATCTGCACGATCTTCACCGAGGTCGTGCCGCGCACGATGGAATCATCCACCAGCACCACGCGCTTGCCTTCGATCATCGCCCGGTTGGCCGAATGCTTGAGCTTGACGCCGAAAGCGCGGATCTGCTGCGTCGGCTCGATGAAGGTGCGGCCGACATAATGGTTGCGGATGATGCCGTATTCGAAGGGAATGCCGCTTTCCTGCGCAAAACCAAGTGCTGCCGGTGTGCCGCCATCGGGAACCGGAACCACCACATCGGCTTCCAGCGGGGCTTCCTTGGCCAGGTTCATGCCCATGTTCTTGCGCGTCGTATAGACGTTGCGGCCGCCGACGACGGAATCGGGGCGGGCGAAATAGACATATTCGAACAGGCAGAGACGCTCCGGCTGCGGCTTCGAAGGCTTGCGCGCATCGATGGTGATCGAACCGTCAGGCTGGATTTCGCAGATGATGACTTCGCCGTTTTCAACGTCGCGAACGAACTTCGCGCCGATGATATCGAGAGCGCAGGTTTCCGAGCAGAAGATCGGCTTGCCGTCCAGCTCGCCCATGACCAGCGGGCGGATGCCGATCGGGTCACGCGCGGCAATCAGCTTGGTGCGCGTCATCGCCAGCATCGAATAACCGCCTTCCATCTGGCGGATGGCATCGATGAAGCGATCGGCTGTGGAGGAGTGGCGCGAGCGGGCGATGAGGTGAAGGACGACTTCGGTATCCGACGTCGACTGACAGATGGCGCCGGTGGCGATGATCTGGCGGCGAAGCGTCAGGCCGTTGGTGAAATTGCCGTTATGGGCAATGGAAATGCCGCCTTCTTCAAGTTCGGCAAACAGCGGCTGCACGTTGCGCATCGCCACTTCGCCTGTCGTGGAATAACGGGTGTGGCCAATCGCGATGGAGCCGGGCAGGCGGGCAAGGGTTGCCGGATCGGTATAATGATCGCCGACGAGGCCCATGTGGCGTTCCTGATGGAAGCGCTTGCCATCGAAGGAGACGATGCCTGCTGCTTCCTGGCCGCGATGCTGAAGCGCATGCAGGCCGAGAGCGGTCAGCGCCGAGGCGTCGGCATGGCCGAGAATGCCGAACACGCCGCATTCTTCATGCAGCGTATCGCCGTCGATCTCTTCCTTGAAAGTGGCCCCAGGGAACGGGGAATGCGAAAGCGGCTCAATCATCCGGCTTGCCCTTGCTCTCTACCGAGAAAAAAAGAAAGACCTCTCCGGTGAGTATTTCCCCCGGTCGGTCCGTCTGTGTCGTGCTTGATATTTAGCACAAATAGCGCGCCTTGCATGCATTGCAAGGCGCGACACTGTGTCAATTATTCGTTGCCGGCGGATTTGTTGCCGGCACATCTTCCGCAGGCGCCTGCGTGGCCGCCGGCTCCTGCGGTTTTCCGAGAATACGGGCGCGGATCTGCGGTTCGATATCGTCAGGCAGAACCGCCTCCAGCTTGCCCACCAGCCCGTCGAGGAAGGGCTTGGACTTGGCCTGGGTCACCCATTCCGGCTGCGTCTTCACATCCACCAGCCAGTTCCAGAAGGCGACAGCGACGACCAGCAAAAGAATGCCGCGCGCGGCGCCGAACAGGAAGCCCAGCGTGCGATCCAGTGCGCCGATGCGGCTGTCGATGATGAAATCGGCAATACGCGAGGTGATGAAGGAAATGACGATCAGCGAGACGAGGAAGACCACGCCGGCGGAACCGGCAATGGCGATCTTGTCGTCATCGGTATAGTTGCGCGCATAGGGCAGCAGGACCGGATAAAGATAATAGGCGGCGGCCACCGAGCCACCCCAGCTCGCAATCGACAGAATCTCGCGTGAAAAACCGCGCACCATTGCAAGAAGGGCGGAGAAAAGAACAACGGCGATGACGATGCCGTCGAAAATTGTAATGGGCATATACCAACTCCGGAGGTGCGACGCCTTGTCAGACGCTGCCTTGCCAATTTTGCGATCCTCTTACACCACTGTTTCCCTTGGCGAAAGGATCAATATTCGTCGTCCTCAACCTGTTTGAACCGGTTGCCGGAGCCGGCGATGCGGGCCACGAGGTCCGGAAGGCTTTCGATTTCCGTCCAGCGTCCCTTGCCGCCTTTCGGCAATTCAGCCGAAGCAGAAGGCAGAAGTGCGGCGGAAAAGCCGAGTTTTTCAGCTTCTTTCAATCGCTGGCCCGTATGCGAGACGGGTCGCACCGCGCCCGACAGGCTGATTTCGCCGAAATAAACACAATCGGCGGGCAGGGCAAGACCGGCAAGCGAGGAAACGAGCGCCGAGGCAATCGCCATATCGGCAGCCGGTTCGGAAATACGGTAGCCGCCGGCGACATTCAGATAGACATCATGCTGGCCGAGCTTCACGCCGCAATGGGCCTCCAGTACGGCCAGAATCATGGCGAGCCGTGAACTGTCCCAGCCGACCACGGCGCGACGCGGCGTACCCAGCGAAGTGGCGGCGACCAGCGCCTGCACTTCGACAAGCACGGGCCGCGTGCCCTCGATGCCGGCAAAAACCGCAGCACCCGGCGACTTTTCGTTGCGTTCGCCGAGAAACAGTTCGGAGGGGTTCGACACCTCCCTGAGGCCGCGATCCGACATTTCGAAAACACCGATTTCATCGGTCGGCCCGAAGCGATTCTTGACGGTGCGCAGAATGCGATGGTGATGTCCGCGGTCACCTTCGAAATAAAGCACGGCATCGACCATGTGCTCGACCACGCGCGGACCGGCAATCTGGCCTTCCTTGGTGACATGCCCCACCAACACCATGGTCGCGCCCGTCTGCTTGGCAAAACGGATCATCGCCTGCACGCCGGTCCGCACCTGCGTCACCGTGCCGGGGGCGGAATCGGCCGTATCGCTCCAAAGCGTCTGGATGGAATCGATGATGACGAGATCGGGCCGCTTGCCTTCGGAAATCGTGGCGAGAATATCTTCGACGTTGGTTTCCGCCGCCAGCAGCACATCGGTTTCCGCAGCCCCGAGACGCTGCGCGCGCAGACGCACCTGCGCCACCGCCTCTTCGCCCGAGACATAGATGATGCGATGCCCGCGCCGCGAAAGAGCCGCCGCTGCCTGCATGAGGAGCGTCGATTTGCCGATGCCCGGATCGCCGCCGATCAAAACCGCCGAACCGCGCACGAAACCGCCGCCGGTCGCCCGGTCGAGTTCACTGATGCCGGTCGGAATGCGCGGCGCCTCCTTGATTTCACCTGAAAGCGACGTCAGCGTCACGGGCCGACCCTTTTTCGGCACCTTGCCCGGCCCGGAGCCGATGCCGCCCATCGGGTCTTCCTCGACGATGGTATTCCACTCGCCGCAGCCTTCGCATTTTCCCGCCCAGCGGGTGTGAACCGTGCCGCAGTTCTGGCACACAAATTGGGTCTTGGCTTTGGCCATCTTGTGTCAGTTTTCTTCTTGTTTGAAATGGTCGGCGGAGATGTCTTGGTGGCCGTGAAGCACGCGCAGCACATACATTTTATTATCATCGACAATGAAATAGATGCATCGCTCACGATAAGGGAAAGCCCGCAAATTCGGGGCGAAACTTCTAGGTACGCCCGTTATCCCATATCGCGCCAGAGAGATCATTTTGCCGTTGATGTCGTCTAGAAAGCGTCTGGCAGCAACGGGATTGAATTGGGCAATGTAATTATGATCGGCCAGAAGATCGTTCAGCGCCTGTGCGGTGACCACTAGACGCCTTCGCTTCATTCTGCTCCTCCGCCAGCTTCATAATGTGTGCGGTAAAATCATCTGCACTGGAGAACTCCATAACCCGGCCAGCCTCCACATCATCAAGCCCTTCCTGAATCAGTCGTTGAAGCTCTACAAGCTTGCCTTCCCGGCTACCCAGCAAACGCAGACCAGCTGAGACGACCGAATCCGCGTCCTTAAAGACGCCCGCCGCCACCTGCTCTTCGATGAACTTCTCGTCTTGCTCGCTCAAATGGATTTCGGGCATTTCGATCTCCTTTTGTTCTCTTCTAGCACAGGTCGCCGCAGCTTTCCAAGGGCTAAAGGCGTGGCTCAGTCGTCGGCCATGAGATATTGCCGCTCGTAACGCAGGCCAAGCCCCGTCAGCATCTCGTAACCGATGGTGCCGGCCGCCCGCGCGGTCTCGTCGATGGGCACGTTGGGGCCGAAAAGCTCGATATAGTCGCCGGGACGGATGGCATTGGCCGGAACATCCGTCACGTCGAAAATGGTGAGGTCCATGGTCACGCGGCCGGCCACCGGCACCCTGTGGCCATTGACGACGCCATAGGCGCCGCCATGGCCCATTTCGCGCAGCGGAATACCGGAACCGGAAAGCGAACGCTGATATCCATCGGCATAACCCACGGAAGCGATGGCAAGGCGGCTTGCGCGTTTCAGCAGAAAGGTGCCGCCATAACTCACGGTCTGGCCTTCGCCCGCTTCGCGAATCTGGATGATCCGCGCCTCGGCTGTGGCGACGGGCCGCATCGGGTTCGCCATGCCGTTGACCGCTTCGCCGCCATAAAGGGCGATGCCGGGGCGGGTGAGGTCGAAATGATAGTCCGAGCCGAGGAAAATACCGGCGGAAGCAGAGAGACTTGATTCGATGCCTTCGAAAGCAGCGCTAACCTTTCGGAATGATTCGAGCTGGACCCTGTTCATTGGCGAAGACGGCGTGTCGGCGCAGGCGAGATGCGACAGCACCAGAACCGGATCGAAACTCGCCGGCCGCGTTACGTCGTCGGCCAGAAACAGCGCGTCGTCGAGGGGCAGGCCGAGGCGGTTGAAGCCGGTATCGACATGCAGCGCGCAGGGGTGATCGCCGCGCTCGGCAACCGTCGCCATCCAGAAGGAAAGCTGCTCCTCGGAGGCCAGAACCGGCACGAGATCGTTGTCGAAGACCTGCCGTTCCTGGCCCTGCCAGATGCCGGAAAGCACGAAGATGCGCGCTTCCGGGGCATAGGAACGCAGGGTCGCACCCTCGGCCACCGTCGCCACGAAGAAATCGCGCGCGCCGGTATAGTAGAGGGTGGCACCGCAATCCTCGATACCGAGACCATAGGCATCGGCCTTGACGACCGCCGCCGTCCGCGCCCTGCCGGAACGCTTCTTCATGTCCCGCCAATTATCGGCGAGCGCGCCGAGATCGAGGGTCAGCCTCAGCGGCGCGTGCTCGAAAGTGTCGGTTTCGTTTTCGGGAAAGCTGTCTTCGAAGTCGTCTGTCATGTCATGCGTCCGCTTGATTGGAACCTCGCGGACCCTACAGCATCGGCGCAAAAATCGTTATCGATTTTTGCAAAGCACGATACGTAGATTCAAAGTGTTAGAGCTTCATTCCCGCACATTTGCGGAAATGCGCGGGAATGAAGCGCGGGCACTTTTGTTCAAGACGGTAATGGCCGATTGGTTTAAACTCGTTCCATGCACAATGTTTCGCAGGAACAGGCCATAGATGTCATGCCGATTGCGACGACGGAAACCACGCGTTTCTGGCGTGACAGGCGTTTTGGCGGCATGGAGTGCCTGAGCGCGACTTTTCTGACCCATGAATATTCGCCGCATGCGCATGATACCTTCTCGATCGGCGCGATCGAAAGCGGTTCGCAGATTTCCACCATTCAGGGCACCACCGAACAGACGGGGCCGGGGCATCTTTATCTCATCAACCCGGATGAGGTTCACGATGGCGCACCGGGTGGCGGCGGTTATCGCTATCGGATGATCTATCCCGATATCGGCTTACTGCGCGATATTATCGAGGATGTGACGGGCAGAGCCTTTCACGGCACGCCCTCCTTTCCGAGATTCCTGCCGCGCGATCCGCAGATGGCGGCGGCTTTCCAGATGGCGCATCGGCGGCTGGAGGAGAAATCCGGTGCTCTGGAGGCGGATGAGGGCATGTTCTCTGTTCTCGCCGCCCTGTTCGGCAGGCACGGCAGCGCCATTATCCTGCCCGTCGAAACACGAGAGAAAACGGCGGTTTATACCGCCCGCGACTATCTTTCCGACAATTACGAGACCGATATCGGCCTCGAGGAACTGGCTTCCATCGCCGGTCTCAGCCGCGCGCATCTTATCCGCGCTTTCAGGAAAGAGTTTCACATCACCCCGCACGCCTATCTGACGGATGTGCGCATCCGCAGGGCGCGTCGGCTTCTGCGTGCCGGCGAGATGCCAGCCGAGGTGGCGGCGATGTGCGGTTTTGCCGACCAGGCGCATTTCACCCGGCATTTCAAGGCCCGCACCGGTGTCACACCGGGGCAGTTCCGAGTGGCCTGAGTTCAAACCCCGCATTTCCGTTCGGAAGTGCGCAAAAGAAAAAGCGACGCTTCAGCAGAAAACCGCCTGACATCACTTTCGTTCAAGACCGAACAATGTCGCAAGCGTAATCCCTCTCTTTCGAAAGGGAGAATGCGGTGTCGATATCGGGAAAAGGCGCGGAATTCAGGGCGGGATTGCGGGCGGCCGCGCCATTGCTGGTCGCCATGGTGCCGATTGGCGTGGTCTTCGGTGCGGTCGCCATCGGCAAGGGCCTGTCGCCGCTCGAAGCCTCGTTGATGTCGCTGCTGGTCTTTGCCGGCGGTTCGCAATTCGTGGCGATGGATCTATGGACGCATCCGGCAAGCTGGAGCGCACTCGGCTTTGCGGCGCTGCTGGTCAATCTGCGCCATGTGCTGATGAGTGCCTCCATAGCCGGCAAGCTGGATGATTTCAGGGGTTGGCGCAAATATGCCGCCATGCTGGTGCTGACGGATGAATCCTGGGCATTGTCGGAATTTCGTGTCATCGCCGGCCGGTTGACGGCGGGTTTCTTCACCGGCGCTGCGCTCTCGATCTATCTCGTCTGGAACCTTGCAACCCTTGCCGGCGCGCTGCTCGGTTCGGTGGTGGGGGACATGTCGATCATCGGTCTGGATTTTGCCTTTCCCGCCGTCTTCATCGTGCTTCTCATGGGGTTCTGGAAGGGCAGGGAAACCGGTTTCGTGCTTCTGGCAAGCGCCACCGCCGCCTGTCTCACCCACGCGCTGGTTCCCGGCGCCTGGTATATCGCCGCCGGCGCGCTGGCGGGTCTGGCCGTCGCCGCCTTCGGCCACGAGGAACAGGCGGAGCAGCCGGCATGACGCTCGACCCGAATACGCTGCTGACAATCCTTGCCATGATGGCGGCAACCGTCGCTACGCGCCTTGGCGGCCTGTTGCTGGTCACTCATTTTACGCTGACGCCGCGCCTGAAAAAGGCGCTCGGCGTGGTGCCGCCTGCTGTCCTGATGGCCGTGGTGACGCCGACGGCGCTCGCCAGTGGGCCGGCAGAAACCATCGCCTGCGCAATCACCGCGGTTGCGGCGCTGCGCCTCAGCCTTCTGCCGGCCGCAACGCTCGGTGTTGCCGCCGTGGCGCTGCTGCGCGGAATCGGATTGTGAGACAATCCGGTCAAGCCGTTGAAAAGATTCCTCCCTTGGGAACAGAACGGGCGGGATAGGGCTGAGACCCGTTTCATGCGGAATATTGAATGTGAACGGAGGACGATAGTCCGGACTTGAGCAAGCGCTTGCAAGCCGTTATCCAATGCCTGCCGTATCTTTCAAGCAGCGCCGGGCGGGAGAGAGTGATGACAGGCAATCGCGAAGTTGCATTCGGACCGCTTTCCCGAATCTATGCCGAAGACCTGAAGACGTCATGGCCGTCCATCACCTTTTTGCTGCTGACGATCCTGCTCGGGTCTGTTCTCGCCACCGCCGGGCCTTACGTGTTTTCCCGCCTGATCGACGATCTGCCGGATGCGCCGCTGCAATGGATGCTCGGTTTTTCGCTCTATGCGGGCCTGACGGCACTGGCGACGGGTATTCAGCGCTCCACGCAATATATGTCGGTCATCCATTCGGAGCGGCTCGAATATGTCGCGACGACGCGCTTCTTCGAGCGCATCGTCCATAAAAAACCGTCCTTCTTCAACGATCATAACCCGGCGGAAATTCAGGCTGCGCAGACCAGGGGCGCTTCGGCCGCCTCGGCGATCATGCAGATCGGCCTTATTTATTTCGTGCCGGGCATCGCCACGTTCCTGTTCAGCACCCTGTTGCTGGGAACGGTCCTCAGTGCGGATCTGGTCGCCATCGTCGTCGTTTACGGCGCGGCCTTCATCGCGCTCACGCTTGCCTCGAACCGCCTGACCACGCCTTTTCTGGAAAAGGCCATCGAGGCCGGGCAGGAGAATGCCGGTTTTGTCGGAAACGCCATCGGCATGATCGAGCCTTTGCGGCACACGGGCAGCACGGCATGGATGAAGCGTCGTTTTGCGGATAATGCGGGCTCGATCTATCATAACTGGCGGCTTTATTCGCTGCGCCGGATCGGCTTCGTCTTCACCATCTCGCTCGCACTCGCCATGCAGATGGTTATCGGCTTTTATCTCCTGTTGCCACGTTACGAGGCGGGAGCCCTGTCGATAGGCGATATCGTTCTCTTCAACACGCTTCTGCTTCAGCTCAACATGCCTTTTGAACTGATCGGGCAATCGATCAGCGAGGCGGTTCGTTCCTTCGCTCACTTCGCGCCCTGTGCCCGCATGTGGAACGCACCGGAAGAGGAGGAACCGCCCCATGCCAACCCGCTGCGGCTATCGGGCAAAGCGATAGAATTCGACGATGTGGGTTTTCGCTACGAGAACGGTCGCGGCGTCGAAGGCGTTTCTTTCACTGCAACGCCGGGACGTCTGACCTTCATTACCGGCGAGACCGGTTCCGGCAAATCGACACTCTTCCGGCTTCTGCAGAAAACCATGGCGCCGCAATCGGGTCGTATCACCATCGACGGCACCGATCTGACCGCAATCGGTCGGGACGACTGGTTTGCCGTTGCCGGCATCGTTCCGCAGGAGGTGCAATTGCTGAACGATACGCTGCGCAGCAATGTCGTGCTCGGGCGGGTGCTGGATGAGGAAAAACTGCGCCGCTCGGCCGAGCGCGCCGCGATACTCGACAGGATAGAGGCGATGCCGGAGGGGTTCGATACGATTGTCGGGGAAAGGGGCCTGAAGCTTTCCGGCGGCGAGCGTCAGAGGGTTGCCATTGCCCGTGCGCTTTACGGTGAACCGTCCATTCTGCTGCTCGATGAGGCAAGCTCGGCGCTGGACGAGGAGACGGAGCGGGAAATCATGGACCAGTTAAGACGGGTCGACAGCGATATAACCATCATCGCTATCAGCCACCGCCAGAGCAGCATCCGCACGGGCGATCAGGTCATTGCATTGCCTAGCGGTACAATCGATGAATCGGCTTCTGAGGTGTCAGTCCCAAGCCATTGAAAAGATTCCGCCCCATCCTGAAGCAGGACGGGGCGTTTTTATCGATGGCTGGCGTGGTTGCGCCTCAATGTTCTTCGTACTGGCTGAAGCTCGGATCGGCCAGATCCGTAAAGCGGGTGAATTCGGACTGGAAGGCGAGCTTCACCGTGCCGGTCGGTCCGTGACGCTGCTTGGCGATGATGACGTCGGCCGTGCCTTTCACCTTGTCGAACAGCGCTTCCCATTCGGCGTATTTGGGATCGGAAATATCGCGCGGCTCCATGTTCTTGACGTAATATTCCTCGCGGAACACGAAAAGCACCACGTCGGCGTCCTGCTCGATGGAGCCGGATTCACGAAGGTCGGAAAGCTGCGGGCGCTTGTCTTCGCGGCTTTCCACCGCACGGGAGAGCTGCGACAGCGCGATGATCGGAACGTTGAGTTCCTTTCCGAGCGCTTTCAGACCCGTGGTGATCTGGGTGATTTCCTGCACGCGGTTTTCGCCGCTCTTGCCGGAGCCGGTCATCAGCTGAACGTAGTCGACCACCAGAACATCGAGGCCGCGCTGGCGCTTCAGGCGACGGGCGCGGGCGGAAAGCTGGGCAATCGAGATACCACCGGTCTGGTCGATGTAAAGCGGCACCTTCTGCATCATCTGGGAGCAGGCGACGAGCTTTTCGAAATCGGCCTCGGTAATGTCACCGCGGCGGATTTTCGAGGAAGACACTTCGGTCTGCTCGGAAATGATACGGGTGGCGAGCTGTTCGGACGACATTTCGAGCGAGTAGAAGCCGACGACGCCGCCGTTCTTCGCCTTGTACGACCCGTCCGGCTGCACTTCCTGCTCGTAAGATGCGGCGATATTATAGGCGATGTTGGTCGCAAGCGAGGTCTTGCCCATACCCGGACGACCGGCAAGCACGATAAGGTCGGAACGCTGCAACCCACCCATGCGGGCGTCGAGCGAATGAATGCCGGTGGAGATGCCGGAGAGATTGCCGTCGCGTTCGAAGGCGGCGCCCGCCATGTCGATCGCCAGCGCCACCGCATCGTTGAACGACTGGAAACCGCCATCGTAACGGCCGGTTTCCGCCAGTTCGAACAGGCGGCGTTCGGTGTCCTCGATCTGCGCCTGCGGCGGCATGTCGAGCGGCGCGTCATAGGCGATGTTGACGACATCCTCGCCGATCTGGATCAGCGCGCGGCGCAGCGCCAGATCATAGATCGCGCGACCGTAATCTTCCGCATTGATGATGGAGACGGCTTCCGCCGCAAGGCGCGCGAGGTACTGCGCCACCGTCAGATCGCCGATCTTGTCGTCGGCGGGCAGGAAGGTCTTGATCGTTACCGGATTGGCGGTCTTGCCCATGCGGATGATATCGCCCGCCACCTCGAAAATCTTGCGGTGCAGCGGTTCGTAAAGATGCACGGGCTTCAGAAAGTCCGACACGCGGTAATAGGCGTCGTTATTGACGAGGATGGCGCCGAGCAGCGCCTGTTCGGCCTCGATGTTGTTCGGCGCTTCGCGGTAATGCGGTTCCGCCGGTTGCGCGGGGGTGATCTTTCTCACAGCGTCGTTCATGGTTTGCGCGATCTCCCTTTGCCTTTGTCCTTGAACCTCGGGTTTGGCTTCCTGGGGCATGGCAGTCAATGATAATGTTGCAACACTCTATGGCAGGCTGACGTCCGCTCTGCGAAGCTCGATCACTTCTTCAGTTGTCCCCAGCAATCCACAGGCGGGTTGGGGACAAGGCGCCGGATCCTTCCGGCAAGGTGATTCGCTGCCATGAGTTTATCGCATGGCAGACCCGGCGTGAAAGAAACTTGAAAATCGTCAGTCTTACGAATAAATAGGCAGAAAATAAGTAGTGTGCTAATTATAAGGCTTGCTGACATGTCCCGCGAGACCGACAAGGAACAGCTTCTGGATGAAGTCTCCGCTTTCACCCGCAAACTGCGCGCGTTTTTCGATGCGCGGGTGGGGGAGAGCGGGCTGACGCTTGCACGGGCGCGCGCGCTCTTTGCACTCTCGCGTCGTGGACCGCTGACGCAGACGGAGCTTGCCGAGGAAATGGAAATCGAAACGCCGACGCTGGTGCGGGTGCTGGATGGCATGGAGAAACAGAACCTCATTGAACGCCGTTCCGATGAGAACGACCGCCGCGCCAAACGCATCCACATGACGGCGGAAGGGGAGAAAACCTCCGAGACGGTGCAGGCGATGGCGAAGTCGTTGCGCTCCGAGATCGCGGCCGATATTTCTTCGCAGGAACTGGCCATGGCGCTCGATGTCATGCGCCGGCTTTCGGCCAATCTGCAAAATCTGGCGGCGGGGAGGGTGCAGTCGTGAGTACCCCTGTGCCACAAACCGCAGATGAGGCCGCTGCCCGAAATGCTGAGGCGGTCTCCAAGCCCGCCGACCTTCCGGAAGAGGTTGTGACGCCGATGAGGGCTTCGGGCGCGGGTGAAACCGGGCCAGAGCCTGCCGCCGCCGCACCTCAGCCGGTCGAGCGGCCGCTATGGCTGCGGCTGTGCTTCATCTTCGCGGGCCTGTCGTTCTTCATTACCCAGGGCTTGGGCATGAACCTCGTCATGGCCAATATCTACCAGCTGCAGGGCGAGTTTTCCGCCACCGTGGCCGAGGTCGCGTGGCTTTCCGCCGCCTATATGGCGCCCTATGCCACCTTTTCCATCGCGCTGTTCAAGGTCCGGGCGCAATATGGCCTGCGGCCCTTTGCCGAAGTTTCGATTATCGTGTTTGTCGTCGCTTCCTGTCTCAACCTGTTCGTGACAGACCTGCATTCGGCAATCGTTATCCGTTTTGTCAGTGGCATGGCCGCCGCACCGATCTCTTCGCTCGGCTTTCTCTATATTCTGGAGGCCTTTCCGCCTGCGCGGAAATTCTCGCTCGGTTTCAGCATAGCGCTGACCGGTACGTTGCTGTCGGCGCCGCTCGCGCGCATCGTCTCGCCATCCCTGCTGGAAATCGACGGCTGGAATGCGCTCTATTCCATGGAAGTGGGCTTTGCGCTGGTCGCTTTCGCCATGATCTATGTGCTGAAAGTCACCCCACCGCCGCGCGCGAAAGTTATCGAGCGCATGGATATTCTGAGCTATCTTCTGTTTGCAGGTGGTCTCGGCTGTCTGGCGGTCATGCTCACGCTCGGCCGGTTCTACTGGTGGTTCGAAACCTGGTGGCTGGGCGTTCTTCTGGCGACGTCGATCACACTTCTGACTCTCATGGCTTTCATCGAATTGCCGCGCAAGAACCCGCTGCTCGACCTGCGCTGGATTTTCTCGAAAACCAACCTGCACATTATTGCGGTCCTGCTCGTCTACCGTGCGGTTTCCTCCGAGCAATCTTCAACGGCGGTAAGCTTTTACCAGCAACTCGGCCTGCTGAACGAACAGACGACGACACTTTATGCACTTGTGCTGTTGGCGACCGTTCTCGGCGGTGCGGCCTGTGCGTGGCTGATGCTCACGAAATACGTCGATACCGCCCACATGATTGCACTGGCGCTGATCGCTGCCGGTTCGTTCATGGATAGCCAGTCCAACAATCTGACGCGGCCGGGTGAGATGTATCTCAGCCAGATGATGATTGCCTTTGGCGCGGCCATGTTCCTGCCGCCCGTCATGGCCAAGGGTTTTGCCGCCGCTCTGGCCCGGGGTGCGCCCTATCTGGTGAATTTCATCACCATCTTCCTGTTTACCCAGATCACCGGATCGATGCTGATGACCGGCCTGCTCGGCAGTTTCGTGACGCTGCGGGAGAAATTCCACTCCAATATTCTCGTGGAAAATATTCTGCTCACCAATCCCGTGGTCGCCCAGCGCGTCTCGCAGCTTTCCGGCGCTTACAGCCATGTCATCACCGATCCGGCATTGCTGAAGGCCGAGGGGCTGTCGCTGCTTGGCCAGCAGGTCAGCAAGGAGGCCTATGTGCTTGCCTATAATGATACGTTCCTGCTGATCTCCGTCGTCTCTGCGCTGGCGCTGGCCACGCTTTTGATCCACCTTGCATGGCTGCGCATCCGTCCTTTCCTTTTCCGGGAAGAAATCGATGCCGCACCGGCACCACAGTCTTGAACATTCCAAGAGTGACAAAATGCTGAAGAAGTTTTTTACCCCCGTTTCCATTCTCGTGCTGCTCGGCGGTCTCGCCGGCGTGGCGCTGGTGCTTTACGCCTGGCGGCTGCCGCCGTTCCTTTCCACCGTCGAAATGACCGACAACGCCTTCGTGCGCGGTTATGTCACGACGATGAGCCCGCAGGTGAGCGGCTATGTGGTGGACGTGCCGGTGAAGGATTATCAGGAGGTCAGCCAAGGCGCGCTGCTGGCGAAGATCGATGACCGCATCTACCGCCAGAAGCAGGCGCAGGCGGAAGCAACGCTCGATACGCAGAAGGCGGCTCTCGATAATTCCCGCCAGCAGGAAAATGCGGCCAATGCCAATATTCTTTCCAGCCAGGCGGCGGTCGACAGCGCGCAGGCCTCGCTGAAACAGGCGCAGCTCGCATCCGACCGTCAGGATAACCTCATCAAGAGCGGTGCGGGAACCTCCAGCCTTCAGGAAGAGGCCCATGCCGCGCTCGAAAAGGCGCGGGCGTCGCTTTCGCAGGCCAAGGCGGCGCTTGAAGTTTCGCGGCAGGATCTGCAAACCATCATCGTCAACCGCAGTTCGCTGCAGGCGGCCGTCGCCAATGCTGAAGCGGCCGTCGAGCTTGCCCGGATCGACCTTGCCAATACCGAAATCCACGCGCCCGTGGATGGCAGGCTCGGCGAAGTCGGCGTTCGCACCGGACAATATGTCACCGCCGGAACGCAGCTGATGGCCGTCGTGCTGCATGATGTCTGGGTCATCGCCAATTTCAAGGAAACCCAGCTTGCGGGCATGCAGGTCGGCCAGCCGGTGACGATCGCCGTGGATGCCCTGCATCGCCGCAAGCTTACCGGCCATGTGGAGCGGTTCTCGCCCGCCACCGGCTCGGAATTCGCCGTCATCAAGCCGGACAATGCGACGGGCAATTTCGTGAAGATCGCCCAGCGCCTCGGCGTGCGTATCGCCATCGATGCCGATCAGCCGCTCGCCGCGGATCTGTCGCCCGGCATGTCGGTGGTGGTGCATGTGGACAAGAGCGTGGCGCCGGAGGGGGCGGAGACGGCGGCGAAGTAGTATTACGCCGAATTTGCTGCGGGACACCCCCCTCTGTCCTGCCGGACATCTCCCCCACAAGGGGGGAGATCGAATCGTGGCTTGCGCTCGACAACCTCAACGTTGCGGCTGTAGCGATGTGGGATCGCCCTGCTGATCTCCCTCCTTGTGGGGGAGATGCCCGGCAGGGCAGAGGGGGGTATCCCTCCACACATTCGACCTAACCGAAAACCAAAAAACCCCGGATGTCTCCATCCGGGGTTTTCCTTTGACCGTTAAGCCAAACCTTATTCGTCGTCGCCGTCGCGATCGGCTTCCGGATCGAAGAAGTCTTCCGGACGCAGCGCGTCTTCGTCAACGCCGTAGATGGCGTCGGCGGAGGTGAGGCTTTCGCCCTTGGCCTGACGCTCTGCTTCTTCAGCCGAACGGGCAACGTTCAGCTCGACCTGCAGCTCGACTTCGGCATGCAGGTGAAGGGTAACGTTGTGCAGGCCGATGGTCTTGATCGGCGTGTTCAGTTCAACCTGGTTACGGCCGATGTTGAAGCCTTCTGCGCCGAGGATTTCAACGACGTCGCGAGCGGCGACAGAGCCGTAGAGCTGACCGGTTTCGCCAGCCGAACGGACGACGATGAAGGACTTGCCTTCGAGAGCCTCGGCAACCTTCTGGGCTTCCGACTTGCGCTCGAGGTTACGGGCTTCGAGCGTTGCGCGCTCGGTTTCGAAACGTGCCTTGTTGGCAGCGTTGGCGCGCAGCGCCTTGCCCTGCGGCAGCAGGAAGTTACGGGCGTAGCCGTCGCGAACCTTTACGGTTTCGCCCATCTGGCCGAGCTTGTTGATGCGTTCGAGAAGAATGACGTCCATCTTCTTGATCCTTTCTATGGTTTGGTTTCGTTCGTATTGTCGGTTTTCCGCGTCGGAGTAAGAGAGATCGTGCTGCGCACGTCGCTCAGGCCGAACACGAGAATGATGAACAGCGGAAAGACAAAGACCGCCGAGAGATAAGCGAGAATGAGAACCGGCAGACGCCAGTCCTTGCCGCGGGCGCGTTTGTGCAGCGAGGCGTAACCCGCCATCAGGAAGCCCGCGCCGAAGGTGCCGCAAATGACCGCGCCGACCATGGCCGCGACGCCGCCGAGGAACATGGCGACGATGCCGGCCAGAAAAATGAAGATGGCGTTACGGTGCATGCGCAGCGCGGAAGCGATATCCTCACGCGGGCGAAGGCCCTTGCCGAAGGAGCCGACCAGCCGGGTCGCGAAATAATAGGCCGCAAACAGCAGGATGACCCACAGGCCGCCCTGAACGATCGGCAGCATCAGCACCAGCAGCGATTTCGTCTGGGCGAGCGCCTCGGCATTGGGTTCGAACAGCGGCTCACGGTTCTGCACCGAGGTCATCATGATATCGACCATGCGGGCGACCAGATCGGGACCGTAACCGATCATCCAGCCGAGAATGACGACGGCGATGGAGACCAGAATGCACAGGTGCAGGACGATGCCGGAGAGCGGATACCAGGCGAGCAGATCGTCCGGGCCGCCGAGTTCGGAAGCCGGGCGCGCCAGATTGGCGAGATGCGAAAGCCAGCCCGCCGGGATCAGCGTGAAGATCGCGATGGTCAGCGCAAACAGCGGCGACATGACAAGTGCGCCGATGATGGCCGTGGTGATGATTGCGACGATGGCGGCGCGATTGCCCCAGCCCATGCCTGCGATCAGGATCGGCATGGCGGAACCGGCATAGAGCAGGAAGGAAAAGGACGACTGTGCCGTTGCGCCAAGCGTCAAAAACGCGGCGCATATGCCGGCGAGAACGCCGGTGATCAGCACTGTCTGGTTCAACTTTTGCACTTCGCTGTCCTGCTGAAACGAAAGCAGTTAGAGGATCGCTCCGTGGAGCCTCATCCCCAACATGGGTTTTATGGTATCGATCCGCGCCCAACGCGGAAGGATGAGGACCCTCTGGTTTGGGACCAGAGGGTCTTCGTTTAGTGTATTACGCTACGACGTAGGGCAGCAGGCCGAGGAAACGGGCGCGCTTGATCGCTTGGGCGAGTTCGCGCTGCTTCTTCTGGGAAACGGCCGTGATGCGGGACGGAACGATCTTGCCGCGCTCGGAAATGTAGCGCTGCAGGAGACGAACGTCCTTGTAGTCGATCTTCGGAGCGTTTGCGCCGGAGAAGGGGCACGTCTTGCGACGGCGGTGGAACGGGCGGCGTGCCTGGGAAGAGGATGCGTCAGCCATTGGTCAAAACTCCTTCTTATGCACGGTCTTCGCGCGGACGGCGCGGACGGTCTTCGCGGTCGCCGAAGCCACCTTCGCGCGGTGCGCGGGGGCCACGATCTTCACGCGGGCCACGGTCCGGACGGTCGCCATCGCGGCGCGGACGGTCGTCACGGTCGCGCTTCTGCATCATCGCGGACGGGCCTTCTTCGTGGGCTTCGACGGCGATGGTCATGTAGCGAAGAACGTCTTCGTTGATGCGCATCTGGCGCTCAACTTCATGGATGGCAGCCGCCGGAGCGTCGATGTCCATGAGAGCGTAGTGAGCCTTGCGGTTCTTCTTGATGCGGTAGGTGAGGGACTTCAGACCCCAGTTCTCGATGCGTCCGACTTTGCCGCCGAACGATTCGATAACGCCCTTGTACTGCTCGACAAGTGCGTCGACCTGCTGGGCAGAAATATCCTGCCGGGCAAGGAAGATGTGTTCGTAAAGAGCCATTTAAGCTTTGCCTTTCTTGCGTTTCGTCCTTCACCCGGCAACGGCGCTAAGCCTCAACGACTGCTCCTGAAAAGGCACGAGGCCTTAAAGCAAGAAAAGCGTTGTTCGAGACGGTCGAGAGCGGAGACACGGGAGGCCGGAAAAACCTTATGGTTCCTGCTGTTCCGTTACCGGAACCAGCCCTCCGTTCAGCCACCAGCCAATTGGACCGGGTGTTGTGAACAGCGCGCTTATACGCAATTTTGCCCGGAATGCAAGGGCAAGCGGTGAAAAAGCGCGCCGTAGAGCCGTCAGATCGCCATCGGATATTGGCGATGGATCGCCGCAATCGCTTTTAGTACCTCGTCCGACAGCGTCACATCCGCAGCCGCAATATCCACCTTCAACTGTTCCATCGTCGTTGCGCCGATGATGGCCGAGGCCATGAAGGGACGTGTCAGGCAGAAGGCGATGGCGAGCTTTGCAGGATCGATTCCATGCTGCGCGGCAAGCTCCAGATAGGCCTTGACCGGCGCTTCCTGGAGCGGCTGCAGGCGGCCGCCGAGGTCTCTGTTGATGGTGCCGCGCGATCCCGCCGGGCGCGCGCCGTTCTGGTATTTGCCGGTCAGAAGACCTGCCGCCAGCGGCGAATAGGCGAGCAGGCCGACATCCTCGTGATGGGCGACTTCCGCCATGTCGAGATCGAAGCTGCGGTAGAGCAGGTTATATTCGTTCTGGATCGTGGCGACGCGCGGCAGGCCGTTGGCCTCGGCGATGTCGATATATTTCTGGGTGCCCCAGGCGCTCTCGTTGGAAAGGCCGATGGCGCGGATCTTGCCGGCCTTCACCAGTTCGCCGAGCGTTTCGAGCTTTTCGGTGATTTCGGCGAGCGTGCGCTGCTTTTCCTGACCGGAAGCATCGAAGCTCCAGACGCCGCGGAAATGATAGGTGCCGCGGTTCGGCCAGTGAATCTGGTAGAGGTCGATGTAATCCGTCTTCAGGCGCTTGAGGCTGGTATCCACAGCTTCGCGGATGGCGGCGGCGTCGATGTCGCGGCCGCCGCGAATATAATCTCGTCCCGAACCGGCAACCTTGGTGGCGAGCACGACCTGATCGCGCTTGCCGGTCTTTTCGAACCATGTGCCGATATAGTCTTCCGTTCGGCCCTGGGTCTCGGCGGAAACGGGGGTGGTGGGGTAAAGTTCTGCCGTATCGAAGAAATTGACGCCGTTTTCGACGGCGTAATCCATCTGCGCATGCGCATCGGCTTCGGTGTTCTGCGTGCCCCACGTCATCGTGCCGAGGCAAATTTCAGACACGGAAATATCCGTGCGGCCCAATAGTCTCTGTTTCATGGAAATGTCCCGGTGCTTGGCCAGATAGTTTGGAAGGTGGTGTGAAAGTAATGGGGAATTGCCGCAGTGCAAGAAAAAATATGATGAAAAGAAAGGGGAAAACAGGACGGCAAAACCCCTGACATGGGCCTGCCATGGGGCTTCAAGCCTTGACTTCGCTGGCGGGAATGTGAATGGAAGTCCGAAAGAATAAAGGCAAGGCCAGACAAGAAGGACGACATCCCATGGGTATTGCATTCACATTTCCCGGACAGGGAAGCCAGGCCGTCGGCATGGGCAAGGAGCTGGCGGATACCTATCCGGAAGCGCGCGCCGTGTTTCAGGAAGTCGACGAGGCGCTCGACCAGAAGCTTTCAGATATCATGTGGAACGGCCCGGAAGAGACGCTGACGCTGACTGCCAACGCCCAGCCGGCCCTCATGGCGGTGTCCATGGCGGTCATGCGGGTTCTCGAAGCGCGCGGTTTCAAACTGTCCGATACGGTTTCTTATGTCGCGGGCCACTCGCTCGGCGAATATTCGGCGCTCTGTGCCGCCGGCACCTTCTCGGTTGCCGATACCGCCCGTCTTCTGCGCATCCGCGGCAACGCCATGCAGGCCGCCGTGCCGGTGGGCGAGGGCGCCATGGCGGCGATCATCGGGCTTGAGCATGACGCCGTTTCGGCAATCTGCGAAGAGGCGGCCATTCTCGGCGTCTGCCAGATCGCCAACGACAATGGCGGCGGTCAGCTCGTCATCTCCGGCGGCAAGGCCGCTGTCGAAAAGGCTGCGGCGATCGCTTCCGAAAAGGGCGCCAAGCGCGCCATCATGCTGCCGGTTTCCGCCCCCTTCCACTCCGCGCTGATGGCGCCGGCGGCGGAAGCCATGCGCGAGGCGCTGGCGGCCGTCGAAAAGCACAACCCGGTCGTGCCGGTTATCGCCAATGTGCGCGCCGCCCCCGTTTCCGATGCCAATGAGATCGCCGCCCTGCTGGTCGAGCAGGTGACGGGTCAGGTGCGCTGGCGCGAGACGGTGGAATGGTTCGCCGCCAACAATGTCACGCAGCTTTACGAGATCGGCTCCGGCAAGGTGCTGACGGGCCTTGCCCGCCGCATCGACAAGACGGTGAACGGCGTTGCCGTCAACGGTGCTGCCGATATCGACCAGCTTCTTGCCACCCTCATCGGCTGAGACGGGATACTCCGGCTGCCGCATTCATCGGGCGCAACTGCGCTGAACATTTTCAGTCCGAAGCTCTAAAGAAGGAATAGGACATGTTTGATCTGACAGGCCGCAAGGCTCTCGTAACCGGCGCGACCGGCGGCATCGGCGAAGAAATCGCCCGCCTTCTGCACAGCCAGGGCGCAACCGTTGGCCTGCACGGCACCCGCGTTGAAAAGCTCGAAGCGCTGGCGGCGGAACTTGGCGAACGCGTCAAGATTTTCCCGGCGAACCTTGCCGACCGCGCCGAGGTCAAGGCGCTCGGCGAAAAGGCCGAAGCCGAGCTGGAAGGCGTCGATATCCTCGTCAACAATGCCGGTATCACCAAGGACGGCCTCTTTGTGCGCATGAGCGACGAGGACTGGGACAACGTCATTGAAGTGAACCTGACGGCGATGTTCCGCCTGACGCGCGAGCTGACGCATCCGATGATGCGCCGCCGTTTCGGCCGCATCATCAACATTACCTCCATCGTCGGCGTCACCGGTAACCCCGGCCAGGCCAACTATTGCGCCTCCAAGGCCGGCATGATCGGTTTTTCGAAGTCGCTGGCCCAGGAAATCGCCACCCGCAACGTCACCGTCAACTGCGTGGCGCCGGGCTTTATCGAAAGCGCCATGACCGGCAAGCTGAACGACAAGCAGAAAGACGCCATCATGGGCGCCATTCCCATGAAACGCATGGGAACCGGTGCTGAGGTCGCCTCGGCCGTTCTTTACCTCGCCTCCAACGAGGCGGGCTACATGACCGGCCAGACCCTGCACGTCAATGGCGGCATGGCGATGATCTGACGGCACTTGTGACCGTCATAAAAGGATTGCGGCGCTGTTTAGGCACCTTCTTGGGTAGCTGGCGCCGCAAGGCCCCGCCGACTGGTTTTCGGCGAAATTGCCTGTCATACGCTGTGCTTAGCGCGTTTTCAGGCTTTTCGACCGATTGAAACCATGTTAAGCGGGCCAAGACTGTGAACAGTCGTCCCGGAGAGACAGGAAGCCGTTGCGATTTTGCGTGACGATGTCTAGCTTGGACCGGGTTGAACGGGTTTGCCAGCGGTGCCGGATTTGAACGGCGCACGAGGGCTTCTAACAGGGCAGGGTGCCGCAAGGCATTCCCTTCAAAATAAAGGTCGAGGAAACCGACATGAGCGATATCGCAGAACGCGTAAAGAAAATTGTAATTGATCATCTTGGCGTTGACGCCGACAAGGTTGTTGAAGGCGCCAGCTTCATTGACGATCTGGGCGCTGATTCGCTCGACACCGTTGAACTGGTCATGGCTTTCGAAGAAGAATTCGGCGTTGAAATCCCCGACGACGCAGCTGACTCGATCCTGACCGTCGGCGACGCCGTAAAGTTCATCGAGAAGGCCCAGGCCTGATCGACCTTGATGGGGGAGGTGCAATATCCTCCCGTCCTTGGCCCGGCTCGTCCGGGCCAATGTTTTATAGGCAGACGGTAACATGCCCCTGACGGTGCGTGTTCCGGGCAATGCATGGGGTCACGGGCCCGGAAACGGCGCCCACAACCGTCATGCTGAGATTTGAAATACTGCAGCATCCGATGAACATCTCCTGATGTCCGGCGTTGCATGAAGACCGATGATTTGGATAAGGGCGGAGCATTGGCGATGAGGCGTGTCGTTATCACCGGTACCGGCATGGTATCTCCTCTTGGATGTGGGACGGAAGTGACCTGGGAGCGGCTGCTGGCCGGCCAGAACGGCGCCCGTCTCGTGACTGAATTCGAAGTCGAGGACTTGCCCGCAAAGATCGCCTGCCGTATTCCCGTGGGCGATGGTTCCAACGGCACCTTCAATGCCGACGACTGGATGGAACCCAAGGAACAGCGCAAGATCGATCCTTTCATCCTGTACGGCATGGCTGCCGCCGACATGGCGCTTGCCGACGCGGACTGGCATCCGGAAACGGACGAGGACCAGATCGCGACCGGCGTTCTGATCGGCTCCGGCATCGGCGGCCTTGAGGGCATTGTCGAGGCGGGCTATACGCTGCGCGACAAGGGCCCGCGGCGCATTTCTCCATTCTTCATTCCCGGCCGCCTGATCAACCTCGTTTCCGGCCAGGTTTCCATCCGCCACAAGCTGCGCGGACCGAACCATGCCGTGGTGACGGCCTGCTCGACCGGCGCACACGCCATTGGCGACGCCGCCCGTCTGATCGCGCTCGGCGATGCCGACGTCATGGTCGCCGGTGGCGCCGAATCGCCGGTCTGCCGCATCGCGCTTGCCGGCTTCGCCGCCTGCAAGGCGCTCTCCACCCAGCACAATGACAATCCGGAAAAGGCCTCGCGCCCCTATGACCGCGACCGCGATGGTTTCGTCATGGGCGAAGGTGCGGGCATCGTCGTTCTGGAAGAGCTGGAACATGCCAAGGCGCGCGGTGCGAAGATTTATGCGGAAGTCGTCGGTTACGGCCTTTCGGGCGATGCCTATCACATCACCGCACCGTCCGAGGACGGTGAAGGCGCCTATCGCTGCATGTCGATGGCGCTGAAGCGTGCAGGTCTCACGCCTGACGATATCGACTACATCAACGCCCATGGCACCTCGACCATGGCCGATACGATCGAGCTTGGCGCGGTCGAGCGGCTTGTCGGCGAATCGGCTTCGAAGATTTCCATGTCTTCCACCAAGTCGGCCACCGGCCATCTTCTCGGTGCGGCTGGCGCTATCGAGGCAATCTTCGCGACGCTTGCGATCCGCGATAACATCGTTCCGCCGACACTGAACCTCGACAATCCCGATGTGGAGACGAAGATCGATCTCGTGCCGCACAAGGCGCGCAAGCGGCAGGTCGACGTGGCGCTCTCGAACTCCTTCGGCTTCGGCGGCACCAACGCCTCCCTCGTGCTGCGTCGTTACGAAGCATAATTGCGGCGGCGGCTCTGCCGCCGCTGGCGCCCTCCCACCGGGTGCTGACAAAGGACGTTCTTTCCTTTGAAGAACGCATTGCGGCTTGCGAAGGCCATTCCGGTTTTCGCGCCGATATTGTAGTCGTTTATGGGAAGCGTTTGCCGGTTCGGGGTAATTTCCGGCCGCAGGCTGCTTCCTCCATCGGCTTTGTCCGAAACGATGTTCGTGAAGCGGAATAGCAAGGCTTCACGATATCTCTATGTGGTGCAGGAAGACATTCCGAACCTGTTTTTGCCGCATTACCTGCGCAAAAAGCGCTGACAACGCCGAACTGAAAAGGACCGACGGTGAGCGACACGAACCAGAACAGCCAGGGACCATACGGACAAAACGGCACGGGCGAAGGCAATCGCGGCCCGATCATTCCGAAATCCCCGACGGAAGCACTGCGGCCGGAGAAAGTGCCGGCTCCGCCCAAGCGCTCCCGCAAGGCCCACGGCCAGCTTGTGATCTTTCTGAATTTTCTGATGACGCTCGCGGTTGCCGTCTGTGTGCTGGCCATTGCCGCTTTCTATTACATGATCGATGCATTTCAGGAGCCCGGTCCGCTCCAGACGAACACGCATTTCACGGTGCGCAACGGCGCCGGCATCATTGAGATCGCCAATAATCTCGAGCGTAACGAGGTCATCTCCAACGCCCGTGTCTTCCGCCTGATGACCGGCAGCTATCTGCAAATGGACCAGACGCTGAAGGCCGGCGAATATGAGATCAAGGCCGGCGCATCGATGAAGGACATCATGATGCTGCTGGAGTCCGGCAAGTCGATCCTTTATTCGGTGTCGTTGCCGGAAGGCCTGACCGTGAAGCAGATGTTCGCGCGCCTTGGAGCAGACGAAGTGCTGGACGGCGAATTGCCCTCGGCCCTGCCGCCGGAAGGCAGCCTGCGCCCCGATACCTACCGCTTCACGCGCGGCACCAAGCGCGAAGAAATCATCAACCAGATGAGTGCGGCGCAGGACAAGCTGATCGACATGATCTGGGAACGGCGCGATCCCGATCTGCCGATCAAGACCGTCGAGGAATTCGTGACGCTTGCCTCTATCGTCGAGAAGGAAACCGGCAAGGATGACGAGCGCGCCCATGTTGCTTCGGTGTTCTACAACCGTCTGAAGAAGGGCATGCGCCTGCAATCCGACCCGACGATCATCTACGGCCTGTTCGGTGGCGATGGCAAACCGTCGGACCGTCCGATCTACCAGTCGGACCTGCAGAAGCAGACGCCGTTCAACACCTATGTCATCAAGGGCCTGCCGCCGTCGCCCATCGCCAATCCGGGCCGGGCGGCGCTTGAGGCCGTGGCCAATCCATGGCGCACGGATGACCTTTATTTCGTTGCCGATGGCACCGGCGGCCATGTGTTTGCGAAGACGCTTGAAGAGCATAACGCCAATGTGCGCCGCTGGCGCAAGATAGAGGCCGAAAAGGCGGCCTCCGGCGCCAATCCCGATGTTGTCGTGGATGGCCAGCCGGGTGGGGCCGAGGCGGAAAAGCCGGCCAACAATTGACAATCCTGACCGGGCCCTGCGATCCGCACGGGCCCGGTTTTGCACAGCATGACGGGGGGCTTCCAGATATGACATTGCAATCGATGACCGGCTTCGCACGCAGCGAAGGAACCTCCGGCCGTTACCGCTGGGCGTGGGAATTGCGCTCGGTGAACGGTAAGGGGCTCGATGTGCGCCTGCGTCTGCCGACCGGTCTTGAAGCGCTGGAAACGGCCCTGCGCGAAATCGCGGGCGAGCATCTTTCCCGCGGCAATATCCAGGCGGGTCTGACGCTGGCGATTGCGGAAAACCGGCTGGAGGCGGTGATCAACCGCGATGCTCTGGCAGCTGTTCTGGCCCTGAAGAAGGAGCTTGGCGATGTCGTGGAAGACAAGCCGCTGAGCTTCGACACGCTGCTCACGCTGCGCGGACTCGTCGATTTTCGCGAGGCGGAAGATGACGCGGAGGCGCAGGCCGCGCGCAACGGCGATGTGCTTGCCGGCTTCGCTGCCGCCGTCGAGAAGCTGAAGGATATGCGCGAACGGGAAGGGGCGTCGCTGTTTGCGATCCTGTCCGGTCATGTCAACCGGATCGAGCAGCTCGCGGACGTTATTGAAAACGATCCTTCCCGCCAGCCGGAACAGATCGCGGCACGGCTCGCACAGCAGATCGCCCTCATCGGCGACGGCTTGCATGGTCTCGACCGTGACCGGCTGCATGCCGAGGCGGCGCTGCTCGCCACCAAGGCGGATCTGCGCGAAGAGATCGACCGGCTGCACGCCCATGTTCAGGCGTCGCGGGAGCTTTTGGCCAATGGCGGGCCGGTAGGACGCAAGCTCGATTTTCTTGCACAGGAATTTAACCGCGAGTCGAATACAATCTGTTCCAAATCGAACGCCAGTGCGGTAACCGCAGCAGGCATAGAGCTGAAAGTGGTGATCGACCAGTTCCGCGAGCAGGTCCAAAATCTGGAGTAGACCCATGGTCCCGGTGAATAATTCTCCCGTCACGATTGCCCGCAGAGGGTTGATGCTGGTGATTTCTTCGCCATCCGGCGCGGGCAAATCGACGATTGCGCGCAACCTGCTCGACAAGGACAAGAATATCGGCCTGTCCGTCAGCGTCACGACGCGCCCGCGCCGCCAGAGCGAGATTGACGGCATTCACTACCATTTCATTTCCACGCGTGAATTCGAGCGCCTGCGCGATAGCGATGCGCTGCTGGAATGGGCTGAAGTTCACGGCAATTTTTACGGCACCCCGCGTGGACCGGTGGAAGATGCCATGGCTGCGGGCCGCGACATGCTGTTCGATATCGACTGGCAGGGCGCCGAGCAGCTTCAGGACAAGATGAAGGCGGATGTCGTTTCGATCTTCATCCTGCCGCCGACCATGACTGAACTTCAATCGCGCCTGCATCGCCGCGCCGAGGACACCGAAGAGGTCATCAAGACCCGGCTCCTCAATTCCCGTGCCGAGATCGAGCACTGGCGCGACTATGACTATGTCATCCTCAATGACGACCTGCAGGCCGCCTTCGAGGCCGTCGAAGCAATCGTGAAGGCCGAACGCGTCCGCCGCGACCGCCGCCACGGCATGTTCGATTTCGTACGGGCGTTGCTCGAGGAAGAGCCGAAGCTTTGATGGAAGGTAGCGTCTGGCTACCGGCCCCAAAATCTTGAAATCGAAGCGGTTAGATGTTATGTATATCCCGGCAGGATATACGAGGCTCTGACAATGGCTACGTCAACGGTTTTTATAAGCAATCGCAGTCAAGCTGTAAGGCTACCGAAGGCCGTGGCTTTTCCTGATGACGTGCATAAGGTCGATGTTCTGAAAATCGGTCTCGCGCGTGTTATAGTGCCGCAGGGAAAGCGCTGGGATGACCTTTTTCTGACTGGCCCTCGTGCAACGGATGATTTTCTTTCCGTTCGCGAAGAGCCTGCATTGGATGAGCGCGAGCCCTTCTGATGCTCACATATATGCTCGACACCAATATATGTATCTATGTGATGAGGACTTATCCTCCGGAGCTGCGGGAGAAATTCAACGCTCTGGCAGATCAACTGTGTATTTCGAGCATTACACTTGGCGAGCTTTATTATGGTGCTGAAAAATCCATCCGGCGCCAGGAAAACATCAACGCCATTGAAAATTTTACTGCGCGTTTGGACGTTCTGCCTTTCGCCGACAAAGGCGCCGCACATTACGGCCAGATCAGGGCCGAACTTGCCAAGGCTGGAACGCCATGCGGCGTTCATGATATGCAGATTGGTGGTCACGCCCGTAGCGAGGGGCTGATCGTCGTAACCAATAATATGCGCGAGTTTGTCCGGATGCCCGGTTTGCGAGTTGAAAACTGGGTTTAGTTCTCGGCCTCGCCCTGTTCCAAAACGTTCGGCTAACCGATGGGAGTCGCTGCTGTTCTCTGGGCCATAGGCTCACTTGCCGCCCATTGGCGAGATAGCCACTCGTCTGCGGCGTCTTCAGCCCAGCCGTGGCCCGTCTCAACTGTCTGCAGAACAACATCCGCACCGGCCGATGCCAGTTGGTTGGCCAAATGCGGCGCATCGGTGGGGTGACGCCGTTCGTCGTAGGCGCCGGCGAGCAGAAGTATGGGGTATCCTGAGAGGTTTGGGAGGGCCTGATGCGTTCTTGGAGAAAGCGGGCGAAGCAGAATGGCTCCCCTCGACAGATTCCGATTCAGGCATATGGTTTCAGCCGCTATGATCGCGCCGTTCGAATATCCAACGAGAAGGGGTCTCTGCCCGGTCTCATGAAACACAAAGTCGATGAACTGGCAGAGGCTGGTCGCTCGATGTTTGAGGTCGTCAATATCAAGCTGTCTGTCGGGCTTTCGGCGGAAAAACGCGAATCCATTCTCCCAGGGAACAGTGCCTCTCGGAGCATATAGAACGCTCTTGGGAAAGACGGCGCGGCCAAAAGAAATGAGATCGTCTTCCCTTCGCCCCGATCCATGCAGCAAGACAACCGCGCAGTCGGGCGTTTCGGCGGGAATGTCGAGCTTGTAGTGAAAACCGGCACTCTCCACGCGCTTGTTCCTTTCTTGGCAGTCTCCACGAACCCGTGTCCCGCCGCTCGGAATGGCACATTACACGACGGATTTACAGGCAGTTCGCCAAAGTGACGAACTCCTCCACCGACAGCGTTTCCGCTCGCCGCGTGGGATCGATCCCCGCTCTTTCCAGAAGCGTTTCGCCGCCAAGGCTTTTCACGCTCTGGCGCAGCATCTTGCGGCGCTGGCCGAAGGCGGCTTCCGTCACCTTTTCAAGCTTTGTGACATCGCAGGGCAGCGGCTTGTCCTTCGGCAACAGGTGCACGACGGTGGAGGTTACCTTCGGCGGGGGGCTGAAGGCCTGTGGCGGAACGTCGAAGGCCATTTCGGAAACCGTGCGCCAGCCGGCGAGAACGCCCAGCCGGCCATAATGGTTATCGCCTTCTTCGGCCACGATGCGCTGGCCGACTTCCTTCTGGAACATCAGCGTCATGGAGAGCCAGAAGGGCGGCCATTGTTTCGGCAGCAGCCAGTTGACCAGCAATTGCGTGCCGACATTGTAGGGCAGGTTGGCGATGATCCGCACCGGTTCGCCGGCGGGAACCAGCGCCTCGAAATCGGTCTTGAGGGCGTCGCCCTCGATGACTTCGAGCCGCCCGGGATAATGCGCTTCGATTTCCGCCAGCGCCGGCAGGCAGCGGCTGTCGCGTTCGACGGCTATGACCTTTTTTGCCCCGAGCGAAAGAATGGCGCGGGTGAGGCCGCCGGGACCGGGGCCGACCTCGATCACCGTCACGCCTTCGAGCGGCCCTGCCGTTCTGGCGATCTTCTGGGTGAGGTTGAGGTCGAACAGGAAGTTCTGGCCGAGCGATTTCTTCGCATCGAGCCCGTGGCGCTGGATGACATCGCGCAGCGGCGGCAGTCCGTCGATGGCCGCCATTATGCGTTGGCCCGGCTGCGGAGGGAAATGTCCGCCGCCATCTTCAGCGCCGCCACAAGGCTCGCCTCATTGGCTATGCCCTGGCCGGCAATGCCGAAGGCGGTGCCATGGTCGGGCGAGGTGCGGATGAAGGGCAGGCCGAGCGTGACGTTGACGGAATCGTCAAAGCCGAGCGCCTTGGCCGGAATGAGCGCCTGATCGTGATACATGCACACCGCCACGTCATAACGCTTGCGGGCGGCATCGTGGAACATGGTGTCGGCGGGCAGGGGGCCGAAGGCATCGATCCCGTCCTTCCGCAACCGCATGGTCGCCGGGTGGACGATATCGCGATCCTCGGTGCCGAGTGCACCATCTTCACCCGCGTGCGGGTTGAGGCCGGCAACCGCCAGACGCGGCGCCTCGATGCCGAATTTCTGCCGAAGATCGGCATCGATGATCCGGCAGGTCGTGACGATCAGCTCTTCGGTGAGAGCGGCCGGCACGTCTTTCACGGGGATATGGATCGTCACCGGGACGACACGGACCTTGGGGCCGGCAATCATCATGACCGGGAGGACTTGCTCGCCGGTCTGGCGCAGGGCGAGATCGGCCAGAAATTCCGTATGACCGGGAAAGCCGAAACCCGCCTCATAAAGCACCGATTTCGCGATCGGATTGGTGACGACGGCCGCAGCCTTGCCCTCGACCGTCAACGAAACGGCCGTCTCGATGGCCTTGATCGTCGCGTGCGCCGCGCCGACATGCGGCTGACCCGCCTGCACTTCGAAGCCGACAGGAAGGGAGAGGATGGGGAAAGCGCGCTCGAACAGGCCTACGGCATCACCCGCTTCGCAGGTCTCGATATTGACCGGCACGCCGATCAGCGCCGCACGGCTCGCCACCACATCGGGGTCGCCGATGAAGATGAAGGGCGGCACGCCGTTCTCCCGGCGCTTAGCCCAGGCGGTGATGGCGATGTCGGGGCCGATACCGGCTGGATCTCCCTGTGTCAGGGCAAGCGGCAGGGATGCATATGTCACGGAAAGACCCGGCTCTCGTATCAATATCAGGTGTTGACGATCTGCGCCTTCTTGCGCAGCTCATCCATATATTTCTTTTCGTTCGGGTTTTCGCCGTCCTTGGCCTTCATCAGGTCTTCGGACTTGAACACCATTTCCGCCGCATAGTCGTCAGAAACCTGGCGCTGCTTGCAGATGGCCAGATATTCGATGCCCTTTTCGGTGACGCGGGTGCCGGTGGTGCCGCCTTCCTTGGTCTTCTCCACCAGCGCCTTCCAGTCTTCCGGCAGCTCCGGCGCCAGAATGCGGCCAAGGTCCTTGATCGCCACATCACGCATGGTCGCGGCGAAGCTCATGGCCTGGTCGCAGCCGGGATAACGCTTGCGCGAGGCCTCAGCCTCGGCTTTGCGCTTGCCGGTAATGGCGTTGCGTTTCGATTCCGGGATAACGAAGATGACCTGCTGCAGGAAATATTCCGTGGTGACGGGCTTGTCGCCGCGTTCCTTCAGTCGGGTAACGAGATCCTGCGTCGACATCTTGCCGCGTGCGCCATAACGGGCGTTGACAAGGCGCGGCCAGCTCATCTGAACGGCGATGAAGGCCTTGAAATGATCGGCTCCGACACCCGCCTGCGCAAGCACCTTCGTCAATTGCTGCGGGGTCATCTTGTTGTTGCCGGCAAAGCGTGCGAAGGCCGCATCGACATCGTCGGTGCTGACCGACATTTTAACGCGGCCGATTTCCTCGCGCTTCAGTGCTTCGTCGACAAGCTGCTCGCGCGCCTTTTCATTGAGATTGCCGGACTGGCGCTGCAGCTTGAGGAAGGCGACGCGCTTGGCAATATCGTCATTGGTGATGGGGGTCTTGTTGACGACGATCTTGACGGTGCTATCGGCGAAGGCCTGGCCGGCATAGGGCACAACGGCCATGGGAACGGCGAATATCGCAAAGGCGAAAGCAGCGCCACGCAAAGCCGTCTTTCCGAAATTCATCATATCCTTCTCCCTTTCGTCGGGCAGGGGCCTGTTGCCCTGTTCCGCCAATCTGTTCTGCCTGATGAGGGGAATATTGAACTCTCCCGCTTTTCAGACCTGCAACTGTGCATCCGCACCGCGAATTTGCCACGTATATATCATCGCGATCCGCAAGACGGCAATGTGTCGGTTTGTTGAAAGAAAACCCGATAGGTTCCATGCGCGGCCGACATTGGCGTGTTGTTGCGGCGAAACCGTGGCTTTACTGGCCAAATGGTAAAAAGGCAGGTCACGATGCTGCGTAACCTGCCTCTAAACTCAGTAGTTGTTTGGCTTCCAGCCGATATCCATGTCGCTCCAGTCCTCATTGGCTGAGCCGACACTGACATCGCCGAGCGTACGGAAGGCCAGACGGGCATTGATCGACCAGTCATTGGCGGCCTGGCGGCTGGAATTGATATTGCCTTCGTCGGAATAGCTGACCGTCAGGATCGTGCATTCATCCTGATAGGCAATGCCGATGCGGCGTTCGGCGGCAAACTTCCCGTTTAGATCGTAATTGATCGAACCGAACAGCGACCAATTGTCGTCCATGCGCAGCGAACCGGACGCCTGGATGATATCGCGGTCTTCGTTATAGCCGTATTTCGGCTGTGCCTTGACCTGGGTATAGCTGAGCTTGCCGGTAAGGCGGCGGTCCGAATAGCTGATACCGGTTTCCGAACGGTTGATGTCGAAATCGTCCTTGTCGAGACGCAGGCTCGACGACAGCGAAAGTCCGATCGGCGCATCGAAAGCGGCCATGGCGACGTAATCCGAACGGTCGGATTCGAGGCCCGAATTGGCGCCTGCATTGACGAGATCGTAGGAGGCGAAGGAATTGTCGCCTGCCAGATGGAAGGACTGGCCGGCAATGGCGCGAACGCCGTAGCCGTTGTCGAACGTACCGTTATATCGGAAGCCGATATTCGCGCGCGTGCCGCCTTCGATCCGGTCGAAACCGGAGAATTTGTCGCGTTCGAACAGATTGGTCGCGTCGAACACGAAGGCCTGTGCATCCTCGTTCGGAAGGCGGCCGGCATATTGTTCGTTCGGACGCACGAAAATCTGTGCAATGGGCTCGATCACGTGGCTGCTGTTGAGCGCGGTGAACAGCCATGGATAACGCACTTCCAGACCGCCGGTGACCATGCCGCGGAAAGCCGCGCCGTCATGCATCATGCCCTCATAGGCATAGGAGGTCCCGCCCGAGGTGAAGGCTGCGGGAGACATGTCCGTCCAGAGCGCGTCGCCGCGCGCGGCAAGGATCGGCGTGATCTGCAGGCCGCTGTCCATCGTGAAGGTGCGCTTCCACTCGGCTTCGGTGGAAAGGCGCGTATAGTCGCCCTCAAGCCCGCTGAAACGCGGATAACCGCCGAGCGCGTAAGCATCCTGCCGCAGGCGCGTGATGCTCGTCAGGTTGGTGGTCAGCGAAAGTTCGCCGCCATAAACCGGATCCGGCACGAAATAACGGTAGTCGACAACCGGGTGGACGATTGCCTGTTTGCGTTCCTTGGCTTCGGTATTGTCCGTATCCTGAACGTTGAAATAATAACCGCGGGCTTCGAAGCTGTTACGCTCACTCGCACCGGTCAGATAGATCTGGTTGGTCTGAACGTCGTTTTTATAACCCTTCAGCCCATAGGTGCGCGAAAAGTTATTGTCGGTCTGCACCATGGCATCCCAGCCGAAAGCCCAGCGCGGGTTGATCGAGAAATCACCCTTGCTTGCGATCATGCCGCGATTGTCGTTGAGGGCGTCGCTGGTGCCGGCCGTGAAGGTTTCGGACTTCTGCTGGCTGATGCCCGCGATCGTGACCGTGTGCATGCCGGTTTCGAAGCGCTGGCGCAATTCCGCCTGCAGCAGCAGACCCTGCGTCGTGTAATAGGTCGGCGTGACGGTCACGTCCGAGGTGTCGGACAGCACGTGGAAATAGGGGACACCGATACCGAAACCGAGATTGTCGGTAATGCTCATCTGCGGGAACAGGAAGCCGGATTTACGCTTCACCGTATTGTCCGGAACCGTAAGGAACGGCAGATAGGCGATCGAATGGCCGAAAAGCTGCAGGCGGGCCTTTTCCAGCCGCACCGTATGGGTCTTGCCGTCCTGAACGACGCGCTCGGCCTTGACCTGCCACAGCGGCGCCTTTTCGGGCCGTTCGGCGCAGGGCAGACACGCGGTGTAGACACCGTTGTTGAGCACCATCAGGTCGCCTTCGAGACGCTCGGCGCTTTCACCGGCAATACGGGTATTGTCCGTGGTCTCGACGCGCAGCGCATTGACGAAGCCCTGACCGAAATCGTCGGTCACGTCCATCTCGTCGGCATAGATCTTGTTGCCGCCCGGCTCGATCAGCTCGATGTTGCCATGGGCGATCACGCGACCGGACTGCTGGTTATATTCCACTTGCTGGGCCACCATGCGGTAGCCCGAATATTTCATGCGAACCACGCCCTTCGCGATCACACGCTGGGAATCGCGATTATAGGTCAGTTCATTTGCTGTAAGCAGGAGTTTCGAATCGTCTTGGCTTGCCGACGCAAGCAAACCATCCTGGCCGAAAGCGACCGGGCTGGATGCCAAATACGCGCACACAGCGGCACCTGTCAGAAGGGCCGTCCAAAGCCGCCTGATATTCCCGCGGTCAATTACCGCCACTTAGCCGTCCTCCTGATGAAGCAGAATGGTTGCCCCCAAAGCCAACGCCACGATGACTGGAACCCAGACCGCGACGGTGGGAGGGACAACACCACCACTCCCGAATGCCCTTACGAGCACGGTTACTACATAAAGCACGAAGCCGGAAACGATTCCACCCAGAATCACGGAGCGCGATTGGGCGAAGCGGCTGAACTTTAATGAAACGGTCGCGGCGATCAAGGTCATCGCGACCAGAAGCAGGGGCGTCGATAGCAGGAAATGATACTGCGTCTCAAGCGCCTTCGAAGATAGTCCAAAGGACTTTGCAACTTCGATCTTGTGAGAAAGGTCAAAGAAAGCAACGGTTTCCGTCTGCGTCATGCGCTCCTGAACGAATTCCCGTCTCAGATTGGTACTGATCCGCGTGCTTTCTTGCCGAACTGGCACATGCCCGGCGCGCGTTTCCGAAACGCCGTTAAGAAGCCAGTAACCATCTTCCAATTTAGCCGACTTCGCATCCTTACGCGAGACGATGTTTCCGTCCTTGTCGATGTCGATCAGAACCACGTCGAGAAGCAGCGTTCCATTGTCCTCGAAGCTCTTGGCGCCGATGATCGTATCCTGGCCGCCGCTTGCCTGGCGCATCCACGGAATGATCTCCTGCTGGCGGCCGCCGCCCGCTTCGTTGCGCAGGCCGGCTTCCATCGCCAGCGATTTGTTCTGGCCCCATGCCGCGATGGGGTTCAGGATGGTGACCGACAGGATGCCGATGAAAACCGCGCCGAGCACGAAGGGAAGGATGAACTGCCAGGCGGAAATGCCGGCGGCGCGCGTCACCACCAGTTCGTAACGCCGGTTGAGCGAGATCAGCGTCGTCATGCCGACGAAAAGCGCGATGAAGGGCACGGTCTGTTGCAGGATCAGCGGCAGGCGAAGCGCCGTCAGACCAAGGGCGGCCGGAACGGAATAGCCGGGCAGGCCGGACATGCGCCGTGCTGTTTCGCTGAAGTCGGCAAGGTAAATGATCGAGGATACGCCGAGCACGAACCAGATGGCGGTGATCAGATATCGCTTCAGGAAATACCGGGAGAGCGTGTTGAAAATCATGCGTTGCCGCTCCCAGAGCTTTTCGCCATCCGGCTGGAGAAGAGACGGCGCAGACGACCCATCGCATCGGCGATGATTTTCGGCATTTTCGGCTTGCGGCCGGTCAGCAGAATGAAGGCGGCGGCCCCGCCGCTGAGGCCCGGCACGGCATAGACCAGCGGAATGAAGGCCGCGCTCTGCTTGATCTGATTGGTGACGTAAAAGCCAAGCCACCGCAGCATGAAGGCCGTCACCAGCGCGGCCACCATCGGATGCAGGCGCGCTTCGCGGTGAGAACGGGCATCGGCGGCGATGACCAGCGAAATCAGCGCGAAGGAGAAGGCGAACATCCAGTCCGACAGGCGCTTGTGCAGCTCGCTGCGGAAGGCTTCCGGCGAGCGCTTGTAGCTCGCATTGTTCTCGTCGGGCGAAAGAAGGAAACCGAGGCTGGCATCGCCCGGCGAGAGCGACGGCTCGGAATCCTGCTTTTCCGACATGGTCGAAAGGTCGAAGGCATAGGACAGGAACTTGACGATCGAGACCTTGCCGTCCGGCGTCTTCTGCTGCACTTCGCCGTCGCGCATAGTCAGCGACGTGCCGCTTTCATCGATCATGCCTTCCTTGGCATAATAGATGAGATCGAAATTCGGATCGCGGCGGTCGGCGACGAACAAGCCCTTGAGGATACGGCCCTGCCGCTGGGCGATCTGCACGTAAAGGCCGTCCTGAATGGTGCGGAACGTCTTTTCCTCGATCACCGAAGACAGCAGGTCGGCATAGGCGGCGGCCACCATCTGCCGGGCGGAGCTGCGGGCGGGCGGCTCGATGAAATTGGTGATGGTGAAGGAAAACACGCTCAGAATGGCGGCCAGAACGAGAACCGGGCGATACATGATCGAACGGGGCGATCCCGCCGCATCGATGATGGCAAGCTCGGAATCGTTGTTCATCGTCGTGAAGATCTGAGTGATGCCGATCACCAGCGCGAAAGGCAGGACGACCGGGATCAGCGTCGGCAGGATCATCGTCGCGAGCGCCATGAAGGAACCCATCGACTGGCCGGTATCGGTGACGAGATTGATTCTCTGGAGAACCTGGATGGTCCAGATGATGGCCAGCACCGGCAGCAGCGCGACCAGAAACATCTGCGTTGTCCGCCGCAGGATATAGTTCTCGAGAAGCTTCATACGGCCCTGTTCGACATTGTTTTTCCGTGCGATCGCTCGCCGAATTTCCGCCTATCTAATCGCATCGTTTGCAATTGGCTATTCCGGCGTGCTCACAAATATGTTTTGCGCGATGATTTTTCCATCGCCTGTGTCTTTTTGTGGAACAAGCTGTCGGTTTCATGACGCGATTTCGCATTCCGCAAAAATGCCTTTCCTTTAACGACTGTAGGCCTTTAAAGAATGCGGGGTTGCGCCCGGGGCCGAAAAGGCCATGATCATGCGCATCGTGCAAGTCGTAGAAGAAGAGCAGGAAAACATGTCCGCCAAATTCGATATTTCTTTCGCCAATTCCGCCGCGCTTGAAAACGCGCTCGCCGTTGTGCTGCAGGCCTCGGGTGAGGCTCAGGCCGTCGCCGGCGCCTCCGAGGCCGATCCGGGCGGTGTGATCGAAAGGGCGGCGAAGATTTCGGGCTTTTCTGCAAAATCCATGACGACGCTCGACGTGATCGCGCCGCAGGGTTCCGCCGCCGACAGGCTGCTCGTTATCGGCCTCGGTAAGCCCTCGAAACTGGTCGCCCATGACTGGCTGCGCGCCGGCGGCACCGCCGCCGCCAGTTTCAAGAAGGCGGACAGGGTCGTCATCTATCTCGATGCGCCGGGCGTAGAGGTCGGTGCGCAGGCGGCTGCGGATTTCGCGCTTGGCCTGCTGCTGCGCGCCTATAGCTTCGATGCCTACAAGACCAAGAAAAAGTCCGACGAAGAGAAGACGCCGAAGAAGGTGGAGATCGTCATCGTCACGGCCGCCCATCAGGAAGCGGAAAAGGCTTTTGCCGTCTCCGAGGCCGTTGCGGGCGGTGTTACCCTGGCGCGCGATCTCGTCAACCTGCCGCCGAACGCTCTCGGTCCCGTCGAATTTGCCGAGAAGGCGGAGGAGCTGCGCAAGCTCGGCGTCGAGGTTGAAGTCCTCGGCGAGAAGGAGCTGAAGAAGCTAGGCATGAATGCGCTTCTCGGTGTGGCGCAGGGATCGGCGCGCCCGCCCAGACTTGCGGTGATGCAGTGGAACGGCGGCAACAAGAAGGATGAGCCGATTGCCTTCGTCGGCAAGGGCGTCGTTTTCGATACCGGCGGCATTTCGCTGAAGCCCGGCCTCAATATGGAGGATATGAAGGGCGACATGGGCGGGGCCGCCGCCGTGACCGGCCTGATGCATGCGCTCGCCGCCCGCAAGGCCAAGGCGAATGTGATCGGCGTCATCGGCCTTGTGGAAAACATGCCTGACGGCAATGCCCAGCGTCCGGGCGATATCGTTACCTCCATGTCCGGTCAGACCATCGAGATCATCAATACCGATGCCGAAGGCCGGCTGGTTCTGGCCGATGCGCTCTGGTACACCAAGGATCGCTTCAACCCGAAATTCATGGTGAACCTCGCCACGCTGACGGGCGCGATCACGGTGGCGCTCGGCAATCTTCAGGCCGGTCTTTTCTCCAATGACGACGAGCTTGCAGCGCGCCTCACGCAGGCGGGCGATGTGACGGCCGAAAAACTGTGGCGCATGCCGCTCGGCAAGGATTACGACAAGATCATCGATTCCAAATTCGCCGACATGAAGAACAGCTCGGGCCGTCTGGCGGGTTCCGTCACCGCTGCGCAGTTCCTCAAGCGTTTCGTGGGCGAAACCTCCTGGGCGCATCTCGATATCGCCGGCACCGCCATGGGGTCGCCGCTGACCGAGATCAACCAGTCATGGGGATCGGGCTACGGCGTCAGGCTGCTGAACGAACTCGTTCGAGCCCATTACGAAGATTGAAGCGAGCGGAGCGGCACGTCTGCGGATGACTGAAATTCTTTTTTACCATCTGACGGAATCGAAGCTGGAGGATGCTTTGCCGCCTTTGCTCGAGAAATCGCTGGAACGCGGCTGGAAAGTCGCGATCCAGACGGTGGGCGAGGAGCGCCGTGATTTCCTCGATACGCATTTGTGGACCTTTCGTGAAGATAGTTTCCTGCCGCACGCCACCGACACTTCGCCCGCACCGCAAAACCAGCCGATTCTCCTGACGGCGTCCGACGAGAACGCCAACGCGGCAAGTGTCCGCTTTCTCGTCGATGGCGCCGAGCCGCCGGCGGTCGAGGCTTATGAACGTATCGTATTCATGTTCGACGGATACGATGCCTACCAGCTCGAAATGGCGCGGAATCACTGGAAAAGGCTGAAAACAGAGGGACATTCCCTGACCTACTGGCAGCAGTCGCCTGAGGGCCGCTGGCAGAAGAAGGCCTGATCGCACCGCCGATTGGGCATCCCTACGATTGGTTCCATACGCAAACAGACCGGCAAAAATTCGCACGTAGCGTCAATTGCCGGTTTTTGCATTATGCGCCCGAAGGAAAGCTCCGAAACAGGCGTGGGCTTTCGTGGGGCGGGTCGTTTGATCCGGTCAAAAGCGGGCGCCGCAGACGAAACAGCAGAAGGACATGAGCATGGGGCAGGCGATTTCACGGCCGGACGGGGAAATGGAGCGTCTGGTCGCGGTGCGGTCGATCATGTCTTTCAAGAATGCCGAAATGCCGGAACTGAAGGTGCTGTCGCAATTGGGGCAGGGCGTTTTCGGTGTGCCCCGGGCGGCTGTCCATATCATTGACGAGGACTGGCTTCACATCGCCGAACAGGCGGGAATGGAGCTCTCGGAATGCCCGCGTGATCTTTCGATCTGCAACCGGGTCATTACCAGGCAGGACGTGGTGGTCATCTCCGATCTGACCGCGCATCCGGATTTCCGTTTCATGCCCTATGTAAAGGGCAGGCCCGAACTGCGTTCCTATGCCGGTGCGCCGATCGAGCTGGAGCCGGGCCTCATCGTCGGCGCTTTCTGTCTGGTCGATACGGCGCCGAGAAAATTCTCCGTTACGGAAATCGACAGCCTACGGCGTTTTGCGTTGCTGGCTGCCGCGCTTTTACGGCTTCAGAAGGCCAATTTCACCATGAGTCTGGCGGAGCGCGAATTGCGGGATGCGGCGATGACCGATCCGTTGACCGGTTTTTATAATCGCAAGGCTCTGGAAGCGATTGTCGATAACCAGCTTGGCGCGGCCCTGCGTGCAAACGAGGCCTTCGGTGTCCTTTATCTCGATCTGGATGGATTCAAGACGATCAACGATACTTTCGGCCATCCGGCGGGTGACCGCGTTCTGACCGAAGCTGCGGGACGCATCCGCAATGCGGTCCGCGGCGAGGATATCGTGGTGCGCATGGGCGGCGATGAATTCGCTATTTTCATACCCCGGCCGGGCACCGCGGAGGTGCTGAACGGACAGGCGGATCAGCTGCTTGCCGCCTTTCGCAAACCTTTCGACGTCGATGGGCAGGAGGTCAGCGCCCGTCTCAGCATAGGTGGCGCACTTGCCCCGCAGGCGGGTGCGGACCGCGCGACGCTTCTGCGGAGTGTCGACGAAGCGCTGTATCAGGCCAAAAAATCAGGGCGCGACCGTTTCGTCAGCCGCGCCCTATGAGGCATTGTCCTTCAGGAGGCGTTTCTGCCTCTCAGTCGTAGAAAGAATCCACGAATTTGTGGCGGCCGAGCAGGAAGGCATCGGCCACGTGGGTCAGCGGCGCGAGATCGACATCGGAACGGCCAGCCTTGATGATCTCCGAGAAACGCTCGTAAAGCGCCGGATATTCCCGCTCGGGCTGGGAGAGTTTTTCTTCGCCGTTGATCGAGAGCTTTGCGCCGCCTTCCGAAAGCACCATCCGTCCCGCCGCCGTCTCGGCAACGATATCCCAGCTCTGCTTGCCGGTCTGGCGCCAGTCGAATTCGGCATGGACCGGCGTTTTCGTCACATCGGAAAAATGCAGGTCGGCGGCGATCGGGGCGTCGCGGTTTTCCGGGAACTCCAGCGTCGCCTTGGTCAGAAACAGCGCGCGCGGCAGGATATGGGTGATGATCGAAAGCGCGTTGATGCCGGGGTCGAACACGCCGAGACCGCCCGCCTGCCAGATCCAGGCCTGGTTCGGGTGCCAGTGGCGCACATCCTCTTTCCAGATGACATGCACGCTGTCGATTTTCGTGGAAGCCAGGAACGCCTTCGCAGCCTCGACCGCCGGCGCATAACGCGAATGCCAGCTTGCAAACAGCGAAAGGCCCTTCTTGTCCGCCAGCCGGACGAGATCCTGCACTTCCGAAAGGGTGGCGCCCGGCGGCTTTTCGAGGAAGACGTGCTTGCCGGCATTCAGCGCCGCGTAGGCCGCCTCGTAACGATATTGCGGCGGCATGCACAGCGATACCGCATCGATATCGGGCACAGCTTCCAGCATGGCTTCGATGGTGCCATAGGAAGCGACGCCGTCCACGGTGCCGTGACGGCTTGCGGTGCAGATCAATTCAAAATCCGGATTGCCTGCAATGGCGGGAAGATGCTGGTCGCGAACGATTTTGCCGACGCCGACGATGGCAAGCTTGGTGGCTGACATGAAGTGGAACCCGTGTGAGTGCTGCATGGGATAAAGTGTGATTTTTACAAGTTTTTAGCAGAAACGATCAAAGGAGCAAGGTGATCGTTTCCATACGGCACGTCTTTTTTCAAGCTGTAACGTCATAACAAATTTCGCATGTGCATTCTTTTATTGTGTAGTATTTGAGAATAAAAAATACTATTTTGAATATTTAAGTGATATTTTTTGTTGATTGGCGGTTTTAATGTTAATTTTTTAAGGTATGTTCCGTAATTATTGATGTCAATTTCGTATTTTACTTTAATATATTTTGAGTGGCAGGTGTGTGGTGATTTTATTTAAAGATGACCGTTTGTCTGGCTTCGTTCAGAAAGTCAACGAAAGCAGCCGGCAATTCAATACATACGGATTGATTTTCGGTGTCATCCTCTACAATCTCTACGTGTTTGTGGACATAGGTCTGGTCCCGGAGATCATCTGGCTGGATCTGACAGTCCGCCTGTTTGTCATCACGCCGCTTCTGTTTCTTTATTTTCCTGCACGATATTATGCGTTCAGGATGCGGGCGGATGCCGTGGCGCACGAGGTCCTTCACGGGCTGGGCTGCATGTTGGTCGTCGCATCGATCATGTTCATCTATGCCAACGCGCAAACCTCGTCGGCGAGCGAATATTACATGGGCATCGTCACCGTCGTCCTTTATATGAATACGATACATCGCAAACCGTTTCCGCTTGCGGTTATGGGCACGGTCGGCTGCATGGCGGTTTTCATCGTCGGCATGGAATATGTCACGGTGACGAGCGAGGTAGCCAAGCTGCCGGCGATCATGTGTTCCGTCGGAATCAGCGCCGTCTCGCTGTTTGCGGCCTACCGTATCGAGCAGGTGGAAAGGCGGGACTATCTGGCGTCGCTACGTGAGAAGACCCTGGTGCAGCGGATTCAAACCGCAAATCACGAACTTCAGCAGCTTTCCAATACCGACCAGCTAACCGGCATCCGCAATCGCCGCAGCTTTGACGAGGCGGCGAGCGAGGCTTCGGGCGGCAGCGGCAGGCCGCGGGCGCTCATCCTTCTCGATGTCGACTATTTCAAGAACTACAATGACTCGGAGGGTCATGTGGCCGGCGATGACTGCCTGCGCAGGATCGCCGGCAGGCTGCGTAGCGCGCTTCGCAGGGACGATGGCGACAGAAGTTTCGTCGCGCGTTATGGTGGCGAGGAATTTGTGGTTCTGCTCGACAATTGCGTTGTTTCCGCCGCGCTCGCCATCGGCGAAAGACTGAGATTGGCTGTGATCGATGAGGCCATACCCCATCTCAACCGTCCCGACGGGCGGGAAATAGTCACGGTCAGCCTCGGCGTTGCCGTTTCCGGTGACGGCAGGGAAATCATATATGAGATGGTGAACCGGGCCGATATGGCGCTCTACGAGGCGAAGCGTCAGGGACGCGACCGGCTGGTGCTCGCCTCCGGGCATATGGGAACGATTGTCGGGCCGGCGGAACTTTACGGCATCGAAGCCGCGATGTCGGCATAGGATACTAAGGGCTTGGCGGCGCGCTATAAATTCTGTCCCGCGGGAAGCGGGATTTTTGAGCCATGTGCCGGAATTCCGGCGCCAGAACACATAATAACCGGGGAACGCAGATGATGGAATTGATCGCCGCACAAGCGGCAGCGTCGGCTGCCGAGCTTCCATTCCTGCTGCTTCAGGCGGCCGCCGTGATTGGCATGGTGTCCGTGCTTATCCTTCTGCGGCGAAACATTGCGCTCGAGGATCCTCGCTACAAAGTCTATTACGGCATCATTTTCGGAATGGCGGGCTTTCTGCTGACGCTGCTGGTGTCCGAGTTCATCAAGCTGCCCTCCAAACCCTATATCCGCTCCGACCTGCTGTTTCTGGCCGGGGTGCTGGGGTCTTGGCAGGGCGGGCTGATCAGCCTGTCCCTCGTGGCGGCCGCGCGTTTCGTGTTCGGCGGTCCCGTGCTGTTTTTTGCGGCCCTGCAGGACATGGTCGTCATTTCGGCCTGCGGCATCATCATGTATGGCTGGATGCGCAAGCGCCGCCTCGCCAATCTGGGAATTCGGGATATTCTCACCGTCTTCGCGGTCAGGTTCATCGCCGTGCTGCTTGCCATCTCGATCTCATTCGCTTTTGGGCTGGTCGACCAGGCACTGTTTTTGAGTGCAGTGGGCCGCCGAACGCTGGGCGCGGTCGCCGTCGGCCTGCCGATGATCTTCTGCCTGTTCATCCTTCTGCGCAGCGAAGCGCGGGCGCGGGAAGAGACAAGGAAACGCGAGGTGGCGGCGCGGACGGATGCATTGACCGGCCTGCCCAACCGGCGCGCCCTCAAAGACCATATAGAAGCGACGATGCGGCAGGAGCCGGCCGTTCCGCACGCCCTCATTCTGATCGAGATAGTCAATATTGCCGATGTCGCTGCCTGCGAGGGCGAGGACTGGAGCGATCTTTTCTGGCCGAGGCTGGCGCGGGAAATCTGCGACGGGGAAGACGGCCTGCTATGCAGGTCCACTACGCCCCGCAGCTTCATGTTCGGCGATACGACACTTGCGGTCGTCATGCGGGGGATTTCGCTGGAGAAGTCCGAAAGTGCGAAACTCATGATGCATCTGCATGACGGGTTGAGCGCATTTTGCCGCTCGGCGGAGGCGGGGCCGGTGCCGCATCTCAAAATCGGAGCGGCGAATCTGGACCGGCTTTCCCGGCAGAACGTAGCCTCCTTCCTCAGACACCTCAGCCTTGCGCTGAAGGGAAGCGATCATCCGGTGCAGATTTTCCCCTTCTCCTTTGCCGAGAAAGCGACACGGGACGAGGCGGTGCGGCAAATGCTGGTCAACTGGATCAAATCCGGCACGCCGCCAATTTGTTATCAGCCGAAATTCGAAATGCGCAATCGCCGCATGATCGGCGCAGAAGCGCTGCTGCGCGCGGTCGACGCGCGGGGGCAGGCGCTTTCGCCTTATTATGTGCTGGAGATCGCCGAACGCCATCGGCTACTGGTGGAATTCGAATGGTCGACAATCGAAGCCGTCGTGCGCGATCTTCGCGACCTGCACGGCCTCGAGGCGGATTTTCATCTGGCGGTGAATATTTCCGCTTCGTCCTTTGCGAGCGCGCATTTTGCAGACCGGGTCGTGGCGCTGCTGCATGAAATGGCGGTGCCGGCGCATCGCCTATCAATCGAAGTGACAGAGATGAGCAGGATACCGACCACGGATGTCGTACAGCAGAATTTCGATACGCTGATCGCCGCAGGCGTCCGGCTGGCGCTCGATGATTTCGGTACCGGTTATGCCGCCCTCACTTTGCTGGCGCGGTTCCCGTTCGAAGAGGTCAAGATCGATCACTGGATGACATCAAGGCTCGACCAGTCACGGTTCAGGGAGGCCATCGCGCTCGCCTTCGAGAGTGCGGAGCGTTACGGCGCAAAACTGGTGACGGAAGGCATAGAAACCGAGGAACAGAGCCGGCTCCTCATGCAGATGGGCATTCGCTTCGGGCAGGGTTATCTTTATTCCCCCGCCGTACCGCTCGACCGCCTGCAACCGCGCAGGGCATGCGCCTAGGACATCTCCGGTTTAACCGAAAGCGCAGTCGCGCATCACCCCGCCATTGCTTCCTCATATTCGCTCGAAAGCAGCAGCCATTGCTCCTCCGCATCCGAAAGCTTCGCGGCGGCCTCGCCGCGCTCCTTCACTTTCTGTGCGGCCTTGGCGGGCGCTTTTTCGTATAGGACGGGATCCGCCAGCTCGGCGTCGAGCGACTGAATCATTTTCTCAAGCTTCGCCGTCAGGGATTCGATTTCGTTGATCTTTTTCTTGAGCGGCGCAAGCTGGGCGCGCCTTTCCGCGCTTGCCTTGCGTTGATCGGCTTTGGAAGCCTGATCGGCCACAGCGTCGGTCTTGTCTTCCTTCTTCTTACCGGAGGAAACGACGAGATCGCGATATTCCTCCATATCGCCTTCGAAGGTCTTGACCGTGCCGTCAGCCACCAGCCACAGCCGGTCCACTGTCGCCTCGATGAGATGGCGGTCGTGCGAGATGAGGATGACCGCGCCGCTGTAATCGTTCAGCGCCTCGATCAGCGCACGGCGGCTGTCGATATCGAGATGGTTGGTCGGTTCGTCGAGGATGAGCAGGTTCGGCGCATGGAAGGCCGCAAGTCCCATCAGAAGCCGGGCCTTTTCACCACCGGAAAGGTCCTTTGCCGCCGTCGCCATCTTTTCGGTTGCGAGACCCATCTGCGCCACGCGGGAGCGCACCTGCGCCTCCGGGGCCAGCGGCATCAGCTTGCGCACATGTTCGACCGGCGTTTCATCCGGCACGAGGTCATCGAGCTGATGCTGCGCGAAGAAACCGATCTTCAGGCCAGGAGCGACGCGAAGATCGCCCGCCTGCGGCGCAAGCCGGCCGGAAATGAATTTCGCGAAGGTGGATTTGCCGTTGCCGTTGGAGCCGAGCAGCGCAATGCGGTCGTCATTGTCGATCCTGAGATTGAGCTGCTTCAGGATCGATTTCCCCGGCTCATAACCCACAGCCCCGCCATTGATGGCGACGATGGGCGAGGCGGGCTGCTTTTCCGGCTCCGGGAAGGTGATCGGCTGGACGTGATCCTCGATCACGGCGGCGACGGTGCCCATGCGCTCCAGCGCCTTGATGCGGCTCTGCGCCTGCCGCGCCTTGGTGGCCTTGGCGCGGAAACGGTCGATGAAGCTTTGCAGGTGCTTGCGTGCTGCATCGTTCTTCGCCTTCGCCTTCATCTGCAATTCGTCGGCCTCGGCCTTCTGCCGCTCGAACTGGTCGTAACCGCCGCGATAAAAGGTCAGCTTCTTCTGGTCGAGATGCACGATGGAGTTGACGGCATTGTTGAGAAGGTCGCGGTCGTGGCTGATGATGATGACGGTGTGCGGATAACGCCGGATATAATCCTCCAGCCAGAGCGTGCCTTCGAGGTCGAGATAGTTGGTCGGCTCATCGAGCAGAAGCAGGTCGGGTTCGGCAAACAGCACGGAGGCGAGCGCCACGCGCATGCGCCAGCCGCCGGAGAAGGAGGAGGCCGGGCGAAGCTGCGCTTCGTGATCGAAACCGAGGCCGGCAAGAATGCTGGAGGCGCGCGCTTCCGCCGAATGGGCGTCGATATCGACAAGCCGCATCTGGATTTCCGCGATACGGTGCGGATCGGTTGCGGTTTCCGCCTCGGCCAGAAGCGCGCTGCGCTCCTTGTCGGCCGAAAGCACGATGGAAATCAGCGATTCTTCGGTGCCTGGGGCTTCCTGCGCCACTTGGCCGATGCGCGCCTGTTTCGGGATTGTCACCGAACCGCTTTCCGCCGAGAAATCGCCGGTGATGACCCGGAACAGGGTGGATTTGCCGGCGCCATTGCGGCCAACAAGGCCCGCCTTCACACCGGCGGGAAGCGTCACGCTGGCATGGTCGAGAAGCAGACGCCCGGCGATACGGGCGGAAAGATCGGTAATCGTAATCATGGCGCCGTTTTGGCCGAACTGTCAGGCCAAGGCAAGAGCGCCCGCGCCACATCGGGCGAGATTAAACTGTCAATCGCCGAGCTGCGCCAGATAGCTGCTGCGGCTATGCTGCGCCACGTCCCGCGAATAACCGACGACGCAGTTGCGCGTGCCGCAGCGGGCCGAAAGCAGAGCGAGTTCGGCATGGCTGAAAAATTCGGCGGGCGTTGCGGTTCCATCCACCGCGGCGACGCCGATAGAAACCGTCAGATGTTCGCCATCGCCGCCAGTGGTCGCAAAGCGCAATGCCTCCACGCTTTGCCGCAACCGCTCAGCAATGGCCTCGGCCGTGTTTTGCGGCACGCCTGCAAACAGAAAGGCAAACTCATCGCCACCGATACGGGCGACGAAATCGTCCTTCTTGATGGTTTTGCGAAACAGGGCGGCAAGCCTTCTGAGCGCCTTGTTGCCGGCGGCGGAGCCATATTTGCCGTTGATTTCCCGGAAATGGTCGATATCCAGCAGCACCAGCGAGGTGGCGGATGCGGCCCGGTCCTTTGAAAAAAGAGCGCCAAGCTTTTCGAGAAAGGCCGCCCGGTTTGGCAGTGCCGTCAGCGCATCGCGCAGCGAGGCGGCCTGAAGCTCCCCACGGTTTCTTTCAACCTCGCGGATTTTCACCAGTCCCATGGCGATGAAATGCCGAAGGCTCGTCTGTTCTTCGTGGATATCGCCAAGCAACTCCACGAAGCGCTCCGTTGCGGGCGGCTCGCCATCCTCATCCTGCTCAAGGCTGGCCAGAAAAGTTTCGGTGCGCTGAAGGCTTGCATCCAGCCGCGCGGAAATCTGCGTCAGTGTATCGAAGGCCGCGCTTGCCATCTGTTCGGCTTCGATGCGCGAAAAGCCGGGCAGATTGTGCCGCTGGCCGATGAGGTCGATTTCATGCTGCTGCGGCGCATTGCCAAGCGCGAGCATGTCACGGCCCATGGCCGGATTGTGTCCGGACAATATTTCATAGATCAATTCATAATTGCGCGGCAAAGGTGCAATGTTCATCTTGGCGATGAACTGCGTGATCTTGGTAATGACAAGAGCGCTTCTTGCCTGTTCGCGTTTCTTATCGCCCGCCGATGTCGTCACTGACAGCCCCAATAGCAATGGATTATTATGAATGGACCGGCGATAACCGATTGTTGAACGGCGTTATTCTTACAAGCGACGGTTTAAAATAGAATAAATCCACAAAGAATTTTGCCGTCACGAAGCATGAATTCCGCGTTGTGGAAGGCGGTTGTGCCCCAAGCGTTCCTTGATCGATAATATGACAAATCCTGATTTGATTTCGGGCGGCGACCGTTTTTATATCGCTCCATCGATGTTGCAGAAGAGGGGCAGCCCATGACGACTTCCAGAACGCTCTATTCGCTATGCGGAAGCGATACTTCCCGGCCATTTTCTCCCCATTGCTGGAAAACCGTGCTTTCGCTGGCGCATAAGGGGCTGGATTTCGAGGAGCGGCCTTTACCCTTCACGGTGATCCCGACGGTGGAGGACGGTTTTTCGAAGACCGTGCCGATCCTGCGCGACGGCGACGAGCTGGTGAGCGACAGTTTCGAAATCGCGCTTTACCTGGACGAGGCTTATCCGGAGCGCCCGTCGCTGTTCAACGGCGAGGGCGGCAAGGCCATGGCCCGTTTCGTCGAAAGCTGGTCGCAGACGGTGCTTCACCCGGCCATCGTGCGCATCGCCGTGCTCGATATCCACAATATGCTGGACGAGCCGGATCGCCGTTATTTCCGCGATAGCCGCACGAAAGCGCTCGGCCGCCCGCTCGAGGATGTGGTGGCGAACCGCGAGGCGGAAATCGCAGCCTTTCCGGCATTGCTTGCGCCGATCCGGCGTATGCTGAGCTTCCAGCCTTTCATCGGCGGCACATCGCCGCTCTTTGCGGATTACATCGTGTTCGGCGCGCTGCAATGGGCGCGGATCACCACCGGAGCGGATTTGTTCGCCGATAACGACCCCGTGCGGGACTGGTTCGAAGGCTGCCTCGATCTCTACGATGCGAGAGGCCGCAGTGTGACAGCGGCGTGAAATGTCTGGCATCATCGTCGCAATCTCGTCGATCCCCCTTGTTTTCGGGCCTTTGGGCGGGTAAAGACCGCCCACTTTCTCTGAAGGAAAAGGAAACGGACATATGGCGATTGAACGCACATTTTCGATGATCAAGCCGGACGCAACCAAGCGTAACCTGACGGGCGCGATCACCAAGGTATTTGAAGACAACGGCCTGCGCGTCGTCGCCTCCAAGCGCGTCTGGATGAGCAAGCGCGAAGCCGAAGGCTTCTACGCCGTTCACAAAGAGCGCCCCTTCTTCGGCGAACTCGTTGAAGGCATGACCTCCGGCCCGACCATCGTTCAGGTTCTGGAAGGCGAAAACGCCATCCTCAAGAACCGCGAAATCATGGGCGCCACCAACCCGGCCCAGGCCGCTGAAGGCACCATCCGCAAGACCTTCGCGCTCTCCATCGGCGAAAACTCCGTTCACGGTTCCGACGCTCCGGAAACCGCCGCACAGGAAATCGCCTACTGGTTCGCCGAAACCGAAATCGTCGGCTGATTCAAAATCTCAACGGCTTGAATCGCTGTTGCAGGCGATTGCATGAAGCTGCTGAAAAGACTCGAAGAAACGGAGCCGAAAGGCTCCGTTTTTTTTGTTTCATGACGCCGGACACCCCTGAACCGGCCGCATATCCGTCGTGCCATCCGGTTTGAACACCTCCGGATTGGGCGTATAAAGCGGGCCGACCACCAACGGCTTGGCGGGAAGAAGCGACTGGTCGGTGTCGGAGCGGATCGTGGTTTCGATCGTCTGGCGAATGTCGCCTTCCGGCCCCTTTATGCGGATGGTGACCTTGTAGGGCCTGTCCTGCCTCACGCATTCCACCGGTGGGCTCTGAACCGTGATCTTTTCGTCTTTCGGGAAAATCTTCTCGCGACTGGTGAGGTCTGGACCGCCGCGCGGGTTTTCGAACGTCGCTTCCACCGTGCTGCCATCGCGAACGGGCGCGATGCGCTGGAGGGTCACCAGATAGGTGGCGACGGCGACGCGATAGTTGAAAACGAACATCCGGCCGGAAACCTTCGCCACTTCGCGCGGTTCGTCCCGCTGGCAGCCTGAAAGAGCGAGCATTCCCGCAATCGCCAGCAAGGGAAGGGCAATTCTTCTCATGATCGCACGTCCTTCTTCCGGTGATAGTGCCGGCTGGCTTTCTGCCGGTTGCCGCACACCGCCATATCGCACCAGATACGGCTTCTGTTCTTGCTGCGGTCGATGAAAAGCCAGCCGCAATTGCCGCAGATCCGCAGCCGCTCCTTTGTCTCACCGGCAAGCAGCGAGAGGGCGGAATGGGCGGTGGCGTTGCCGAGATTTTCGGCAAGCGGAAACGTCCGCAGCGCCGTGCCGCAGGCGAAGAGAAGTCCGGCCAGCCTGTCGTCGTCATCGTCGTCGCCGGCAATGGCGGCGCGGAAATAATCGTCGACAGCCTCGCGAAGATCGAGAAAAACCGCCTGCTTTTCCGCCTCGGGCGCAATGAGCGTGGGAAACCTGTCACGTTCCGCACCGAGCCTTGTGGCCGCTTCGGCAAAGGCTGCGATCTGCGCCGACACGGCGAAACGGTCGACTGATTTTGCCGCATCCGCGCGCAGGATCACGCTATTGGCGACATCCAGCGCCAATGCGCCGCCTGCGAAACGATGTTGCGTCCAGCGAAAGGTCATACCGCACATTATAACTGTCAAAATGAGTTTTAACAGTTATAATCATGGCGGGAGGACGCGCTTGGCCTATTTCCTGCAACAATTGCTGAATGCTGTGCCGGTCGCCTCGCTTTATGCGGTTCTGGCCTTTGGTTATGCCATCGCCTTTTCGGTCACCAAACGCGCCGATGTCACCTATGGCGCCATATTCGCCTTTGCCGGCCAGACCTGCCTGTTATTTGCGGATTTCGGCTGGAACCGGCTGTGGCTGGTTCTGCCTGCAACATTGGCGCTCGGGGCAGGGGCAGGCCTGTTCGGCGGGCTGTGGGCGGCGGGTTTTGTCGGCAGGGCGGTGATGCGGCCGCTGGCGAAAGCCTCTCCCAATGCCGTGACCGTCGCCTCCGTCGGCGTGCTGATCGCGCTGACCGAAAGCGCGAGGCTGGCCGCCGACACAAGGCAATTATGGCTGCCGCCGCTTCTATCTCAGCCGGTGCGCTTCTGGGCCGATGGCGGCTTTGCCGTGACCCTGACGCCGATGCAGATGCTGAACACGGGGGCCTTCTGCCTGCTCATTCTCGCAGGGTCGTTTTATCTTGGCCGTTCCGCTTTCGGCAGGCGCTGGAAGGCGGTCTCGGACGATGCTTTCGCCGCCGCCTTATGCGGGGTGAATGCGGGCCGGATATTTCTCGTTTCCTATTGTGCGGCGGGCCTCGTTGCCGCCATCGCCGGCGTGCTGGCCACATTCTATTACGGCACCATGGATTTCGGCGCCGGTCTGGTCTTTGGGCTGAAGGTGGTGCTGATTTCGGCGGCAGGCGGTTATGCCAGCCCGCTCATCTGCGGCCTTGGGGCCGCCGCCGTCGGCTTTGCGGAAACTTTCTGGGTCGGTTACGGACCGGCCGCCTGGCGCGATGCGGTGGTTCTGGCGATGCTGGTCGGCTGGCTGATTGTCATGCGCAGCAGGGTGGAAGCACCCTGAGTCTGGCCCCTAGAGCGCTTTCGCGTTTCTTCGAATCGCGAAAGCGCTCTAACTCTTTGTCTCGTCGCATTTCCGGACGGAAAACCGGGCTCCACTTTTCCTGGAAATGCTCTATCGCCACTTGTCCTTCGCCGTGTCATCGGTTGTCTTTGCCGCAACCCAGTCGCCCGCCGAGCCATCCTTGCCATGTTCCTTTTTCCAGAACGGGGCGGATGTCTTGAGATAATCCATCACGAAATTGGCGCCATCGAAGGCGGCCTGTCGATGCGATGACGCTGCGATGACGAGGACGATGTTTTCGCCGGTGGCGATCTTGCCGTGGCGGTGGATGGCGGTGAGGCCAAGCAGGCCGAAACGCTCCATGGCAAGTTTGGCGATGCGGGTTATTTCCGCCTCCGCCATGCCGGGATAGTGTTCAAGCTCCAGCGCCGCAAGCGTGCCGCCATCATCCCGACAGAGCCCGGTGAAGGCCACGACCGCGCCGATGCTCCTGTCACCTTCCGTCAGCCGGCGGGTTTCTTCCGCAGCGTCGAAATCCTCTGCCTGCACGCGGACCGTCGGCTGCATCCGCTCATCCCCCTGTCATCGGCGGGAAGATGCCGATCTCGCGCGCGCCGACGATGCTTTCATCATGCTCGACATGCTCCTGATTGACGGCGACGCGGATCACATTGGGAAACTCGAAGGCAGCTTCGTAATTTTCACCGCGCGTCGCAAGCCAGGCGATCAGCTCGCCGGCGGTGGTGACGGAGGAGGGGATGTCCAGCTCTTCTTCGTCCGTGCCGATCTTCTCGCGAACCCAGGCGAAATAAACGATCCTTGTCATCAGTCTTCGTCCACGATGTGCTTCAGGCCGGCCTTGAAGTAATCATAGCCGGTATACATGGTCAGCGCCGCCGCGATCCACAGCAGGGTAATGCCCATTTCGGTCGTGTAGGGCAGCACCTTGTCGCCCGCAGGACCCGCGAGCAGGAAGGCGATGGCGACCATCTGGATGGTGGTCTTCCATTTGGCGATGCGGGTGACGGGAACGCTGACCTTCAGCGCCGCCAGATATTCGCGCAGGCCCGAGACCAGAATTTCGCGGCAGAGAATGGTGATGGCCGCCCAGAGCGACCAGCCGGCAATGGTGCCATCCGCAGCCATCAGAAGCAGGACGGAGGCGACCAGCAGCTTGTCGGCGATCGGGTCCAGCATGCGGCCGATATTCGACGTCTGGTTCCAGATGCGCGCGAGATAACCATCGAGGAAATCGGTCAGCGAGGCGATGATGAACAGCCACAATGCCGTCCAGCGCGCGAAATCCGAGCTTTCCAGTTTCCCTTCGATGTAAAAGCACAAAACGATGACAGGAACCGCGAGGATGCGGCCATAGGTGAGTAGGTTGGGAATGCTGTATGCGCGCGAAGCCATGGGAAACCTGTCAGTCTAAGATTAGCTGCCTTGATGCCGCCGCCAGGGCATAGCGTCAACATGTGATTATGTTTTTTTAGCAGTTCGCCACGACGGCGCGGCATCAATCGCTGCCGCTCTCGTGGAAGTGATTGTAGATTTGTCGCGCTACCGTCTCGGAAATACCGCTGACAGCCATCAGATCGTTGAGGCCGGCGCGGGAAACCGCCTTGGCCGTGCCGAAATGCTGCAGCAGGGAGCGCTTGCGGCCCGGACCGATTCCCGAGATTTCGTCGAGCGGATTGCGCACCATTTCCTTCTTGCGCCGCGCCCGGTGCGAGCCGATGGCGAAGCGGTGCGCTTCATCGCGCATACGCTGAATGAAATAGAGCACGGGATCGCGCGGCGGCAGCGAAAAATCGCTGCGCCCATCCGCAAAGAAGCGTTCGCGGCCCGCCTCGCGGTCCACACCCTTGGCGACGCCGATGGCGGTCACACAGTCGCGAATGCCGAGTTCGTCGAGAATGGCCCGTACCGCCGTCATCTGCCCCTGACCGCCATCGATCAGGATCACATCGGGCCAGGCGGGGAAGGGCATATCGGCGGCTTCCTCCGGCGTCGGTGTCTGCGTCGGCCCACGGTCGGGCTTTCCCTCTTCCTTCAACAGACGCGAGAAGCGACGGGTCATCACCTCGCGCATCATGCCGAAGTCGTCACCGGGGGTGATGTCGGTCGATTTGATGTTGAACTTGCGGTACTGGTTCTTCACGAAACCTTCCGGCCCCGCCACCACCATGCCGCCCACTGCATTGGTGCCCATGATATGGGAGTTATCGTAAATCTCGATCCGGCGCGGCACATAGGAAAGACCGAAGGTTTCCGCAAAACCTTTCAGCAGCCGCGCCTGAGACGAGGTTTCCGCCAGCTTGCGGCCATGCGCCTCGCGGGCATTGGCGAGCACATGGTCGGTGATGTCCTTCTTCTCGCCGCGCTGCGGCACGCTGATGGTAACCTTGTGCCCGGCCTTTTCGCCGAGTGCTGCGGCCAGCAGTTCCTGCTCCTCCACCGTTTCGGAAAGCAGGATTTGCTTCGGCACCGGCTTGTCGTCGTAAAATTGCGCCAGGAACGCGTTGAGGATTTCCGAGCCGGGCAGGGAAGGGTCGGCCTTGGGGAAATAGGCGCGGTTGCCCCAGTTCTGGCCGGTGCGGAAAAAGAACACCTGAATGCAGGAGATGCCGCCTTCATGGTGGATGGCGAAGACATCCGCTTCCTCGATGCCGGCGGGATTGATGCCCTGATGGCTCTGGACATGCGAAAGTGCGGCCAGCCGGTCGCGATAGACGGCGGCGCGCTCGAAATCGAGGTCCTCGGCCGCCTCGTTCATCTGCCGCGCAATCGCGGTCTTGACGCTCTGGCTCTTGCCGGACAGGAAATCCTTGGCTTCCTTGACGAGCTCTTCATACCCCTGATCGCTGATCTCATGCGTACAGGGGCCGGAACAGCGCTTGATCTGGTAAAGAAGACAGGGGCGCGTGCGGGTTTCGAAGACGCTGTCGGTGCAGGTGCGGATCAAAAAGGCGCGTTGCAGTGAATTGATCGTGCGCCCGACCGCGCCGGCCGACGCAAAGGGGCCGAAATAATCGCCCTTGCGCGCCCGCGCTCCACGGTGTTTGAAAATCGCCGGCGCGCGGTTGTCTGCGGTAATGAGAATATAGGGAAAGGACTTGTCGTCGCGCAAAAGCACATTAAAGCGCGGCCGCAAGCGCTTGATGAGATTCGCTTCCAGAAGAAGCGCCTCGGTTTCCGTGCGGGTGGTGACGAATTCCATATGGGCGGTCAGCCGCACCATCTGGGCAATGCGGTTGGAATGCACGCGGCCCTGCGCGTAATTGCCGACACGCTTCTTCAGCGAGCGCGCCTTGCCGACATAAAGAACGTCGTTCGCCTCGTTGAACATGCGATAGACGCCCGGCGCATTCGGCAGGTGTTTGACGAATTCGCCGATCAGATCCATGCCCTTCAGGCCGGATTCGTTCTTCCAGCCCGCATTCCAGTCCATGCCGGCAACGTCGCTCGATGCCTCGGCCGCATCGGTCGCGGCAAGGTTTGCATCGTCGTCTTCGTCGTCGGTTTCATCGAAGAGAATACCGCCATCAGGCAGCTTCTTTCCGTTCATTCATTTATCTCCGCCACGTCAGGGGTTTCCCAGCCAAGATGCTGGCCGCCGTCGAGCGCGATCATTTGTCCGGTGACCGACGGCGTGTCGAAAAGAAAGCGAATCGTCCGCCCGAACTCGTCCGGTGCGGGACCACGCTTTAATATAAGGCCGTCGATCTGCGCCTGAAAGTCCTCGGGCGCCTGTCTTTCGCTTTTGAAGGTGGGACCCGGCCCGATGGCGTTGACCCGCACACGCGGCGCAAAGCTCTGCGCCATCGTCCGCGTGGCCGTCCAGAGCGCCGATTTCGAAAGCGTATAGGAATAAAACCGTGGCGTGAGCGCAAGCACGCGCTGGTCGATGATATTGACGATCAGCCCGGATTTATCGGCGGGCAGCTGCTCGACAAAGGCGGCGGCGATGAGGGAGGGCGCCCGCACATGCACGGCGAAATGCGCGTCGAAGATCGCCGGATCGGGCTTGTCCGCCGAGTCGTCGAGAAAAACCGACGCGTTATTGATAACGACGCCGATAGGCCCCAGCACTGACGCAGCCTGTTCGATGAGCCCCGAAGCAGGCCCGGATTGTGTCAGATCCGCCTGAACGGCAACGGCCTTGCCACCTTTCTGCCTCATTTCGTTAGCGAATTCCTCGGCGCTGGCCATGGATGCATTGGCATGGACGGCGATGGCGAAGCCATGGGCGGCCAGATCGGTGGCGATTGCCCGCCCGAGCCGGCGGGCGGCTCCCGTTATCAAGACTGTCTTTTGTATATTTTCTTTCACGGCTGACCTGCATTTGCTCATATCCGTCCTATTTGCTGGATATAAATGCAAATCGCAAGCTGTCCATCGGCCCCAAAAGAATTGGGCGATTTTTTATTCGCAATGCAATTTCGGTTTAATTTGAATATAACTAAGTTTAAAGGCGATCTATTGCTGGTTAGGCTTCTGTTAGGGTTAATAAACCCCTTGTGGCAATTAGGCAACGTCTAATTCTAGTCACGTCGCTGCCCCAAACAATTCACATTTTGGCTCTTTGATCTCCGCATTCTCCTATCAAATTCAGTTTCCAGAGGGGCGATTAACCCGACGAGTTTACACCGCGTCTGAGAACAATAGTTTTGAGTACAGAGCGGTCCTGAAAGGAGAATAGCATGCGTATTTTCGTAGCAACCCTTATGGCTTCGACCATGGCAGCCGCCGGCTTTTCGGCTGCTCACGCCGCTGACGCCGTAAATGAAGTGCCGCAGGCACCGGTTTCCTACGACCAGCCCGCGCCGGTCAAGGATTGGTCCGGCGCCTACCTCGGTGGTACGGTCAACTATGACTGGGGCCGTTTCAGCTCCAGCAACGACGGTCGTGACGCCAAGGGCGCTGGCGGCGGTCTCTACGGCGGTTACAACTGGCAGAACGGCCAGCTTGTTTACGGTGCGGAAGCCGACGTCAACCTCGGTGACGAGCGCGGTTCTGCCGGTACGGTTGCCGGCAACGCCATCGAAGGCAAGCAGGGCGTCAACGGCTCGCTGCGCGGCCGCGTTGGTTACGACATGAACCCGTTCCTGCTTTACGGTACGGCTGGTCTTGCTGTCTCCGACAACAAGGTACGTGATGCGACCTCCAAGGACAGCGCCACCGCTCTCGGTTACACCGTCGGTGCCGGTGTAGAAGCCATGGTGACCGATAACATCACCGCACGTCTGGAATATCGCTACAGCGACTACCAGAAGAAGGACTACGGTCTCGACTCCGGCGCGTTCTCGCGTGGTTTCGACGATCACTCGGTCAAGGCCGGTATCGGCGTCAAGTTCTGATCCTTTTCGGATCGGTTAAAGAAAAGCCGGGGTTTACGCCCCGGCTTTTTTGTTTTGCGGCATACCGCCGAAATAAATGCCCGGCGATCAGGCCGGGCATTGTTCTTTCGCTAACCTCAGGCGGCGGCCTTCATCTCCGCATAGGCTTCGAAACGCTTGCCGAAGGTTTCCGGCCAGCCGGCCAGCGCATCGCGCCCTTCGGCCCATTCGCCGGCGAAGCGCAGGTCGAGATAACCGATCATCGCGGCAAGGGCAAAATGGCCGCCATGCAGCTTCTTGCCGGTTTTCGGCAGGTTGGTGTTGAGATAATCAAGCCCGCGGACCACCTTGCTCCACTGCTTGTCGATCCATGGCTGGTGAATCTTGTCTTCCGGGCGGAAACGGCGCTCGTAAACGATGGCGAGCAGGCAATCCATGATGCCGTCGCACAGCGCCTCCAGAATTTCCACATCCGTGCGCTTGCCGTTCTTTTTCGGGTAGAGCTTGCCGCCCGAAAGACGGTCGAGATAATGCATGATCGCCACGCTGTCATAGACCGAGCCGCCTTCATCCAGAAGCAGGACCGGAATCTTGCCGAGCGGATTGTTGTCCATCAGCGTTGCGGGCTCGGCACTGGTATCGACACGCACGGAGGTAATGTCGATCCCGAGATGGCGCGCGGCCATACGGACCTTGGCGGAGTAGGGGGAGGCGGGCGAGTAGAGCAGTTCCATGGTCGTGTCCTGTGGGTTGTCGTCTGGGGACTGGATTAGTCAATAAAACTGCATAGCGGTTTTATGTCTGGAAAATGTGTAGAAGAGCGCAAAAGGGAACATTCGATGCGCTCTAGCGAATGGGGATGATTTCCGTGGCGTTGGCGCGGCAGCCCTTGCGGTCAAGCTCGGGGCAGTCGCGGAATGTCATGTCCCTGTTGAGGCAGATGCGCACTTCCTCAAGGCGCCTGCCGTCGCAGCTGATGGAGATGCCGCGTTTCGACAGGCCGGGATTGGCGTCGGTGAAGGCGGTTTCTATGGCGTCGGCTGAGAGAGTGGCGGCTTCGGCGCCCGAGGCGATCTTTCCCGGCAGCCGGATGGCTTCGAAGGCGGCCCGTGTCGCCGAGAAATAATCCCTCTGCGACAGGCCGGAGCAGGAGCCGTGCTTGCGCCACTGGTGGCCGATCAGGCCCATGGACGGCATGATGTCGAACATGGTGCGGCCGATCGCGTCCGGAACACGGTCGGGCTCGGCGCTCTGGCAGAATTCCGGATAGCCGTTTTCGTTCTGCGGCCACAGCCCATGCACCACGAAACCGTAACGCCTGTCGCTGCCGCATTGCTGGCGGTTGCCCGAGCCTTCGGAACTCGCGCAGAATGCCGGTGACCAGGAGAGCGACAGCACGTAAAAATCGAACCCGTTTCCGAGGGGCGCAGGGTTCTTGCCCGTCTCCTGTCGGGAAACGTCGCGCCCTGGGGCGGCCGGCCGGGAGTTGCCGGCGGCCTGCGATTGGGATTGCGTCTGCCGGTTGCCGGCGGGGCTGGTCGGAGCCGGATTTTCCCGCGCGAACCACAATGCGCCGAGCGACAGAAGGCCCAGGGCGATGAAACCGGCATAACGCTTCATTCCGTGTACGTTCTCCGGAAAATGGACGACCTCACATCGCTGGCGGGCGACGATCCGGTCTTACATCAACTTGTGAACGGGGCAAACCGCCAATCTTTGACGAAAAGGTTGAAAGCTTTGCCGCATAACGAATAAAGTCGAACGAATCTTCCGCAAAGACGGAACAGGGCTGGGGTGGGCTGGAGGAAATAGGCGGGCATGACCGCATGAAATTCAAGAAATATATCTGGCCCGTCGTTGGCTTCGCGACGATCGGTTTTTCCGCATGGTTGCTCTTTCACGAACTGCGCGGCCTGTCGCTCGATGATCTCTGGGACAGTCTGAAAGCCATTCGCGTGCGGGACTGGCTGTGTTCGGGCCTTGCAACATTGCTGGCCTATGCCGCGCTCGCCGGTTACGACCGCATCGCGTTGCAGCATCTTGGCCGCAAAGTGAACTGGTTCTTCATCACGCTCACCTCTTTCACCACCTATGCGCTGTCCCACAATGTCGGGGCCTCGGTATTCTCTGGCGCCGTTGTGCGATATCGTGCCTATACGTCCAAGGGGCTGAGTGTGGCGGAAGTGGGCGTCCTCGTCGGCCTCTGCTCCTTCACCTTCCTCATCGGCACGATCATGCTCATCGGGCTGGTGCTGCTTTACGAGCCTGACATCACCGAACGGTTTACCGGCATTCTGCCCGTCGAAGCCTCCACCACCACAGGCGTGCTGCTGCTCCTTTTCGTCGGCCTTTATATTCTTGGCAGCCTGCTCAGGCTGAAACCCCTGAAAATCGGTTCCTTCGTGCTGCCGTACCCCGCGCCGAAGCTTGTTGCGCAGCAACTCGTCATCGGCCCGATCGAGCTGATCGGCGCGGCGGGCATCATCTATTTCGCGCTGCCGGAAGCCGGAAATCCCGGTTATATGGTCATTCTCGGCATATTTCTGGTTTCCTTCTCGGCGGCGCTCATCTCGCATGCGCCGGGCGGCCTGGGGGTGCTGGAGCTGGTTTTCGTCACCGGCCTGCCGGACATGAACCCGGCGGATGTCATCGCGGCGCTTCTGGTCTTCAGGCTGTTCTACCTCATCATTCCCTTCATCATGGCCCTGTTCGTGATCCTGTTCTTCGAACGGTCACAGCTTGCGCAGGCGCAGAGGCGGGAAGGGCTGAGATAGCCCCTCAAATCTCTTCCGATTTTTCCTCGCCGCGCAGCCAGAAGGCGCGCTGCGAGGCGAACCTGTCCTGGGCCAGCGCTGTCTTCAGGTAGGGCAGCAGCGTGTGCAACTCGTCCTTCAGCGTATAGGGCGGATTGACGATGATGAGGCCGGAGCCGCTCAGGCCATCCAGCCGGTCGCTTCTGACGGAAAGCTCCGCGCACAGCATCTTCGAAATGTCGAAGGATTGCAGCCGCTCGTGGAAATCCTTGATCGGTGCGCCTTTCTTCAAGGGATACCACAGGCAATAGGTGCCGGTGGAAAAACGCCGATAGGCCTTGTTCAAGCCATCGGCCAGACGCTGATATTCATTCTCAAGCTCGAAAGGCGGATCGACGAGGATCAGGCCACGCTTTTCCTTCGGCGGCAGATGCGCGCCGAGCGACAGCCAGCCATCCAGCTCGGTGACACGTACCTGGTAATCCCCCTCGAACAGGCGTGCAAGCGCCCGGCTGTCATCCGGGTGCAGTTCCATGGCCGAAAGCCGGTCCTGCGGGCGAAACAGCATGCGCGCTAGTTTCGGTGAGCCGGGATAGAATTTCACGCCACCTTCCGGATTGAGTTCCTTCACGGCATCAAGATAAGGCTCAAGCAGTTCGGCGATGGGGGCGGGCAGATCGGCCTCCATCAGCTTGCCGATACCGGTCTGCCATTCGCCGGTCTTCTGCGCCTCTTCCGAGGTCAGGTCGTAAAGCCCGATGCCGGCATGGGTGTCCAGTACGCGAAAGGCCTTGTCCTTGTTCTGCAGGTAACGCACGAGGCGGGCGAGAACGGTATGTTTGAGGACATCCGCGAAATTGCCGGCGTGATAGATGTGGCGGTAGTTCATGGATGTGTCTCGCTTGCCGTTTATCCGGATGAATGGTCAGGATGAATATTCTTGATGGACGTCACTTCGGCCTTTTTGCCGCATCGTTGATGCAATATACAAAAGACATGAACGTTGCGACCCCGATTTCCGCTGAAAAAGCCGCCCCGAAGTCCGAAGTCCGTATCGGACACACGGTCTGCCCGCATGACTGTCCGAGCGCCTGCGCGCTCGAGGTCGACATCAATGCCGATGGCCGCATCGGCCGCGTCCGCGGTGCGAATGCCAATACTTACACCGCCGGCGTGATCTGCGCCAAGGTGGCGCGTTACTCCGAACGCATTTATCATCCCGGCCGTCTTCTGACCCCGAAGCGCCGCAGGGGTGCGAAGGGCGCCGGCGACTGGCAGGAGATTTCCTGGGAAGCGGCTCTGGACGAGGTGGCGGACGCTTTCGTCAAGGCCGAGGCGCGGCATGGTGCCGAAGCCATCTGGCCCTATTTCTATGCCGGCACCATGGGGCAGGTGCAGCGGGATTCCATCGAGCGGCTGCGCCACGCCAAGAAATATTCCGGCTTCTTCGGTTCGATCTGCACCAACATGGCCTGGACCGGTTATGTGATGGGCACCGGCGCACTGCGCGGCCCGGATCCGCGCGAGATCGCCAAGGCCGATGTCGTCGTCATCTGGGGCACCAATGCGGTCGCCACCCAGGTCAATGTCATGACCCATGCGGTGAAAGCCCGCAAGGAACGCGGCGCGAAGATCGTCGTCGTCGATATCTACGACAATCCGACCATGAAGCAGGCGGATATGCGCCTCATCGTCCGCCCCGGCACGGATGCCGCACTTGCCTGCGCCGTCATGCACATCGCCTTCCGCGACGGTTACGCCGACCGTGATTATATGGCGCGCTTTGCCGACGATCCGGCGGGGCTCGAGGCGCATCTGAAGACGAAGACGCCGCAATGGGCATCCGAAATCACCGGCCTTTCCGTCGACGAAATCGAGGATTTCGCAAGGCTGGTCGGTGCCACCAAGAAGACCTTCTTCCGGCTCGGATATGGTTTTGCCCGCCAGCGCAACGGCGCGGTCGCCATGCATGCGGCGCTTTCCATCGCCACGGTTCTCGGTTCCTGGCAATATGAGGGCGGCGGCGCGTTCCACAATAATGGCGACATCTTCCGGCTCAACAAGGCGGAGTTGATGGGCAGTTCTTACGCCGACCCCGAGGTGCGCCAGCTCGACCAGTCGCAGATCGGCCGTGTGCTGACGGGGGACGCCGAGGCGCTGCGCCACGGCGGCCCGGTGACGGCGCTGCTCATCCAGAACACCAATCCCGTCAATGTCGCGCCCGAACAGCGGCTGGTGAAACAGGGCTTCCTGCGCGACGATCTTTTTGTCGCCGTGCATGAGCAGTTCATGACCGAGACGGCCGATGTGGCCGATATCGTGCTGCCTGCCACCATGTTCCTCGAACATGACGACATCTACCGCGCCGGCGGCCAGAACCACATTCTGCTTGGGCCCAAACTGGTGGAGCCGCCGGAAACGGTGCGTACCAATCTCTTCGTCATCGAGGAACTGGCAAAACGCCTCGGCGTCGACCATATGCCGGGCTTCGGCCTTTCGGCCCGCGATCATGTCGACCGTATGCTCAAAGTCAGCGGCTGGGGCGATTTCGACACGCTGGCTGAAGAGAAGTGGATCGATGCGCAGCCGTCCTTCGAGGTGGCGCATTATCTCGAAGGATTCGGTTACGGCGATGGTAAATTCCGCTTCAGCCCCGAATGGGCGACTGGACCGTCTCCGAACAAGCCGCCGAAAAATATCGGTGTGATGGGGCCTGTTGCACAATTTCCGAAATTCCCGGATCAGGTCGACGTCATCGAGACCGCGGACGGTGACCATCCCTTCCGGCTGGCGACATCGCCAGCGCGCAACTTCCTGAACTCCACCTTCGCGGAAACCAAGACCTCCGTGCAGAAGGAAGGCCGTCCGGAATTGATGATCTGTCCCGAGGATGCGAGCGGCAACGGCATTGCCGATGGCGACATCGTCCGCATCGGCAATGCGCGCGGCGAAGTGCGCCTCCATGCGAAAATCGTGGAGGGTGCAAGACCGGGTGTGCTGATCGCCGAAGGGCTGTGGCCAAACAGGGCGCATCTGGATGGCGAAGGCATCAATGTGCTGACCGGCGCCGATGCGGTCGCCCCCTATGGCGGTGCGGCTTTTCACGACAACAAGGTGTGGCTCCGCCGCGATGACGGGACCCGCGAGGCTTGATATTGCGCCGCAACACGGGCAGGCTGAAATCCCACGACAGGCAAGGATATATCCGGTGACACAGACGCAGGCGAAAAACATTCCGGCCGACACGGATGCGGGCAGAATCCGGCTGGTGGAAAAAGAAACCGTCTGGAAGGGCTTCGTGCATATGCAGAAGCTCGTTTTCGACCAGCGCATGCCGGATGGCAAAACCATCCGCATCGTCCGGGAAGTCCACGACCATGGCAGCGCCGCCGCCATTCTTCTTTATGACCCGAAGCGCGACAGCGTGGTGATGGTGCGCCAGTTCCGCCCCGCCGCCTTCGTGAACGGCGATCAAAGCTTCATGATCGAGGTGCCGGCGGGGCTTCTCGACGACGACGACGCGGCCGTCGCCATTCGCCGTGAGGCGATGGAAGAATCCGGCTACGCCGTCGAAAAGGTCGACTATCTCTTCGATATGTATGCCAGCCCCGGCACGCTGACGGAAAAGGTCAGCCTCTTCGTTGCCCGCATCGATCTTGACGTGCAGGCCGGCAGCGGTGGCGGACTGGAGGACGAAGGCGAGGATCTGGAGGTTCTGACCTACCGGCTGGACGAAGCCTTCGCGATGATCGCATCGGGTGAAATCACCGATTCCAAGACGATCATTCTGCTGCAATGGGCGATGTTAAATCGCGCCGGACTCGCAAGGTGACGGTCAAGGCCTTCGTAGTGGACGCGGTTACTTGCGCTCTACATTTTTCCATTTAGTGACCTGATCCGCGGTTGCTTGTTTTCGTTGTGCCCGCTCTTTCCTTATCTGGGCGATGAGACTTCGCCGGGCTTGGGAATGAATTGTCTTCACAACACGCACGGCGACCTCCTTTCCAAGTATGATATAATTGCAGCTCAGCCTCGCCTATATTTTTACGAGAATAGGAGAGGAGTTGGCTTGGTCACTGGGCTTATTACCACGAATGGCACTGCCGAATCAAAACCTGCCTCTCACACCCATCCCCACGAAAATCGACTGCAAGTCACCGCCGCCGGCATTCTTTTCCGAAGACAGGTTTCCGGCGCCTGCGCCGCTGTAGTGGGTGTCTCCGCGCCCGAGGCTGGTATAGTCATATGCGCCGTCGAGATAGATCGAGGCACTCTCGGTCAGGTCATAGGCGACGCCAGCCTTCACCCCGAACATGCCGGCGACGTCGAATTTGTCGGTAAAGCGCATGTCGCGCAGCCAGTGATCGTCCGTCGCCTTGCCGTAGACCATGGCGCCGCCTTCGAGCCCCAGATTGAGCGACCAGTTGCCGAACCTCTGGCCGCCCGTCAGGTTGCCGTAGAAAACCGGGATTTGCTGGCGATAGGTGATCCCCTTGAGGCCATCCTTGAATTTGCCGGAGAAATCGCGGGGGGAGAAAACGCTGTAAACGGCGTTGCCGCCATAAGCCGACCATTGAACATCCGTATAACGAAAACCCACACCGGCGCTGAGATATTGCTGCGGATCGTCCAGCAACATGCGATTGAGTTCGAGGCTTCCCGAAAAATAATGGTCGAGCCGCGTGTCGTCATGCTGGGAACGGTGGCTCCAATTGTCCTTCGAGCTATCTCTGGAAAAAGGCCAAACCCAGTCATAGTCGGTCATGTAGCCGTCGCCCTCGAAGCCGACGCGGCCTTCCGCCTTCACGCGCCAGCCGGGCGCAAGTTCAAGCCCGAGCGAGCCGCGCAATGCCACGGCGTTTTTGGTTTCCCATTCGAGTTCGCTCAGCTTGCGCCCACCGATATGGACGGTTTCCGTCGCGCGGAGATTGAGAACGCCAGCATCCACTGAGGCTGTAATGCCGCTTTGCTCAGCCGCGACGGGCAGGCTGGCGCCCGCCAGCAGAACAGCCGAAAGCGGCAGGGAAAATCTCGACAATGGCATAATCGCTCCTGAATGACCGGAGGGCCCGAAATAAGGGCCGTTGCGGGCATTAAAGATGATTATGGTAAACGATCGGTTTATTTTCCGAAAAATACCATTATGAGTGTTTTTGTACTTTATTTATAGCTTTATCAGGAGGCGGAGATGAGGTTGGAATACTCAGTTTTACTTTCGTCATCCGTGGAGACCGCCTTGCCGTCTTCCATTCGAACCTTGCCTTCGGCAAGCCGCTTCAGGGTGAGCGGGTAGAGCTGGTGCTCGACTGTCAGGATCCGCGCCGCCAGAGTTTCGGCCGTATCGCCGGAAATGACCGGCACCGCACCCTGCGCGATGGTCGGACCTTCATCCATGCCTTCGGTCACGAAATGGACAGTGCAGCCGGAAATCTTCATGCCGCTGTCGATGGCGCGCTGATGGGTGTTGAGGCCGGGGAAAAGCGGCAGCAGGGAAGGGTGGATATTGATGATGCGCCCTTCATAGGGAGCAATGAAATCCCCCGATATCAGCCGCATGTAACCGGCGAGACAAATGATATCGGGCGCGATTTCACCAAGTGCGGCCAGAATGGCGCCCTCATGCTCGGCCTTGCTGGCATAGGTCTTGCGCTCGAACACCAGCGTGGGAATGCCCATGCCCCGTGCCTTTTCCAGCCCGCCCGCAGACGCCCTGTCCGAGATGACGCAGACGATTTCCGCCGGAAAATCCGCCGCCTGACAGGCCTTGGCCAGCGACACCATGTTGGAGCCGCTGCCGGAAATGAAAACGACGACGCGTTTGCGGCCGGACGGGAAGGCGGCGCTCATCATAGGCCGAGAGCGCCCTTATAGATGGTGCCATGCGCGCCTTCTTCGCGGGCGACCATGCGGCCGAGCGGGAAGACGGTCTCGCCTTCGGCGGTCAGAACCTCGGTGACCTTTTCGGCATTTTCAGCCGAAACGACGACGATCATGCCGACGCCGCAATTGAAGGTGCGCAGCATTTCCTTCGCTTCGACGCCGCCGGTTTTCGCCAGCCACGAGAAGACGGCGGGAACCTTGATCGCGTCGAGATCGATTTCGGCAGCGAGATGCTTGGGCAGAACGCGCGGAATATTCTCCGGGAAACCGCCGCCGGTAATATGCGCCAGCGCCTTCAGCGCGCCGGTCTCGCGGATCGCCTTCAAAAGCGGCTTCACATAGATGCGGGTCGGCGTCAGCAGCGCTTCGCCGAGCTTCTTGCCATCCGCGAAGGGGGCAGGCGCGCTCCAGTCGAGACCGGAGATCGACACGATCTTGCGCACCAGCGAAAAGCCGTTGGAGTGAACGCCGGAAGAGGAGAGGCCGAGAATGACGTCGCCTTCGGCAATATCGCCGGCCGGCAGAAGCTGGCCGCGTTCGGCCGCGCCCACGGCAAAGCCCGCGAGATCGTAATCGCCATCGGAATACATGCCGGGCATTTCAGCGGTTTCGCCGCCGATCAGCGCACAGCCGGATTCGCGGCAGCCGGCGGCAATGCCGGAAACGATCGCCGCACCCTGGTCGGGGTCGAGTTTGCCGGTAGCGAAATAATCGAGGAAGAACAGCGGTTCTGCGCCCTGGACGACGAGATCGTTGACGCACATGGCGACCAGATCGATGCCGACGGTGTCGTGATAGTCAGCATCGATGGCGATCTTCAGCTTGGTGCCGACGCCGTCATTGGCGGCCACCAGAACCGGATCGGTGAAGCCCGCGGCTTTCAGATCGAACAGGCCGCCGAAGCCGCCGATTTCGCCATCCGCGCCGGGACGCCGCGTCGAACGCACCGCCGGTTTGATCTTTTCGACCATCAGGTTGCCGGCGTCGATATCCACACCTGCATCACTATAGGTAAGACCGTTCTTGCCCGACTGGCTCATGGCTCTCGTCTCCGCTGGTTCCTTTGGCGTCGCCATTCGCACGGGACGGGGCCTGATGCAAGGGTTTGAGTGGCAAAAGCTCCGGTTTTTAACGGCTTTGGCGGGGCTAGCCGGATTGGGTGCTCACGATGGCTGCGGCGCGGCGCGACAGACGAGATTGAGCAGGCCGTCATTGGACGTATCGGAATTTTCCTCTATCGGCCGTCCGTTCTCGCCATAACGTGCGGCGATCTCGAAGCCCGCCGCTTCCAGCTGGCGGGTCTGGGCAGCAAGGTCGATGAAATAAAACAGGCCGCTCCAGCGATGCGCCTGATCCGCGAGAATGGCATATTCCGGCGTCCGCCGCGTCGAAGGCTGCAGTCGCAGATAGTTGATCCAGCTTTGCGGATGCAGCGAATTCACCACCTCGCGCGGGTGCCAGGAGCGGCGGTGCAGCGGCATACCGCCGGCCCGTTTCCATTGGCGATTGTGAAACGAAAATATGAAATATCCGCCGGGTGCGAGAATGCTTCGCACGGCATGGATGATGGCAAGCCGGTCCTCATGGTCGAAGGCGCTTAGAATCGCGAGCGCGCCGAGCACGCAATCGAAACGCTCCGCGCCGAACTGGCCGATTGCCCGCACATCCATGTCGAGAAACGTGGCGGCTGGAAAATTGCGCCGCGCCAGCGCAAGCATCGGCTGCGAACGGTCGATGCCGATATAGTCTCCCACCAGCGGCAGAAGCGGCTTCGTCGTTCGGCCGGTGCCGACGCCAAGGTCAAGCAGCCGCTTGCCCGCATAGGCATGGCGGAACTGGTCGAGAATGATGCGTTCGGCCGGGTAAAGCTGCTGGTTGTCATACCATTCGGCAACTTCGGGATTATCGAAGAGACCGGCATTATATTCCGCGATGCCATTTTCACTGGTGCTCTGCATCGTGCCCCCCGGCCGCCGGACATGAAGGAGCGCCGCTGGCTCGCCCGGCAATATTTGATAGTTGTCTAATATTTACCGTCGGTCAACCTGCCGTTGCGAGTGGTTGGCCGGAAATGAGGGATTTTGCCGCTGTGCGGGCAGTCTCCTTCTGCCCACGCGCGAAAGCGCCGGTCTTGACCATGTGCATATGCGCATCCTATCTCCATCATGGGCGGTGACGGTGCGGCGATAAAGGATGAACGGATGCAACCCCATGTAAGCGGTACGAGCCTGCGCCGGCAGGTTTTTTTCTGGATCGGCGTGCTTGCCGTCTTTGTCCTTTTCCTGATGGTCTTCAGCTCCATTCTCCTGCCTTTCGTGGCGGGCATGGCGCTTGCCTATTTTCTCGACCCGGTTGCCGACTGGCTGGAACGGCGCGGCTTGAGCCGGTTGATGGCCACCGTCGTCATCCTCGTCTCCTTCGTGCTGCTCTTCGCGCTGTCGCTCATCATCATCATCCCGCTGATCGTCGCCCAGGCCTCGGAATTCATCACGCGCATCCCGCAATATATCTCGTCATTGCAGCAGCTGATTGCCGGCGCCGACACCAATCTCCTGCCGGACTGGGTCAGCAGCCAGATCGACGCCGTGAAGGAGAATTTTTCGAAGCTTTTGACCGAAGGCGCCGGTTTCATCGGCACGCTTTTGACGCAGATATGGAATTCCGGCAAATCGCTGGTCGATGTCATGTCGCTGCTGGTCGTCACGCCGGTGGTCGCCTTCTATCTGCTGCTCGACTGGGACCGGATGATCGACAAGGTCGACAGCTGGATACCGCGCGATTATGTCCATACCGTCCGCCAGATCGCCCGCGACATGGATAAGACCATTGCCGGTTTCGTGCGCGGGCAGGGGTCGCTCTGCATCATTCTCGGCGTTTATTACGCCGTCGGCCTGTCGCTGGTGGGTTTGAATTTCGGCCTGCTGATCGGCCTTTTCTCAGGGCTCATCAGCTTCATTCCCTATATCGGCTCCATGGTCGGCCTCATCCTCGCCGTCGGCGTCGCCATCGTGCAGTTCTGGCCGGATTACATCTATGTGTTTCTGACGCTCGTTGTGTTCTTTTCCGGCCAGTTCATCGAAGGCAACATCCTGCAGCCGAAGCTTGTCGGCAAAAGCGTCGGCCTGCATCCGGTCTGGCTGATGTTCGCCCTTTTCGCCTTCGGTGCGCTTTTCGGTTTCGTCGGGCTTCTCGTCGCGGTGCCGGCGGCGGCGGCGGTCGGCGTGCTTGTCCGCTTCGCCTTGTCGCGGTATCTTGAAAGCGATCTTTACCACGGGCATGCCGCCAACCTTCCCTGGGACACAAACCCTGCCCTGGAAGAAGGGGAAACGTCCTCCGGCAAGGTTGACTCTCAGAGCTGACGATGACTGACCAAATCAAAACCGACAACGCCCGGTCGAAGGCCGAGCAGCTGCCGCTCGCATTTTCGCACCAGTCCGCTTCCGGCAGGGATGATCTCCTCGTCTCCGCCTCGCTTGCGGCTGCCGTCAGCCTCATCGATGAATGGCCGAACTGGCGCTCGCCCATCGTCGTGCTGGCCGGGCCGCCGGGTTCGGGAAAATCGCATCTCGCCAATATCTGGAAAAATATCAGCGACGCGCGCGACATTCACCCCGAGACGGGCTCCGATGCCGCGCGTGCGGCCGAAACGGGACCTGTTCTTTTCGAGGACGCCGACCGGCGCGGTTTTGACGAGACCGAACTCTTCCATGTCATCAACAGCGTACGCCAGCACGGCACCACGCTTTTGATGACGAGCCGCCAATGGCCGGCCGCATGGCCGGTGACGCTGCCCGATCTGCGCTCGCGCCTCAAAGCCGTAACGGTGGTGGAAACCGGCGAGCCGGACGAGGGGCTGCTGGCGCAGGTGCTGGTGAAACTCTTCGCCGACCGGCAGCTTTACATGGATGACAAACTCATAGGTTACATCGTCAATAGAATGGAGCGTTCACTCGATACGGCGCAGACGATCGTGGACCGTATCGACCGGCTGGCGCTTTCGCGTGGAACGAGAATTACACGTCCTCTGGTGGCGGAGGTCCTCAATGCGATGGACAACGCAGCGGCGGGCAGCGGACTGGATGTCGATTGACTGTCACAGTTCCGTCGTCAAACTGTTATACGGGCAAGAAGGACGATCGCGCGATGCAGCAGGATCACGGGACGGAAATCGGTCAGGGGATGGAACAGGGAATGGACGCTATCGCGCAGGAAGACTTCAATAAGGTTCAGCCGGTGACCGAAGGCGAGAGCCTGTGGGACAGCCCGGCGCGTTTCATCAACCGCGAATTCTCCTGGCTCCAGTTCAACCGCCGCGTTCTCGAAGAAACGCTGAACACGGATCATCCGCTGCTGGAGCGGCTGCGCTTCCTCTCCATTTCGGCCGCCAACCTCGATGAATTCTTCATGGTCCGCGTTGCCGGCCTCGAAGGGCAGGTGCGCCAGAAGATCACCGTCAAGACGCCGGACGGCAAGACGCCGGCCGAGCAGCTCGAAGATATTCTGAAGGAAATCGACAATCTGCAGATGGAGCAGCAGGCCTCGCTCGCCGTTCTGCAACAATATCTCGCCAAGGAAGAAATCTTCATCGTGCGCCCCGCCGCACTTTCGGATGCGGACCGCACCTGGCTGGAAACGGAGTTCGAGGAACGCATGTTCCCCGTTCTGACGCCGCTCTCCATCGACCCGGCGCATCCGTTCCCCTTCATTCCCAATCTGGGCTTTTCCATGGGCCTGCAGCTCGACAGCGTCAACGGCCGCGAGCCGATGACGGCGCTCTTGCGCCTGCCGCCCGCGCTCGACCGTTTCGTGCGCCTGCCTGACGAAAAGAACGCCATCCGCTACATCACGCTTGAAGATGTGGTCGGCCTGTTCATCCACCGGCTCTATCCCGGTTACACCGTGCGCGGTTCCGGCACGTTCCGCATCATCCGCGACAGCGATATCGAGGTGGAGGAAGAGGCGGAAGATCTGGTCCGTTTCTTCGAAAGCGCGCTGAAGCGCCGCCGCCGCGGTTCCGTCATCCGCATCGAGACCGACAGCGAAATGCCGCAGTCGCTCAGGCAATTCGTGGTGCACGAGCTTGGCGTGCCGGATAATCGCGTCGCCGTTCTGCCCGGCCTTCTCGCGCTCAACACCATCTCGGAAATCGTCCGCGCGCCGCGCGACGACCTGAAATTTGAGCCCTATAACGCCCGTTTCCCCGAGCGTGTGCGCGAACATGCCGGCGATTGCCTCGCCGCCATCCGCGAAAAGGACATGGTGGTTCACCACCCCTATGAAAGCTTCGACGTGGTCGTGCAGTTCCTGCTGCAGGCGGCGCGCGATCCCGAAGTGCTCGCCATCAAGCAGACGCTTTACCGCACCTCCAATGACAGCCCGATCGTTCGCGCGCTGATCGATGCGGCGGAAGCCGGTAAATCCGTCACCGCGCTGGTGGAACTTAAAGCGCGTTTCGATGAAGAGGCGAACATCCGCTGGGCGCGCGATCTGGAGCGGGCCGGCGTGCAGGTCGTCTTCGGCTTCATCGAACTCAAGACCCACGCCAAGATGTCGATGGTGGTGCGCCGCGAGGACGGCAAGCTCAGAACCTATTGCCACCTCGGCACCGGCAACTATCACCCGATCACCGCCAAGATTTACACCGACCTGTCCTTCTTTACCTGCAACCCGAAGATCGCCCACGACATGGCGAATATCTTTAACTTCATCACGGGTTACGGCGAGCCGGAAGAGGGCATGAAGCTCGCCATTTCGCCCTATACGCTGCGCGCACGCATCGTAAAGCACATCAATGAAGAGATCGAGCACGCCAAGCGCGGTGCGCCGGCGGCGATCTGGATGAAGATGAATTCGCTGGTCGATCCTGAAATCATCGATACGCTCTACCGCGCCAGTGCGGCGGGCGTGGAGGTCGATCTCGTCGTGCGCGGCATCTGCTGCCTGCGCCCGCAGGTCCCGGGCCTGTCCGACAATATCCGCGTCAAATCCATTGTCGGACGCTTCCTCGAACACAGCCGCATCTTCTGCTTCGGCAATGGTTTCGGCCTGCCGTCGGACAAGGCGCTGGTCTATATCGGCTCGGCCGACATGATGCCGCGCAACCTTGATCGGCGCGTGGAAACGCTGGTTCCGCTCACCAATCCCACCGTGCATGAGCAGGTTCTTTCACAGATTATGCTGGGCAATCTCATTGACAACCAGCAGAGCTACGAGATACTTGCGGACGGAACGTCGAGGCGCATCGAGGTGCGTAAAGGCGAAGAACCGTTCAACGCGCAGCACTATTTCATGACCAATCCCAGCCTTTCCGGACGTGGTGAAGCCTTGAAATCCAGTGCGCCCAAATTGATTGCCGGGTTGATTTCGTCCCGCAAGAAACAGGCTGAATGACTCGATCAGAAGCACAGGGGCGGCTGACCGGCCTTGCCCCCGTTTCCGTCATAGATATTGGTTCGAACTCCGTTCGTCTCGTCGTATATGAAGGTCTTTCCCGCGCGCCTGCGGTGCTGTTCAATGAAAAGGTCCTGTGCGGCCTTGGCAAGGGACTGGCGCTGACGGGCCGCATGCATGAGGAAGGCGTGAGCCGGGCGCTGATGGCGCTTCGGCGTTTTCATGTCCTTTCCGAGCAGGCACAGGCGCAGAAGCTCTATGTGCTGGCGACGGCTGCGGCGCGTGAGGCGGAAAACGGCCCGGATTTCATCCGCGAGGCCGAAGCCATTCTCGGCTGCGAGATCGAGGTGCTGTCAGGCGAAAAGGAAGCGCTTTATTCCGCCTATGGCGTGATCAGCGGTTTCCATGATCCAGACGGCATCGCCGGTGACCTCGGCGGCGGTTCGCTCGAACTCATCGACATCAAGGGCAAGAGCTGCGGCGAGGGCATCACCCTGCCGCTCGGCGGCCTGCGGCTGTCGGAGCAGTCGGACGGCTCGCTGGAAAAAGCGGCGACGATTGCCAGAAAACACGTCAAATCCTTCGCGAAGCTTCTGGCGGCGGGTGAGGGGCGCACCTTTTACGCGGTGGGTGGCACCTGGCGAAACATCGCCAAGCTGCATATGGAGATATCGGGCTATCCGCTGCATATGATGCAGGGCTATGAATTGCCGCTGGAGGAAATGCTGAATTTTCTCGAGGAGGTCATCGTCTCCCGGGATAGCAAGGACCCGGCCTGGCAGGCGGTCTCCAAGAACCGCCGCTCGCTTCTGCCCTTCGGCGCCATCGCCATGCGCGAAGTTCTGAAAATGATGAAGCCGGCCAGGATCGCCTTTTCGGCGCAGGGCGTGCGCGAAGGTTATCTCTATTCGCTGTTGACGGAACAAGAGCGGGATTCCGATCCGCTGCTGGTTGCCGCCGATGAACTTGCCATTCTGCGCGCCCGCTCGCCGGAACATGCGCGCGAACTGGCGGACTGGAGCGGCCGCACCTTCCCGGTCTTCGGCGTTGACGAGACCGAAGAGGAGAGCCGTTACCGGCAGGCGGCCTGCCTTCTCGCCGATATCAGCTGGCGCGCCCATCCCGATTATCGCGGATTGCAGGCGCTCAACATCATCGCCCACTCTTCTTTCGTGGCGATCACCCATCCCGGCCGCGCCTATATTGCGCTCGCCAATTATTATCGCTTCGAAGGTCTAAACGATAACGGCACCACACAGCCGCTCGCCGCCATGGCGGGCGACCGGTTGCAGGAGCTTGGCAAATTGCTCGGCGGCCTGCTGCGCGTCGTCTATCTCTTCTCGGCTTCGATGCCGGGCGTCGTCGACCACCTCAAATTCCGCAAATCCGGCAATCCCGATCTCGATCTGGAATTTGTCGTGCCGCACGATTATTGCGATTTCGCCGGCGAGCGACTGGATGGCCGCCTGCAGCAATTGGCGAAGCTGACGGGCAAGCGGCTGGCATTCGTGTTCGAGTAACGAACGGCGCGTTTCTGTTTCGCGACAGGACGGTTCTTGCGTCCGCTAGGACCAGCGCTCGCAAAAGGCTTCTATGTCGCTCGACTGAAAGTCGGAAAGCCGCGCCATGATCGTTTCGAATGGCCAGTCCCACCATGCGATTGACGCGAGCTTTTCCGCGACGGATCGCGAAAATCGTTCGCGAATGATCTTCGCGGGAACGCCGCCGACGATGGTGTAGGGCGGCACATCTTTGGTGACGACCGCGCCGGCGGCGAGCACTGCCCCGTCTCCAACCGTGACACCCGGCAAGACGATAACCCCGTGACCGATCCAGACATCGTGACCGATGACGGCGCGGTCCTCCCTGCGCCGGTCGAAAAAGGCGTCATCGCGCGCGGCATCCGCAGAATAATATTCAGGGCAATAGCTGAAACGGTGCATGGATGGCCTGTCCATCGGATGGTTCGGAGCGCCTATCCTGACCTCTGCGGCGATGGCGCAGAATTTTCCGATCGTTGCATCGCCCACCATGCAACGGGGTCCAAGATAGGAGTAATTGCCGAGGTCGGCATTGTGCAGGGAGGTGTCAGCCAGAATTTCGCAGCATTCGCCGATATTGGAATCTCTTATGCTCGCCGTCGCATGGATGACGGTCTCTGCGATTTTCGGGCGCTTGATCTGTACGGTCGAATCCATTCCAGCCTCCGGATTTGCGCCTGCTTAACCGGCGATGATGAAGGTGCTGTGACGTGGAATGGCCATAGGGGCCGGGCCGGGCCTCCTTTCTAAAACGCAGATCACGCGCGATACCGCGTGACGCGAAATCCTGTCGTCACTCGGAATGTGTCACTTGCCGGGGACATCCGCCGCGGCAGGCGTTTTCTTCCAGTAGTGATCGGATATGTTTTGCGCGTTCCGAATGATGTGGCCGGCAATTTCGGGGTCTCCGCCCTCGAAGGTTTTCGGGTCGGCTCCGCATAACATCAGGAAGAGCTGCTGATGGGCGACAGCGGCAAAATAGTCGTGGGGCGGCGGCTGCATGTCTGAATCGACGGCCCGGAATGCCTCAGTGACCTCTTTGCTGGCACCTTCGAGCGCTGCGTGAATGGTAGCCATCATCGCTGCTTCCCTACGCTCCACTATGGCCTGTACCTGCCGTTCCGCCGGTGTCAGGACCGGGCAACTCTCACTCATCGAATATCTCTCCTGTCGGTGCAACCATTCCATCGGGCGATATTATCGCAAGGATTGTGTCCGCTTTGCGGGAAAGATTGACATCGTGGTCTTGAAACGCAACACCCTGGCTGGCCACCGTGCCGCGATGCGCGGATCGAAACGGCAATGGGCTGGCACTGCTTTGCAAATGGCTCAGCCGTGCCCGAGCGCCTTGCGGATGCAGGCGCTGAGATAGGCATATTGCAGCGGCGTTATCGTCGCCATGGCTTCGGTGCGGCTGGCAAGCCTGTCCTGATAGCCGACCGGAATATCGAATTGGCTGAAGGTGAAATCCCAGCGGGTGCCTTCGACGATATTGTAAAAATGGTCGGTACCGCTGACAGCGGTTTTGGCAAGCTCTCCGCCGAAAATATCCTGCACCACCAGCGCGGTGACGCTGCCTTGGCCCTTGGCGGGGTTTTCGCGCGACCAGAGGCCGCTCGTCTCGCCCGACCAGCTTTTCTTCAGGGCGTAATAAAGTCTTTCTGCATGGTCCTGCATGAAACGTCTTCTTTTCCGCAAGCATGTTTCGGTTAAAGCATTTCCAGCGAAAGTGCGCTCGGTTTTGTGTCCGGAAATGCGTAAAAACAAAGAGTTAGAGCAATGAAGGTGAACCGGTGCTTACCGGAATTGCTCTAGCTCTGGAAAACCGGAACGGAGCGCCATGCAGACATCTGTGTCTGCCGGGCGCTCCGTCCGGATCATTCGCGGCCGTCAAAGCAAGTGACAGCAGCCGTGGTCTTACTTCGCCTCGAGCAGGTCCTTGACGTCCAGCAGAACGAATTCGTTGTCGTCAGCCTTGTCCAGCGCACGGCCGGCCGAAAAGGGCAGGTTGTTGTCGTTGCCGACGACGATATGGGTGGCATCGACGCGGTCGACATTCTCGATGGTGACGAAAGGCATGTCGTAATAGCCGTTGCCGCCGCCCTGACGCTTCTTGTTATCCGGGTCGGAAATCTTCATCAGGTCGATATAGCCGATCTTGCGGGCGGCCTTGCCGACATTGGCGTCGTTGAATTCGATCTTGTAGATGCGCTTCAGCTTGGCAGCGCGGGCGAAGCAGTCCGCAGCCGGAGCCTTGGGGTCGGCGCAGGCCTTGTCGGCCGTCCCGGCACCGTTGTCGCGCTCGATGACGAGGGCGGTGGTGTCATCCAGCATGTTGAAGTCGCCGATTGCCTCGCCGCCTTCCGCCAGCGGATAAAGCCAACTGCGGCCGGTCCACGCCTTCTTTGCGGTGTCGAGTTCGATGATGCGCAGCGCGGTCGCGCCGTCTTCGGTTTTTTCCACCTGACCGTCGGCCATGTAGAGCGGGCCTTCCAGCAGGCCGTAGAGCTTCGAGCCGTCCTTGGAGAGCGCCATGCCCTCATAACCGCCGGAACGCTTCAGGTTGAAAGCCGGCATTTTCTGTGTCGGGTTGCCGGGCAGGGCAAGAGCCGGATGGTCGGCAGATTTCACTTCGATGTCGCCGGCCTTGGTCGAGATCACGTCGGTCAGCTTGCCGTCGCGGGTGAATTTCAGGATGTAGGGGCCGAATTCCTCGCCGACCCAGAAACCGTCAGCGACCGGCTGAATGGATTCGACGTCGAAATCCGCGCCCGTCAGGTAACGCTTGCTCGAGCCTTCCAGAACGATGGGGAAGGGCGCCTTCATGTCGGGATCGGAGAGGAACACGGTTTCAAGCGCGTTGACCTTGCCGGCGTCCCAGTCGAACTTCAGATGGTGAAGCATCAGCATGGCGTCGCTGGAATTGAGCTTGGAACCGAAACCGTTGTCGGAAAGGCTCCAGAAGCTGCCGTCCGGCATCGCCCGGATGCCGGAAAAGCCCTGCATCGGCTGGCCGTTGAACGGCATGGAAAGGCCGGTCAGGCGCACGCCGTCCTTGCCGGGCACGGTGCCGAGGCCCTCGGCGCGCTTGCGGTCGGCCGTGGTGAATTTGGCGGAGGTCTTGAGGTGCTCCGGCGCGTCGGCAGGTGCGGCGATCATGGTGTTGGCAGGCAGAATGGCGTGCGAAACGAGCTTTGCCGGAAATTCCTTTTCCGCTGCATGCGCCGCCGCGGCGAGCGCGAGAACCGCGAAAGGTGCGAAAAGAATGTGCTTCATGATGGAGACCCCTCTCAATACCTGTTGAAGACAGGATTGACGCGATAGGGTCGTCGCATGACAGGCAGGTGATTGCCGTTTGAAGCTTTGATGAATTTTGATGACGGCCATCGCCGGCAGATGGGCCGCACGGCTTTTTGCCGTCGATGGCCCTTATGCGGCGGGCGCCTGATATTGGCTGAGCGTGCAGACGCCCAGCGTCTGGCCACGGCCTTTGACGGCATGTTCGCCCAGATATTCGCTGCGCACGCCCTTCGGAAGCACCAGCTGATGGGCAAGGTCAGCGGAAATCAGCACCGGGTGGCCGAGCATCTTGCTCAACGATTCGAGCCGCGAGGTTGTGTTCACCGTATCGCCGAAATAGGTGATCTTGTGATGGTCGACGCCGATTTCCGCGGTGATGACCGGCCCGCCATGAATGGCGAAGCGCAGGCGCGGCACCTCGCCGAAGCGGGAAAGCCACATGTCGCGGGTGGTTTCGATGGCCGCCTGAATATCGAAAACGCAGCGCACGCAGGCCGCCCGCCTTATCGCCATGTGATAGGGCCAGGTGATGATGGCGGCGTCGCCGATATAGTCGTCGATGACGCCGCCGTGTTTTCTGACCGGTGCGGCATAACTTGCAAAAATTTCGCCGAGAAATTCCTGGGCCTTCAGGTCGCCATGGGTTTCGGCGAAGGAGGTGGAGCCGACGAGATCGATAAAGATGAAGACGCGGTCTTCGCTGACCGGCCGGCGATAACGCCCCAGGATGAGGTCGATGAAGATATCGCGGCCGAGAAGCTCGCGCACCCGCATGATGAAGACGATGATGCCGCAGACGATCAGCGTGAAGATCAGCGTTTGCACCTCGGCATGGACGGCGCGTTTCCAGGTGCCGGGAAATATCCCGCTCAACCACAGGATCGTGCCGCCAAGCCCGAAGCCGCAAAAGACGAGGATGGCGTAGATGACGAGGCCGACGGCGATATAGGCCGGTGTCGGCAGGGCGCTCACCTGCCGCGACAGGCCGGGCATGATGTAACCGCGCTCGAAGGCGAGGATGGGTGCGCAGGCAAACAGCGCATAGGTCGCGCCGATCAATGCACCGCCGCCATATTCCAGAAAGGCGTAGGCCACGCCGCTGCCGGCCACGGCAACGAAGAGCACCACGTAATCCAGAATGGGCAGCAATTTTCTCATGTCGGTTCTTGGGTCTCGGGAAGGGAAGGCTTTGGTCTCGGGAAAGAAGGGCAGGCCGCTCCCTTCGGGCGAAGCTTCTGTTCAGGTCATATGCGACATTAATGTGGAAAAAGCGCCGCAAAAAGTGAGCAATCGGTAAGGTTGCATGAAGGATTGGTAAGGCTGTTGCGCCGTTGCCGCAAAATCGGCGTTGCCGCCGTTATACGCCTGATAGGATGTTCTGTAATAGACGGTTTCAAGCGGGGATTGCGGCCGGTCTTCCGGCGAGCGGTTCGACCATTTGACGGGGAAGGCGGAAAAACGCAGCCAATTGCCGTCGATCCAGGCCCGGTCGCACAGGGTGTCTCCCTTGCGGGCGAAGGTGATGGCGGCGCAGGTGCGGCCGTCAACGTCGAAGGGAATGTTCTCCCTCAGCCGCTCAAGCCGCAGCCCATGCCTTTCGGGTCGCGATTATAGCGGTCGACGACGTCACCGTTGGGGTGGAGAGCGGCGAGCCGTTACGGCTCGCTTGCGGCAACCTCCACCGCCTCGACCTTCTTGCCGGCGAAACGCAGAGCGACTTCGCCATTGATGAGTTTCAGCGCCACATCGCCGAAGAGCTCCCGCCGCCAGCCGGTCAGCGCCGCCACGGTTGCCTTTTCGCCCTCGGCGGCGATCTTGTCCAGATCGTCGCTATTGGCGATGACCTTGGCGGCGACGCCGTGCTTGTCCGCCGTCAACTTCAGCAGAACTTTCAGAAGTTCCACGGCAGCGCCGGAGCCTTCCGGTGCGTGGCTGTGACGCGGCGCCTTCGGCATTTCCTCTTTCGGCAGCGCCAGCGCCGCATTCACCGTTTCGACGATGGCGGTGCCGGAGGCGGAGCGCTCCCAGCCCTTGGGAATGGTACGAAGCCGCGACAGCGCCTCGGCGTCCTTCGGCTGCTGCTGGGCGATTTCGAAGATCGCATCGTCCTTCAGGACGCGCGAGCGCGGCACGTTGCGGGAGCGCGCCTCACGCTCGCGCCAGGCGGCGATGAATTTGAGGATCGCAAGTTCCGTCGGTTTGCGCAGGCGCGACTTCAGCCGCAGCCAGGCATCGTCGGGATGCATGTCATAGGTGTCGCGAGACTCGAGAATATCCATCTCTTCGGTCAGCCACAGCGAGCGGCCTTCGCGCTCGAGCTGGGCTTTCAGCGAGAGATAGACATCGCGCAGATGGGTCACGTCAGCCAGCGCGTAATCCAGCTGCTTTTCGGTCAGCGGACGGCGGCTCCAGTCGGTGAAACGCGAGGATTTGTCGATCTGGACGTTTTTGATCTTCTGCACCAGCTGGTCGTAGGAGATCGAATCGCCGAAACCGCAGACCATGGCGGCGACCTGCGTGTCGAAGATCGGGTGCGGAATAAGCCCGCCGAGATGGTAGATGATCTCGATATCCTGTCGCGCCGCGTGGAAAACCTTCACGACATCGGGATTGGCCATCAGTTCGAAAAGAGGGGTCAGATCGAGACCCTTCGCCAGCGGATCGACCAGCACTTCGAGCGTCGGGCTTGCCATCTGCACGAGGCAGAGTTCCGGCCAGAAGGTCGTTTCCCGCAGAAATTCGGTGTCGATGGTGATGAATTCCGATTTCGCCAGTTCCGTGCAGGCTTCGGCGAGGGCGGCAGTCGTTTCAATCATTGTTATTGGCCAATCGTGAAAATTATCCGTCTTACTTTCCCTTTGCCGGGCGCATGTCAATACAAAGCCCGCTTTTGAAGGCTCAAGGATCGTTTTTCTCGGGCGGATGGGGCTCCGCTTCATCCTTTTTGGGTGGCGGAGCCGCGGCGAGCTTCTGGAAATAGGCTGAGGTGCGCAAAAGCGAGCTGAACCGCCAGTTCCGCTCCTCCACGGGCACACCTTCGCGCACCTGCAGCCGGTAGATGGTATAGGCGATGAAAACGATCTGGATCGCGGCCGTATAGCTGAACAGTGCCTTCGGGCCGAATTGGTCGATCAGCACGGAGGCGAGCAGCGGCCCGACGGTTGCGCCCACCGACCAGAAGAACAGCAGTCCGGCCGACATCATCGCGTGTTCGCCTTCCCTGGCGTGGTCGTTGCCATGGGCGGAACTCAGCGAATAGAGCGGCAGGGCGAAGGCACCGAAGATGAAGACGCCGATGATGTTGCTCCACTCATCGGTGCCGGCGAAGAAGGCGAGAAACAGGCCGACGACGACCGAGCCCGCCGTGGTGGCGAGAATGATGATGCGCCGGTCATAACGGTCTGAATAGACGCCGAGCGGATATTGCAGCACCACGCCGCCGATGATGCCGGCGCTCATGAAGGTGGCGATGGCGGTGACGGAAAGGCCGATCTGTTCGGCATAGATCGGGCCGATATTGCGAAATGCCGCCATGCTGAGACCGACGGCCACGCAGCCGACCACGGCAAGCGGCGAGATGCGCCAGACGGCGAAGAGATTGAAGGGTATCTGTTTCGGCGGCGCAGGGTTGGATTTGTCGGCAAGCGAGATCGGCACCAGTGACAGCGTCAGCGCCATGGCGATCAGCGAAAACACCACCGGTCCGTCGATGCCGGCAACGGGAATGATATATTGCGCAAGCGTGACGGAGCCGAGATCGACGAAACGATAGATGGAGAGCGTGCGCGCCCGATTGGAATTGGTGACCTGCGCGTTGATCCAGCTTTCGATGGCCGCGAAAAGACAGGCGACGGCAATGCCGGTGACGAAGCGCATCAGCATCCAGAACAGGGGATGGATGAGGAGCGGCATGGCGATCGCTGCGGCGGATGCGACGGCCGCCATGGTGGCGAAGGTGCGGATATGGCCGATCTTGCGCAGAAGTCGCGTCACCGAAATGCAGCCAAGCGCGAAACCGAAGCTGTAGGCGGCGCTGATAAGGCCGATGGTGCTGGCGGAAAACCCTTCGGAGAGACCGCGCAGCGCTATATAGGTTCCCTGCAGGCCGTTGCCGCCGATCAGGATACCGGCGGTGACGAGAAGCGGGATAAGAGGTCTGATCTGGCTCATTGCGGGCCGACTCGGTTTGGCGGGCTGGATTAGCCCTATCTAAAGCGAAGGCAGGGGAAAGGACAGGCTGAAGGCGACATTGTTGTGCTTTGCCTTGACAAATCAGGCTGGCCATGCGCTTTTCCGGCAAATTTCGACAGTGCCGCCCATCTGGCCTCCATCGGGCCCACGACACGTTCCAGGATAAAAAAATGCATCGTTACCGCAGCCACACCTGTGCCGCTCTCCGCAAGTCCGACGTCGGCGAAACCGTTCGCCTTTCCGGTTGGGTTCATCGCGTGCGAGATCATGGCGGCGTTCTCTTCATCGACCTTCGCGACCATTACGGCATCACCCAGGTGGTGGCCGATCCGGACAGCCCGGCCTTCAAGGTTGCCGAAACCGTGCGCGGCGAATGGGTCATCCGCATCGACGGCCTCGTCAAGGCCCGCTCGGAAGACACCGTCAACAAGGGCATGGCCACCGGCGAGATCGAGCTTTATGCGCAGGAAATCGAGGTTCTCGGTGTTGCCAAGGAATTGCCGCTGCCGGTCTTCGGCGAGCCTGATTATCCTGAAGACGTTCGCCTGAAATACCGCTTCCTCGATCTTCGCCGCGAGACGCTGCACAAGAACATCGTCAAGCGTACGCAGATCATCTCCGCCATGCGCACCGGCATGGCCGATGCCGGTTTTGCCGAATATACGACGCCGATCCTCACCGCTTCCTCGCCGGAAGGCGCGCGCGACTTCCTGGTGCCTTCGCGTATCCATGAAGGCAAGTTCTTCGCCCTGCCGCAGGCGCCGCAGCAGTACAAGCAGCTTCTGATGGTCGCCGGTTTCGACCGTTATTTCCAGATCGCGCCGTGCTTCCGCGATGAAGACCCGCGCGCCGACCGCCTGCCGGGCGAATTCTACCAGCTCGACGTCGAAATGAGCTTCGTGACCCAGGAAGATGTCTGGACCACGATGGAGCCGATGATGACGGCCGTGTTCGAGAAATTCGCCGAAGGCAAGCCGGTTACCAAAGAGTGGCCGCGCATTCCCTATGACGAGGCGATCCGCAAATATGGTTCCGACAAGCCGGACCTGCGCAACCCGATCGTCATGGAAGCCGTGACCGAACATTTCGACGGTTCGGGCTTTAAGGTCTTCGCCAACATGATCGCCTCCAACCCGAAGGTGCAGGTCTGGGCCATTCCGGCCAAGACCGGCGGCTCGCGCGCTTTCTGCGACCGCATGAACGCATGGGCACAGTCTCAGGGCCAGCCCGGCCTCGGCTACATCTTCTGGAAGGAAGAGGACGGCAAGGTCGGCGGTTCCGGTCCGCTCGCCAAGAACATCGGCGAAGAACGCACTGAGGCGCTGCGCACGCAGCTCGGCCTTGAGGCGGGTGATGCCTGCTTCTTCGTCGCCGGCGATCCGGCCAAGTTCTACAAGTTTGCCGGTGAAGCGCGCACCCGCGCTGCCGACGAACTGAACCTGATCGATCGTGACCGCTTCGAAATGTGCTGGATCGTCGATTTCCCCTTCTTCGAATACAACGAGGAAGAAAAGAAGATCGATTTCGCCCACAACCCCTTCTCCATGCCGCAGGGCGGTCTGGAAGCGCTGGAAGGGCAGGATCCGCTCTCCATCAAGGCGTTCCAGTATGACGCGGTCTGCAACGGCTTCGAAATCGCCTCCGGCTCGATCCGTAACCAGTCGCCTGAGCTGATGGTCAAGGCCTTCGAAAAGGTTGGCCTGTCGCAGAGCGATGTGGAAGAGCGCTTCGGCGGTCTCTACCGCGCCTTCCAGTATGGTGCGCCGCCGCATGGCGGCTGCGCATTCGGCATCGACCGCGTCGTCATGCTGCTGGTCGGCGCGAAGAACCTGCGCGAAATCACGCTGTTCCCGATGAACCAGCAGGCGCAGGACCTCCTGATGAACGCGCCGTCGCCGGCAACGCCGACCCAGCTTCGTGAGCTGGCGCTGCGCGTCGTTCCGTCCAAGAAGGACTGATATGGTGAAGACGCTGCTCGACCGGGTTCGCGCAGCCTTCACCCGTGCATTGGCGGCCGCACTTGCGGCCGCTTTTGCGTTCTGGGTCGCGCACCGGTGGCTGGGTCACCCGCAACCCGTCTTTGCCGCAATCAGCGCGCTTATCTGCCTTGCTCCGGGAATTCCAAGCCACGTTCGTCAGGGCCTAGGCCTGATGGTTGGTGTCACCGTCGGCATTCTCGTCGGAGAGATTGCGCTCCTTGTCCCGCATGACTTCGCTGAAATCCGGTTGGCCTCGGCGACCTTCATCGCCATGATTCTTGCGTCCATGTTCGGCCTGCCGCCGGTCGTGCCGATACAGGCTGGCGCTTCAGCCATGCTGGTGCTCTTGATGGGGCCGCAGGCTGCCGGTTTTGTCCGTTTTGTCGATGTGATCGTGGGTGTGGCGACCGGTGTAGCCGTAGCGCTCGTCTTCTTTCGCGAGCGGCTGAAGCTCTAGCGGTCTTGTCATAAAACCTTAATTAAACTGACAAATCCGGTAGAGGAGTTCTTAAACCTTCTCAATCATTCATCCCATCGTGAAATCTGCAAACGAGGGTTGAATGTTTTCGCTGATCTCGACGTTTAAAATTGCGCATCGCGTATCCATGCTCGCACTGGCTGCGCTGTGCGGGATCGCCGTCATCGCGGGCATGCTGCTCTGGCAAAGACAGATGGAGGCGCGTTATCGCGTCGCCGAAGAGACGCTGATCGAGCGGGACGGGGTGCTGGCGGCGCTAGAGGACGGCTTGCATGAAAGCCGTCTTCACCAGAGAGATTTTCTGCTGACCCGCGATATGAAATCCGTTGCGCGGTTTGACCAGACGATGGGCCAGGTTCGGCAATCTTTGAACCATCTTGCAGACGAGGCTACACCGCAGACCCGGATGCGGCTCGAAACGCTCGCGCAGGGTGCTTCGACCTATTCCGACCGCATGAAGGCGCTGGTCGCCAAGAACGCGGAACTGGGCCTCACGCCTGCCGAGGGCCTTGAGGGCGCCATGCGCAACGGCGTGCATTCCATCGAAAAGCTCATCGATGCCGTCGCCAATGCCGAAATCCGTGCCAGCATGCTGATGATGCGCCGGCATGAAAAGGATTTCATTTTGCGGCGCGATGAAGCCTATACGGGCAAACATGCCGACGAGGTGGAAACCTTCAAGGCGCTGGTGAAGCTGGAATACCGGCCGGGCGCGGAGCGCCAGCGCATCATGGATGCACTGGAAATATATACCGCCTCCTTCCGCTTTTATGCTCAGGCCGTGCTGGAGGAGGAGAAGGCGCGCGAAACCGTCGCCACTGCCTATAATGCGCTGCTGCCCGTCGTCGCGGATATTTCCACGGCCTATCGCCAGGAGCGGGAAACCAGCGCGCTGAAAAATCAGACTGCGGCGGAAACAACCGTTTCCATCGTCGTCGCGCTTATCGCGCTCGCCGTTATCAGCCTTTTTGCCGGAGTTTATCTCATCGGCCGTTCGATAACCCGCCCAGCCACCGCCATTACCGGTGCGATGCGTCGTCTGGCTGGAGGTGAGACGGAGTTCGACGTCCCCGGCCTTCGCCGCAGTGACGAGTTTGGCGCCATGGCGCAGGCGCTTGAGGTTTTCCGGCAGGCGGCTATCGCCAAGATAGAGCTGGAGACCGAAGCCCTTGTCGCCCGCCGGCAGGCCGAAGAGGAAAAAGCGCGATTCCAGCGCGAGGCGGAGGCCGAGGCGAAGACGCGGCTGATGCAGGCGACGACCGGACTTGCGGCGGCGCTGCATCGCCTTGCCGCCGGCGACCTCTCCTTTGAACTCCATGAGCCTTTCGCCCCGGATTTCGAAGCCCTGCGTCACGATCTCAACCGGACGATCCGCCAGCTCGATGCCGCCATGTCCGGCGTCGTGCAGTCGAGCGTGGCCATCGATGGCGGCAGTCAGGAAATCAGCCAGAGTGCCGCCGATCTCGCCCGCCGCACCGAGCAGCAGGCCGCCTCGCTGGAGGAAACCGCCGCCGCGCTGGATGAATTGACGGCGAATATCCGCATTTCGGCGGAACGTGCGGTGGAAGCCCGCGCGGTCGCCCATTCGACCGACGAGGACGCCAGCCGCACGGCCGACCTCGTTGTCGATACGATCATGGCGATGGAGAAGATCGAGCAATCGTCAGGCCGGATCGGCAATATCATCGGCGTCATCGACGAGATTGCCTTCCAGACCAACCTTCTTGCACTCAATGCCGGCGTGGAGGCGGCGCGCGCAGGCGAGGCGGGGCGCGGTTTCGCCGTCGTCGCGCAGGAGGTCAGGGAACTGGCGCAGCGCTCCGCGAAGGCCGCCGCCGAAATCAAGGTGCTTATCCATGCCTCCGGTACAGAGGTGAAGGACGGCGCGCGCTTCGTGCGGGAAACCGGCGCGGCCCTGTCGCGCATTGGTGGCTCTGTGAAGACGATCAACGACCATATCGAAGCCATCGCCGCCGCGACGAAAGAGCAATCGCTGGGGCTCTCCGAGATCAACACCGCAATCAATCATCTCGATCAGGGCACGCAGCAGAACGCCGCCATGGTTGAGGAGAACAATGCCGCCAGCGCCATGCTGGCGGGCGAGACGGCGCGTCTCAAGCAACTGGTCCATCAGTTCCGTCTGGGCGATGCAGAAATGCGGGAGTATGGCGGGCGCGAAGCGGCCTGAAGCGTACGATCGCAGACATCGAAAGCGGGTGCGCAACTTGCCGCCCGCTTTTTTGCTGTTTATAGGTGAATTACTCACCACGGACCCGGTGAAATTCCGGGTGGCTCTTCTGGCCGCCGATCCGCCAGACAACGCAAAGCACCGACATTTCATTTCAATCTACCGGACATGGCTCCGGCCGGTGCGTCATTCTTTGCGAAAAAATCAAATGAACAGATTTCAGACTTACAGACGTCAGTGGTTTTCCAATATTCGCGGCGATCTCCTTTCCGGCATCGTCGTGGCACTCGCCCTCATTCCCGAAGCCATCGGCTTTTCCGTCATCGCCGGGGTCGATCCGAAGGTGGGATTGTTCGCCTCCTTTGCGATTGCCTGCGTCTCCGCCTTCACCGGTGGCAGACCGGGCATGATCTCGGCGGCAACCGCCGCCACCGCCGTCCTGATGGTCACGCTCGTCAAGGAACACGGGCTGCAATATCTCTTCGCCGCCACCATTCTCATGGGCGTGCTGCAAATTCTGGCGGGCCTTGTAAAACTCGGCCGGGTGATGCGCTTCGTCTCGCGTTCGGTCATGACCGGCTTCGTCAATGCGCTGGCGATCCTGATTTTCATGGCGCAATTGCCCGAACTGATCGGCGTGCCGGTCGAAACCTACGTCATGATCGTGGCCGGTCTTGCGATCATCTATCTCTTCCCGCTGGTCACCAAAATAGTGCCGTCGCCGCTGGTCGCCATCATCACTCTCACCTGTGTCGCCGTCTTCTCCGGCATGGATATCCGCACGGTCGGCGATCTCGGTGAGTTGCCCTCGACGCTGCCGATATTCGCCCTGCCGCAGGTGCCGCTGACCTTCGAGACGCTGCAGATCATCTTTCCCTATTCCGTGGCGCTCGCCGCCGTCGGTCTTTTGGAATCGCTGCTGACCGCGCAGATCGTCGACGACATGACGGATACGGGCAGCAACAAGAGCCGGGAATGCATCGGGCAGGGGACGAGCAACATCGCCTCCGCCCTCATCGGCGGCATGGGCGGCTGCGCCATGATCGGCCAGTCCGTCATCAATGTCAGCTCCGGCGGTCGCGGCCGCTTGTCCACTTTCGTCGCGGGCGCCTTCCTGCTGTTCCTCATACTGGTGCTGGATGATCTCGTACGCATCATTCCCATGGCCGCGCTGGTCGCGGTGATGATTATGGTCTCCATCGGCACATTCTCGTGGCGCTCCATCCTCGATCTGCGCCGCAACCCGCCATCCTCCAGCATCGTCATGCTGGTGACGGTCGGCACGGTGCTTGCGACCCATGATCTTGCAAAGGGCGTGTTGGCCGGCGTCCTTCTCTCCGGCGTGTTTTTCGCAGGCAAGGTTTCAAAGCTTTTCCATGTCCGGCCGGAGCTTTCGGCCGATGGCCGGGAGCGGATCTATCGTGTCGATGGCCAGATTTTCTTTGCCTCGACGGAAAGCTTCATTGCCGCCTTCGATTTCGCCGAGGAGGTTGAGGCGGTGACAATCGATGTCACGCAGGCGCATCTGTGGGACATTTCCGCGGTCGGTGCGCTGGACAAGGTGGTGCTGAAATTCCGCAAGGCCGGCAGGCGGGTCGAGGTGATCGGCGTCAACGAGGCGAGCGCTCACATGATCGACCGCTTCGCCCTGCACGATAAACAGGATGGCGCTGCCGCGTCGCTGCACTGAGTGCAAAAGAAAAGCCCCGGCATGACCGGGGCTTTTTGGTTCTATTCGTTTGCCGTCACCGTTACGCCGAGCATTTTCGGCAGGGTGTTCGGCGCGCCCATGGCAGCGCCCATGATCATCGGGAACGGAACCGGCTTTTCCGGCTCCGCCGTGATCGAGAAGTTCTTCGGATTGTCGACATAGGCGTTGACGGCCGCCGACACCATGTTCTGCAATTCCGGAACGTTGAGCGAGGCCATCATGATCGGGGCCATGCCCTTGATGGTCTGGGCAAGCTGATCGCCCGTCATGCCCTGCTGGCTTGCCGCATAGTCGATGGCGCGCTTGGTGATGCTGGCGTCTTCGAAGCTGATTTCAGCGTTGATGAAGGAGAGCTGCTGCATCAGGCCGAGCATGGCGAGACTTGCTGCCTGGTCCGCCTGTTCCTTGTTCGGATTGGCGGCCTGCGCCTTCACCGTCTCCTGCATCGACTTGATGAAGGCGAGCGTGTAGCCGGAGAAACCGAACGACATGTTCAGGCGGCCGACATCATCGAGGTCGATGGCGTATTCTTCAACATCGATAGTACCGGAGGCCACTTCCCAGCTGCCGCTCATGGTCATGTCGCCGGAGAGCGCCTGCAGTTTCAGCTTTTCAATCGCGTCCTTGGTCGCAGGATCGGTCACTTCGCTGAGATCGGCCTTGAAACCGGAAGCGTCGAGTTCGAAGCCGATAGAGTTCTTGTCATCGCTGACCGACATCGTCGCGCTGGTTTCCTCAAGCGAGAAAGCCGGCTTGCCGTCGATGGAAACGGAAACCGGACCGCTATGTGCTTCGTCGTAGAACATCAGCGCATCGACGGTGCCGGTGGTGGAGTCTGCGGGAATGACGAGACCGGACATGTAAATGTCGCTTGCCTTGATCTCTACATTTTCCTGCTTGTAGTCGATATTGTCGAAGCGGGCGTTCTTGATCTTGTAGCCGCCGTTGTTTTCCTCGACGCCTTCGAGCGTCACATTGCCGACCGGGATCTTCTTGGCCGGATCGGCGACCGCGTTGAAGGTCACGCTGTTGAGGGTCACCGTCGAGCCGTTGACGGCGACGGAACCGGCGACGATCTCGCCGCCCTGCGCGGCATAGGCCGCATTGATCTTCTTCAGCACATCCCCGCCATCCAGCGCGAAAGCCGGCGCCGAAAGCGTAAGAAGCGCGGCGCTCGCGAAAAGAACCTGCCGGGTGGATTTCAGTCTCATGATGTTTCTTCCCTCAACGTACGGCTGTGTACCGTGTTCGAATTCGAATGCTGATACTTATATTCGCGATTATTCAAAGGTCTATAGGATTTAGATCGATTCCCATGACGGCGGCATTGCGGCATTTGCAACGCGGTTAACAAAAAATCGCATGAAAGGGTTGCGTTCATCCACAGGCGCGACCCCCGAATTTCTTGCCGGGAATCGGCATTTCCGCTAGTCAAGCACCATGGGAAAAAATCTTGTACCTCCGTCCGGCGGAGACGATAACATTCATCCGGTCGATTTGAAGGCGGCGCTTGAAGAGCGCTACCTCGCTTACGCCTTGTCCACGATCATGCATCGTGCGCTGCCGGATGTGCGCGACGGCCTGAAGCCGGTTCACCGCCGCATCATTCACGCCATGAGTGAAATGGGCATTCGCCCCAACTCGGCCTTCAAGAAATGCGCCCGTATCGTCGGTGACGTGATCGGTAAATTCCACCCGCATGGCGACCAGTCTGTCTATGACGCGCTGGTGCGTCTCGCACAGGATTTCTCGCAGCGTTATCCGATCGTGGACGGGCAGGGCAATTTCGGCAATATCGATGGCGACGGCGCCGCCGCCTATCGTTACACCGAAGCGCGCATGACCGAGGTTGCGGCGCTGCTGCTCGAGGGCATCGGCGAGGATGCGGTGGATTTCCGCGCCACCTATAACGAGGAAGACGAGGAACCCGTCGTCCTGCCGGGCGCATTCCCCAATCTGCTCGCCAACGGGGCCTCCGGCATCGCGGTGGGCATGGCGACCTCGATCCCGCCGCACAACGCCCATGAACTTTGCGACGCGGCGCTTCATCTCATCAAACATCCCGATGCGACGGTTGAAAAGCTGGTGGAATTCATTCCCGGCCCCGACCTGCCGACCGGTGGCGTGATCGTCGAAAGCCGCGAGAATATTCTCGATGCCTATAAGACCGGCCGCGGCGGTTTCCGCGTGCGCGCCAAATGGGAAACGGAAGATCTCGGCCGCGGCGGTTACCAGATCGTCATCACCGAAATTCCTTTCCAGGTGCAGAAATCGCGCCTGATCGAGAAGATCGCCGAGCTGCTGATTGCCCGCAAGCTGCCGCTTCTCGAGGATATTCGCGACGAATCGGCCGAAGATGTGCGCATCGTGCTGGTGCCGAAGAGCCGTACCGTCGATGCGACGCTGCTGATGGAATCGCTGTTCCGCCTGTCCGACCTCGAAAGCCGCCTGCCGCTCAACATGAACGTGCTGTCGCTCGGCAAGGTGCCGAAGGTGATGGCTCTGAACGAGGTGCTGAGCGAGTGGCTGGCGCACCGCAAGGACGTGCTGGTCCGCCGTTCCCGCCACCGTCTGGCGGCCATCGACCGCAGGCTGGAAATTCTGGGCGGCCTGCTCGTTGCCTATCTCAATCTCGATGAGGTCATCCGCATCATCCGCGAAGAGGATGAGCCGAAACAGGTGATGATGGCCAAGTGGTCGCTCACCGACAATCAGGCCGAAGCCATCCTTAACATGCGGCTGCGCAACCTGCGCAAGCTCGAAGAATTCGAAATCCGCAAGGAATTCGACGAACTCAGCAACGAGAAGGCTGAAATCGAGGGGCTGCTCGCTTCCGATGACAAGCAATGGCAGACCGTCGCCTGGGAAATCGGCGAGGTCAAAAAGAAATACGCCAAGGCAACCGAGATCGGCCGCCGCCGCACGCAGTTCGCGGATGCGCCGGACGCCGATATCGAGGCCATCCAGCAGGCGATGATCGAAAAGGAACCGGTCACCATCGTCATCTCGCAGAAGGGCTGGATCCGGGCGCTGAAGGGGCACATGTCCGATACCTCGTCGCTCACCTTCAAGGAAGGCGACGGCCCGAAACTCGCTTTCCCGGCGCAGACGACCGACAAGCTGCTGCTGCTGACGACGGGCGGCAAGGCCTATACGCTCGGCGCTGACAAGCTGCCGGGCGGTCGTGGCCATGGCGAGCCGATCCGCATCATGGTCGATATGGAGAACGATCAGGACATCCTGACCGCCTTCGTGCACGATCCGTCGCGCAAGCTGCTGCTCGTCTCCACCGCCGGCAACGGTTTCATCGTGCCCGAGAGCGAAATGGTCGCGAATACCCGCAAGGGCAAGCAGATCATGAATGTCTCGATGCCGGATGAAGCAAAGCTCGCCGTGCCGGTCACGGGCGATCATATCGCTGTCGTGGGCGAGAACCGCAAGCTGCTCGCCTTCCCGCTGGCGCAGGTGCCGGAAATGTCGCGCGGCAAGGGCGTGCGCCTGCAGCGCTACAAGGATGGCGGCGTCGTCGACGTGAAATGTTTCGCGCTTGCCGAAGGCTTATCATGGTCCGACACGGCCGGGCGTCTCTTCAACAAGGTGGGTGAAGAACTGCGCGAATGGCTGGCCGACCGCGCAACGGCGGGCCGCACCGTGCCGAAGGGCTTTCCGCGTAGCGGGAAATTTGGCGGCTGATATTTGAATGTCGTCCCGGGGCTGTCCCGGGACGTTTTCAATCTCATGTGTTGGGCAATCAAACCATCGAGTGCTTATGACTTCGCGAGCGCTTTTAAAGCAACGTGGTACTTGCGCATCGCTTGCCGTGCATGTTCCAGCTGACGATCAAAGTCACCTGTTGCTTCTTCGTTCGGGCTCTCAGCAGTTCGCAATTCAAGTACGGTGCCGTCAGTTCCTAAGCTGAGAACGTCGCCAATCTTCCAGCCAAGCCGTTCAAGCATATCCTTCGGGATTACAACGCCTGCCTCTTCACCGATCTCGCAAATGGTTGATTTCATCTGAAATACTCCAAGTTTGATTGGAGTTTAGCATGCGATTTTGACGGTTGGCCCAACCGTTACTTTTCTTCCGGCGTATAAACCTCCCACCCGCGCGACGTCAGATGTTCCTGCGGATGGTAGCGGGTCTTGTAACCCATCTTTTCCGAACCATCGACCCAGTAGCCGAGATAGACATGCGGCAGGCCAAGCGCGCGGGTGCGGGTAATGTGATCGATGATCATGAAGGTGCCGAGCGAGCGTTTTTCGAGATCGGGATTGAAGAAGGAATAGACCATCGAGAGACCGTCGCTCATCACGTCGCTGAGCGCCACGGCCAGAAGTTCGCCGCGCTTGCTGGAATCGATGCCGGAGCCGGGTTCGCGCACGCGATATTCGATGATGCGGGTGTTCACATGCGTGTCTTCCACCATGATCGCATAGTCCAGCGCCGACATGTCGGACATGCCGCCCGACTGGTGGCGGTGGTCGAGATAGCGGCGAAACAGGGCGAATTGTTCGGTGGAGGGCTCCGCGGCGTGAACGGTGGCGACGACATCCCTGTTGGCGGCCAGAACACGCCGCATCGATTTCGTCGGCTGGAACTGTTCGGTCAGGATACGCACGGAGACGCAGGCGCGGCAGTTTTCGCAGGCTGGGCGATAGGCGATGTTCTGCGAGCGCCTGAAACCGCCCTGGGTCAGAAGATCGTTCATTTCCGAAGCGCGCGGGCCGACCAGATGGGTGAAGACCTTCCGCTCCATCTGGTTCGGCAGATAGGGGCAGGTGGCCGGCGCCGTAAGATAGAATTGGGGAGAGGGCGTCGCCTGCGTGTTCATCGAACCGTGATCGCCTCCTGCGTCTGTTATGAAAGCGCGCCGCGATTTCACGGGGTCGGCGGCGGCGCTTCAAGCGACATGCATAATGTCACAGAATGGCAAAATGCCGGAAAACGTCAACTGCGAGATGCGGCATTTGCGGGGTTTGAAAGCCACGTTTGCGTGGCTTTCCGCAATATCAGCGCGTTCTGACGATGACGGTGCCGAGCAGGAAGTCGTGAACGAGGCGCGAGCGCTCGGTAAACAGGCCTGCAAGCAGGATAAGCGGCGTCAAAACCGAGTTGATGACCCAGAAAAGCACGATGTGAACGGTCGACAGCAGGAAATCGATTCGCCGTCCGTCCATCCGCGCCATGGCTATCCCCATCGCCCGCATGCCGGGGGTGGCCTGCGAGGGGCCGCCGAGCGTCATGCCGAAATAAAGCACCGCAACGATGACGAACAGCGCCGGATAGAGGAAGAAGCCAAGGCCGAGGGTAATCACGCCAAGGAAGAAGACGATGACCGCGGCCGGGATGCACAGCAGGAGAACGATCGCATAATCGATCAGGAATGCGAAGACCCGCCGGCTCAGGACGCCGCTATAGGCGCGCCAGTCATCCGGTGCGGCATAAGTGGGGTTCTGGTCGAGGCTCATCGGTCGTTTTCTCCTGAGAGGGTATGACAGCGCGGCATGAGTGCCGTGTCAGCTGACAATATGGGAAGAAAACGACCGAATACAATAAGTGCGGGCTTCAGCCCTTTGCGAGTTTGCGTGCGGCCTCGATGGCGAAATAGGTCAGAACGCCATCGCAACCGGCACGCTTGAAACAGAGAAGCGTTTCCATCATCACGCGCTCGCCGTCGATCCAGCCATTCATGGCGGCAGCCTTGATCTGGGTATATTCGCCGGAGACCTGATAGGCGAAGGTCGGCAGGCCGAAATTTTCCTTCAGCCGCCAGCAGATGTCGAGATAGGGCAGGCCGGGCTTGACCATCAGCATATCGGCACCTTCCTCCACGTCGAGGGCGGCATCGCGGATCGCCTCCATGCCGTTGGCAGGGCTGATGTAATAGCTGTTCTTGTCGCCCTTCAGCAGGCCGGCCGTGGAGATGGCCTCGCGATAGGGACCGTAGTATCCCGAAGCGAATTTCGTCGCATAGGACATGATGCCGACATTCTGGTGCCCGGCGGCATCGAGACCGCGACGGATGGCGCCGATACGGCCATCCATCATCTCCGATGGAGAAATAATGTCCGATCCGGCTTCCGCCTGAAGGATCGCCGCCTTGACGACCTGTTCCACCGTCTCGTCATTGACGATCTCGTCGCCGCGCAGAATGCCGTCATGGCCGTGGCTGGTGAAGGGATCGAGCGCGACATCGGTGATCATGCCGATATTGGGAACGGCTTTTTTGACGGCGATGGTTGCCTGATTGATGAGATTATTCGCCTCGAGCGCGTTGGAACCGGTCTCGTCGCGCAGTTCCATTTCGATGTTCGGGAAGGTCGCGATTGCCGGAATGCCGAGATCGGCAGCTTCTTTTGCGGCTTCGACCAGTTTGTCGACGCTCATCCGGTTGACGCCGGGCATCGCCGGAATGGGATCGAGAATATTGCTGCCCGGCACGATGAAGACCGGCCAGATGAGATCGTCGACGGTGAGGCGGCTTTCCTGCACCAGACGGCGCGTCCAATCCGCCTTGCGATTGCGCCGCATGCGGCGATGGCCGGTGATCTCGTCGACCAGATGCGTTTTGTCCTGCATGTAAGAATGTCCTTCGATCAAATTTGGAAAGCTGCATAGCATGAAGCTTGGCCCATGCGAATGCGACAATCTTCCCTCATCGGCGTCCTGCGATGACGATGATGCTTTGACAAGGCAGGCGGCGGGATTCAATATGGGCTGGTCGCCCGTTCGTCGAGACCGTATCTTCCGGCCATGGAACCTGATTCTCAACCTCTGCCGAAACGCCCGCTTACGGAAATCCTCTTTCTGGTCTTCATGAGGCTGGTCGCGGTTTCCTGTTTCTGGTTCGGCTTGCAATATTGGGCGATGCTGACGGGCTATTCGCTTGGAGGTCACGGAAGGTTCGATATGCTGAACCTGCCCTGGCGCGTGGCCGGCAGCGCGCTGGCCGTTATTTTCCCTGTCGCGGCACTCGGTCTCTGGCTCGGGGCCTCCTGGGGCGCGGTCATGTGGGTCATGGGCGCGGGTGCGCAGATCGCCATGTATAAGGTGTGGCCGCATATCTTCGGCGCCAACACGCTCGTACCCGTCATGCACGGCCTTGTGGCAACCATTTATATACTATTCCTGGTCGCTTTCTGGCTGGATCAGCGCCAGAATGAAGAACGCGCAAGAATTGATTTACCATAAGAATAAAGCAATTCGGCCTGATTTTGGGCCGCATTTAATGGCTAAGTCATTGATTTATAATGCATGACCTTGGACCATTTCCGCTTCGCCACAAGTTGGGCCCTCCGGGGAAAATGCAGGTAACCATTTGTTAATCGTAGCTTTTAAGTAGAATTTTATGCGCATTGATTAGGTTCTCACTCAAGGCGGGAGACAAACAAACACACCGCCAAACAAAACAGTGAGGCAGTCATGATCAATAGCAAAGTTAAGCCCCAGGCCGTTGTTGCCGATGCACATGAAGATACCATCCGCTCGCTCTACATGGAGTCGCTGCACCTGGTGGAACGTCTCCACCGCCGCCTCCTCGATGTCATCAAGGATGAGTTCGACCGTCAGGGTCGTGATGACGTCAACGCCGTTCAGGCCCTGCTGCTGTTCAACATCGGCAATTCCGAACTGACGGCCGGCGAGCTTCGTTCCCGCGGTTATTACCTCGGCTCGAACGTCTCTTATAACGTCAAGAAGCTGGTCGATCTCGGTCTCATCAACCACCAGCGCTCGCGTGTCGACCGTCGCTCGGTCCGCATCAGCCTGACGGAAAAGGGCCAGGAAATCGCCGAAACGGTTGCCCGCCTTTATGAACGCCACGTCGGCTCGATCGAAAAGGTCGGCGGCATCGGCACCGGCGAGTTCTCCGAAATGAACAAGCTGCTGCAGCGCCTCGATCGCTTCTGGAACGACTCGATCGCTTACCGCCTGTAATATCGCGACGGTTTCACTGTTTAAGCCGGGAGCATCCTTTTGCTCCCGGCTTGCGGATTCCGCGTTGGGCGTTTTTGCGTGTCAAGCCCAGCCCTTCTTCGAGCCTTCGCCCTGTTTCTCAGGCGAACAAAGCTTCGTGAGGTGAGGCCCGTGACACGAATCGGCCATATTGATATGGGACCGGCAAGGGTGAAGGAGCCGGCTGTTTCTCCTGCTGTCGCGGCAAGTCCCGACCGTTCTGCCAGACAATGGCGCCTAATGGATGGGTATTGAGTATTACCAGCCGGCAGACACGTTGTACGTGTTTGTTAATCATATTGATTTAGGCATTGTTGAGAATGCCGAAGAGAGTGGCTGGTAGGTAGAATGACAAAGAAATCCGTTTCCGATTCCGTATCGCGCCGCGCGCTTCTGCGTTCGGCCGTTTCCGTTGGCGCTGCCGCGCTTGCCGCGCCGGCCTTTGCGCAGAACGCGCTCAACGATCTCATGGGCTCTTCGCGCCGCGGTAACTGGGATGACCAGTTCGACGCCAATACGTCGCGTTCGGCCGTGGGCGTCGTTTCCAACAATCCGGTTCTCGGACGCGAAGCGCCGGTCTACATGCAGCAGGCGATCATGCAATATCAGCAGATCGTGCAGAATGGCGGCTGGCCGGAAGTGCCCGCGTCCCAGCAGCGTCTCCAGATCGGCGTCTCCGATCCTTCCGTACAGGCGCTGCGCCAGCGACTGATGGTATCCGGCGACCTGCCGCGCGAAGCCGGCATTTCCAGCGCCTTCGATAGTTACGTCGATGGCGCGCTGAAGCGTTTCCAGGCCCGTCATGGCCTTCCGGCAGATGGCGTCAGCGGCGAATACACCACGAAGGCGCTCAATGTTTCGGCTCAGATCCGTCTGGCGCAGCTGCAGACCAACCTCGTTCGCATCCAGTCCATGTCCGGCGATCTCGGCCAGCGTCACCTGATGGTGAATATCCCTGCCGCCGCCATCGAAGCCGTTGAAAATGAACGCGTCGTGCTGCGCAACACGGCTGTCGTCGGCCGCGCCAGCCGCCCGACCCACGTCATCAACTCCAAGATCTACGAGGTCATCCTCAACCCTTACTGGACCGCGCCGCGTTCGATCGTCGAAAAGGACATCGTGCCGCTGATGCAGAAGGATCCGACCTATCTGGAGCGGAACAATATCCGCCTCATCGACGGCAAGGGGCAGGAAGTTTCGCCAACCGCAGTCGACTGGTTCGCGCCGAAGGCTCCGAACCTGATGTTCCGTCAGGACCCGGGCAAGATCAATGCCATGTCGTCCACGAAGATCAACTTCCACAATCCGAACAACGAATATATGCACGACACGCCGCAGCAGGGCCTGTTCAACAAGCTGATGCGTTTCGAATCCTCCGGCTGCGTGCGCGTGCAGAACGTGCGCGACCTGACGAGCTGGCTGTTGCGCGACACGCCCGGCTGGTCGCGTCAGGAAATGGAGCGCGTCATCGCCACCCGCGTCAACACGCCGATCAAGCTGGCGCAGGAAATCCCGGTCTATTTCGTCTACATCACCGCGTGGTCGGCGAAGGACGGCGTGGTGCAGTTCCGCGACGACATCTATGAAAAGGACGGCAATGCCGAACTGGCGCTCAACACCACGAGCGGCATGGAACAGCCCGCCGGCCCGGTGGATGACGATCTGTTGCCGCGCAACTGATCCGGCATCCATTTCATTCAATCACCATGAGCCGCACCTTCGGGTGCGGCTTTTTTTTTGGCGATTTTCTGAAAACCTCTGTCGTTTTTTGTCGCAACGTCGCAGTTTGACGGGCAAATCTCGCTGCCCGTATTGCTCTTGTCGGGGCAGGGCGCTAAGACGCCATCGCATTACTGTTTCAGGAGCCTTCACCATGTCGAACACAGATGCTTTCTTCTCCCGTCCGCTTGCCGATGTCGATCCGGAAATTTTCGGCGCGATCGAGAAGGAACTGGGTCGCCAGCGCCACGAGATCGAACTGATCGCCTCGGAAAACATCGTTTCCCGCGCCGTGCTCGAAGCGCAGGGTTCGATCATGACCAACAAATATGCGGAAGGTTATCCGGGCAAGCGTTATTACGGCGGCTGCCAGTTCGTCGACATCGCTGAAGAACTCGCCATCGAACGCGCCAAGAAGCTGTTCGGCGTCAACTTCGCCAACGTTCAGCCGAACTCCGGTTCGCAGATGAATCAGGCCGTGTTCCTCGCGCTGCTCCAGCCGGGCGATACCTTCATGGGTCTCGACTTGAACTCGGGAGGCCATCTGACGCACGGTTCGCCGGTCAACATGTCCGGCAAGTGGTTCAACGTCGTTTCCTACGGCGTGCGTGAAGGCGACAACCTGCTCGACATGGACGAGGTGGAGCGCAAGGCCAAGGAACACAAGCCGAAGCTCATTCTCGCCGGCGGCACCGCCTATTCGCGTGTCTGGGACTGGAAGCGCTTCCGCGAGATCGCCGATGAAGTCGGCGCCTATCTGATGGTTGACATGGCCCACATCGCCGGTCTCGTTGCCGGTGGCCAGCATCCGTCGCCGTTCCCGCACTGCCATGTCGCCACCACCACCACGCACAAATCGCTGCGCGGTCCGCGCGGGGGCATGATCCTCACCAATGACGAGGATCTGGCCAAGAAGTTCAACTCGGCCGTCTTCCCCGGTCTGCAGGGCGGCCCGCTGATGCACGTCATCGCCGCCAAGGCCGTTGCCTTCGGTGAAGCGCTGAAGCCCGAGTTCAAGGACTATGCCGCACAGGTCGTCAAGAACGCCAAGGCGCTGGCCGAAACGCTGGTCGAAGGCGGTCTGGATGTCGTCTCCGGCGGCACCGATAACCACCTGATGCTGGTCGATCTTCGCAAGAAGAACGCCACCGGCAAGCGCGCGGAAGCCGCACTTGGCCGCGCCTACATCACCTGCAACAAGAACGGCATTCCTTTCGATCCGGAAAAGCCCTTCGTCACCTCCGGTGTCCGTCTCGGCACGCCGGCCGGCACGACGCGCGGTTTCAAGGAAGCGGAATTCCGCGAAATCGGCAAGCTGATCGTCGAGGTTCTCGATGGTCTGAAGGTTGCCAATTCGGATGAGGGCAACGCCGCCGTCGAGGCTGCGGTGCGTGAAAAGGTCGTCGGCCTGACGGACCGTTTCCCCATGTATCCGTACATGTAAGAGAAAGGACGAAGATGCGCTGCCCTTTTTGCGGTTCTGAAGACACGCAGGTCAAGGACTCGCGTCCGGCGGAGGACAATACCTCCATCCGCCGGCGGCGCATCTGCCCCGATTGCGGCGGCCGCTTCACGACCTATGAGCGCGTGCAACTGCGCGAGCTGATGGTCATCAAGAAAAGCGGCCGCAAGCTGCCCTTCGACCGGGAAAAGCTGGTGCGGTCCTTCGAGATCGCGCTGCGCAAGCGCCCGGTCGATCGCGACCGGATCGAGCGTGCCGTCTCCGGCATCGTTCGCCGCCTGGAAAGTTCCGGCGAGACGGAAATTCCCTCGGAAGAAATCGGCCTGCAGGTTCTAGAGGCGCTGAAGAGCCTCGATGACGTGGCCTTCGTGCGTTACGCCTCGGTCTATCGCGATTTCAGCCATGCCGAGGATTTCGAGAACGTGATTGCCGAAATCAACGCCAAGATCGCCCGCGATACGGACGCCGGAGTCTAGCCGTGACCACCCGCGCCGATGACGAAAGATTCATGGCCCGGGCAATCGAGGTTTCTCTCCGCCATCAAGGTCAGACGCTTACCAATCCCTCCGTCGGCTGTGTTCTCGTCAAGGACGGGAAAATCATCGCCGAAGCGGTGACTGCCATCGGCGGTCGCCCCCATGCCGAACGTCAGGCGCTGGAAATCGCCGGCGAGGCGGCACGCGGCGCGACCGCCTATGTGACGCTCGAACCCTGTTCCCATTGGGGCAAGACCCCGCCCTGCGCCAATGCCCTGGTGGAATACGGCGTCGCCCGCGTCGTGGTGGCGGTGGATGATCCGGACGAGCGTGTTTCCGGCCGTGGTTATGCGATTTTACGGGACGCGGGCATTGTCGTGGAAACCGGCCTGTTGCGGGATGAGGGTAAGAGAGCGCTGGCCGGTTACCTCACGCGTCAGGTGAAAAAACGCCCGCATGTGATTCTGAAGCTTGCCGTTTCCGCCGATGGCATGATCGGCAGGAAAGGCGAGGGGCAGGTGGCGATTACCGGTCCCGAGGCGCGCCATGCCGTGCATGAACTCCGGGCGCGTTGCGATTGTATCCTTGTGGGAATTGGCACGGCGATTGCCGACGATCCGGAACTGACGGTGCGTATTGCCGGCATGGAGCAGCGTTCCCCGGTGCGGATCGTGCTGGACCGGCAGTTAGAATTGCCTTTGACGTCTAAGCTGGTGAGGACTGCGCGGGAGGTGCCGGTGGTCGTTGCGGCGTTACCCCCCTCTGCCCTGCCGGGCATCTCCCCCTCACGGGGGGAGATCGGCAAGGGGCTGGCCGCTCGCTCAAATTTCGACTCCACCTCTCATTCGTCAACCTTCAAGGTCGGGCAAGGCAGCGCCCCATCGATCTCCCCCCTTGAGGGGGAGATGCCCGGCAGCGCAGAGGGGGGTGGCCGCGAGTCAAAGCGTCAACTTCTCACCGACGCCGGCGTCCAGATCCTCGAAGCCCCAACGCTTGAAAACCTCCTCCACATCCTCGCCGAAAGCGGCATGTCGGAACTTCTGGTCGAAGGCGGCGCCTTTGCCGCAAAATCATTCCTTGAAGCGGGGCTGGTGGACCGTATCATGCTGTTCGAAAGCCCGGTGGTGATCGGTGAGGGCGGCATTGAAACGCCGCTCAAACGTGCCGATATTCCGGGCGACTACGCTCTGCTCAGCGAAACCGCTTATGGGCCGGATCGCTGCTTCGATTATGAAAGGCCGATTTGATGTTTACCGGAATTGTCACCGACGTCGGAACCGTTTCCGAGCTGGAAGCTCTGGCCGAAGGCGTGCGTCTGCGGGTGGCGACCAATTACGATCCCAAGACCATCGATATGGGCGCGTCCATCTCCCATGGCGGCGTCTGCCTGACGGTGACGAGACTGCCGGAAGACGGCAGCAATGAGCGCTGGTACGAGGTCGAGGCATGGGAAGAGGCGCTGCGCCTGACGACGATTGCCGGCTGGCAAAAGGGTACCCACGTCAATCTGGAGCGGGCGCTCAAGATCGGCGATGAGCTTGGCGGCCACATCGTCTCTGGCCATGTCGATGGCAGGGCGGAAATCCTTTCGGTGGAATCGGAAGGCGAGGCGATGCGCATCCGTCTGCGCGCGCCGGAGCATCTGGCGAAATTCGTGGCGCCCAAGGGTTCCGTGGCGCTCGACGGCACCTCGCTGACCGTCAACGCCGTCGAAGGCACGGATTTCGACGTGCTGTTGATCCGCCATACGCTGACCGTCACCACCTGGGGCGAACGCCAGCCGGGCGATTTCGTGAATTTCGAAGTCGATACCATGGCGCGTTATGCCGCAAGGCTTGCGGAATTTCCCTCGGCATGAGCTGGAGTGCTGGCTCGGTGGTTTATTATCGCTGATACCTCTCCCTCTCGTCATTCCGGCCTTGAGCCGGAATCCAGCCAGCCCAAGTCTTTGGGCTGAAAAGAGTTTTTCCGCCGCGCAGACGCACGTCGACTGGATTCCGGCTCAAGGCCGGAATGACGGAAGGGCTTTCTGGTTGTCCGACATTGTGACAGATCAATTCTTGTCCGAGACTCTGCTTCCGATTGACGCGCGAACGTTATAAAGACGTCTTTAGGCCCAAACGGGGTAGGGGAAATACATCATGCCGTCTTTCGAACTACTGACAGCCTTTTTCATAACCACCGCCTTATTCGCCTATATCCCCGGTCCGGCCATGCTTTACGCGGCGGCGCAGACCATGGCGCGCGGACGGTTTGCCGGGCTGATGGCGGTGCTTGGAATCCATGTCGGCTGCTATTTCCACATTTTTGCCTCTGCGGCAGGGCTTTCGGTGCTGTTTCAGGCCGTTCCGTGGCTTTATCTCGCCGTGAAGCTCTGCGGCGCGCTTTATCTCGTCTGGCTCGGTTTCTCGATGCTGCGCAGCAAGCTTGAAGGCGAGGCGGTCAATCTGGCCATCGAGCCGAAATCGGCCCGCCGCGCCTTTGTCGACAGCATCATCGTCGATGTGCTCAATCCGAAGACGGCGCTGTTCTTTCTGGCCTTCCTGCCGCAATTCGTCGATCCGGCGGCAGCCTTTCCGGTCTGGCTGCAATTGCTGATCCTCGGCATTGCCGTCAATTTCATTTTTTCCTCGGCCGATCTTGTCGGGGTGCTTCTCGCGGGCGCCATGGTTGGGCGTTTGAAGCGTTCCGGCGCGGTGCAGGTGCTCGCCCGGCGCGCTGCCGGGACGGTGTTGATGGGGCTTGGCGTCCATCTAGCCTTCCAGAAAACCTGATTGTCGCGGAGCCTCGCCGGAAGGCGTGAAACCCGGCCAAATGCCTTGCCGACGCGGCCCCTTGCGCCGCTGATACATGAAATTACTTGCCAAAAACGGCCAGCCGTGGTTTGACCGCCGCAAAAGCCGGTATGATCCGGCATCAAGCTTTTCAGGAAAATATCATGTCCAAACCCCATCTTCTTATCGTGGAAGCACGTTTTTACGACGATATGGCGGATGCCCTTCTCGAAGGCGCGAAATTCGCGCTCGATGAAGCCGGCGCCACCTATGACGTCATCACCGTTCCCGGCGCGCTGGAAATCCCCGCCGCCATCGCCATGGCGCTTGACGGTGCTGACAATGACGGCACGGAATATGACGGTTTCGTTGCGCTCGGCATGGTCATTCGCGGTGAGACCTACCACTTCGACATCGTCTCCAATGAATCTTCCCGCGCCCTGATGGATCTCGCCGTCAGCGAATCGCTGCCGATCGGCAACGGCATCCTCACCGTCGAGAATGACGAGCAGGCATGGGCGCGCGTGCGTCGTTCCGACAAGGACAAGGGCGGTTTCGCGGCGCGTGCGGCGCTGACGATGATCGAGCTGAAGAAAAAACTGGGTGGCTGAACGCATGTCGAATGTTGAAAATGGCGGCGAACCGCGCCAGCCTTCGGTAAAGCCCGCCAACCAACGCGGCGCGGCCCGCCTTGCGGCCGTGCAGGCGCTTTACCAGATGGATGTCGGCGGAACCGGCGTCATGGAAGTCGTGGCCGAATACGAGGCGCACCGTCTCGGGCAGGAAGTCGACGGCGATACCTATCTGAAGGCCGATCCTTCATGGTTCCGTTCCATCGTCTCCGGCGTCGTCCGCGATCAGACGAAGATCGACCCGCTGGTGCGCTCCGCCCTTCTGGAAGACTGGCCGCTGTCGCGTCTCGATGCCACCGTGCGCGCCATCCTGCGTGCCGGCACTTTCGAGATTCTCGAGCGCAAGGACGTGCCGGTCGCCGTCATCGTCACGGAATATGTTGAAATCGCCCGTGCTTTCTTTGAGCACGATGAGCCGAAGCTGGTGAATGCGGTGCTTGACCGCATTGCCAAGCAGGTGCGCGGCGAGGCGAAACGCTGAAATAAAAAGATGAGGAAGAGATGAGCGCGGTTTCCGTCCCCGGACTTGAAGTTCAACTGGACGAGGCGAAGCGCAACGTCTTCCTCCTCACCATCGCGCAGGCGATCATGGGATCGGCTGCGCCCTTAAGCTTTTCGGTCGGCGCGCTTGCCGGCTATCAGCTGCTCGGCGCGGATAAGTCGCTGGCGACCGCGCCTCTCACCGGCTTCAATATCGGCGTTGCGCTCGGCGCGATCTGCGTGGCGGCCGCATCCCGCTTCCTCGGCCGCAAGGCAGGCTTCATGGTCGGCGCGCTGATGTGCTCCATTGGCGGCGGCATTGCCGCCGTGGCGCTCTTCCGTTCGGATTTTTGGCTATTTGCCGTCGGCCTGCTGCTGATCGGCATTTCCGGCGGCTTTACGCAAAAAATCCGTTTTGCCGCGGCCGACGCCTCTCCATCCTTTTACAAGCCGAAGGCGATCTCCTGGATTCTGGCGGGCGGCATCATTTCCGCCATCGTCGGGCCGCAACTCGCCATCTTCGGCAAGGACTTGCTTGCGCCGGTCACCTTTGCCGGCGCTTTTCTGGCGCTCGTTCCGCTCGGCCTCGTTTCCATCGCCATTCTGGCGTTTCTGAAATTGCCCGATCCCAAGGCGGCCGCCGCCCATGTCGAATCGGTAAGGCCGCTGTCGGAAATCGTCCGCACGCAGCGTTTCGTCGCCGGCATGATCTGCGGCATCGGTTCCTATGCCCTGATGACCTTCATGATGACCGGCGCACCGCTCGCCATGGTCGTCGGCTGCGGTTTCCCCACCGAACTCGCCACGCTCGGCATCCAGTGGCACGTGCTCGCCATGTTCGGCCCGAGCTTCTTCACCGGCATGCTGATTTCCCGATTCGGTGCGGAAAAAATCGTTGCGGCGGGCCTTATTGTGCTGATGGCTTGTGCCATCGTTGCCCATATGGGCATAGAGCTGTGGAATTTCTGGGCGGCGCTCATCCTGCTCGGCCTCGGCTGGAATTTCGGCTTCATCGGCGCAACCGCCATCATCACCTCCAGTTACCGCCCGCATGAGGCGGACAAGGTGCAGGGTTTCCACGATATCGTGCTGTTTGGCACCGTGGCGCTGTCATCCTTCTCTTCCGGCAAGGTATTTACGGCCTGGGGCTGGTCGGTGATGAACCTCGTCATCTGGCCGGTTGCCGGGCTTTGCCTCCTGCTTGTCCTGTCGCTCGTCCTGACAAGCCGCAAAAAAGCAGCCTGAGTCGCGCGCCGCACTCTACTCCTTTCAAGTTTCAGGCAAATTTGTGGGCTTGACGCGGCACCTCGCGCCAACGCAATCTCCGCTCCGAGGACATTTTTCCTTGGGAGGGGAACAAATGCCCAAGACGGGATTTGGGACAGGCCGTCCGCATCTCCCTGCACAAGGTTTCGCCACGCCGGGGAGGGAGTGAGACCCGGCCTTTTGGGAGGTAAGTGCGCATGACCGTAATACCCATAGTAATTTTATGCGGTGTCCTGTCCGTCGTTTACGCGGTATGGGCCACCAAGAGCGTTCTCGATGCCGATCAGGGCAACGAGCGTATGCGTGAAATAGCAGGTTTTATCCGTGAAGGTGCGCAGGCTTATCTCACCCGTCAATATCTCACCATCGCCATCGTCGGACTGATCGTCGCCATTCTGGCCTGGTATCTTCTGTCATCCATGGCAGCCATCGGCTTCCTCGTCGGCGCGGTGCTGTCCGGCGTCGCCGGCTTTGTCGGCATGCATGTCTCCGTGCGCGCCAATCTGCGCACCGCGCAGGCCGCCTCGCACAGCCTTTCCGCCGGTCTCGATATCGCCTTCAAGTCGGGCGCCATCACCGGCATGCTGGTGGCGGGTCTCGCGCTGCTCGGCGTCTCCATCTATTATTTCATCCTCACCTCGGTGATGGGCCATCCGGCCGGCTCGCGTGAGGTGATCGATGCGCTGGTGTCGCTCGGCTTCGGCGCATCGCTGATTTCCATCTTCGCCCGTCTAGGCGGCGGCATCTTCACCAAGGGTGCGGATGTCGGCGGCGATCTCGTGGGCAAGGTCGAGGCCGGCATTCCCGAGGACGACCCGCGCAACCCCGCAACCATTGCCGACAATGTCGGCGACAATGTCGGCGACTGCGCCGGCATGGCGGCTGACCTCTTCGAGACCTATGCCGTCTCTGTCGTCGCGACCATGGTTCTCGCCGCGATATTCTTTGCCGGAACGCCGATACTGGAAAGCGCCATGGTCTATCCGCTGGCGATCTGCGGCGCCTGCATTCTGACCTCGATTGCCGGCACCTTCTTCGTGAAGCTCGGCACCAACAATTCCATCATGGGGGCGCTCTACAAGGGCCTCATCGCCACCGGTGTCTTCTCGGTTGCCGGTCTTGCAGTCGCCACTCATGCGACGGTCGGCTGGGGCACGGTAGGCACGGTAGCCGGCATGGAAATCACCGGCACCAACCTCTTCTTCTGCGGATTGGTCGGTCTTGTCGTGACGGCGCTGATCGTCGTCATCACCGAATATTATACCGGCACCAACAAGCGGCCGGTCAACTCCATCGCCCAGGCCTCGGTCACGGGTCATGGCACCAACGTCATCCAGGGCCTTGCGGTCTCGCTCGAATCGACGGCGCTGCCGGCCATCGTCATCGTCGGCGGCATCATCGGCACCTACCAGCTCGGCGGGCTGTTCGGCACTGGCATCGCGGTTACCGCCATGCTGGGTCTGGCGGGCATGATCGTGGCGCTCGACGCCTTCGGCCCGGTCACGGACAATGCCGGCGGTATCGCCGAAATGGCCGGTCTCGATCCTGACGTGCGCAAGGCGACCGACGCGCTGGATGCCGTCGGCAACACCACCAAGGCCGTCACCAAGGGTTATGCCATCGGCTCTGCCGGTCTCGGCGCACTGGTGCTATTCGCCGCCTATGCCAATGATCTCTCCTATTTCGCCGCCAATGGCGATACCTATCCCTACTTCAAGGATATGGGCGAGATTTCCTTCAGCCTCGCCAATCCTTACGTGGTTGCCGGCCTGCTGTTCGGCGGCCTTATCCCCTATCTCTTCGGTGGTATCGCCATGACGGCGGTGGGCAAGGCGGCAAGCTCGATCGTCGAGGAAGTGCGCCGCCAGTTCCGCGAAAAGCCCGGCATCATGGCCGGAACGGAAAAGCCTGATTATGGCAAGGCCGTGGACCTGCTGACACGGGCGGCGATCAAGGAAATGGTCATCCCGTCGCTCCTGCCGGTTCTGGCGCCGCTCGTCGTTTATTTCGGCGTGCTGGCCATTTCCGGCTCCAAGGCGTCGGCCTTCGCGGCACTTGGCGCATCGCTGCTTGGCGTCATCATCAACGGCCTCTTCGTGGCGATTTCCATGACCTCCGGTGGCGGCGCATGGGACAATGCCAAGAAGAGCTTCGAAGACGGTTTCATCGACAAGGACGGCGTGCGCCACGTCAAGGGTTCGGACGCCCACAAAGCGTCGGTGACGGGCGATACGGTCGGCGATCCCTACAAGGATACCGCCGGTCCCGCCGTCAACCCGGCGATCAAGATCACCAATATCGTGGCGCTGCTACTGCTTGCGGTTCTCGCCCACTGAGGGCTTAGGTTCCGACAAATGAAAAAGGCCCGGGGAGCGATCCCCGGGCCTTTGAATTTTCCGTTTCTTCTTCCGATCAGGGGGTGTTGTTGCCCTGACCGAGAATGCTCTTGGCGATATTGGCGCCCGAGGTGCCGCCGGAAAGCAGCTGCTGCAGGAAGGTGAGGTCCTTGCCGCCCGTCGGCGTGGTGCGCGAAATCGTGTCGAAGACCTTGCCGTCCTGCAGCGTATAGTTGGCCTTGCGCTCGATCACGCCGTCCTTGTTGAAATAGATCGCGAGAATGTTCTGCTCGACCAGCGCCGGCTTCATGAAGGCCGCGCGGCGCACGCGCTTCTGCGAGATGTAATAGAAAACCTCGTTGCCGAAGGTCGCGGTGGTGGAGGGCGTGCCCATGGTCAGCAGAACCTGCTCGCGGCTCGAACCTTCCGGGATCAGCTGGAGCGACTGCTCGTCCATGACGTAGCCGTTATGGAACACATCGGTCGTGCTGCTGCAGGCGGAAAGCAGGCCGGATGCGAGCACGATTGCGATGGCGGTCTTGCTCAGAACATTGCCGTGACTTGCGGATTTCTGCTTGCTCAACTGCTTTTCCCCGACTGCGATCATGAATGGCACCTTCCGGCATTGCGTGGTGCACAGTGTCTGTGCACATGATTGTGTCAATCCGGGGACGGAAAATCCCGGTCACTCCCCAAATTCAATGCTTTCCCGGTCTTTTGGAACTCCTCCGGTTCTCTTCGACTGTTTCAGGCGAAAGACGAACGTGACCGCGACAGCATTGCAATTCGTGGATGCTTCGGTAAACCAGCTTTGACGATCATGCAACAAGTGCGATGGGCGGTAAGCGAATTCACCCGTCCCGTTCGGAAAAAAAACGATGATATTCGGGCTGTTCAAGAAGAAAAACAACAATCGCGCCATTGTCGACCGGCAATATGCGACTTTGACGGCCGCTGCCCGCACGCCCGCTTTCTATCTCGATCTCGGTGTTCCCGATACGGTCATGGGCCGCTTCGAGATGCTGTCGATCATCATGATTCTCTATTTCCGCCGCACCAAATCCTCCGATGTCAGCGGTCAGGAGATCGCCCAGGAGATCGTCGACGCCTTTTTTCAGGACCTCGATCATTCCATTCGCGAACTGGGAATCGGCGATCAGGGCGTGCCGAAGCGCATGAAGAAATTCGCCGGCATGTTCTATGGGCGGCTGGAATCCTATGCGGCGGCGCTGGATGCTTCCGACCGCGTCGCCCTTGCCGCGGCGCTCCGGCGCAATATATATCCGCAGGTAGATGAGAAGGCGCCCGATATGGAGGGGCTGGCAGGCTGGATGATGGACACATCCACGCAACTTGCCGCCCAGTCCGAAGACACAATAGCAACCGGAAGCCTGACGCTGCCCTTGCCTGGACGATGAGGTTCACGATGAACGCGCGACACCCTGCAAATGACGACCTGCCTTTTTCCTATCCCGTAAAGGTAGGCCATATTTCCGCCAATCCGGTCAGGATTGGTCTCGAAGCCAGTGCTGAGGAACTTAAGGCGCTGGCGAAATTCTGGAATGTGGTTTCCGTCGAATATCTGAAGGCGGAGCTGCAAGTTTCCCGCTGGAAGAAGGATGGCGTCAAGATCAAGGGCGAAGTGCATGCGGCGGTAACGCAATCCTGCGTCGTCACGCTGGAGCCGGTCTCGAGCAAGATCGATGAGACCGTCGAGCAGATTTTCGTTCCGGAAGGTTCGAAACTGGCGCGGATGGTGACCAATGAGGAAGGCGAGATCGTGCTCGACCCCGACGGTCCGGATATTCCCGACCAGTTCACCGGCGACAGCATCGACGTCGGCGCGGTGGTTGCCGAATTTGCGGCACTCGCGATCGATCCCTATCCGCGCAAAGCGGATGCGGAATTTGCCGAAGCGGCCGAAAAAGAGCCTGAAGAAGAAAAGCGCCCGTCGCCCTTTGCCGTGCTCAAAGATTGGAAAAAAGACTGAATGGCCCCGTTGGGCTGAAATAATTTTATTGTAACGAAGGCCGGAAAAGGTATTTTCGCGCAAAACCGCTGATTGGCGGGAAGAAGGATAAGGGACGAGTGATCAGAATTGCAATTGACGTCATGGGTGGCGATTTCGGCCCAGATGTTGCCATACCCGGTGCCGCCAAGGCGCTTGAACGGCACAACGATGTAACTTTTCTGCTCTACGGGCAGAAGAGCAAATGCGACCCCATTCTGGCACAATATCCCGCACTTCGGGAAAAGTCGGTCTTTCACGATTGTGAAGTCTCGGTCAGCATGGACGAGAAGCCGAGCCAGGCGCTGCGTCGTGGCCGCTACGTCTCCAGCATGTGGCGCGCCATCGAGGCCGTGAAACTCGGGGAGGCGGATGTCGCCGTTTCCGCCGGCAATACCGGCGCGCTGATGGCCATGGCGAAATTCTGTTTGCGCACCATGGCGCGGGTGGAACGCCCGGCAATCGCCGGCATCTGGCCGACGCTGAAGGGCGAAAGCATCGTGCTCGACATCGGCGCGACCATCGGCGCCGATTCCCAGCAGCTTCTGGATTTCGCCCTGATGGGCGGCGCCATGGCGCGCGCGCTCTTCGATATCGACCGTCCGACCGTCGGACTGCTCAATGTCGGCGTCGAGGAGGTCAAGGGTCAGGAAGAGGTGCGTGAGGCCGGACGTCTGATCCGCGAAGCCGATCTCGCCACCATCGATTATCGCGGTTTCGTCGAAGGCGACGATATCGGCAAGGGCACGGTGGATGTGGTGGTGACCGAAGGTTTCACCGGCAACATCGCACTCAAAGCCGCCGAAGGCACCGCCCGCCAGATCACCACGCTGCTGCGTGAGGCGATCTCCCGCAGCTTCTTCGCCAAGATCGGTTATATTCTGGCGAAAAGCGCCTTCGACGTACTCAGGGAAAAGATGGACCCGCGCAAGGTCAATGGCGGCGTGTTTCTCGGCCTGAACGGCATTGTCATCAAGAGCCATGGCGGCACGGATGCCATCGGTTTTGCCTCCGCCGTCGATGTCGGCTACGACATGGTCCACAACGGCCTGACGGCCAAGATTGAAAATGATCTGAAGATTTACCACGCAAGACGGCTTCCGCCCCCGGCGCCCGAAGCTCTCGTGGCTGACGAGGAATAAGGGAATGATCCGCTCTATAGTCCGTGGTTTCGGGGCAGCGCTTCCGAAGCGTGTCATGACCAACAGCGAAATCGAAGGGGTCGTCGAGACTTCCGACGAATGGATCGTGCAGCGCACGGGCATCAAGCAGCGCTATATCGCCGGCGAAGGTGAAACCACCGCGTCTCTCGGCGAAGCGGCGGCGCGCGCCGCGCTCGATAATGCCGGCCTGACGCCCGACGATATCGACCTCATCATTCTGGCCACTTCGACCCCGGATAACACCTTTCCGGCAACGGCGGTGAATATCCAGAACCGTCTTGGCATGACCCATGGTTTCGCCTTCGATATGCAGGCCGTCTGCTCCGGTTTCGTTTATGCCGTATCGACCGCCGATCTCTATATTCGCGGCGGCATGGCCAAGCGCGTTCTGGTGATCGGTTCCGAGACCTTCTCGCGCATCCTCGACTGGAAGGACCGCACCACCTGCGTTCTCTTCGGCGACGGCGCCGGCGCGCTTGTTCTGGAGGCCGGCGAAGGCGAGGGCACCTCCGCCGATCGCGGCATCCTGACGGCGCAGCTTCGCTCCGACGGCTCGCACAAGGAAAAGCTCTATGTCGATGGCGGACCTTCCACCACAGGCACGGTCGGCCATCTGCGCATGGAAGGCCGGGAAGTGTTCAAACACGCCGTCGGCATGATCACCGACGTCATCGAACAGGCCTTCGAGGCGACTGGCACGACGTCCGACGATCTCGACTGGCTGGTTCCGCACCAGGCCAACAAGCGCATCATCGACGGTTCGGCAAAGAAGCTCAACATCGACCCGGAAAAGGTCGTGATCACCGTCGATCAGCACGGCAATACCTCGGCCGCCTCCATTCCGCTGGCGCTCGCCGTTGCCGCCGGTGACGGACGCATCAAGAAGGGCGATCTGGTCATGCTGGAGGCCATGGGCGGCGGCTTCACCTGGGGCGCGGTGCTGCTGCGCTGGTAAAGGCCTGATTTCCGCGTTTGCCGGGGCGATGGCGCGAAATCGGTTGTGATTTTCGCGCTCTCGCCCCGATTGGAAGCGCCGGAGCGGCCCGAGGCTGTGTCAAAACCGTATCAGTCGCTCTAAGCCCTTGCACTGATTGCCGAAAGCCTCAAATGAATCTGGAACAATCCCTTGACCGGTCGCCACAAGGGAAATAATCTCGGCGGCTCCTAGAGAAGAGTTCAGACACGGTTTGTGGGGAAAAATGGCCGGGAAGACAGTGACACGCGCAGATCTTGCAGAATCTGTGTTTCGTAAAGTCGGGCTGTCCCGCACCGAATCCGCCGAGCTGGTCGAAACGATCATCGACGAAATATGCAACGCGATCACCCGCGGCGAAGTCGTCAAGCTCTCTTCCTTCGCAACTTTCCAGATCAGGGAAAAGAACGAGCGCATCGGCCGCAACCCGAAGACGGGTGAGGAAGTTCCGATTTCGCCGCGCCGCGTCATGACCTTCAAGGCCTCGAACGTGCTGAAGCAGCGCATTCTGAAGGCCCATACGGCCCGCAAGGCCAAGCAGAAGGGCCAGAAGGCGGGGGCATAATCCCTCACTCAAGGTCGGAGCGACACGCCTTTTTTGCCGTATCGCAAGCCTTTTTCCCCATTCTTCTTGTGAACATACTTGAATTTCAACGTGCAAGCCGTTGAAATCCAGTCGACTCACATCATAATCATTTTAGTGATTTGTATCTCGCCGCGACGGCGTCGGCGCGGGGTCGTAACCGACTTTGCGTGGTGTTTGACCGGCGGGTGAAAAGCGTTCTCGTTCAGTGTCCGGCCGGATGCATGGCGCTCCGGTTCGGATGGGAGTGGAAATTTGGATAAAAGCCCCGACGCGTTTCGGACGATCAGTGAAGTGGCGGATGAGTTGAACCTGCCGCAGCATGTGCTGCGTTTCTGGGAAACACGCTTTCCGCAGATCAAGCCGATGAAACGGGGCGGGGGCCGCCGTTATTACCGTCCTGACGATATCGATCTCCTGAAGGGCATTCGTCACCTTCTTTATGACCATGGCTACACCATCAAGGGCGTACAGAAGCTACTGAAAGCCAATGGCAACCGCTTTGTGGCGGCAATCGCCTCCGGTGATCTTGCGACCATGGAAGCCATCATGGCGGCGAGCGGTGAAAAGGAAGTCGCCGAACCGCGTGTCGTCGATACCGATGGGGACGAGGTCGTCGGTCGACCGAAGGCCAAGCCAAGCGGCCGTTTTTTCGGCTTCGGCGGTGGCGGCGGCGATGCGGAAATATCGGTCGGCAAGTCGAGCATCGGCAAGGATGATCAGGCGCTTTTGCAGGAAGCCCTGTTCGATCTTCTCGAATGCAAGCGCCTTCTCGATCAGGTTCGCTGAGGGTTTATCCACAGCTCATTTGCGTGCTTTCCATTCGGGAAATCGAGAAAACAAGGGGTTAGGCGTTTTCCCGATTCTCTGAAAAACGAAAACGCCCGGCAATGCCAACCTTTCGGAAACTCCTTTGGCCGATAATGCGGCTCCGTAAAAAGGAGTCCGATCGTGAGCAATCGAAAATCGACAGCACGACGCCGCACGGCGAAGAAATCGGGTGGCGGCAGCGTTTGGCCCTGGGTGCTGATGCTGGGCGTCGTTGCCGGCGGCATTCAGGCTTACGAACATCGCGACAGTCTTTTGCCGCAGCGGCATGTTGCAAAGGCGACATCTCCGGCCACGAGTTCTTCGAAAGTCGCGACGGCGGCCAAACGCGATTCCGTCACGCCGGAAAAAGTGGCATCCATTCGCCCCGCATCGCCGGCTCTGCCCGGCAACGGCCCGGTGCCGCCGCGCCCGATCGCCATGCCGTCCGTCTCGCAGCCGAGCCAGGTTGCCGCTATCCTGCCGGAAACGCGCCCTTCGGTCGAAAAAATCTCGCTCGGTGAAAAAAGCGGTACATTTGCCTTTTGCGGTCGTTCCGGCCTCAACAATTGCGTGGCCGATGGCAACACCTTCTGGATGAAGGGCGTGAAAATGCAGCTTGCCGGCATAGAAGTGCCGCAGATCGACCGGGCGCGCTGCATGGAAGAGCGCCAGCGCGGCTTCGTTGCGAAGGTCAGGCTTCGCGATATGCTGAATGCCGGCGCCTTCGATGTGGCGTCCTCCGCTGCTGCGGGCGGGCAAGCCACGGACCGCAAACGGCTTTCGCGTTCGGGCGTATCCTTCGCCGATCAACTCGTGCGGGAAGGGCTCGCGCATCCGGCATCGGCAAAAAATCAGTCCTGGTGTGGCTAAAGCGTTCTCGCTTTTCTTCGAATCGGAAAAACGTTCCAGCTCTTTGTTTGCCGCATTTCCGGACGGAAAACCGGGTTCCACTTTTCCTGGAAATGCTCCGAGGCCCCGTTGACCGAAACGGTTCGGCCTGTGTAGATGAGGCTCAGTCGTGTTTGGGACCGGCCCCAGGCCGGGCGCCAGAAGCATGACGATTTTTTGCAGCGCCCCTGCCGAAACGGTACGCGGCGCGGCAATGCGGACGTGGCGAAATCGGTAGACGCAGCAGACTTAAAATCTGCCGACCATTGGTCTTGCGGGTTCAAGTCCCGCCGTCCGCACCACTTTTTTCCCCTTACTTAATCGTGTGTGAGCTGGCGTAAAACACCCGTTCACGTGCACGGCATGGTCACTTGAAAATCATCAAAAAGAACCTATTGACCTTGCCACGATGGGAAGCCCTATCTTTTTTTTAACACAAGAAAAGAGGGGTCATACGCATGTCACAAATGGAGATCCGGGCGAGCCATCAGATTGCGATCGATGGCATGACATGCGCCTCCTGTGTCGGCCGCGTTGAAAAGGCGATTGCCAAGGTGCCGGGCGTTCTGAAAGCTTCGGTCAATCTGGCAACGGAACGTGCCGACATTTCCTTTTCCGGGCCGCCGGATGTGCCGGCCGTTATCGAGGCAGTGCGGCAGGCCGGTTACAGCGTCGAAGAGAAAACCATCGAACTTGATATTGAGGGCATGACCTGCGCCTCCTGCGTCGGACGTGTCGAAAAGGCGTTGAAGGCCGTTTCCGGTGTTTCCGGTGCAAGCGTCAATCTGGCGACGGAGCGCGCCACCGTCCGCGTCGCCGGCAACGCCGCCTCTGCGGCCAATCTGGCGGACGCCATCCAGCGGGCGGGCTATAAGGCGAACGAGGTTGTCGCCGACAAAGCCAGAGATGGAGAGCAGGACAAGCGCGAGGCGGAACTGCGCAGCCTCAAAATCAGCCTCGCCGTCGCCGTTGTTCTGACGCTACCGGTTTTCGTGCTGGAAATGGGGTCGCATCTGGTGCCCGCCATCCATGATTTCGTGATGGAAACGGTCGGCATGCAGGAAAGCTGGTATCTGCAATTTGCGCTGACGACGCTGGTTCTGTTCGGGCCTGGCCTGCGTTTCTTCAAAAAGGGCATACCCGCACTTCTGCGGTTGGCGCCGGACATGAATTCGCTCGTCGTGCTGGGCACCGCCGCCGCCTGGGGATTTTCGGTTGTCGCAACCTTCATGCCCAAAATCCTGCCGAGCGGCACGGCCAATGTCTATTACGAGGCGGCGGCGGTCATCGTCACGCTCATCCTTCTCGGACGTTTTCTGGAAGCGCGCGCCAAAGGCCGCACCAGCGAGGCGATAAAGAGGCTGGTCGGCCTGCAGGCCAAGTCCGCCCGCGTGCTGCGCGATGGCGAAACCATCGATGTGCCGTTGCAGGATGTGCGCACCGGCGATGTGATCGTCGTTCGCCCCGGCGAGAAAGTACCGGTCGACGGGCTGGTCCTCAGTGGCTCTTCCTATGTCGATGAATCGATGATCACAGGCGAACCGGTGCCGGTCACCAAGGCGGCGGGTTCCGAAGTCGTCGGCGGCACGGTCAACCGCAACGGTTCTTTCACGTTCCGCGCCACCAAGGTCGGCGCCGATACGCTGATCGCCCAGATCATCCGCATGGTCGAGGAGGCGCAGGCCGACAAGCTGCCCATTCAGGCGCTGGTGGACAAGGTGACCAACTGGTTCGTGCCGGCGGTGATGCTGGCGGCGCTCGTCACCTTCATCGTCTGGTTCGTTTTCGGGCCTGATCCGGCTCTGACCTTTGCGCTGGTCAATGCGGTTGCGGTGCTCATCATCGCCTGTCCCTGCGCCATGGGCCTTGCCACGCCGACCTCGATCATGGTCGGCACCGGCCGCGCCGCCGAAATGGGCGTGCTGTTCCGCCGTGGCGATGCGCTCCAGACGCTCCGCGATGCCGATGTGATCGCCGTCGACAAGACCGGCACCCTGACGCTCGGCAAACCGAAACTGGTGCATTTTACCACAACAGAGGGATTCGATGCGGATGAGGTGTTGCGCCTCGTCGCCTCGCTGGAGAACCATTCCGAACATCCGATTGCCGAAGCGATCGTCGAGGCTGCGAAACATGGCGGCCTGACGCTTGCCGATGCGGAAGGCTTCGAGGCGACCCCCGGTTTTGGTGTTGCAGCCATGGTCGACGGTCGCCGGGTGGAAGCGGGCGCGGACCGGTTCATGACCAAACTCGGTTACGATGTCGCGATGTTCGCAGACGATGCCGAGCGGCTGGGCAGGGAAGGGCAGTCGCCGCTCTATGCCGCCGTCGATGGCAGGCTGGCCGTGATCATCGCGGTTGCCGATCCGGTCAAGCAGACGACCCCGGAGGCGATTGCGGCGCTGCATGCACTGGGTCTGAAAGTCACGATGATCACGGGTGACAATCGCCGCACCGCTGAAGCCATCGCCCGTCGGCTCGGTATCGATGAAGTGGTGGCGGAAGTGCTGCCCGACGGCAAGGTGGAGGCCGTCAAGAGGCTTGCCGCCGGCGGGCGACGTGTCGCCTTTGTCGGCGATGGCATCAACGATGCGCCGGCGCTGGCCGCCGCCGATGTCGGCCTTGCCATCGGCACGGGCACGGATGTCGCCATTGAAAGCGCCGATGTGGTGTTGATGTCCGGTGATTTGCGCGGCGTTGCCAATGCCATCGCGCTCTCCAAGGCCACGATCCGCAATATCGGCCAGAACCTGTTCTGGGCCTTCGCTTACAATGCCGCTCTCGTTCCCGTGGCGGCCGGAATATTGTATCCTGTCAACGGCGTTCTGCTGTCGCCTGTCCTTGCCGCCGGAGCCATGGCGCTTTCCAGCGTCTTCGTCTTGACGAATGCGCTGCGCCTGAAAAGCTTCCGCGCGCCGCTGGTGGACAGATCGTCCGGCATGCAGCTCGCAGCGGCCGAATAGGAGGCGGACATGATGACGCCTGGCAACACAATCTATCTGCCGCAGATCGGACGCAGCATCATGGCGGCGCAGGGTGAGACCGTGCTCCAGGCCGCACTGGCGGCAGGGGTCACCTATCCGCATGGCTGTCGCATGGGCCGCTGCGGCGCCTGCAAGTCGCATCTCATTTCCGGCGAAATCGATCTTCTCAAGCATACGCCCTTCTCCTTGACCGAAGAGGAGAAAGCCGAGGGCCTGACGCTCGCCTGCCGGGCCGTGCCGTTGAGCGAAATGACGATCAGCTGGCTCGACGGGGAGGATGAGATCGCCGATATTCCGACCGGCCGCTTTGAGGGCGTGGTTGCGGAGGCGCTGGATGTGACGCACGATATCAAGCTCATCCGCATCCGGCTCGACGATCGCAGGCAGTTTACCTTCAAGCCCGGACAATATGTGCGTCTGCTTTATCCCGACTGTTCGCCGCGTGATTATTCCATTGCCAGCAGGGTGGATGAGGAGCTGATTGAATTCCACATCCGGCATGTTCCCGGCGGCATGACGAGCAGCCGCATCTTCTCGCTCGCTAGCGCGGGTGACCCCGTCACGATAGTCGGGCCTTTCGGCTCTTCGTTCCTGCGGGAAAAACATTGCGGGCCGATCCTCGGCATTGCCGGCGGTTCGGGGCTCGCTCCCGTCAAGGCGGTTGTCGAGGCGGCGCTCGCAACGGGCCGCGAACGACCGGTTCATGTCTATTTCGGCGCGCGCGCCGAGCGTGATCTCTATATGCTCGACCGCTTCGGAGACCTTGCCGCGCGGCATGGCAATCTGAGTTTCGTTCCGGTTCTCTCGCATGAGGAACATGCCGATATCCGGTGCGGTTATGTCGGTGCGGCCGTGGCGGATGATTTCGACGATCTCGATGGCTGGAAAGCCTATATTGCAGGCCCGCCGGCCATGATCGAGGCGACGGTGCCGCAGCTTCTGGCGCGCGGCATGCGCACCGCCGACATTCATGCAGACGTGTTTTTCACCCCGGAAAGATAGGAGCAGGATCGATGAATATTGGCACAGCCGCCACCGCATCCGGTGTTTCTGCGAAGATGATCAGGCATTACGAGACAATCGGCCTGATCAAATCGGCAAACCGCACGGAGTCCGGATACAGGGTCTATACGGCCAATGATCTGGAAACGCTGCGTTTCATCCGGCGCGGACGCGATCTCGGCTTTTCCATCGAAAAGATCAGGCAGCTCATGACGCTCTGGCGCGATCCGGGCGGCGCCTCCTGCGATGTCAAACGCATCGTCATGGAACATGTCGTCGATCTGGAAGCGAAGATGCATACGCTTCGCGAGATGGCCGATACGCTGCGAAACCTCGCAACCTATTGCCCTGACAACGGTGAGCCGGATTGCCCGATCATCCATGATCTCGCCCATGCCGAGGATATCGATTTTACGACCGTGGCCATCGTGCCCAAGCGCACCGGAATGTTGAAGGGCACCTCCGGTCCGGTGATGGATCTACAGCGCCCGGTGAAATAAGCGGCCGTTTTCCTTTGGGAAACGGGCGCGGATTGCAGTGCAGACGCCAATTGTGGTGAAGGAGACCAAGCCATGTGGATACAGATAATACAGCGCTTCCTTATTCTGTGCCTGATGCTGGCGATCGTGTCCGTCATCGCGTTTCTTTTGCCCTATATGGCGGGCGGCGATCCGGCCCGCACCATTCTCATGTCGCGCATGCGCGATACGGCGCTCGATCCTCACGCGGTCGAGGCGCTCAGGGTCAGCCTCGGGCTGGACCGCCCGCTCTATGTGCAATATTTCGCTTGGTTGTCGGGCGCGCTGCGGGGCGACCTCGGATTTTCCTTCACCAGCAGTCAGCCGGTCGCCGCCGAGCTTTTGCGGTCGCTCTGGGTGTCGGTGACGCTGGCGCTGACGGCGCTGGCGGTCGCGGTGGCCGTCGCCCTGCCGCTCGGCACCCTGGCGGCGATGCGTCCCGGCGGTCGGCTGGACAATTTCGCGACGCTGATGATCCAGACCTTCGTTGCAACGCCCGAATACTGGTTTGCGCCGATGTCGGCGCTGGTCTTTGCGCTCTATCTCGGCTGGTTGCCCTCGGCCGGATGGGATAGCTGGCGTTCGCTGGTGCTTCCCGCACTGACCCTGACGCTGCGGCCGCTTGCCTATTTCACCCAGGTGACGCGCGCCGCAATGGCCGAGGTTCTGCGCGCGCCCTATATCACGGCGGCCCGCAGCCGCGGTCTCGGCATGCATGGTACGGTCATGCGCCACGGCATCCGCAACGGCTCGCTGCCGGTGGTCACCTTCTTCGCCCTGTGGCTTGCCGGTCTGCTTGGCGGATCGGTGGTCGTGGAAGTGATCTTCGCCATTCCCGGCATGGGCCGGCTTCTCTACGACGCCGTGGTCAATCGCGACATTCCGATGCTGCAGGGCGGTTTCATCTGCATCGTGGCGCTCTCCATCCTGATCAATACCCTGGCCGACAGCTTTTATGTCCTGATCAATCCAGCAATGCGAGCTCACCATGACCATTAGCCACTTCCCGAGCGCGTCTGCCGCCGCCATGCCGATGACCACGCCCAAGCGCCCTTCGAACCTCGCCCGGTTCACGGATTTCATCCGCCGCCGGCACTGGACCTTCTATGCGGGATCGGCGATTTTTCTCGTCATCATCCTGCTGCTGGTGATCGCGCCGTGGATTTCGCCCTATGATCCGGCAAAGCAGAGCCTTCGGCTCAGGCTGAATGCGCCGAGCGCCGCCTATTGGCTTGGGACGGACCATCTCGGGCGCGATGTCTTGAGCCGGCTGTTGATCGGCGGCCGCTTCACGGTCACGATTGCCGCCATCACCGTCATTCTGTCGGTCGTGATCGGAACCTTCATCGGCATCATCAGCGGCCGCAGCCGGGGCATCCTCGACGAAGTGCTGATGCGCATCGTGGACCTGCTCATCGCCATACCGGATGTGGTGATCGCGATTTTCCTCGTCGCCATTTTCGGTCCGGGATACGGAACGCTGATCGCGTCGCTGACCATCGTCGGCTGGACACCTTTTGCGCGGCTGGCGCGGGGACTGACGCTCTCGATCAATTCCCGCGAATATATCCGCGCGGCAGAGGTGCTCGGCTGCACACGGCGCTTCATCATCTTTCGGCATATCATTCCCAACACGATCTGGCCCATTGCGGCCGTGGCGTTCCTGCGCTTTGGCCACAAGCTGATCACGGTGGGCGGATTGTCGTTTCTGGGCCTCGGCGTACAGCCGCCGGCCGCCGACTGGGCGCTGATGCTGGCCGATGCGCAGGCTTACGCGGAACGGATGCCCGTTCTCGTCATCGCACCGGGCCTGGCGATTTTCCTGGCGGCGCTAAGTGTGACGTGGATCGGCCATGGCCTGAACCTGGAAACGAAAAAAACCAACGGTCATTGACGCCTGCCAACGGGCAATGGTCGATTTGACGATTGTCAAACATAGATGACGCAACGGAACCGGAAGGAGAGTAATATCGTCTGAAGCCGCATGAAGAATACGCAATGCCTCCGATTCAATAAAAATAAGGGGAACTCTTATGAATATCGAAGGACAAACGCTTGCCAATACGGCCATGTCCCCTGAATGCGCACCGCTTCTGGAGATAGAGGACCTGCACGTTTCCGTGCCGGCGCAAAATGGCCGCAAGTTTGTTATTTCGGGCCTGACGCTTTCCGTCAACGCCGGAGAAGTCGTCGCTCTCGTCGGCGAATCCGGGTCGGGCAAGAGCATGACGGCGCTGTCGCTGATGCGGCTTTTGCCGCAGGGCGCGGAAATCAATTCCGGCCGTATTTCCTTTGCCGGGCGCGACATTCTCGCTCTTTCATCTTCCGAACTCGATGCGCTGCGCGGCGCCGATATCAGCATGCTGTTCCAGCAGCCGCAGGCCATGCTCGACCCGACCAGCCGGGTGAGGACGCAGGTGGCGGAGCCGCTCTGGATTCACCGTAAAATGAGCCGGCACGCCGCACTTAACCGGGTCGTCGGTCTCTTGTCGGATGTCGGCATTCCCGATCCGTCGGCGCGGGCGCAGTGCTTCGCCCACGAGCTTTCCGGCGGCATGGCGCAACGTGTGATGATTGCGGCCGCACTCTCCGGCAATCCGCAGCTTCTGATCGCCGATGAACCAACGACGGCGCTTGATGTCACGGTTCAGGCACAAATCCTGCGCCTGCTCGACGACGAACGCCGCAAGCGCCGGCTTGCCACGCTTCTCATCACCCACGATCTCTCGGTCGTTGCCGCTTTTGCGGACCGGATCGCGGTCATGTATGCCGGCCGCATCGTCGAAGAGGGGCCGACCCAGGCGATCCTCAAGGCGCCGCAGCACCCCTATACCAAGGCGCTCATCAGCTGTTCGCTGTTGACCACCGACAGCGAGGGGCAGTTGCTGACGATCCCCGGCTCCAGTGCGCAGGCCCATGACATGTCCTGCGGCTGCCGGTTTCATCCGCGCTGCGCGCTTGCCAATTCGGCAGGCATGAGCGGCCGCTGCATGGCCTCGGAACCGGATCTGAATGCCTTGCCCGAAGGGCGCAAGGCGCGGTGCTGGGCGGTCGGCCACGACGATGCCAACCACGATCATGCCGGTCACGATCATGCCGGTCACACGGTCTGCTGAGGGAGGGCGACGATGCTAGCGACAGCGACGACACAGACCCCGCCATCGGCGGAAAACGGCAAGCGGCCCTTCGTGGTCGCGAAGAACCTTTGCAAATATTATCCCATATCGGGCTTCGGTCACCGTGTGGTGAAATCCGTCGACGATGTTTCCCTCACGATCGGCGAGGGGGAAGTGCTTGGTCTCGTCGGTGAATCCGGATGCGGCAAAAGCACGGTTGCCGGGCTGATTACGCGGCTGACCCATGCAACGAAAGGCGAGGTCAGCATCGGGCAGAACGATATGCTGCACATGCAGGGCGAGGCGCTTCGGCGCATGCGCCGGGTCGTGCAACTGGTGTTTCAGGACCCTTATTCCGCGCTCGATCCGCGCATGCGTATCGGCCAGAGCATGGAAGCGCCGCTTGCCCAGCATGGCATCGGCACGCGCGAGGAGCGCACGGCCCGGGTTTTCCGGATGCTGGAAGAGGTCGGCCTCGACGGCTCTTTTTACGATCGGTATCCGAGCCAGTGTTCCGGCGGCCAGTTGCAGCGCGTCGTCATCGGCCGCGCGCTGCTTCTCAATCCGAGCTTCCTTGTCTGCGACGAACCGACATCGGCGCTCGACGCCTCGATGCGCACGCAAATCCTGAACCTTCTGATGGACATGAAGCGCCGTCACGGTTTGACGGTTCTGATGATTTCCCACGATCTGCGCGTGGTGCGTTATCTCTGTGATCGCATCGCCGTGATGTATCTCGGACGCGTCGTTGAAATCGCCGACCGGGAGGAACTTTTCCGGGCGCCGAAGCACCCCTATACCAAGGCTCTCATAGCATCGTCGATGCTGGACGAGACGGGGTTATATGCACCGGAGATGCTTCTGGACGGCGATCTGCCGAGCCCTCTCAATCCTCCGAACGGCTGCAAATTCCACACCCGCTGCAAATATGCGACCGAGATATGCGGCGAGGTGGAACCCGTTCTGGAAGGCGTTTCCGGCGAGCATTTCGCGCGCTGCCATCGCTGGCGGGAATGGGGCTGACGGACAACGCAGTTACAGTTTTCTGTTGCCGTAAAAACAGATGAATTGTGTGTTTGTGGATTAATATCGGAATAAAATTCCGAGTACAAAACGTAAAATAAATAATATTCGAATGGATAATCGAGAGATATCCATAGGGTATTCTTATTGCCTTTGTAGTGATTGAGTGAAATTTCGTGAAAATATACGAATTGTGAGCGTTGTCATCAAAAATAAAAGGGGAATATTCTATGATGAAGCACGCACTTTTGGCGTCATGCGCCATTGTGGTTTCGTTTGGAACGCATGCGGCAAAGGCCGCCACGATTACCTATGACGATAATTTCGGTGTGAAGACCGGCTGGCAGATGGCTTCCGACGATGCCTATCTCGGTTCGCGTGCGGGTTGTTTCGAAAGCCTGGTGCGTGTCGGTTATGACATGAAGCTGGAGCCAAGCCTCGCCGAGTCCTGGCAGCAGACTGATCCCAAGGTGTGGGAATTCAAGCTGCGCAAGGGCGTCAAGTTCCAGAACGGCGAACCGCTCGATGCCAAGGCCGCGGTCAATGCACTGAGCAATCTCTTAAAAGCACCCGTGCCCGCCCGTGCCTTCTCTCCGAAGCTGATTGCCGCCGTCGAAGCCGGCGGCGATGATGTGGTGAAGATCACGACGATCGAACCCTCTGTGCTGCTGCCGGCGCAGATGGCAAGCCCCGCCACCTCCATTCTCGCTCCATCCGCCTATAAGGACGGCAAGGTCGATCCGATCGGAACCTGCACCGGGCCTTTCAAGATCACCGAGGTCGATCCCAGCCAGCATATGGTTCTGACGGCCAATCACGACTATTGGGGCGGCATGCCGAAACTTTCCGGCGGCCGTGTCAATTTCGTGCCCGATGCCGACACACGCGCCACCCAGGTTCGAACCGGGGAAGCGCAGGTTTCGCGGCTCGTGCCGCCATGGACGGTCAAGACCATCGAATCCACCGATGGCGTCAAGGTCGCGCCAATCCCGTCGCCGCGTATCACCGAGTTGCTGCTGAACAATTCAAAGCCGCCTTTCAACAATATCAAGGTGCGCCAGGCGATCCAGGCCGCCATCGATACGGGTGGTATCGCCGAGAGTATCTATGAAGGCGTGGTCAAGGGCGCGACCATGCCTTTTGCGGCCGGCGAGCCATGGGCTGCAAAGGAAACCAAACCCGCTTATGACGTGGAAAAAGCCAAGGACCTTCTGAAAGAGGCCGGCGTTGCACCCGGCAGCCTGAAGGTGACGCTCCTTGCCTATACCGCAAAGACCGAACTCAAGGACGTCGCAGCGATCATCCAGGCGCAGTTGCAGGAAATCGGCATCAAGGTCGATGTCCGCGTTGCCGATTACAGCGCCATCGAGCCCGATATGCTGGCCGGCAACTTCGACATGGCGCTGCTGTCTCGCGGTTACGCCACCGATGTCGCCGAACCGGCCGGTTTCCTGAATGCCGACTACACCTGCGGCGGCAGCTACAATATCTCGCATTATTGCAATGCGGAGACGGACAAGCTGATCAAATCCGCCTATTCGGCGGGCGAACCCACCAAGCGTTACGCCATTTACGGCGAAGCGGCGAAGAAGATTTATGACGAAGCCGTCTCCGTCTTCCTCATCCATGAGACCGTGTTCGATGCCTATTCGGCAAAGCTCGAAAACTACAAGCCGCATCCGCTGAACTATTTTGTCATGACCAAGGATCTGGCGACGAAGTAAGTTGGTGCGATGGTGCTGATTGAGAGGGACCCGGTTCGCAAGAGCCGGGTCTTTTTTGTGATGAGGCCTTTAAACCTCTCCTCCGTCATTCCGGCCCTGAGCCGGAATCCAGCCAGCCCAAGTCCTTGGGCTGAAAGGAATCTTCCCGCCGTACATACGCACGTCGGCTGGTTCCGGCTCAAGGTCGAAATGACGGAGGAGGGGAACAGACAGGTTCACAAGGCCGGTGTGACGGCATGTGGATGATTCGCTTCATTAAATTGGAAAAATCTCCTCCGTCATCCCTGATTGAAAGGGATAGGGCGTTCGCCATCGGGGAGGAAAGAGGGACGGATGCCGTCCATAACCGTCACATAATTCAGCGTGAAGCGGGGCAGATGGGGCGATCCGGCGGCTGCAGGGATGAAGCGCCGCCGGTATCTCTTCGGATCAGGCGCGCGCTTCCGGCGTATAGCCTGCAGCGGTGATGATTTCGGCAATACGTGCTGCATCGGAGACGCCGCCAACCACAACCGTGCGGCTTGCCGGATCGGCATGCACGGCAGCGCCGGGAACGGTCTTTTCGATCGCGCCCTTGATCACTCCGGCGCAGTGACCGCAGGTCATGTCTTCAACGTGAAAAGAAAGGTCTGCATCGACCGGTGCCGTGGTGGTTTCGGCGTGATGCTGGTGAGCGGTGCACATAGGCGGTTCTCCATGGTTTGGAATTCTAACAGGAGGAGCCTGGACTATTCCAACGTGGGAAGGTCAAGCGCTTTATTCGCTGGCGCTCAACAAGTCTGCCACGACATCAGCTGCGCCAGAAGATCGGCATCAGCAGCACCAGAACCGTCAGGATTTCCAGACGTCCGAGCAGCATCAGGACCGAGAGGAGATAAAGCGCGGGATCGCTGATGGTGGAGAAATTGCCCGCCGGGCCGATGATCGGGCCGATGCCGGGTCCGACATTGGCGAGCGAGGTTGCAACGGCCGAGGTGGCGGTCAGGAAATCGTAACCCATCAGGCTCATGGCAAGGCTGCCGGCGATCCACAGCGCGATGAAGCAGCTGACGAACAGGAAGATCGTCCGGATCGTATCGGGATCGACCACCTGCTGGCCGTAACGCACCGAATAGACCGCGTTCGGATAGATCAGCTTCTTCAGCCCGGCGCGCACCACGTTGAACATGATGAGAAAACGATAGGCCTTGATACCGCCCGCCGTCGAGCCGGAACAGCCGCCCATGAAGGTTGCGAAAAAGGCGACGACGACGACGAAAGGCCCCCAGAGCGTATAATCGTCGCTGGCAAAGCCGCCGGTCGAAAGGATCGAGGTCATATTGAAGAAGGAATGGCTGAGCGCGTCATCCAGCGGCACGCCGTTCCTGAAATGATGGTAGACGCCGACCGCAATCGAGATCGCACAGAGATAACCGAGGAAGACGGCGATCTGCGGGTCGCGCAGCGTCTCCAGCCGCCGCCGTACGGCCAGCAGGATCATGACCGAGAAGGGCAGGCTGCCGAAGATCAGGAAGATGGTGGCGATCCACAAGAGCGCCGTATTGTCGAAATAGGCGAAAGACGCGTCATGGGTGGAAAAACCGCCGGTCGCGACCGTCGACATGGCATGGTTCAGCGCATCGAAATGCGACATGCCGGCAAAATCGTAAGCGATCGTACAGGCAAGCGTCATGATGATGTAAATGGCCACGAAAGCCCGGGTGAAGCTCGCCAGCCGCGCGAAAGGCCGGTCGTTGCCGGTATCGGAAGATTCCATGCGGAAGAAGGTCATGCCGCCGACGCGCAGCAGCGGCAGGATGAAGAGGCCGAGCGCCACGATACCGATACCGCCAAGCCAGCACAGCAGCGAACGCCACAGAAGGATGCCCTGCGGCGCGTTGTCGAGACCGGCAATGGCTGTAGACCCCGTCGTCGTAATCGCGGAAACGGATTCGAACAGGGCTTGGCCGAGCGTCAGGTTGAGTTCGGACAGGTAAAGCGGAACCGCGCCGACAATGGAAAACACCAGCCAGAGCAGGTTGACGAGCAGAAAGCCGAAACGTTTGTTGAAGGCAGCAATCGGGCCGCGCGTCGCCAGCGCGCAGGCAAGCGCAAAGCCCCCGCACATGAAACCTGACAGCGCAAACACCATCCAGTCGTCATTGCCGTAATAAAGATCGGTGAGCGCCGGCAGGAACATGGCCGTCGCCATGTAAAGCCCGAAGATGGACGCCACATATATGACCGAGCGCAGAAGGTTGCTGTTCAAGAAATGAAACCCGGAGTTTGTTGCCGCGCTGAAATGAGTCTTTGTCTCGGACGTCTTCCTATGGCATAGCGGGTGCCATTATGAATTTCAATGGATTGACTATCGTGGACAAGCAGCTTGTGGAAGCAGCGCGGCGAGAAGTGCGGGAAATATTCCCGGAAACGCCGTTGCAGTTGAATGAACATCTCAGCCGTCGGTATGGCGCGTCGATTTGGCTGAAGCGTGAGGATCTGTCCCCGGTTCGTTCCTACAAGATTAGAGGCGCATTCAACTTCCTGCGCAAGGCGGTCGCCAAGGCCGGCAAGAACAAGGTTTTCGTCTGCGCTTCGGCCGGCAACCATGCGCAGGGCTTTGCTTTCGCCTGCCGTCATTTCGGTGTTCACGGCGTTGTTTTCATGCCGGTGACGACACCGCAGCAGAAGATCGAAAAGACTCGCATCTTCGGCGGCGAATTCATCAGCATCCGTCTGGTGGGCGATATATTCGACCAGTGTTACGCCGCCGCCCGCAAATATGTTGAGGACAATGACGGCTACATGGTGCCGCCCTTCGACCATGAGGACATCATCGAAGGCCAGGCGACGGTCGCCGCCGAGATCATGGATCAGCTTCCGGAAGGCACGAAGCCGGATATCGTCGTCATGCCCGTCGGCGGCGGCGGTCTTTCTGCCGGTCTTTCGGGTTTTCTCGCCGGCACGGTCCGCAAGGAGAACTTCGTGTTCTGCGAGCCGGAAGGGGCGCCGAGCCTGAAGAAAAGCCTTGAACGCGGCGAACCGGTGACGCTCACCAAGGTCGACAATTTCGTCGACGGCGCCGCCGTCGCCCGCATTGGCGACCTGAATTTCAAGGCCCTGAAGGATTTCCCGGCCGAGCAGGTCATGCTCATCCCGGAAAACGCCATCTGCGTGACGATCATCGAGATGCTGAACCTCGAAGGCGTGGTGCTGGAGCCGGCTGGCGCGCTGGCGATTGCCGCGCTGGAGAAGCTCGGCCGCGAGAGGCTGGAAGGCAAGACGGTCATCGCCGTGGTTTCCGGCGGCAATTTCGATTTCGAGCGCCTTCCGGATGTGAAGGAACGCGCCATGCGTTATACGGGCGTGAAGAAATACTTCATTCTGCGCCTGCCGCAGCGCCCCGGCGCCTTGCGCGATTTCCTCAACCTGCTCGGTCCGGACGACGATATCGCCCGTTTCGAATATCTGAAGAAATCGGCCCGCAATTTCGGTTCGATCCTGATCGGCATCGAAACCAGCGCGAAGGAGAATTTCGCCGGCCTGCTGGAGCGCTTCGAAGCGGCCGGTCTCGGTTATGAGGACATCACCGAAAACGACATCCTGTCGAACCTGATCATCTGATCGGGGAGCGAAAGGCAGGGAAGGGCGGATCGCCTCCGCCCTTCAAAACTGACACAGATTGAGGGAGTGAAAGCCATGGCATCGTTTTTTTCCAAAATCCTCTCGGCCTTCGGCTCCGGCCAGCCGTCCTCCGACGCGCCGCAGAAGACGGCCCAGGCGGAGCCGCATGCGCATGGCGACTATCTGATCTATGCGACGCCGATCAAGGAAGGCGGCCAGTTCCGCCTGGCGGGGCGCATTGAGAAAAAGGCCGGCGATGAAGTGCTGGTGCATGAATTCGTGCGCGCCGACGTCTTCACCAGCATGGACGATGCGGTTGAGTTCACGATCCGCAAGGCAAAGCTCATCATCGACCAGAACGGCGCTTCGCTTTTCCCAGGAAAATGATGACGCATTCTTGCCGCGGATATTAAGATTCCGTTGTTTGCTTCGGCCTATCGTCTCTAGAGGGCATGGAGTCGCGCCAATCAACCCGCGCGATGTGGATCGATAGGGCATGTGCCGATGCAATGGGCAAATCTGGCCCTCTTTCTGACGGAGGCCATCGTCTATTTTTCGGTAATGACGGCATTCCTTCATTACCGGCATATTCTCGGCATCGGTGTTTTTCTCACCGCGCTGGGCGTCATGCATTTCCTGGAGACCTATCTGGCGGCCGTCTTTTACGTGCAGCTGCCTTTCGGTGTGGCGTCGCCCGGCTCATCGATTCTTTTTGCCGGCAAGCTGATGATGATCCTCATGCTCTATATGCGGGAGGACGCGGCGGTCGTTCGACAGCCGATCTACGGCCTGTTTCTCGGCAATATAGTGACCGTCGCCATGGCGCAGATCATCCGTTTCCATCAGACGGTGGCGATCGTTCCCGGGCAATCGATCAGCACCGCATTTCTGGATGAGATGGGCGTGCTGATGGTATGGGGAACCAGCCTGCTTTATATCGACGCCATCGCCATCATCCTGTTTTACGAAAAGCTGGGGCGTTATCTGCAGCGCCATATCGTGCTACGCTTCGCGATCTGCGGCGTCGTTATCCTGAGTTTCGATCAGGCGGGTTTTTATGGGGCGCTGCGATTGTTGTTCAACGCACCTCTCGATGTCTTTTACGATGGCTGGAAGGCGAAGATGGTGGCAGTCGGCATCTATTCGCTGTTGTTTGCCACCTATCTCTGGCTGACATCGGCCAAGGGCCGCTTTCTGACACGCCGCAGCGTTGCCGATGTCTTCAACGATCTCACTTTCAGGGAACGTTACGAGGAGCTTCTGTCCCGTTCCGGACGCGATATGCTGACCGGCGTATCGGACCGCGCCCGCATGGAACTCGATGCGCCCTCCGTTGTCGTGGAGTGCCTGGAGAAAAAGCGGCCGGTCAGCGTGCTGATTGTCGATATCGATCATTTCAAGACCGTCAACGATACGTTCGGGCACCTGCAGGGCGATGATATCTTGCGGGAATTCGCCGCCGTCCTGAAACGCGCCGTGCAGCCGCTGGGACATCTCTACCGCTTCGGCGGTGAGGAATTCGTGGCGCTCCTGCCGGCGATGACGCATGAAACGGCGCTGGCATTTTCGGACAGTCTCCGGGCCGCGATCCTTGCGGACCTGCAGCGGCCGGACGGTTCGCCGCTGACCGTCAGTATCGGCGTCGCCACCGCTTTCGAGGATGGACAGCTTTTCCGTGCGCTCTTGTCGGAGGCCGATGCGCGGCTCTATGCGGCAAAAAATAACGGCCGGGACTAGGTCCACGGCCGTTACGGAATGTGGGTCGGCTGATACCGGCAATCCTGGCCGGCATCAGCCCGACATTCGATGTGCCTCAGGCGGCCCGCGCCAGCTCGGCAACCTTGGCTTCAGCGGCGGCCACAGCCTTTTCGACGGCTTCCGGACCGAATGCCAGGCCTTCGACATAGATGACTTCCACATCCGTCATGCCCATGAAGCCGAGAACGGTCTTCAGGTAAGGAACGGCATGGTTCATCGATACGGCCGGGCCTTCGGAGTAAACGCCGGCAGCGGCCAGAACGATATAGACCTTCTTGCCGGTGGCGAGGCCGACCGGGCCGGTTTCGGTGTATTTGAAGGTCTGGCCGGCGCGGGCGACATTGTCGATCCACGACTTCAGGCCGGAATAAATGTTGAAATTGATGAGGCCGGTGCCGATGACGACGGTGTCGGCGGCCAGAAGCTCGGTCACCAGCTTGTCGGAATAATCGGCGGCAACCGCTTCTTCGGCGGTGCGCTGGTCGGGCGCCTTGCGGATGGCGGCGGTCTTGACGGTGTCGAGATGCGGGATCGGGTCAGCAGCGAGATCGCGGTGGACAAGGGTGTTGGAAGCCGACTTGGCCTTCAGCTTGCTTGCGAGTTCACCGGCAAACTTGTTCGAAACCGATTCGTCGCCACGCGGGCTGGAGGTGATGAGAAGAATGTTGGACATGGTCTTTCCTTGTATATGCGATGAATTGACGGGCGCCTTGGGAGGGCGGGAGAGCACGATGCCCTTCCTTTGCGCTCTATATGAAAAATTACTGCCATCAAGAAAACTGTGATAATGTGGAAGCAATCTATCGATGAAATGGATGGGACATGGACGCGAACCCAACACTCGATCAATTGCAGGTGTTTTTGACGGTTGCCGAGACCGGCAGTTTTTCCGCCGCGTCACGGGCGCTCAATCGTGCCCAGTCGGTGGTCAGCTACACCATCGCCAATCTCGAGGCGCAGCTTGAAGTGACGCTGTTCGAGCGCAGCGGCGTGCGCCAGCCGAAGCTGACGGATGAAGGCCGCGCCATGCTGGAGGATGCAAGGCGCATCGTCGCCGGCCTGCAGGAGATGCGCGCCCGCGCCAAGGGGCTGAAGCAGGGGCTTGAGGCGGAACTCTCGGTCGCCATCAGCACCATGGTGCCGGCGGAGGCCATGGTGGCCGTGTTGCGGGATTTTCGCCAGCAATTCCCAACCGTCACCCTAAGCCTCAATGTCGGCGAGCTGGGCATGGTCATGGAGATGGTGCTCTCCCGCAAGGCAGGTATCGGCATTGGCGGGGCGATGCTGCGCCAGGACGATGAACTCGTCGTCGAAAAGGTTGGCCATTCCTTCATGTTGCCGGTCGTCGCGTCGGATCACCCGCTGGCGCAGATCGAGCGGCCGCTGGGGCTTGCCGATGTGCGCGAGGAGGTTCAGCTTGTCGTCACCGATGCATCCGGCCTGACCAAGGGCCGCGATTTCAATGTCCTTTCCTACAAGACATGGCGGGTCAGCGATATCGCCACAAAATACCAGCTCATCAAGGGCGGTCTGGGTTGGGGCGGTCTGCCCGCATCGATCGTTCGTAACGACATCACCAATGGCAGCCTCAAGGCGCTTGAACTCGAGGCCTATGAACAGGGCGAATATCCGCTCTTTGCGCTGCGGCGGATCGATTCGCCCGCCGGTCCGGCCGGCCAATGGCTTGCCGAAGCATTTCAGCAACGCCTCTCTGCCTGCCCGAACCATAAGGATTTCAACGGGATGCTTGCGGCGCACAAGCAGAGGAGCATTTCTGTCGCCGCTGAGTGACATTGTCTAATTATATCTGGACCGAGCGGGCCACCTTCTCCCCGGTGGGGAGAAGAAACGCGCGGCAACCTCGGCGCTACGCCAGCAAGGCCAATTGACGTGGGCGGGTCGCCTGCCTATACCTAAACCACGGTCAGCAGTTCACCGAGGCATCGCCGTCCCGCAAGGGAAGCTAAACCTGCATTTTTAAAGTTTGACAGCACTTATCCCGTGCCATGTCGGAAGCCGGCGATCAGCGACACCTTTTCGGAATGGCACTTGAGGGTAAGTCATGCCACGTTCGATCCTTTCCATTGATATCGCCGACCTCTCGACTTTCGCCAAATCTGTCCGCGAACAGATCGGCAGGCTGGACCGAAAGCCAAGCCACGTGGAGATGCTCAATCTTCTGAGCCGGGCTGCCGGGTTCCGAAATTTCCAGCATTTGCGAGCCTCGCGCGAGCCATCCGATGACAGCGGACCATCCCGGCCAGAGATGCTGCCGGCCATCAATGAGGGCAGGGTGCTGAAGACCGTTCGCGTCTTCGACGCCGCCGGCCGGCTGATGCAATGGCCGGCGCGCCGCTCGCAGCAGGAACTGTGCCTCTGGTACCTATGGGCGAAAATTCCCGCCGGGCGGAGCTTTTCCGAGCGCGAATTCAGCAGCTTTCTGGATAGTCTGCACCTGTTCGGGGATGCGGCCATGCTGAGGCGCGACATGGTCGGCCTAAGGCTTATCCGCCGTAACCGTGACGGCAGCGATTATCGGCGCATCGAGCAGAAACCGCCATTGGAACTGCCGCTTCTGCTGCGAACGCTCAGTGGGCGCGAATAGGGAAATGCCCTCCCGACGACAAGTCGCCGGGAGGGCCTCTACCGTTAAAGAACCAGACGGAACTTCGCGAAACCTTCCGCGCCGTCGCCGGCATCCTCGATCTTTGCGCCCTTTATATCGGCCGCATAGTGGCGGCCCTTGGGGCCGGTCTCGAAGATCGCCGTGGTATCGGCCACCGGCGCGAAGGACCAGTTGGCATCCGCAGACGGGTTGATGGTGCCCTGATCGATGATATAGCGCACGATCACGTCACGGTTGGTATCGGGGGCCACGAAGATCACCTTGTCGCCGGCGATATCGGGGAATTTGCCGCCGCCGCTGGCCCGATAATTATTGGTCGCCACCACGAATTTCTGCTCGGGATCGATCGGCTTGCCTTCAAATTGCAGGTTGACGATGCGGTTGCTGTCCGGGTTGACCGCCTTGCCGTCCTTGTCGAATTTCGCCGGTTTGGAAATGTCGATCTGATAGGTCACGCCGTCGATGACATCGAAATTATAGGACGGGAAGTCCGCATTCAGCAGCGGCGCATCCTTTGCGCCGGCCTCGACCGTATTGAACATGCCGGCCGACATTTCCAGCCAGTTCTTCACCTGCGCACCGTTGATCAGCACCGCCTGCACCGTGTTGGGGTAGAGGTAAAGATCGGCGACGTTCTTGATGGCGATGTCACCGGCGGGAACATCGGTATAATAATCCGCACCGCCGCGACCGCCGGACTTGAAGGGGGCTGCCGCCGAAAGCACGGGCAGATCCTTATATTGCCCTTCCTTCAGCATGTCCTTGATGTACCAGGTCTGGGCATTGGAGACGATCTGCACGGAAGGGTCGTCGGCCACCAGCGCGAAATAGGAATAGAGCGGTGCGGAGGTCTTGCCGACGGGACGGCGCACATAGGCAAGGGCCGCCTCGTGATCGGCCTTGGCGGCGGCGAGGACTTCCGCCTTGTCCGTGAAATCGGCGACGACCTTGCGGTTTTCGTCGCGGTGGTAGATCGGCCGGGCTTCGGAGGTGAAGTCGACGATCTTCCAGCTCTTGCCGTCCTTTTCGAGCAGCAGGTCGATGAGGCCCATATGCGAGCCCCAGAAACCGGCCATTACCGCCGGCTTGCCCATCAGCGTGCCCTTGACGGCATCCGCACCCTCGATGCCGTCCCAGGTCTTCGGACCGGGGAAGACCAGATGCTGGTGCCCGGTGAAGATCGCGTCGATGCCTTCGACACCTGCCAGATAAAGCGAGGCGTTTTCCATGCGCTCGGTCTGGCCCTTGCCGTCGATACCGGAATGGGAAAGGGCGATGACGATATCCGCACCTTCCTCCTTCATGACCGGAACCCAGGCTTTTGCCGCCTCGACGATATCACGCGTCTGCGCCTTGCCCTCGAGGTTCTTGGAATCCCACATCATGATCTGCGGCGGCACGAAGCCGATGATGCCGACCTTGACCGGGCTCGTCACGCCGCCGCCGTCGCGGATCTGCTTTTCCAGAATGACATAGGGCTTGAAGAACAGCTCGTCGTTCTTAGGATCGGAAGCAAGCTGGCCCTTCGTGAGGTTGGCGCAGACGTAAGGGAAACCGGCGCCTGCCAGCGTGTTCGACATATAGTCGAGACCGTAATTGAATTCGTGGTTGCCGAGCGTGCCGCAATCGTAACCCAGCACATTCATGGCATTGATCACGGGGTGTTTGTCGCCGGCCTTCATGCCGCGCTCATAGGCGATATAGTCGCCGAGCGGGTTGCCCTGCAGGAAGTCGCCATTGTCCACCAGCATCGAGTTTCCGGCTTCGGCGCGGATGGTGTCTATGATCGAGGCGGTGCGCGCCAGTCCCATCGTGTCATTCGGCTTGTCGGCGTAATAATCATAGGGAAAGACGTGAACATGGATATCGGTCGTTTCCATGATGCGCAGATGCGCCTGGTTGGCCGCCGCACGCGCAGCAAAAGGGTGCAGCATCACCAGCGCCGAGGAGGCTGCTATGCCGCCCAGAAGCGAACGCCGGGTAATGGGGTGGAGAGCGAGAAGCGACGACATGGGAACTCCTTCGGATGAAGCTTGCTCTGTCTTGAAAAATGACAGGGTAGAAGCAATCGCAGAGGAGTCCATCACCAAAATGACAGGCCCGTGACAGATGGGCCGGTTTTCAACCGTTTGATAAATTTTTTATCGCGAGAGTGCGGCGCAGGTGTCGCCGCACCGGAGAATGCGCATCCTCCGTTCTGTGCATTGCCGTGCTCAGGATCAGCGGGCGAGGGTCGGTTTCACTTCTTCGTGGAAGAAGCGGAAATAGGAGGAGAGCTGCGCCAGCGTGTTGGTGGAAAGCTTGAGCTGCAGGCCGAGGCGGTTCATGTGCTGCCATTGCACGACGCCTTCGATGAAGCCGAGATCCTCACTCTGCACCTTGACCCGGCTGCCCTTGGCCGCGGCGAAAGGCCCGTCCAGCTCGAGCGCCATTCCGGTGGCGGAAAGATCGACCACACGCCCTCTGGTCGACTGGCTGAAATAATGCACGGTCGCAAAAATTCTGGTCTTGCTGCGGGGCGCGGTCCGTGTCGCCATATTGAGGTTGTTTGTCATTTCGCTGCTCAAATCAATTGTTTCCGATACCTGCATCATGGCGCGGAAAACTTGAGAGCCGTTTAGTTCTTCTCTTAAAATTGCATGTAATTGCCGATTATGCTGTGTCGATACGGCACTGATAGCAATTGTTGCGGGCGGAGCGCACATGCACATAAGCGACATCCGCGCGCTCCAGAAGGTGCCGCGCGCGCGAAACGATCTCGCCTGTCGCCGTCACCGCGCCGGTGCCGTAAACGATGCGGTCATCGGCTCCATAACCGCGCACGATATAATCGGGGCTGTCCAGCATCGGCGGAATGGCCCGCGTCTGCGGGTAGCGCTCACAGGCGTCGGCATGCAGAAACACCGGGCCCGTTTCCGCATAGGGCTGGAGCGAGGGAAAGGGTCGGTAGGCGAGGATCAGCATCCCTTCGCCTTCCCCGATCTGGGAAAGGCAGTGGCGGCAGGGCATGCCGCCGGGAGAAACGGCTTTCTCCGGCGGATTGCCATAGGCATCAGCGGCTCCAGACCGGTAGGCTTCGGCCTCCTTAGCCGGCATTGCAGTGAAAACGAGATCGGTCATGGCGGAGACCTCCTTGGTTGGGATCGGCGTTGCTTCTTTGCAGCTATGGTCCCGAAACGGATCACTATCCACCCGATTCTTGACAGGCGATGCAACCAGCCCATTGCGTGACTCGTTAGCTTCGGGAATCAGTGGCGCTCCTCGTTCCCGGAAGGTCTGATTTTATGTTCCGTCGTTTTCTGGCCGCCGTTCCGCTGGCTTTCGTTTCGTTGACGGCTCCGCTTGAGGCCGAGGCGCAGGTCGCCTCCGGTCTCGATGGCCTGTCCGACGAGCAGCTTCAGCAGGCGGTCAATTTCGTCATCGGCAATGCGATCTTCTCGCTTTATCACGAGGGCGCGCGCATGCTGATCTCGGATTTCGGAACGGCGGAAACGGCAAGTGTGCAGGCGCCGGCCGATCAACTGGCTGGCACGCTCATCCTCCAGGCCAACGAGGAATGGCTCGACACCGCGCTCGTCAATGCCACCGACAGCTGGTATCTGGCGCGTGAGGCGGAGACCTTGCCTGAGCATGAAGCCCCGGTCTTCTCCGCGCTGGTGCCCGACAGAAGCCGCGATCGCAACATGGCCTGCCTGATGGTCGGCCGTGACAAGGACGGTTATGGCGATCTGGCCGCCATGATGGGGCTCAACAATGCCGAATTCGACAAATGCGCCGCCGCCTATCCGGGCGTCGCTTCGGCCTGGGAGAATTTTCTGAGCCCCCACCGCAGCCAGACGCCTTCCAGATTTTCCGTCAGCTACGTGCCGCCGCGCGACCCGGAGCTTGAGCCCTACGCCATCATGATCAAGGAATCGAAGGTTCTCGATCTCATCAGCCGCAGTTTTAGCGGCTATGGCTTGAAGGAGGACGTCAAGCTGACGGCCAAGTCCTGCGGCCGTCCCGACGTCTACTGGTCGGCGGAAAAGCGCGAGATCACCTATTGCTATGAACTCGGCAAGTTCCAGGCGGAACTGATTGCCGATCATCTGCTGAACACCGTCACGGAAGACAAGGGTGCTGCCGGCGGGCAAATCCCGACGGCCGCCGCAAATCTGGAACGGGAAATCTGAGGCCGGATTGCAGAACGCTGGCAATCTGGCTTTCCGATATGGGAGGAGAGTGCCGTGCCAAAGGTTGTCGTTCGCAATTTCGCCATCTCGCTTGACGGATACGGCGCGGGCCCAGACCAGAGCCTGCAGAACCCGCTGGGTGTGAACGGCGAAGAGCTGCACCAATGGGCCTTCAAGACCCGCACCTTTCATCGCATGTTCGGCAAGCAAGGCGGCTCGACCGGGACGGACGAGGATTTTTCCGAAAAGAGCTTCGAAAATATCGGCGAGAGTCCTTTTCAGCCCAAGGACTTGGGCTGACTGGATTCCTGTGACGAGCACAGGAATGAGGGAGTGGGGACCAGACACTCCTTATCGGAGAATGGCACGCGTTGCTCTCAATGGCGCTACTCAGTTGCGCAGCGATATCTCCAGAAGCTCGGTATCGGCAAGCGGCTCCACCCAGGCCTCATAGGTACCGACGGGCGAAAAGCCCATCATCTGGTAAAGCTGCAGCGCGCGCGGATGGTCGAGCGTGTTAGTGGTCACCGTCACCCGTTGCGGATTGTCCTGCCAGGCGGCGTAAAGCGCCTGTAACAGGAACCACTTGCCGACGCCTGCGCCGATCGCTTCTTCGAGCAGCCCGAAATAGGACAGCTCGGTTACCTCGTCGCTCGCCTTGTTCAGTTCGAAGAAACCGGCGGGCGCACCATTCATATAAAGAACCGTAACGCTGTTTTTCAGATCGCGCAGAATGGCGGAAAGCTCCGCATCGCTCATGCGCATGCGCTTCTGCCAGTGCCAGCGTTTCCCCACCCGCCAGTAAAGATAGCGGTAGAAATGCAGGGGAATATTGTTGACCCGCATCAGCGCCGTCTGGATGTTCACGGGGATCGGCAGGCTGACCTTCGGCGGAGCCGTCATTTCCAGCTGCGTCACATGCGCCTTCAGCGGTCCGTGCGACAATGTTGGGATTGCATCCGCCGGACCGGTAACCACCGGCGTATCCTGCAATCCGCCCCATTCCGACCATGAGCCGTCGTAAAGCGAATTATCCTTGTGACCGAGCGATTCCAGCGCCAGCGTAATGACGGCGGCGGTGACGCCCGAGCCGCAACTGGTGACGACGGGCTTCGAAAGGTCGATACCGGCATCGGTCACCATTTTGCGGATGGCGGTGAGGTCCTTGAAGTGGCCGTTTTCGGAAAAGGCTGTCGCAGGCAGGCTGCGCGCGCCGGGCATATGGCCGGAGCGCATGCCGGCACGCGGCTCGGCCTCGTCGCCGGTAAAGCGTCCGGCGCCACGGGCATCGGCAATCTGTTTTTCGCCGCTGTCGACGATGCCGCGCATGGCGCCAAGCGAGGTCACGCGTTTCTCGTTGAAATCAGGCGTAAAGGTTGCGGGTTCGATTTCCGGCGTGCCGGTTTCGAGCGGCCGGCCTTCGCGTTTCCAGCCATCGAGGCCGCCATCCAGCACATAGGCCTTGCGCACGCCCATAACCCGCAGCATCCACCACACGCGCGGCGCGGAAAAGAAACCGGGGCCGTCATAGACCACGATCGTATCGGTGTCGCTGAGGCCAAGCGCGCCAGCCTGTTCCGCAAAGAATTCCGGCGAGGGCAGGGAATGCGGCAGGCCGGTGGTATGATCGGCGATCTTGTCCTGATCGAAGAACACGGCGCCGGGCAGATGGCCGGCCGCATATTCTTCCGCACCGTTGCGCTTGTGCGCCGGCAGATACCAGGAGGCATCAACGAGACGAAACCCGGCCGTGCCGAGCTGCTTTTCCACCCAGTCCGCCGAAACGACGAAACGGCTCTTATCCGTGCTCACGATGTTTCTCCCAATCTCAGGCAACAGCTTCAGGCGCGCCGAAACGAATGCGGAACCGCCTGTTCTCCTTGCCCTTCTTTTCTATCTTCGCAATGTGAATATCGCCCACTTCCTGCGTTTCGGAAACATGGGTGCCGCCGCAGGGCTGGCTGTCGATGCTGGAATTTTCGCCGATGCAGACGAGGCTGACGCGGCCGAGGCCCATCGGTGGCCGCACATTCTTGGATTTGACGATGCCCGGATTGGCCTGCAATTCCTCGTCGGTGATCCATTGCAGGAAGACGGGATGGTTGGCTTTCACCAGTTCCATCAGCTTTGCCGTCACCTCGTCCTTGTCGATGGTTTCCGACATGTCGAAATCGACACGCGATTCATCCTCGCCGACGGCGGCTCCGGTGATCGGCCACTGGCAGACGACGGAGAGCAGATGGCAGGCGGTGTGCATCCGCATCAGCTTGTAACGGCGCGGCCAGTCCACATGCAGGGTCAGTTTTTCGCCGATATCAGGGGAAGGCTGGCCTCCGAGCGGCATATGGACGATCACGCTCTTGTCGGCACCGTTTTTGGTGATGCCGAGTTCGATGCGCGAACCATCGGCCCGCTCGAGAAAACCGCTATCGCCCGGCTGTCCGCCGGAGGTGGCGTAAAAGCATGTCTGGTCCAGCTCTATGCCGCCATCCTCATGCACCGCCGTGACGATCGCTTCTGCGGTGGAAAGATAAAAATCGTCACGGAACAGGGCATTCACAGGCATTTCGGCATGTCCTCAAACGGTTTCGTACGGAACCGCAATCTCGCTTTTCGTCGCCAGCCACTGCGGAATCGGCAGTCCCTTGGAACGCAGGAAATCCGGATTGAAAAGCTTCGACTGATAACGATTGCCGTAGTCGCACAGTATCGTCACGATTGTATGCCCCGGACCAAGCTCGCGGGCAAGGCGGATTGCGCCGGCGATGTTGATGCCGGAGGAGCCGCCGAGGCAAAGCCCTTCCTTCGTCACCAGATCGAACAGAACCGGCAGCGCTTCCGCATCCGAAATGCGGTAGGAGAAGTCAGGCGTAAAACCTTCCAGATTGGCGGTGATGCGCCCCTGTCCGATGCCCTCGGTAATGGAGGAACCTTCCGACTTCAGGACACCGTGCTTGTAAAATTCATAGAGAGCCGCACCCTCGGGATCGGCAAGGCCGATCTTGATGTCGGGGTTGAAATCGCGCAGGCCATCGGCGACGCCCGCAAGCGTTCCGCCGGAACCGACCGAACATATGAAGCCGTCCACCTTGCCGTCCGTCTGGTCCCAGATTTCGGGGGCAGTCGTTTCGATATGGGCCTGACGGTTGGCGATGTTGTCGAACTGGTTGGCCCAGATCGCACCGTTTTCATCGGTCGCGGCAAGCTGTTTTGCCAGCCGGCCGGAAACCTTCACGTAATTGTTCGGGTTGGAGTAGGGGGCGGCCGGAACTTCGACCAGCTTGGCGCCGAGAAGCTTCAGCGCGTCCTTCTTTTCCTGGCTCTGCGTCTCGGGAATGACGATGACCGTCTTATAGCCCAGCGCATTGGCGACCAGCGACAGACCAATGCCGGTATTGCCCGCAGTACCTTCCACGATGGTGCCGCCCGGCCGCAGCTGACCGCGCCGCTCGGCATCGCGGATAATGTAGAGCGCGGCGCGATCCTTCACCGACTGACCGGGATTGAGGAATTCCGCCTTGCCGAGGATTTCACACCCCGTCGCTTCAGAGGCGGCTTTCAGACGGATGAGCGGCGTGTTGCCGATAGCACTGAGCGCAGAGGGATGAATGGTCATGATTGAGCCTTCTTGTCTGAGCGGAAATTAGGTGCCGTTATGTCCCGTTACAACCGCTTCAACGCAAGAAATTATCTTCCCGGCTTTGGCTTAGCCACGCAAAATTTTGCCGATACCCAATTTTATGTGTTCTTCTTCACCTCGGCATAGGCCGCAAGCGCTCTTTCGCGCGCTTTGGCGTGGTCGACAATCGGCTGGGGATAGGTTTTTCCAAGCTCGATGTCCGCCTTTTTAAGAACCTCTTTCGGCGCTTCGAACGGCTTGTGGATGTATTTCCGGTCGAGCTTTTCAAGCTCCGGTACGAAACGGCGCACATAATCGCCATCGCCGTCGAATTTCTCGCCCTGCAGGATGGGGTTGAAGATGCGGAAAAACGGCGAGGCGTCCGCGCCCGAACCCGCCACCCATTGCCAGTTGGCGGCGTTGGAGGCCGGGTCCGCATCGACAAGCGTGTCGCGGAACCATTTCTCGCCCGTCCGCCAGTCGATCAGCAGATGTTTGATGAGGAAGGAGGCCACGATCATGCGCACCCGATTGTGCATGGTGCCGTGTTTCCACAATTGCCGCATGCCGGCATCGACGATCGGATATCCCGTCATCCCGCGGGTCCACGCCGTGAAGGATTTTTCATCGTCTCGCCAGCGGAAGGCGTCGAAACTGTCGTTCCAGTTCTTTTCATCGAGTTCGGGAAAATGAAACAGCAGGTGATAGCAGAATTCCCGCCAGGCGATTTCCTTGCGAAAACGGCTGATATCGTTGGAGGCGATGTGGCGGGAAAGCCCCTTCGTCGCGTGCCAGACGGTAGAAGGCGATATTTCGCCGGACGCCAGATGCGGCGAAAGCAAAGAGGTTGCGTGCTTTGCCGGAAAATCGCGGCCTTCTTCATAACCCTTCAAAGCGCCATCGATGAAATCGTCGAGTTTCTCCCGCGCCCCGCCTTCGCCGGGAGACCAGATGTCGCTGAAGTGTTTCGCCCAGTCGGGCTTCGTGGGTAACAGTTTCCACTCGCCAGGCTTTTCCGATTTCGGCCACGTCTTCGGCGCCTTCAGACGCTTCGGCGCATCCGCCGGCGCATGCGGCTCCTCGCCGCCCTCCAGCGCCCGCCAGAAGGGCGTATAGACCCGGTAGGGACCGCCGGATTTCGTCTGCAGCCTCGATGGCTCATGCAGCAGATGGCCGGAAAAGCTGCGGACCGTCAGGCCGTCATCCCGAAGCGTCTGTTTCAGCGCCTTGTCCGTCGCCATGCCGGCGGGATCGTATCGGCGGTTCCAGAACACCGTCTCGGCACCCGTTTCGGACATCAGATGGCGCAATGTCTCGCCGGCGTCGCCGCTGAGAAGCACGAGGCGACTGCCGATTTTCTCCAGTGCGGCGGCGAGGGACGTGAGGGAATGATGAAGCCACCATTCCTGTGCGCCGCCGAGCGGGCCGCAGGATTTTTCCCTGATATAGACGGGGATGACGGGGCCGCCATGTTCCACGGCGGCAAGCAGGGCGAGATTGTCCGAAAGGCGCAGGTCCTTGCGGAACCAGACGATGGCGGGGGAGGCTGTTGTCGGCATGAAAAGACCCGGTTCACTTCCGCTTGAACGAGTGTTGAAACGCTTTGTTCCGCAAATCGGCTAGAATGGAAAGATGGAGGCACATGGTTTTTCGAGGGTTATTTTTTCGCCCTTGAAACCGCTGATAAAGGGAACCAACTGGAGGAGCCGGCGTTTGTCGCGGGTTAATAGAGCATGGAAGTGCAATCAATGTTGCTGAATGACGTTAAGTGGGAAAAGCCCGTTACCATCTCCCTCGAAAACGGTGCTCCCAGGATTTTCAATGGCGTTTACGAAGCCTTCGATTTTCTCCAGCACGAATGGCCTGAGCGTGGCGACAAGGTGCATGAACAGGCGCTGCGCCTGTGCCGCGCCTCGCTGATGGGCGACGTGGCGGGGGAAATTGCCCGCACGGCCTTCGTTGCTGCCAGCCGGCAGGCGCAGTGCCTTGTGGAAGAGCCGGGCAAAATCGCGTCCTGAACGGATTTTCGGAACTGATGCGTATAAGGCCACCCGCCAAAAACGGGTGGCCTTGTTTGTTGAGTAGCAGGAAACGGGTTGTTTCGAATGCGGGATATGGCATCGTGCATGCGAAAAAGCGGATGAGCGACGGCAATGAGCAACCATTACGGCTATATTGTTTTTCCCACAGCCCTTGGCCATTGCGGCCTTGCATGGGCGGGGCGGGGCATTGTGCGTCTGCAATTGCCCGGTTCTGATGCCGGCGAGACCGAAAAACTTCTCCAGAAGCGCCTGCTATCCGCCTCAATCGCCGTTCCCGAAACACGCACGCGTGAGGTGATTGCAATGATCACCCGTTATTTCGGCGGCGAGGAGATTGATTTTACCGCCGTCGAACTCGATCTCGCCGGGCAGGAGCGTTTTTTCCTCGATGTTTACGCCGTTGCGCGGCAGATCGGCTGGGGCGACACGACGACCTATGGTGGCATCGTAAAAACGCTTGGTCTTGGCATGGAAAAGGCCCGCGATGTCGGCCAGGCCATGGCGAAAAATCCGGTGCCGCTGATCATTCCCTGTCACCGGGTTCTTGCTGCCGGCGGCAGGCTTGGCGGCTTCTCCGCACCGGGCGGAACCACCACCAAATTGCGTATGCTGGATCTTGAAAATGCCGGCCGCAGCCGCGCCGATGAGGCGCAGGGCAGCCTGTTTTGAAGCAATGACAGATCAGCGCGCATGAATAGGCGTCTGATTTCTGCCCATTTCTCGTCAAATTGTCGCTAAATTGTCACAATACACGGACGCCCTCTAACATAAGGGCGAGACGTTTGAGAGTATCCGCGTTAATTCTATCGGTTGCCTTGTCTTTTACAGTTGCTGCATCGGCCTCTGCCGGCATGCTGAACCAGGCAGAAAAATACACCGGACTGCATGAGTCCAAGAACAACAAGAGCCTCAAGAACATTCTTGGCGCAAATCCCCGCAGCACCCCATGGTGCGGCCTTTTCCTGCATGCGGTCGCCAGCAAGGCCGGCCGGCAATCTCCCAAATCCTATGGATTTGCGAAGTCCTGGACATCCTTCGGTTATGCCGTGCCCGTCAGTCAGGCAAAGCCCGGCGATGTCGTCGTCATTCGCAACGGCCGCGGTTACCACGCCGGCATTTTGAAGAGCATGAGCGGCAAGACCGCCCAGATCCTCGGCGGCAATCAGTCCGGCCGGGTGCAGGTGTCGAACTTCAACCGCAAGGCCATCGTTTCGGTCCGCCGATAAATCCTCTGACATTTTTGACGGCATTTTTTGATAAAGGCGGGCTTTGACCCGCCTTTTCCATTTTTGGGCCTAGGGTTGCTCTCTAGTGCCAGGTGCTGCGTCACGCTGGTCGTCGTCCTCAAGGTCTGTTGCGACGATGAAAGCGTCCTCGTGCTGCCTTGCAGCCTGCCGGCGCGCACGCAGGCTCATGCTCTCGTCCGGGTAAATCTCGCCATCTTTGGCTTTCAGCTCGCTGTCTGTTTCGAAACGCGCGACATCATCGTCCTCAATATCAAGCGGTTTGGTTTTCGGCTTCTGCGGGGTGGTCATGAAGCGATCTCCTGCTGGTTTCTGCAGGCCAAACGATCGGCGGACGATGACGGTTCCCTTTCTCGCGGAAATGCTCATTCGTCGCAGGTCGAGGCGGAACTAACTCTGGCTTTTTTTGTTTTTTCAATGGCACAATCAAAACCGGTGCAACGTAAACAGGGAGGTCCGTTATGAGCCATGACCGCGAAGCCGCAATCCGTGAAAAAGCGCGCGCAATATGGGAGAGGGAAGGAAGACCCGACGGGCATCATGAAAGACACTGGATCGAGGCGGAACGGGAGCTTTCCGCAGATGCGGAAGCGGCAAAGTCCAAAAGCGGAAATGGCGTGAAGAAGTCTGCTGCCGAAAAGGCGCCTGCGAAGAAGACGCCCGCGAAAAAGGCAACTCCGGCAAAGGCCAAATCGCCCGCGGTAAAATCGCTTGAGAAAGAGCGGAAATCTACGGACAAGAACAAGGAAGACGATCTCACCGAGAGCCTTGAGGAGAGTTTTCCGGCAAGCGATCCTCCGGCGCTGACCAACGCCACGAAGGCGACGAAGCGGGCGGTCAAGAAGAGCTGATCGTGTGACGGCCGGATGATGGGGAAGTCACGACAACCCCCGAGAAGAATGGGGCGAATTGCAGCTGCACTTCGCTCTTCAAAACATGTTTTTGAGAGAAATGGCTCCCCGGGCCGGATTCGAACCGGCGACCTGTCGATTAACAGTCGAATGCTCTACCGCTGAGCTACCAGGGAACGTGCGCTGCTTGGCGCGGTGTGAGCGGGGTAATACAAATGCTTTTCCGATTTGCCAAGCGGTTTTTTCAAAAAAAACGCATTCCTCTTGTTTTATCCCTCCAGAGTCCCGATTTTCCGGGCTTATCGCCGGTGAAAAAATTATCCACAGGCCAAATGCAAAAGGGCAGGATGGAAATGAAATTCGGTATCGACCACAGAACGCACCGCCTCCATGTCGGAAAATGGAGCCTTGCCATGCCGCGTTCGCGCGTCGGCAGGATTGCGACGGGCTCGGCGCTGGTGGTGGGCGGAACGCTGGGTTTCCTGCCCGTTCTCGGCTTCTGGATGATTCCGCTCGGTCTCGTCGTGCTTTCCCACGATCTGCCGGCGGTTCGCCGCCAGCGGCGAAGGCTGGCGGTCTGGTGGGCATCGCGGCAGAACCGCCGCGAGACCCGCAATGGCGACCGGCAATAGGTCTTATGCGCCGATGGAACTGCTGATGCCCTGGCCAGCCCAGAAGGCCGCATAGGCGAGCGCTGCGAAATAAATCGCCGTCAGCCCCAGAAACAGGTAGCCCCCGAGCACGGTGACACCATCTCGCTGAATCATCCCGGCCGAAAAAAGCAGGATCGCGACACCCGGAAGGGTGTTGGAGAAGGGAATGAAGCCGAGCGGCATCATCAGCAATACGCCCGCCGTCATCAGCGCAAGCCCGTTTATGCGGTTGGCAATGATGCCGGTCGTCAGCGCGGGAATGCGCGGGCGAATGAAACCGTCGAGCTTGGAGACGATGGCGACGCCTTTTTGAAGGGCTGGAACGAGCTTTTCCGTCTCCATCTGCCGGTCGAGGATTTTTGCCGGCAGCCATGGCAGGCGGTTGAGGGTGATTGCCAGGCTGACAAGGATGATCGCCGCACCAAAGACCGTGCTGACGCCGGGAATGGAAACTGGGATGAGAAAGGGCAGGGAGGCGATTGCGCAGATAAGCAACAGGCCCTGTTCGCCGATCGCTTCCATCAACTCGCGCAACGTGATCGTCTGACCCTGCAGCTTTCCTATCAGCTTCTCAAGCGTCGTGCTGAGCTTTTCAGACGTATCAGTGAATGCGAATTCGTTCGTCATGCGGCTTCCCGGGAGTTGTTTTAACTCCGGGCTTGATAACATTCATCCGGCCCAATGCCTATCATTGATAGAAACGGAGCCTTTCACATTTGGTCGAGTGGTTCCTTCCTGCTCAGTGCGAAACCCAGCTGCTGTAAGCCCCTGCAAGAAGAACCACCAGCAGAATGACAAGTATGACCGGATTGATCGATGTAACGAAGCTTACATATTCCATGATAACTTCCTCCTCTTCCGTCCACCTTCATTCTACAGCAAAAAGGCGAGCTCATCTACCACAGGGTGAAATTTCGCATCGCAGCAACCAGCTCTCGGTATGGGCGGGAAATGCTCGTCTTTATGATTTTTTGCGATGCAAAAATAAATTTTCCAACATTTGCCATTCTCTTGCGTTGTCTCTAATCCTCATTCGGGGCCGGTCTCTCCGGCTCGCCGGCAACCGCATGAATCACCGCCGATATGCCTTGGCTCCCGCCTGCCTTCACTCCGCAACACTCTTCCCCGGGGACACGACATGCTGAAAAACATCTATGCCTGGACGATGGCGCTTGCCGCGCGCAAAACCGCCGTGTGGTGGCTGGCAATCGTGGCTTTCGTGGAAAGCTCCATCTTCGTCGTGCCTGCCGATGTGCTTTTCTTGCCCATGGTGCTGGCCAGGCCGAAAAAGGCGATGTTTTATGCGCTCGTGGCAACTGTCGCCTCTGTTCTCGGCGGCATCGCCGGCTGGTTCCTCGGTCATTATGCCTTTGAAAGCATCGCCCGACCCATTCTCGAATTTTACGGCAAGCTCGACAGCTTCGAGCATCTGAAGAACTCCGTGGATTACGAAACCATCGTTCTCCTGCTGGTAACATCGGGGCTCGCGCATCTGCCGCCGATCAAGGTCGTGACGATCCTTTCCGGCGCGGCCAATATCAGCCTTGGCCTGTTCATTCTTTCGGCGGTCGTCACGCGCGGCGCACGCTTTTTCATCCTTGCCGGATTGCTGCAGAAATACGGGGAATCGGTGCGTCATTTCATCGAAAAACGCCTCGGCGCCATCACCGCGGCCGCCGCCGCCGCGCTCATCGCGGTCTATGCGGTTTACGTTTTCGTGCGTTGATCAAGCGCAAATTTTCTACTCTTACAATACTGTCGCATAACTTTCAGCTTACTGTCAGAATCCGCCTGTATCGGTTCTCTCGTCGAATGAGGGAACCGTTTTATTATGCGAAGATTCTGGAAGTGCTCCTTTTGGGGCATGGGTATTGCTGTGCTTGCCGCAGGCGGTTATCTCTACGCCATTCAGCTCCTGGGCAATTTTCACGAGGTTGTCGCGGGGCAGCTTTATCGCTCCAACCAGCCGAGCAATGAGCAGCTCGTCCGCTATACCAAAGACCACGGTATCAGGACGGTCATCAATCTGCGCGGCGCGAACGAATCCAAGGCTTGGTATCGCGATGAGGTCGAAACCGCCCGCGAGCTGGGACTTAATCACATCGATTTCGGCATGTCGGCAAGTCAGGAGCTCGACATGAACAGGGTCAACGAGCTGGTCGCCATCATGCGCGATGCGCCGAAGCCCATTCTCATTCATTGCAAGGCCGGTGCGGACAGGACAGGCCTCGCCACCGCGCTCTATCTCAGCCGCGTGGCAAAGCTTGATGAGGAACAGGCGGAAAGCCAGCTTTCCTTCCGCTTCGGCCATATCGGCATTCCCTATCTCTCGGAAACCTACGCCATGGACCGAACCTGGGAGAACGCGGAAAAGATGCCCGTCGTCGACGATTTCGCCATCGCCTCCAACGAGTTCTGAAGTCGGCTCGAGCGCATTTCCCGCAGGACAGCACTTTCATAAGCTGAATGGGATCTTGCGTCCTGTCTCGATGACGGAGGTTATCGGGACGGGCGCAACCCAGAGATCTTGGCCGGTTGAGGGCGCGGCGGCGCATCATCTATCGCCGCCGTCCAGCGGGATATTTCCCGGTGTGAATTTTACCGGAAATGACAATTTTCATTTTTATATTAGCAACTTATGTGATTTTGTAATTTAAGTTGACTCGCAGTGTCACCTTTTATACAGCGGCATTGTTTCAACTTCTGGATCGCATCATGACCCGCAAAACATTTATCGGCGGCCTTGCCGCATCGTTCTTATCCGTTTTCTTTATCGCACCTTCCGCTACCGCCGCAGAGAAGACCATCACCGACGTCATCGGACGCGAGGTGAAGGTTGATCTTCCTGCAAAACGCGTCGTTCTCGGTTTCTATTTCGAGGACTACATGGCGGTGGGTGGCGAAAAGGCCTATGATTCCGTCGTCGGCATTTCCCGCGAAGCGTGGGAAGGCTGGGTTCCCGCCAACTGGAAAATGCATCTCGCTCACCGCGCCTCGCTTGCGGATATTGCCGATGTCGGCGAAGTCGAAGCCCAGACCTTCTCGGTCGAAAAAGTTCTGAGCCTCAATCCCGATCTGGTGATCCTGGCGGATTGGCAATACAAGGCGCTCGGTCTCGATGCCGACCGTCTGGAAGAAGAGGGCATTCCCGTCGTTGTCGTCGACTATAACGCCCAGACAGTCGAGCGCCACGTCGCCTCCACCCGGCTTTTTGGCGAACTCACCGGCCAGCAGCAGCGCGGCAAGGAAATTGCGGAATTCTACGCCGGTTCGCTGAAGGACGTCGGCGAACGGGTAGCGAAATCCGGTCAGCCGAAACCGAAGGTCTATGTCGAATTCGGCAATAAGGGACCGGCCGAATATTCCTTCACCTATGGCAAGAACATGTGGGGCGCCATGTCCACCGCCGCTGGCGGCGACAATATCGCAGCACCTTTCGTCGAGTGGTGGGGACCGATCAATCCCGAGCAGGTTCTGGCTTCGAAGCCCGACGCCATCTTCATTTCCGGCCGTGAAAACAACAAGAACCCCGCGGCGCTGCCGATGGGGCAGGCGGTGAAGGCCGCGGATGCCCGCGAAAAGCTCAAGGCCTTTGAAACACGTCAGGGCTGGAGTGAATTGCCGGCCATCAAGAACGGGCAGCTGTTCGGTGTCTATCAGGGCGCGTCGCGCACGCTCTCCGATTTCGCCATGGTGCAATATATCGCCAAGCAGCTTTATCCCGAGCAGTTCAAGGATGTCGATCCGATCGCGAACTATCTCGGCTATTACAGGAAGTACCTGCCGGTCACGCCTGAAGGCACCTTTGCCATCGCCGTCAAGGATTGATGGTTCTGTGGCCGGCGGCGGAAAAGCACATTTGCTTGCCGCTGAAGGTTAAATTCTGCGGACGCCACTGCACGGCGTCCGCTTTTCAGCGTCTTTTTCAAACAGGTTTTCCATGACAATTGCCGCCCGCAATGCCGAAGCCATCGGTGCGCACCGGCTGCGTGAACGTCGTCGCTGGCGCGTCGTCTTGGTCTTTTTCGTGCTGATGGCGGTAAGCCTCGTTCTCGATATCGCCACCGGTCCCTCGCTGCTGTCGCCCGCCGAAGTGGTGAAGTCGCTGACTGGCCTTGGCGAACGGGCGGCGATGACCGATTCCATCGTGCGCGGCCTTCGCCTGCCCATGGCGCTGATGGCGCTCGCCGTCGGAGCGGCGCTCGGCGCCGGCGGCGCGCAGATGCAGACCTTGCTTAATAATCCCATGGCAAGCCCCTATACGCTCGGCATGGCGGCTGCGGCGGGCTTTGGCGCCGCGCTGGTGCTTGCGCTCGGCGGTCTCGGGCTGGATGCCATGATTGCCGTTCCACTCGGCGCTTTCGTCTTTTCCATGCTCGCTGCGCTTTTCCTTTTCATGCTGGCCTCCATGCGGCAGATGACGGCCGAAACCATCATTCTCGGCGGCATCGCGCTTCTTTTCCTGTTTCAGTCGCTGCTGTCGCTCATCCAGTTCCTGTCCTCGCCGGAACTGTCGCAGCAGATTCTTTTCTGGTTGTTCGGCAGCCTGACCAAGGCGACCTGGCCAACACTTGGTTTGACGGCCGCGGTCACCGCCTTCTGCTGCGCCCTGCTGATGGCGGATTGCTGGAAACTGACGGCGCTGAGGATGGGAGAAATGCGGGCAGCCAGCCTCGGCATCAATGTCCGCCGGCTGCGCATGAAGGTTCTCATCATCGTCGCCATCATGACAGCGACGGCCACGAGTTTTGTCGGGGTCATCGGTTTCATCGGGCTGGTCGCACCGCATATCGCCCGTATGACGGTGGGCGAGGATCAGCGCTTCTTTTTGCCGATGTCGGTGCTGAGCGGCGCGCTGATGCTTTCGGCAGCCTCGATCCTCTCCAAATCGATCATTCCCGGCGCTCTGTTCCCGGTCGGCATCGTCACCGCCATTGTCGGCGTGCCGTTTCTCCTGTGGCTGATTTTCGCTCCGAAGAGGCGTGGCCGATGATGGTTCTGGATAATATTTCCGTCGAACGTGGTGGGCAGGCTATTGTGAGAGACCTCTCGGCACGTCTGGAGCCCGGGCGCATCCATGCCGTCATCGGCCCCAACGGCACAGGCAAGACGACGCTTCTCAGAGCGATCTTCGGTGACCTGCCGCTCGCCGCCGGCGCGATCAGCCTCGGCGAGCGTCGCCTTCGGGCCGGGGAAAGGGCAGGGCGGCACAGCATGGACTGGCGGGATCGTTTCGCCTATATGCCGCAGGATACGGCCGCCGATATAGCGCTCAGCGTGCTGGAGGTGGTGGCGCTCGGCCGCTTCTGCCGGCTTTCGCTTCATATTGACGACGAAACGCTCGATCTGGCCATGACACGCCTGCATCAGGCCGGAATAGCCCATCTGGCGGGCAGGGAGATCGCCTCGCTCAGCGGCGGGCAACGGCAGATGGCGCTTTTCGCGCAGGTTCTGATGCGTGAGCCGCAGGCGATGCTGCTCGATGAGCCGGTCAGCGCGCTGGACCTCAAGCATCAGGTGGCGCTTCTCGATCTGGTGCGGCAGGAAACCCGCACCAATGGCCGGGTGACGCTTGTTGTGCTGCATGATCTCAACCTCGCCTGCCAATATGCCGACAACCTGCTGGTGATTTCGGATGGCGCGTTGAAGGCGACCGGCGCACCGGGCGATATCGTCACGCCGAAGCTCATTTCCGACACCTATGGCGTTGCCGTGGAGGTGTTGCGCGACCGGCGCGGCAATCCCGTCATCCAGCCGGCGGGCGACCCGCCGCTCGAACATTTCAAAACCCTTGAAGGAATAATTGCATGAAACGATTTTTGATGACGTTCGCCACCGCTTTTGCTGTAATCCTTCCCGCCACGCCATCCCTTTCCGCAGAACACAAGATCCTGATGCTTAATTACGGCAAGGATGGCGGCATGGTGTTCGAGCCTTCCTATGTGAAGGCGGAGCCGGGCGACACCATTACCTTCGTGCCGCAAAATTCCAGCCACTATGTGCAGTCCTATGCGGTTCCGGAAGGCGTTAGCCCCTGGAAAAGCAAGCTCGATGAGGCCTTCACCGTCACTGTCGAGAAGGAGGGTGTCTATCTCTATTATTGCCCGCCGCATCTGATGATGGCGATGATCGGCATCATTCAGGTCGGCAAGCCCGTCAATCTCGAAGCCGTCAGACAAAAGGCCGAGAAGCTGCGGCCCAAGCTCGTCATGAAGAGCGAAAGGCTGGAGGCGGCGCTGGGGCAGGTGACGCCCGCACAATAACGCCCCGCCTTTCACGCCGCACCAATCTGCACCGCAAACCCGCTTCTTCAACCCGAAACCAAGGATGAAACCATGGCAAACAAAGTGATCGAAACGACGTTGAACGATCTCCTCAATGGCGAGCTGCGCGCCCACCACGCCTATCTTCAGGCGGCCGCATGGGCGGCGGAACGCAATCTCGACGGTTGCTATAAATTCCTGCTCGGCCACGCAGCGGAAGAGCTGGAGCACATGCACCGCATCTTCGGCTTTCTGAACGATCTCGGCGCACGCGTCACCTTTTCCGAATTGCCGGCGCCGCAGGTCACGGCAAACGACATCAAGGGCCTGTTCACCATCGTGACGGAGCACGAATCCCGCGTCACCGCCGCCATCAACGCGGCAGTCGATCTTGCCCGCGCGGAAAAAGACCACGCCACCACCTCATTCCTGCAATGGTTCGTGGATGAGCAGCATGAGGAAGACAGCCTTTGCCGCACCATACTCGGCAAGATCGAGTTGATCGGCGACGGCCCCAATGCGCTTTACCTGATCGACCGCGAAATCGGTCAGCTGGCGGACAAGGGCTGATTGCTGTGCCAGTCCCAACTCTCAATAGTATGCGATTCATGATCGGGTAAATCACGTACCACGATGCCGGGTGAACTCGGCATCGCCTCAGAAAAGTTGCGGCCATTCCAATCTGTCAGGCGATACTGCGTGACGGCGGCTTAACCCGATCACTGTCGCGTAAAGAGTTGCCGAAACAACGCTTCCGAACGCTGACGCCCTTCATGCGTCAGCCCCAGCGACTTCGATTTATTGACAGGGTTATCGATCATGCCCTTCTGGTGCAAACGCTCCAGCACATCCCAGTCATGCCCCTTCCAAGCGTAGTAGTCGTTGTGAAGGGTCAGCCATAGCAGTGCAAGCACCGTGTCATCGATTTTTTCTTCATCGATATCCATTCAACACCTCGCGACGATTGGCAGTGAAGGTTCGCTATCTGCGGGAAGTTATCGGCTTCTCCGGTCCGGTGCAATGACAGGGCTTATCAGCGCCCAATCCCGTCCAGCGGCGTCCATCCGCGCGTATATCCCTTTCCCATAATGGCGACCGCCAGGGAAAGCTGTTCCTGCAGATGCTCGATTTCGCCGAGAAGGGCTTCGACAGCCGCCTTCGCATCGCCGTCATGACACTGGATGATATATCCGGCTATGTCGTCGGGCCGTATGGGGGTGATTTTTTCAGCGTCGGACATAGTGGATGACCTCTCTTTTGTTCACTAAATGTTCTAATTTTAGCAGAGAGTCAACAACGCAATGGGCGTCGCCCTTTACAGTCCGGCACTGCGGAATTGAACGTTAGTGGACCGACGGATCTTCGCCATCCAGAAAGCTGCGAATCCCGTCTTTCTCACACGTGGCCAGGAATTCTTCCCAGGCGTCTTTGTCGGTCGCGAAGGGTTCGTCCCAGGTGGTGACATCGTCATGCTCGCTGATGACCTCGAGCGTCCAATCCTGCTGTGTGCCAGCGGGCCGGTAGATATCAACCAGAACCGTGATACCGTCGTCTTCAAACTCGCCCGAGAATTCTGAGTGTTCTATTTTCGTTTTTTTGGCCATCTCGGCACACCTCATTCTCAGGCCTGGACAAACGTATAGCCCAATCCGGGCTTTTAAATTCGCGCATGGCGCGGGTTACCAGATAGCTGAAACAAATATAGCCAGCTCTGGGGGAACTGGCTATCTATCTGATTTTAATGGTCGGAGCGGCGGGATTCGAACCCACGACCCCTTGACCCCCAGTCAAGTGCGCTACCGGGCTGCGCTACGCTCCGAACCTGAAAGCCGTTTATATATAAGCCTGTTAGGGCGCAAGCGGAAAATGGTCTTTTCATAAAAAAAGGAGCAAAGGGTGTGGATGGTGCAGAAGGGGACTAAGCAGCCCGGATGGGCGGCCGTCAAACGCATGACACATCCTCTTTCCATCATTGCCGGAACAAGCCGCCCGCTTCGGCGTTCAATCGCAGCGGAATTGAAACTCAGGGAGACGAACTATGTCCGAACTCGTCGTTGTTGGTTTTGACGGAACGGAAGTGGCCGACAGGGTGCTTCTGAAGCTTGCAGGCCTGAAAAAGGAATATCTGGTCGATCTGGAAGATGCCGTGGTTGTCGTTCGCGATGAAGATGGCAAGGTGCATCTGAAACAGAGCGTCAATCTGACGGCGATCGGCGCAAGCTCCGGTTTCCTGTCCGGCGGTCTCTGGGGCGGCCTCGTCGGCCTGCTGTTCCTCAATCCACTGGCGGGATTTGCCATCGGCGGCGCCATCGGTGCCGGTACGGGCGCTCTTGCGGGTTCGCTGACGGATTTCGGTATCGATGACGATTTCATCAAATCACTCGGCGAAACCATTCCCAACGGTTCTTCTGCGCTGTTCGTGCTGATCCGCAAGGTACAGCCGGAAAAGGTGCTGGCGGAATTCGAAGGCCTGCGCGGGCGGGTCATCAAGACGTCGCTGTCGCCGGCGCAGGAAGCGCAGTTGCAGAAGGCGCTTTCCGGCGGAGCCGAACCGGCTGCAGCGCCTGCCGTCTGAGCAGACGATGAAAGCGAGGCTGCGGCAGGTTCCATGTCGCAGCCATCCGTTCAGGCATCGGGGAATTCGGCTTATACGGTCAAAGTGCCGTTTTTCGCCTGCGGCCAGGTGAGATAATAATAGCGGCTGCCGACACTGCCGAAAAACGCGTTGTCGCCGGAAACGGTATCGACATAGGCGCCGGTCTCGCTTCTCGCATAGGCCGAGCCGTCGCGCTTGAGATGGTCTTTCAGAAAGTCGCTCCATCCCGTCATGGCGATGTCCGAGGCCGGTCTGGAGGTGGTTTCTGTATCGGAGGCCACATCCCAGGCCTTGATTTGCGCACCCTCGGCGGGATCGGAGACGGTCAGCGTGCCGGCCGTCAAAGCCTCGAGCATGGCCTTGGCCTGCGAAGCCTTGTCCGGATCCGCGGCCAGTTCTTCCAGCGTCTCCTTCAGCTCCTTCATGAAATCGGCCCTGGTAATATCGCCGGAAGAAAGCTGGGTGTCCGTGTCGTCGGTCTGCGTATCCTCGTTCGAGGTCTGGGCATATTGCGCCAGAAGCTGCGTGAGCCGCGTGTTGGTGGAAGACGACGAGGAGGAGGTGTCTAGCCCGTAGGAATCGAGGAGAGATGTCCGCGTCGAGGAGGAGGATGTGGCGGCGGAACTGTCTTCCTGCTCCTTGATGGCCTTGAGGGCCAGTCTGGTGGCGGTGAGGCGTGTGGACAGGTCGATGGAGGAGACCATTGCGCTAGCTGTTTCCTTGATCGGGCGATACGCATCATTCGTACCGAACCGGCTCCGCGGGCATCGATCCCGCCTTTCGTCTCCTCTCATAAGAAGACCGGGCGAATCCCGGCCGTATTCGGCTTGGGATGCACCCGGTCTTAATGGCCGGACTTTGCGCGACGCTTGCGGATCAGTTCTCCTGAACGGAGACGCCGTTCGGGCCGATATTCATCTCGATCCCCTTCGGCTTGCTTTCCTCGTGCCAGACATAGATGCCGAGGCCTGCGATGACCACGATGAGCGCGCCGATGATGAGATAGAGATTATTGGTCTGCGTCATTAAGATGTCTCCCCGTTTGACAATCAGAATCCGGGGCTAAACGCATGAAATGGCGCAAGGTTCCGTAAGGGCAAGTGTTTTAGGCGGCACGCGTGCGGCGGCGCAGGCTTTCGCGTTTTTCAAGCGCCATGCATCCCCACAATATGCCGAGCAGCAGGAAGAAGTGTCGCCAGTGGTCGGTATCGATGACGGCGCCGATCATCACATGCCCGACGAAAGTTACCCAGGAAATGATGAGGAACGGCTGCCAGGGCCGTGGCCGCAGCAGATGCCTGAAACCCGCGGCGATGGTCCAGCAGATCAACACCAGATAGATCACGAAACCGAACCAGCCATGCGTCGTCAGGCTCTTCAGCCAGATATTATGTTCGGCGGCGGGAAAGATATTGTCGAACACCATGGGGCCAATGCCGAGCGGGTGTTCCATGGCGAGCAGAAAACCGAGATAGTGGCGGGCAAAACGCCCGAGATGGCCGCCGTCATAAGATTGTACCGCCGAAGCGCGGCTGGAGAACAGATCCGCCACCTGCTTGAACTGCAACGCGATGATGACCGCCGCGACCATCAGCCCGGCGGCGATGAGAAACAGCACGAGGATCTTCAGGCGAAACGCGGCCGTGCGCTCCTTCAGCAGCATCACGAAGACGAGGAGGATGGTGGCGAACAGAAACAGGCCCCAGGCCGCGCGCGAGAACGACAGGAACACAGCAAGCGACAGGATGAGCAGCCCGGCGATCCGCCAGGGCGCATGCATTGCCTTGCCGGTGAGAAGGCCGTAAATGAGGTAAAGCGAGGGGGTCACCAGAAAGGGACCGAAAACGTTCGGGTCCTGAAAGGCGCCCTTGGCGCGGTCGTAAAGGGTGAAGACCTCGAAACCCGGAATGGCGTGGAAATATCCGATGATACCGAGCAGGGCTGTGATGAGCGCCGCCGCAAGCCAGGCCCGGAAAATCAAAAGCAGCCGCTGGTATTTGTCCTCTATGATCGCCGCATAAAAAACCGAGGTCAGCGCCAGAAAGGTCGAGACGGCGAGATAAAGCGGCCCCTCGTCCAGATCGGCCATGGTGGTGAGCGAAAGATAACCGCCGACATTGAAGGCAAGTAGCAGGCACAGAAGCAGGACGACGGTGCGCGAAAGGCGAAGGCCGAGCAGGAACCACAGGGCCACCTGTCCCACCATCATCAGCTCATAGGGCGCCGGCTCGGAAATGACGAAACCGGAAAGGAACACGCCGAATGCGATGAAGAACGAACCGACGAGCCGCATGGCGGCCAGCGGCGCGTCGAAATCCGGTGCGTGCTGGTAGCCGGTGTGGGTCAATAGGCGTTTTCCGATTTCAGCAGCCGTATCGGCGTGAGGAACAGGATCTTCAGATCGAGGAACAGCGACCAGTTCTCGATGTAATAGAGATCGTATTCGGTGCGGAACTTGATCTTGTCGCCATGGTCGATCTCGCCGCGCCAGCCGTTGATCTGCGCCCAGCCGGTAACACCGGGCTTGACCTTGTGGCGCGCGAAATAGTGCTCCACCACCTCGGTATATTTCAGGTCGCCCGTCTGGGCATGAACGGCATGCGGGCGCGGCCCGACGAGCGAAAGATCGCCGTAAAGAACGTTGAAAAGCTGCGGCAGCTCGTCCATCGAGGATTTGCGCAGGAAGCGGCCGACGGGCGTGACGCGCGGGTCGTTCTTCGTCACGGCCTTTTTCGCGGTCGGATCGCTGAGTTCCGTATACATGGACCGGAACTTCCAGACGTTGATCGTCTCATTGTTGAAGCCGTGGCGCTTCTGCTTGAAAAGGACCGGGCCTTTCGAGGTTGTTTTCACGGCAATTCCCGCGCCCATCATCACCGGCCATAAAAGGGCGATACCGATGAGGCTGAAGGTGATGTCGAACACCCGTTTCGCCACCGAATCCCAGTCGCGGATCGGCTTGTCGAACACATCGAGCATCGGCACCTTGCCGACATGGGAATAGGCGCGGGGGCGGAAACGCAATTTATTGGCATGCGCCGCAATGCGGATATCGACCGGCAGCACCCACAGCTTGCGCAGAAGCTGGAGAATGCGCGCCTCTGCGCTGAGCGGCAGGGCGATGATCAGCATGTCCAGCTTCGTCAGCCGGGCAAATTCCACCAGCTCCGCGAAGGTGCCGAGCTTGGGATAGCCGGCGACAACCTCGGGAGAACGGGCGCTTTTCCGGTCATCGAAGATACCGCAGATGCGGATATCGTTATCGGACTGCTGCTCCAGCGAACGGATAAGGTCCTTGGCGGTATCGCCGCCGCCGACGATGACGGCACGGCGTTCCATGACGCCGTTGCGGCCCCAGTGGCGAATGGCGAAGCCGAGGATCAGCCGCCCGGCGAAGATCGCCACCGCACCCGTTGCATACCAGATGCCGAAGGCCTGCCAGGAATGCAGCGCATCGGGAAAGAAGAGGAGAAGGAAACAGGCAATTCCCACGAAGGAGAGACAGACGGCACCCTGAATGCGCGCGAACATCTTCAGCGGCGTGCGCAGTGTCGGAAGCTGATAGCAGTCACCGGCCTGTAACAGAAAAACGCAGAGCGCCGCCCCCAATACGCCGCCGCCGAAAACCGACAGAAAGGTTTCGAGACCGCGATCGGCTGCAATGCCGTTGACGATGGCGGCGATGACGACGAGCATCGTGAATTCGAGAAGCCGCAATTGCCCGATCACCATGTTGGGCGAATGGTTGCCGGCGCGAAGCTGGTTGGCGATCTGCCGTGCGAGCGGATTGAGAACGACGGTTTCGGATGCCGAAGCCCCGCCGGGTTCATGGTCGGAGAGTTTCTTGCGCAATGACGCCAGATCGAATTGCAGCCTGTCCTTGTCAGTCTTGGTCATTGCCTTGGTCCGCACCCTCCAGCGCATCGGCCTTAAAATCGCATTGGATTTTCGACCGGAACGATGCGCAACCTCAAAGTGGTAGAGCGCCCTTCGTGCATCCGAACGGACACGCGCGCTCTACGAGCAGGAAACTAGCCGAAACATGCTAAGAAACGTTTATGATGAGTTTCTACAGGACGGTCGGAATATACAATTAAAAATCGTGTTTTTGAAATGGCTATTGGGTCGATAACAGGTCGCGATAGAGTTTCATCATCTCATCCGCCATGACCGGGGTTGAAAATTTCGCCTTGAAGCTGTCCGGGCGAGGCATGATCCGCTGCGCCCAGCCGGCATCCTCGGCATCCTTGACCATGATCCGTGCCAGCGCATCGGCGTCGCCAGCCGCTACGAGCGCCTCGCTGTCTTCTCCAAGGACTTCGGGAATGCCGCCGACATGCGAGGCAATGACCGTTTTTCCCGCCGCAAGCGCTTCGAGCACGATATAGGGCATGGCTTCGGCGCGCGACGGCACCACCACTGTCGTTGCCAGTTCGAACGCCTGCCTGGCGGGCATGGCCGCATGCATGGAAATCCGTCGGGAAAGCCCGGCCTTGTCGATCATCGCCGCATATTTGTCCCTGTCCGGTCCGTCGCCGACGATCACGCCGGTCATCGGTTGGCCGATGCTGCGTTCCATTTTTGCAAATGCCCTGATGAAGACATCCGGTCCCTTGAGGTCGCGCAACATGCCGATATAGAGAAAACGGGCCGCATCTTCGCGGGCGGGTACGGTTTCGAACTCGCTTTCCTGCACGCCGTTATAGATCATCGCGGTTCGGGTGCGCGGTTTGCCGACCTTGGCTTCATAAGTCGCCTGCTCGAAATTGCAGACGAAACAAAGCGCATCGGTGAAATGCTCCTGAAACCGCTCCAGCCGCAGGAAAAGCTGCCCTTTGAGGCTGCTTCTGGCGTAATGCAGGCTGCCGCCATGCGGTGAATAGAGGCGGGCTACGCGATACCTGTTCGCCCGCAGGAGTGAGCCGATCAGCCGGGCAAGAGCGCCACCCTTGGCGCTGTGTCCGTGCAGAATGTCCGGCCGCAAACTTTTGATGTGTTTGTAGGATTTCCACAGCGCCATGAGGTCGCCGGGGCTGATGGACCGCCGGATGGGCAGGCGGGTGAGGCCAAGCTCCAGCATCGGGGTGATCTGCGCGAAAAGCCGCTCTTCATGCGCGCCGCCGGTGGAGCTGTCGCAGACGATGCCGACCTTGTGGCCCTGCTTGACATGTTCCTCAATGAGGTCGCGCACATGGCGGAAAACACCGCCCACCGGGGAGCGGAAGCAGTGAATGATGCGCAGGGGAGGGCCGTCATCCGACACGTTCGCCACTCCGTTTTCAGAAGAAGCGTTCACGCACATAGACGGTATCGCCGGCCAGAATGGGCGCGGTGATACCGATCCGGCCGGTCATCACCTCGGCATTGATCTTGCGGGTAATGTCGACATCGGCCTGATTGGCGCGCGGGGTGAAGCCGCCGGCAATAGCGATGGCGTTTTGCACGGTCATGCCCGGCACATAGGAATATTGGCCGGGACGGCCGACTTCGCCCATGATGAAGACCGGGCGATAACGGTCGATCTCGATCGTCACGTCCGGATCGCGAAGATAACCCTGGCGCAGTTTGGCGGCGATGGCGGCTTCGAGCTGCGGCAGGGTCTTGCCGCGTGCCGGAACCTGGCCGACGAGCGGGAAGGCGACATAACCGGCCTGATCGACCGTATAGGTATTGGTCAGCCCGGTCTGCTCGAACACGTTGATGCGCAGCCTGTCGCCGCTATCGACATGATAGGGCTGCAGGGCGGCCTCGTTGAAGGACCTCGGAGCGGGTTGATATGCCGCGCAGCCGGAAAGGGCCGTCAGAACGGCGAGCGTCAGTGCGGTGACATGTCGTGATCCGGCGAGCGGCATCTCATCTGGCTCCGAGTCGAACTTTGATCATTCTTATCGTTCTGTTAGGGTTAATGTGCGGTAAACGACCGGCGCGAGCGGTGGTAATATCGGCTTTATTTCGTCGGATTCGCCGGGATTAACTGTTGTGTTACCGGCAAGACTTAAACTTCGCGAAAATTGACCATCTATATTTGAGCGCCCGAGGTTTGTCTCGGTTACGGAGCCCGCATGAACGGCGATCGCATTGACGACAGGGATGTGGATATCGATCTTGCGCAGCTTGTCGCGGCCATATGGCAGCGCAAGGGCCGGATTGCGGCGATCACGCTTCTGGCCGGGGGCGCCGCCTTCGTGATCTCAAGCATGATGTCGCCCGCCTACAAGGGCGAGGCGCGCGTGCTGATCGAATCCCGTGCGGCCTCCTTCGGCGCCTCGCAGCAGTCCAATGCGCCGGCCGAACCCGTTCTCGATGAATTGACCGTTTCCAGCCAGGTGCAGATCCTGCAATCGGTCGACCTCATCAAGCAGGTCGCCAAAGACATGAAGCTTTACGAGCTGGATGAGTTCGATCCGGAGGCCCACCCTTCGCTCATCTCGCAGCTCCTGGTCGCCGTCGGTGTCAAGAAGGACCCGCTTCAGGTGCTGCCCGAAGAGCGGGTGCTGAAGGCCTTCCGGGAAAAGCTGCAGGTCTATCAGGTCGAAAGCTCGCGCGTCATCACGGTCGAATTTTCCTCGCAGGACCCCAAGCTTGCCGCCGCCATCCCCAATGAGATGATGAAGGCCTATATCGCACTGCAAAGCGGCGCGAAGCTGGATACAAGCACGGAAGCGGCGCGCTGGCTGGAGCCGGAAATCGCCAATCTGCGCGAGAAGGTGCGCGAGGCCGACAGAAAGGTCGCGGATTACCGCGCCTCCTCCGATCTTCTCTCGGCGGGGCAGGGCGAAACGCTCGCCACCCGCCAGCTCAGCGATATCTCCACCGAACTCGGCCGTATCCGCGGAGAGCGCGCCAATGCGGAGGCGAGGGCGGAAGGCGTGCGCAGCGCGCTTGCAAGCGGGCGTCCGCTCGATACTTTTCCCGATGTCGTCGGTTCCCCGACGATCCAGAGGCTGAAGGAAAACGAAACGACGATCCGCAGCCAGATTTCCGATCTCTCGTCCTCGCTGCTGGAAGGCCATCCACGCATCCGCGCGCTGCGCAACCAGCTCGACGGTATCCAGCGGCAGATTCAGGAAGAGACCCGCAAGGTGCTGGCAAGTCTCGAAAACGAGGCCAATGTTTCGCGCCTGCGGGAACGGCAGCTGGTCCAGCAGCTGAACATGCTGAAATCGGAAAGCGTGCGTGCGGGCGAACAGCAGGTCGGCCTCAACGATCTGGAGCGGGAAGCCTCAGCGCAAAGGCAGCTTCTGGAAACCTATCTTGCCCGCTATCGCGAAGCGACGTCGCGCGCCGGCTCGGTGGATTCCACGCCAGCCGATGCACGCGTCATCTCGACGGCGGTGGAGCCGCGCGAACCCTATTTCCCGAAGACGGGCGCCATCACCATCGTCGTGACGCTGGCGGCGTTTCTGCTGTCCTGCATCGTCGTCATGCTGGTGGAGCTTTTCACCGGCCGGGCTTTGAAGCCGATGGGCAGGAATCAGGTTCCGCCGCTCTCCGATCCGCCTTCTCCTTCGCGTGCTCCAGCCGATCCGGACAAGACCACGGATGCGCCGGAACAGCCTGTAGCCGCGCGCCATGAAACCATGCAGCCTGCTGCGCGGGCCATGCCGGTTGCGGCATACCAGCCCGTTGCCGAAGAGGAAGAACGGCATCTACCGGCCGTCGCCGCTGCTGCTGCCATGCCGGCCTTGCCGGTGGAGGATGTCGCGGCTGCGAAAGAGGAGGCAATGGAGGAGGAAGTCGACACCGATGACGATTTCTCCATCGACGCGGTCGCAGGTTTCCTGGCCACCCGCCTTGCCAAACCGGTCGCCGCAATCGTGTCTCCGGCTGGTGATAGCGGCTCGACCACGTCCGTCATGCTGGCGCGCGCTTTGTCCGAAATGGGCCGTTCGGTCGTTCTCGTCGACATGACGGCGTCAGCCTGTCCGACGCGGTTGATGGCGCCGGAAGCCGGGCTTCCCGGTGTCATGGATCTTCTGGCGGGCGCGGCCGCCTTCGGTGAAACCATTCACGGCGACCGCCTGTCCGACGCCCATATCGTGCCGCGCGGCAATGCGCAGCCGCGCGAGGCCATGCGCGCGATAGACCGTCTGACGATGATCCTCGGCGCGCTCTCCGACGCTTATGATACCGTCCTCGTCGAATGCGGCGCGGTGCAGATTTCGAGCCTCGGGAAAATGCTGCGCAACCTGGCGGCGGAAATCATTGTCTCGGTTCCCGGCAAGGATAGCGAATTGTTGGAAAAGACGCTCGGTGAACTGGTTGCTGAGGGCTATGAACAGGCATTGCCGATGACCGGCATGCGCAAGCCGGACCATCTGAGCGCGGCCTGAGGCGAGGCAAAACCCTGCTCAGTCGGTGGCGGTGTCCATCTTCGAGCGTCCGGCGCGAAAACGCTGAATCAGCGCATAAAGCGCCGGATTGGATTTGATCAGGCTTTTCGTCCGGGCGATGGCGACATAGGCCGAGGCCGCAACACGACCCTTCAACGTCACCGGCAGGAATATATCGTGCTGCACGGTGAAAAGCGGGCACCAACTGCGTTTATAGAGCTGGTCGCCGACGCCGAAATCGAAGATCGCCGCCTTTTCGCGACATGCCCTTTCGATCATCAGCCAGAACAGCAATTCACCGGGGCTGAGTTCCGAAACGGATTCATCGATCGAACCGAACTGGCAGATGATGTGATCCTGCTTGCGCGAAAGGCCGGCTATCGCGGCGATGACGCCCTCGCTTTCGCCATGCAGGCGAATGGCATGCAGTTCCAGCAGACTATCCGTGCCCGTCTCGGGAAAATTGGCTAGATCGTAGAAGAAATCCCGCACCGATTGATCCCGAAACACATCCGGAATGCCCTGCGAGGCGAAACGGGCTGCTTTCTGGCGGAAAAATGCCTGCAACAATTCGCATTTTTCCTGTGGCGACCGTGCGATCACATGGCTGTAACCGCCCATTTCCTCGGCCCTTCGACTCTGGATGCGGAATTTCTTCCGTCGCCTCTTGGCATTGACCTGCCGAAGCGTGGCCTCGAAACTTTCGAACAGGGGAAGCTGAAAGGCCGGATTCTGGTTTTCGACGGAAGCCAGATGCGAGAGGGGATTGGTCCTGTCGCGCCACGTCAGCGGTATGTTCTGCAACGCCAGAATATCGGCTCGACCATGCAGCAGTTTCCGCGCTTCGCGGGCAATCGCCGCTGCGATTTCCTGTCCGGCCTGTTCGGCAAAGGAGGGGTCGAAAAGCCCCGTATTGATATTGTTGAAACGGCCGCCGGGAAAACGCGCTTTGCGGATGCCGCCTTCCAGTACGATTTCGAGCGGCAGCAGAAAGATCGTCTTGCCGCCCTGCCGGCCACGAAGCGTCAGGAGCGCGCTATCCTGCGTCTGCGCCCAGATGGAGCACCAGCCGAAACCCTGATGCAGTGAGTTGAGCGGGTCGTTTTCCAGCCGCTCCCAGTCGGCACGGATGGTGGAGGCGTCATCGACCAGATCGATCAACAGACGATCAGCACCCCGCCGCTCGTTTTGCACGGCGGTCGGCGCTTGCTCATCACTGATAAAGACCGGCCCCTCAGCCGCCATCCACTCTCTCCGGTTGTTTCGGTCGGACTATATCGCTGAGCGGCAAACAATCGGTTTATAAAATTGCGACCTCAGGGTGTCATGCAATGGTCGGCGCTTAACCCTGCTTTTTGGGTCCGGCCATCCATTTGATGATCAGCATCGCCGGCAGAACCCACAGGATTCCGGTCAGGACGAAATAAGCGAGATGCACCCACCAGGGCGATTGCGCCAGCGCCGCCGATGCGATGGCCGTCGCCACCACGGCGTAAACGACGACGAGGCAGATGATGACGATGGTGCCGATAAGCGATCTGAGGCGAGGGTGCATGAAGTCTTCCGTCATTGAGTATCTGCGCGGGACTATAGCGCCGCGACCGCATGCCGCAAACCCTGAGGCCTTGTTTTGTGGTGCGGGTTGGGGCTAATCAACATGACTGTATGAGGGAGACCTGAAAGATGCGTTCGAGCGGCATGACGATGGCAAATGGTTCTGCGGAAATGGTGGTGGAGGCTGCCCTGCAGAAACAGGAGAAAGACCGCCGCCTGCTGCGCATCTGGCTGCGCGTCGTGCTCTTCACGCTCTTCTGTCTGGTCCTCGTCGGCGGCGCCACGCGGCTTACCGAATCCGGCCTGTCGATTACCGAATGGAAGCCGATCCACGGCGCCATTCCGCCGCTTTCCGTTGCCGAATGGGAAGAGGAGTTCCAGCTTTACAAGCGCATTCCCCAATATCAGGAAATCAACAAGGGCATGTCGCTCGACGAGTTCAAGACGATTTTCTGGTGGGAATGGGCGCATCGCCTGCTTGCCCGCGCCATTGGCCTGATCTTCGCTTTGCCGCTCGCCTTCTTCTGGCTCACCGGCCGCGTCGAAAAGCGCCTGCGCTTGCCGCTAGTCGGCCTTCTGGCGCTTGGTGGCTTTCAGGGCTTCATCGGCTGGTGGATGGTCTCTTCCGGCCTCGTCAACCGCACGGATGTCTCGCAATATCGCCTTGCCACGCATCTGACCATCGCCTGCCTCATCTTTGCGGGCTGCATGTGGATTTTGCGCGGGCTGTCGCATCATTCGCCTGAGGCCGCCGACGAAAAGACGGGCAGGGGCTTTGCCGCGCTGCTGACGGTGCTCTGTCTCTTCCAGATCTATCTCGGCGCATTGGTGGCGGGGCTGAATGCCGGCCTTTCCTATAATACCTGGCCGCTGATGGATGGCTCGCTGGTGCCTGGCGATCTCTTCCTGCAACAGCCCTGGTGGATCAACCTCTTCGAGAACCCCAAGACGGTGCAATTCGTCCACCGTCTCGGCGCCTACACGCTGTTTGCCGCCACGCTGTGGCATATGGTGTCTATGGCCCGCGCCTTGCCCAATACGCCACACGCCCGCCGCGCGGTGCTGTTCTTCGTGCTCGTCTCCATTCAGGCGGCGCTCGGCATCACAACACTGCTCATGCATGTGGATATTCATGTCGCGCTCGCCCATCAGGGCATGGCGCTGATCGTGCTCGGTTTCGCCGTCGCCCACTGGCGCGGTTTCATCGGCGAATATCCGGCGCCCGTTGCGGTCGAAGTCAGGGACTGAGGCGGTTTAGAACTGCCCGAGCACCGTTTTGATGGTGGCCGCGACGGCAACTTCGTTGTCGCGTTCCTCCGCATTGCCGTCCTCTTCGTGCCACGCGGCAGAAAGGCAGCCATAGGCAAAGGCATATTGCAGCAATAGCCGTTCGTCCCGTTGCAGCGCCTTCGCAAAGATCGCCGCCATGGAGGCGATGCGCGCCTCGCTGCGGGTAAGGTCGAAACGGTCGAGCGGATTGGAGAACATGTTGGCGACATCGAGCGCCGCATCGCCGATCAGGCCGGCCGGATCGATGATGATCCAGCCGCGTTCACTGCGCATGATGTTCTCATGATGCAGATCGCCGTGCAGCGGCTTCACATCCCGCTGCCGGTCGATCAGTGCCAGCGCCAGCGTGGCCGCCTCGATATAGGGGCTGTCCACGCCGTCGGTACGGTCCTGTTCGGCCTTGCGGAACAGGCTCTCGAAATAGAGCGGCAGCGTCAGCAGGCTTGAAGGCGGCGGTTGCTGCGATGGCTGATGATATTTGAGCAGGACATCGGCGGCGATTTCCGTGGTGGCATCGTCGTTGCCGTCGCGAAACAGCACGTCGCGCAGGGTCTCCGTACCGGCATGTTCCATCAGCAGAATATCGTCGGAGCGGTCGAGCAGCTCCACGCAGCCGATGCCGGCGCGCCATGCGATGAAATCCGCGCCGCGAAGACTGTCTTCCAGCACTTTCTGTTTCAGAACCTTGGCGATGGCGAGGGAACCGTCGCCGCGCGTAAGCTCGTAAACCACCCCGGCCGGCGTATCGGCAATCTGTTTCGCGGCCTCGATATTCCACGAGGCCGGAAAAGATGGGGTGGTGGTCATGAGATAACTCTCATGCGGAGAGCATCAGCTCCATGTTCTGCACGGCAGCACCGGATGCGCCCTTACCGAGATTGTCGAGCAGCGCGACGAGGTTGATGTGTTCGCCGCCCGGTGTACCGAAGACGAACAGTTTCATCGTGTCCTTGCCTGCCAGTTCCTCGGCGTCGATGCGCGCGAGCCCCTTGCTTTCGGCAAGCGGCACCACATTGACGATGTCCTGTCCCGCATAGTGGGCGGTCAGCGCCGCATGGATCGTTTCGACGGTCGCGCCTTCCTTCAGGTCGGCGGCAAAAAGCGGAACCTGCACGATCATGCCCTGCGGGAAACGCCCGACGGAGGGTGAAAACAGCGGTGCGCGGTCGAGCTGGCCATGAATGGTCATTTCCGGCACGTGCTTGTGCTTGAGCGTCAGGCCATACAGGAAATTATTGGCGCTGATCGCGTCATCGCGGCTCTGGTCTTCCATCTGAGCGATCATCTGCTTGCCGCCGCCGGTATAACCGGAAACCGCATTGACGCTGACCGGATAACCGTCGGGCAGGAGGCCTGCGGCGCGCAGCGGGCGCAGAAGGGCGATCGCGCCCGTCGGGTAGCAGCCCGGATTGGCGACGAGACGGGCGGAACGAACCTTCTCGCCCTGTTCCTTATCCATTTCGGCAAAGCCATAGGCCCAGTCCTGATGGACGCGATAGGCGGTCGAGGTATCGATGATGCGGACATTGTTATTGCCGGCCACCATCGAGACCGCTTCCCGAGAAGCATCATCAGGCAGGCAGAGGATCGAAATGTCGGCATTGTTGAGCATATCCTCGCGCATCGCCGCATTGCGGCGCTCGGCTTCGGGTATGGACAGCAGCTCAATATCGCGGCGACCGGCAAGGCGCGTGCGGATCTGCAGACCCGTGGTGCCGTGTTCGCCATCGATGAAGATCTTCGCTGTCATGTCCTTGTCCTGACTTTTCAAAGGGTTGCGAGGGTAATCGGAATCAGTTTGGCAAGCGCCGGTTTCTTTATCAGCCGGCCTTGGCCAGCCGTTCGGCGCGCAGGCCAAGCATATACATTGCAACGGTGGCTCCGGCAATGGCGGTAATGTCAGCATGGTCGTATGCGGGTGCCACCTCCACCACGTCCGAGCCGCGAATATCGAGTTGGCCAAGCCCGCGCAGAACGGAGAGAATTTTAGCGCTGGTCGGCCCGCCGGCCACCGGCGTTCCGGTTCCCGGCGCAAAGGCGGGATCGAGGCAATCGATATCGAAGGTCAGATAGGTGGGCATGCCGGCCGTGTGCTTGACGATCAGCGAGGCGATATCGCTCGCCCGCATTTCCTCCACCTCGTAACCGTGGAGAATGCGGATGCCGAAATCGTCAGGCGCATGGGTGCGGATGCCGATCTGGATGGACCGGTCGGGGTCGATCAGGCCATCGCGCACGGCGCGGGCCACGAAGGAGCCGTGGTCGATGCGCTTGCCATCATCGAACCAGGTGTCCTGATGCGCATCGAACTGCACCAGCGCCAGAGGCCCATGCTTGGCCACATGCGCCTTTAGGAGCGGCCAGGTAATGAAGTGATCGCCGCCAAGCGTCAGCAGGTAATCGGTCTTGGAAATGATCCGTCGCGCTTCCTTTTCGATCGTATCAGGCGTTTTCCAGTGATTGCCGTAGTCGAGCAGACAGTCACCATAGTCGATGGTCGGCATATGGGCGAAGAGATCGCGCGCGAAGGGATATTGCGGATCGTTGTCGAAGATCGCCGAGGCGCGGCGGATCGCCTGCGGCCCGAAACGGGCGCCCGGCCGGTTGGAGGTGGCCGCGTCGAAGGGAATGCCCCAGATGGCCGTGGATACACCCTTGAGGTTCTTGGTATATTTGCGCCGCATGAAGGAGAGGACGCCCGCATGGGTCGGGTCGGTGGCGGCCGATGTCAGGGTCGTTGCGGTGAAGGCATGGTCGATGGTTTTGGACGGCATTGATCACCCCATTGCGATTTGCGCCGAGGTTGCTGTCTTCCTGCTGAAAAAACAAGGGAGGAAACCATGAAAAAAGGCGGAGCCGAAGCCCCGCCTTTCGAAGTTCTGAACGAACCGTTCGTGGAAGCGATTAGCGCTTCGAGAACTGGAACGAACGGCGGGCCTTGGCCTTACCGTACTTCTTACGCTCGACAACGCGGCTGTCGCGGGTCAGGAAGCCACCCTTCTTCAGAACGGAGCGCAGGCCCGGTTCGAAGTAGGTGAGGGCCTTGGACAGACCGTGACGAACGGCGCCGGCCTGACCGGACAGACCACCACCGGCAACGGTGGCGATGATGTCGAACTGACCCGTGCGGGCAGCGGCGACGATCGGCTGCTGAAGGATCATCTGCAGAACCGGACGTGCGAAATACGTGGTGAAATCGCGGCCGTTGATGATGATCTTGCCAGAACCGGCCTTCACCCATACGCGGGCTACGGCGTTCTTGCGCTTGCCGGTCGCGTAGGAGCGGCCGAGAGTGTCAACCTTGCGGACATGCACGGGAGCCGAAGCTTCCGATGCCGGGGCGAGGTCTTTCAGAGAGGAAAGATCGGCCATTATCAGGCGCTCCTTACGTTCTTCTTGTTAAGCGCGGCCACGTCGAGAACGGTGGGCTGCTGTGCTTCGTGCGGATGGTTCGAGCCGGCGTAAACGCGCAGGTTCTTCATCTGGCGACGGCCGAGCGGGCCGCGCGGGATCATGCGCTCGATGGCCTTTTCAACGACGCGCTCCGGGAAGCGGCCTTCGATGATCTGGCGAGCCGTACGCTCCTTGATGCCACCCGGGTGACCGGTGTGCCAGTAGTACTTCTTGTCGGAGTACTTGTTGCCGGTGAAGGCAACCTTTTCCGCGTTGATAACGATGACGTTGTCGCCATCATCAACGTGGGGGGTGTAGGTAGCCTTGTGCTTGCCGCGCAGGCGGGTTGCAACGATGGTGGCGAGGCGACCAACAACGAGGCCTTCGGCGTCGATGATGACCCACTTCTTCTCCACCTCAGCAGGCTTCTGAACGAAAGTAGACATGGATTTCACTTTCTAACGTGGACCCGCCATCCTCTTTTAAATAAGAGCATACGGGCGTTTCTTGTTGCTTGGTTTGGTTGCCGTCAAAGGCAACCGCAAATGACCTTATTCCATTTGGAATGTGATCTGGCGCGCTTATACGGTGCGCGGGCGAAAGCGTCAATATGACAGATTCTGGAGTTCGTAAAAATAAGATAGCAAAAACAATGGCTTGATAATGGGGTATTATTTTACCTCATCGAACAGTCCCGTTTTACCCCAGTCGCATCACCAGAACGCCCGCTGCAATGATGCCTCCGGCAAGATAACGCCAGATGCTGGCGCGTTCCTTCAGAATCACCACGGAGATCACCAGCGCAAAGAGAATGGAGGTTTCCCGAAGCGCCGCGACGACGGCGACGGGCGCCTTGGTCATGGCGTAGAGCGCCAGCCCGTAGGAGAGAATGGAGCCGCCGCCGCCGATCAGGCCGCGCCACCAGTTGCGCCGGACATGGTCCGCGACCGGGCCCACGCCGCGCTGGTAGAAGGCGAAGCCGAAAAGCAGCACGGGCGGCAGAAGCGACATCCACAGCGTATAGGAGATGGCGTTGCCGGAAAGCCTTGCGCCGACACCATCGACGAAGGTGTAGGATGCGATCACGAAGGCGTTGAGCAGGGCGACCATGATCGCCTTTCCGCCACCGCGCCGCGCCTCGAAAGCGAGCGTCAGGATGCCGCCGGAGATGACGGCGATGCCGGCAAGGGCCAGCAGGCTTAAAATCTCGCTCAGGAACAGGCTGCTCGTCGCCGCGACGATCAGGGGCGCCACGCCGCGCATGACGGGGTAGACAAGGCCGATGTCGCCGATCGTATAGGCGGCGGCGACAAGCCGGAAATAGGCGAATTGCAGAACGGCCGAAGCGATCAGGAAAGGAATGGCGACCGGAGCTGGAAATGGCAGGAAAGGCAGAAACGGCAGCGAACAGGCCGCCGCGCCCGCCGCGATCAGCGAGGCATCCAGCGATTTGTCGGATCCGGCCTTGACCAGCGCATTCCATCCGGCATGCAGCATCGCCCCCAGGAGCACCAGAAGAAGAATGTCAAATGTCACAATAGAGACTCGCTCGCGGGCTACTTTGGGCAACCTACAGCATCGGCTTGAAAACCGGAATCGATTTTCGGCGAGGGCGGTAAGCCTTTCCCGATTGTTCAAGCACGCGTTTTGCGCCCGTGGAACCGCCCGCAAACGGCCTGTGATCGCAGCGGATACTGCAACGCGCGTAAAATTTATGCTTTGTGCATGTCATGGCGCCGGGGAATGATTTTGCGCCGGGGCGATATGGCGTTCTGCTCATGATTTCATCCGTCAGATGGACGCATGAGCGTCCGGCGCACAGCTTATGGTTTCGCCTCGCGACGAATTTTCGCTAAAAATACTACCAAATTTGTCAAATATTAGCGTCCAGTGCGCCATGGCGCTTCGGGCGCAAGGTGTATCAATCCGGCGAGGGCGTGCGTGAAAAGAAATTTCATACCTTTCACGAATTGGCGACTGTAACGTTGCAGATTTGTATGTAGATTGATTTACAGAATAACTTTCTGAAAATTAGATTCCTCTAATTTTCCTGTGAACGGAATGAAAACAAACAGGAGACGAAGAGCGCATGAATTGCACGCTAATGTTGTTTGAGCCCTTATTTGCGGCAATTCGCGTCATTTTGAAAACTGGACAAAAATAGTCAGTACAACCGGCATTCCGGCGTTTGGTGAAATCATTTTGCGCCGGCGAAAACGTGCCACTGCGCGGCGAGGTGTCTGCCGTAGCTGCAATTTTCAGCCGGGCAGGGGTTCAAGAGAGCGAAGAACCTTCCTAGATGGAAGGGCGGACGCAACCGGTAGCGTCAGGAATGTGTCGGTGGAATTATGCAGGAGACGCTATGCTCGCGGCGCTTTCGAATGGCGCACCTGCATTGGTATTCTTCAAACCATGCGACGCTCCAGAAGGGATAAGTTGACATGCAGCATGATAGTTACGAGCCCGACTACCTCAGAAAAATTCTGACCGATGTCAAAACCATCGCCCTGCTCGGTGCTTCGCCCAACCCGGACAGGCCGAGCCACGGCGTGATGCGCTTCCTGCTGTCCAGGGGGTATCGTGTGTTTCCGGTCAATCCCGGTCAGGCAGGCAAGGAGATATTGGGGCAGAAGGTCTATGCCAAACTCGCCGATATTCCCGAGCCGGTGGACATGATCGACGTTTTCCGGGCGCCGGAATATTTGTCGGCAATCGTCGAGGAGGCGATATTGCTGCCGGAGCGGCCATCGGTAATCTGGGGCCAGCTTTCCGTTCGCGATGACAATGCCGCCGCCAAGGCGGAAGCCTACGGTATGGAAGTCGTAATGGACCGTTGTCCTGCAATTGAGTATCCGCGTCTCAATATTGTGCGATAGTTGGTACGGATCGGACTTACCATTTGGCGGCAAGGCATTATGATCCCTCCGAAATTCCAATTGGAGGAAATATCATGCCGAGCAGCAATCCCGGGTTTTCGACGCTGGCCGTTCATGCGGGCGCGCAACCCGATCCGACCACCGGCGCGCGTGCCACACCCATCTATCAGACCACGGCCTATGCTTTCCGCGACGCCGATCACGCCGCCGCCCTGTTCGGATTGAAAGAGTTCGGCAATATCTATACGCGCATCATGAACCCCACCCAGGCGGTTCTGGAAGAGCGCGTGGCAGCACTTGAGGGCGGCACGGCCGCACTTGCCGTCGCGTCCGGCCATGCCGCGCAATTGCTGGTCTTCCATACGCTACTGCAATCCGGCGACAATTTCGTCGCCGCCCGCCAGCTCTATGGCGGCTCGATCAACCAGTTCGGCCATGCCTTCAAGGGCTTCGACTGGCAGGTCCGCTGGGCCGACGCCACCGATCCGGCCAGCTTCGAGGCGCAGATCGATGAGCGCACGCGCGCCGTCTTCATCGAAAGCCTTGCCAATCCGGGCGGTACTTTCGTGGATATCGCCGCAATCGCCGATGTCGCCCACCGGCATGGCCTGCCGCTGATCGTCGACAATACCATGGCGAGCCCCTATCTGTTGCGGCCGCTGGAACATGGCGCGGATATCGTGCTGCATTCGCTGACGAAATTCCTCGGAGGCCACGGCAACTCCATGGGCGGCATCATCGTGGACGGCGGAACCTTCGACTGGTCCGCGACGGACCGATATCCGGCGCTGTCACAGCCCCGGCCGGAATATTCCGGCGTCGTGCTGCACCAGACCTTCGGCAATTTCGCCTTCGCCATCGCCTGCCGTGTGCTGGGCTTGCGTGACCTCGGCCCGGCGATCTCACCCTTCAACGCATTCCTCATCCTGACCGGCATCGAGACGCTGCCGCTGCGCGTTCAGCGCCATTCCGACAATGCGCTCGCCGTCGCGAAATGGCTGAAGGCGCATCCCAAGGTTGGCTGGGTGCATTATGCGGGGCTGGAAGACAGCGATAACCACGCTATCCAGCAGCATTATTCGCCAAAGGGGGCGGGCTCCGTCTTCACCTTCGGCGTTAGGGGCGGTTATGCGGCCGGCAAGGCGCTGGTGGAAGGGCTGCAGCTCTTCTCCCATCTCGCCAATATCGGCGACACGCGCTCTCTCGTCATCCACCCGGCCTCCACCACCCATGCGCAGCTGACGCCGGAACAGCAGACGGCCGCCGGCGCCGGGCCGGATGTGGTTCGCCTGTCGGTCGGCATCGAGGACGTCAAGGACATCATCGCCGATCTCGAGCAATCGTTCGCCAAGGTCTGATGTCGTGGCTCACGCGAGTTTGGTGCCCGCGTGACCCCCAGTGATATTTAAGTGTGATTGAGCGGCCGCCGGAAAACCATGGAACAATGTGTTTTCGGCGGCAGCGGATTTGCGTGTTGCGGCGAGGTCCACTCGCTCGGCTGCATTCAGCTTATTTCTTCTGCAAAGTGCCAATGAAGTCCTTCGAAATGGCACATGATTTTTCCATGAAGCCAATGATGAGCTGCAATTGCTCTTCATCATATTCCCCATAGAGCGTCTCCATTTTTGCCTGAAGGGGCGCATACATCTGAAACAATTCCCGCATTTTTTCAGGGTGAGGGGCTGCCAGCACGCGCCGGCGATCCGCAGGGTCGGGCAAACGTCTTATGAAGCCGGCCTTCTCCAGCCGGTCGAGTAGCGCCGTCACCGCTCCGGTCGTCAGGCCGGTCGATCTTGCAAGTTCACCCGCGCTTGCCTGGCCCTGCATCTGAAGGATGTCCAGGCACTCCAGATCGGTGGTGTTCATCCGAGCCTTTGCCGCGATGGACTGGCTGATGAGCAATGATTGCGCGCTGGCCTGGCGAAGTACGTCGGTCAACCGGCGATCCAGGATATCTCTTGACATTTGAATATCTCAATAATTAAGAAATAATAGTCATCAAGATAATCGGCCGGATGTGATTTCGCTAGCGTTAAATGTGCCGCTTACGCCTGTGAGGGCCGAAAAGTGGAAAATGCGTGCTGGCCGAACATGCTCTCGCAGACGTCACGGCGTTTTCTGGAAGAGGTGAAAGATGTTCGAGCCGCTGGTTTTCTACGCGATTGTCGTCGCCGGTGTTCTTGGGAGCGTCGGGCTGGGTGGGGGCATCTACGAGACGCTTCTTGTCGATAAGGTGTGGCCTTCGCAGCCGATGCTGATCCAACCGGAACGGGGCGGGATCGACCGAAAGCTTTTCTGGGGTCCCGCTCACGGGCTGTTTGAGGTGGCCTTGCTCCTCGCAGTCTGGCTGACATGGGCTCACCCGGCAATTCGCGTCTGGATATGGTCCGCACTCGCCGCGCATCTTGTAGCGCGGATCTGGTCCTTTGCATATTTCATCCCAATGGCGCTTCGGTTTGAGACGGGATTGGCCGGTGACGCAACGGCTACTTCCAATGCTGCGGCCAGATGGGTCCGATTGAGCCGCTGGCGACTTCCCATCGAGTTTGTTGCGGTGATCCTGCTGTTCATCGCGCTCGCGAAATCAGCGGGAAACTGAGCCCGTACGCTGCCAGTTTCCACCGGTCTGTGGAGAAAACCTCGGTGCCAGGTTGAACTTCGGTGCCAGGTTGAATGGTGCGCTGCTTCCCTTCATCCGCGACCATCTTACTCAAAGCGCCGAATCCGCCTAGAACAGGCCCCTGCAGTCCCATCGCGAAAGATACGCCATATGAAAATGCTCCGTATTGTCACCCTTCTCCTTGCAATCGGGGTCGCGGGTACGGCTGATATACCGGTCGTAGCTTCGGTTTCGCCGGCAAAGGCCGAGGCGGAATATTTCCCGACGCAGCAGGATTTTGTCGGAAAATGGAAGCTCACCGGCGCGACCAGCCGCCCGCCGCGCGACATGAAGACTGAGCCCACCGCCCAGCAGGAAGCGGATGCGACACTGTTCCAGGAGACGGTGACGACATTTTATTCCGCGTTTGATTATCTGGAGATCACGGCGGACGGTCGTTACAATTTCCATCAACCCGGCGATCCCTCAGGTTCATGCGTCTGGTGCGGCACCTGGTCCTTTGACAAGAGTTCGCTGTGGCTGAAGCTGGATACCGCGCCCCGGCTCGATATTTACGCGAAGGACGGCGATATACAGATGACGTACACCGCCGAACCCGACAAGAAGTCGAAATACACTTGGCTGGTTTTCGGCTGGACGAAGATGGAGTAGGCGCCTCGTTTCCCCGGCGGCAGCGCCCAACCGGCACACCCAAGACTATTTGACGAAGCGCTCACAATTGAGCAAAGCTATATGGCCAACCATATTTGACGGACAGGGGACGTCATGACGAATTTTCTGTCCTTCGATGATGTCGCCGAGCTGGAATACGGTGCGCCAGCGCCGGAAAGACTGATTTCCGGCGATCCCAAATTCACTACATGGAATCTCGAGGAAGCGCCCGGCGGCATCTATGCCGGTATCTGGCAGTCCACGCCCGGCAAATGGCGGGTGGTCTATGACGAGTGGGAATATTTCAACATTCTCGAAGGCCATTCCATCCTGACCGAAGATGGCGGTGCTCCGCGCGATCTGAGACCGGGCGACCGCGTTATCCTGCGTCCGGGCTTTACGGGCACGTGGGAAGTCGTGGAGACAACGCGGAAGGATTATGTCATCCGGCTCTGATGGCGCGTTACCAGCGTGTCATGACGCCAAGCGACGGAATTTTCTCGTCGATAGATATCAATGCCATGTTTTCCAAAATAGATTGAGCCGCAAGAATTCGATCGAACGGATCGCGGTGTTCGCCCGGCAGCATGGCGCTTCGAACCATATGAGCGCTGTTGATGGGAAGTTCGAGAAAGCCTTCCTGTTCAATTACACCCGCAAAATCGGGAAGTATGAGCGACGCACCGGGCAAACGGCCTCGTGCGAATTTCGTGGCAATTTCCCATGCTGAAGCCGCGCTCACATAGAGGTCATTATTGGGGTCGCTGATGATTTCGCGCGCATCCGGCGAAAGCCGGTCATGGTCATTCAGCCACCAAAGCAGTGCATGGGTATCCAGTAGATATTTCATTCGGTCGTGAACTCTTTAAGTTCGTCTTCCGTCAGCGGTTCGAAGAACTCAGGTCCGACCACGAGCACGCCCTTAAAACGGCCCGGAACGCGTCGGCGTTTTTCGTGTGGAACAGAGCCCGATTTACTCTCCGAAATACCCACCGCATCCAATTGACGCGATAGTCTCTCAAGATGCGCCTCCAGTTCGGTAAAAACGACCGAGGGGGGTGGCGTCATATCCGTTTTTTTCTTCGACTTGGTTGCCAAGGCATTTGCCTCATCACTATTGGACGAAAATACCATAGCGCATCGGGGATGATAAAAAAACTACTTCACCATGCCAGATCGAGCCGCTCCAGACCATGAAAATGATAGACATCCTTGACCCTGGGCGGCTCGGCGATCTTCAGACCCGGCAGGCGTTTGAAAAGCAGGGGCAGGGCAAGATTGAGCTCCAGCCGTGCAAGCGGCGCGCCGATGCAGAAATGAATGCCGGCGCCGAAGGAGACGTTGGCGCCCTCGTTGCGGTCGGGCTGGAAGGTCAGCGGATCGGAAAATTTTGCCGGATCGAGATTGGCGGCTGCCAGGATGAGGCTGACCTTGTCGCCGCGCTTGAACGCGACGCCGTCGATTTCGACCGGCTCCAGAACCCAGCGCTGGAAAATATGAACCGGTGCGCAGATGCGCAGGGTTTCTTCCACCGTCCGTTCTGTGGTCGCCTCGTCGTTAAACAGCGTCTCGGGGGAGATGCCGCTTTCCAGAATGATGCGCACGGAATTGCCGATCTGGTGCACGGTCGCCTCGTGCCCGGCATTCAGCAGCACGATGGTGGTGGAGACCAGCTCGTCGTCGGTGAGGTACTGGCCCTTGTGTTCCGTGTGGATCATGTGGCTCAGCAGATCGTCCTTCGGTTCCGCCCGCCGCTCGGCGATCACGCTGCGCACATAGTCTGAAAACTCATGCGCGGCCCTGTCGGCCAGCAGCTCGTCTTCCGGCGTGCGCTTGAACATATACATGCCGACATAGGCATGCGACCATTTCAGAAGCTGCGGCCCCATCTCCTCGGGAATGCCGATCATGCGGGCGATCATCGTCACCGGAATTACATCGGCATAGGAGGAGAGCAGTTCCGTTTCGCCCTTGCTTTCGAAAGCGTCGATCAGACGGTTGGCGAGTTCCTCGATTTCCGGCTTCATCTTGTCGACATGCCGCGACACGAAGGCGCGGTTGATGAGCGTGCGCAGGCGCGTGTGCTCCGGCGGTTCCAGTTCCAGCAGCGAATGCTGCTCGGCGGCGTCGAAATGCTTCACATGTTCGAGCGGCTCCGCCAGGCCGATCTCTTCGCGGCTTGCCACATGCAGGATCTGCCGTCCGAAGCGGCGGTCGCGCAAAAGCGCGCTCACATGGTCGTATCCGGTGAAAAACCACTGCCGCTGCTCTTCCCAGTAGAAGGTAGGACATTCAGCGTGAAGGGCCGCATAGACCGGGTTCGGATCGTTGTAGAAAGCCGGGTCGCGGGCATCAAGGGAAACGCGGCGGGTGGCGGGATCGATTTTGAGAAACGGAAATGTCGCTGTCATGCCCATGGTCTATTCCGCGCGCGGCGCTTTGGGAAGGGAGGGAAATCCCTTCCGGATATCTCTATGCCTGTCACTGGGTGGTTACATCGTCATCGGCTGGCGATGGCGGATATCCGGTTCAGCGCCGCGACCTGGCGGTCGGCATTGTTGTCCATCGGATTTTCGTCGCGGTCCGAGGCGGGCACGACGACATTGGCTGAATTGACATGGATGACGGTCCGGTTGCGCCCGGCCTTCTTGGCGGCATAGAGCGCACGGTCGGCTTCCGTCATCATCGTGTTGAGGTCGGCATCCTTGATCATGGCTTCCGATATGCCGACGCTGGTGGTCACCTCGATGGCTTCACCGCGCGAACTGATCTTCGAAAGGCGCAGATTGCTGCGGATCGCTTCCGCAAGCGTCGCCGTGCTGGAAGGGCTTTCCACTTCGGCAACCAGCGCGAATTCCTCGCCTCCCATTCTGACGAAAAGGCCGCGATCGCCGATTGCGCGCTGCGCGATATTACAGAAATGAACGAGCACCGCATCGCCGGACTGGTGGCCGTATCTGTCGTTGATCTTCTTGAAATGATCGATATCGAACAGCACCAGCGCCACGTAACGGCTGGAGGCCGGCGACCTTTTCTTGATACGCTCGAACTCCTCCAGCAGACCGCGACGGTTGAGAACGCCGGTCAGATGATCGGTCATGGCCAGCCGGTGGAGACGGATCTCTGTGTCTTCCATGATGATCTTGGCGCTGATCATGATAATGGCCGTGAAGCCGAGCATGCCGGAAAAGGCAAGCGCCGATGTCAGCGGAATGGCGTTGGGGGCCGCGGCATTGGCCGGAATAACGATGGATGCGACGAACGCTCCCGCAAAAGCCTGCAGGACCAGGATCGCGGCCAGAACCCGGCGGCTGCGTGAGGCGCGCGCCTTGCTGGCCAGAAGGACGCCGGCGAGCATGAAGTAACCGGTGGCCGCACTGGCATGATAAAGCAGGATGCGGGCCACCATGTTTTCACGCACGGGCGGCAGGAACATTCCGGCGATCCACAGCAGAGCCGGAATGGCGACCCAGCCGCCGATTTTCCGCTGTTCGAAGCACAGCAGGCCTGCAAGCCAGAAGCCGAAGGCGGAAAGTGCGAGCGTATTGCCGACCTGAATGGACAGAAAACTGGAAATATCCCCGCGAAGCGCCACCATTACCGTGCCGATGCCCGTTGTGAGGAAACCGGCCGCGAAATAGAGATTATGCCGGCGGGAAGGGCGGTGCAGCCACAGCGTTCCCAAAAGCACGGCAAGGGTGAGCGTCTCCGCCGCCCACAGTAGCGTGCTCGTCTTTGCATCCAGCATTGCAAAATCCTATCTGCGCCATAATGCGGTAAAAGCGGGCTCTCTCGCACGAGGTGCGTTATGCCCGCTGGAATTGTTGAGCTGCCATTTCGCCCGGATGGGCCCATTCCCCAACGGGAACCGGAAATTCGCTGGCCAGTATCGGCAGCAAATACTAACGAGTTCTTGCCGGTGAGAAGTTATATCTGTGCATGGCGGGCGATTTTTGCCTTCGTCGCCTGCCATAGTAAAAAAATGGTGGCAGCGGGGGAAAGAGGCCCGGCTGACGCCGCCCGGTCCGAAAGCCCTGTCAACCTCGGCCCGAAAGGCCTGCAAACGCTGTTGAGCCGTTAAGGATATGCGGCTTCGTGTCTTGAAGTACGGGGCAGGGACACTCTATGTAGGGAGTATGAAGGTTAGAAGTGATTCCGGAGCGGCTTTCCGCGAAGGGCAGAGTTTGACAAAGGACGGACATGAAAAATCCAGTTGATACCGCCATGGCTCTGGTGCCGATGGTCGTTGAGCAGACCAATCGCGGCGAACGCTCCTACGACATATTTTCCCGTCTTCTCAAGGAACGCATCATTTTCCTCACCGGCCCGGTGGAAGACCAGATGGCTTCGCTCGTCTGCGCGCAGCTGCTTTTCCTCGAGGCTGAAAACCCGAAGAAGGAAATCGCGCTCTACATCAATTCGCCAGGTGGCGTCGTGACCGCCGGCATGGCGATCTACGATACGATGCAGTTCATCCGCCCTGCGGTTTCCACGCTCTGCGTCGGCCAGGCCGCGTCCATGGGCTCGCTGCTTCTGGCTGCCGGTGAAAAGGGAATGCGTTTCGCCACCCCGAACGCCCGCATCATGGTTCACCAGCCGTCCGGCGGTTTCCAGGGCCAGGCATCGGATATCGAGCGCCATGCCCGCGACATCATCAAGATGAAGCGCCGCCTCAATGAAGTCTACGTGAAGCATACTGGCCGCACGCTCGAAGAGGTTGAAAAAACCCTCGATCGCGACCACTTCATGGATGCAGACGAGGCGAAGGACTGGGGCGTGATCGACAAGATCCTGACCTCGCGCCAGGAAATCGAAGGCGCCGCCGCGAATTGAGGCGCGCCGCTTTTTGACGTTTGTTTGAACCCGCAAAAGTAATTTCGGGGCTTTCAACCGCAACAGAAAGCGATATTAGTATATATAAAGGCTATGTTGAATTTTTATGACGTGGCCTTTGGTTTGATGGGGAATTCGTTGCAGCCGGGTGTCAGCTCCTGTATCTGATACGGCTAGTACCCCGGGAAACGAGGCGGATACGGCAATGCACCCAAGGGCTGGCCGTATCGGCGGGCGGTAAGTTGACCGCGATCCGTTTGGCGGACCTGCGGCGTGCTGGAAGGAAAGAGATATGAGCAAAGTCAGCGGCAGCAACGGCGGCGACTCTAAGAATACACTCTATTGTTCATTCTGCGGCAAGAGCCAGCACGAAGTCCGGAAACTCATTGCCGGACCGACGGTATTCATCTGCGATGAATGCGTCGAATTGTGCATGGACATCATCCGCGAGGAGAACAAGACGTCGATGGTGAAGTCGCGCGAGGGTGTGCCCACCCCGCAGGACATCATCAAAATCCTCGACGAATATGTCATCGGCCAGAAGCAGGCGAAGAAAATCCTGTCCGTGGCCGTTCACAACCATTACAAGCGCCTCGCGCACGCCTCCAAGAATGGCGATGTCGAGCTGGCGAAGTCGAACATCATGCTCGTCGGTCCGACGGGTTGCGGCAAGACCTATCTTGCCCAGACGCTCGCCCGTATCATCGACGTGCCCTTCACCATGGCGGATGCAACGACGCTGACCGAAGCCGGTTATGTCGGCGAGGACGTGGAAAACATCATCCTGAAGCTGTTGCAGGCTGCGGATTACAATGTCGAGCGCGCTCAGCGCGGCATCGTCTATATCGACGAAGTCGACAAGATTTCCCGCAAGTCGGACAACCCGTCCATCACGCGCGACGTGTCGGGCGAGGGCGTCCAGCAGGCGCTTCTGAAGATCATGGAAGGCACGGTCGCTTCCGTTCCGCCGCAGGGCGGCCGCAAGCATCCGCAGCAGGAGTTCCTGCAGGTGGATACGACCAACATCCTGTTCATCTGCGGCGGCGCATTTGCCGGCCTCGACAAGATCATCTCGGCCCGCGGCGAAAAGACCTCGATCGGCTTCGGTGCGACCGTCAAGGCGGAAGACGATCGCCGTGTGGGCGAAGTGCTGCGCGAACTGGAGCCGGAAGATCTGGTGAAGTTCGGCCTCATTCCGGAGTTCATCGGCCGTCTGCCCGTTCTCGCAACGCTGGAAGACCTGGATGAAGATGCCCTGATCCAGATCCTGTCCGAGCCGAAGAACGCCCTGGTCAAGCAGTACCAGCGCCTGTTCGAGATGGAAGACGTGGAGCTGACCTTCCACGAGGACGCGCTGCGCGAAATCGCCCGCAAGGCGATCACCCGCAAGACCGGTGCCCGCGGCCTGCGCTCGATCATGGAAAAGATCCTGCTGGATACCATGTTCGAACTGCCGACGCTGGAAGGGGTACGCGAAGTGGTCATTTCCAACGACGTCGTCAGCGGTGTCGCGCGTCCGCTCTACATCTATGCGGACCGTCAGGAAGAAAAGACCAACGTCTCGGCGTAATTGGCTGCCGCGATGTTTGATGAAATCAGAGGCTCGCATCCGTGCGGGCCTTTTCTATTAGATGGGCCTTGCGAAACTTGCGCCTAACTTGGGGAAGCCCGATTTTGCGTTTGGAGCGGATTGCGCTTTGCTGATAAAGTCTTACAACTGATTTGCAGCGCGATATGACGGAAATGTGAATTTCGTCGGCGACCCGGTTCCTGAGCCCTCGAGGATAACCGGAAATGTCGGTAGTATGAGCCAGCGCTGAGTTTTGTTGAATTTCACGGTCCTGCCGTTGCGTAAGGCCGTCTGCTCCGACGACTTGAAATCGGTGTTTCGAAACTCCACTTTCAGTCTCGAGAAATGAATGTGCCGGATGCCCCAAGCTGTCCGGCAAGGTGTCCCGAAAGGGACCATGGAAAGGAAATGATATGACGAACATCACGTCTGCGGCATCTGGCGGTACCTATCCGGTACTTCCCCTGCGCGACATTGTCGTTTTCCCGCATATGATCGTTCCCCTGTTCGTCGGGCGGGAAAAATCCATCCGTGCGCTCGAGGAAGTCATGGGTTCGGACAAGCAGATCATGCTTGTCACCCAGATCAACGCCAGCGATGACGATCCGGCCCCGGAGGCCATCCACAAGGTCGGCACGGTCGCCAATGTCCTGCAGCTCCTGAAGCTTCCCGACGGCACCGTGAAGGTGCTGGTAGAGGGCAAGGGCCGCGCCCAGATCGACAGCTACACCGGCCGTGAAGACTTCTATGAAGCCACCGCGACGCCGTTGCAGGAGCCTGCTGAAGATCCGGTCGAGATCGAGGCGCTGTCGCGTTCGGTCGTGTCTGAATTCGAGAGCTATGTGAAGCTCAACAAGAAGATTTCGCCCGAGGTTGTCGGCGCAGCCGGCCAGATCGACGATTATTCGAAGCTCGCCGATACGGTCGCTTCGCACCTGTCGATCAAGATCACCGAAAAGCAGGAAATGCTCGAAACCGTCAGCGTGAAGCAGCGGCTTGAAAAGGCGCTTGGCTTCATGGAAGGCGAAATTTCCGTGCTTCAGGTCGAAAAGCGCATCCGCTCGCGCGTCAAGCGCCAGATGGAGAAGACCCAGCGCGAATATTACCTGAACGAACAGATGAAGGCGATCCAGAAGGAACTCGGCGACGGCGAGGATGGCCGTGACGAGATGGCCGAGCTGGAAGAGCGCATCGCCAAGACCAAGCTTTCCAAGGAGGCCAAGGAAAAGGCCGAAGCGGAAATGAAGAAGCTGCGCCAGATGAGCCCGATGTCCGCGGAAGCGACCGTCGTGCGCAACTATCTGGACTGGCTGCTGGGTCTGCCCTGGGGCAAGAAGTCGAAGATCAAGACCGACCTCAATGCGGCCGAGACGATCCTCGATCAGGATCACTTCGGTTTGGACAAGGTCAAGGAACGTATTGTCGAATATCTGGCCGTACAGGCCCGCGCTTCGAAAATCCGCGGTCCTATCCTGTGCCTCGTCGGTCCTCCCGGCGTCGGCAAGACCTCGCTTGCCAAGTCGATCGCCAAGGCGACCGGACGTGAATATGTGCGCATGGCGCTGGGTGGCGTTCGTGACGAAGCGGAAATCCGCGGTCACCGCCGCACCTATATTGGTTCCATGCCCGGTAAGATCGTTCAGTCGATGAAGAAGGCCAAGAAGGCGAACCCGCTCTTCCTGCTCGACGAAATCGACAAGATGGGCATGGACTTCCGTGGCGATCCGTCGTCGGCACTGCTGGAGGTTCTCGATCCGGAACAGAACTCCACCTTCATGGACCACTACCTGGAAGTGGAATACGACCTGTCCGACGTGATGTTCGTGACCACGGCCAACACGCTGAACATTCCCGGCCCGCTGATGGACCGTATGGAAGTGATCCGCATCGCCGGTTACACGGAAGACGAAAAGCGCGAAATCGCAAAGCGTCACCTGCTGCCCAAGGCGATCAAGGAACATGCCTTGCGTCCGGAAGAGTTCTCGGTCACCGATGATGCCCTGATGGTCGTCATCCAGCAGTACACCCGCGAGGCGGGCGTGCGCAGCTTCGAACGCGAGCTGATGAAGCTGGCGCGCAAGGCTGTCACCGAGATCATCAAGGGCAAGGTCAAGTCCGTGGAAGTCACCGGTGCCAATGTTCCGGATTATCTGGGCGTTCCGCGGTTCCGCCATGGCGAGGCCGAGCGCGAGGATCAGGTCGGTGTCGTCACCGGTCTGGCCTGGACGGAGGTCGGCGGTGAGCTGCTCACCATCGAAGGCGTGATGATGCCGGGCAAGGGCCGCATGACGGTCACCGGCAACCTCAAGGAAGTGATGAAGGAATCCATTTCGGCGGCGGCATCCTATGTCCGTTCGCGCGCCGTGGACTTCGGCATCGAACCGCCGCGCTTCGACAAGAGCGATATCCACGTTCACGTTCCGGAAGGGGCGACCCCGAAGGACGGACCGTCCGCCGGCGTTGCTATGGCGACCGCCATCGTCTCCATCATGACCGGCATTCCGGTCTCGAAGGATGTGGCGATGACCGGCGAGATCACGCTTCGCGGTCGCGTGCTGCCGATCGGCGGCCTGAAGGAAAAGCTGCTTGCGGCTCTGCGCGGCGGCATCAAGAAGGTGCTGATCCCGGAAGAAAACGCCAAGGATCTGGCGGAAATTCCTGATAACGTGAAGAACGAGATGGAAATCATTCCGGTGTCGCGCATGGGCGAGGTTATCAAGCACGCCCTCATCCGCCAGCCGGAACCCATCGAGTGGGACGGCAGCATCGAGACGCCGGTGATCGCAACCGTCGAAGGTGTCGACGACGGCAGCCAGACCATCGCGCATTGATAATGCATCGCCGCGAGGGGCGGGAATCGCCTTTCGCGACGGGTGCTGCATAAATTCAATGTGTTAGGTGTCTGAAGGCGCATGTGGCGTAAAGCTGCGCACAAGTGATGCGAATTTGGCACGAATATGTGGAAGGCCGGCAGAAATGTCGGCCTTTTTTGTGAAAAAAAACGCAGACCCCTTGTTTTTCAGGCGATTCCAGCGCTTTTGGGTTGCTGCGCGCGGATGCGAACGTATTCTGCGCCGGCTTAATTTGAGTCGTTTCAAACCATTGAAAGGGGTGGAAACATGAACAAGAACGAGCTCGTCTCTGCTGTTGCCGAAAAGGCTGGTCTCACGAAGGCAGATGCTGCTTCCGCTGTTGATGCTGTATTCGAAACTGTACAGGGCGAACTGAAGAACGGTGGCGACATTCGCCTGGCCGGCTTCGGCAGCTTCTCCGTCAGCCGTCGTGAAGCCTCCAAGGGCCGTAACCCTTCCACGGGTGCTGAAGTCGATATCCCGGCTCGCAACGTACCGAAGTTTTCCGCAGGCAAGGGCCTGAAGGACGCCGTCAACTCGTAAGGTTTCCGGAAAGCCGCAACGCCCGGCGGCGGGCGGGCGGCTTTTCAGGTTCACGAGGAAACATGTTTTGACGCCCTGACGCCGTCACATCGCCGCCAAAAGTGGGCGGTGTTTCGAAAAGCTCTTTTCGGACAGGCCGGGTTCTCCCGGTCAAGATGTGAATGAAAGCAGGGAAGCGCCTGTGTAGCTTCCATCCGGACACACGGCGTTTTTCTACGCGGAATGTGGGCATAAACACGAAAGCCCGGCCTTCTAGGCCGGGCTTTTTGATTCAGCGGTCAGGAAGTGTCATGCCACTGTCATGTCTGTAACGCAGAAGCCTTGGGGTATTTCTGGACCCAAGGGGGATTAAAATGGCGTTCCGATTTTCTCAAATGGCTTTGACCGCTGCGCTGCTTACGTCCGCAGCCATCCCGGCCGCTGCCGAGCCGGTTTTCAACCGCATCGCATCTTTCCCGGTGGCGAAAAACCTTCCCGCGGACAAGGACGCCAAGTCCGTCACCTCGGCTGAAATCATTACCGCCAGCGAAGACGGCAAGACGCTGATCTATTCGGACAGCCCGCTTGGCGGCATCGGTTTCATCGACATCACCGACGCCAAGGCTCCCAAGGCCGGCGGCGCGCTGCTGCTCGAAGGCGAGCCGACCTCCGTTGCCGTTGCCGGTCTCAAGGTGCTGGCCGGCGTCAATACGTCGGAAAATCGCGCCAAGCCATCCGGCAAGCTGGTGACGGTCGATATTGCTACCAAAAAGATCGAAGCAAGCTGCGATCTCGGCGGCCAGCCCGATTCCGTCGCCGTTTCCCCGGACAGGACTTTCGCCGCCATCGCCATCGAAAACGAGCGCGATGAAGAGGTGAACGAAGGCGCGCTGCCGCAGATGCCAGCCGGTTATCTGGTGACTGTCGACCTGAAAGACGGCGTTGCCGATTGCGCGACGCTGAAGAAGATCGAACTCACCGGCCTTGCCGAAATTTCCCCCGAGGATCCGGAGCCGGAATTCGTGTCGATCAACGCCAATGGCGAGATCGCGCTGACGCTTCAGGAAAACAATCATATCGTCATTCTCGACGGCAAGACCGGCACGGTGAAGACGCATTTCTCCGCCGGCAAGGTCGATCTTGAAGGCATCGATACGAAGACCGACGGCCAGCTGAAGTTCACCGACAAGCAGGAAGGCCGCAAGCGCGAGCCGGACGCCGTGAAGTGGCTGGACAATGACCGCATCGTCATCGCCAATGAAGGCGACTGGCAGGGCGGTTCGCGCGGCTTCACCATCTTCGACAAGACCGGCAAGCTCGTCTATGAATCCGGCTCCTCGCTCGAACACGCGGTTGCGGCCATCGGCCACTATCCGGAAAAGCGCTCCAAGGCCAAGGGCATCGAGCCGGAAGGCCTGGAAGCGGCGACCTTCGGCGACCAGAAATATTTCTTCGTGCTGTCCGAGCGCGCCTCTGTCGTCGCTGTCTACAAGGACACCGGCAAGGAGCCGGAACTGACGCAGCTCCTGCCTTCGGGCGTTTCGCCGGAAGGCGCTGTCGCTATCCCGTCGCGCAACCTCCTTGCCACGGCCAATGAGGTCGATCTGATCGAAGACGGCGGCGTGCGTTCGCATGTCATGCTCTATGAACGTGGTGAAGGTGAAGCAGCCTATCCGCAGCTCGTTTCCGCCACCGTCGATGGCGCACCGATCGGCTGGGGTGCTCTCTCGGGTCTGGTCGGCGATGCCGAAAAGCCCGGCATTCTCTATGCCGTCTCCGACTCGGTCTATGGCAACCAGCCGTCGATCTTCACCATCGATGCGACGAAAAAGCCCGCCACCATCACCAGCGTCCTGCGCGTCAAGCGTGACGGCATCGCCGCCCAGAAGCTCGACATCGAAGGCATCACGCTGGACGGCAAGGGCGGTTTCTGGCTGGCCTCTGAAGGCGACAGCGCCAAGCTCGTTCCGCACGCGCTCTATAACGTCAACGCCAAGGGCGAGATCAAGGCGGAGATCGCATTGCCGAAGGAACTTCTCGCCGGCGACACCCGCTTCGGTTTCGAAGGCGTGACGATGATCGGCAAGGGCGACGACGCGACGCTGTGGATGGCCGTGCAGCGTGAATGGGGCACGGACGAGAAGGGCTTCGTCAAGCTCGTCTCCTACAATCCGAAGTCCAGGGAATGGGGCGCCGTCCGTTACCCGCTCGACAAGACCGAGGCAGGCTGGGTCGGCCTCTCCGAAATCGCTGCGCAGGGCGACTATGTCTATATCGTCGAGCGCGACAACCAGATCGGCGACAAGGCCAAGATCAAGAAGCTCTACCGTGTTGCGATCGCGGACCTGAAGCCTGGCAAGATCGGCGGCGAACTGCCGCTGGTGGCCAAGCAGGAAGCCCATGACTTCCTGCCCGATCTCAAGGCCCAGACCAACGGGTATGTCGTCGACAAGCTGGAAGGCTTCACCTTCGACAAGGCGGGAACGGCCTATGCCGTGACCGACAATGACGGCGTGGACGATTCTTCCGGCGAAACGCTGTTCTTCACCGTCAATATGAAGGCGATCAACTGATCGGGCCGATTGGCGCCGCAAATGAGAAAAGCCGGGCTATGCCCGGCTTTTTTGTACGGCGAGGGCTTCTTGGGCCGGGTTCTCCGAGCTTACACGATGCCTGACGATGCAAGCCGTTAAAATCGGCATTGCCGCTTCGATATCGGATTGTGGAGGGTTTCGTCCGGAGGCCATCCGGGAAAATGCTGCGGATCGATCGTAACGGATCACCGCCCCAGGGAATTCTTGCTTTTGGGAGTATCTTGTTTTTCCGAGTCCTGCTGGACCCAGCGGAAAAAAATATAAACAGGCAGCGCAATAAGCGCGAGTGTTACAAACGCGTCGATCGACATGGTTTCATCCATCAGTTCAACCGTTCATCATGAAACGGTGCGCAAACAATGCCTGAAATCTCTTTAGAAAGTCTGAATCTTCCTTATTTTCCGGTATGTTGCGGGGTGACACAGGGGGCGGTGAAGCTGTCGGAATATGGAACAGCAGTGCCGATTTGGCATGGCGCAACTGGAGAAAAGCGATTCCAGCGGTTGGGAATCATGACGACGCTTCACCGACCGCAGTAAGGGCAGGGGGCTATAATCCAAATACTCGAGGGCTTATCGCATGGCGAAAGCAAACACGACGGATCTCGGTTTTAAGGGTGATATTTAAATCTTCTGGGAAAATGGTGGGCGATGAGAGACTCGAACTCCCGACATCCTCGGTGTAAACGAGGCGCTCTACCAACTGAGCTAATCGCCCTTCGCGTGTCTCGGATCGTGTCCGCCGCGTCGGTGGCCGTGATGTATTCGGATCGGAAAAAAACCGCAAGGGCTTTTGTGAAGTTTTTTTGTTTTTTTTGCCGAGAGAATTTTCCGTCGCCGGGGTGCGGGGGCAAAAAGCCGGGAACTGCGGGCTTTTTGCCGGAAACAGGACCCGAAGACGCCTTGATGGCCGTGTGGAAATCCCGTTAGGGAAGCCTGCGGCTGTGGACAAGTTTTTTGTTTTCGTTGGGAAAAGCCCGCAAAACAGGGCGTTTGCCGCAATCGCGTTCCGAGGCCTTCCGGTTTTTCCCGATCAAAATGAAGAAGCTTATTCTTTTGTCGTGAAACCTGCTTGACACCCCCGCACGAACGCCGTAGTTAGCCGCTCATCGAACAGCCGAGGCTGGTTCGAGCGACGGGACTGGCTCCTGTCGTCAGGAGATGCGGGTGTAGCTCAGTCGGTTAGAGTGCCGGCCTGTCACGCCGGAGGTCGCGGGTTCGAGCCCCGTCACTCGCGCCATCCTGTCCCTCGGAAAACGCAGATGAATGTCTGTGGTGCGCGGGTGTAGCTCAGTCGGTTAGAGTGCCGGCCTGTCACGCCGGAGGTCGCGGGTTCGAGCCCCGTCACTCGCGCCATTTCTTTCTCCTGAAATGTCTCCTCAAACAACAGATCGACGCGCGATTTGCGCGCTCGTCTATTGACGATTCCAGCGCCTGATTCCGGGCTTTTTAAACGCGATTTTTCCTGCATTTTTTAGTCAAGTTTCGATTCCCGAATATCGTCACTTCACCGCCATCCGGACGTAAAATTCGTGTGACTTTTTTGCGGTTGCGTCGTTCAATCGATTATTATTGTATTTGAGGGGCTTAGGCCGGAATTGTGGCCCAAATTTGCGTCAATTCCGGCAATATTGTTGCCAATCAATGCGGCAGGTGTCTTGAAATGGTGCCTAAACTCTTGCAGAGAGAGCGCGGCTGCGCTAACGACTTTGGCGTTGCAACATATTTGTGCGCTCTTTGAGACTTCGGGTCACAAAGGCAGGTCCGGCACCCGGCCGGGCAGGGAAGAGACCATGACTGAACTCCTCAGTTCCTACATTCCGATCGCAATCTTCATCGGTATCGCTCTCGTCATCGGCCTGGCGCTTCTCATTGCGCCGTTTGCTGTCGCCTACAAGGCGCCGGACCCGGAAAAGCTTTCTGCTTTCGAGTGCGGTTTCAATGCCTTCGACGATGCCCGCATGAAATTCGATATCCGCTTTTATCTCGTGTCGATCCTGTTCATCATCTTCGACCTGGAAGTCGCCTTCCTGTTCCCATGGGCGGTGTCTTTCGGCGAGATGGGCTGGTTCGGTTTCTGGTCGATGATGGTGTTCCTCATCGTTCTCACCATCGGCTTTATCTATGAGTGGAAGAAGGGAGCGCTGGAATGGGCATGAGCCAGAACAACACCACGCTCGTTGCGCCGCAGCCGAAGGGGATCATCGATCCCTCGACCGGCAAGCCGGTTGGCAGCAACGACGCCTACTTCACGGAAATCAATGACGAGCTGGCCGACAAGGGTTTTCTCGTCACCTCGACCGACGAGCTGATCACCTGGGCGCGCACCGGCTCCCTGATGTGGATGCAGTTCGGTCTCGCCTGCTGCGCCGTCGAAGGCCTGATGCAGGCTTCCGGTCCGCGTTATGACATGGAGCGCTTCGGTGTCGCCCCGCGCGCCTCGCCGCGCCAGTCGGACGTGATGATCGTCGCCGGGACGCTGACCAACAAGATGGCGCCCGCTCTGCGCAAGGTCTATGACCAGATGCCTGAGCCGCGTTACGTCATCTCCATGGGCTCCTGCGCCAATGGCGGTGGTTATTACCACTATTCCTACGCCGTGGTGCGCGGCTGCGACCGCGTCGTGCCGGTGGATATCTACGTCCCGGGCTGTCCCCCCACGGCGGAGGCGCTGCTTTACGGCGTGCTTCTGCTGCAGAAGAAGATTCGTCGTACCGGTACGATCGAGCGCTAAGGGCAAAGGACGGATTAAGAATGAGCGAAGCTCTCAACGATCTTGCTGCTTACGTTAAGGAAGCGCGCGGTTCCCTCGTGGTGTCGGCTGATATCGCCTATGGCGAGCTGACGCTGAACACGACGCCTGAAAGCGTGATCGCGCTTTTGACCTTCCTGCGTGACGACGTGCAGTGCGGTTTCGTCAACATCATCGATATTTGCGGTGTCGACTGGCCGCAGCGCGAAAAGCGTTTCGATGTTGTCTATCACCTGCTGTCGCCGCGCCAGAACCTGCGCGTGCGCGTCAAGCTGCAGGTGGCGGAAGACGAGGGCGTGCCGTCTTCGACCTCCGTTTACATGGGCGCGGAATGGTTCGAGCGCGAAGCCTGGGACATGTATGGCATTCCGTTCGAAGGCCATAAGGATCTCCGCCGCATCCTCACGGATTACGGTTTTGAAGGCCATCCGCTGCGCAAGGATTTTCCGGTTACCGGCTTTGTGGAAGTGCGTTACGATGACGTGCTGAAACGGGTTCTTTATGAACCAGTCGAACTGAAGCAGGAATTCCGTAATTTCGACTTCCTTTCCCCCTGGGAAGGAACCGAATATGTTCTCCCGGGTGACGAAAAGGCCAAGCAATGAGCCAAGCCCCCGCGACAGAGCATGCGCAATGTCTTTGCGGCGCCGTCGGCCTCAATGCCGTCATCGGTGCCCGCGAATTCGGCGTTTGCCATTGCTCCATGTGCCGCCGCTGGTCCGGCGGTGCGTTTATGGCTGTCGAATGCGCTGATATCTCCGTCGAAAACGAAGATAGTCTCGGCGTCTATTCCTCGTCGGAATGGGGTGAGCGCTGCTTCTGCAAGAATTGCGGCAGCACGCTGATGTGGCGCTCGAAGGACGGCAAGCATGTCGCCGTTTCGCTGCAGGCTTTCGACAACCCTTCCAGCTTCAGGTTTGCGTCGCAAATCTTCACGGATGAGAAGCCTTCGAGCTATTCCTTCGCGGAAACCACGCAGAACATGACCGGCCCCGAATTCATCGCCATGATCACCTCGGCGGAGCACTAGAATGACTGAGCATAACGTCCGCAATTTCACGATCAACTTCGGTCCGGAACACCCGTCCGCGCACGGTGTGCTGCGTCTGGTTCTGGAACTGGACGGCGAAATCGTCGAGCGCGTCGATCCGCATATCGGTCTTCTGCATCGCGGCACCGAAAAGCTGATCGAGACCAAGACCTACCTGCAGGCCGTTCCCTATTTCGACCGTCTCGACTACGTCGCGCCGATGAACCAGGAACACGCTTTCGCGCTCGCCGTCGAAAAGCTGCTCGGTCTCGAAATCCCGATGCGCGGCCAGCTGATCCGCGTTCTCTATTCGGAAATCGGCCGCATCCTGTCGCACATCATGAACGTGACGACACAGGCCATGGACGTCGGCGCGATGACGCCGCCGGTCTGGGGCTTCGAAGAGCGCGAAAAGCTGATGGTGTTCTATGAGCGCGCCTGCGGCGCCCGTATGCACTCGGCTTACGTTCGTCCGGGCGGCGTGCATCAGGACCTGCCGCCTGAGCTGGTGGACGATATCGGCAAGTGGTGCGACCCGTTCCTGACCGTTCTCGACAATATCGAGGGCCTGCTGACCGACAACCGCATCTACAAGCAGCGTAACGTCGATATCGGCGTCGTCTCGCTTGAAGACGCCTTCGCCTGGGGTTTCACCGGCGTAATGGTGCGCGGCTCGGGCGCTGCCTGGGATTTGCGCCGCGCGCAGCCCTATGAGTGCTATTCCGATCTCGAATTCGACATTCCCGTCGGCAAGAACGGCGACTGCTACGATCGTTACCTGATCCGCATGCAGGAAATGCGCGAATCCGTGAAGATCATGAAGCAGTGCGTCGATCTTCTGTCCGGCAAGCACCGCATCGGCCCGGTCTCCTCGCTGGACGGCAAGGTGGTTCCGCCCAAGCGCGGCGAGATGAAGCGGTCGATGGAAGCTTTGATCCACCACTTCAAGCTTTACACCGAAGGTTACCACGTTCCGGCCGGCGAAGTTTACGCCGCCGTCGAAGCGCCGAAGGGCGAATTCGGCGTCTATGTGGTCGCGGACGGTTCGAACAAGCCCTATCGCTGCAAGATCCGCGCGCCGGGCTACGCACACCTGCAGGCCATGGATTTCCTGTGCAAGGGCCATCAGCTTGCTGACGTTACAGCCGTGCTCGGCTCCCTCGACATCGTGTTCGGGGAGGTCGACCGCTGATGCGTCTGCCGCTGGCCATACCGGCTTTTCTCGCTGCGATGTCTGCCCCCGCTCTCGCCCAGACGGCGACGGACGAGGGCGGCATATCGCTGTCGAGCGGCGGCTCTTCGACCATCAAGCAGCTTCTGTCGTCGGGATACGAGATCAAGGCCTCGGTTCCCAATGGCAGCAAGTTCATCGTGTTCATGCAGAAAGACAAGGCGGCTTATGCCTGCGAATTCGTCACGGTGGCGAGATCGCGGTGTGAGACGTTAAACTGAAAAGGCGTGAGGAAGTATGTCCGTTCGTCGACTAGCCGAAGATCAGTTCCAGCCCGTGGCATTTGCCTTCAATGCGGAGAATACCGCATGGGCTGAAAAGACGATCAAGAAATATCCCGAGGGACGCCAGCAATCGGCGGTCATCCCGCTGCTCATGCGTGCGCAGGAGCAGGACGGCTGGGTTACCCGCGCCGCCATCGAAAAGATCGCCGACATGCTGGATATGGCCTATATCCGCGTCATGGAAGTGGCGACCTTCTATACCCAGTTCCAGCTGAAGCCGGTCGGCACGCGCGCCCACGTTCAGGTCTGCGGCACCACGCCCTGCATGCTGCGCGGCTCGGAAGCGCTGATGGATGTCTGCCGCAAGAAGATCCACCACGATCCGCTGCACACCAATGAGAGCGGCACGCTCTCCTGGGAAGAGGTGGAATGTCAGGGCGCCTGCGTCAACGCGCCGATGGTCATCATCTTCAAGGATGCCTATGAGGACCTGACGCCCGAGCGTCTGGAAGAGATCATCGATACGTTCGAGGCAGGCAAGGGCGACACCGTCAAGACCGGCCCGCAGATCGACCGTCACCAGTCGGTTCCAGTCGGTGGATTGACGACGCTGACGGAAGAGATCAAGCCGGATCGTTCCAACCTCGACAAGCCGGCTGAAGTGGCTGCGGACGCCGCACCGGTTCCGCCTTCCAACGCCGCCAAGCCGAAGACGGACGCGCCGGAAACCGATCCGAAGCTGAAGACGCCGGCGACCGCGCCGAAGGCTGCCGAAGCCAATGTGAAGACCGCTGAAAAGGAAGCTTCGGGCTCCGCGAAGCCGTCGCTTGATTCGAAGGATCGTCCGGCCGGTATCGAAAAGCCCGCAACGCCCGACGACCTGAAGCTCATTTCCGGCGTTGGTCCGAAGATCGAAGGCACCCTGCACGAGCTCGGCATCTTCACCTATGCGCAGATCGCCGGCTGGAAAAAGGCCGAATGCGACTGGGTCGACGGTTATCTGAATTTCAAGGGCCGCATCGAACGTGACGAGTGGATCAAGCAGGCCGAGGCGCTCGCCAAGGGTGGCGAAGCCGAGTATATCAGGGTCTTCGGCAAGAAGCCGCGGTAAGAGGTGAAGCATGTTAAAAGATCAGGATCGCATCTTTACCAATCTCTACGGCCTCAAGGACAAGTCCCTGAAGGGCGTGAGAGCGCGCGGCCACTGGGATGGCACCAAACAGATCATCGAAAAGGGCCGTGACTGGATCATCAACGAGATGAAGGCTTCCGGCCTTCGCGGTCGCGGCGGCGCTGGCTTCCCGACAGGTCTCAAATGGTCCTTCATGCCGAAGGAAAATGACGGCCGTCCGCATTATCTCGTCGTTAACGCCGACGAATCCGAACCCGGCACCTGCAAGGACCGCGAAATCCTGCGCAACGATCCGCATACGCTGATTGAAGGCTGCGTGATCGCCGGTTTCGCCATGGGCGCGCATACCGCCTATATCTACGTGCGCGGCGAATATATGCGCGAGCGTGAAGCGCTTCAGGCGGCCATCGACGAGTGCTACGATGCCGGCCTGCTCGGCAAGAACAACAAGAACGGCTGGGATTTCGACATCTACGTCCATCACGGCGCGGGTGCCTATATCTGCGGCGAAGAGACGGCTCTGCTCGAAAGCCTTGAAGGCAAGAAGGGCCAGCCGCGCCTTAAGCCCCCGTTCCCGGCCAATATGGGTCTTTATGGTTGCCCGACGACTGTCAACAACGTCGAATCCATCGCCGTTGCGCCGACCATCCTGCGTCGCGGTGCGGCCTGGTTCTCGTCCATCGGCCGTCCGAACAATGTCGGCACCAAGCTGTTCATGGTCTCCGGCCATGTCGAGCGTCCGTGCACCTTCGAAGACGCGCTGGGTCTGTCCTTCCGCGAGCTGATCGAACACCATTGCGGTGGCATTCGCGGCGGCTGGGACAATCTGCTCGGCGTCATTCCCGGCGGCGCATCCTGCCCCATCGTGCGCGGTGAGGACATGAAGGACGCCATCATGGATTTCGACGGCATGCGCGAAGTGAAGTCTTCCTTCGGCACCGGCGGCATGATCGTCATGGACAAGTCCACCGACGTCATCAAGGCGATTGCCCGCATCGCGGCCTTCTTCAAGCACGAAAGCTGCGGCCAGTGCACGCCGTGCCGCGAAGGCACGGGCTGGATGTGGCGCGTGCTGGAACGCATGGTCAAGGGTAACGCCCAGAAGCGCGAAATCGACATGCTCTTCGAAGTGACGAAGCAGATCGAAGGCCACACTATCTGCGCACTCGGCGACGCCGCCGCATGGCCGGTACAGGCGCTGATCCGCAATTTCCGTCCGGAAATCGAAAAGCGCATCGACCAATATACCTACAGGGCCATGGATGATGGCGCTGTTCTGGAAGCCGCTGAATAAGCGTTGAGGCTTCGAGCGGAGCCGGAATTTCCGGCCTCGCGACACCATGAAGCGCCTGGCAGACGATTAAGAGTGCCGGGCGTGATTAAGGATTTGTTGCGGACCGTGTGAGACATGGGACGAACAGGCAACAGGACGTAAGTAGAACCATGGCAAAGCTCAAGGTTGACGGTAAAGAGATCGAGGTTCCAGATCATTTCACGCTGTTGCAGGCGTGCGAGGAGGCTGGCGCCGAAGTTCCGCGCTTTTGTTTTCATGAGCGCTTGTCGGTCGCGGGTAACTGCCGCATGTGTCTCATCGAGGTAAAGGGCGGACCGCCAAAGCCGGCCGCTTCCTGTGCCATGGGCGTGCGCGACGTTCGCGGCGGCCCGAACGGCGAATTGCCTGAAGTTTTCACCAACACGCCGATGGTCAAGAAGGCCCGCGAAGGTGTGATGGAGTTCCTGCTCATCAACCACCCGCTCGATTGCCCGATCTGCGACCAGGGCGGTGAATGCGACCTGCAGGACCAGGCCATGGCCTTCGGTATCGCCGGTTCGCGTTACGCGGAGAACAAGCGCGCGGTTGAAGACAAATATATCGGACCGCTCGTCAAGACGGTCATGAACCGTTGCATCCACTGCACGCGCTGCGTCCGTTTCACCACGGAAGTGGCCGGCATTGCCGAACTGGGCCTCATCGGCCGCGGTGAAGATGCCGAAATCACCACCTATCTCGAGCAGGCCATGACCTCGGAGCTTCAGGGCAACGTTGTTGACCTTTGCCCAGTCGGTGCGCTCACCTCCAAGCCCTTCGCCTTCACCGCCCGTCCGTGGGAACTGAACAAGACCGAAACCATCGACGTGATGGACGCGCTCGGTTCGGCCATCCGCGTCGATACTCGCGGCCGCGAAGTGATGCGCGTCATGCCGCGTGTCAACGAGGCCATCAACGAAGAATGGATTTCTGATAAGAGCCGCTTCATCTGGGACGGCCTGAAGACGCAGCGCCTCGACCGGCCTTACGTCCGCAAGGATGGTCGCCTTCAGCCCGCAACCTGGGGCGAAGCCTTCGGCGCGATCAAGCAGGCTGTTGCCGCGACGTCTGGCAACAAGATCGGTGCAATCGCTGGCGATCTGTCGTCCGTCGAAGAAATGTTCGCGCTGAAGTCGCTTCTCGCTTCGCTCGGCTCGGCCAATGTCGATTGCCGTCAGGATGGCGCAGCGCTTGATCCGTCTTTGGGTCGCGCCAGCTACCTGTTCAACTCCACCATTGAAGGCATCGAACAGGCGGACGCGCTGCTGATCGTCGGCGCGAACCCGCGTTACGAAGCGGCCGTGCTCAACGCCCGCATCCGCAAGCGCTGGCGTCGCGGCGGTTTCCCGATCGGTGTGATCGGTGAAGCCGGCGAGCTTCGCTACAATTACGAATATCTCGGTTCCGGCGCTGAAACGCTGTCCGATCTGGCCAACGGCTCGCACAGCTTCATTGAGAAGCTGAAGTCCGCCAAGAACCCGCTGATCATCATCGGTCAGGGCGCTTTGTCCCGCGCTGATGGCGCTGCTGTTCTTGCGGCTGCTGCCAAGCTCGCCACCTCGGTCGGCGCTGTCACCGAAGAGTGGAACGGTTTCTCCGTTCTGCACACTGCAGCTGCCCGCGTTGGCGGTCTCGATATCGGCTTCGTGCCGGGTGAGGGCGGTGTTGCCGCAGCCGACATGGTCGCCTCCATGGATGTTCTCTTCCTGCTCGGCGCCGATGAACTCGATCTGTCGAACAAGGGCGCCAAGTTCACCGTCTATATCGGCAGCCATGGCGATCAGGGTGCGATGAACGCCGACGTCATCCTTCCGGGTGCGGCCTATACCGAAAAATCCGGTATCTGGGTCAACACCGAAGGCCGCGTGCAGGTGGGCAACCGCGCCGGTTTCGCACCGGGCGAAGCCCGCGAAGATTGGGCGATCCTGCGTGCGCTGTCCGACGTGCTCGGCAAGAAGCTGCCGTTCGATTCGCTGTCGGCGCTCCGCGGCCAGCTCTATGTCGCGCATCCGCATCTGGCGGAAACCGACGAGATCGTCGCCGGCAACGGCAAAGATATCGAAGCGCTGGCTGGCAAGACCGGCTCGCTCAATAAGTCGGCGTTTGCCTCGCCGGTAAAAGACTTTTATTTGACGAACCCGATTGCGCGCGCATCCGCCGTCATGGCCGAGTGCTCCGCATTGGCCCGCAACAATTTCCAGGCTGCGGCAGAGTAAGGGTAGGGGATTTATGGAACAGTTTTTCTGGAGCTACGTCTGGCCCGCGCTGATCATGGTCGGCCAGTCCCTGCTGCTTCTCGTTTGCCTTCTGGTGTCCATCGCGTTCCTGCTGCTTGCCGACCGCAAGGTCTGGGCGGCTGTGCAGCTGCGCCGTGGTCCGAACGTCGTTGGTCCCTTCGGTCTCTTCCAGTCCTTCGCCGACCTTTTGAAGTTCATTCTGAAGGAGCCTGTCATTCCGGCCGGCGCTAACAAGGCCGTTTTCCTTCTGGCGCCGCTGGTTGCGGTGACGCTGGCGCTCGCCACCTATGCCGTCATTCCCTTCAACGAAGGCTGGGTTGTCGCCAATATCAATGTCGGAATTCTCTACATCTTCGCGATTTCCTCGCTTGAAGTGTACGGCATCATCATGGGCGGCTGGGCTTCGAACTCGAAGTACCCGTTCCTCGGCGCGCTGCGTTCTGCCGCGCAGATGGTGTCCTACGAAGTGTCGATCGGTCTCGTCATCGTCACCGTTCTGCTCTGCGTCGGTTCGTTGAACCTGACGGACATCGTTCTGGCCCAGAAGACCGGCCTCGGCACCATGCTCGGCCTGCCGGCCTCGTTCCTTGACTGGCACTGGCTGTCGCTGTTCCCGATGTTCATCGTGTTCTTCATTTCGGGCCTTGCCGAAACCAACCGTCCCCCCTTCGATCTTCCGGAAGCGGAATCGGAACTGGTCGCCGGTCACATGGTCGAATATGGCTCCACGCCTTACATGATGTTCATGCTCGGCGAATATGCTGCGATCGTCCTGATCTGCTGCCTGACGACGATCCTGTTCATGGGCGGCTGGCTGCCGATCGTGGATGTGTGGTTCCTCAACTGGGTTCCGGGCATTGTCTGGTTCGCGTTGAAGGGCTGCATGGTCTTCTTCATGATCGCGCTGACCAAGGCTTTCGTTCCGCGTTACCGTTATGACCAGCTCATGCGTCTCGGCTGGAAGGTGTTCCTGCCGCTGTCGCTCGCCATGGTCGTTATTGTTGCATTTGTATTGAAGCTGACGGGGTGGGCCGGTTGATGTCCGTACTCCTCGCTCAGAAATCTGGAGACTGAGATGGCAAGCCTTTCCCAAGCCGTCAATTCACTGTTCCTCAAGGAGTTCGTGGGCGCGATCCTGCTCACGATGCGCCACTTCTTCAAACAGAAGGCAACGGTGAACTATCCTTTCGAAAAGGGTCCGGTCTCTCCGCGCTTCCGTGGCGAGCACGCGCTGCGCCGTTATCCGAACGGTGAAGAACGCTGCATCGCCTGCAAGCTGTGCGAGGCGATCTGTCCCGCTCAGGCGATCACCATCGAGGCCGGCCCGCGCCGCAATGATGGCACCCGCCGCACGGTGCGTTACGACATCGACATGGTGAAGTGCATTTATTGCGGTTTCTGCCAGGAAGCCTGCCCGGTCGATGCCATCGTCGAGGGCCCGAACTTCGAATTCGCGACGGAAACCCGCGAGGAGCTTTATTTCGACAAGCAGAAGCTTCTCGACAATGGCGACCGCTGGGAGCGTGAAATCGCGCGCAACCTCGCACTGGATGCACCTTACCGTTAAGGTGCAACCGTCTTTCCGGGGGAGACCCCGGAAAGTGATGAAAAAGTAAAATGCCTGCGCGGTTTTCGCCGGCGGGGACGAAACGGGTGAGGGGCTTTCGAGCCATCTTCTCCCGATGAGGACAAGAAGGCACCAAGATGGGTCTGCACGCTGTATTCTTTTATATATTCGCTTTCGTCGCCGTGGCGTCTGCGTTCATGGTCATTGCATCGAAGAACCCTGTTCATTCGGTGCTCTTCCTGATTTTGACCTTCTTCAACGCAGCCGCGCTGTTCCTGCTGACGGGGGCCGAGTTCCTCGCCATGATCCTGCTGGTGGTTTATGTCGGCGCAGTGGCGGTGCTGTTCCTTTTCGTCGTCATGATGCTGGATGTGGATTTCGCCGAGCTGCGCTCCGGTGTGCTGCAATATGCCCCTGTTGGCGCGCTGATCGGCGTCATTCTGGCGGCGGAACTGATCGTCGTGGTCGGCGGCAGCATGCTGAACCCGATTGCGGCAAAGTCCATCACCATGCCGATCCCGCCGGCGACCGAACGCACCAACACGGCCGCACTCGGCGATGTGCTCTATACCAATTACATCTACTTCTTCCAGCTGGCCGGTCTCGTGCTGCTGGTGGCCATGATCGGCGCCATCGTGCTGACCCTGCGTCATCGCACCGACATCAAGCGGCAGGATATCTCCACGCAGGTCGGCCGCAACCCGAAGACCGCCGTTACCACGGTCAAGGTCAAGCCGGGCCAGGGCATCTGAAGGCGAACGGATCCAAGGAAACAGAATATGGAAATCGGTCTTTCCCACTACCTGACGGTCAGCGCCATCCTCTTTACGATCGGCGTGTTCGGCATCTTCCTCAACCGGAAGAACGTCATCGTCATCCTGATGTCGATCGAGCTTATCCTGCTGGCGGTCAACCTCAACATGGTGGCGTTTTCGTCGTTCCTGAACGATATCGTCGGCCAGGTCTTCGCATTGTTCATTCTGACTGTCGCAGCCGCCGAAGCGGCCATCGGTCTTGCAATACTCGTTGTCTTCTACCGCAACCGCGGATCGATCGCCGTCGAAGACGTCAATATGATGAAGGGCTGATAAGGCTATGATCTACAAGGCTATCGTCTTTCTTCCCCTGATCGGCTTCCTGATCGCCGGCCTGTTCGGCCGCTCCATCGGCGCCAAGGCTTCGGAATATGTCACCACCGGTCTGATGATCGTGGTCGCCCTCCTGTCCTGGATCGTGTTCTTCACCGTCGCGCTCGCCCATGGCGAGCCGGGCGAGGTGATCAAGGTCACCGTGCTGCGCTGGATCCAGTCCGGCGGCATCGACGTCGAATGGGCCTTCCGCATCGATACGTTGACGGCCGTCATGTTCGTTGTGGTCAACACGGTTTCGACGCTGGTGCATCTCTATTCGATCGGATACATGCACCACGATCCGCATCGTCCGCGTTTCTTCGCCTATCTGTCGCTCTTCACCTTCGCCATGCTGATGCTGGTGACCTCCGACAACCTGCTGCAGATGTTCTTCGGCTGGGAAGGCGTGGGTCTGGCGTCCTATCTGCTGATCGGTTTCTGGTTCAAGAAGCCGTCCGCTTCTGCCGCTGCGATGAAGGCCTTCATCGTCAACCGCGTCGGTGACTTCGGCTTCATTCTCGGCATTGGCGGCGTGTTCGTGCTGTTCGGCTCGATCAATTTCGAAACGATCTTTGCTGCGGCTGCGACCTATCTGCCGGCTGAGGGTGCTGCTTCGACGGATACGGTCATCAACCTGTTCGGCATGCACCTGGACAAGGCGAATGCGATGACGGGCGTCTGCCTGCTGCTCTTCATGGGCGCCATGGGTAAGTCGGCGCAGTTCCTGCTGCACACCTGGCTGCCTGACGCGATGGAAGGCCCGACCCCGGTGTCTGCCCTCATTCATGCCGCAACCATGGTCACCGCCGGCGTGTTCCTCGTCGCCCGCATGTCGCCGCTGTTCGAACTGTCGCATGATGCCTTGACCGTCGTAACGCTGATCGGCGCGATCACCGCCTTCTTTGCGGCAACCGTTGGCCTTGTACAGAATGACATCAAGCGCGTTATTGCCTATTCGACCTGCTCGCAGCTCGGTTACATGTTTGTGGCGCTCGGCGTCGGCGCTTATGGCGCTGCCGTGTTCCACCTCTTCACGCACGCCTTCTTCAAGGCCCTGCTGTTCCTGTGCGCCGGCTCGGTTATCCATGCCGTGGATGGCGAGCAGGACATGCGGTATATGGGCGGTCTGCGCAAGCATATCCCCATCACCTTCTGGACCATGACTGTCGGCACGTTGGCGCTGACCGGCGTTGGTATCCCGGGAACGATGATCGGTTTTGCCGGCTTCTTCTCCAAGGACGTCATCATCGAATCCGCTTATGCCTCGCATTCGGTTCTATCCGGTTTCGCCTTCACGCTGCTGGTCATCGCCGCGCTGTTCACCAGCTTCTACTCCTGGCGTCTGGCCTTCATGACCTTCTTCGGCAAGCCGCGCGCATCTGCCGACGTCATGCACCATGTGCATGAATCGCCGATGGTCATGCTGATCCCGCTCTTCATCCTCACCGTCGGCGCGATCTTCGCCGGTGTTGCCTTCGAAGGTTATTTCTTCGGCCACGAATATGCCGAGTTCTGGAAGGGCGCTCTCTTTACGCTCCCGGAAAATGAAATCCTCGAAGAGTTCCACCACGTTCCGCTGTGGGTGAAGTGGAGCCCGTTCTTCGCGATGGCCCTTGGTTTCGTGACCGCATGGTACATGTACATCAAGTCACCGGAGACGCCGAAGCGTCTGGCCGAGACCCATCGTGGGCTCTACCAGTTCCTTCTCAACAAGTGGTATTTCGACGAACTCTATGACTTCCTCTTCGTTCGTTCCGCCAAGGCGCTCGGTCGCTTCCTGTGGAAGAAGGGCGACGTTGCCGTCATCGACCACTATGGACCGAACGGCATTGCAGCGCGTGTGGTTGACGTGACCAACCGCATGGTCCGCCTGCAATCCGGTTACCTCTATCATTATGCCTTTGCGATGCTGATCGGCATCGCGGCGCTTGTCACCTGGATGATGCTCGGGAGTGCCCTCTGATGACCGATTGGCCCATTCTTTCAACGGTCACCTTTCTGCCGCTCGTCGGCGTGGTGCTCCTGCTTCTGACGAATGAGAACGGCCCCTATGGTCGCCGCAACATTCTCAATGTCTCGCTGCTGACGACGGTCTTCACCTTCATCGTGTCGCTGTTCATCTGGATCGGTTTCGACAATTCGAACCCCGGCTTCCAGATGGTCGAGAAGCATCAGTGGTTCGGCAACATCGCCGCCTATCATCTCGGCGTCGACGGCATTTCCATGCTGTTCGTCATCCTCACCACTTTCCTCATGCCTTTCTGCGTGCTGGCAAGCTGGGATTCGGTCGAGAAGCGCATAAAGGAATACATGATCGCCTTCCTGCTGCTGGAAGTCGTCATGATCGGCGTCTTCGTGGCGCTGGATACGGTTCTCTTCTACGTCTTCTTCGAAGCGACGCTGATCCCGATGTTCATCATCATCGGTGTGTGGGGCGGCAAGGATCGCGTTTACGCCTCCTACAAGTTCTTCCTCTACACGCTGCTCGGCTCGGTTCTGACCATGCTCGCCATCATGGCGATGTACTGGCAGGCCGGCACGACGGATATGACGGAACTCTTGAAATACGGCTTCCCGGCTGGCATGCAGACTTGGCTGTGGCTTGCCTGTTTCGCCGCCTTCTCGGTCAAGATGCCGATGTGGCCGGTGCACACCTGGCTGCCGGATGCCCACGTTCAGGCGCCGACCGCAGGTTCCGTCATCCTTGCCGGCGTGATGCTGAAGCTTGGCGGTTACGGTTTCATCCGCTTCTCGCTGTCGATGTTCCCCTTGGCGTCTGACTATTTCGCCCCCTTCGTCTTCACGCTGTCGGTTCTCGCCATCATCTACACCTCGCTGGTCGCGATGATGCAGGACGACATCAAGAAGCTGATCGCCTATTCCTCCGTCGCCCACATGGGTTACGTGACCATGGGTATCTTCGCCGCCAACGTTCAGGGCGTGCAGGGCGCAATCTTCCAGATGCTGTCGCATGGTATCGTCTCGGGCGCGCTCTTCCTCTGCGTCGGCGTTGTCTACGACCGTCTCCATACCCGCGAAATCGCGGCCTATGGCGGCCTCGTGAACAACATGCCGAAATATGCCGTGGCCTTCATGATCTTCACCATGGCCAATGTCGGTCTGCCCGGCACGTCAGGCTTTGTCGGTGAATTCCTGACGCTGATCGGCGTCTTCCGCGCCAACACGCTGGTCGCGCTGTTTGCGGCAACCGGCGTCATCCTCTCGGCCGCTTACGCGCTGTGGCTTTACCGCCGCGTGATCTTCGGTGCGCTGGAGAAGGAAAGCCTGAAGTCGATGCTCGATCTGTCGACCCGCGAAAAGGTCATCCTTTATCCGCTGGTCGTGCTGACGATCTTCTTCGGCGTCTATCCGGCGCCGGTGTTCGATGCGACAGCCGCATCGGTCGATCTTCTGGTAAACAACTATACGGCTGCATTGCAGGCGGCGCAAAATGTTGCGCTCTCTATGAATTGACGACAGGACCCGTTGGACATGACCGCTGAAATCCTTTTTGCCAGTCTGCACATTGCGACGCCCGAGCTGATCCTTGCGGTCGGCGCGCTGGCGCTGCTCATGATTGGCGTCTTCTCGGGCGACAAGTCGACAACGACGGTCACCGGCCTTGCCGTTGCCCTCCTGCTCGTCGTCGGTCTCTGGATCATCTTTGCCCCTGCATCGGGCGTGGCTTTCGGCGGTGTCTACATCGCCGATGCCTTCGGTAACTTCATGAAGGTGCTGGCGCTTATCGGCTCCATCACCGCCATGATCCTCGCCGTCGGTCAGGGCCGTTTCGAACCCATCGGCCGTTTCGAATATCCGGTGCTGCTGGTTCTTGCGACCCTCGGCATCCTGCTGATGATCTCGGCCAACAACCTGATCTCGCTCTACATGGCGCTGGAACTGCAGTCGCTGGCGCTCTACGTCGTCTGCGCCATCAACCGTGAAAGCCTGCGCTCCACGGAAGCGGGCCTGAAGTATTTCGTGCTCGGCGCGCTGTCTTCCGGCATGCTGCTTTACGGCATGTCGCTGGTCTACGGTTTCACCGGCAATACCGGCTTTACCGAAATCGCCCAGGTTCTGGCCTCGGAAACCCGTTCGCTCGGTCTGGTCTTCGGCCTGGTCTTCGTTCTCGCCGGTCTCGCCTTCAAGATTTCGGCCGTGCCGTTCCACATGTGGACGCCGGACGTTTATGAAGGCGCGCCGACCCCGGTAACGGCGTTCCTGTCGGCTGCGCCGAAGATCGGCGCCATGGCGATCCTCGTTCGCATCGTCATCGAGGCGTTCCAGCCGGTCTTCGCCGACTGGCAGCAGATCGTCGTGTTCATCTCCATCGCCTCCATGCTGCTCGGCTCCTTTGCCGCAATCGGCCAGAAGAACATCAAGCGCCTGATGGCTTATTCCTCCATCGGTCACATGGGTTATGCGCTGGTCGGTCTCGCTGCGGGCACCGAAGCCGGTGTGGCTGGCGTCATTCTCTACATGACCGTTTACATGGTCATGACGCTCGGCACCTTCGCCTGCATTCTCTCCATGCGCCGCAAGGAAATCGGCAATGTCGAGACTGTCGAGGATCTGGCCGGTCTTTCGTCCTCCAACCCCTTCATGGCGGTTGTGCTGACGATCCTGATGTTCTCGCTTGCCGGCATTCCGCCGCTCGCCGGCTTCTTCGGCAAGTATTATGTCTTCCTCGCAGCCATCGAGGCGAAGCTCTATCCGCTCGCCATCATCGGTGTGATCGGCTCGGTTGTCGGCGCCTATTATTATATCCGCGTCGTCAAGGTCATGTGGTTCGATGAAGCCAAGGACAAATTCGAGCGTCCAGCCGGCGAACTCAAGGTCGTTTACGCGCTTTCCGGCCTCTTCGTTGTCGCCTTCATCGTCTTCGGCGGTGCACTCGGCAACGCGGTGACAGTTGCGGCGAAGACCTTCTTTTGAGCAGCACGCACAAGCATACGGGCCGGATGTCCATCGATGACTTCCGGCACGAGGCGATGGCGGAAACGCCATCGACCAATCTGGAATGTTTCGCCCAGGCAAGGGCGGGCGATGGCGGCAATCTGTGGATCACCGCCATCCGCCAGACTGGCGGACGCGGCCGTCGCGGCCGTCCATGGGTCTCCGAACCCGGCAATCTCTACGCCTCGCTTCTTCTGATCGATCCAGCTCCGATGGACCGCATAGGGTCCCTGCCGCTTGCCTTCGCGCTGGCTGTTTATCGCGCCATCCGCGCGGTGCTGCCGACGGGCGGTGAGCCGCTCGAAATCAAATGGCCGAACGACGTTCTGATCGGCCGCCGCAAGACCTGCGGCATTCTGATGGAGGCGGAGCTTCTGCCGGATGGCCGACGCGCCATCGTCATCGGCATCGGCATCAATATCGCCCATAAGCCGGAAAATCCGCTTTACCCCGTCACCATGCTCTCCGAACATGGTGCGTCCTGCTCGCCCGACGAATTGTTCGCCCATCTTTTCCGTGAGACGGCGGAGGTGCTGGGGGATTGGGACGAGGGCAGGGGCGTCGCCGGCATCATGGCTGGCTGGCGTGCCGCCGCCTGCGGTATCGGCGAACATATCACCGTCAACTTCCCGGACCGTTCGATTGGCGGGCGTTTCGTCGGGATTGATGATAATGGTTATCTGCTGCTGGATGAGGATGAGGGCGCAAGGCGCTCGATTGCCGCCGGCGACGTGTTTTTTGGATGAGGTGAACGGCGCGACCCGAAGGCCCGCGCCGAACCGCTTTCGACGGGTTGGAGCTTTCCTGCGGCTCATGAAAAGCAGGGTGACAAACCGGTTCCGCATCGGCCCGGTCGATCAGATGGTTCAACAGGTCCGATGCTTAAGAGCGCGGCGGGCACGGCCAATTGCCGTCGCCTGCGTGCTTTCGTGAATGGATAAGAAAAACAATGGCTAAACAGGACGAACTGGTCTTTGTGCCGCTTGGCGGCGTGGGTGAAATCGGCATGAATCTGGCGCTTTACGGCTATGGGCCGGAAAGCAAGCGCCAATGGATCATGGTGGATTGCGGCGTGACCTTCGCCGGCCCGGACCTGCCGGGCGTCGATCTGGTGCTGCCTGACATCAGCTATATCGCCGAGCAGAAAAAGAACCTCAAGGGCATCATCATCACCCACGCCCATGAGGATCATTACGGCGCGCTGAACGATCTCTGGCCCGGCCTCAACGTGCCGGTCTATGCCTCGCCCTTCACCGCCGGCATGCTGGAAGCCAAGCGCGCCTATGAGGGCACGCGTGCCGAAATTCCGGTGACGATCTTCAAGGCGGGCGACCGCATCAATGTCGGTCCGTTCGAAATCGAGGCTGTCGGCGTCAACCACTCCATTCCGGAGCCGATGTCGCTGGTCATCCGCACGCCGCTCGGCAATGTCATCCACACCGGTGACTGGAAAATCGATGAAGCCCCGTCGCTCGGTCCGTTGACGGATGAGGCCCGCTTCCGCGCCATCGGCGAAGAGGGCGTACTGGCGCTGATGTGCGACAGCACCAATTCGGTGCGCGATGGCGTATCGCCCTCCGAACACGAGGTTTCCGAAGGCCTGCGGCAGATCATCGAAAATGCCGAGGGTCGTGTGGCCGTCACCACCTTCTCCTCCAATGTCGGTCGCATCCGCTCGATTGCGCAGGCCGCGGAAGCCGCCGGTCGCGAGGTGCTGCTGCTTGGCTCGTCGCTGAAGCGCGTCGTCAACGTCTCGCAGGATCTCGGCATCATGGAAGGCATCAAGCCGTTCCTCGCCGAAGACGAATATGGCTATATTCCGCGCGACCGGGTGGTGCTGATCCTGACCGGTTCGCAGGGCGAGCCGCGCGCCGCACTCGCCAAGCTTTCGCGTGACGAGATGCGCAATGTGGCGCTGGCTTCCGGCGATACCGTTGTGTTTTCCTCGCGCGCCATTCCCGGCAATGAGAAGGCGATCATCGATATCAAGAACGGCCTCATCGAGCAGGGCGTCCATATCGTCACCGACAATGAGGCGCTGGTGCATGTCTCGGGCCATCCGCGCCGCAACGAACTTCTGAAGATGTACGAATGGACGAAGCCGCAGATCGTCGTGCCCGTCCATGGCGAGGCGGCGCATCTGGTGGCGCAGAAGGAACTGGCCGAACAGGCCGGCATCTCGCAGGTGCCGAAGGTGCGCAACGGCAATGTTCTGCGCCTTGCGCCGGGTCCGGCGGAAGTCATCGACGACGTGCCACATGGCCGCGTCTTCAAGGATGGCAACCTCGTCGGTGACATGGACGAGATGGGCATCAGTAACCGCCGCAAGCTGTCCTTCGCCGGCCATGTGGCCGTCAATGTCGTGCTGGATAGCCGTTACGATTTCCTCGGCGATCCCGATGTAGTGCCCTTCGGTCTGCCGGAATTCGACGACGAGGATGAGGCGATGGAAGACACGCTTTATGACGCCGTGCTCGGCGCCGTCGAAAGCATTCCGCGTGCCCGCCGCAAGGATCTGGATCTGCTGCGTGAAGCGGTGCGCCGCGCCGTGCGCGCCGCCGCGAACCAGAGCTGGGGCAAGAAGCCGATCGTGACGGTTTTTGTAACCAAGGTCTGAGCCGGGAGCTTCCCGGCAATCGGCCGGGGCGTCTGCCTTTTTCCCGATGATTCCAGGGCCGTGCCGCAAAGCGCGGCCCTTCTGTTTTTCTTTTAGGGTTTCTTGCGGAGAAGTGATTCCGATCTGCGGATGAATGCGTTACAAGAAGCCAATTGTGCAGGAGGATCACATGCCGCTTCTTTCGACCTTCGCCGTTTATTTCATCGTCTGGTGGACGGTGCTTTTCATCGTGCTGCCGATTGGCCTGCGCACTCAGGATGAGGAGGGCGATGTGGCGCTGGGCACTGTCGCCAGTGCGCCATCAAGGTTCAAGGGTGGGCGGATCGTTTTGTGGACGACCGTAATCTCGGCCCTGATCTGTGGGCTGTGGTACGGCGGAACCTGGTGGTTCGGCGTCAGCCTCGATGACCTGCCGAGAATTATTCCCGTTTTCGATTGAAAGCTGCGCAGGTGATCGCGTTTCGCGCGCATCTGTTCACTCAGACTGGCGGTGAGCCCATGGTCGCGGCAGTTTCCGGCTGATATGGCCGGGATTCTGTCATATGGATGTCATATCTGTCGTGCACACAGCAAGAACGTGCTCAGTGCCTGATTCACCGCCATAATTTTACCGGAATATCGCGGGGGGCGGGGTTTTTTGTGTAGAAGCAAAAAAAAACAAGGCCTTTCAGCCTTGTTTTCCAGGTTTCGCGTGATCTGTAACCGTTGCCGGGGCTGCGAACGAGCGCGCCTAAGATCTGATCCTCCCAAGACTGACCGCGAAAATGACAAGAATTTAAACTTCCTGCCTCTTTTGTAAGCTAAAGCTAGCTCAAACCCCCATGCTTGTCATCTCATTTTTTGCATATTTGTTACAGTCGGCAAAAAATTCTCCGTGGTGCAATTTGTCGCACCGGATCAAGAATAATATTCCGATCAAAGCGTTTTGACGCGAATTAGCTATCGCGAAAATACCGCAAAATCGCCTTTAACGCTCTTTTCATGGCGGGTTTTCATCTCGGCCGGAAACGGCTATATCCGGCGCCAATATCCCTCTATTCGGGGCGATTCCCGCGCCTTTGCGCGCTGTCGTCCGCATCAATGGAAGCCGTCATGCGTCTCAGCCGTTATTTCATGCCCATCCTGAAGGAAAACCCCAAGGAAGCGGAGATCGTCTCCCACCGCCTCATGCTGCGCGCCGGCATGATCCGGCAGCAGTCGGCTGGCATCTATTCCTGGCTGCCGCTCGGCAAGCGCGTGCTGGACAAGGTCAACCGGATCATCCGCCAGGAGCAGGATCGCTCCGGCGCCATAGAGCTTCTGATGCCGACGCTGCAATCGGCCGAGCTCTGGCAGGAAAGCGGTCGTTACGATGACTACGGCAAGGAAATGCTGCGCATCAAGGACCGTCAGGACCGTCAGATGCTCTACGGCCCCACCAATGAGGAGATGATCACCGACATCTTCCGTTCCTATGTGAAGTCCTACAAGAACCTGCCGCTGAACCTCTACCATATTCAGCTCAAGTTCCGCGACGAGGTGCGTCCGCGTTTCGGCACCATGCGCTCGCGCGAGTTCCTGATGAAGGATGCCTATTCCTTCGATTTGACCAAGGAAGACGCGATCCATTCCTATAACAAGATGTTCGTGGCTTACCTGCGCACCTTCGAGCGCCTTGGCCTGCGCGCCATTCCGATGCGCGCCGATACCGGCCCGATCGGCGGCAATCACAGCCATGAATTCATCATTCTGGCCGATACAGGCGAATCCGAAGTCTTCTGCCACAAGAGCTTCCTCGACCGCGCCATTCCCGCCGAAAACACCGATTTCGACGATGTCGCAGCCCTGCAGGGCGTGTTCGACGAGTGGACGGCCGATTATGCCGCCACGTCCGAAATGCATGACGAAGCCGCTTACAATGCCATTCCCGATGGCGAGCGCCTTTCCGCGCGCGGCATTGAAGTCGGCCACATCTTCTATTTCGGCACCAAATATTCCGAGCCGATGGGCGCGAAAGTGCAGGGTAAGGATGGCAAGGAACACCCTGTCCACATGGGTTCCTATGGTATCGGGCCGACACGCCTTGTTCCCGCCATCATTGAAGCATCGCATGATGAGAACGGAATCATCTGGCCGGCCTCGGTCGCTCCCTTCGATGTCGTGATCATCAACATGAAGGCTGGCGATGCTGCCTGCGATGCGGCTTGCGAAAAGCTGTATTACTCGCTCTCCAACGCCGGCAAGGATGTTCTTTACGACGACACGGACGACCGTGCAGGCCAGAAATTCGCCACCGCCGACCTGATCGGCGTGCCGCTGCAGATCATCGTCGGCCCGCGTTCGGTCGCGAATGGCGAAGTCGAAGTGAAGGATCGCAAGACCGGCGAGCGGGAGACCGTGACGATCGAGGCGGCGATGAACAGGGTGCTCGGCTAAGCACGAGTGGAAGACGGAGCGGCTTCACCCGAAGTCCGCTCCGGTTTCGTAACGCAGATGCCGCAGAAATATGGGCCGGTTTTCGGAAAAGACCGGCCTTGCAGTTTGAGATCAGGGAGACGACATGGCACAAGCCGAGGCTGACAAGGGTGCGGCTGCTTCCGCCGGGGCAAAAACCGCCCGGCCGTTTTCCGCTTTTGAACGCATGGTGGCCTGGCGTTATCTGCGGTCGCGGCGCAAGGAAGCGTTCATTTCCGTCATAGCCGGTTTTTCCTTCGTCGGCATCATGCTGGGCGTGGCGACGCTCATCATCGTCATGGCGGTGATGAACGGGTTCCGCACCGAGCTCATTTCGCGCATTCTCGGCATCAACGGCCATATGATCGTGCAGCCGATCGACCAGCCCTTCAATAATTATGATGAGCTGGCGAAGAAGTTCGCTGCCGTTCCCGGCGTCACCATGGCCCTTCCGCTGGTGGAAGGCCAGACGCTCGCCTCCGGCCGCGGCGGCGCGGGTTCCGGTGCGCTGGTGCGCGGCGTGCGCCAGGAGGATATCGACAAGGTCAAGGAAGTCGCCACCAACATCAAGACCGGCGATCTGGTTGGCTTCATGGCCGGAGATGGCGTTCTTGTCGGCTCAAGGCTCGCCGCCCAGCTCGGCGTAACGGCCGGTGACGACATTACCCTCATTTCCCCGGAAGGCGACGTGACGCCGATGGGCGTCAATCCGCGCGTCAAATCCTACAAGATATCCGGCGTCTTCGAGATCGGCATGTCGGAATATGACGCCTCGATGATCTATATGCCCCTGTCCGAAGCCCAGCTTTATTTCAATGCCGAAGGCCTCGTGCAATCCATCGAGCTTTATGTCAGCCGCCCCGACGATGTCGATGGTATCCGCCCGCTGGTAGAACAGGCCGCCGAACGGCAGATCTATATCACCGACTGGAGACAGCGGAACCAGACCTTCTTCTCCGCCCTGCAGGTGGAAAGAAACGTGATGTTCATGATCCTCACCCTCATCGTTCTGGTGGCGGCGCTGAACATCATTTCCGGCCTCATCATGCTGGTGAAGGACAAGGGCAGCGACATCGCCATTCTGCGCACCATGGGCGCAAGCTCCGGCTCCGTGATGCGCATCTTCTTCATGACCGGGGCAGCCATTGGCATGGTCGGCACCTTTGCCGGTGTGGCGCTCGGCGTCATCGTCTGCCTCAATGTGGAATCCATCCGGCAGTTCTTCTCGTGGATATCCGGCACGGTGCTGTTTGACCCGCAGCTTTATTTCCTGAGCCAGCTTCCGGCCGAAATGGATATCAGCGAGACCATTTCCGTTGTCATCATGGCACTGACGCTCTCTTTCCTGGCAACGATCTTTCCAGCATGGCGGGCTTCCAAGCTCGATCCGGTGCAGGCCCTGCGTTACGAATAAGGACCGCTTCGCAATATGGCAAAAAAAACAGTGCTGCGGCTTACTGGCGTCGAGAGAACCTATGGTCAGGGCGAGACGTCGCTTTCCATTCTGCGCAAGGCTGATTTCGAATTGAAGAGCGGCGAGATGGTGGCGCTGGTCGCCCCTTCGGGAACCGGCAAATCCACGCTGCTGCATCTGGCGGGACTTCTCGAACATCCAGATGCCGGCGAGGTCTATATCAACGGTGCACCCTGCAATGACCTGCCGGATGAAACGCGAACCGCGATCCGCCGCAGCGATATCGGTTTTGTCTACCAGTTCCATCACCTCCTGCCGGAATTCTCGGCGGTGGAAAATGTGATGATGCCGCAGCTCATCGCCGGTCTGACACAGGCCGAAGCCCACAAGCGCGCCAGTGCGCTGCTCGACTATATGCGGGTGGGGCATCGCGGTGAGCACCGCCCGGCGGAACTCTCCGGCGGTGAACAGCAGCGTGTCGCCATCGCCCGCGCCGTTGCCAACGCGCCGCTACTGCTGCTCGCCGATGAGCCGACCGGTAATCTCGATCCGGAAACAGCGCATTATGTATTCGACGCGCTGGAGGCGTTGGTACGCCAATCCGGCCTCGCGGCGCTGATCGCCACCCACAACCATGAACTCGCCGCCCGCATGGACCGGCGCGTGACGCTGGCCGACGGCAAGATCGTCGATTTCTGAGCTGATGCGCGAGGCGCGTCTCTCGTGCGTCAATCTTTCCATAGCACTCGAAATGATCCAAATTGAGGTGAATGACGGCCCCGGGACGGATTGCGCCAAGCTGGCAAGGCGGTCCGTCCGGTGCTCTTCAGAGAACGCCTGTTCTCCAAATTTGAGTTTTTTCCGAACCCCGGGGGTGTTTTTACCTCCGGGTTTTTTCGTTTTGGAGTCAGTGGCTTGCTGTTCCCCATGCGGGAACCGAAGGCGATTCTGCGGCATTAGCAAGGGGAATATCAGCAAAACCCTGTTGACAATCGAACAAAATGAGAACAAAGTTGGAACATAACGAGTAAGGAGAGACCAATGACTGATTTCATCCGTGACGTTGCCGCTTTCGCCTCCATCGCTGTCTTCGTAGCCAGCTTTTCGGTGATCCTCACCGCCCTGTGAAGGGCACGCCGGCGCAGAAACCTGTATGGACGCCGCAAAGCGGTGGACTTTGAGCGCCGGAAATCGGAAAATCGCCCCCTCGATTCAGAATGACAGGATGATGATATGGGCGATGCGGTTGTGCGTGGAGAGACCTCTGGCGAGACGCTGAAAACTCCCGGTTTCGTCCATTTGCGGGTTCATTCCGCCTATTCCCTGCTTGAGGGGGCCTTGCCCCTCAAGAAAATCATGTCCAAGGCCGTCGCCGACGGTCAGCCGGCCATTGCCATTACCGATACCAACAACCTCTTTGTCGCGCTGGAATTTTCCGAAAAGGCGCGCGATGAAGGTTTGCAGCCCATCATCGGCTGCCAGCTGTCGATCGACATGCAGGATGCGGCGGAGGACCGCCGCAACCATAACAGCCACCTTCAGAAACTTCCCGCCATCGTTCTGCTGGCGGCCAATGCCGAAGGTTACGAGCGACTGGTGGATATCGTCAGCCGCGCCTATCTGGAAGGCGAGGGCAGCGGCCATTCGGTGCATATTACCCGTGCATGGCTGGAGGAAGCTTCCAATGCCGGCCTGATCGCGCTGACAGGCGCTTCCGGCGGTCCGGTGGATATGGCCTTGAAGGACGGCCACACCGCCCAGGCGAAGGAACGGCTGCTGACACTGAAGTCACTCTTCGGTGACCGGCTTTATATCGAATTGCAGCGCCAGTCCGGTTATGACCGTTCCCATGAGCGCCGCATGATTGGCCTCGCTTACGACCATGATATTCCGCTGGTTGCCACCAACGAAGCGTTTTTCCCTTCCAAGGCCGATTACGAGGCGCATGATGCGCTGATGGCGGTCGCGCATAACGCCATCGTCTCCGATGACAGCCGGTTCCGGCTCACGCCCGATCATTACCTCAAAAGTCGACAGGAAATGACGGCGCTGTTTGCCGATCTTCCCGAGGCGCTGGAAAACACCGTCGAGATCGCGTTGCGCTGCTCCTATGTGCTGAAGAAGCGCGGGCCGATCCTGCCGCGTTTCACCGGCGCCAGCGACGATCCGGAAGCAGCCGAGCGCGCCGAAACGGAGGAACTGCGCCGCCAGGCGGTGGAGGGGCTGGACCAGCGGCTCGCCGCGCTCGGTATGGCGCCCGGTTATACGGAGCAGGACTATCGCGACCGGCTGGATTTCGAACTCGGCGTCATCTCGCGCATGAAGTTCCCCGGTTACTTCCTGATCGTTGCCGACTTCATCAAATGGGCCAAGCAGCACGATATTCCGGTCGGGCCGGGCCGCGGTTCGGGTGCAGGCTCGCTTGTCGCTTATGCGCTCACCATTACCGATGTAGATCCTCTGCGCTTCTCGCTGCTGTTCGAACGCTTCCTCAATCCCGAACGCGTTTCGATGCCCGACTTCGATATCGACTTCTGTCAGGATCGTCGCGAAGAGGTGATCCGTTACGTGCAGGCCAAATATGGCCGCGAGCAGGTGGCGCAGATCATCACCTTCGGTTCGCTGCAGGCGCGCGCGGCCCTGCGCGACGTCGGCCGCGTGCTGGAAATGCCCTATGGGCAGGTGGACAAGATCTGCAAGCTGGTGCCCAACAACCCGGCCAACCCGACACCCCTGTCGAAAGCGATCGAAGAAGAGCCGCGCCTGCAGGAAGAGGCGGACAAGGAGCCGGTTGTCGCCCGCCTCCTGGATATCGCCCAGAAGATCGAGGGACTTTATCGCCACGCCTCCACCCACGCCGCCGGTATCGTCATCGGTGACCGCCCGCTGTCGAAGCTGGTGCCGATGTATCGCGATCCGCGCTCGGATATGCCGGTCACCCAGTTCAACATGAAATGGGTGGAAAGCGCCGGCCTCGTCAAATTCGATTTCCTCGGCCTGAAGACGCTGACGGTGCTGAAGGTCGCCGTCGATTTCGTTGCCAAGCGCGGCATCAAGGTCGATCTTGCGGCGATCCCGCTGGATGACGCCAAAACCTACGAGATGCTCTCGCGCGGCGAAACCATCGGCGTGTTCCAGGTGGAAAGTGCCGGCATGCGCAAGGCGCTGATCGGCATGCGGCCGGACTGCATCGAGGACATCATCGCGCTGGTGGCGCTTTATCGCCCCGGCCCGATGGAAAACATTCCGGTCTATAATGCCCGCAAACATGGCGAGGAGGAGCTGGAATCGATCCATCCGACCATCGACCATCTGCTCAAGGAAACGCAGGGCGTTATCGTCTATCAGGAACAGGTGATGCAGATCGCCCAGGTTCTCTCCGGTTATTCGCTCGGCGAAGCCGATCTTCTGCGCCGCGCCATGGGCAAGAAGATCAAGGAGGAGATGGACAAGCAGCGCGAACGTTTCGTGGATGGCGCCATCGAGAACGGCGTCTCGAAGCCGCAGGCCAACACCATCTTCGACCTTCTCGCGAAATTCGCCAATTACGGCTTCAACAAGAGCCACGCTGCGGCCTACGCCATCGTGTCCTACCAGACTGCCTATATGAAGGCGCATTATCCGGTGGAGTTCCTGGCGGCCTCCATGACGCTCGATATGGCGAACACGGAAAAGCTCAATGATTTCCGCCAGGACGCCGGCCGCCTTGGTATCGAGGTCGTCGCACCTTCGGTGCAGACTTCGTTCCGGCAATTCGAGACGGGCGAGAACCGCATCTATTATTCGCTCGCCGCCATCAAGGGCGTGGGCGAGGGGGCAGTGGAGCACATCGTCCAGGTACGCGACGGCAAGCCGTTCACGAGCCTTGAGGATTTCTGCCTGCGCATCGATCCCAAGCAGATCAACCGGCGTGTACTGGAAAGCCTGATCAATGCCGGCGCCTTCGATTGTTTCGGCCGCGACCGCGCCGAGCTGATCGGCGGGCTGGACCGCATCATCGGTTATGCGCAGATGGCGCAGAACAACCGCACCATCGGCCAGTCGGACATGTTCGGCTCCGGTGGTGGAAGCGGCCCGGAAAAGCTTATCCTTCCCGCCTTCCAGCCGTGGCTTGCCTCCGAAAAGCTGCTGCGCGAATATCAGGTGCTCGGTTTTTACCTCACCGCCCATCCGCTCGATACCTATCGCCCCGTGCTGGAAAAGCTGCGGGTGCAGAATTTCGCCGATTTTTCCGCCGCGGTGAAACAGGGCGCAACTGCCGGGCGTCTGGCCGGCACGGTGACTGGCAAACAGGAGCGCAAGACACGCACCGGCAACAAGATGGGCATCGTCACCTTCTCGGACGCATCGGGCCAATATGAGGCGGTGCTCTTTTCCGAAGGGCTCGGCCAGTTCCGCGATCTGCTCGAGGTCGGCAAATCGCTGGTCATCACGGTGCAGGCAGAAGAGCGCCCGGAAGGTATCGGCCTGCGTATCCAGACGGCACAGTCACTGGAAGAGAAATCCGTGCAGATGCAGAAGGCGCTGCGTGTTTATGTGCGCGATTCCGGCCCGCTGAAAACGGTGGCCCGCCACCTCAATACGAAAGGCGATGGGTCTGTCTATTTCATCGTCATCAAGGATGAGGGCAGCCGTGAGATCGAGGTGGAGCTGACGGAGAAATACCGCATCTCGCCGGAGATCGCCGCTGCGCTGCGGTCCGCACCCGGTGTCGTCGATGTGGAACTGGTGTGAGGCTTGAGGCCTCACACGTCGCTCATACCGGGCCTTCTTTGGTCACGGTAATGAAGTCCGTTCCAGTGCCTGTCTCCAGCTGGTGACTGATATCGGAAACGGTGATCGAGCTGCCGCTTGAAAGCTCCTGCTCGATCCGGCTGCGTATTTCCGTGGGAATTTCGAGGCGGCCGAGCACGGCGCTCAATTGATCGAAACCGCCCGGGGCTTCGGTAACGGAGATGCCGAGCCGCTTGCGGGCCGCTGCAGGCAGATGGTTTTCCAGCGTCACGCCGTTCCATTCGGCGGTTCCGGCGGCGCGATCCACGGATACGGCTTCGAAGAAATGGGTTCCGAGCGCGACTTCCGGGTCCTTGATGTCGATGGCTGCTTCGAACAGCGGCTTGAAATCCTGTCGCACCATGATTTGGCCGGTCGGTGGGTGGTCCTCACCAGCGGAGGCATAAAGCGCCGTCACGAAGGCGTCGGTCAGAAGCGGGCCGGTGGTTTTAAGCCCCTTCCAGCGCTTGAAAGCATTGATGGCGCTGATCGTCATTTCCCCGGCATAACCATCGGCTGAACCGGCGTCGAAACCGAGGCGGGTCAGCACGGTCTGAATATCCATCACCTTTTCCCGCTCGCCACGCCGGGTGATGAGAATGCGCAGGGGCGAGGGCTCCCTGGTCTTCGCCGCCGGCTTGAGGGCCTGGGTCTTTTCATTGACGGCGACCTCGACCGTCCCCAAAGCCGCATCGAAGGTCGCCGGGCGCAATTCCACATCCGAAAGAAGCAGCTTGCCGTCATCGGCATCGTCGCGCGGCTGAAACAGCGCCGGATGCTGCACAAAGCGCAGCGAGACCGGCCGGTCGGTGATGATGACATGCACACCGGTTTTGGTGTCTCCGAAGAGAGACTTCGCGAATTTGGACGGCAGGCGCACGCAGCCATGCGAGGCCGGATAGTTCGGCACTTTGCCTTCGTGCAGCGCGATACCGGACCATGTCAGCCGCTGCATGAAGGGCATGGGCGCGGCCGAGTAGATATTCGACTCGTGGTATTTGCGCTTTTCCAGAATCGAGAAGATGCCGCTCGGTGTCTCATGCCCTGCCTTGCCGGTGGAGACTTTCGAGGTGGCGACGATTTCGCCGTTCTCATAAAGCGAAAGCGACTGGTCGCTTTTCGATACCAGTATCTGCAGGGACCTGCTGTCAGCGGCAAGCGCCGGAAAGGCAAGAATGCTGGCCGACAGCATGCCGGCCATAAGACGGAGGCGGAGGGACATGACGCAATACACCACATGTACAAAACTTGCCTCACTCAATCATGCGAAGTTTAATGAAGTTTAAGGACCGATCATTCGCAACATCACTAATTTGTGTAAAATCTAAAATATATCCGGCGCGAGGCGGCCAGGACAGGATTGCGCGACCTGTCGCACAATCCCGCAACTGTTATTTGCGCGTTCCGAACGTGTAGCCGGTCTCGACGCTGCCCTTGCCGAACTTGTCGCGCAGCTTGTCCATCGCCGCTTCCGCTGCGGCCCGACGCCCCGCCTGTTTGTCGACGAGATCGGGCGGATCGGCGAGGCCCGCATCGCGCAGATCGCTGAGGCCGATGCCGATGAGGCGGAACCTGGTGCCGTCCGTTTCCTTTTCCAGCAGCGAAAGGCCGGTGCGGAAAATCCGGTCGGCAAGCTGCGTGGGGTCGTCCAGCTTGCGGTTGCGGGTGCGAAGCTTGAAGTCTGCCGTCTTCATCTTCAGCACCACCGTCTGGCCGGCAATGCCGCTCTTCTTCAGCCGCCAGGCAACCTTTTCGGAAAGTGAGCGCAGGATCGGCACCAGATCCTCATGGCGGGAAATATCGTTGAAGAAGGTGGTTTCGGAAGAGACGCTTTTGACGGGGTCGTTATTGTGCACGTGCCGCTCGTCGATGCCGCGCGAAAGCCGGAAGAGGCGTTGCCCCATCACGCCATAACGGCGCATCAGTTCGCTTTCCTCCATCTCCTGCAACTGCGCGATCATGCGGATACCGTCCGCCTCCAGCGTCGCCGCAAAGGCCTTGCCCACGCCCCAGATGGTGGTGACCGGCCGTGCCGCCAGAAAGGACAGCGCCTCCGTTTCGCCGATCACTGAAAAGCCGCGCGGCTTTTGCAGGTCGGACGCGACCTTGGCCAGAAATTTGCAATAGGAAAGCCCGGCGGAAACGGTCACGCCCACTTCCTTTTCCACGCGCCGGGCGAATTTCGCCAGCACACGGGCCGGTGGATCGTGATGCAGCTTTTCGGTGCCGGAGAGATCGAGAAACGCCTCGTCTATGGAAAGCGGCTGCACCAGCGGCGTCAATTCCTGCATCATCGCCCGGATTTCGCGCCCGACACGGCTGTATTTCTCCATATCCGGCTTGATGACGATGGCGTCAGGACAGGCTTCCAGCGCCTTGAACATCGGCATGGCGGAACGCACGCCGTGAATGCGGGCGATATAACAGGCGGTGGAAACCACCCCGCGCTTGCCGCCGCCAACGATCACAGGCTTGTCGGCCAGTTCCGGGTTGTCCCGTTTTTCAACGGAGGCATAAAAAGCGTCGCAGTCGATATGGGCAATGCTCAGATCGTAGAGTTCGGCATGATAAACGAGGCGCGGGCTGCCGCAGGCGCGGCAACGCCTCAGCCCCTCTGGCTGGCCGGCCAGACAGTCGCGGCAAAAACCGGGATCATAGGGTTGCGACGTGGACATGGAGCGAAAACAAAACCAGAACGTTGCCGACCATACTCCGGCCGTGACAACGGCTCAAGGGGGCGACCCGTCAATACACGCCTGAATCCAGCCCCGGCCCGGAAAAGTGATGCCAGGCGGCCGCCACTGTTTCGGGGGAAGTATCGGTCGCGGCGCAAAACGCCATGAGATCCGGTTCATGGCTCATCAGAAAATCGGTGAGCCCCGCAAGAAAGCCGGGATCGTTGACGGCCTGGCGCAGCATATTGGCCTGCAACCCGCTCAGCGCCAGAAAACGCGCCAGCATTTCCGGCTCGTTTGCCAGCCAGCCAAGTATGGCGGCTGCCGTTTCTTGCGGATCCTGGCCGGCATTGCCTTTGTTTTTCGTATCGCGCAGCATTTCTTCCCCGAAGTTACCTATTTTGAAACCAAATCCCTCTAGCCTTGCGCAACAAATGGACGATGGAATCGGTTCTCTGGCAACTTATATGTCTGGATGAAGGTTTCAAAGCGAAACGGGGACTGCTCACCATGCCCAAGCAGGTCATGATAGTCGAAGACAACGAGCTGAACATGAAGCTCTTTCGCGATCTGATCGAGGCGTCCGGTTATACGACGATCCAGACGCGCAACGGCATGGAAGCGCTCGATCTCGCCCGCAAGCACCGCCCGGACCTCATCCTCATGGATATCCAGCTTCCGGAAGTCTCGGGGCTGGAGGTGACGAAGTGGCTGAAGGAAGATGATGAGCTGCATGTCATTCCGGTCATCGCGGTCACGGCTTTCGCCATGAAGGGCGACGAGGAACGGATTCGCCAGGGCGGATGCGAGGCCTATGTATCGAAGCCGATTTCCGTTCCGAAGTTCATCGAAGTCATCAAGACTTATCTGGGCGATGCGTGAGGCGACTGGGGAACGGTTATGACGGCGAGAGTTCTGGTTGTTGACGATATTCCGGCCAATGTGAAGCTTCTCGAAGCCCGTCTTCTGGCGGAATATTTCGATGTCGTCACCGCCGAGGATGGTTTCAAGGCGCTGGCGATCTGCGACGAAGAGCAGGTCGATATCATCCTGCTCGATATCATGATGCCGGGCATGGATGGTTTCGAGGTCTGCGAAAGACTGAAGGCCAATCCGAATACCGCACATATTCCGGTGGTGATGGTCACGGCACTCGATCAGCCGTCGGACCGCGTGCGCGGCCTCAAGGCCGGCGCCGACGATTTTCTCACCAAGCCGGTCAACGACCTTCAACTCATCGCCCGTGTCAAAAGCCTCGTGCGCCTCAAGGCCGTCAGCGACGAGTTGCGGCTGCGCGCCGAAACCGCACGGCAGATCGGCATCGAGGAGATGCTGCGCAGCGATGGCCTGATGCAGACGCCCGGCCGCGTGCTGGTTGCGGATGGCCGCGCCAGCTCGCAGGAACGTATCGTACGGGCGCTGAAGCCGGTTGCCGAGGTCGATGCCGTCACCGAGCCGCAGGCGGCTTTGCTCAAGGCCGCGGGCAATCCGTTCGAGCTCGTCATCGTCAATTCCAATTTCGAGAATTACGATCCGCTGCGGCTGTGCTCACAGCTTCGCTCGCTGGAACGCACCCGTTTCCTGCCGCTGCTTCTGGTGGCGGAGCAGGGGGCGGACGATATGGTGGCGCGGGCGCTCGATCTCGGCGTGAATGACTATATTCTACGCCCGATCGATCCGAACGAACTCGTCGCGCGCTCGCTGACGCAGATCAGGCGCAAGCGTTACAACGAGCATCTGCGGCTCAATCTCCAGCACACGATGGAACTCGCCATTGTCGACGGGCTGACCGGCCTCAACAATCGCCGTTACCTCGATAATCACCTGAAGATACTCTTCGACCGTGCTGCCGTTCGCGGCCGTCCGATCTCCATCTGCATGACGGATATAGACCGCTTCAAGCTGGTCAACGACACCTATGGTCACGATGTCGGCGATGAGGTGCTGCGGGAATTTGCAGCGCGCATCCGCAGCACGGTGCGCGGCGCGGATCTCGCCTGCCGTTATGGCGGGGAGGAGTTCGTCGTCGTCATGCCCGATACGCCGATGGAGCTTGCGGCAAGCGTCGCCGAGCGCCTGCGGGCGATCGTGGAGGACAAGCCTTTTTATGTTCGTTCCATCGACCGGGAATTGAGCATTACCGCCTCCCTCGGTATCGCCACCAGCAGTGGCGCCTTCGGCGCACCGGATGAAATCCTGAAGCAGGCCGACAAGGCGCTCTACGAGGCGAAACACGCTGGTCGCAACCGCGTCGTTGCCGCCGCTGCCTGAGCGTCAGCGGCGGATTAACTAAGAATATTGCGCAATCTCTCCGTCATATCCCGGCGAAATAGTTATTCGGGGATACGGGGCGGGCGTCGCGAGACTGCAAGCCATTGACCTGGGATGTATTTTAACGCTTTGCAATGAAAAGATGCAGATTGGCGATATAAATAGAGTTCAAGTTGAAAAATACGTTGAATTCAATCTCTCCGGCAACTATAGTGTGCCAGCTTTGTATACTTAACCATGTTTCCCAGGTGATGTATCTCTGGCTTAAGAATTTGTTGATTTTTATTTTACTTCTGCGCACACTCCCTATTGAGAGTAACAGTTCTTCCGGCGGTTTATCCGTCTTGTGATGATGAATGATAGCGGCTTAGCCGTCGCGATTTCGCTCGTCAGGGGCTGGTATTGCGTAGTTTGAATGCCCCATGATGCTCAGGTCCGCCGCATCTCCTGAATCGTGGGGTCGGTCGGCTGACGATGTCCGAATCGGTTCCTCGTGCCGTAATCGCATCGTTGGCCGACCGCCTTCTTCCCGAAAATTGCCTGTTCGTGGTGTGCGTGTCGCAGCGTAGCTGCTTGTGCGGTCGTCTTCGTTCACGTCATGTGCGAGGTCGTGATACGGGGCAGGGCGGATGGCCGTAGCCCTTGGGATACTTTTTTTGAGCATCTGAATGATTGCGGCGGCGGGTGGGGCGTCAGGCCATATGGTCGGCTTACCAATGGCTGCTTGCGCGCTTGCCAGTAACGGCGGCAATTTCCGAGGCAGCGGGGAGGCGGGGCTTATTGGCCGCCTGCAAAGCCTCTGGGTGCGACAAGGCTGGTGGCAGCCTCTTCCTTCAGCACAAACAAAAAACGCGCCCGTTGGGCGCGCTTTTGTCGGAGACCGATCAAGAAATTACTTGATCTTGGTTTCCTTGAATTCAACGTGCTTGCGTACAACCGGGTCGTACTTCGTTTTCGTCATCTTGTCCGTGAACGTACGGCTGTTCTTGGTGGTGACGTAGAAGGTACCGGTGTCGGCTGTCGACAGCAGCTTGATCTTGATTGTTGTAGCTTTCGCCATGGTCGTCCTGCCTTTAAACAAAAGAGAAGCCGCAGGCGCTTCTCACCTCGGCTAAATCTGGCGCGAAACTACGTATCGCGCCTGAAAAGTCAAGCCTGTTTTGCCCGGAAAACAAAACGGACGATATAAAGCACCACGTAAAGCCCGAAAAATACCGCCAGCGACCAAGCGAAGCCGTCGGTTCCGGCAAGGTCCATGGAAATGCCCACGGCCTGCGGCCCCGCAATGGTGCCCATGGCGTAACAGAAGATGAAGGCGGCATTGGCGGCGACCAGATCGGCGCCTTTCAGGCGCGATCCGAGATGGGTGAGGCCGACAGTATACATGCCCGAGACCAGTCCGCCCCAGAACAGCAGCAGGGCCGCCACCAGAAGCCAGCTTTCCACCAGAAAAGGCAGCGCCAGCGTGCCGCAGACGCCGGCAAAGGCCATCAGCCCCAGCATCGTCCTCCGGTCTTTCATCCGGTCCGAAAGCAGGCCGATCGGTATCTGGAAGACCATATTGCCGATGCCCATCACGGTAAGGAGAAGCGCTGCCTGCGATTCGTTGAAGCCTTCCCGCGTCGCATAGATCGGAAACAGCGAAAGGCCGCCGGCCTGCACCGAACCGAAGACGAAGGCAGCCGCGGACGCCATGGGCACTAGCCAGACATAACGGACGAAATGGTGATTGGGCCGCTCGTCCAGCTCCGGGCTCTCGCCGCGCGCCATGAATATCGGGATCGCGGCGAGCAGGATGATCGCCGCGCCGACCAGAAACGGCAATATGCCTTCGCTGCCGACCACGGAAAACAGCAGCGGACCGACCGCGAAGCCGACCGCAAGGCCGGTGGCGTAGATGCCGAGAACCATGCCGCGTTTCCTGGGCGGCGCGGTCATGTTGATCCAGTATTCGGAAAGAATGAAAAGCGTGGTGGTGGCGCCGTGGAAAACGATTCGCAGCGGAAACCACATCCAGAAGGCCTCGGCGAAATAAAAACCGAGCGCGCTCAGCGCCGAAACGACGACTGCGAACAGCATGGTTCGCGCCACGCCGAAATCATGGGCGATCTTGGTGGTCACGGGGGCCGCCATCATCGCCGCAACGCCGGCCATGGCCGAATTCACCCCGATCATGGTGGAAGATATGCCGCGCTTCTCAAGGATGATCGACAGGAGCGGAAGGCCAAGGCCGATGGCGACACCGACCGCACTGATGGCGGAAATGGCGGCGATCAGTGAGGGCCAGTGAATGGCGTCCGCTTCTTCGCATTTCATTTGTGACATGACGGCCTTTATACAAAGTCTCGAATGAACCGGCCGTGGCGCGTGACATAGAGCCGCGCGGGGCTTTCAAAGGGCAATGAGGGATCACCTATCATGAGTTTTGTGACATCTTCGAGAACCGTACGCGTGATTTTCGGCATGTTCAGACCGGAAAGGTCTGTCATGTCAAGCCATTGCACATTGTGCAACTCGTCGGAATCACGGGTTAGCCGGGTATCCAGCCGCAATTCGTCGGCATAACAGCAGAAGAATCGCGTGTCGTAGCGCCGCACATTGCCGGGTGGGGTGATGGCGCGGGCCACATATCGGAAACGGGAAAGATCGGGACCCCTGGTGCTCAAACCGAGATCCACGCCGGTTTCCTCGAAAAGCTCGCGCGCGGCGGCAAGCGCCAGAGCTCTCGCGCCGGCAGCGCTCAGCCGCCGCGCTGCGGAAGCGGTGAGGCTGTGGAGGACGGCGGGATGCAGATCGCCCGAAAAGGGCAGCGCATGGTCTCGCGGATCGCGTTTGCCGCCGGGAAACACATAGGCGCCCGGCATGAAGACATGGGCGCTGCTGCGCTGGCCCATAAGCACCCTGAGCTGGGAGCCGGAACGGTCGAACAGAATGATGGAGGCGGCGTCACGCGGCCGCATGGGCGCGCTCGCCGTTTCGGCACGCCGGGGAAGCTGAGTCACCTGCAAGGTCCCGCCCGCCGTCAGTGCGATGAGCCGTCGATCTGCGCTTTTTGCTGTTTTCGGTCGAAGCCGTGCATCTTCAGCGCCCATTGCAGGCCAATGACACCGCCCTTGATGGGTTGCAGCGTCAAAAGCGCGGCGAGAATGGTGATCGGCACCCAAATGGCGAAATGCACCCACATGGGAACGGAAAACACCATATCGGTCATCATGAAACCGCCGACAGCGATATGGCCGATGATGACGATGGAAATATAGGGCGGCAGGTCATCGGACCGGTGGTGGTGCATTTCTTCGCCGCAGGCGGCACAGGCGTCCACCGGCTTCAGAAAGGCCCGGAACAGGCGTCCGCTGCCGCACGCAGGACAGCGATTGGCCATTCCCCGCATGATCGAGCGGCCAAGCGGCCGTTCCGCGCTATCGTCTCCGAAGGTGACTGTTTCCGAGCCCTGATGTGCACTCATCCTTAAGTCCTTCTCCCGTTTTTCAACCGCCTGAAGCGGTCTTGTTATCGTCGCCTTCTGGGCGGTCGCGTTCCGGGCTTTGCGGCAGGACGCGATGTCCGCCGGCCTGCCTTGTGGAACGAGCGCGTGCCGACCGGCATCTTGCGCCCCGGGCTCAGCATATCGAAACGAAGCGCGCCTGCCAAAGGCACCGCTTCCGCAAGCCGCACCTGAACCGTGTCGCCAAGCTGGTATCCGAGGCCCGTCTTCTCTCCTGTCAGGGCCTGATGGGCCTCATCGTAAAGGAAATAGTCGGTTCCGAGTGTAGATATAGGAACAAAGCCGTCAGCGCCAAATTGCGGAAGCGCGACAAAAAGTCCCGCCTTGGTGACACCGCCGACGCGGCCATCGAATTCTTCGCCCACCCGTTCGGAGAGATGATGCGCGATCAGCCGGTTGACGGTATCGCGCTCTGCTGCCATGGCGCGCCGCTCGAAGGTCGAGATTTCGGCGGCGATATCGTCCAGCGTCGCCTCTTCCTGCGGTGTGATGCCGCCTTCGCCGAGGCCAAGCGACCCCACCAGCGCGCGATGCACGATGAGGTCGGCATAACGGCGGATAGGCGAGGTGAAATGCGCATATTTCATCAGGTTGAGGCCGAAATGGCCGATATTCTCCGGGCTGTAGATCGCCTGGCTCTGGCTGCGCAGCACCATCTCGTTGACCATGATCTGGTGCGGCGTATCGAGCGCGCGGGCCAGAATGCCGTTGAAGGAATTGGCGCGCATCGCCGCACCCTTGGCCATGGAAATGCCGATGGTGCCGAGGAATTCGCGCAGCACCTCCTGCTTGGAAAGTGTGGGCGCATCGTGGACGCGATAGACCAGCGGCTGCTTCTTTTTTTCCAGCGTCTCGGCGGCGGCGACATTCGCCTGGATCATCATTTCCTCGATCAGCTTATGCGCATCGAGACGTTCGGGGATGACGACCTTGTCCACTGTGCCGTCTGGTCGCAGCTGGATCTTGCGCTCCGGCATGTCGAGTTCCAGCGGCTGGCGGCGGTCGCGGCCGCGCTTCATCACCGCATAGGCATGCCACAGCGGCTTCAGGATCGGTTCCAGCAGCGGGCCGGTCTTGTCATCCGGCCGTCCGTCGATGGCCGCCTGAGCCTGCTGGTAGGAGAGCTTGGCAGCGCTCTTCATCATGATGCGGTGGAAGGTGTGGCCGGCCTTGCGGCCTTCCTTCGAAAAGATCATCCGCACCGCAAGGGCAGGGCGGTCGACGCCTTCTTTCAGCGAGCAGAGATCGTTGGAGATGCGCTCCGGCAGCATCGGCACGACGCGGTCGGGGAAATAGACGGAGTTGCCGCGCTTCAGCGCTTCGCGGTCCAGCGGCGAACCGGAACGCACATACCAGGAGACATCGGCAATGGCGACGGTGACGATGACACCGTCAGGATTGTCGGGCGACGTGTCGGGCTCGGCATAGACCGCATCGTCATGGTCCTTGGCGTCGGCCGGATCGATGGTGATGAGCGGCAGGTCGCGCCAGTCCTCGCGGTGCGACATGCTGGCCGCCTTGGCGGCATCCGCCTCGGCCAGAACGTTCGAGGGGAAGATATGCGGAATGCCGTGCGAATGGATCGCGATCATCGAGATCGCCTTTTCCGAGGCAACGGAGCCGATGACCGATAGCACCTTGGCGCGCGTCAGCCCGTAACGGCCGCTGTTGCGCGAGGTTTCCACCTCGATCAGATCTCCGTCTTTTGCATCGCCGACGCCGTCGGGGTCGATGACCATTTCCTCGCCGCGCCGGTCGATCGGCATCAGGCGTCCGCCGCCGCCCGCCGTCTCCTTGAACACGCCGAGCAGCGCGTTCTGGCGGCGGTCGATCAGCTTGACGACGCGGGCCGTATAGGCCGGGCCGGAGCTTTCCTTGGAGGGGAAGATTTTCGCCAGAATGCGGTCGCCAAGACCCGCCGCGGGGGCCTTCTTGCCGCGATCCTGCGACGACTGGCGGATGAGCACTGCCGGCGCCGCACCCATATCCTCCGGCCATTCGGCCGGGCGGCCGATCAATTCGCCGTCCTTGTCACGGGTAGTGATATCGAGAACCGTGACCGGTGGCAGGCCGCCCGGCCGCGTCAGCGACTTGCGGCTCTTATGCACCATGCCGTCGACTTCAAGTTCTTTCAGCAGCGCTTTGAGAACGACGCGGTTCTCGCCTTTCAGCCCGAAAGCCTTGGCGATTTCCCGCTTGGAGGCCTGTTGCGGATGGTCGGCGATGAATTTCAGCAGCACCTCGCGGGAAGGCACCTCGCCATGGATGATGCCTTCACCTTCACTGACCCGCTTGCCGCGTCCGGTGCGTCCGAAACCGTCGCTGGCTGAACCCTGTCTCTGACGCGGCGCTTTGCTCACTCTGCTGCTTTCTTGGGTTTGGCCGCTGCCTTCGGCTTGGCGGCCGTCTTGCTCTTCGTTGCCGCCTTGGCCTTGGTCGCCTTCGGCCTTGCTGCGGCGTCACCATCGGCCTTTTTGGCAGTTGTCTTCCTGCCCTTGGCAGGCTTGCCGCCGGTGCCGGTCTTGGCGATGCGCTCGGCAATCAGCACCAGCGCCTCGTCCAGCGTCACCGAAGCCGGGTCCTGGCCTTTCGGAATGGTGGCGTTGACCTTGCCCCAGTTGACGTAAGCGCCATAACGCCCGTCGCGAACGGTGATCGCGCCGCCATCTGGATGGTCGCCCAGTTCCTTCAGCGCCGCCGGCGTGCCGCTGCGGCCGCGGCCCGGTCCCTTGCTCTGCTTTTCGGCAATCACGGTCACGGCACGGTTGAGGCCGATAGAGAACACGTCCTCGATGCTTTCAAGGTTCGCATAGGAACCGTCATGCAAAAGGAACGGCCCGTAGCGACCGAGACCGGCGGAAATCATCTTGCCGGTTTCCGGATGCTTGCCGATATCGCGCGGCAGGTTGATGAGCGCTAAGGCCTTTTCGTGGTCGATATCTTCAGGCTTCCAGCCCTTGGGCAGCGAGGAGCGTTTGGCCTCCTTGCCGTCGCCGCGCTGGATATAGGGCCCGAAACGGCCGGAGCGCAACGTCAGCTCTTCGCCGGTCATAGGATCGGCACCCAGCGCCTTCGGCTCGTTCGAAGCCGCAGCTTCGGCTTCCGAACCGTCCGAGGTCAACTGGCGGGTGTAGTTGCATTCCGGATAGTTGGAGCAACCGACGAAAGCGCCGTATTTGCCGAGCTTCAGCGAAAGATTGCCGGTGCCGCAAACCTGACAGATGCGCGGATCGGAACCGTCCTCGCGCTTGGGGAAGACCAGCGGCGCCAGAACCTCGTTCAGCGCATCCAGAACGTTGGTGACACGCAGTTCCTTGGTGTCTTCGATCTGTGCGAAGAAATCCTTCCAGAAATCGCGCAGCACCTGCTTCCAGTCCAGTTCGCCGGCGGAAATCCGGTCGAGCTTTTCTTCAAGGGCCGCGGTGAAGTCGTATTCGACGTATTTGGTAAAGAAGCTTTCGAGGAAAGCCGTCACCAGCCGGCCGCGCGAATGCGGCACCAGCTTGCGCTTGTCGACGACGATATATTCACGGTCGCTCAGCGTCTTCAGCGTCGCCGCGTAGGTGGAAGGACGGCCGATGCCGAGTTCTTCCATCTTCTTTATCAGCGAGGCTTCCGAATAACGCGGCGGCGGTTCGGTGAAGTGCTGGCTGGCATTGATCTTCTGCTTGGCGAGGTTCTCGCGCTCGTTGATCGGCGGCAGACGGCCTTCGTCGTCACCGTCATCGCTCTGCTCGCCATCTTCCTTCTGGTCGGTATAGGCGGCGATGAAGCCGTCGAAGCGGATCACCGAACCGACGGCGCGCAGGCCTGCCTTTTCGCCGCCATTGCTGGCAAGGATTTCCACCGTGGTCCGCTCGATTTCCGCCGAGGCCATCTGGCTCGCTATGCCGCGCTTCCAGATCAGGTCATAAAGACGCAGCTGATCGGGATCGAGGTAACGCTTCACCTGATCCGGCGTGCGGTTGAAATCGGTCGGGCGGATCGCCTCGTGCGCTTCCTGGGCGTTCTTGGCCTTGGTGGAATAGAAGCGCGCCTTTTCCGGCACATAACGGCCGCCGAACTGCTCGCCAATGGCGCGGCGGGCGGCATCGATCGCCTCCGGGGCCATCTGCACGCCGTCGGTACGCATATAGGTGATCAGACCGACGGTCTCGCCGCCGATATCGATGCCTTCGTAAAGCTTCTGCGCCACCTGCATGGTGCGCGAGGCGGAAAAGCCCATGCGCGAGGAGGCCGCCTGCTGCAGCGTCGAAGTGGTGAAGGGCGGGCCGGGATTGCGCTTGACCGGTTTCGCCTCGACGCTTTCGACCACATAGGTTGCGCCTTCCAGCAGCGCCTTCAGCCGGTTCGCATCGTCTCCGGTCTTGATCGAGCGGCTTTGCAGGCGCTTGCCATCGGCCGAAACCAGCTTGGCTTCGAATTCGTCACCGCGCGGTGTCTTCAGAAGCGCGCTGATGTTCCAGTATTCTTCGGAGACGAAACGCTCGATTTCGGATTCGCGGTCGCAGACGAGACGCAGCGCAACCGACTGAACGCGGCCGGCGGAACGCGCGCCGGGCAGCTTGCGCCACAGCACCGGCGACAGGTTGAAGCCGACGAGATAATCCAGCGCGCGGCGGGCAAGATAGGCGTCGACCAGCGGCACGTCGATGTCGCGCGGGTTCGCCATGGCGTCCAGCACGGCCTTTTTGGTGATGGCGTTGAAGACCACGCGTTTTACCGGCTTGTCGCCGAGGACGCGCTTCTTCTTCAAAAGATCGAGAACGTGCCAGGAAATGGCCTCGCCTTCGCGATCCGGGTCGGTTGCGAGAATGAGGCCGTCGGAGGATTTTACCGCATCGGCAATATCCTTCATGCGTTTGGCGGATGCGCTGTCGACCTCCCAGGACATTTCGAAATCTTGGTCGGGCAGCACCGATCCGTCCTTGGCAGGAAGGTCTCTGACGTGGCCAAAGGATGCAAGAACCTTGTAGCCCGAGCCAAGATACTTGTTGATCGTCTTGGCTTTGGCAGGAGATTCTACGACGACGACATTCATATTGTTTTTCTCTGGAACTGGTCCGTTAACGTGGCCGGGTCACGGCGCAATGCCGCAATTCGCCTTCTTTATATTTCGACATGGACAGGTAATGCGCGCGGGTCAAGAGGCAAGGCCGATTTTATCGCTTCAAGGTGATTGCAACCTATGGATAATCTATTGTTGTATTGCAATCTTTGGTAAATTGGTTATGATGGGCAACATCATTTGAATCGACTTATTGCTCTTCGTTTCAGGCAAATTTTGCAGGATAGATATATGGTCCCCAACGCAACAAACAATAATGCCGATAATGAAGGGACCAGAGAGAACTTGGCTTACATTCGCCAGATGCTCGCGGAACTGCGGCAGGTCGCAAGCCGTGAGGGGGCCGACATGCTGTGTTATCTGATCGAGATGGCCTATGTCGAAGTCGGCGATATCCAGAGCGGACGGCGCAAGCTGTCAATCCGCGATGAAGAGCGACACACGCCCCCCGGCATGCCGGTTTAGACGTCCGGCAATATCAAGCTCCAGCAGCACCAGATGAACGGTTGCAGCGGAAAAACCTGTGTGACGGATGATATCGTCCGTTTCCACGGGCGAGGGACCGAGAGCGGCGGCGATGATGCTGCGCTCGTCGTCCCCTGGTGGTGACATCTCGGTGTCGGATCTCGGTTCCTCGATCTTGCGTTCATAGGGCAATTGCGGCTCCATCAGCGGCCGCAGCGCTTCCAGAATATCGGCCGCGCCCGTGGTCAGCATCGCGCCTTCCTTGATCAGCCGGTTGGTGCCGTCGCAGCGTGCATCGAGCGGGGAGCCGGGTACGGCGAAAACCAGCCGCCCCGCTTCTCCGGCAAGCCTTGCCGTTATCAGCGAACCGGAGCGCTCCGCCGCCTCGACGATGACGACACCGAGGGAGACACCGGCGATCAATCGGTTGCGGCGAGGAAAATCGCGGGCGCGCGGTTCCCATCCAAAGGGCATTTCGCTAATCGTCGCGCCGCCTTGCTCATATATCTCCTGCAAGAGCCCGAAATTTTCCTGCGGGTAAGGCCGGTCGAGGCCGCCGGCCAGCATGGCAACCGTGCCGGTTGCAAGGCTTGCCCGGTGTGCGGCCGCATCGATGCCGCGCGCCAGCCCCGAGGCGATGGTATAGCCGGCGCGGCCGCAATCGCGCGCCAGCATGGCGGCGAATTTCGCGCCGTTGATGGAGGCGTTGCGCGAGCCGACGATGCCGATGCTCGGTCTTGTCGCGGTCGCTGCCGATCCTTTCATGGCGATCAACGGCGGCGCGCCATCCAGCTGCCGCAGGGCAGGCGGGTAATCCGGTTCGCCGATGCCGACGAAACGCGCGCCGAATTTTTCGGCCGTTTCGATCTCACCTTCTGCCTCCGCCTGCGTGGCGATGCGCGGGCTGCGCGACGAGCCGCCGCGCCTTGAAAGCTCGGGCAGGGCGTCGAGCGCCTTTTCGGCGCTGCCGAAATGATTGATGAGTTCGCGGAAGGTAACGGGACCGATATTGTCGCTGCGGATCAGCCTCAGCCAGGCGACACGCTGCCGCGCGGAAAGCTCTATGCCCTGCCGTGTCGTTTCCTCATGCGGCATGGCATATCCTCAAATGGGTCTCAGCCCTTTTGCCCGATCCTGCTTTCAGTGCCTGCCAGCAGGCGCGCGATGTTCTCCCGGTGCTTCCACCATGAAATCGCACTCAGCAGCGTCACCAGCAGCGCCGTCTTTTCAGGTCCGAGCGCCCAGAGAGCCACGGGAATGACCAGCATGGCCAAAAGCGCCGATAGCGAGGAATAACGGGTGATGAAGGCGGTTGCGAGCCAGATGAGCGCAAAGGCCAGCATCATCAGCGGTGCGGCCCCCAAAAGCACGCCGATATAGGTCGCCACACCCTTGCCGCCCTTGAAGCCGAGCCACACCGGAAACAGGTGGCCGAGGAAGGCGAAGAAACCGGCGACCAGCGACGCTTCGTAACCCCAGAGCGCATTGGCGACCAACACCGCCGCCGTGCCCTTCAGCGCGTCCAGCAGCAGGGTTGCTGCGGCGAGCTTCTTGTTGCCGGTGCGCAGCACATTGGTCGCGCCGATGTTGCCGGAGCCGATCTTGCGAACGTCGCCCAGCCCCGCCATGCGGGTGAGAATGAGGCCGAAGGGAATGGAACCGAACAGATAGCCGATCAGCGCCGAAAGCGCGAGAAGGGCAGGCGCCGTCTGCCAGTCAGTCAAAGCACTCATTCAAACGTCCCCTCTGTCGCGCTGGCCGCGTGATCTCTGTCGGTGATCTTATGCCAAGGAATGAACGGCTTTGCCAGCCACATAAGTGGCAACCGCGCGGCCGCTGAAACGGGCATCCTCGAACGGGGTGTTCTTGGATTTCGAGACCAGCTGTTCCTTTGCCACGAGCCACGGCTCGTCGAGGTCGATCAGCGTGATATCGGCCTTCGCGCCCGCCTTCAGCGTTCCGGCATCCAGTCCGAAAATCTTCGCCGGGCGGGTGGAGAGCGCATCGATCAGCCGCATCAGCGGAACTTCGCCGCTGTGGTGCAGGCGCAGCGCTGCGGCCAGCAGGGTTTCGAGCCCCACCGCGCCACTCGCCGCATCCGAAAACGGCAGGCGCTTGGTGTCGACATCCTGCGGGTCGTGCGAGGAGACAATAATGTCGATGGTGCCGTCCTTCAGTGCCTCCACCATGGCCTTGCGGTCGTCTTCGGCGCGCAGCGGCGGCGAAAGCTTGAAGAAGGTGCGGTACTCGCCGATATCGTTCTCGTTGAGCGTGAGGTGGTTGATCGAGATGCCGCAGGTGGCCTTAACGCCCCGCTGCCGCGCAACGCGGATCGCTTCCGCCGATTCGGGCACGGAAATCTTGGCGGCGTGGTAGATCGCCTGTGTCAGCCCGGCAATGCGCAGGTCGCGCTCCAGCGGAATGATCTCGGCTTCCTTCGGAACGCCCGACAGCCCGAGCCAGCTTGCGAAAAGCCCCTCGTTCATGTCACCGCCGCCGATATATTTGTCGCGCGTCTCGAGCGCGATCACTGCGCCCAGTTCGCGCGCATAGGTCATGGCGCGGCGCAGCACCAGCGTATCGGAAAGCGCCTTGCGGCCATTGGTGAAGGCCACCGCGCCGGCTTCCTTTAGCATGCCGAATTCGGTCATTTCCTCGCCATTCAGGCCCTTGGTCAGGGCTGCTGCGGGATGCACATTGACGAGCGCCTTGTCGCGCGCCGTCTTTTTCACATATTCGACGAGTGCGATGTCATCGATAACAGGATCGGTATCGGGCATGACGATGATGCTGGTGACGCCGCCGGCCGCTGCCGCGCGCGAGGCGGATTCGATGGTTTCGCGGTGTTCGGCACCCGGCTCACCCACGAAAACACGGGCGTCCACCAGACCGGGAACAGCCAGCAGACCCTTGCAGTCGCGAACGGTCGCCCCTTCGGGAGCGCCCTGATTATGCGCATCCTTGCCGGCCGCCAGAATGGTGCCGTCGGCACCGATGATCACACTGCCGGTCTCGTCAAGATTCCGGGATGGATCGACGATGCGGAGATTGTTGAGAACGGTAACGGCACTCATACGCGCTCACCCTGATTTTGCGAGACAAGCAGGGTTTCCATGACCGCCATGCGCACGGCAACCCCCATTTCCACCTGACTTTCAATCACGCTCTGCGGACCGTCGGCCACGTCGGAGGCGATTTCCACGCCGCGGTTCATCGGGCCGGGATGCATGACCAGCGCATCTTCCTTCGCCGCTTTCAGCTTTTCGGCATCGAGGCCGTAATAATGGAAATATTCGCGCACCGAAGGCACGAAGGAGCCGGACATGCGCTCGCGCTGCAGGCGCAGCATCATCACCACATCGGCGTTCTTCAGCCCTTCCTTCATGTCGTGGAAAACCTCCACGCTCATGTCGCGGATACCGGAGGGCAGCAGCGTGGCGGGGGCGACGACGCGAACGCGCGCACCCATCTGGTTGAGCAGGATGATATTGGAGCGGGCGACGCGTGAATGAAGCACGTCGCCGCAGATCGCCACCGTAATGCCGGACAGTTCGCCCTTGGCGCGGCGGATGGTCAGTGCGTCGAGCAGCGCCTGCGTCGGGTGCTCATGCTGGCCGTCGCCGGCATTGACGACGGAGCAGGCGACCTTTTGCGCGAGCAGCGCGGCGGCGCCGGCGGAGGAATGGCGCACGACCAGCACATCCGGGCGCATGGCGTTCAGCGTCATCGCCGTATCGATCAGCGTTTCGCCCTTCTTCACCGAGGAATTGCCGACCGACATGTTCATCACGTCTGCGCCGAGACGCTTTCCGGCAAGCTCGAAGGAGGACTGCGTGCGCGTCGAGGCTTCGAAAAACAGGTTGATCTGCGTCAGGCCCCGAAGCGTCGAGGTCTTTTTCTCGCGCTGGCGGCTGATTTTCACCGCCTCGTCGGCCTTGTCGAGAAGCAGGGTAATATCCTGATGGGAAAGCCCCTTGATGCCGAGGAGATGGCGATGGGGGAAGAAGACCATGCGGTTTGCCTCCTGACGGGCGCCGCATTTTCCCGTGAAAATGCCCGGAACGCCCGAATGCTGATCCGCGCGCTCCCATTCGCTGTGAACACGCCTCAGGAGTGCGGCGGAATTCGGTCCTGCGCTCTATAGAGACTGCATGGTCGCGGGGCAAGCGCCCGCAACTCCTGAAATGAAAACATGGCGATGTTTCCCCAACCCTTGAGGCAAACGGCCCGACGATGGAAGGCGCAGGCATCAGACGATGCCATGCTCCTTCAAAAGCGCCTGTTCGTCTCCTGACGCCCAGCCGAAAACTTTCGGCGCTCCGTCCAGCCTCTGGACGAAGTAATGAACATCGAAATCGATTGCGGCATCCGGTTGCCGTTTGCGAGCAAAGGTCGCCGTCCACGCAACATGGGCAAGGCAATGGTGGTCATCGATGGGCGAGATACGGATGTCGCGTATGCGCATCTCCTTCGTTCCGATCGTCCGGTAGCGCTCGTAACCCTTCATCATGACCTGCTTCAAGTGGTCATCGTTCTTTCCGGTCATCACTCCGGCGGGGGAGGCGGCGATGAAGTCGGAGGCGTAGAGGGAGGCGACCTCCTCCATATCCATGTCACCCTTGAGAGACTTGTTGAAAAATCGCTCATATCGCTCGAAGAGCTTTCTTACGCTGGCCTCCATGGTCTCCTCCCTGTGCAAGCCGTTCAGCAAAGTCGCCAACCGAAAAAGCCTGCTGCAGGTTCCACGTCAGGCCGCAGATTATGGAGAATGCGTTTATCCGCATGCCCGCCGGTTGTTGCTGCAACTTCTGCGCGGCTTTTTTGGGGACTGTCGTTGATCTTGCCGGAAACGTGTTTGGTATTCTGCGGGCCGGATACCTAAATCAGGATCACTCCCGAAAAATGCTGAAAGCGGCGGTTTAATCGTCTCAATCGCTTCCTGCGGGTGGAATTATGCAATATCACCCCACTATGCAACGCCAGTACAAAACAGCTAGAAGCAGCGGATGACCCAGAATTCCCGGACAGAAGAAACGCTCGCCGAACTGAACCAGCCAAGCCTCTGGTCCGGTATCAACGCCTATCGTTCCGATCCGCTGATCGTCGACCTGACCTCCGGCCTGTCGCGCAATCTAAGGGATGAGTTCGACCAGCTCGGCCGTTACGTCACGTCGCATGAGGCGCAGGAACTGGCGCGCATGGCCAATCAGGGCGTGCCGCAGCTGCATACCCACGGTCCGCGCGGCGAACGTCTGGATCAGGTGGAATTCCATCCCGCCTGGCACGCGCTGATGCGCCGTTCCATGTCGTCAGGCCTGCATTCCAGTGTCTGGGAGAATTCTCCCGATACGCGCGGCAATGAGCACAAGGCCCGCGCCACGAAATTCTACCTGACCTCGCAGCTGGAGGCCGGGCATCTTTGCCCGCTGACCATGACCAGCGCCTCCGTCGCCGCCATCATGGCTTCGCCGCGCGTGCAGAAGGAATGGGCGCCGAAGATTCTCTCGCGCAAATATGATTCCTCGCAGAAACCGGCCCTGCAGAAAACCGCCGTCACCATCGGCATGGGTATGACGGAAAAACAGGGCGGCACGGATGTGCGCGCCAACCGCACAACGGCGGAGCGAGTGGGCGAGGGCATCTATCGCCTGTCCGGTCACAAGTGGTTCCTGTCCGCGCCGATGAGCGACGGTTTCGTCATGCTCGCCCAGATGGGCGACGGCATGGGCTGCTTCCTCGTGCCGCGTTATCTGGAAGACGGTTCGAAGAACGGCCTGCACTTCCAGCGCCTCAAGGACAAGCTCGGCAACCGCTCCAACGCATCCGCCGAAGTCGAATTCACCGATGCCTTCGGTTATCTGCTGGGCGATCCCGGCAGCGGCATCCGCACCATTCTCGACATGGTGACGCTGACGCGGCTCGATTGCGCGCTTGCCTCCGCCGGCATGATGCGCGCCTCGCTTGCCGAAGCCGTGCATTATGCCCGTGGCCGTTCGGTTTTTGGCAAGATGCTGGTCACGCAACCGATCATGACGCGCGTTCTCGCCGACATGGCGCTGGATGTGGCGGCGGCCACTGCGCTCTCCTTCCGGCTGGCGACGGCATTCGACGCTGCCCGCAACAATCCGGCCGAGGCCGCCTATGCGCGGGTGATGACGCCCATCGTGAAATACTGGTGCTGCAAGATCGCGCCGGCGCTTATCTATGAGGCCATGGAGTGCCTTGGCGGCAACGGTTACGTGGAAGAGCGGCCGATTGCCCGCCACTATCGCGAAGCGCCCGTCAACGCCATCTGGGAAGGTTCCGGCAACGTCATGGCGCTGGATGTGCTGCGGGTTCTCCAGCGCGGCAAGGATCTGTTCGATCTCGTCTTCCAGACGCTGGAGCGTGATCTGGGTGCAGCCGGCAAGAAGACCACCGACGTGCTGCGCGCTGCAATCGCCCTTGCCGAGCGTGACGAGGGAGCGGCCCGCCTGCTGGTGGAGCAGTTCGCGCTTGCGGCCGCTGCCGCCGAGCTTTGCCGTCTCGGCGCCGGCAAGATCGCCGATGCCTTCCTCGAGACCCGTCTCGCAGGCGGCTGGCGGCATACTTACGGCATGCTCGATTCCCGCTTCGATCCGAATTATATAATCGATCTTCTTTATCCGCCTGCATCTTGACCGATGCATGCGGATGAAGGTTTTGCAGTCCCGGCGGGAGGGGTCTCGGATTTGAAAAACAGCAATGGCGTAAAGCGTGTTCTGATCTGTCGTGACACTTTCGTGCATCGATGCGCGACAAGGGAAGGCGGCTGCCAATGCTGACCTTCCGTTCCGCCCGCGCCGAGGATGAAGACGCGCTCTACGCCATAAGCCTCGCCACCGGCGATGCCGGGCAGGACGCCACCGCCCTTTACAATGATGGCCGCATGGTCGGGCATATCTATTCCGTCCCCTATCTGCATCTCTGGCCCGATGCCGTTTTCGTGGCGGAGGATGAGGAAGGTGTGTGCGGTTATATCGTCGGCGCTCTCGATACGGCGGTGCACGAAGAGCGGCTGGAGCGGGAATGGTGGCCGCATCTGCGCAGCCTTTACCCCGATCCCGGCGGCGACCAGCAGACATGGGACGCCGACCAGCGCCGCGCCCAGTTCATCCACCATCCGCGCCGCACGCCCGCCTGGCTCACCGATCCGTTTCCGGCGCATATCCACATGAACCTCCTGCCGCGCACGCAGGGCAAGGGCGGCGGCACCCGGCTTCTGTCGCGCTGGCTCGATATGGCGAGACAGAACAACGTCTTCGGCATCCACCTCGGCGCCAGCGAACGCAACCACGCGGGCATGCGCTTCTGGGAAACCCGCGGGTTCAAACGCCTCGAAAGCCACGAAACGCCGGGCAGCGTGTGGTTCGGCATGGCGCTGGAGTAATTCAGGTTCTAATGACCCGCGCTGCCCCTGCCGCCAGAAACGGTGCAAAGGCAGTGCGAATGTCTTCAAGAAATGTCTCGCTGAAACGCCCGATGGGCTGTTGAAGAGCGTTGAAATGGTAGGATCGTTCGATCACGTCGTAATTGCATTCGCTGACGGTGATCCAGCCGCGATCATAGCCGGTTAGTTTTGCGCGCCGAAGCTCGAGCTTCGGTATTTCGATTGCCCGCTGCTGGCTGTCCTGCGGCGGTTTCGATGAAATGGGCAGCAGCAATATATGGGACAAGCCCTGTGCGTCCGTAATCGTCAGGATCATGCAGACGGGGCGATCTTTTTCCCCATGGTCACGCGTTGGATTAGCCGCAGACTGCCATCGCCACAAATAGGGATAGGAAACGATATCACCGCGTCTGAACTTGGACATTATCTGTCCTGCTCATCGCGGGATGTCCGATATTCTTCGGAGTCTTTCTCCAACTGGGTGTTGAACATGGCGGCCAATTCATCGGGCATTTCACCAGCAGCGTAAGACCTGCGCGGATCGTCGCTTCCCAGCATTTTTTCGAAAAGTTCGACCGGCACCACCACGACAGAAGGTCGCCCATGCTTCGTCAGCAAAATGGGCGATTTCTGCGCTTCGTCATGGTAGCGACCGAAATGTCGCATAAACTCCGCCGTGGAAATAGATTTTCTTTTCATGAGGAATCCTCAAGTCTGTATTTCCTGAATAATACAGAAAATACAGAAAATTTAAAGCCGTCGATTTTGGTCTGGCGGCCGGCTCATCCACAAAAACCTTCTCCTCATCCGCCCCGCCACGTTGTTCTTCCCTTCATGCTTTGTTAACCCGTTGAGGAAGGCCTTTCAAAACACGGGTAGGGAATCATGCTGGCGACCGCAGAGGCGATTTCAGCCGACAGACCGGAAAAGCGCATCAAGGATCGCGCTCAGACCGAGAAGGCGATTTTTAATGCGGCGCGGTCGCTGCTTGCCGAAGAGGGATTTCAGGGTTTTGGCATCAATGCCGTTGCCCGCCGCGCCGGCTGCGACAAGCAGCTCATCTACCGTTACTTCGGCGGCCTCGATGGCCTGATCGAGGCGATCGGCGAGGACCTCGGTTCCTGGGTGAAGGATCGCATTCCGGAAGATACCGGCGGCATGTTCCTTTTGACCTATGGCGACCTCATGGAAAAGCTGGCGCTTTATTTCATGGATGCGCTGCGCAGCGATCCTCTCGTCTGCAAGATCATCGCCTGGGAAGTGTCTGACGGTTCACCGCAGGTGAGACAGCTTGCCGAAGCCCGCGCCAAATCGCTCGGCAAATGGCTGGAGCGTATGCGCGGTTCGCTGGCGGCGCCGAAGGGGGTGGATACAGCGGCGGTCAATGCCGTACTGTTCGCCGCCATTCAGCACCTTGTCATTTCCGCTGCCACCAGCGGTCAGTTCGCTGGCGTACCGCTGAAATCGGACCGGGACTGGGACAAGATCGCCACTGCCGTCAAAAGGCTGGTGCGCGGCGTTTACGGCTGAACCGGTTTCCGCAGGCGGAATACAGTCGCGCCTGGACCTGCGCATTAAAGAAAAATCAGTCATGTTTTCACCGGGCCGGCAACCGCCCGGCGCATCCGGCCGTTCACGCGATCACGTTCTTTTCCACATGCCGGCCGCCCGTCGTTAACCATAATGACAGCTTTCGTTTGCCTCGCCATGGCTGCCGGTCCAGTGTGGATTAACGAAATGTTAACCATGCGCAATGACTGCGCATAAGGGAGCCGCAAGTGAGCCGCTGGACAGCTTTAGGCGTCATGATGACGTTTTTTGTGATGCTGCCGTTGGATATCGACGCGCCGGCGCTGAACCTCTGCCTTATGGCCGTGGTGCGCTGGGCGGTGCTTGCCGGCGTTCCCGATACGATGTTTGTGCGGGGGCAGGCGGCATGAAGTGGTTTCTGATCCTCTGGGCCGGTCCCGTCGCGCTGCTGGGCAGCTGGTACTGGCTTTCCTATTACGACATGAGCTTCGGCTTCTACATGCTCACACGCCAGACCCATGATCTGGTGTTCGAGATTTACGGCAATATTCTCGGCCTGCCGCCGGAAAGCCTGCCGCCGCTGGTGGCGCGCGCCATCGCTGTCGACAGCCTGATCGTTTTTGCGATTCTCGCCTTCCGCAAGAGAAAGCAGATTGCGGCGTGGTGGCAGGGCCGTCAGTCGGCCGCGCGGGTGAGTGCGGAAAGCCTGTCCAGCGCGCCCTGAAGAATGAAGCTTGCGGCGGCCGAATCGATGCGTTCGGCGCGCTTTGCGCGTGAGACGTCCATTTCCAGCAATGCGCGCTCGGCTGCGACCGTCGAAAGCCGCTCATCCCAGAAAATGAAGGGCAGGGCAGTTTTTTCGCCCATCGTCCGCACGAAGGCGCGCGTCGCCTGCACGCGGGGACCGGCCGAACCATCCATGTTCATCGGCAGGCCGATGATGAAAGCGAAAACTTTTTCCTTTTCGGCGAAGGCCAGCAGCACTTCCGCATCCTGCGTGAATTTCACCCGTTTGATGACGGGGCGCGGCGTTGCGAAACGCCGCGACAGGTCCGACATGGCAAGCCCGATCGTCTTCGTGCCGAGGTCGAGGCCGGCGATCGCCTGTCCCGGCTGAAGCGCCTGCGCCAGTTCCTCAATGGTGAGTGTTGCCATGTCGCGTGTTGTCCTTATCGTTTGCGGACGAACTCGGTGCGCAGCACCAGCCCCTTCACCGCATCATGTTTGCAATCGATCTCTTCCGGATTATCGGTCAGGCGGATCGACTTGATGACGGTGCCCTGCTTGATGACCGTGCTGGTGCCCTTGACCTTCAAATCCTTGATCAGAGTGACGGAATCGCCATCCGCCAGCACATTGCCCGCCGCATCGCGCACTTCATTCGCACGCGCCGCTTCTGCAGCCAGTTCGGAGGCCGGTCGCCATTCACCGGTCGCCTCGTCATACACGTACTCGTCATCATTTGCGGCCATGGTCGCCTCTCTTAAATATTGGTAGTGCGGTTGTTCAGGCCGTCCTATGTCATAATATACCGGTAATACAAAGGAGAACTTCCCATGAAAATCACCTGGCTCGGCCATTCCGCCTTCCGCCTTGAAAACGGTAGCGCGAAGATCCTCATCGATCCGTTCTTCACCGGTAACCCCGGTTTTGCCGGACAGGATGGAAAGTCGGCAGCCGAAGGCATCACCCATATTCTCCTGACTCACGGCCATGGCGACCATGTCGGCAATACCGTCCAGCTTGCCCGCGAAACGGGTGCCACCGTGCTGGCCAATGCCGATCTTGCCGCCTGGCTTTCCGCCAAGGGCGTCGCGAAGGTCGATATGGGCAATACCGGCGGCACGGTGCATTTCGACGATTTTTCCGTCACCTTCACCAATGCGCTGCATTCCTCCGCCCAGATCACCGAAGACGGTGTTTCCCATTCGCTCGGCAATGCCAACGGTCTGATGCTGCATTTCGAAGACGGCCCGGCCGTCTATCACATGGGCGATACCGACATCTTCTCCGACATGAAACTCATCAATGAACTGCATCAGCCGGATATCGGCCTTGTGCCGATCGGTGACCGCTTCACCATGGGCGGAGCCGTCGCCGCGCTCGCCTGCCAGCGCTTCTTCAATTTCGGCAATGTCATTCCCTGCCATTACGGTTCCTTCCCGATCATCGACCAGACGCCGGAGAAGTTCGTGGCCGGCATGGAAGGGGCGCAAGCGCGCGTCCACACGCCGAAGGCCGGCGATACGCTGTCCTTCTGACATTTTGCCCGGGCATGTCGTGAGCGTAAAACAACGTCACTCTTTTGCACGACATGCTTTCTACCGTTGCGAATGGCGGACATGGTGATTATAGCGGGTAGGAAAATTCTGACCGGAGTAGAACCATGTCCGTCGATCTCGCCACCGTAAAGCGCGTTGCGCGCCTTGCCCGTATCGCAGTCAGCGAAGAAGAAGCACAGAATATGCTCGGCCAGCTGAACGGCATACTCGGTTTCGTGGAGCAGCTTTCGGAAGTGAACGTCGACGGCGTTGAGCCGATGACCTCGGTGACGCCGGTGGACATGAAAAAACGCGCCGACGTGGTGACCGACGGCAACAAGGCGGAAGACATTGTCGCCAATGCGCCTGCGACCGACCGGGACTTCTTCATGGTCCCGAAAGTGGTCGAATAAGCCGACCGCCTCTGCCGCCCGATTTTTCCAAGATTTCGAAAGCCGTTGCCGACCATGACCGACCTGACGAGCCTGACCATTGCCGAAGCCCGCGAAAAGCTGAAGGCCAAAGAATTTTCCGCCCTCGAGCTGACCGACGCCTATCTCTCCGCCATCGATGCGGCCAACGGCGCGCTGAACGCCTATGTCGCATTGACGCCCGAAAAGGCGCGCGACATGGCAAAAGCCTCCGACGAACGCATCGCCGCCGGCAAGGCTGGCGAGCTGGAAGGCGTTCCGCTCGGCGTGAAGGACCTGTTCGCCACCCGTGACGTGCACACCCAGGCATGTTCGCATGTTCTCGACGGCTTCAAGCCGAAATATGAATCCACCGTCACCCAGAACCTCTGGGATCAGGGCGCCGTCATGCTCGGCAAGCTCAACATGGACGAATTCGCCATGGGCTCGTCCAATGAAAGCTCCTGGTACGGCCCGGCCATCAACCCGTGGCGCGCCAATGGCTCCGACCAGAAGCTGGTGCCCGGCGGTTCTTCCGGCGGTTCGGCCGCAGCCGTGGCCGCGCATCTGTGCGCCGGCGCGACCGCAACCGATACCGGCGGCTCCATCCGCCAGCCGGCAGCCTTCACCGGCACCGTCGGCATCAAGCCCACCTATGGCCGCTGCTCGCGCTTCGGCATCGTCGCTTATGCCTCTTCGCTCGATCAGGCCGGCCCGATTGCCCGCGACGTGCGCGATGCCGCGATCCTGCTGAAGACCATGGCAAGCGTCGACTCCAAGGATACGACTTCCGTGGACCTGCCGGTGCCGGATTACGAAAAGGCCATCGGCCAGTCGCTCAAGGGCCTGAAGATCGGTATTCCGAAGGAATATCGCGTCGATGGCATGCCGGAAGAAATCGAAAAGCTCTGGGCCAAGGGCGTCGAGTGGTTGCGCGATGCCGGTGCCGAAGTGGTCGATATTTCGCTGCCGCACACCAAATACGCGCTGCCTGCTTACTACATCGTCGCGCCGGCGGAAGCCTCGTCCAACCTTGCCCGTTATGACGGCGTCCGTTACGGCCTGCGCGTCGACGGCAAGGACATTGCCGACATGTACGAAAAGAGCCGCGCCGCCGGCTTCGGCAAGGAAGTGCAGCGCCGCATCATGGTTGGCACCTATGTGCTGTCCGCCGGTTATTACGACGCCTATTATCTGAAGGCGCAGAAGGTCCGCACCCTCATCAAGCGCGACTTCGAAAACGTCTTCCACGAAGGCGTCGATGCCATTCTGGCGCCGATCACCCCGTCTTCCGCCTTCGCAGTCGGTGACGAGGAACTCGCATCCGATCCGGTGAAGATGTACCTGCAGGACGTTTTCACAATCACCGTCAACATGGCCGGTCTTCCGGGCCTTTCGGTTCCCGCCGGCCTTGACGGCAAGGGCCTGCCGCTCGGCCTGCAGCTTATCGGCAAGCCTTTCGAGGAAGAAACGCTGTTCAAGACGGCGCACGCCATCGAGCAGGCAGCCGGCAAGTTCACGCCCGCCAAGTGGTGGTAAGCGGATTCACTAAGCTTTCTACACGAACGGGCGGCATCCAATGCCGCCCGTTTGTTTTTCATCGATTGTCCAGCTCACCCCGCACGAGTTCCAGCCCGCGCGTCGTGATGCGGTAGGGCTTGCCGCCCGAGGAGGCGATGGCTCTCTTCCGTTTCAGTTTGCGGAAGGTGAGGAGATCGAGGCCGCTGAAAATCCAGCCGTCACGCGTGTAGAGCGCGAGTTTTTCGATTTTATGGGCGTCGTCTCGAACGAGTTCAATTCTGCCGCCCTGGGCGAGCAGGTGAAGAATGCGCTGTTCGGCGCGGGAAATGTCCATTTTTGGAAGTCCGGTCGGCGTCATATAGACGCGTGAAAGCAAATCCGGGTGCCGTTAAGGCATCCGGCTCGGTTTCAGCATGGCCCGGCGCGCAATAAACTTGCGGGCAGGGCCTTTACCGGGACTCCGATTGAGCGAACATAAAAACTCCGTTCTTGCTCCTTTTGGGTAGCGGGCAAAGCCGAGGCGGTCAAGTCCCGCCAGGTGCGAGAAAACCATGCTGGTCGAATCGCCCTGGCAATGGTTTAATTTCAACGGCCATGGAGGGCGCGGCTTGATCGTCATTCGCAATGCGCATGAGCAGGAAGCGGAGGTTCTGGCGGCCATCGGCCTCAGGGCATGGCGACAGGCTACCGCGGCTCTCGGCATCACCCCGACCCTTTATGACAATGCGGCCAGCGCCTTTTCCAATTTTACCCGCTCGTCATGGCTGGCGATCAGGGTGGCGGAGTTTGGCGGCTCGGTTGCGGGTTGGGCGGCGCGGGAGCATTTCGACGAGACGATTTCCGATTTCTGGATCGATCCTGATTTTCACCGCAGAGGTGTCGGCAGTCACCTGTTGGGCGATGTTGAAAGGCTGATTGAGGACAGGGGGTTCGAGACCATCCGGCTTGAAACCCATGCCCAGAATGAGCCGGCAGTCGCCTTTTTCCGCCACCATGGCTATAGCGTCCGCTGGCTCTCCGTCTCCTATGCGCCGAAACTCGACCGCGAAGTGCAGTCGGTAGGCCTGCAGAAGCAATTGGCCGAGGTCGAGAGCGGTCTTTATGGGCCGGCTTTCTGAGACAGAGTTTGCAGAGCGTCCACCAGCCGCATCGGCCAATCCGGCATGATGGCGAGCGATGCGGCAAGGCCTAGCTGCAATATCACGATCGATATCAGGACGCTGCGGAACGGTTCCTTGCGCGTTTTATGCCGAAGCAGCCGTTGTGCCGAGATTGCGCCCAGGCTGCCGCCGATGAGCGCAAGCGATAACAGCGTGCTTTCCCGGATACGCCATCCGCCATTTCTCGCTGCTTCCTTGTCCCACCAATAGACAAGAAAGACGAAAAGATTGAAGGCGATATAGGTTATGAAACAGAGAGCGATCGTCACCATGACGTGAATTGAAACCGGGAAGCGTAAAAAACGCGTATCCTGTATCGGCGAAAAACCCGGGCCTGGCGTGAGAGGGTGCAAGATGTCTTGCGCCCGCGCTCCATTTGTTCTACCCACCAAGGCCAAAGAACCCGTATATCGTGAGCTTCAGATGACCCTTGTAGACGTGCGCACCCCCGACCCGAAACGCTTCATTCCCGGCGCCACCGGCGATTGGGAAATCGTGATCGGCATGGAGGTGCATGCGCAGGTTCTCTCCAATTCCAAGCTGTTTTCCGGCGCATCGACCACCTTCGGCAATGCGCCGAATTCCAACGTGTCGCTGGTGGATGCGGCCATGCCCGGCATGCTGCCCGTCATCAACGAGGAATGCGTGAAGCAGGCGGTGCGCACCGGTCTTGGCCTGAAGGCCAAGATCAACCATCGCTCGATCTTCGACCGCAAGAACTACTTCTATCCGGACCTGCCGCAGGGTTACCAGATTTCGCAGTTCAAGGACCCGATCGTCGGTGAGGGCACCATCACCATTTCGCTCGGTCCGGACCGTCAGGGCAATTTCGAAGATATCGAAATCGGCATCGAGCGTCTGCATCTGGAGCAGGATGCCGGCAAGTCCATGCACGACCAGCACCCGACCATGTCCTTCGTGGACCTGAACCGTTCGGGCGTGGCGCTGATGGAAATCGTCTCCAAGCCCGACATGCGCTCGTCGGACGAAGCCAAGGCCTATCTCACCAAGCTGCGTTCCATCGTGCGTTACCTCGGCACCTGCGACGGCAACATGGATGAAGGCTCGATGCGCGCCGACGTCAACGTCTCCGTGCGCCGTCCGGGCGAAGGTTTCGGCACGCGCTGCGAAATCAAGAACGTCAACTCCATCCGCTTCGTCGGTCAGGCCATCGAATATGAGGCGCGCCGCCAGGTCGCCATTCTGGAAGATGGCGGCGTCATCGATCAGGAAACTCGCCTGTTCGATCCCGGCAAGGGCGAAACGCGTTCCATGCGCTCCAAGGAAGATGCGCATGATTATCGCTATTTCCCCGACCCGGACCTGCTGCCGCTCGAATTTGACGATGCCTTCGTCGAGGCGCTGAAGGTCGATCTGCCGGAACTGCCTGATGACAAAAAGGCCCGTTTCGTCGCCGATCTCGGCCTGTCGGTCTATGACGCCTCGATCCTCGTGTCGGAAAAAGCGATTGCTGACTATTACGAAGCCGTTGCCGCCGGCCGCGATGCGAAGGCTGCCGCCAACTGGGTCATCAACGATCTGCTCGGCGCGCTGAACAAATCGGGCAAGGATATCGAGACGACACCGGTTTCGCCGGAACAGCTCGGCGGTATCATCGATCTCATCAAGGCCGAGACCATTTCCGGCAAGATCGCCAAGGACCTGTTCGAGATCGTCTGGAACGAGGGCGGCAACCCGGCTGAGATCGTTGAAGCCCGCGGCATGAAGCAGGTGACCGATACCGGCGCCATCGAAAAGGCCGTCGACGAGATCATCGCCGCCAACCCGGATCAGGTCGAGAAGGTGAAGGCAAAGCCGACGCTCGCCGGCTGGTTCGTCGGTCAGGTCATGAAAGCGACGGGCGGCAAGGCCAACCCGCAGGCGGTGCAGGCGCTGGTGAAGGCCAAGCTCGGTATCGAGGAAGAGTAAGCGGACGCTGCCTCGTGCTCACAGGTATCGAGGCAGAAAGCTCTCATCCGTCATCCTCGGGCTTGTCCCGAGGATCTAACGACCCACAAGGCATCAACGTGCTCAGATCCTCGGGACAGACCCGAGGATGACGTCGGGTACGAGGGACTGACATCACTTCTGCCGGGATCAACGCCCGGCTTTTCTGTTTCAAGACGGAGCCCAAACATGTTTTTCATCCGCACGGCAAGTCTGCGGGACATCGAGCCGGTCCGCACCTTGCTCGCCACGACATGGCACGCGACCTATGATGCGATCTATGGCGTCGACAAGGTGAACCAGCTGATCCTCGCATGGCATTCGCCGCAGGCCATGAAGGACCGTATCGAGAAAAAGGGCGGCGAGTTTCTGGTGGCTGACGACGGCAAGCGGATTGGCGGCATGGCCTATGGCTCCATGTCCACCAAGATGGCGAAGACGGCCCTGCTGCACCAGCTCTATGTCGCGCCTGACCTTCAGCGGCAGGGCATCGGCCGCGATCTCTTCGCCGAACTCGAAACCTGTTTTCCGGATGCGGAAATCATGCGGCTGGAAGTCGAGCCTAAAAATACTGTCGCAATCGCCTTTTATGAAGGCGTCGGATTTGTCGAGGTCGACCGAATCGAGCGCATGGCGGGCATCGAGGGTCTGCCCGGCGTCGTTATGGAAAAGAGCCTGACCCGATGAATGAGACACTTCAACAACTGATCATCCGCACGGCGCGCGAAGACGATCTTCCGGCACTCGCCGCCATTTTTGCCGCCGACGAGATCGGCGGCCACGGCGATACGGCGGAAGAATCGGCGCAGCCGGATTATCTCGCCGCTTTCCGCGCCATCGAAGCGTCGCCGAGCGAAACGCTCTATGTGGCGGAACTGGACGGCGACGTTGTCGGCACCTTCCAGACGGCGATCCTGACCAAACTCGTCGGGCGAGGGGCAAAGTCCATGGTGATCGAGGCGGTGCAGACGCGCGCCGACATGCGCGGTCGAGGCATCGGCGCGGTGATGATCAATCATTGCCTGGAAGAAGCCCGCCGGCAGGGCCTGAACGCCGCGCAGCTGACGTCCAACATGGCCCGGCTGGATGCGCACCGCTTCTACGAGCGGCTGGGTTTCGAGAAGCGGCATTTAGGCTTCAGGATGAAGCTGAAATAGCGCGGATATATCTCGAAATGCTGGACAATTGCCGTGAGGGGCGGCATAAGCATGTCTTGTGCCGTGCACGGAAAATCGCTGCGGCGCATTCAAGCCCGAGGAACGTAGAATGAAGACTCTCCTGACGCAAATCTTCACCTGGTGGAACGGCCAGACGATCGGAACGCGGTTTCATACCTGGCGTTTCGGCAAGGAGGTAGGACAGGACGAGTTGGGCAACACCTATTACGAAGGCGGCACCACCTCCTGGGGCATGCCGCGCCGCTGGGTGATCTATAACGGTTATGCCGAAGCGTCGGCCATTCCGCCCGGCTGGCATGGCTGGATGCATTACCGCACCGACGTGCCGCCGAGCCAGGAAAGCTACGTTGCGCGCGACTGGCAGAAGCCGCACCAGCCGAACCTCACCGGTTCGTCCAAGGCCTATCGCCCGCAGGGATCGTTGGCCGTGGCTGGCGAGCGCCCGCGCGTGACCGGCGACTACGACGCCTGGACCCCCGGCAACTAAGCATCTTGCGATGCGCGGTGTTGTGCAAAACACCGCGCTTGCATCCGGCCTCACCGGTTTTTGCCACATTCCGCCCTTAGGCGTTGATCCGGTCGGCGGTTCGACACAGGCAAATATTTGGAGACATATCGTATGAGGAAATTCACGCGGGATCGTTCTTTGCGTGCGCTGACAGTCTCGCTGTTTGCAGCGGTCTCTGCTGTCATCCTCATTTCGCCCGTTTCTGCTGCTCGTCTTGAAAACCGCGTGGCGGTGTTTTCCGGCATCGACAAGATCACCGGCCGCATCACTTCCTTCGATGTCTATATCGATGAGACCGTGCAGTTCGGCGCGCTTCAGGTGACGCCGAAAGTCTGCTATTCCCGTGACCAGACGGAAGCGCAGAAGATCGATGCCTTCATCGAGGTGGATGAAATCACCCTCGACCGCAAGATCAAGCGGATTTTCACGGGCTGGATGTTCGCCGACAGCCCCGGCCTGAACGCCGTGGAACACCCCATCTACGACGTGTGGCTGACGGGCTGCAAGCAGGACTCGGAAGTTCCCGCTCCCTCAACGGCAAGCAAGTAATTAACCCACGACCGCGCCTATTTCTGGCGTCTGAGCTTCTCGGCCAAATCGGCCAGGGCTTTGCTTTTGCTTTCCAGTTGTTCGATCATTTCCTCCCGCGTCAGTTCGGGCTCGATCACGATCGGAACGGTGAACTTGTTGGGCTGATCGCCGGCGGGAGGTGAGGGGAACCTGATTTCAGAAAATGCCATCTTTACGGCCGTTCTTGTCTGATAGGTGCTATCCCTTATGTTTTTGACCTGAACAGCCTGCATCTTTCCCGCCGGGTCAACGCGGAAAGTAACAAGGAGCACCTGCTTCTTGTTCGTCCGCACGACCTTGAATTCCGGGCGGCCGGTTACGCCCGTCAAGGCTCGGGAAATTTCGCTTCGCCAGGCGGCCTGCGGGTTCGGGCGCTGTTCGGCAGCCGTGACATTCGCCGCCGGCGTCAACATCAATAACAAGGCCGCAATCCAGCGCATGACAATCCCCCGGTGAACCATATATCATGATCGGATAAGTCATGTTTTTGAGGGTTGCAAGCAAAATCTCAGGTTGTTTTCAGCGTGGATTTTCTTGCGCAGACAATTTTTCGAAGGGTACGTCCGGCCTGTCGACAGCCGCTTCAAGTATCGTGGCATATTCCGATTTTGGGATATCGATTGCCCCGAATGTCTTCAGATGTTCGGTCGTAAATTGCGTGTCGAGCAGCGTAAATCCCTGCTGCCGCAAACGCTCGACCAGATGCACGAGGCAAATCTTCGATGCATTGGTGCGGCGGGAAAACATGCTCTCGCCGAAGAAAGCGGCGCCCAGCGAGACGCCATAAAGTCCGCCGACAAGCTCTTCGCCCTCCCACGCCTCCACGCTGTGTGCATGGCCGATCTGGTGCAACTCGTTATAGAGCCTGCGGATGGTGGCATTGATCCAGGTGCTTGGTCTGTCCGGCGCTTCCGCCGCACATCCGGCCATCACCGCTTCGAACGCGGTGTTGAAGCGAATCTCGAACGGCTTCCTGCGCATCGCCTTGGCGAGGCTTTTGGAAACGTGAAAACCATTGAGCGGGATGATTCCCCGAATTTCCGGCTCGACCCAGAAAAGCTCGGGATCGTCAGCCGAATCGGCCATTGGGAACAGGCCGGCGGAATAGGCGCGCAGCAGAATATCGACCGTTATGCCGTTATTTCTGCTGCGCCGCCCAACCATATCGTCTTAGTGAGACGCGTCACCGGCCAGATATTTTTCCAGCCAGTGAATGTCGTAATCGCCCTTCAGGATATCCTCGTTCTGGAGGAGATCCTGGAAAAGCGGCAGCGTGGTCTTGATGCCATCAACGACGAATTCGTCGAGCGCCCGACGCAGGCGGCGAATGCATTCGTCACGGTCGCGACCGTGGACGATCAGCTTGCCGATCATGCTGTCGTAATAGGGCGGGATCTTGTAGCCCTGATAGGCGCCCGAATCGACGCGCACGCCAAGGCCGCCCGGCGTGTGGAAGTAGGTCAGCGTGCCCGGCGAGGGAACGAAGGTGCGCGGGTCCTCGGCATTGATTCGGCATTCGATGGCATGGCCATGGAATTCGATATCGTCCTGCGTGACCGACAGGCCCTGGCCGGAAGCAACCCGGATCTGTTCCTGCACGAGATCCATGCCGGTGATGGCTTCCGTCACCGGATGCTCCACCTGCAGACGGGTGTTCATTTCGATGAAATAGAACTCGCCGTTTTCATAGAGGAACTCGATGGTGCCCGCACCGCGATATTTCAGCTTGCGCATGGCGCTCGCGCAAATCTCGCCGATCTTCATGCGCTGTTCGACGGTGAGGGCCGGCGAATTGGCTTCTTCCAGCACCTTCTGGTGACGGCGCTGCAACGAGCAATCGCGTTCGCCGAGGTGAACGGCATTGCCTTCGCCATCGCCGAAAACCTGCACTTCGATATGGCGCGGCTTGCCGAGGTATTTTTCCATGTAGACGGCATCGTTGCCGAAGGCTGCTGCCGCTTCGGAGCGTGCCGTCGCAACGGCCTCTTCCAGATCGGCTTCGGTCTTGGCCACCTTCATGCCGCGGCCGCCGCCGCCCGCCGTCGCCTTGATGAGGACCGGGAAGCCGATCGTCCGGGCGATTTCGAGCGCGTTTTCAGGCTTCACTTCGCCATCGGAACCGGGAACCACGGGAATGCCGAGTTCCTGCGCCGTCTGCTTGGCGGTGATCTTGTCGCCCATGATGCGGATATGTTCGGCGGTCGGCCCGATGAAGGTGATGCCGTGCGCGTCGAGAATATCGGCGAACTTGGCGTTTTCCGACAGGAAGCCGTAGCCGGGGTGAACGGCGTCCGCACCGGTGATTTCGCAGGCCGCAACGATCTGGTGGATGTTGAGGTAGCTGTCACGCGAGGGCGGCGGGCCGATACACACGCTTTCGTCGGCAAGGCGCACATGCATGGCGTCCGCGTCGGCCGTGGAATGCACGGCCACCGTCGGAATGCCAAGCTCCTTGGCAGCGCGCAGGACGCGTAGCGCGATCTCGCCGCGGTTGGCTATGAGGATCTTCGAAACCATGCTGAACCGCCTTTATTCGATGACCACGAGGGCTTCGCCATACTCCACGGGCTGAGCGTCGTTGACGACGATTTCCACGACCTTGCCGGACTTGGGAGCCGGGATCTGGTTCATGGTCTTCATGGCTTCGACGATGAGGATGGTCTGGCCTTCCTTGACGGTCGCGCCCACTTCGATGAAGGGACGTGCGCCGGGGGCAGGCGAAAGATAGACCGTACCGACCATCGGCGAGGACACGGTGTTGGCCGGGTTACGGGCGGGTGCTGCGGCGGCTGCAGGGGCGGCCGGTGCTGCGATTGCCGGTGCGGCAGCGGGAGCTGCCGGCGCGGGCGCATAAGCGGCGGGCGCCGCAGCATAGACCGTGGCGGGAGCGGGGGCGGCGCGGGAGACGCGGATGCGCAGGTCTTCCTGCTCCACTTCGATTTCCGAAAGGTCGGTATCGTTGAGGATATTCGCGAGTTCGCGGATCAGTTCCTTGTCGATACCCTGTTTCTTTTCAGACATGACAAACCCTATTCTTTGTTTCTTTTTATGCCGTGATGTTTTTCAGCGCGTGAAGCGCCATGATGTATCCATATGGTCCGAAACCGCAGACCATGCCCTTTGCCGCAGGTGATACCATCGATTTGTGACGGAACTCTTCGCGGGCGTGGATGTTGGAAATGTGCACTTCCACGACGGGCGTGGAAATCGCGCGAATGGCGTCATGCAACGCGATGGATGTGTGGCTGTAGGCGCCGGGATTGATGACGACGCCTGCCGCCCGCTCGCCCGCCTCCTGCAACCAGTCCACCAGCACGCCTTCGTGGTTGGACTGGCGGAATTCCACTGCGAAACCGAGATCGGCACCGGCTTGAAGGCAATCATTCTCGATGTCCTTCAGCGTCTTGCCACCATAGATACCCGGTTCCCTTTTTCCCAGCATGTTGAGATTGGGGCCGTTGATGACGATGATGATGTTGCTCATTCAAGTTTCCATAAGAAAATCAGCGACAGCTATAGACTGCGCAGCCGTCAAGGAAAAGCCCCCGCAAGCCCTAAACCGGCCGCTTGGCAGGCATCTCACAGGGAATGCAGTGGCTTTTTTAGCAATCAGGAGCAGGTGGCTTTTCCACAGCTGCGCATATTGGCGATTTTTTCCTTCAGCGGGTCGGCGCCGACCGCGCCGAAAACCGCCTCGTCGCCGACGATATAGGACGGCGTTCCGGTGATGCCGAGGCTGGTTGCCAGCTTGTAAGTTTCCTGCACCTGCTCGTCATTGGGGTTCTCCGCCATCGATTTGCGGATATCGGCTTCCTTGAGACCGAGCGAGGTCGCGACTTCCATGGCGCTGTCCTCATTCGCTCGTCCGCGGCCGCCGAGCAGCGTGCGCTGGAATTCGGGATACTTGGCCGGCGCAAGCAATTTCACGGCGTTGGAGACACGGTGGGCCGCAACCGATTCCGGTCCGAGGATCGGGAATTCCTTGAGGACGACACGCACCTTCTTGTCGCTCTTCAGAATATTGTCCATGTCGCCCATGGCGCGTTTGCAATAACCGCAATTGTAGTCGAAGAACTCGACCAGCGTGACGTCGCCATCCGGGTTGCCGAGCGCCAGATCGAATTTCGATTCGAAGATGGCCTTCTTGTTGTCGGCGACGGCTTCCGCCGCCTTGGCGTTGCGCGCCGCATATTGCTTGCGCTCAAGCGCATCCTGAACCTCGAGCATGATTTCCGGGTTCTCGATCAGATATTGCTTGATGAACTCGCCCATCTCCTTCTTCTGCTGCTCGTCGAGCGCGTGGGCGGGCAGGGAGGCGAATACCGTCGAAAGGGCCGTCACGCTGGCGAGAAGGGTGGAACGGAGAAAATGCGCCATATCGGTCCTCATTCTGTGCGGCCGGAGCCTCTTGAAATCTTATGAAGGCAATTACCTTACTTTAAGCCAAATGCCATACGGCAAAAATACTTGTCCGCATTATGATCGCATGATTGTGAAGATTGTGATTCTGCGGCAAGTCTCTGAAATACGGTTCAGGAAAGAGCATGCCCTTGATTACGATGTCGAAGCGGAGCGCAGTCGAACCCTTTCACGCCATGGATATTCTGGCGGAAGCGAATCGGCGCAGGCAGGCGGGCCGCCCCGTCATTTCCATGGCGGTCGGCCAGCCCTCCCATCCCGCACCGAAAGCCTCGCTTGCGGCGGCTGAGGCGGCGCTAAAGCATGGGCGGATCGGTTACACAGACGCGCTCGGCCTGCGCGAGCTGCGGGAGGCGATTGCCGGCCATTACCGGCTGCGCCACCAGGTCGCCATCGATCCGGCCCGCATCGCCGTGACGACGGGCTCGTCTGCGGCCTTCAATCTCGCTTTCCTCAGCCTTTTCGATGCGGGCGATTATGTCGCCATCGCAAGGCCCGGCTATCCGGCCTATCGCAATATTCTGAAGGCTCTCGGCCTCAATGTCGTGGAAGTGCCGGTCACCGCCGAAACCGGCTATACGCTGACGCCGGCAAGTCTGGAGCGGGCAGAGACGAAAGCCGGCTGCAAGCTGAAGGGCGTGCTTCTGGCAAGCCCGGCCAATCCGACCGGCACGGTTACCGGCCGCGAGGCGCTGAAGCGGCTCGCCAGCTATTGCGAAAGCCGCGACATGGCTTTCATTTCCGACGAGATCTATCACGGCCTTACCTTTGTCGGCGAAGAGACGAGCGCGCTCGAAATCACCGACAATGCCGTGATCATTAACTCCTTCTCCAAATATTATTGCATGACCGGCTGGCGCATCGGCTGGATGGTGCTGCCCGAAAATCTGGTCCGTCCGATCGAGTGTCTGGCCCAGAGCCTTTATATTTCCGCGCCCGAACTGTCGCAGCTTGCGGCGACCGCAGCTTTTTCGGCGGCGGAGGAGCTGGATGTCTACCGGGAAAGCTATCGCACCAACCGCGATTTCCTGATGGCGCGCTTGCCGGAGATCGGCCTGCCGCTCGCATCCCCGATGGATGGCGCTTTTTACGCCTATGTCGATACCAGCCGCTTTTCCAACGACAGCATGGATTTTGCCAAGCGCATGCTGGCGGAAATCGATGTGGCGGCGACGCCCGGCATGGATTTCGATCCCGAGGAAGGCCACAGGGCGCTGCGCATTTCTTATGCGGGTTCCGTGTCGGATATCGCCGAGGCCGTTGGACGTATCGCCGGCTGGCTGAAATAAGCCGGGATCATCCGATTAGGGAAATCAGGCGGGCGTGCAGCCGAAGGTGCTGTTGAACGCCTTTTCGCCCTTTGCAGTGAAGGTGAGCACACGGCCGTTTCCGCGCCGCAGCCAGTCCCGCTGCTGCATCGCTTCAAGCAGCGATGCGCCAAGCCCGCCGCCGAGGTGATGGCGGCGTTCGCTCCAGTCCAGGCAATGCAGGCAGACCGGGCGACGGGCCTTTTCGAGCGGCGAAAGGTCGATGCCGAAGTTCGAGAAGAAGTCGCGTCCGCTCTCCGTAAGGGCAGGATCGTCGCCTAACGTCACGAGCCCCTTTGCGCTAATGGCGGCAAGTAGCGCCACGCCGCTCTCTCCGGCCAGATGATCGTAGCAGATGCGCGCTTCCCGCAGCGCCTTGTCCTTCGGTCCCGTGCGGACGCGGACCGCGCCCGTACGTTGGGCAAGACCCATCAACGCTTCAAGAACATGCGCCACATCCTCATCGGAAAGACGGAAATAGCGGTGACGTCCCTGTTTTTCCGCTTTCAAGAGTTGCGCCTCGGAGAGCTTCGACAGATGCCCGCTGGCGGTCTGCAACGTCACGCCGGCGGCTTCGGCAAGCTCGCTTGCGGTCAGCGCACGTCCGTCCATCAGCGCCGTCAGGATGTTGGCGCGGGCAGGGTCGCCGATCAGCGCGGCGACATTGGCGATCAGGGGTCCGTCTTTCATGCTTCGATGATAGCCGAAGCATTGATGCAAGGCAATGGCGTAGAAGGGAGAGGCAAACCACGAGGAGACAAACGATGCTGACCTGTTTCATCCGCTACGAGATCGATCCTTTCAAGGTCGACGCTTTTGAACGATATGCCCGCACATGGGGTGAGGCGATACCGCGCTGCGGGGCCGATCTGATCGGCTATTACGCGCCGAAGGAAGGATCGAGCACCATTGCATACGGTGTCTACAACATCGAAAATCTCGCCGCTTACGAAGCCTACCGGGCACGGCTCGCCGCCGATCCTGCGGGGTGGGAAAATTACGAATTCGCCCGCCGCGAACAGTTCATTCGCCGAGAGGACCGGCTTTTCCTGCGTCTCGCCTCCGCTCCGCACGCCGGAGGCGGACAATGATCGCCGTTATCTTCGAGGTCTGGCCTGCTGAAGGCGAGAAGCAGCATTACCTCGACATCGCGGCAGGCCTGCGGGCAGAACTGGAAACCATCGACGGCTTCCTGTCCGTCGAGCGGTTTCAAAGCATCGGCAATCCGGACAAGATGCTGTCTCTGTCCTTTTTCCGGGACGAGGAAGCGGTGAGGGCATGGCGCAACACCATGCCGCATCGCGCCGCGCAGTCGCTGGGCCGGTCCGGTGTTTTTTCCGATTACCGGCTGCGTATCGCGCAGGTGATCCGCGACTACGGCCTGGAGGAGAGGGAGGAAGCGCCGGCCGATAGCCGGAAAGCCCATCCGGCAGACGGAACAGCTTAGGCTGATATTTCCAGCATCAGTTTTTCTGCATGCCGCTGCAAGGCTTTCTGGTTCGAACTCGCCTTTGAAACCCGTTATAGATGGGCCAATGTGGTGCGAACACTTAGGATTGGCCAAGGAGAAAAGCGATGTCGACGGAAAAAGTAGCGATTGTAACGGCAGGCGGCAGCGGCATGGGGGCTGCCGTGGCGAAACGTCTGGCCGCGGATGGCTACAAACTCGCAATCCTGTCCTCTTCTGGCAAGGGAGAGGCGCTGGCGCAGGAGCTGGGCGGAATCGGCGTCACCGGCTCCAACCAGTCCAATGACGATCTCCAGCGGCTCACGGATTTGACGCTCGAAAAATTCGGCCGCATCGATGTGCTGGTCAACAGCGCCGGCCATGGCCCGCGTGCCTCCATTCTCGATATTACCGACGAGCAATGGCACACCGGCCTCGATGTCTACCTCATGAACGTCATCCGCCCGACACGGATTGTCGCCCCCGTCATGGTGAAACAGAAGGCGGGTGCCATCGTCAACATCTCTACCGCCTGGGCTTTCGAACCGAGCAGCATGTTCCCGACATCCGCCGTGTTCCGCGCCGGCCTTGCCTCCTACACCAAGATTTTCGCCGATACCTATGCGGCCGACAATGTGCGCATGAACAATGTTCTGCCCGGCTGGATCGACAGCCTGCCGGCGACGGAGGAACGCCGCGAGAGCGTGCCGATGCAGCGTTACGGCAAGAGCGAGGAGATCGCCGCCACCGTGGCATTCCTTGCCTCTGAGGGGGCAGGGTATATTACCGGTCAGAATATCCGCGTTGATGGCGGGCTGACGCGGTCTGTTTGACGGGTGGGCCTTTCCCACTCCTCATCCCTCTGACAAGCACGGGTATGAGGAAATGTCAGCGGCTCAAAAAAACGCCCTGTTCTTTGCGCCGATAAAAGAAAACGCCCGCAACATCGTTGCGGGCGTCTTTTATTGAGGATGTGGCTTCTCTCAGAAGAAGCCCTTGCGCTGCCACCAGCCGCCCTTGCGGGGCTTCGGCTCGTCGCCATCGGCGGGGGTGGAGGAACCGGAAGAGGTGACCACCGGCTCCGAGCTCGAGACATTGCTGCCCCGGTTCGCGCGGACCTTTTCTTCCGTGGCCGGTGCTTCCGCTTCCGAAGCCAGATCGGCCGATGCCTCACCCGCTTCTTCAACTGCGACGTCGACGACGGTTTCTTCGACGATCACCGGCTCCACCGTTTCAACGGCCTCGGCCTTCGGCGCTTCCTCGGTTTCAGTCTTGGCCTTTGCCTTGCGGGTGCGCCGCGGCTTTTTCGGCACTTCGTCTTCCGCGACCTCGGCAACCGCACCTTCCACCACCTCTGCGGCGGTCGGCTCTTCGGTTACGGATGCTTCGGCGGAAGCCTCTTCGCTTTCACCTTCGGCTTCCGAGTCGGCAGCATCGAGCGCCTCGTCTTCCGCACGGTTGCGACGTCCGCCGCGCTTGCCGCGACGGCGGCGCTTGCGCTTGCCGTCCTCTTCGGAGGTTACCGCTTCCGCTGCACCGTTTTCGGTTTCAGCATCGGCTTCATCGGTTTCGACGCCATCGTCGTCACCTTCGGCATCATCGCCTTCCGCATCGCCGGACTGGGCGTCGAGCGCGCCGTTCTGCTCGCCCTGACCGCCCTTGCCGCGACGGCGGCGGCGACGCTTGCGCTTGCGCTTGCCTTCCTCGCCATTGTCGCCCTGCTGCTGCTGGCGTGGCTCGGTGCTCTGCGCCTTGACGATTTCTTCCTCGTCTTCGTCCTCTTCCACCTCGGCGACGAAATCGTCTTCCTCTTCCACGAAGTTCGGCAGCATCTGGATGAGGCTTTCGATCTTCACCGGATTTTCGACGGCTTCACCGCGATCGATGGCGAAATGCTGCGCACCGACGCCGGCGTCAGCAGCGATGATGATCGACACGCCGAAGCGGCCTTCATAATCGACGATCGTGCCGCGCTTGTGGTTGAGCAGGTAGAGCGCTGTTTCCGGCGTGCAGCGCACCGTGATGTTGTGGGTGGTGTTGCGCAGCAGATATTCCTCGACGCCGCGCAGCACATGCAGCGCGATGGAGGATTCCGAGCGAACATGGCCCGTGCCGCCGCAATGCTGGCAGACCTGCGTGGTCGATTCCAGCACCGAAGCGCGGATGCGCTGGCGCGACATTTCCAGAAGGCCGAAATGCGAGATGCGGCCGACCTGGATGCGGGCGCGGTCGTTCTTCAGGCAATCCTTGAGCTTCTTCTCGACAGAGCGGTTGTTGCGCTTTTCTTCCATGTCGATGAAGTCGATGACGACAAGGCCGGCAAGGTCGCGCAGGCGCAGCTGGCGCGCCACTTCTTCCGCCGCTTCGAGGTTGGTCGTGAGCGCGGTTTCCTCGATGGAATGCTCACGGGTCGAACGGCCCGAGTTGACGTCGATGGAAACCAACGCTTCCGTCTGGTTGATTATGAGGTAACCGCCGGACTTCAGCGTCACCTGCGGCTGCAGCATCCGGTCGAGCTGGGCTTCGATACCGGAGCGCGAGAAGATCGGGTGAATGTCGCGGTAAGGCTGAACCACCTTGGCATGGCTCGGCATCAGCATCTTCATGAAGTCTTTGGCTTCACGATAGCCGTCTTCGCCCGAAACGATGATCTCGCCGATATCCTTGTTGTAAAGATCGCGGATCGAACGCTTGATCAGCGAGCCTTCCTCGTAAACGAGGCAGGGAGCGGTGGAGTTCAGCGTCAGCGTGCGGACATTTTCCCACAGGCGCATCAGATATTCGAAGTCGCGCTTGATTTCGACGCGGGTGCGGTTTGCGCCGGCGGTGCGCAGAATGACGCCCATGCCCTGCGGCACTTCCAGATCGCGTGCGATTTCCTTCAGGCGCTTGCGGTCGGTCGGCTGGGTGATCTTGCGGGAAATACCGCCGCCACGCGCCGTATTCGGCATCAGCACGGAATAACGGCCGGCAAGCGACAGATAGGTGGTGAGCGCCGCACCCTTGTTGCCGCGTTCTTCCTTGGCCACCTGCACCAGAAGAATCTGGCGGCGCTTGATGACTTCCTGAATGCGATACTGCTTGCGCGGCTTGCGGGCGACGCGGTCCGGAACCTCTTCCATCGCGTCTTCGGCGCCGACGGATTCGATCACTTCCTTTTCGTGGTGATCGTCATCGTCGTCGTCATCATCGTCATTGCCGCGGCGAAGACCCTCGACTTCCTCGGAAATCGTGTCGGTATCGACCATGGCGGCCATTTCGCCGCCGGCGCTGCCGTCGTCTTCGGAAGAAGCTTCGGCGGCCTCGGCCGCTGCGGCTTCTTCTTCCGCCGTCTTCTTCTTGGCGCGGGGGCGACGGGTGCGCTTCTTCGGCTTTTCTTCCTCGGCGGGCGCTTCTTCGGCTACGGCCTCGACGGCCACTTCTCCGGAAACCTCTTCCGCGGCAGGCGCAGTCTCTTCCACGACGACCGTTTCAGTGGTTTCGCTGGCGGAAACAATGCCGACATCCGGCTGATCCACCTGCGAAAGGTCGATCATGGGGGCGCCGGGCTCGGGTGCATCAGCGGATTCGAAATCGTCGCTACGGCGATGATCCTCGGCTTCCGCTTTCAGGAGGGCCTGACGGTCGGCGAGCGGAATCTGGTAATAGTCCGGATGGATTTCCGCAAAAGCGAGAAAGCCGTGGCGATTTCCACCGTAATCGACGAAGGCCGCCTGAAGCGAGGGTTCAACCCGCGTGACCTTGGCAAGGTAGATATTGCCGCGGATCTGTTTCTTGTGCTCCGATTCGAAATCGAATTCTTCGATCCGGTTCCCACGGACAACGACTACGCGTGTCTCCTCTTCGTGGGAGGCGTCGATAAGCATTTTGTCTGCCATGTAAGCTGTGCTCCTCGGCGCAGCCTTGTTTTATACGAGAACAGGCCCGCCACACGGACGAGCCTTTCATATGAGTGCAAGGATGTGCCGGAAATGAAGTCTCCTGCCGGGCGTCTGTAAACTGGCAGCATCCGGACCGACGGCGAGGCGCTTGGCCTGCTCCTGGTATCCGGTTCATGTGAAAACTGCTGCGACATCATTGGCCAGGCGGAACGACAATAATATATAGACCCCTTGGGATCCGATGAATTTGCTCTCCTCAGAGCGGCGGTGGCAGCGCCACCGGGTAGGTCTCCGGCCACGGCCGGAATTGATCGAGTTTCAGGATAAATGTAACGACGGCAGATGATTGCCCGATTTGCAGCGCCAGCGTCTTTTTCGATTGGCAGCCGGCGGGCATCTATCCCGTCAACACTTTTAACCCTCATCCGTGTTGTATGTTTTCTCTGTCATAATAGCAATAGGCTGGCTAAATATGCCATATTATTGGTGGAATTTCCGGGTTAACAATTGGTTCACCAAGGCCTGCGATTGTGGGGCGCAAACGCGCAAACTATCGTACGGCGTGGTTGAAACGGCACCGTTACCGGCGTTTTTCCTCGCCGTTTATCGAAAATGACTGAAATACGGAATTTCTTGAAGACCATGAATTTCACGCGCAACGCAGCGATATTCGGTGGGAGAGGGCGGCTTGGCGCGCGAATCGCGCGGCTTGCGGCGGCTCTGGCATTTTCCGTCGTCGCCTCTGTTTCCGCCGCGCCGGCAGCCCATGCCGTGGAGCCGCTCGTCGTCCATCAGGCGCGGATCATCGGCGATGAGGCGCGCACGCGCATCGTTCTCGACTTCGCCGAAGAGCCGGAATTCGACGTTCACTATCTCGATTCGCCCGCCCGCATCGTTGTGGACTTTCCGGCGGTGAATTTCAGCTTTCCCGCATCCGACCTGAAGCCGACCGGTCTTTTTTCGGATATCCGTTTCGGCAGCATGGGGCAGAACAGCGCCCGCATCGTGCTGACGGCGAAAAAGCCGGTTCAGGTGGCGGTTGCCGAAACCAAAAAGACCGATAATGGCCAATCTTTCCATTTCGTGCTCGATACGGAAATCACCACCAAGGGCAAGTTCGCGGAACTGGTGAAGGATCAGCAGTGGCAGGCGCCGGCCCCGGTGACGACTGCCGCGATCACGCCGGATGACAAGACGTCGCGGCCAGCGGAATTCGTCATCGCGGTCGATGCCGGCCATGGCGGCATCGATGCCGGCGCCACCGGCGGCACCACGGGCACCGAGGAAAAGGTCATCACGCTGACTTTCGCCAGGGAACTTGCCGAGCGGCTGAACCGCGAACCCGGCATCAAGGCTTTCCTGACGCGCGATTCCGATACCTTTCTCGCCTTGTCGGAACGGGTGACCATCGCCCGCCAGAACAATGCCAATCTCTTTATTTCCCTTCATGCGGATACGTTGAAGCAAAAGGGCATCCGGGGCGCGACCGTCTATACCTTGTCGGACCGGGCATCGGACCGGCAGGCGCAGGAACTGGCGGAGCGCGAAAACAAGTCCGACCAGATCGCGGGCGTCGCTGCCTCCAGCGAGCCGCCGGAAGTCGCCGATATTCTTCTCGATTTCACCCGCCGTGAAACGCAGGCCTTTTCGGTGACGCTGGCTGAAAACATCGTCTCCTCCTTTGAGGGGCAGGTTGGGCTCATCAACAATCCGCACCGTTACGCCGGTTTCATGGTGCTGCGCGCGCACGATGTGCCGTCGGTGCTGCTGGAACTCGGTTTCCTCTCCAATCCGGAAGACGAAAAGCTGCTTCTCGATGGGGAATGGCGCAAGAAGGTGGCCGATACGCTGGCAACCGCCGTTGGGCGATACCGCGCCAAGGCCATGGCAAATGGCGGCTGAGAGGGCAGCCGGCCGAGCGGCAATGCTGTTGCCGCGCTGCCATTGACCGCCGAAAAGCTGTTCAATTCTTGGGTCTTGCGGACGATTACGAAGGCGAAGCCCTATTTTACTCACATTCGCCGCGTTACTCGGAAAGTGGATTCGGTGGCGATCCGCAAAGCGTCCGCAGCGCGATTGCGGGCCTGCCGCCCGGTAACATATCAGCGAATGCTGCCGTATCCGGCTTGTCATCGAAGGTATGGTGTGCAAAACGGCACGCGATATGCAAGGATGCGCCCGTATATCGTCGGGCGTTGATGGTTACGATTCGAATTATCGGTAGCTTGGTATGATCAGACTGATTGGATATTTTTTCGGCTTGGCCAGCGTGCTCTTCCTGTGCGCCGCCGCCGCCGGTGCGATTTATTTGCACGGCGTGACGAAGGACCTGCCGGATTACGCAGTTTTGAGCACCTATGAGCCGCCGGTGACGACCCGCGTGCATGCCGGCAACGGCGCGTTGATGGCGGAATATGCGCATGAAAAACGCCTGTTCCTGCCGATCCAGGCCATTCCCGACCGGGTGAAGGCGGCCTTCCTTTCGGCGGAAGACAAGAATTTCTACAACCATCCGGGTGTGGATGTCTTCGGCCTCGGCCGCGCCATTCTCGTCAATATCCAGAATCTCGGCTCCGGCCGCCGTCCGGTCGGGGCGTCCACCATCACCCAGCAGGTGGCGAAGAACTTTCTGCTCACCAACGACCAGACCATCGACCGCAAGCTCAAGGAAGCCATTCTGTCCTTCCGCATCGAGCAGACCTATTCCAAGGACAAGATTCTCGAGCTTTATCTCAACGAGATTTTCTTCGGCCTGAATTCCTACGGCATTGCCGGCGCGGCGCTCACCTATTTCAACAAATCGGTGACGGAACTGACGATTGCGGAAACCGCCTATCTCGCATCGCTGCCGAAGGGGCCGGCCAATTACCATCCGATCCGCCGCGAAAAGGCGGCTCTCGAGCGCCGCGACTGGGTGATCGACCGCATGGCCGAAAACGGCTACATCACGGTCGCCGACGCCACGGACGCCAAAAAGCAGCCGCTTGGCGTCAATCTGCGTCGCGGTGGCGCGCATATCTTCGCGTCCGATTATTTCGCCGAAGAAGTTCGCCGCCAGATCGTCGAGAAATACGGCGAGGAAGCGCTTCTCGAAGGCGGGCTCTCGGTCCGCACCTCTTTCGATCCGCAGATCCAGATGGAAGCACGCAAGGCGCTTCAGGACGGTCTGGTGCAATATGATGAGCGTCGCGGTTTCCGCGGACCCGTCGAAAAGATCGAGACGGCGGGTGACTGGACGGCGGCGCTCGCCAAGGTCAAGGGCCTGCGCGACGTTCCGGAATGGAAAGTCGCTGTGGTGCTTGCCGTCGCTGCCGATGGCGTCGATATCGGCGTACAGCCGGACACGGAAACGGAAGATGGCGACAAGCGCACGCGCGGCCATATCTCCGCTGAAAACATGCGCTGGGCTTTCCGCGATGCGACCGGCAAGAAGGCCACCGCCAAGTCGCCGGTCGGCGTCGTGGCGGCAGGCGATGTGATCTATGCACAGCCGCTTTCCAATTCCGGCAATGAATACCGCCTGCGCCAGCCGCCGAAAGTGCAGGGCGGCATGGTGGTGATGGACCCGCATACCGGCCGTGTTCTGGCCATGGTCGGCGGTTTCTCCTATGCGCAGTCGGAATTCAACCGCTCGACACAGGCGATGCGCCAGCCGGGCTCCTCCTTCAAGCCGTTCATCTACGCGGCGGCACTCGATAACGGCTATACGCCGGCGTCGGTCATTCTCGATGCGCCGATCGAGGTCGTTTCCGGCAATCAGGTCTGGAAGCCGCAGAATTACGGCGGCGGTTCCGCCGGTCCGTCGACCCTGCGTCTCGGTATCGAGAAATCCCGTAACCTCATGACGGTGCGTCTGGCGCAGGACATGGGCATGAATCTGGTCGCGGAATATGCCGAACGCTTCGGTATCTACGACAAGATGCCGCCGCTTCTGTCCATGTCGCTCGGTTCGGGTGAAACGACCGTGATGCGCATGGTCTCGGCCTATTCGGTCATCGCCAATGGCGGTAAGCAGATCAAGCCGACACTGATCGACCGCATTCAGGATCGCTACGGCAAGACGATCTTCCGGCATGAGGAGCGCGCCTGCGAGGGCTGCAACGCCACCAGCTGGCAGAACCAGGATGAGCCCGTCATCGTCGACAATCGCGAACAGGTTCTCGACCCGATGACCGCGTATCAGACGACCTCGATGCTGGAAGGCGTCGTGCAGCGCGGCACGGCGGCGGGCAAGATCAAGGTCGATCTGCCGGTTGCCGGCAAGACGGGCACGACCAACGATGAAAAGGACGCCTGGTTCGTCGGTTACACGCCGGACATGGTCGCCGGCCTCTATATCGGCTTCGATTCGCCTGCACCGCTCGGCCGTGGCGGCACCGGTGGCTCGCTGTCCGCGCCGATCTTCGGCGAGTTCATCTCCGATGCGGCCAAGCACATGGAGCCGAGCAAGTTCATCGTACCGAGCGGCATGAACTTCGTCGCCGTCAACCGCAAGACCGGCATGGCGGCGGTCGAGGGCGAGCCCGACACCATCATGGAAGCCTTCAAGCCCGGCACGGGTCCTGCTTCCACCTTCTCTGTCATCGGCGATGACGGATACATGTCGCAGGAAGACATTCTGAAGACCTCGCCGCAGGCGCAGCAGGCCATCACCGGCGGCGGCGGCGGTCTTTATTGATATCACTCCTGACGTTTGGCGGGGGCGCGGGTCTTTACATCCGCGCCCCCCGCATTTATTTGAGCAACGAGTTTCAATGAAGGTGAAGAACCAGCGAAATGCGCAATGAAATCGTGAACGTAGTCGACGAAATCAAGCAGGCCATAAGCCTGCTGAGGAGGCATCTTTGACTGGGACCAGGCGATAAGACGACTGGACTGGTTGAATAACAAGGCAGAGGACCCGACCCTCTGGAACGATGCCACCGAAGCCCAGAAGCTGATGCGCGAACGCCAGCAGCTGGATGACAGCATCAATGGCGTCAAGGCGCTTGAGCAGCAGCTCAGGGACAATATCGAGCTGATCGAACTCGGCGAGATGGAAGGCGACGACGAAATCGTCAAGGACGCCGAAGACGCATTGAAAGCTTTGAAGAGCGAGGCGAACCGCCGTCAGGTGGAAGCCATGCTTTCAGGCGAAGCCGATACCAACGATACCTACCTCGAAGTGCATTCCGGCGCCGGCGGCACCGAAAGCCAGGACTGGGCGAACATGCTTCTGCGCATGTATACCCGCTGGGCCGACCGCGAAGGTTTCAAGGTCGAGGTGCTCGAAGTTCACGACGGCGAAGAAGCCGGCATCAAGTCCGCGACGATCCTCGTCAAGGGCCACAATGCCTTCGGCTGGCTGAAGACGGAATCGGGCGTGCATCGCCTTGTTCGTATTTCGCCCTATGACAGCAATGCGCGTCGCCACACATCGTTCTCTTCCGTCTGGGTTTATCCGGTGGTCGACGATTCGATCCAGATCGACATCAACGAGAGCGATTGCCGCATCGATACCTATCGTTCGTCCGGCGCAGGCGGCCAGCACGTCAACACCACCGACTCGGCCGTGCGTATCACGCATATTCCGACCGGTATTGCCGTTGCCTGCCAGCAGGAGCGTTCCCAGCACAAGAACCGCGCCAAGGCGTGGGACATGCTGCGCGCCCGCCTCTACGAGGTGGAACTGCAGAAGCGGGAAGAGGCGGCAAACGCCCAGGCCGCATCCAAGACCGATATCGGCTGGGGTCACCAGATCCGTTCCTACGTTCTGCAGCCCTACCAGCTGGTCAAGGATCTGCGCACCGGCGTGGAAAGCACCGCACCCGGCAACGTGCTGGATGGCGACCTGAACGAATTCATGGAAGCGGCCCTCGCGCATCGCATCAGCGGCGGCGCGGATGTGGAAGTCGCGGATATCGACTGACGCGCCAAGTGCGTCGATTGAAAAAGATTACCCCTCGCAAACCCATTGCGAGGGGTTTTTCGTTGGAGGACAAGCATGAAACAGGCGCTTTATATCGTCGACGTCCAGCCAAGCTTCAATCCGCCGGCTGCGCTGGTGGCGGAAATATCCGCTCTCGCCCTGACAATGCCCAGCATTGCCACCGTCGAGCGCCATGATGAAAGCGTAACACCCTTCGAGCGGCAACTCGGCTGGAAACCGGGCAGGGACGACGAGTCGCTTGTTGCGGCAGATCGCGTTTTCATCAAACACGGTTATGCGCCACCCCGGGAGGTCATCGACCATCTTCTGTCGCTGAAACTCGACAGGGTCCTGGTCTGCGGCATTCAGGCCGATACCTGCGTGCTGGCTGCCGGTTTTGCCCTCTTCGATGCGGGGCTGCATCCCACGCTGTTGCCGTGGCTTACGGTGGGCTCCAGTCTCGACCGCAGTGGTGAACTCGGGGCGAGATTGTGGAAACATCATTTCGGAGCGGTTCTTGCCGGGCCGGAGGCACTGCAAGCGTAACCTTGCCCGGCCCGCGCATCGGGCCGATCAGTTGGACGCTTTCTCGATCTTCATCTCGCCCAGCTCGTCGATCAGGATCGTCCAGCTTTCCGCTTCCTTGGCTATCGGGTCCGTCTTCAGGTAGACGGTCACGAACAGGCAGGGCGAGGCGGGTGCGCCATTCGAGCTTTCGGGACGAATATCCGTGACATAGGACTTCATCTGGCTGAATTCTTCCAGCTCGATATTTTCCAGGAGATTCGGCCCTTCGGCGGTAAAGACGATGCGTTGCAGGTAGATTTTCGCCGTGCCGTCGCCCTGGCGGATGGCGATGACCTTGTAATAGCCGCGCGTGGGCGAGGCAGGCGGCGGCCGCAGCTGTCCGTCTGGGCCTTTCACCGGTTCAAGATTGCGATCTTCCCACATGCCGCTGCTGACGACGAAGATCGCCGAGACCGGCAGCGCGTCAATCGCTTCCGTCTGCGCCCGCGCGGGAAGCACGGCGGCGGCGAAAAGAAAGGCAGCGAGGATAGGTCTTGTCAGTTGCATGGCCATTGTCGATTGTGGGCGTCAATTGTTGAACTGTTCGGCGAGAACCCGGTCCGACCATGAACGATCCGGATCCGAGAGAATTCTGGCCGTCCTGTCCTGCGATTGTGCGATCCGAACGTGACGAACGGATTTCACCTCGGTGTGGTCGGCCACCGCATTCACCGGGCGCTTGTCGCGTTCGAGAACATGAATATCGACCGTTACCTTATTCGGCAAAAGTGCGCCGCGCCAGCGCCGCGGCCGGAAAGCGCTGACCGGGGTGAGCGCAAGCAGCGGCGATTCCAGCGGCAGGATGGGTCCATGGGCGGAGAAATTGTAGGCTGTCGACCCTGCCGGCGTCGCCACCATCATGCCGTCGCAGATCAATTCTTCAAGCCGCACCTTGCCGTCCACCTCCACACGAAGCTTGGCGGCCTGATGCGACTGGCGAAACAGGCTGACCTCGTTCATGGCGAGTGCCGTAAACTCGTCGCCGTCGGAATCCGTCGTCGTCATGCGCAGGGGATGGAAATCATTGCCGCTCGCCACCGCGATGCGCTCCAGCAGGCCGTCCACCCGGTAGTCATTCATCAGGAAGCCGACGGATCCCCGGTTCATGCCATAGACACGCTTGCCGGAATTCATCGTCTCGTTGAGAATCTGCAGCATGAAGCCATCGCCGCCGAGCGCGACGATCACCTCCGCCTCTTCGAACGGCGTATCGCCGTATATGCCTTTCAGCTCTTTCAGCGCCGTCTGGGCCTCCTCGGTTGCGGAGGCGACGAAGGACAGTGAATAGGTAGAATGCGACATCCGCTTCCCTCGACAACGGCGCAGACCGGAACCCGTCCACGCAAGGCGCTGTAACCCGTTGAAGCGGCTCGAAATCTTCAAACCTCAACAGGAAGGTCGATAACAAGCCGCCAGACGCACCCTTGGTACATGAAGACGGCGGCTGGCGACAAGGCCTTTCGAAGACGCAGCCGTTCCCTGGCGGCGGACTGCACCGCTCCGGTCCACAGCTTCTTGATTTACGCCCGCCGACAAGGGTTGCGATGCGGGACGGCCTGATGCAGTTTGCCAGGGCAGTCGGAATGACGAGTGGCAGGAGACGGATGTGGCGCTGAACTACGATATCTACGATGTCTTTACCGAGACGAAAATGGCGGGAAACCCGCTGGCGGTCATGTATGACGCCGATGATCTTCCCCAGGCCACGATGCAGGCGATCGCGCGGGAGATGAACCTCTCCGAGACGGTTTTCGTCAATCGGTCCAGCAATCCGGCCCATGCGGCTTCGCTGCGCATCTTCACGCCCTCGGGTGAATTGCCCTTCGCAGGCCATCCGACAGTCGGCGCGGCGGTGGCCATTGCCGAACGAAATCGCGGCGAGGGCGATGACGATATCGATATGGTCTGCGTGCTGGAAGAGCAGGTGGGTCCGGTGCGTTGCGCGGTGAAGATGCGTGCCGGCGCAGTCAGCTTCGCGGAATTCGACCTGCCGCGCAAATCGTCGCGCGTGGAACTACCGCTCGATCACACCGCGCTTGCCGATGCATTGGGCGTCAGTGAGGCGCATCTCGGCTTTGAAAACCATGTACCGTCGATCTGGACGGCGGGGGTGCCGTTCCTCATCGTCCCGCTGCACAATATCGCCGCCATCAGGGACATGGATTTCGATGCCAATCTTTGGCTGCGCACCGCGCCGCTGGTCGAAGGGCGCCTGACGGCGGCCTATATCTACTGTCGCGGGGGCGTCAATCACGCTGCGAAGTTCCACGCCCGCATGTTCTCTCCGGATATGGGCATTTCGGAAGATCCCGCCACCGGTTCCGCCGCCGCTGCCCTTTCCGGCGCCATCCACCATTTCGACGGCCTGACCGACGGCCATTATCCGCTGCTGATCGAGCAGGGCGTGGAGATGGAACGACCGTCCCATATCCACCTGCGTATGGACGTCAAGGACGGCGAAATCGCCCGCGCCCGCATCGGCGGCCACGCGGTGCGCGTTGCCTCGGGCACGTTCGAGATTTGATTTCAGCGTCACCCGCTCAGTTCGATGTCTTCGAGGAGCGATGAAACAGCGAGCAGAGCCAAAAGAAAAACCCCGGTCTTGACCGGGGTTTTGTCATTTCAGCGTCAATCGGCTCAGTTGAACCGGCCCGCCGCATGGGCAAGCATCGTATAGACCTTGCCGGTATCGGAGGTGAGGTAGGACTGGGTAACACTCCGGTCGCGGTCGGTGCGGGCCACGTCGGCAAGCAGCTTCTCGAAATCGGTGATGTAGCGGTCCACGGCGGTGCGGAATTCCGCTTCCCGCTCATATTTGCGCTTGATTTCGTCGAAGGTGGTCTGACCCTTCAGCGTGTAGAGGCGACGGGTGAAGACGTCGCGCTCGCCGCGCTGGTAGCGCCGCCACAGCTCCACGGAGGCGTCGTGATCGATGGCGCGGGCGATGTCGACCGAGAGCGAGTTCAGCGATTCCACCATGTGGCGCGGATTGCGGGTATCGGCCGCACGGGTCGGCTGCTGTTCCGCGCCGGAGCGAGGTGCGGACGCCGCTGGCGTTTCCTGTGATGCGCCGCGCAGCAAATCGCTGATCCAGCCGCCGCCTTCTTCGCGGCGTCCGGCCGGAGCACCCGGCTGGGCCGGGGCAGGCGCCTGACGGTTCTCGACCTGACGGTTCTCAAGCGGCAGGGTGCCGCGCAATGCGGCCGGTGCGGGAGCAGGCTGCGGCTGGGCCGGGCGCTGCTGCTGAGCCGGAGCCGGGGCTGCCGGCTGCGGACGCGCCTCGACACGGCGCTCGGCCGCCGGCTGGGTTGCGGCGATGGCGCGGGCGACCGGTTCGGAGACTTCCATCTGGTGGGTCGAACGACCAACGAGCTGGGAAATATCCTGCAGGGCCTTGATCTGTTCGGAAACGGCGCGGCGCATGGCGGCAGCGCTTTCCTTGGCCTCTTCCGGCAGGTCGAAGGCGCCGCGCTTCAGTTCCGCGCGGGTCGCATCCAGTTCGCGACGGATATCGTGGCTTGAGCGGCGGATTTCGTCCGTTGCGCCGGCGAAGCGGCTGACCGCTTCTTCCACCGCCTGACGCAGCGTCTCCTTGAGGCTGGCTGCGGCGGCATTCGATTTTTCCGAGGCGCTGCCGAGAAGATTGTCGACTTCCGAAAGCGAGGATTCGACACCGCCACGCAGGCGGTTGACCAGCTCGTCGGAATATTTCTGCGCGTCGGACAGCGTGCTTTCAATCGAGCGGCTGGCATCCTGACCGGCGGAGAGCAGGGCGCCCCGCATGGTCTGTGCCGCCGAGCGGGCGCGCTGTTCGGTCTCATCGAGCGAACGGCCTATATCGGAGAAGGAGGCCTGCAGATTGTCGCGCAGATTGCCGGCGACGTTCTGCGAACGCTCCTCGGCCTCGTTGAGCGTGGTTTCCACCACGCCGATGACATTGCGCATGGCGCTTTCGATTTCCTCGGAACGCTTGACGAGGCCGACCGACAGGCTGCGCAGCGCGTCCTGGCGCTCCTCCAGCGTGCCGACGAGGCTCGACTGTGCGGCATTGAGAAGCTCGGAAGCCTGGCTCAGCACCTTCGAATGTTCCTCGAAACGGCCGACGATGCCGGCAACCTGCGCCAGCGTCTGGCCGGAAATATTCGACAGGCGGTCGATCTTTCCTTCGAGCAGACGGCTGGAGCTGGACACCATGTCGGCGGCCTGCGACGCGGATTCGGAGAAGCGGGTCGCCGAGGCGTTCAATGCCTCGTCTGCCGCGCCGAAGCCCTGTGCGGCGCGCTCGACGGCAGAGTTGAAGTTGGTTGCCGACTGTTCGACGATTTCCGCCATGCTGTTATGCGTCTGCGACAGCATATCCGTGCTCTGGCGGGTGGCGGCGACCAGCTTGTTGGCCGCATCGCTGCCGGCGCGGGCATATTTGTCGATGCCCTGTTCGACGGCGTCCGCCATGGCCGTATGCGTCTCCGACAGCATGTCGGTGCTCTGGCGGGTGGCCGCGACGAGCTTACTTGCCGCATCCGTTCCGGCAGCGGCATAGTCGCTGATCGCCTGTTCCACCATCCCGACCATACCGCTGTTGCTCTGCGACAGAAGGTCTGCGCTCTGCTGGGCTGCGGAAACGATCTTCTCGGCGGCTTCGCGGCCGATGGTGGCATATTCGTCGACGACAGGCTTGGCTTTCTCCTCGATCAGGCGCGAAAGCTCGGCGGAGCGGCTGGCCAGCATCGAGTTGAGTTCGCGGGTGCGGTTGTCCAGCGCCGAGCGGATGGATTCGCCGCGGGCGTCGAGGGCGGATTCGACACCGGTGAGCGTCTCGGAGATCACGCCGACCTGAGAGCGGACGACGGCTTCAGCCTCGGCAACCTTGTTGACGATGATGTTGCCCGCCTCGGAGAAGGTCTGAGCGACGGCGGCGGCTTGACCGGAAAGACGGGTCTGGGCATCCGAAATGCGGTTGACGATCTCGCCGGAGCGTTCCTCGATGGCCTTGGTGAAGGCCTCGTTCTGCGCCTGCACCTGTTCGGCGAATTCCGAACCGGACTTGGCGAGAAGGGAGGTGGAGCGCACGGCTTCTTCGCCGATGCTCTGGGTGGCAGAGGTGACCGCGCCGCGCAGGCTGACGGCGAGATCGCTCGCCTTGCCTTCAATGGTGCGGTTGACGTTTTCAAGACCGATGGTCAACGCCCGGTCCATGGTGCCGAGGCGTTCATCGATACGGGCAGTGCCGGTATCAAAGGTCTCTGCCAGGCGGCTGGTCCGGTTTTCGAACGTGTCTGCGACACGCGTGGTCTGTTCGTCCAGAATGCCCGTGATACGCTCGGCCGCCTCGTCGCTGGCGCGGGCGAACACAGCCGTCTTGTCTTCCAGCGCTTCGGCAAAGCGGCGGCCGGCATCCTCGATAGAGGTGTTTACATTGGCGAGATCGCCGCCGACGCGTGCCTGCAGCGTATCGAGCGAGGTCTCGATACGGGCACCGGTCTCGTCGAGACGGGTGGTGACGTTGCCGATGGAGGTCTCGATTTTCGAGGACAGGGCATCCGTCGCGCCGCCGATTTCGCGGGCAGCCTCGCCGATCTTGACGGCGATGTCACCGGCGCTGTTGCGCAGGCGCTCTTCCAGCGTCTGCGCGCTGCCGTCGATCGCCTTCTGCAGCGTTTCCTGCTGGGTTTCGAGCGACAGTTCGAGCATGCTGGCGCTGGACGCGACCGTGGTGCCGATCATCATCGCCTGTTCGGAGAGCATGTCGCCCATCTGGGTCGTGGCGGAGCTGAGCGTCGCGGCAAGATCCGCCTGGCGCTGATCGAGCGCGGTGCGAATATCCTCATGCGATTGCGACAGATTGCTTTCGAGGCGGGACACGCCTTCTTCCACCGTCTGGGCAAAACGGATGCTGCCGTCTTCGACAACGCTTTCGATGCGGTTGGCCGCACCCGAGACGCTCTGCTCGATCAGGCCGCTATTGCGCTCCAGCGATCCGGCAATACGTTCAGCCTGCGAACCGAGCATGGTTTCGAGCCGCTCATGGCCGCTGGCAAGCGCATTTTCAAGCGTGAATGCGGTGGCTTCGAGACGCTGGCCGACGCCGGCTGCGGCAAGCGAAAGCGACGATGCTCTGGCATCCATGGCCTCGGCAATACGGTCCTCGACGCCGGAAATCGCCATGTCGAGCGCCATGGTGCGGCTGTCGAGCGCATCCGCGATGCGCTCCTCCGCACCGGAGACGATGCCCGAGAGGGCCGCAGTGCGGCTGTCGAGCGCGCCGGCAATGCGATCTTCGACGCCGGAAACGGCATTCTGCAGGGCTGTGGTGCGACCGTCGAGAATATCGGCGATCTTTTCCTCGACACCGGAGAAGCTCATATCGAGCGCCATGGTGCGGCTGTCGAGCACATCGGTGATCCGCTCTTCCGCCCCGGAAACGACGGTCTTCAGCGACTCGGTTCGGCTGTCGAGCGCCCCGGCGATGCGGGTCTCGGCGCCGGCCACCAGTTCGCCAAGGGCTGCGGTGCGGGTGTCGAGCGCTTCGGTGATTTTTTCTTCCGCGCCGGAGAATGCCATGTCGAGCGCCATGGTACGGCTGTCGAGCGCATCGGCGATGCGTTCTTCGGCACCGGAGACAACGGCGTTGAGGGCTGCGGTGCGGCCATCCAGCGTTTCCGCGATGCGGGTTTCAGCACCGGCGACTACCTCTCCGAAGGTGGCCGTGCGGCTGTCGAGCGCGCCGGCAATCTTTTCCTCAGCACTTGCGACAATGCCGGTAAGGGCAGAGGTGCGGTTGTCGAGCGTCTCGGAAAGTCTTTCCTCGACATTGGCAAAGGTCATGTCGAGCGACAGCGTGCGGCTGTCCATCGTGTCGGCAATACGTTCCTCGACGCCGGAAATGGCGCTGGAAAGCGCGGCCGTGCGGCCGTCAAGCGTATCGGCGATACGGCTCTCCGCGCCGGAGACGACGTCGTGCAGGGCAGCCGTGCGGCTTTCCAGCGTGTCGGAAATGCGGTCCTCGATGCCGGAAACCGCGCCGGTGATGGCCGCCGCCCGGGTTTCGAGCGTTTCGGCAAGACGGCGCTCGACATCGGCGACGACGTTGTTGATCGCGGCGGCACGTTCGTCGAGCATGGCGGCGAGACGTTCGGCCGTGCCGGAGACGGAGCCGGTAATCGCCATCGAACGGCTGGCGAGCGCTTCATCGAAACGGTTCTGGCTGGCCGAAAGCGCGCCGAACAGGGCATTGCTGCGTTCCGCCAGCACGGCGTCGATCTTCTCGTGCGAACTGGTGAAGGCATCGGTGATTTCGGCGGTACGCTGGCCGATTGCGTCGCTGAAGGCCTGCGTCCGGCTTTCAAGCGCGCTTTCGAGCATTTCCTGACCCGTGCCGAGCGCGGTTGCGAGCGCCAGCGATTGATCGGTCATGGTGGTGCCGATGCGCTCCAGACCGGCGCTCAGCATGGTGTCGAGCGCTTCGGAGCCGCCGGCAACGGTCTCGTTGATGCGGGCGAGGCTTTCCATCAGCTTGCTGTCGAGGCTGCCGGCGCGCTGGTCGAAGGCGCTGGCGAACTGCGCGACATGCTCGTCGAAGGCAGAGTTGACCTGGCCGACCGTCGCCTGCATCCGCTCCTCGTAGAGGCCGGAGCGAAGATCGAGATCCATGATCGCATCGTCCGCCGTGCTCTGCAGGCTCTGGCGGAAGGAGAGACCCTTTTCCTCAAGCGTCGTGGACAGCTTGTCGAGCACGGTATCCAGCGAACCGCCGATGATCTGCTGGCCGCGATCGATATTGCGGTTGAGTTCGAGCGTACGCGTGGACAGCGTTTCGTTGAGCTGGCGGGTGCGCTCTTCAAGCGCGCTGTTGAGGCTTTCCGCACCGCTATCCAGCGTCGAGGCATGGATCGCGAAACGCTCGAGCAGGACTTCACCGCGCTCATCCAGCGTCGAAGTGAGGTTGTGCAGGCGCATATCGAATTCGTTGGACAGCGTCGCGCCGGAGGAATTCAACGCCTGAAGCAGATTTTCGGTCTTGGCGGCGATCAGGCTGCCCATCGCTTCGGTCGAGGCGCGCGATTTCTCCAAAAGCGCGGCCGAGCGGGTGTCGATCATCGAGGCGAAGGCCTCGCCGGTCGTGGCGATCCGCATCGAAAGCTCTTCGCCGACGATGGAAAGCTCTTCTTTGATCTGTTCCTGCGCGCCGACGATGGAGGAACGGATGCGCTCGGCGTGGTTGACGATGGCGTCACGCTCTGCGGTCAATTCCTGAACGAGGCTGCGCACGCGCAGTTCATTGTCGGCATAGCTGCGCTCAAGCGCGTTGACCTCGGAATGCACGAGGGTCTCGAGTTCCGTTGCGCGGGCGATTGTGCGCTCGATACCGTCATTCATGGCCGAGACTTCACGGCGAACCGCCTGGCCGACCGACATGATGCGGTCGGATGCCACGGTTTCCGGTTCCGCAAGGCGAAGGGCGACTTCGGCCATGGAGCGGGCGGCATTCCGCAGATCGCGGGCACGCGCCATCATGATCGCAAAGGCGAAGAACAGCATGATGGGAACGAGGATGCCGACGACTATCGCCATCAGGCCGGGGATCGCGGTGAGATCGGCCAGCGAGGCGATGTTCCACAGCGCGTTGCCATAAAGAAGATGTGCGATGCCAAGACCGCCGAGCGCCCAGATGACCGACATGATCGTGGCGTTGCGCAGCGCGCCGCCGATGGAGCCGCCTTCCAGCGATTTGAGGATCATGGCCGGGCTGCGCTTGGAGCCGTCATTGGCCGCTTCGAGATTGGGCGACCTTGGCGTCTGTTCGGCGGGCGCGCGGGCGGCCTCGGGAGCAGGGGTCTGTCTGCTTGCTTCCTTCAATCTGGCCTCCGGCTGCTTCGGCGCTGCAGTTTTCCGCGTCTCCGGCTTTTCTTCGAAAGCACCAAGCTGCAGGGCGTCTTCCAACGCCTGAAATGCAGTCTCGTCGACAGAGTCGCTGATCTTGTTATTCGCCATGCGGTTACGCCTCGTTACACATACGCCCGGCTTCATGCCGTTGACCACTTGCGTTCCGCAAGCGGACTGCCGCCATCATGCCAGCGGAACATTATCCCTTAAAGAGAGAACAATTCCGCCATTTACCAAATCCCGAATTGCTGGTGGTCCAGCTTTCGGGCGAAATTACATCACTGTGCCGCAATAACAAAGCTTGAGCTTAAGCCTCGTGGGAACGGCAGTACCGTAGTGACACATTTAGGTGTTCGAAACAATTAATGCGGATTTGCGGCGGTGGCGAAGTGTCGGCTTTTTAACAGTTTTTAAACCTGAGTTTCACGCTGAACGCCTTGTTTCGCATAAGTTTAACATAAATTAACCATAGCAGAAGATTTTCGCCCGCGTCACGCCGTAATTTAAGCCGATAGCAGCGGCCCGGATGCGTGAATACGACACAGATGTGACACGAAACAGGAAACGGCGAGACAGGAATTTCAGCCATGGCAGCGGTCAGTATTGCGTTCGAAGCTCCCGACAATTGCGGCGGTGCGCCCGCCGCCGGTAAAAAACCGATCGATTTCGATCATCTCGCCCGGCAGACGATGGGCGACAAGGATCTGGAGATCGAAGTGCTGCAACTCTTCAGCCGCAACGCCCGCGCCGCCCTGCATGAAATGGCGGGCGCCGACGACAAGGCGGTCATGGCGACGGCCCATCGGTTGAAGGGGTCTGCGCAGGCCGTCGGCGCCTCGGCCGTTTCCGCAGCCGCAGCCGTGGTGGAGGATAAGGGCAATGACAGCGCGGCGATCGCAAAACTCGCGGCGACCATTGTCGAGGCCGAAAATTTCATCCTCAAGCTCTGCCGCTGACGCGTAACGCATCAAATTTGGCATTTTGCAAGGCCGGTTGCGTCTGCGCGCCCTTGAAGCGGGTTGCCAAGGCGGACCGGCCTTTCTATGTGTTTAGAACAGTTCTTAGATCACATTTTGGATTTCCGGCATGACAAAACTGACCATCGTTGCCTTTGATGGCACGCCCCATGAACTCGACGTGAGCAATGGCTCCACCGTCATGGAGAATGCGGTGCGCAACTCCATTCCCGGCATCGATGCGGAATGCGGCGGCGCCTGTGCCTGTGCGACCTGTCATGTCTATGTCGACGACGCCTGGGCGGAGCGTGTCGGCGGACCGGAGCCGATGGAAGAGGACATGCTGGACTTCGCTTTCGACGTGCGCCCCACCTCGCGCCTTTCCTGTCAGATCAAGATGAACGACGAGCTCGATGGTCTCGTCGTTCATGTTCCCGAACGTCAGGGCTGAAATCTTTCGTCATTGCTAAACGCAGAAAAAGCCCCGCTCACCTGGTAGCGGGGAGCGGGGCGAGGCGGGTACGCAGCATGCAGGCGAGGGAGGAAACACCTGCGAGCCCTCAAGTGCGCACCGGGAGAACCGGAGACGGTTGCAACCGTCGGACCCGCCGTGGGCCGCAACCATTTCAAACCGTATAAACAAGCTACAATGAGTCTTGCCGGCGGCACCACGGCGAGAATTCACGGGTGATATAGGACATGACGTTACGTCATGTCCGTGATTTTCCCCGGGATTCTGGAAGATATGGCTAACGGCCGTCAGCGGCGATTCTGGCCCTGCTCGAGCCGGTTTTTCAAAAGTCGGGTCATGCGGGCGTCGAAATTTTTCGATTCCACGACGTCGAAGCGCATCTGGTCCTTGTCATGCTCATCCATCACCGTCTGGGTGATCTTGCCGACCATTTCCTGCAGCGTCTCGCAGCTTTTCTGCGAGCGAAGCGACGTCAGCTGTCTTTCAAGCGAGCGGGCATGGGTGCGGGCGATTTCCGCGTGGCGCTCCTCGTGGCGCTTGATATCGGCAAGCAGCGTATCCCAGATGAAGGCCAGTTCCGCCGTGGTGCGGCGGCGGTTTTTCCATTGCGGCAGGAGGATGCGTGTATTCAGCACCACTTTGGCCGTTCCGACGCTGCAAAGGCCGTTCTTCTCGACATAGGTGAGCTCGCCGCCGAATTTGATTTCGGTGGCGCCGGGATGGCGCGCGCCGGTATTGCGTGTCAGCGGGCCGTGCCTGGAAAGCTGCTGGTCGAGGTCGGCGGCGGTTTTGCCGCTGATCGAAAAATAGGAATAGGTCTTGCGGACGATGGTTTCGGAAAAAGCCGATCCGGGTAGGGAAAGTGCCACTGCGGCCGCTAAAGCGGCGCAAAGAGCACGCGATGATTTGGTCATGACCCGGCCTTCCGGTTGAACTTGAAAAAGGTTTGCTGCATAGGCGGAGCGGAACTTATAAGAATTGGCATAACACTCCGTTATTCCCGAAAGGCGCGTGTTACGTGATAACAGCCGGCAGCAACGCGTGGCAAGCGGCCCATGGCCGCTCCCTGAAACTTGATGGGCGTGGCCGTATTATGGCCATCGTCAATGCTACGCCCGATTCCTTTTCCGATGGCGGCCGTTATCTCGCCGTCGATGCGGCTTTTTCCCATGCGCTGACCTGTGTGGAGGAGGGCGCTGACATCATCGATATCGGCGGCGAATCCACCCGGCCGGGTGCGGCCGCAGTAACGGAAGCCGAGGAACAGGACCGGGTGCTTCCCGTCATCGAAAAATTGCGCCGCGAGACGGATGTGCTGATTTCTGTCGATACCTATCGCGCCTCGACAGCGCGGCTGGCGGTCGGGGCGGGCGCCCATATCGTCAATGATGTCTTCGGCCTGCAGAAAGACGCGGAGATGGCCGGTGTGGTCGCCGCCACCCGCGCCGGCGTGTGCATCATGCATACCGGCCGCGACCGGCAGAAGCTTGCCGATGTCATCGCCGACCAGTTCGAATTCCTCAATCGCTCGCTGGAGATCGCCGAGGATGCGGGTATTGCCCGCGACGCCGTCGTGCTCGATCCCGGTTTCGGTTTCGCCAAGGACGAGAGTGAAAATGTCGCGCTGATGGCGCGTTTCGGCGAACTTGCCGCTTTCGGCCTGCCGGTTCTGGCCGGTACGTCGCGCAAGCGTTTCATCGGGTCGCTGACGGGCCGGGATGCGGCCCATGAACGCGATATCGGAACGGCTGCGACCACCGCGATCCTGCGGCTTGCCGGCGCTTCGATTTTTCGCGTGCATAATGTCGCCGCAACCCGCGATGCGCTGGCAATCGCCGATGCGGTTCTTGCCAAAACGTCGGCAAAGGCCGATGCGTAGATTAACGAGTGCCGGAACGCCGTGTCCCGAAGGTGGCGCGGCTTGCCGGCGAAACAGTCCTGCCATGGAGGCGATGCGATGAGCCGCTATACCATTATCCTGAAAAACTGTTCTTTTTTCGCCCGTCATGGCCTTCTCGAGCAGGAGGAGGTGCTGGGCCAGCGCTTTTTCGTCGATGCCGAGATGGAAGTCGAGGCGGGTGATGCGCTGGAAACCGACGATATCGAAAACACCGTCGATTATGGCGTGGCTTTCGCCGTCATCGAAAAAATCGTCGTCGGCCAGCGCCGTTATCTCATCGAGGCGCTGGCGAACGACATCGCCAAGGCGCTTCGCGCCCGTTATCCGCAGATCGTCTGGCTCAGGATCACGGTACGCAAACCCTCGGCGCCGGTTCCCGGTATTCTCGATTATGCGCAGGTGAGCGTTGAACACCGTGCCTGAAAAGATGACCGTCGCCGCCTTGGGGCTCGGCGGCAATATCGGCGATCCCGCCGCAGCCATGGCAAGAGCGCTCCACGAACTCGATGCGCGTGACGATTGCCGACTGCTGGCCGTTTCAGGCCTTTACCGCACGCCGCCCTGGGGCAGGACGGATCAGGCGGATTTCTTCAATTGCTGCGCCTTGGTCGAAACCTCGCTTTCAGCGCCCGCGCTGCTGCAAACATGCCTCGATATCGAAAAGAGCATGAAGCGGGTGCGCACGGAGCGTTGGGGCCCGCGCACCATCGATATCGATGTGCTCACCTATGGGAATGATTCTCTCGTAACGGAAACCATTGAAGTACCGCATCCGCGCATGACGGAGCGCGCTTTCGTGCTGATGCCGCTCGCCGATATCGCGCCCGACCTTGAAGTAAAAGGCAAGCCCGTGCGGGAATGGCTTCAGCAGACGGACAAGACGGGCATTGTCAGCGCAAACGAAAAACGGGAGTGGTGGACACTCCCGCTTGGTGATGGCTGAAAAGATTGTAATCGTTACGGCTTGATCGAACCGACGGCGAGCTGGTCGATATCGCGCGCCAGCGTCACGCCGATGACCGGGATCATCTGGTCGGCGACCTTGACCGAAATGGTGATGTTCATCGAATTGTCGTTCGAGATGCGGGCGACCATTGCACCGTTGAGCTTGGCGCGGTTGATGCCGACGACGACCTTGTCGCCGCTGACCTGTCCGGAGGTGATGTCCAGTCCCTTGCCTTCGGCGCCGTCGAGGAATTTGCCCTCGTAAGAGTTGCCCTTCTGGCTGATGACGGCCGACATGGGTTGGCTGAAGACGCCGACGCGGCAGGTGCCGCCGAGCTTGATGCCGGTCTGCTTGTCATCGAGCGGCTCGCCCGTCAGATCGCAGGTGAACTTCGTGCCCTTGTATTTGCCGGCGACGATCTCGCCCGGGCCTTTCCAGACACCGGCCACGGAGCGGAAGAACACGTCGTCGCGATCGCGCGATGCCGCATGGACGTCAGACATGCCGAAACCGCCGCTGACGGACAATATGGCGGCAAGCCCGCCCACAAGCGAAAAGAAGCGCGAATACATGATACTTTCCCCGGCGAAGATGCCTGTTCGATAGGCTGCAATCTACCGGCGGAATGGTTAATGCTTGGTTTATTTCACTCTCATTTGCGGCTTCGTTCGTAACCTTTTGAACCGCCCAAACCCGAGCAATCAGGCTTTTTCACCGGTTTTTCCACCGCTTAAATCGGGCGTCAAGTCGGACATGAAATCGCCGATCCCCGGCCGCTTCACCGCCCTGAACGGCAGCGGACGGCACAGATCCATCGCGGCAATGCCGATTCGCGCCGTCATCAGGCCGTTGATGACACCTTCGCCGAGTCGCGCCGAGAGTTTCGAGGCAAGACCGTGGCCGAGAACCTGCTGGGCGAGCCCGTCGCCAACGGCGATCGAGCCCGTGACGGCAAGATGGGCGACGACATCGCGCAGGAGTTTCAGCATGCCGAGCGTACCGGGACGGCCGCCATAAAGCTCCGCCATGGCGCGCACCAGCCGCGTCACTTCAAACAGTACATAAGCGAGATCGACCACCGCGCGCGGGCTGACGGCAGTGACGACGGAGACGCGCTTGGACGAATTGAGAATGAGGGCGCGGGCCTGCCTGTCGAGCGGAACGAGCAACTCACGTTCGGCAAGCTCGATCAGATGCGGGCCGTCGATCACATCGTTTTCCGTCTCCTTCAGCGCCGCACGTCCCTTGGCCGTTTCGGCCCGGTGGGAGAGAACGGCATTCAGGCGGGTGACGATGGCGCGTGCGGGTTTCGGGCTCTTGTCGAGGCTCGCCGTCTCGGCATCGGCCTTCAAGGATTGCACGGCGTTAAGCCGCATGATGCCGAAGATTTCCCGGCCGACGAGGACGAGAACGGCGAAAAGCGCCACAATAAGAGCGGTAGTGGCCGTGTAACCCAGCCAGTCGGAACGGGAGAAAAGGTTGCGGATGAGCTGATCCGCCCAGAGCCCGAAGGCGAGCGAGAACAAGACGCCAAGCGCGCCGAGCGCAAGCTTGCCGAAGGAGAAGCGGCTTTTCTTCGGAGACGCCACCGGCAAGGCGGCGGCATCGATCTCCTCAGGCGCCAGAAACGGATCGTCCTCGTCGGGCGTCAGCGAAATCTCGGCGTCGAAGCTGCGCGGCGCGCGTTTCTGTGCGGCGGACGGTCGTGCCGTCCCTTCTGTTTCAAGCGTGAAAGCGGCCGGGCGGCGCGCCTGCGGATCGTTTTGTGTGGGAAGCTTCATGCGAGCTTGTCTCCGAACAGGAACTGCATGGCGCGGTCGAGCCTGATATGGGGAACGGAAAGCCTGATGCCGCCGCTGCCCGGCTCATCTATGTTCGGCGGACGGAAGCGCACGACATTGACGTCCGGCAGCGACGCCTTGTCGCCATCCCTGTCGATGCTGCGGAAAAGCGGTTCCGGATCCTCGGGCAGATCGCCGGGAAAGATCGCTGTCTTGCGATTGCCGTCGAAGGTCTCGCCATTGATGGTTTCACCGGCCATGGGCGTGCCGACGATAACGGGCAGCTCGTGGCCATCCTGTCGTACGCTCGCCTCTCTGGTGGCGCGCACGGAAGCGAGCGCCATGACCTCGATGCCGGCGCCATTCATGCCGATGGTGGTGATGGCGCGGTCCACCAGACGGCGGGTCAGGCGCTCCAGCCGGTCGTGGCTTTCGTGATGCAGGTGATCGGCTTTGGTGGCGGCGATCAGCACCTTGTCGATGCGCCTGCCGATCAGCGACGACAGCAGGCTGTTGGTGCCGGGGCGGAAACAGGCAAGCACATCGCCCAGCGCCCGCTCCAGATCCTGCACGGCTTCAGGGCCGCGATTGACCGCCTGAAGCGTGTCGATCAGAACGATCTGCCGGTCGAGGCGGGCGAAATGCTCGCGGAAGAAGGGTTTGACCACAATCGACTTGTAGGCGTCATAGCGCCGTTCCATCATGGCGCGTAGCGAGCCTTTGGGCGCTTTCTCATCCGTCAAGCCGGGAAGGGGCGCGAAGGTGAGCGCGGGCGATCCTTCCAGATCGCCGGGCATCAGGAAGCGGCCGGGCGGCAGGGTCGAGAGTGATCTTTCGTCGGATTTGCAGGCCTTCAGATAGGCTGCGAAACTTTCGGCCAGACGTCGGGCCGTCATCTCGTCGGCCGGTGCGTTGATATCGAGCGAAGAGGCGATCGCCAGCCATTCCTGCGCCAGTTCGGCGCGGATGCCGCTTCCGGCAAGGGCGACGGTCGCGTCGCTGAACTGTTTATAGTCCTGCGACAGAAGCGGCAGGTCGAGCAGCCATTCGCCGGGATAATCGACAATATCGATGGAAAGCTTGCCGGCCGAAAACCATCGGCCCCATCCGCTGGCGCTCTGGTAATCCAGCGTTATCCTGAGTTCTGAGATCGCCCGTGTCGAATCCGGCCACAGCCGATCGCGCACCAGCGCCTGAATATGATCCTCATATTGAAAACGAGGAATGGCGTCATCCGGCTGCGGCTCCAGCCGCACATTCGAGACGCGTCCGGACCGCATGGCCTCGAACAGCGGCAGCCGGCCGCCATTCAGGAGATTGTGGACGAGGGAGGAGATGAAAACCGTCTTGCCCGCCCGCGAAAGGCCGGTGACGCCAAGCCGCAATGTCGGGTGGGTGAGGTTGCTCGCACGGTCGGCCAGATTATCGAATGCGATAAGCGCGCTGTCTGTCAGGGACGTAAGAGAAGGCGGCAATGGCAGTTTCCTGGCTGTGTTTAACGGTCACGGCTGCAATATAGGAAGGTATGGCTGCCCAAAAAAGAAGCGCTCCAGCGGATTTTCAGCAGGGCGGCTTTGCAAAATTCTTACGAAGGGCCGCAGCGATTATTTGCCCGGCGCGAGAAAATCGACCAGCCGCCAGCTATTTTTACCGTTTGCGGCGCCGTCATCATGGTCGAGAACCGCAAGGCCCGATGTCGGAAAACCCGAGGGCAGGGCGGCATGCAGCAAATCTTCGCCGATCATCGCTTCCAGCGTCGCCTCCATGGTGGGGTTGTGGCCCACCAGCATCACCGATTGCGCCTGCGCCTGCGCAGCGATGAGGGAGAGGTAGGTTTCGCTGCGCGCATTATACATCTCATCGACGTAGAAGATGTCTATGCCTTCGTTGAAGGCACGCTGCCAGGCCTGCGTGGTCTGCCGGCAGCGCGCGGCCGTGGATGACAGAAGCAGATCGGGACGGTAATGCCGGTCGGCGGCAAGGTCGGCGATGACCTCCGCCTCGGCAAAACCGGCTTCGTTCAATCCCCGGTCGAAATCCCGTTCTCCCGGCGCCGCCCAGGCGGCCTTGGCGTGGCGCAGAAGATAAACTCGGCTCGGGGAAGATGCTGTCAAGGGCGGGGACCGGCGTTCGAATGTCAGGGCACGGTCTGAATGCTACAGGATAGGGTTGCAGGACCGCAAGTCCTCTTTCCTGTTGGTAAGTCGCGTTGAAGTGATTGAAGAAGAGTTCGCTTCAATACGAATAAAGGATAAAAATTAGTCATTTAGATGATTTTTGTGTCAGTTTTAAAAATGCCTGAAAACTGATCTGCAGACTTGAATCGGCCACTATCATTGGAGTATACACCGCCGCATTGAGATGTTCTTCGAGGAGAATCGCGTTGAGTGAGAAGATCGATCTTAGCAAATATGTGCTCTCGGAAGACGATGAGTTCATGAATGCCAGCCAGCGGGCTTACTTCCGCGCGAAGCTGGTCGCCTGGAAAAATGACATCCTGAGAGAAGCGCGCGAGACCCTCGGACATCTCGCCGAAGAAAGCGCCAACCACCCCGATCTCGCCGATCGGGCTTCCTCCGAAACGGACCGGGCGATCGAACTTCGCGCCCGCGACCGTCAGCGCAAGCTGATTTCAAAGATCGATGCAGCTCTTCAGCGGATCGAAGACGGCACTTACGGTTACTGTGAGGAAACGGGCGAGCCTATCGGCCTCAAGCGTCTGGACGCCCGCCCGATTGCAACGCTCTCCATTGAGGCGCAGGAGCGTCATGAGCGTCGCGAAAAAGTCTATCGCGACGAGTAAGGCGCTGCGGCCGAGAGGTCGGCAAATCGCATGACAAATAATAAGGGCACGGAAATCGCTTCCGTGCCCTTTTTCAACTTCGAATTTCTGGTCGGAAGACCCGCGCGCGTCAGCGGTCGCGGGTCACGGAAAGCTCTCCGAAGATACGCGCCATTTCCTTCTGCATGTCTCCATCCGGTGAAGCGCCGGTGACAGGCGGGGAAGCTGGCTGCGGCTTGACCTGCTTTTCCGCGACAGGGACGACGGACGGTTCGTTATCCGCCTCCTTGCTCTTGGCGATCTCCGCCTCGAGGAAGCTTTCGAAATCGCTGGCGAGCTCATCGGAAAATTTCGGCTCGGCGTCGTTCGAAGCCACTGCCGGATTTTCAGGCTTGGGCGGGAAAGGTGCGGGCGGCGTTGTCTGTCCTAGCTTCAGGTCGGGAAGGACGCGCTCCCGTGCAGCATCGAGAAAATCGGCGGCGATGGACTGGTCGATCACCGGCTCGCGCGCGGCAAAGACCCGCGGGGCGAATTCCGCGGTCCGTTCTTCCGCCTTTGCCTCGACGGGCGCCTGTGCAGGGATCGGCGGTGCGACCGGTGCCGGAGCCGGCACGACGGGCTCGGCACGCCTGGGTTCCGTTCGGGCCGCAGCCATGTCGAGCGACGCAGCCGCCATCGGCAAGACGGCAGCGACCGGAGCCGTTGCAACCGGTATTGGCGGCGGCGTGGCGCGCGCTGTCTCCCGCTCGGGTACCGCCTGTCTTGCCGGCGGCGCGGTTTCGCGCGCCGTTGAAGGCGTGGGTGCGGGTTGCGGCGGGGTCGATGGGCGTGGCGGAACCTGAGTGGCGGCTGTCGGAACGGGTGCTGGACGCGGGGACGGCACAGGTGCCGGCGGCTCCGGCCGCTGTGCTTGCCTCACGGGTTCTTCAGGCGCGGAAACGGGAGCCGCAGCCGCAACGGGCTGCTGTTGCGGCAGGGCGGGGCGACGTTCCTGCTGGATCGCCGGCTCGGCTCTCCTCTGCTCGCTTTCCTGGCGCGGCAGCGCCTTCAATTCCGGCTCCTGCACGTCCCTGACAATGGGGATCGCGCCTATACCGCTTTCGATGACGATATCCGTCGGGCCGCCGATCATGACGAGATGCTCGACATTGTCACGGCGCACCAGCACCAGACGGCGGCGTGCGTCCACGGCCGTCGCATCGAGGACCTGCAGGCGCGGCTGCCGGTTACGCCCGCCCCGGATGAAAGGGGCAGAACCGCTGCGCCTGCGCAGAAGCCACAGCGCAATCGCCAGAACAAGCAGGGCCACACCCACACCGACGACGGCGACGATGAGACGGTTTCCATAAGCGCCGATAAAATCTTCCATCATGGAGATCATCCCTTCAGATTTTTTGGCTTTTTCGTTTCTTGGGCAATTAATATTGCCGTGGTTCTTATAAAGTGAACGTCAAGCAGGAAAAGACGATTTTTTTGGGCGCGATACAAGGTTTATTCATTTCGCCCCACAGGATTGCCGCCTCAACCGTAACGACGCCACCAAAGCGCCATATCTCGTCCTTCAATGCTGAAAGACGGTGAAAGTTGCAATTCTTTTGCCGAAGGAGCGTTCCGGAATGTCCCAGTCATTGTGCATTAACGGCTCCCTCGCACGGCATTTGATGCAGGTTGTTTTGCTGTTGCCATCGTTTTTCGCGCTTCCGCATTCGATCGTGAGGGCCGAAGACAAGGCACCGGATCGCTCAGCGACCATGGCGGAGTTCGTGCGCGATAATCCCTCCTGCCTCGACTTCACTGACGGATGCTCGGTTTGTACCGTCGCTGACGGCAAGATCGTCTGTTCCGCGCCGCGCATTCAATGTCAGGTGAAGGAGCTGACCTGTACCAGGCCGTAGTCTTTTAAGGCTTTTATACACCTTTCAGGCCGTTTTCGCTGTGCGTTTTTAAGCCTTTGTGTCCTGGCGGAGCTTTTTGCCGGTCAAGCGAGTTGCTACAAGAAATTTTACTGCCCGATTCCGTCAGGGAAACGGGGCTGACCGAATGACGACCTGCACGACTGCGAGGCCAAGATGACACGGGTGCGCGAGACAAGCGACAACGACCTTCCGCTGGTGGACAGGCGCGCCCGTTCCGGCACGGTCTTGCGCATTCTGCTTCTGGCGCTGGTTCTGATCGCCGCCGCTGCCGCCTTCGTCTATTTCAAGGATTCTCTGGAAAACGAAATCGTGCTCGGCATTCTCGGCGTGCTGGCCATGATGGGCATCTTCTTTCTGGTATCGTCGATCATCGGTTTCATCGAGGTCATGCCGCAGTCGCAATCCGACGGGCTTGCCCGCCGCTTTCTCTCGGCCCATCCCGAAGGCACGCTGATCACCGACGCCAAGGGGCATATGGTCTATGCCAATGCCACCTATTGCCGGATGAGCGGCACCACCAAGGCGAGCGATATCCAGAGTCTCGAAACGCTCCTGTCGCGCAGCCGAGAATCGACCGAAGCGCTTTACCGGCTCATCAACGTGCTGCGCGAAGGCCGCGACGGCTACGAAGAGTTCCGGCTGCTGAAGCCGCTGGGTGAGGATTCCAATGCAGGCCCGCACTGGTACAGGCTGAAGGGCCGGGTGCTGAAAGATGCGGGCGGCGAGGGGCTGCACGTCTTCCAGATCGCCGACATCACGCCCGAGCGCGAGGATCAGGAGCGCTTTTTCCGCGAATTGCAGAATGCCATCGATTACCTCGATCACGCCCCGGCCGGTTTCTTTTCAGCCGGGCGCAAGGGCGAGATCGTTTATCTGAACGCTACCCTGTCGGAATGGCTCGGCATCGATCTGGCGCAGTTCTCACCCGGTTCTATGACCGTTTCCGATATCGTCGCCGGCGAGGGCATGGCGCTGATCGAATCGGTGCATCCGCAGGGCACGGCGAAGCGCACTGAAATCCTCGATCTCGACATGCGACGGGTGAACGGCCAGAGCATGCCGGCCCGCCTCGTGCATCAGGTCACCTCCAAAGATGGCGCGCCCGGCGAGAGCCGCACCATCGTCCTGATGCGCCCAAAGGGGCAGGAGGATACGGAATCCTCCTCTGCCATGCGTTTCACCCGCTTTTTCAACAACACGCCGATGGCGATTGCCTCGCTTGATGGCGAAGGCCGCATCCTGCGGATCAACGCGCCCTTCCTGAAATTGTTCTCCGGCGTCGTCGGTCGCGACGATATCGATCGCGGCGTCGCGCTTGAGACGGTTATCCACGACAATGAGAAGCCGCGGCTCGAGCAGGCGCTGGCCGAGGCCAAGGACCGTCAGGGCGATATCGCGCCTTTCGATTCCCGCCACCCGAGCGACGAGGGCCGGCATTTCCGCTTCTACGTCAATGCCGTCATCGATCAGGACGATGAAGCACCGGAAGAGGTGGCTATCGTCTATGCCATAGAGGTGACCGAGCAGAAGGCACTCGAGACCCAGATGGCGCAGACGCAGAAGATGAATGCCGTTGGCACGCTCGCCGGCGGCATCGCCCACGATTTCAACAACGTGTTGACCGCCATCCTGCTGTCGTCGGACCATCTTCTGCTACAGGCGCGGCCTGCCGATCCGAGCTTCGCCGATCTCATGGAGATCAAGCGCAACGCCAACCGCGCGGCCGTGCTGGTGCGCCAGCTTCTGGCGTTCTCGCGCAAGCAGACCATGCGTCCGGCCATCCTCAACCTGACGGATGTGATCGGCGATCTGCGCATGCTGGTGGACAGGCTGATTTCCGGCACCAATGTCAAGCTGGAGGTCGATTACGGCCGCGATCTGTGGCCGGTAAAGACGGATCTGTCGCAATTCGAGCAGGTGCTCATCAATCTCTGCGTCAATGCACGCGACGCCATGCCCGACGGCGGCAAGATCACCATCAGGACGCGCAACGTCGACGCGAAGGAAATCGCAGCGCTTGGCCGTCCGGAATTCCCGGCCGAGGACATGGTGATGGTGGACGTTGCCGATAACGGCACGGGCATTCCGCCGGAGATCATGGACAAGATTTTCGAACCCTTCTTCACCACCAAGGAAGTCGGCAAGGGCACCGGCCTTGGCCTGTCGATGGTCTATGGCATCGTCAAACAGTCGGGCGGTTATATCTATCCCGAATCGGAAGTGGGCAAGGGAACCGCCTTCCGTATCTACCTGCCGCGCCATGTGGTGGAGGCCGTTCAGAGCAACGGGCAGCCCGGCGAGGCGGCGCTTGCTCCGGTCATCGCAGCCGAGCCGGTGAAGGAAGAGCCGCTGGACCTGACCGGCAAATCCGCCGTCGTGCTTCTGGTGGAGGACGAGGAAGCGGTGCGGCGCGGCGGCAAGCGCATGCTGGAAACCCGAGGCTACACCGTGCACGAGGCCGGCTCCGGCACCGAAGCCCTGGAGGTGATGGAGGAACTGGAAGGCAAGGTCGACATCGTCGTTTCCGACGTCGTGATGCCGGAAATGGACGGTCCGTCGCTGCTGAGGGAACTGCGTAAATCCTATCCGGACCTGAAATTCATCTTCGTTTCGGGTTATGCAGAGGATGCCTTCGCAAAGAACCTGCCGGCGGACGCGAAGTTCGGTTTCCTGCCGAAACCCTTCTCGCTCAAGCAGCTCGCCATCGCCGTTCGCGAAATGCTCGACGACAAGGAATAAGGCCGGCGGCGGCGAACCGGATTCGGCTGCGCCGCGACCTGTCGCATCCATTGCATCCGGCCTGAAAAATGCGCCGCTACTGCGGGTCCCTGTCTTCCTGCGCCCCGGTTGCCCCCATATCCGCACTTTTCCCGAGGTTTGCCTCTTCGCAAACGCAATAGTGATTGCACCGTTTCGCAAGGGGCTTAAAATCGCGTCTTAACGACCTAGATATGAAGAGGCGAAGTTCTCCCTCCTGGCAAAGAACTGTGGGTTTGAGAACGGTTTGGAGAATGATGAAAGATGATCGCTAGGCCGATCTACATGCAGGGCGAGGGCGAAGGGGAAGACGGCGGCGGCACCAACCGCGGAACGTCTGTTATCACCCGCGTCAAGCCAAAAACAAAAAGACCGAATTTGTACCGTGTTCTTTTACTGAATGACGACTACACTCCCATGGAATTCGTCATCCACATTCTGGAGCGTTTTTTCCAGAAGGATCGCGAAGCGGCAACCCGCATCATGCTGCACGTGCACCAGCACGGCGTGGGCGAATGCGGGGTGTTTACATATGAGGTCGCAGAGACGAAAGTAAGCCAGGTCATGGATTTCGCCCGACAGCACCAGCATCCGCTGCAATGCGTCATGGAAAAGAAATGAGGATCGCAACGTGCCAACTTTTTCCCCAAGTCTCGAGAAGGCGCTGCACCAGGCACTGACCTTTGCAAATGAGCGTCACCACGAATATGCGACGCTGGAACATCTCCTTCTGGCGCTGATCGACGACGCGGATGCCGCAGCCGTCATGGGCGCCTGCAATGTCGATCTCGATGCGCTTCGCAAGACTGTCAGCGATTACGTCGACAATGAACTGACGAATCTCGTCACGGGTTACGACGAGGATTCCAAACCCACATCCGGCTTCCAGCGGGTCATCCAGCGCGCCGTCATCCATGTTCAATCGTCCGGCCGCGAGGAAGTGACCGGCGCGAACGTGCTTGTGGCCATTTTCGCCGAGCGCGAAAGCCATGCCGCCTATTTCCTGCAGGAGCAGGAGATGACCCGTTACGACGCGGTCAACTACATCTCCCATGGCATCGGTAAGCGCCCGGGCACGTCGCAGACGCGCACGCCGCGCGGTGCCGATGAACCGGAAAGCGAAAACAAGGCGAGCCGCAGCAATCCCGAGGAAGACGGATCCTCCGCCAAGAAGCAGCAGGATGCGCTGAAGGCCTATTGCATCAACCTCAATGAAAAGGCGAAAAACGGCAAGATCGATCCGCTGATCGGCCGTCACGACGAGGTCAACCGCACGATCCAGATCCTCTGCCGTCGCTCCAAGAACAACCCGCTTTATGTGGGCGATCCGGGCGTGGGTAAGACGGCGATTGCTGAAGGTCTCGCCAAGCGCATCGTCGAAGGCAAGGTGCCGGAAGCGCTCGCCAATGACACCATCTTCTCGCTCGACATGGGCACGCTGCTGGCGGGAACCCGCTATCGCGGCGATTTCGAAGAGCGGCTGAAGCAGGTCGTCAAGGAGCTTGAGGAATATCCGGGCGCGGTTCTGTTCATCGATGAAATCCACACCGTCATCGGTGCGGGCGCGACCTCGGGTGGTGCGATGGATGCATCGAACCTCTTGAAGCCTGCTTTGTCTTCGGGTGCGATCCGCTGCATCGGCTCGACCACCTATAAGGAATATCGGCAATTCTTCGAAAAGGACCGCGCGCTCGTCCGCCGTTTCCAGAAGATCGACGTCAACGAACCGTCCATCGATGACGCCATCGCGATCATGAAGGGGCTGAAGCCCTATTTCGAGGATTACCACCACCTCAGATATTCCAATGAGGCGATCAAGGCTGCCGTGGAGCTGTCGGCCCGCTACATTTCCGACCGCAAGCTGCCGGACAAGGCGATCGATGTGATCGACGAGACCGGTGCGGCGCAGATGCTGCTGCCGGCCTCCAAGCGCCGCAAGCTGATCACCGAGCGGGAAATCGAGGCCACCATCGCGACCATGGCCCGCATTCCCCCGAAGACGGTCTCCAAGGACGACGAGATGGTTCTCGCCAACCTTGAAAAGGAGCTGCGTTCCGTCGTCTACGGTCAGGATATCGCCATCGAAGCGCTTGCCACGGCCATCAAGCTGGCGCGTGCGGGCCTGCGCGAACCGAACAAGCCGATCGGCTCCTATGTCTTCTCCGGCCCGACGGGCGTGGGCAAGACGGAAGTGGCCAAGCAACTTGCCGCCTCGCTCGGCGTCGAGATGCTGCGCTTCGACATGTCGGAATATATGGAGCGTCATACCGTGTCGCGTCTGCTCGGCGCACCTCCCGGTTATGTCGGCTTCGATCAGGGCGGTCTGCTGACCGACGGCGTCGACCAGCATCCGCATTCCGTGGTGCTGCTGGACGAAATCGAAAAGGCGCATCCGGATATCTACAACATCCTGTTGCAGGTGATGGACCATGGCTCGCTGACCGACCATAACGGCAAGAAGATCGACTTCCGCAACGTCATCCTCATCATGACGACCAATGCGGGCGCATCCGAAATGGCGAAATCCGCCATCGGTTTCGGTTCTTCCCGGCGCACGGGCGAGGATGAAGAGGCGATCAACCGTCTGTTCACGCCGGAATTCCGCAACCGTCTGGATGCGATCATTCCGTTCTCGCCGCTACCGACCGCTGTCATCCACAAGGTCGTGCAGAAGTTCGTCATGCAGCTGGAAACCCAGCTCTCCGAGCGCAACGTCACCTTCGATCTGCATGAAGATGCGATCTCCTGGCTGGCGGAGAAGGGTTACGACGAGAAGATGGGCGCCCGCCCGCTGTCGCGCGTGATCCAGGAAAACATCAAGAAGCCGCTCGCCAATGAAATCCTCTTTGGCAAGCTCAAGAAGGGCGGTGTCGTCAGCGTCACCGTCGGCAAGAAGGATGACGGCTCCGACGGTCTCATGCTCGAGGTCCTGCCGGAGACGGCGCCCGTGAAGCCGCAGCCGGAGGCCGAACTGAAGGCGGCCAAATCGCCCGGCAAGGCAAAGGCCAAGACGAAACCTGCTTCCAAGGCGGCGAAGGCCAATGAAGAGGCGGATGTCCTTGTTGCCGAGGCCGACAAGTCGGACGAGGACAGCAAGCCGCGGCGCAAGACCAATGCGGTGCCGAAAGTGCCGAAGAAGAAATGATCAAGGTCTTCGACCGATAAACCGATGCCGGGCGAAAGCCCGGCATTTTCATGTATGAAGCGCGTCGCGTTTTCCCTGATACCTCCGGCGCGTTTCATTCTTTGTTTTATGCATGACGTTACCCCGAAGCTGCGGCACAGTTTCGGGTGACATGCACAAGTGGGTCAGCAATGCAGACTGCCGACAGCGATACCATCCCCCTGAGCGGCTGGTTTTTCAGGGGAATGCGGGGCATATTTTCGCTGCCCTCGCTCATTCTGATGACATCTTTCGTCGGTTTCAGCGCTTTCGCGCTGGAATCCGGTGTCGCGCGCGGCGAAGCCGTGTTCATGACGCTGATGATCTGGGCCCTGCCGGCCAAGATGATCCTGATCGGCTCGATGGTCGGCGGCGCCAATCTTGCCGCCTGCTTTCTGGCGGTGACGCTGTCCTCGGTCCGGATGATGCCGATGGTCGCCTCCATCGTTCCGGAAATGCGCGGCGCGAAGACGCCGACATGGATTTTGCTGTTTCTCTCGCATTTCGTTGCAATCACCGCCTGGGTTTTTGCCACACAGAATCTTTCCAGGGTACCGCGTGAAGCCCGCGCCGCCTGGTTCGCCGGTTTTGGCATGACGCTCACCGTGGTCAACGCCATCATCGTCGGCCTGTGTTACGGCGTCGTCGCCGCCTTTCCGCCGCTTGTCGCCGGCGTGCTGTTTTTTCTCACACCGGTCTATTTCGTGGCATCGATCTGGGCTTCGGCCCGTCATTCCGTCGTCAAGGTCGCCTTCGTCATCGGCGTCATCGCCGGGCCGGCCTTCGCGGTCATCGCACCGGAATTCGATATTCTCTATGCCGGGATCGGCGGGGGCACGGCGGCCTATCTGATCGACCGCCTCGTGTTCCGCCGCCGGATAAAACCCGTCTCACCGGAGAGCGAACCATGATGACCGAACATTGGTGGGCGCCCTATCTCTTCATAGCGATTGCCGGCTGGCTGGCGACCGATCTCTGGCGCTGGCTCGGCGTTCTCGCCGGTAACCGCCTGAAGGAGGATTCCGAAGCGCTGCACTGGGTAAGGGCAGTCGCCACCGCGCTCGTCATGGCCGTCACCGCCAAGCTGATCGTCTTTCCAACCGGAACGCTGGAAGCATCCCCCCTGTGGCTGCGCATCGGCGCCGCCGCACTCGGTTTCATCGCTTTTCTGATGGCAGGCCAGCGGGTCATCGTCGGTGTGGCTGTGCCGATCCTGCTTCTGGCGGGTGGGTTGTTCGCGCTCGGTTTCTGAGACTGGTTTATTCCACCTCAGAGACCGCTCTCTCGGGCTTCCGCAACAAGCCAATCCGCAAGAAGTCTAGCCGGTGCGGCCGTCTCTTCGGCTTCCATCAGCCAGTAATATTTCTCCGTATCGGCCGCCCGGTCGAAGAGCACGGTCAGTCGACCTTCGGCGATCTCGTCATGAAGAAGCGCCGTCGGGCAGAGGCCGATGCCTTGACCGGCTTTGAGTGCGGTCACGAGCAGATTGAAATCCGCGAAAACCGGACCGGCGCTATCGGGCAGGGATATTCCCCCGGCTGCGAACCAGTTTTGCCAGGCCGCCTCGGTGTCGTCATGTAGCAATTCCGCTCGTAACAGGCTGTCAACATTGTCGAAAGGACCGAATTTAGCGACATAGTCCGGCGCGCATGTCGGCCGTGTCTCCGCGCTGAAAAGCGCTACCGCGTTTTCCCCGGAGGCGATGCCATGTCCTATGGTGAGATCGGCCGGTATTGCGTGATGCGCGCCGGAATAGCTGATGGATACCTGTATATCGGGGTAAAGCGCCCGAAAGCGAGGCAGGCGGGGCGTCAGAAAATGCGCCACGACAGAGGGCAGGCTGGCAAGGCGGACGGTCATGCGGTCATGGCCCTGACGGATCCTGGCAGCGCCAGAAGCGATCTGCCGTAGGGCGGTCGAAACCGTAACACCGAATTCCTTTCCGGCTGGGGTAAGCCTCACACCCCTCGCATGCCGCTCGAACAGCGCCACACCGAGCCAGGCCTCCAGATTGCGCACATGCTGGCTGACGGCAGTCGCCGTCATGCCGAGTTCCTGCGCAGCCAGAGAAAAACTCGTTCTTCTGGCTGCGGCTTCGAATGCGCGGAGGGTGGTGAGCGGCGGTAATTTCATGGTGTCTCAAGGGTAAGTAAGACTTAGGCTGAGCGCAAGAAAAACCCGTCTTGTCAGGCGGGCACACATGGCGCAATTTCGCCTCGAGATTTTGATTGCCCGAGGATTTTATGACCCCCATGCCTGCCGCCGAACCCGTCGACGCCGCTGAACGCCGCGCCGTCCGTCCTGTTGTCGTTTATCCGAACGGGACGCTTGAAATGCCGGACCTCGCACGTCTGGAAGAAGCCAAACGAAGCATGGAAAAGATCGATGAGGTCATCGTGCCGCCGCGTGACGGCCGCAGCTTTCATGTGCCGAAGGGGCATTTCTTTCGCATTGTAAGCGTTGAAGGTCGGCAAGTCGGAGACCTGAACCTCTGGAACGCCCATGATCTGACCGAGCGGTTTTTCAGCGGCAAGACCCGCGCCCTGCACGCCACCCATGTTTCGGTCGGCAACCGGCTGTGGAGCAACCTGCCGTCCCTGCGACCGATGGCGACGATCACGCATGATACGCTATCATGGTATGGCTTCGACGAAGACGGCGGCGGTGTGCATGACGTGATCGGCACACGCTGCGATCCCTATACCAACAAGCTCCTGAGCGGCGGTGACTACCACCATTGCTGCCATTCCAATCTGACCAATGCGCTGGCCTCCGCCAGGGGCCTGTCGTTTCGGCAGGCGGAGCCGCATGTGCATGACGTGCTGAATGTCTTCATGTGCACGGGTTTCACCCGCGACAAACACCAATATTTCATGAAGGCGAGCCCGGTGCGGCCGGGTGATTATCTTGAGCTTTTTGCGGAGATCGATCTTGTCGGCGCGCTTTCCGCCTGCCCGGGCGGTGATTGCAGCGCCACGCATTCGAGCGATACGGCGGCCTGCTATCCGCTGAAGGTGGAGATTTTCCGGCCGGATATGGCGGTGCTTGAGGGCTGGCCTTGGCCGGAAAAGAATGCCTATCGGCCTGTGGAGTGAAAAAACACCATTTTCGTTATGCCGGACTGGATCCGAAATCCAGCCACGGCCCGTCTGCGCCGTAAGAAGACTCTCTCGCGATCAATGACTTGATCGCACTGGACCCCGGACCAAGTCCGGGGCGACGGCGTGGAGATGTGCTACGGCTTTGCAGGATACGCGCCTGCTAGGCAAACATCACGAAGCAAGCGCGGCCTTTATCTTTTCCGCGTGGGCCTTCAATACGTCGCCATCGGCCATCACGCCGGAATGCGGCTTCAGCGGCTCACCTTCCTTGCGCGGAATGACGTGGAAATGCAGGTGGAAAACGGTCTGGCCAGCCGCCGGTTCGTTGAACTGCGCGATGAAGACGCCATCGGCATCGAAGGCTTCCTTGGCCGCCAAGGCGAGTTTCTGCACGACGGGAATGGTCCTCGCCAGCACTTCCGGGTCGGCATCGAGCAGGTTGCGGGAACCGATCTTGGGAACGACCAGCAGATGGCCGGGGGCCTGCGGCATCACATCCATGAAAGCAAGCGTATGCTCGTCTTCATAAAGCTTGTGGCTCGGAATCTCGCCGCGCAGGATTTTTGCGAAGATATTGTTGTCGTCGTAGGCGCTTGCCGTCATCGTGATCTCTCCTCATGGCGGACTATACGTCCGGTTCCTGTCTCTCGCCCTTGCGGAAGGGCGTGTGTTCATCAAGATAATCGCCGATATGCTCGACTTCCTCGCGCTCGCGCTGAAGATAATCGGCAATAGCGCGGCGCAGGCCTGGGTGGACAATGAAATGCGCCGAGTGGGTGGTGACGGGCATGTAACCGCGCGCCAGCTTGTGTTCGCCCTGAGCGCCGGCTTCCACCCGTTTCAGTCCCCTGGAAAGCGCGAAATCGATCGCCTGATGATAACAGACCTCGAAATGCAGAAAGGGGTGATCCTCGATACAGCCCCAGTGGCGGCCATAAAGCGCATCCGAGCCGATGAAATTGATCGCGCCGGCAATATAGCGCCCCTCACGTTTCGCCATCACCAGCAGCACGTCATCGGCCATGCGCTCGCCGATCAGCGAATAAAATTCCCGCGTCAGATAGGGCCGGCCCCATTTGCGGCTACCGGTATCCATATAGAAGGCGAAGAATTGGTCCCAGATATCCTCGGTCAGGTCGCTCCCAGTTAGCCAGTCGATCTCGATGCCGTTTTCGAGTGCCGCGCGGCGTTCCTTTTTCAGCCCCTTGCGCTTGCGCGAAGAAAGGGCGTCAAGAAAATCATCGTGGTCACGATAGCCGTCATTGATGAAGTGGAACTGCTGGTCGGTCCTGTGCAGGAAATCGCGGGGCAGAAGGGCGGAGAGATCGTTCTCTTCCAGAAATGTGACATGTGCCGACGAGATGCCGATCTTTTCCGTCACCTGCGCAAGACCGGAGGCCAGTAACGCCTTGAAACGTGTCTCGTCCTCGTTTTCGCAGACTAGCAACCGTGGTCCGGTTGCCGGCGTGAAAGGGATCGAGCATTGCAGTTTCGGATAATAGTGCCCGCCGGCCCGCTCAAAAGCATCCGCCCAGCCGTGGTCAAAGACATATTCGCCCTTGCTGTGGTTCTTCAGATAGGCCGGCACCGCGCCGACGAGAGCACCGGAGGCGTTTTCGAGAAGCAGATGGTGCCCCAGCCAGCCGGTTTTGGCTGTTGCTGACCCCGATTCTTCCATGGATGATAAAAATTCATGGGAAATGAAGGGGTTGTAGATTTTTCCTAACGTATTGCGCGAGGTTCCGGAAAGCCGTTTCCAGCTTTCCGGATCGATATCCCTGAAGGATTGCGCAATGCTGATGGAATAGTCTTCTGTCATGCCGTGGCGGACGGGTTCTCTCTCGGGTCGAAACCTTCGAATGTCATCTGGTCCGCATATTTATAGGTAGTCTCACGCGCATTTTCATCCCTGACCGTCCAGGTAATCACCGGAAGGCCAAGTTTTCTTTGCGCCTCGATGAAGCTGTTGGGCAGATGACCCCAATGATAGGAGATAAAATCGAGAGCCATCTGCATCGCTTCGTCATGTTTGAAGAAGTCTTCCGGCTTGTCGCCTTCGGCCGTCAGACCCAGCGGCCAGGGCGAGCCGGCCGCCTTCAGATCCTTCAGCAGATGGTGGTCGAAGCTCATCAGCGCGACATGGCCCTTATAGCCCTCGAGGTCTTCCAGCACCGCCTCGGCAAAACCGTCGTCGACGCCTTCACCGGCGCGGCCTTTCAGCTCGATGACCAGCGGCACCTTGCCGGCGCAGAGCGTGAGAAGCTGCTTGAGGGTAGGGACCCGGTCCCCGGTCTGGCCGACGGTGAGAAGCGACAGCTCGGCCGATGTGCGTTCGCGCACATCGCCCTTGATGCCGGTCAGGCGGGCCATGTCGTCGTCGTGAAAAATCACCGGCACACTGTCGGCGGCCAGCTGCACGTCGCATTCGATGGCGAAACCGGCCTCGATGGCGCGGGAAAAGGCGGAAAGCGTGTTTTCCCAGACCGCTTTATTGAGATCATGATAACCGCGATGGGCGACGGGCTGAGCCGTCAGCCAGGAGAGTTTCAGCGTCATACGTCGATTTCCACGATGGCGTCTATTTCGACGGCGGCATTGAAGGGCAGGCAGGCCATGCCGACGGCGGCGCGGGCATGTTTGCCGGGCTCACCGAGAACATTGGCAATGAGATTGGAAGCACCGTTGATGACGAGGTGCTGTTCCACGAACTCTGGAACCGACGCAACAAAGCCATTCAGCTTGATGACACGGCGGATTTTCGAGAGATCGCCATTCAAAGCGGCCTTGACCTGTGCGAGAATGTTGACGGCGCAAAGTTCGGCCGCGCGCTGGGCGCCTGGCACGTCGACATCGCGGCCAACGAGGCCCGTCACCGCAATCTTGCCCGATTCCATCGGCAGTTGACCCGATACATAAAGCAGATTGCCGCTGATGGTGAATGGAACGTAGTTTGCGGCTGGTGCTGCGGCTACGGGGAGCGTAAAGCCAAGTTCCTTGAGGCGGCCTTCGATGACGTCCGACATTTTCGTCTCCGGTTTTGTTGTAAATCCTTCAAGAATCCGGCATTCAGAAGATGTTGATCCAAAAGCCGGGCGGTTGCTTGTACAATATGAGCGGCGAGTCCAACAGGAGATATTGCATGTTTGTCAGGACGCTTGGTTTCGTTGCCGCAACAGGGCTTATGACCGGCCTGTCGAACGCTGCCAATGCCTTGCCGGTCACCGTTCCCGATCTCGTCGCCCACCGCGCCGTCTACGATCTCGAACTCAAGGATGCGTCCGATCGATCCGGCATCGAGGGCATGACGGGTCGCATGGTCTATGAGTTCACCGGCTCGGCCTGTCAGGGCTACAAGACGGATTTCCGTTTCGTGACGCAGATCAACACCGGCGATGCCGTGCGCATGACCGACCAGCAGACCACGACCTTCGAGGATCTGACGGCCAAGAAATTCACCTTCGAGACTAAGTCCTACACCGACGACAAGCTGGACAAGGAAGTGCAGGGCGCTGCGACCGACGGCACCGATGGCGTAAAGGTCGATCTGACCCGCCCGGATGCCCGCCAGGTCAGTCTCGTCGCCAGCGAATTCCCGACGCAGCATATGTTTCAGGTCATCGAACATGCCAAACAGGGAAAGCGCATCTTCGAATCCCGGATATTCGACGGTTCGGACGATGGCGATGAAAGCCTGATCACCTCCACGCTCGTCGGCAAGTCGCAGATGCCGAAGGATGGCGATGCCGACGCCGGCAAGGCGGGTGAATTCGCCAAGGCGGCATTCTGGCCGGTAACGATCGCCTATTACAACGACAAGACCGGCACCGACGCTTTGCCGATCTACCGCATGTCGTTCAAGCTTTACGAAAACGGAATCACCCGCGACCTGACGATGGATTACGGCGATTTCGTTCTGACGGGAAAGCTTGCGAAGCTCGATATTCTCAAGCCCGAAACCTGCGAAAACAAGCCTGTCCGCTGAAACGCGGCTGTTTCTGCGGTTTTTTCGCATAAATGCTTGCATTTTCATGCGGGCGACTGTATGCGGCTCACCATTCCACACGCGAAGCTTGGGATGTTCCGGGAGAAATCCGGTCCGTTCCGCCCGGTGGTATCGATGAAAATCGGTGCTGTTCGCTTCGCGGGGGTTAAACCGGAAAAGGAGTAACAAGGCATGGCATTGCCCGATTTTTCTATGCGCCAGCTTCTGGAAGCTGGTGTTCACTTCGGCCACCAGACGCACCGCTGGAACCCGAAGATGAAGCCGTACATCTTCGGCGACCGTAACAACATCCACATCATCGATCTGGCTCAGACCGTTCCGATGCTGTCGCGCGCCCTTCAGGTCGTGTCCGACACCGTTGCCCGTGGCGGCCGCGTTCTGTTCGTTGGCACCAAGCGCCAGGCGTCCGAAATCATCGCCGACAGCGCAAAGCGTTCGGCCCAGTACTACGTCAACTCCCGCTGGCTCGGCGGCATGATGACCAACTGGAAGACCATCTCCAACTCGATCCAGCGCCTGCGCAAGGTCGACGAGATCCTGAACTCGGAAGCTTCGGGCTACTCCAAGAAGGAACGCCTGAACCTCGAGCGCGAACGCGAAAAGCTTGAAAAGGCTCTCGGCGGTATCCGCGATATGGGCGGCGTTCCGGACCTGATGTTCATCATCGACACCAACAAGGAAAAGATCGCGATCGAAGAAGCCAAGCGTCTTGGCATCCCGGTCGTTGCGATCATCGACAGCAACTGCGATCCGGACCACATCGACTACCCGATCCCGGGTAACGACGATGCTTCGCGCGCCATCTCGCTTTACTGCGACCTGATCGCCCGCGCTGCCATCGACGGTATTGCCCGTCAGCAGGGCGCTTCCGGCCGCGACATCGGCGCTTCGGAAGAAGCTCCGATCGAGCCCGCTCTCGAAGACGAGGCTGGCGCCTGATATAGGCCCTGTCTGGCGGCGATCTCGGTCGCCGTCTCCTCGACCAGGATATGACAAGGCCGTCAAAGACCTTCAATGGGTTGACGGCCTTGTTCGTTTCAAGCGCTCCGCCAAGTTTTTTATGAAATCGCTGGCGTCCGATGCGGTTGAAACGGAAGGCAGTCTTCATAACGCTGTCATACTTCAGCGGCACCCATCATCTCGATGCATGGAGACGCCGCAGCACTTGGGAATGCGCATGCCCCTTTCCTGAAATCCTCTCCGGTTTCAAAGGGTGTGCGGCCGGGTACAGTCATCACCCAGAACTTCGGCACGGCAAATTCCGCCGGCTGACCGATCGAACCGATAAGAGGCAAACAATGACCGAAATCACAGCCGCAATGGTGAAGGAACTGCGCGAAAAGTCTGGCGCAGGCATGATGGACTGCAAGAAGGCTCTCGCTGAGACCAATGGCGACATGGAAGCGGCGATCGACTGGCTGCGCGCCAAGGGCATCGCAAAGGCCGACAAGAAGTCCGGCCGCACGGCTGCCGAAGGTTTGGTCGGCGTTGCCACCATGGGTCACAAGGCTGTCGTCGTTGAGCTGAACTCCGAAACCGACTTCGTTGCCCGTAACGATGCGTTCCAGGACCTCATCCGCGGTATCGCCCAGGTTGCCCTCACCACCAACGGCACCGTTGACGCTGTTTCCGCTGCTACCTATCCGGCAACCGGCAAGTCCGTTGCCGACAGCATCAAGGACGCGATTGCCACCATCGGTGAGAACATGACGCTCCGCCGCTCGGCAGCGCTCGAAGTTCCGCACGGCGTTGTTGCGACCTACATCCACAACGCTGCCGGCGACGGCATCGGCAAGCTCGGCGTTCTCGTTGCCCTGAAGTCGGAAGGTGACAAGGCCGTTCTGAACTCCATCGGCCGCCAGGTTGCCATGCATATCGCTGCGACCAACCCGCTCGCCATCCGCGCTGAAGAAGTCGACGCCGCCGTTGCCGAGCGCGAGCGCAACGTCTTCATCGAACAGGCCCGCGAATCCGGCAAGCCGGAAGCCATCATCGAAAAGATGGTCGATGGCCGTATGCGCAAGTTCTTCGAAGAAGTCGCCCTTCTGTCGCAGGCTTTCGTCATCAACCCGGACCTGACCGTCGGCGCTGCCGTCAAGGAAGCCGAAAAGGAAGCCGGCGCTTCCATCGAAGTGACGGGCATGGTTCGCCTGCTGCTCGGCGATGGCGTCGAGAAGGAAGAAAGCGATTTCGCAGCCGAAGTCGCAGCCGTCGCCAAGGGCTGATTATATTTACCCAATCTTGGGAAAACGGGAGGGCATCGCGTGACAACGCGGTGCCCTTCGTGTATCCGCGTTTCGGTTACATTTCCGAGGAGTCATGATGTCTTCCAAGCCGATCTACAAACGCGTTCTTCTCAAGGCTTCCGGCGAAGCCCTCATGGGCGATCAGGGTTTCGGTATCGATGTGGCGGTGGCTGACCGCATCGCTTCCGATATCGCCGAAGCGAGGGCGATGGGCGTCGAAGTCGGTGTTGTCGTCGGCGGCGGCAATATTTTCCGCGGCGTTGCCGTGGCCTCCAAGGGCGGCGACCGCGTGACCGGCGACCATATGGGCATGCTGGCGACCGTCATCAACGCGCTGGCGCTCGCAACCTCGCTGCGCAAGCTCAACATCGATACCGTCGTTCTCTCCGCAATCGCCATGCCTGAAATCTGTGAGAGCTTCTCGCAGCGTGCGGCGCTCCATCATCTCGCGCAGGGGCGTGTGGTGATTTTCGCTGGCGGTACGGGCAACCCATTCTTCACCACTGATTCTGCCGCGGCCTTGCGCGCTGCGGAAATGGGCGCAGAAGCGATCTTCAAGGGCACGCAGGTGGACGGCATCTATTCCGCCGACCCGAAGAAGGACCCGACGGCGACCCGTTTCGACGAATTGACCCACAGCGAAGTGCTCGGCAAGGGACTGGCGGTCATGGATATCGCCGCCGTTGCGCTTGCCCGCGAAAACCACATTCCGATCATTGTTTTCTCGATCCACGAGAAGGGCGGTTTTGCGCAGATATTGACCGGCGGCGGCCGCAAGACCATCGTGCACGACAAATAATCAAAACGATGCCGCCTCAAGGGGCGATTACGGCCGGCTTGGCCGACAAGATGGAGTATCAAGATGAGTGGTGTTGACCTCAACGATATCAAGCGCCGTATGGACGGCGCCATCAATGCATTCAAGAGCGATATCGCATCGCTGCGCACCGGCCGCGCTTCGGCCAATATTCTCGATCCGGTCACCATCGAGGCTTATGGCTCGCGCGTACCGCTGAACCAGGTTGCGAATATCACCGTTCCGGAGCCGCGCATGCTCGGCGTCAACATCTGGGACAAGTCGATGGTCAACGCCGTCGACCGTGCGATCCGCGAATCCAATCTCGGCCTCAACCCCATCGTCGACGGCCAGAACCTGCGTATTCCGCTGCCTGAACTGAACGAAGAGCGCCGCAAATCGCTCGTCAAGGTCGCCCATGATTATGCCGAAAAGTCCAAGGTGGCGATTCGCCATGTGCGCCGCGATGGCATGGATGGTCTGAAAAAAGCCGAAAAGGACGGTGACATCGGTCAGGACGAAAGCCGTGGACAGTCGGAAAAGGTTCAGAAAATGACCGATGACACGATTTCGGAAATTGACCGCTTGCTTGCCGAGAAGGAAAAGGAAATCATGCAGGTCTGATATCGTTCGCGATAGACCTGTATTTTATTCGTTTTAATTCCGCGCTGCCCTGTTACTGGATCGATATGCCGACGACGACACGTTCCTCCATACCCGAGCACGTCGCCATCATCATGGATGGCAATGGACGCTGGGCAAAGCAGCGCGGTCTTCCGCGCGTGATGGGGCATCGCCGCGGTGTGGAGGCCGTGCGCGAGACCGTGCGCGCGGCCGGCGATTGCGGAATACGCTATCTCACGCTGTTTGCCTTCTCGTCGGAAAACTGGCGCAGACCCGAATCCGAGGTGAGCGATCTGATGGGGCTTTTGAAAGCCTTCATCCGGCGTGATCTTGCGGAACTGCACCGCGAAAATGTCCGTGTGCGGATCATCGGCGACCGGCAGGGGCTGAAGCACGACATCCGTTCTCTCCTCGAAGAGGCGGAACAGATGACAGCGGACAATACCAAGCTGACGCTGGTGATCGCCTTCAATTATGGAAGCCGCGACGAGATCGCGCGTGCGACGGCGGCGATTGCGCGCGATGTCGCCGAAGGCAGGATTAATGCCGAATCCATTACGCCAGAGATGATTTCGGCCAGACTCGACACGTCGGGTATGCCCGATCCGGATCTCATCATCCGCACCAGCGGCGAAGAGCGCCTGTCGAACTTCCTGCTCTGGCAGGCCGCTTATTCCGAGTTCCTGTTCGTTCCCGAATATTGGCCGGACTTCGACCGCCAGCGATTCTTCTCCGCAATCGAGCAATATGCAACGCGTGACCGCCGCTTCGGTGCACTCACCGAGCAGGTTGCCGTGGCAGGCGCCTGATGAGCCGTGAACTCAGACTGCGGATCGTGTCCGCAATCGTCATGGCGGCGGTCATTCTGGCCGCGACCTGGTATGGCGGCATTCTGTTCCGCATCGTCGCGGGCCTTCTGGCGATCCTCATCTATTATGAATGGTCGACGATTACCCGGCTGTCTGAGACCAATTCGACCGGCAATGCCTGGGGCTGGTTCGCGGTCGCCGTCATCGCCGGCAATACGATATTCGGCGAATCCTCGCTCGATCTGCCGCTCTTATCCGGCTTCACGCTGACGGCGGCGCTGTTTCCAATTTTGCGCGGCAAAAACTGGTGGCTGGTAGGCGGCATTTTTTATGCGGGCCTGAGCGGCATATCGCTGGCAGCCATCCGTGGTGACGAGCTGACCGGATTCGTGTCCATCCTGTTTATCTTCGCCGTTGTCTGGTCGACGGATATTCTCGCCTATTTCGTCGGACGCGCCATTGGCGGGCCGAAGCTTGCGCCTTCGATCTCGCCCGGCAAGACCTGGTCCGGCGCGATCGGCGGGGCGGTGGCGGCCGTGATCGGCGGCGGTGCGGTGTCCATGGCCTATCACGGCAGGATCAGCGTGCTGGTGCTTGGGCTCGCCCTTATCCTCTCGGTGTTCAGCCAGATCGGCGATCTCTTCGAATCCTTCGTGAAACGGCGTTTCCAGGTCAAGGATTCCAGTCATCTCATTCCGGGCCATGGCGGCTTCATGGACCGTGTCGACGGTCTTGTTTTCGCCTGCTTTACGGTATTCCTCATTGCTTTCGTGCATGCGGCGGCAACCGGCGACGTGCCCGGATCGGGCGGCGGTCTGTTGCCGGGTTTCTGAGCGGCGCGAAAGGTCACGACACAAAGGGCAGATTGTCATGAACACAGTAATGGCGGCGACCGGCTTTCTGACCGGCTATATCGTGCCTTTCATCCTGGTGCTGTCGCTGCTCGTTTTTGTCCATGAAATGGGCCATTATCTGGTCGGTCGCTGGTGCGGCATCCGTTCCACGGCATTCTCCATCGGCTTCGGCCCGGAGCTGATTGGTTTCACCGACAAACGCGGCACGCGATGGAAGATTTCGGCGATCCCGCTCGGTGGTTACGTCAAGTTCTTCGGCGATGAGGATGCGGCGAGCAAGCCGGATAGTTCCGGCCTGTCGCATATGTCGCTGGAGGAGAGGGCGCAGACGCTTTCCGGCGCAAAGCTGTGGAAAAGGGCGGCCACGGTTGCCGCAGGCCCGATCGCCAATTTCATTCTCGCCATTCTCATCTTCGCGCTGCTCTTCGGCATTTACGGCCGGATGATTGCCGATCCGGTCGTGGCGGAAGTCCGTGAAAACAGCGCGGCGGCTGCCGCGGGCGTGCAGCCTGGCGACCGGCTCATCGCGATCGATGGCGAAAAAGTGATGACCTTCGAGGATGTCCGCCGTTACGTCGGCATCCGGCCGGGCACGCCGATCACGGTGACGGTCGAAAGGGCGGGCGAGGAGCTGAAACTGCCGATGGTCCCGACCCGCACCGAAACCACAGACCAGTTCGGCAACAAGCTGGAAATGGGCATTATCGGCATCGTCACCGACCAGACCAGCGGCAATTTCCGCCATATCGAATATTCGACGTCCGAGGCGCTGGTCGAAGGCGTGCGTGAAACGGGCCACGTCATTACCGGCACATTCAACTATATCGGCAATCTCGTGACAGGGCGCATGAATGCCGATCAGCTTGGCGGCCCGGTGCGTGTGGCGCAGGCCTCCGGCCAGATGGCGACGCTCGGCATTTCCGCCGTTATCCAGCTTGCGGCCGTTCTTTCCGTCTCCATCGGTCTTTTGAACCTGATGCCTGTGCCGGTTCTGGACGGCGGGCATCTGGTGTTCTACGCCATCGAGGCCATTCGCGGCAGGCCGCTTGGCGCGGGCGCGCAGGAAGTCGCGTTCCGTATCGGGATGATGATGATTTTGGGTCTTATGGTTTTTGCAACATGGAATGATATCAGCAGCTTGATCGGCTGAGGATTGTGTTTTAACGGTTTTGTTAGTTATTTGTTTACCTTGTTTTTATGCCGAAGTGGCGAATGAGCCACTCTGGAGCACGAAGTAAACAGAATTTAACGTTCGCGCTTGCTTGTAGGGGAAAAGCAGGTAAAACGACGCACATGGCCGGAGTCGGGTTCCGCCCGCTGAGGGACAACGTAAAAAGGTAAGAATTGAAATGAAGGCTGGTTCAAGATTTTTGAACGCTGTGTCGGCGGTTGCTCTGTCTGCCGGTGTTGCTTCGGTTGCGGGCCTTGGCGTGCTTGCCTCTGCTGGCGCTGCAAATGCGGCCGTCATCAGCAGGATCGATGTTCGCGGGGCCGACCGGTCCGGTGCGGACTCCGTGCGTTCCAACATCACCATTGCGCCGGGTAAGAACTTTTCCAATTCGGACATCGATGAATCGGTGAAGCGTCTTTACGCCACCGGTTACTTCTCGAATGTTTCCATGCGTGTTTCCGGCAGCACGCTGGTCGTGACCGTCAATGAGAACCAGCTCGTCAACCAGGTGGTCTTCAACGGTAACCGCAAGATCAAGGACGACAAGCTCGCCGGCGTTGTGCAGACCCAGTCCCTCGGCCCGTTCAATCAGGCCATCGTGACGGCGGATATTGCCCGCATCAAGGAAGCCTACGCCGCCATCGGCCGTAGCGACGTCGAAGTCACCACGCAGACCGTTTCCGTCGGTCAGGGCCGTGTGAACATTGCTTTCGTCATCAATGAAGGCGAGCGCACGAAGATCGGCCGCATCGATTTCGTTGGCAACAATGCCTATAGCGATGGTCGTCTGGCCGCCGTCATCAATACCAAGAAGTCCAACATGCTGTCGTTCCTGACGCGTAAGGACGTCTATAACGAGGACAAGCTGCGCGCCGACGAAGAGGCGCTGCGCCAGTTCTACTACAACCGCGGTTACGCCGACTTCCGGGTCGTCTCCTCCGAGGCTGTGCTGGACGAGTCCAAGAACGAATACACGATCTCCATCACGGTCGATGAAGGTCAGCGTTACAACTTCGGCAACGTCGCGGTCGAATCGACCGTTCCGGGCGTCGACGGTTCGGAGCTTCAGGGCCTCGTGGAAACCCACCAGGGCGGAAGCTACAGCGCCAAGGAAGTTCAGCAGAGCATGGAAGCGATTTCCAAGCGCGTGGCCGGCGAAGGTTATCCCTTTGCCCGCGTAACGCCGCGCGGCGACCGTGACATGGCTGGCAACACCATCGGTGTGACCTATATTGTCGACCAGGGCGAGCGCGCCTATGTCGAGCGCATCGAAATCCGCGGCAACACCCGTACGCGTGACTACGTCATTCGTCGCGAGTTCGATATTTCCGAAGGCGATGCGTTCAATCAGACGGTCATCACGGCAGCAAAGCGCCGTCTCGAAGCGCTCGGCTATTTCTCGAAGGTCAATATTTCGACCGCCGGCGGCAGTGCTCCTGACCGCGTCGTCATCGTTGTCGACGTAGAAGATCAGTCGACGGGTTCGTTCGGTATCGGCGCCGGCTACTCGCAGAACGACGGTGTGCTGCTCGAAGCATCCATCGAAGAGAAGAACTTCCTCGGTCGCGGCCAGTACATCCGTCTCGCCGCCGGTGCGGGTGAAGACGATGCGCGCAGCTATACGCTGTCCTTCACGGAACCCTATTTCCTCGGCTACCGTCTTGCCGCAGGTTTCGACCTGTTCAAGAGCCAGAGCCGCAGCGAAGACTATTATGATTACGACGAGCAGGGCTTCTCGCTGCGCGTGACCGCGCCGATCACCGAAGACCTCTCGACGACGTTCAAGTACACCTACAAGCAGATCAATTATGACGGTGAGGGCGACTGGGAAACCGGCAGCAACCTTGCCGAGCCCTACAAGGACCTGATCCGTGGCGGTGATTGGACACAGTCCATCATTTCGAACACGCTGAACTACAATACGCTCGACGACCGCAACATGCCGCGCGAAGGCTGGCAGGCTGCTCTGACGAACGAATTTGCAGGTCTCGGCGGCGATTCCGAATATTACAAGATTTACGCCAAGGCTCGCTTCTTCTACACGCTGTCTGACGAGTACGATGTCATTGGTTCGATCACGGGTCAGGCGGGCCACGTCATGCCGACGGGTGACAACCTGCTGGTATTCGATCAGTTCAAGTTTGGCGGTCGTCAGGTTCGCGGATTCAAGAATGATGGTATCGGTCCGCGCATCGGTTCCGACTCCATCGGCGGCACGACCTATTTCGCCGCTTCTGCTGAAGTCACGGCTCCGATGCCTGGCGTTCCGGAAGATTTCGGCCTGCGTCTCGCTGGCTTTGTGGATGCCGGCACGCTCTATGGCAACAAGGTTGCCAACAGCGCCGGTGTGAAGGACGACAACTCCATCCGTGCATCCGCCGGTGTCGGTGTGATGTGGGCGTCGCCCTTCGGTCCGATCCGCGTCGACTACGCCGTGCCGATTGCCAAGGAAGACTACGACGAGGAACAGCGTTTCCGGTTTGGCATGTCCAACACTTTCTGATATCGGCAGTCCAGAACTGCAACTTTGAACGTTCTGGAGTTTCCGGCTGATGGAATACAACGCCTTTTTTCCGCCCCACGAGGGACTGCGATTGAAAGATATCGCGGACCGTTTTGGGGCGGAACTGTCTGATGACGCGGCGGGAGAGCGGATCATTCGGTCCGTTGCGCCGGTCTACCGGGCAAAACCCGATCAGCTCTGCTATATTCTTTCGCGCAAGAACCGCGATGAGCTGCAGACCTGCGACGCTGGCGCCGTCATTTGTGACGCCGCCCTTGTAGACATGCTTCCGTCTCACACCCCTGCGCTGATATCGAAAAACCCGCACACGCTTTTTGCGCAGGTGGGTGCCTTGCTGCATCCCTCCGCCATGCGTCCGGGTCCGATCGCGCGGATGGAAGCTGAAATTTCCCATGCTGCGCATGTCGATCCATCCGCAAAGCTGGAGGCGGGCGTCATCGTCGAGTCTCTCGCCGTGATTGGAGCTGGCGCTCATATCGGCGCGGGCACGCGCATCGGTCCCGGCGTCATCATAGGGCAGGATGTGCAGATCGGGCGCGATTGCACCATTGCCGGCGGCGCAAGCATTCTTGCGGCCCTCATCGGTAATAATGTGATTATCCATAACGGTGCGCGCATCGGTCAGGACGGTTTCGGTTATGCTCCCGGTCCGCGCGGCATGTTGAAGATCGTGCAGATCGGCCGGGTCATCATTCAGGACAATGTCGAGATTGGCGCGAACACCACGATCGATCGCGGCACCATGGATGACACGGTCATCGGCGAAGGCACCAAGATCGACAATCAGGTCCAGATCGGCCACAACGTGCGCATCGGCCGCCATTGCGGCATCGTCAGCAAGGTCGGCATTGCGGGCAGCACCCGCATCGGCGACGGTGTGATGATTGGCGGCGCGGCCGGCATCAATGGCCATATCAACATTGGCGACGGCGTACAGATCGCGGCGATGAGCGGCGTTGTGGCGGACGTTCCGGCAGGCGCCCGTTATGGCGGCACGCCCGCGCGTCCAATGAAATATTTCCTGCGCGACATGGCCGAAATTCTGGCGCGCGCTGAAGGGCGTGATAAAAAAACAGGAGAGAAAAACAATGACTGAAGAAACGAAGACGGCGCTGGGCGCGGCTGACATTCTGGAAGTCATGAAGCTTCTGCCGCATCGTTACCCATTCCTGCTGATCGACAAGATCATCGAGATCGACGGTAACAACTCGGCGATTGGCATCAAGAACGTGACGGTCAATGAACCGCATTTCACCGGTCACTTCCCGGACCGGCCGATCATGCCGGGCGTTCTGATCGTCGAAGCCATGGCCCAGACGGCGGGTGCGATCTGCGCTCGCAGCCAGGGTGAGGGCGGTCATCTGGTCTACTTCATGACAATCGACAATGCGCGGTTTCGCAAGCCCGTGATCCCCGGCGATCGTCTGGAAATCCATGTCGCCAAGCAGCGCCAGCGCGGCAATGTCTTCAAATTCCATTGCGAAGCGAAGGTGGACGGCGCGCTGGTGGCGGAGGCCGATGTCGGCGCCATGATGATCCCCGAGGATCAGCAATGAGCACGATTGCCGCCTCGGCCAGAATTCACCCGAGCGCCGTGATCGAAGACGGTGCGGTGATCGGTGAAAACGTCATCATCGGTGCGCTGAGCTATGTCGGCGCGAAAGTCACGCTGCATGACGGTGTCCAGCTGCACAATCACGCCGTTGTTTCCGGCCTGACCGTGATCGGCCGTGGTTCGGTCGTCCATCCCATGGCGGTCATCGGCGGCACGCCGCAGGCAATTCGCCACGACGGTTCGGAAACGACCCTCGAGATCGGTGAGCGCTGCATCATGCGTGAAGGCGTGACGATGAACGCCGGCAGTTCCGATGGCAGCAGCAAGACCGTTATCGGTGACGATAATCTCTTCCTCGCCAATTCGCATGTGGCGCATGATTGCCGCCTCGGCAGCCACATCGTCCTGTCCAACAATGTGATGCTCGCGGGCCATGTCACCATTGAGGATCGCGCTATTCTCGGCGGTGGCTGCGCCGTGCACCAGTTCACCCGCATTGGCCGCCAGGCCTTCATCGGCGGACTTTCGGCGGTCAATTACGATGTCATTCCCTATGGCATGCTGAATGGCAATCCCGGCATCCTCGGCGGCCTGAACGTCGTCGGCATGACCCGTGCCGGCATCGAGCGTGCCGATATCCACAAGGTCAGGCGCGTCTACAAGGCGATTTTCGAGGCTGATGGCACGATCCGCGGCAATGCGGCGGCCATCGACCGTAACGACTATCTGGATTGCCCGCAGGCGCTTGAAGTCATCGATTTCATCGGTGCGGACAGCGACCGCGCGATCTCTTCGCCCAACCGGGGCAAGTGAGCCGTGACAGGCGGCGGGCGTCTCGCCATTGTGGCCGGCAGCGGCCAGCTGCCGCTTTATGTGGCGGCCGCCGCCCGTGAGATGGGCGAGAACCCTTTCATCGTGCGGTTGCGCGATGATTCCCGTTTCGACTGGAGCGGTTTCGACAATGCCGTCATCAGTGTCGGCGATGTCGCCGGGCTTGGCCGTCTGCTGCGCGAAAACCGGGTAGACCGTGTCGTGCTGTCCGGTGGTGTGGCGCGGCGGCCGGAGTGGCGCGAGATCCGCCCCACAGTCGGCATCCTGCTCAAACTGCCGTCCATTGTGAGGACGCTGCTGTCGAGCGGCGATGACGCCGTTCTGCAGATGGTCATCAAAATCATCGGCACGCTCGGCGCAAAAGTCATCGGCGCTCACGAGATCGCGCCCGGCCTGCTGGCCGCGATAGGTCCTTTCGGTGCGCAAAAACCTGCCGAGGATGATCTGCGCGATATACGCAAGGCGGCTGAGGCCGCGCTTGCACTCGGCAAGCTCGATGTGGGGCAGGGCGCGGTCGCCGTCGGCGGCCGCATCGTCGCGCTGGAAGGCGTTGAGGGCACGGATGCCATGCTGGCGCGCGTTGCGGCATTGCGCGCGGAAGGACGGATATCCCCGCGCCGCAGGGGGGTGCTCGTAAAGCTGTGCAAGCCGCAGCAGGATGTGCGCGCCGACCTGCCGACAATCGGTGTGGAAACGGTGGAGAATGCGCGAAGGGCCGGGCTGGCGGGCATCGCCGTCGAAGCCGGGCGGGCGCTGGTGCTCGATCGCGAGGCGATGTTGAAAGCGGCCGATGAGGCGGGCATATTCGTCTGCGGCATCGATACGTCACTTGGCGGAGACATGATCGGATGACGGCGGCATTAAAAGTGGCGGTCATAGCCGGGGAAGTATCCGGCGATCTTTTAGGCGCGGATCTGATCCGCTCGCTCAAGGCCCAATATACGGGACCTGTAGAACTGGTGGGTGTCGGAGGCGAAGCGCTGGAAGCGCAGGGACTGGTTTCCCTGTTCGACTATTCCGAACTCTCCATCATGGGCTTCACGCAGGTTCTGAAAAAACTGCCGAAGCTCATTGCGCGGATCGACCAGACCGCTCAGGCAATCGCCGCCGCAAAGCCCGATATTCTGCTGATTATCGACAGCCCGGATTTCACCCATCGCGTTGCGAAAAAAGTCCGCAAACAATTGCCGCATCTGCCGGTCGTCAATTACGTCTGCCCCAGCGTCTGGGCCTGGAAGGAATATCGCGCCACCGCGATGCTCTCCTATGTCGATCACGTGCTGGCTCTGCTGCCCTTCGAGCCGGAAGCCATGCGCCGTCTCGGCGGTCCGCCGACAACTTTTGTCGGTCATCGCCTCAGCGTCGATCCCGATGTGCTGGCAGTGCGCCAGAAGCGGGCGGAACGTTCTCTGCCGGCGAATGGCGAACCGAAGACCATTCTCCTCCTGCCAGGGTCGCGTTCCACTGAAACGACGCGGCTGATGGAGCCTTTTCAGGCGGCGGCGAAAGCTTTTGTCGAGCGCAACGGTCCGACGCGGTTTCTGTTGCCCACCGTGCCGCGTCAGGAAAAACGCATCCGCGAACTGGCGGCCTCATGGCCGGAGGATATCAGGCCCGAAATCGGTATCGATTCCGCTTTCAAATGGAACGCGTTTGCTGAAGCCGATGCGGCGATTGCCGCTTCCGGCACGGTCATTCTGGAACTCGCGCTAGCGGGCGTACCGACGATCTCGGTCTACAAGACGGACTGGATTTTCACCATGCTGAGCAAGCGGGTGAAGACCTGGACAGGGGCTCTGCCGAACCTGATTGCCGATTACGCCGTCGTGCCGGAATATTTCAACGAGGTGGTAAGGGCAGGTTCGATGCTGCGCTGGGCAGAGCGTCTGTCTTCCGACACCACTGAACGGCAGGCGATGCTCGAAGGTTATGCACTCGTGCAGCAGCGTTTGCATACGGATGTGCCTCCGGGCGAAACCGGTGCCCGCATTCTTCTGGATGTCCTGAAGAGCAAAGCTCGTCCCTCACAATAATCAAATAAGCACTCACTCCCACGGGCTGCCGTCCTGCTGTCGATGCAGGCAGGCGAGGGCGCGATTTTACTGCATTTGATCGTTAGTGCAGCAAACGGCTGACCATCGGATGGCTCCCGGCCCATAAATTTCCGTCTGGCACACCTCTTGCTTTCAATCTTGTATGCAAGATAGCCATACATCAGAAAGCGCCCAGAGCGCGGTAGAAGACGCCATCATCTCCGGCATTCTTTCCGCGCGCATCCGTCCGGGCACCCGCCTCAGCGAGAACCAGCTCGCCAGCCTTTTCAGCGTGTCGCGCACGCGCATTCGCGAAGCGATGATGCGGCTGGAGACGCGCGGCATCGTCACCGTCAGCCCGCGCCGGGGCTGGTTCGTGGTGGAGCCTTCCGCCGAAGAATCCATCAAGGTCTATGAGGCGCGGCGCATTATCGAATATGGGCTCTTGCGCAATCTTTCCGGCATCAGCGCCGAAGGCATCGCCATCCTCGCCGATCATCTCGATGAGGAGAAGGCGGCGATTGCCAAAGGCGACCGCCAGCGCCTGACCTGCCTGATGGGCGACTTCCACATTCGCATCGCGGAAATCGCCGGCAACGACATCATCGTCGAAACGCTGCGCGACCTGACGGCGAGAACCATCCTCATCTCCATGCTCTATCAGTCCGATTTCCATGCACAGCAGTCGCATGACGGACATTGCCGTATCTTCGAAGCGATCAAGGCTGCCGATTTTCATGGCGCCGCAGAACTCGCCATCCGCCATCTCGACGAAGTCGAAACCGGTCTCGATCTCACCCGCAGGCCGGACCCGCTCTACGAGCTTCGCAATTCCCTTTCACTTCAGCCTCTTTCCTCAAGCCCCAAGGAGTAATTCTCAATGATTTCCAGACGTTCATTGCTTGCCATTGCCGCGATTTCCGCAACGCTCGGCTTTTCGCCCGCAGCCTTTGCTGATGCGCTCGGTGATATCACCTCCCGCGGCACGATCCGCGTTGCCGTCCCGCAGGATTTCCCGCCCTTCGGCAGCGTCGGCACGGATATGGCGCCGCAGGGCTACGATATCGACGTCGCCAATCTGATCGGCGATAAGCTGGGCGTGAAGGTTGAACTCGTGCCGGTCACCAGCGCCAACCGCGTTCCCTATCTGCAGACCAACAAGGTCGATCTCGTCATTTCGAGCCTCGGCAAGAACCCGGACCGTGAAAAGGTCATCGACTTCTCCACCGCCTATGCGCCTTTCTTCAACGGCGTGTTCGCTCCGGCTTCGGTTGCCGTCACCAAGGCGGAAGATTTGTCCGGCAAGACCATCGGTGTCACCCGTGGCGCTGTCGAGGATCTGGAGCTGACGAAGGTGGCGCCTGCCGATACGACCATCAAGCGCTACGAGGATAATAACGGCACGATCTCCGCCTTCCTCGCCGGCCAGGTGGAAGCCGTGGCCACGGGCAACGTGGTAGCCGCCGCCATTCTCGCCAAGAACCCGCCAAAGCGCCCCGAGCTGAAGTTCCTGATCAAGAATTCGCCCTGCTATATCGGCCTGAACAAGGAACAGCCGGCGTTGCTTGAAAAGGTCAACGCCATCATCGCCACCGCAAAGACCGATGGTTCCTTGAACACGATCGCGCAGAAATGGCTGAAAACCGACCTGCCCAAGGATCTCTGAGCAACCCGGAAAAATGCATGCGCCGGCCTCGCTTTGAGGCGGGACCGGCGCATGGTTTGTCCTCGCCGAAAGGAAGCATCGGGTGAAATACACATTCGATTTTGGATGGCTTCTCGACTATTATCCGCAGATCGCCAAAGGCATCGCCGTTACGCTGGAATTGATTGCCATTGGCGGCGTTCTCGGCATCGCACTTGGCATCGTCTGCGCCTGGGTGCGCGCGCTGGGGCCCAAATGGCTGCGGCCGCCGGTCGCGACCTATGTGGAGCTCATTCGCAACACGCCATTCCTCATACAATTGTTTTTTATCTTTTTCGGCCTGCCGTCGCTTGGCCTGCAATTGTCGGAACTGACCGCCGCCAATATCGCCATGGTGGTCAATCTCGGGGCCTATAGCTGCGAAATCATCCGCGCCGGTATTCAGGCGACGCCGAAGGGACAGTTCGAGGCGGGGGCAAGCCTTGCCATGACCCGTTTCGAAACCTTCCGGCATGTGGTTCTGGTGCCCTCGCTGCAACGCATCTGGCCCGCTCTTTCATCGCAGGTGGTGATCGTCATGCTCGGCTCGTCGGTCGTCTCGCAGATTGCCGCCGAGGATTTGACCTTCGCGGCCAATTTCATTCAGTCTCGCACCTTCCGCGCCTTCGAAGCCTATATGGTCTCCACCGTCATTTATCTCGTGCTCGCCATCCTTCTCCGGCAGGTGCTGGTGATGGGCGGCAACCTCATCTTTCCGCGCAGGAGTGTCCGATGATCGAATTCTCCACCTGGGATATTCTCAGAAACCTGCTGCTCGCCACGCGCTGGACCGTGCTGCTGTCGCTCGTTTCCTTCGCCGGCGGCGGCTTGGTGGCGCTGCTTCTGCTCTTCATGCGCATTTCCCGGAAAAAATCGATGCGGGCTTTCGCACGCTATTATGTCGAGCTTTTTCAGGGCACGCCGCTTTTGATGCAGCTCTTCATCGCCTTTTTCGGCCTCGGCCTGTTCGGCATCGATGTGCCGGCCTGGCTGGCAGCAGGCCTGACGCTGATCCTGTGGGCAGCGGCCTTCCTCACCGAAATCTGGCGCGGCTGTGTCGAATCCGTCGCGAAAGGCCAATGGGAGGCATCGGCAAGCCTTGCCATGGGACGCCTGCAACAGATGCGCTACGTCATCCTGCCGCAGGCCATGCGGGTCGCCATTCCGCCGACCGTCGGTTTCTTCGTGCAGGTCATCAAGGGAACGGCCGTGACCTCGATCATCGGTTTTGTCGAATTGTCCAAGGCCGGCACGGTCGTCACCAACGCCACCTTCCAGCCCTTCACCGTTTATGGCCTCGTCGCCCTCATCTATTTCGCGCTGTGCTGGCCTCTGTCGAAGAGCAGCCAGATCCTCGAAAGGAAGCTCAATGTCGCTCATCGAAATCACTGAAGTCCGCAAAAGCTATGGCAGCAACGAGGTTCTGAAGGGCATCAACCTCGATGTGGAGCCGGGTGAAGTCATCGCCATCATCGGCAAGAGCGGATCGGGCAAATCGACCCTGCTTCGCTGCATCAACGGGCTGGAGACGATCTCGGCCGGTTCCATATCGGTCGCCGGCGCGCAGCTTCTCGAAGACGATCTGCATCTGAAAGCCCTGCGGCTGAAGGTCGGCATGATCTTCCAGCAGTTCAATCTCTTCCCGCACCAGACCGTTGGCGGTAACGTCATGCTGTCGCAGACCGTGGTGAAAAAGACGCCGAAGCCGGAAGCGGAAGCCGTTGCCCGCAAGATGCTGGAACGTGTCGGGCTGGCGCATAAATTCGAGGCCTATCCCGATGAATTGTCCGGCGGCCAGCAACAGCGCGTCGCCATTGCCCGCGCGCTTGCCATGCAGCCCATCGCGCTGCTGTGCGACGAAATCACCTCGGCGCTCGATCCCGAACTCGTCGCGGAAGTGCTGGCCGTAGTGCGGGAACTCGCCGCCGAGGGCATGACGCTCCTGATGGTGACGCATGAAATGAAATTTGCGCGCGACGTCTGCTCCCGCGTCGTCTTCATGCATGAGGGCAGGGTGCATGAAATTGGCCCGCCGGAAGAGGTATTTTCCAATCCCGCAACACCCGAACTGAAGCAGTTCCTGGGCGTTGCCGCACGCCACTGAGAACCATTCGGATGCCCAACAAAAAAGGCCGGCGGGTGAAAACCTGCCGGCCTTTGATTTATGGGGTTTCGCGGCTTAGCGCTTGGAAACCGGAACGTAGTCGCGCTTGCCGGCGCCCGTGTAGAGCTGGCGCGGACGGCCGATGCGCTGCTGCGGATCTTCGATCATTTCGTTCCACTGTGCGATCCAGCCAACGGTGCGGGCGAGCGCGAAGAGAACGGTGAACATGGTGGTGGGGAAGCCGAGCGCCTTCAGCGTGATGCCGGAATAGAAGTCGACATTCGGGTAGAGCTTCTTTTCGACGAAGTAGGGGTCGGAAAGGGCGATCTTTTCCAGTTCCAGCGCGACCTGCATGATCGGATCGTCGGAGTTGCCGGTGGCTTCCAGCACTTCGTACATCGTCTTCTGCATGATCTTGGCGCGGGGGTCGTAGTTCTTGTAAACGCGGTGGCCAAAGCCCATCAGGCGGAACGGGTCGTTCTTGTCCTTGGCGCGGGCGATATATTCCGGAATTCGGTCAACCGTGCCGATTTCGTTGAGCATGTTGAGCGCCGCTTCGTTGGCGCCGCCATGAGCCGGGCCCCAGAGGCAGGCAATGCCAGCTGCGATACAGGCGAACGGGTTTGCACCCGAAGAACCGGCAAGACGCACCGTGGAGGTGGAGGCGTTCTGCTCGTGGTCGGCATGCAGGATGAAGATGCGGTCCATGGCGCGGGCCAGAACCGGATCGACCTTGTAATCCTCGCACGGCACGGCAAAGCACATGTGCAGGAAGTTGGAGGCGTAATCGAGGTCGTTCTTCGGGTAAACGAAGGGCTGGCCGATATGGTACTTGTAAGCCATGGCGGCGATCGTCGGCATCTTCGCGATCATGCGCAGCGAAGCGACCATGCGCTGGTGCGGATCCGTGATGTCGGTCGAGTCATGGTAGAAGGCCGAGAGAGCGCCGACCGTGCCGCACATGACGGCCATCGGATGCGCATCGCGGCGGTAGCCGGTGAAGAAGCGGCTCATCTGCTCATGCACCATGGTGTGGCGCGTGACGCGGGTGTCGAAGTCCTTCTTCTGAGCCGCGGTCGGCAGTTCACCGTAAAGCAGAAGGTAGCAGGTTTCCAGGAAGTCGCCCTGTTCGGCGAGCTGCTCGATGGGGAAGCCACGATGCAGCAGAACGCCCTCGTCACCGTCAATATAGGTGATCTTGGATTCGCAGGAGGCCGTCGACGTGAAACCCGGGTCGTAGGTGAAAGAGCCCGTGTGCTTGTACAGCGTGGCGATATCGACGACGCTTGGTCCGATCGTGCCTTCCCTGACCGGGAGTTCGACCTGCTTTTCGCCAAGTGTCACTGTAGCGCTTTTTTCCGTCATACTGATCCTCCGAAAACATGCGGGTGGGGGCGTTGAGACACGCCCCGCGGTTAAGCGTCTACCGATTAGCTATATGATCCTTGCGCAGATGCCAAGCTATCCAAAGGTCAAATTGTGCATTGCGGCAAACGCAATTGCCTTGCTTCCGTCTTTCCCGGCGATGGCAATTCAATCTCAGTCAACGCAGGGTTAAAGGAAAGGATTGCAATCCCTCGCATCCGCCTGCAAACCTGTTCCCGGTGCGGCAGGGGCGCGGCGCGGATTGCTCGGTCAAGGGGAAAAACAGCATTTCGGATATGCCGAAACGATGCAGGGCGATTTGCCCGGCACGGCGGAAATCCTTTATCCGCTTCGTAGAACCGGCGATGTCGCGACATATGGTACGCCCGCCCTTGTCGGCAAGCCGAAACTGCGAGTTGTCGCCTCTCAAAAAATCGCCGTATGCGTCGCCGAGGAGCGCGCATTCGGTCACGATTTTCTTTTCGTTCCGGTTTTCATCGGCTGCGGTGCGATCCTCTGGTTTTCCCTCAATACCTCGCCTTCATTCCTCGTTCTGGCGATCACATGTCTCATCGCCGCCGGTCTGGCGTTTTTCGCGAAATATCGCTCGGGCTTCGCAGCCACGGCCTGCGGCCTTTTCGCGCTGCTTTTGCTGGGCATGCTTTTCGCCGGGGTCGAAACGTGGCGTGCGGGAACAGTGGTGCTGGATACGCCCGTCACCACCACCATCACCGGCACGGTGACCCGAAGGGAGGTGGATGCGCGCGGGGACTGGCGATATGTGGTGCAACTCACAGCAACGGAAGCGCCGGCATTGTCACGCCCGCCGGGCAAGGTCTCGCTCCTGTCACGCGGGGGAGGCGAGCCCGCCGCGCTCGGCGCGACCATTCGTGGCAAGGCGCGGCTTTCGCCGCCATCCGGCCCGGCTCTGCCGGGGCTCAACGATTTCGCCTTCGCCTCCTATTTCAGGGGCATAGGCGCGACCGGATTCTTCTATAAGCCGCCACAGACGGTAACTCCACCCGGCATCGACGCGAAGACGGGCTGGCTGGAATGGGCCGACATGCGGCTCTATGGCCTTCGCACCGCCATTGCCGAGCGCATCCGCAACACCATCGGCGGCGATGCCGGCGCCTTTGCCGCCTCCATCGTCACCGATGAGAGACAGGCCATATCCGCCGAAACGATGGAAGCGTTGCGGCTCTCCGGCCTTGCCCATATCGTCGCCATATCCGGGCTCAACATGGCGCTGGCGTCGGGCATATTTTTCGTGGGACTGAGGCTTGCCTTCAGCCTTTTTCCGGCATTTGCGCAGCGCTGGCCCGTGAAGAAGATTTCGGCTTTCGCCGCGCTCTTGATGACGCTTGCCTATTATCTGATTTCAGGTTTCGCCGTCTCCGCCGAACGCGCCTGGCTGATGATGTCGGTGATGCTGATCGCGGTGCTGTTCGATCAACCCTCGCTCAGCCTCAGGAATGTTGCGCTTTCCGCTTTGGTCATTCTTGCTTTTTCGCCCTCGGAAATCATGGGTCCGAGCTTCCAGATGTCTTTTGCCGCGACCATCGCGCTCGTCGCCTCCTATGCCGCCTGGAGCCGCTGGCGTATCGATCGCGAGCGTCTGTTTATCGGGCGCAAACCGGCATGGATGACGGTGGCGCAAACGGCGGGCGCCATCGTTGGCGGTGTCATCACGACGTCGCTGATCGGCGGTCTTTCGACGGCGATCTATTCGGTCGAGCATTTTCAGCGTGTCACCACCTATGGACTTTTCGCCAATCTGGCCGCCATGCCGCTGATGTCGCTGATTGTCATGCCTTTCGGCCTTTTCGCCATGCTGTTGATGCCTTTCGGGCTGGATGCGCCATTTCTGAAGGTCATGGGGTACGGCATGGCCCTCGTCATCGAGGTTGCGCAGGAGGTGGCGTCCTGGGGCGGAAGCGCTGCGACGGGCCGGCCGCACGGGTGGTTTCTGGGGCTCGCCTCGGCTGGTTTTCTGCTGTTGACATTGCTGCGCAGCCGGCTTGCGCTTCTGGGCATGCCGCTTCTGTTCCTTGCCTTTGGCCTGTCAGCCGCCACGGCCTATCGCGATCCGCCCGATTTGCTTGTTCATGAGGATGGCGAGCTGGTGGCGCTGCTGGAGGACGGCAAAGCCTATACGACGAAGGCTCAGCCGCAGGGTTTCGTTTATGGCCAGTGGCAAAGGGCGCTGCTTTTACCGGAACAGCCTGTGCCGCCGGTCTTTCTCAAGACCGAGGCTACGGCAAAAACCGTGGCTTTGGCCCCGAAGGCGAAGCTTGATCCGCAAGAGATGAGCGCGGTTGCACGGCAGATGACGGCGGCCCTGAGAGACGCCGAGCCCGGTGTTTTCACCTGCAGCAAAGGCATATGGTGCGTTGCGCGCGCGGGAAGCGGCGAATGGATCATCGTTTTGGAAGATGGCCGCTTTGCCGGAAAGGCTTGCGATATTGCCGATATCGTTATCGTCTCCCGCAGAACGTCCTTTTCCCAATGCCGCTCGGGCGCACTTCTGCTGAACCGCGATATCCTGCGGCGGATCGGTTCGCTGGAAATGGACTTCGCCGGCAGCGATCAGGCAGGGGTGGTCGGCAGACTGCGCGCCGCAATCGCCGGCATGGACAGGCCCTGGAGCGAACATCGCTATTACGACTGGAAAAGCGGCCGTTTCGATCACGACGTGCCTGATGCCGTCATGCGGTTGCTGGCGGCATCACAATAAAGTGCCGCCAGCATGGGTCGTCAGGCCTTGATGCGCAGATCCGCCGTCAATTCGCCGATCCCGCTAATTTCCTCTTCATGCGCCGCGTCGCGCCAGACTTCCTTCAGCCCGGCCTCGTACCATTCGCGCATGGCGGGAAGGGTGAGCAGCCGGTCGCAATAGGCTCTCGCCGCGGGCGAAAGTTCCGCGCCATAAGTCTGGAAACGAAATGCCACCGGGCAGAAGAAGGCATCGACCGCCGTGAATTTCTGGCCGGCAAGAAAAGGCCCGCCGAATTTCGCGAGTCCTTCGCTCCACAGCGTATCGATGCGCTTTATATCGGCCGCAAGCCCGGTATCGCCACCCTTCGGTTTTACGCGAATGCCGACCGACATCGGGTAGAGATTGCGCAGCGAGGAAAAGCCCGCATGCATTTCGCTCGCCGCGGAACGTGACCAGGCCCGTGCCTGCTTGTCGCTCGCCCAGACGCCCTGGTGTCTTTCCGCCAGATATTCGGCGATCGACAGCGTTTCCCAAATTGTCACGCCCTCATCGACAAGGCAGGGCACCTTGCCGGTCGGCGAGAAGGTGGAGAAGGAAACGCCTTCGCCGAAGGGAACGAGTTTTTCATCGAAGGCGATGCCGAGCGTGCGCATCAACACCCACGGCCGCAGCGACCATGAGGAATAGTTCTTGTTGGCGATATAAAGATCATACATGACGTGTTTCCCCGATATGACGCGCATTTCTATACCGGCGGATGGCCCTTGGAATATTGCAAATAATCCATGGCTCCCATAAGCCGCGTTGATGAATGGCAAGGTGAGGGCAGGGAGAAGGAGGCATATCTACCTCACCGCCCGGAGATGAGGGCGAAACACACCCTCTCTTTACTTCCGCAGAGCCGCTCTGTTCCAGAGAACAAGCCAAGATGCCTCAAAGGGAGCGCCATCGTCTCGATGACGCCCTTAGCGAAAAAAGCGGGCTGCCAATTAATGGTAGCGGCGGATCAGCCCAACCAGCTTGCCCTGGATTTTCACCCGATCCGGCCCGAAAATACGGGTCTCATAGGCGGGGTTGGCGGCTTCCAGTGCGATGGAGGCTCCCTTGCGGCGGAAACGCTTCAGGGTCGCTTCTTCATCATCCACCAGTGCTACGACGATATCGCCAGGATTGGCCGTGTTGCCGTTGCGGATTATGACGGTATCGCCATCAAAAATGCCGGCTTCGATCATCGAGTCGCCCTTGACCTCAAGAGCGTAATGTTCGCCCGAGCCGAGCATGTCGACCGGCACGGCCACATCATGGGTGTTGTTCTGGATGGCGGAAATCGGCACACCGGCGGCGATACGGCCCATGACCGGCACGGTGACTGCACCGCCGAGATCATTGGCCGGCGCCTTGGGGGCAGGGGCCGGCTCCGGCGTCTTTGGCTTGCCGAGGCTGCCTTCGATGACGCTCGGCGAGAAGCCGCGCTGCGGCCTTGCACCCGGCGCATAGGCCTCAGGTAATTTGATCACTTCCAGCGCGCGCGCCCTGTTAGGTAGCCGGCGAATGAAGCCGCGCTCCTCGAGTGCGGTGATCAGCCGGTGGATGCCGGATTTGGAGGCAAGATCGAGTGCGTCCTTCATTTCATCGAAGGAGGGCGGCACGCCGGACTCTTTCATTCTTTCATGAATGAAGAGAAGCAATTCCTGCTGTTTGCGCGTGAGCATGAGGAAAACACCCTTGAGAATCGTCGTTGAAGTCGCGAAACAAATACAGAACGAACACTATATGTTCCATATGTGTTCCGCAATCCCCTAAAATTTCGTGAAGGGTGCATCGCAGATCGTGATTTGATCGTCGAAACCATGAACAAAGCAGATTTAACGACGTAGGCGGCACGTCTTGAATACTAAAACCACCGACCGGATAGACCCGGCCGGTGGTTTCTGGCTGCCGATTTGCTACGGGCCGAACGTCAGTAGATCGTGAGCGCAGGAATGAAGCTGACTGCGATGAGAAGCAGCATCGCCATGGTGAAGAACGGCCACAATTCCCTCGTCGTCGCGCCGAGCGGCGCTCTGGCTATGGAGGACGAGATGAAGAGCGTGGTGCCGATCGGTGGCGTATAGAGCCCGATACCGAGATTGATCACCATCATCATGCCGAGCTGCACCCGGTCGAGCCCGATCATATCCGCAAGCGGCACGAAGATCGGTCCGAGCAGCAGGATTGACGGCGGCAGATCGAGCGGCATGCCGATGATCAGCATCAGGACGTTCATCATCAGAATGATCAGGATCGGGTTGGAGATATTCTCCGCCACCCAGGTGGCGAAATGCTGGGGCGCCTGATCGAAGGTGAGCACCCAGCCCACCGCCGCACTGCCCATGATGACCAGCATGACGACGCCGGTTGCGGAGCCAGCCTCGACGAAATTGTCGCAGAAACGCTTCCACGTCAGATCGCGATAAAAGAAGATGCTGAGCACGAGCGAATAGACGACGGAAAGAACGGCCACTTCGGTCGGCGTTGCAAAGCCGAAGCGCAGGCCGAGGATGATCAGGATCGGCAGAAGGATCGCCGGCAGGCTGCGGAATGCAAGTAGTGCCAGATCGCGCTTGCGGATGCGTTCGTCTCGCACCGCATAGCCACGCCGCACGGCAATGGCCCAGCAGACGAAGATGAAACCGACCGCCATGAGCAGGCCCGGCAGAATGCCGGCGATGAACAGATTGGCGATACTGACGCCGCTGACCAGCGAATAGAGGATCATCGGGATCGACGGCGGAATGAGCACGTCGATGACGGCCGAGGTGGCATTGTTGGCCGCACAGAGGGGAGCGGGATAGCCCTGGCGCTTTTGCCATGGAATGAGCACCGAGCCGAGCGCGCTCGCATTGGCGACCGCCGAGCCGGAAACGCCGCCGAACACGACCGAGGAAATGACGGTGGTGGAAAGCGGGCCGCCGCGCCAGCGCTGCATGGCCTTGGAGGCCAGCTCCAGAAGCTGGGTTCCAAGTTTGCCGCCGAGCATCAGCGTGCCCGCAAGCATGAAGAACGGCAGCGCCAGCATCGGGAAAGACTGGGTCTGGTCGTAAACCTGCTGCGCCACGATCGAAAGCGGCACATAACCGTTCCACAGCACGGCGACGCCCGCAGAGATGATCAGCGCATAACCGACCGGAACCGCAATCATCATGAGAATACAAAATGCAATGATCATCACGATGGTCATAGCGGCATCTCCTCGGTTGCACCGTGCGGGCGCGCATGCCAGCCGCCGGAGAGAATGCGCAGGCTTGCCGTTGCGGTGGTGATCGAGACCAGTGCCGCGCCGAAGGCGATGGAATAATATCCGATGCTGTTGGGCAGTTGCAGCACAGGGCTGATTTCCGCGCCGGCGATCTCGGCGACGACAAGCGCCTGCTGCGCGAGAATGACGAAGCTTGCGACCGTCACGAGATTGGCGAACAGCAGAACCGCCACCTTGCCGCGTTCGTCGAACTTGTCATAAATCCATTCAACCGCCATATGCGCGCCGCTCTGCGCGGCAAGGGTAATGCCGGCAACGATGAACCATGGAAACAGCATGGTCGGCAGTTCTTCCGCAAAATCCAGCCCGCCGGATGTCGATAGATAGCGGACGATGACGTTTGCGGTCATGATGACCGTAAGCAGAATGCCGGTTGCCACGATGATGATGCGGCAGAGGATGGCGATGAAACTGTCAACGCGATTGGCGGCGGACAAGGCTCCTTCGAGCATTGGCGCATCTCCTGAAAACTGAAACCGTATGAATGTCGGTGTGAGCGAGGCTCCCGCCGATCCTGTCGGTGGACATGAAGGCGAGGCCGGGCGGCATGAACCGGCCCGGCATCCTGATCGTCAGCCCTTGGCGGCCTTTTCCAGCTCAGCGACGAAATCGCCGAAGGGCTTCTGCTTCCATGTCTCCAGCACCTGCGCGGTCGCTTTCGCGAAAGCGGCGTGGTCGATGTCTTCCACCACCTCGATGGCGGCATTGGCCTTGAAGGCGGCCAGCGACGCGCTTGCCTTTTCCGCCGAGAGTTTGCGCTGAAGCGCCCCCGCCTCCTTCGCCGCCGCCTTGACCGCCTCGAAATCCTTGCCCAGCCGCCCCTCGGCGAATTTGGACATCAGGAACGGGGTGGACTCCCATTTATGGGCGGTGAGGCTGATATGTTTGTTGACCTCGTAAAGCTTGGAGCTTTCGATATTCACGAGCGGATTTTCCTGCCCGTCGACGACGCCCTGCTGAAGCGCGATGTAGAGTTCGCCGAAGGCGATCTGAACCGTCGCCGCATCGAGCGCCTTGAAAATATCCATCGTCATCGGGTCGGCGGGGGTACGGATTTTCAGGCCTGCGACGTCCTGCGGCTTGGTGATGGCGTGTTTGGAATTGGAGACATGGCGGATGCCGTTGTCCCACCAGTCTAGCGGCACGATGCCGACCTTCTGGAAGCGCGCATCGAGCGATGCGCCGACATCGCCTTCGAGTACCTTGATCGCCTGATCGGCGTTGCTGAACAGGAAAGGCAGGCCGAGCGCCGCGAGTTCTGGAACAACGCTCGAAACCGGACCCTGGCTGTTGGCGGTGAAATCCAGCGCCCCGGTGCGCAGGCTGGTCAGCATGGCGGCGTCGCTGCCAAGCGTTTCCGAACCGGCGACATTGATCGCCACGCGGCCTTCGGTTTTCTGGGCAACGAGTTCCGCGAATTTCGTGGCCGCGATCGTGCGCGGATTGCCGGGCGCCGCGCCATGGCCGAGCGTCAACGTCGTGGCGGCCCGGGCGTTGCGGGCCGTCGTCAGAATGGCCGGCGCCGCCAGTGCCAGTCCGGTACCGGTCAGGAACATACGCCTGTTGATGGAAATACTCATTTTTCTCCTCCCTGGATTCAAACACCCTCGGCGTTGTCCGATCACGCGGATAACGCGCTCCACTCCCTTGAAACCGCCGGCTCCCTCCGGCTGATTCCGCACCATGTTTCAGCTTCAGCCTTTAGACCGAACCGTGCGGTACTTCAAAACTTTCATTCTCCAGCCACGCCCTTGCGCGCGCCACGATCATCGCCGTCGAGATGCCGTAGCGGTCATGCAGGGTGGGCAAGGCACCCGCATCCAGAAAAGCATCGGGCAGGGCGATCTGCCGCAGGCGCGGCGCCCGGCCGCTTTTCATCAGCGCCATCGCCACGGCCTCTCCAAGCCCGCCGATTTCGCTGTGGTTTTCCGCCACGATGACCAGACGATCCGCCCGGTCCACTTCCGCGAAGATCGAGGCGGTATCGAGCGGCTTGATGGTGGGGGAATGCAGCACGGCGCAGCCGACGCCCTCCTTCTCAAGCAGGGCAGCCGCTTCGAGAACCCGCATCGTCAATATGCCGGACGATATGAAAAGGACCTGCGCACCATCGCGGATAAGCTTCGCCTTGCCGAGTTCGAACCGATAGCCATATTCTTCGAGCACCACCGGTACCTGGCCGCGCAGCAGGCGCATATAGACGGGGCCGTTATAATCCGTAATGGCCGGCACCGCGCCTTCTATGTCGGTCGCATCGCCCGGGTCGATGATCGTCATGTTCGGCAGCGCGCGAAAAATCGCCAGATCGTCGGTTGCCTGATGGCTGGGGCCGTAACCCGTCGTCAGGCCGGGCAGGGCGCAGACGATCTTCACCGGCAGGTTTTCCTCGGCAATCGCCATGGCGATGAAATCATAGGCGCGGCGGGCGGCGAAGACCGCATAGGTGGTCGCAAAGGGCACGAAACCTTCGCGCGCCAGACCGGCCGCAGTGCTCATCAGGAGCTGCTCGGCCATGCCCATCTGATAAAAGCGTTCGGGAAAGGCTTTGGCGAAAATATGCAGGTCGGTATATTTGCCGAGATCGGCGGTGAGGCCGACAATATTCTCGCGTTCCTTCGCCAGCTGAACAAGAGCGTGACCGAAGGGCGCAGGCCGTGTCGGCTGGCCTTCGGCGGCGATGGAGGCGATCATCGCCGATGTGGTGAGGCGCTTCTGCGGAGCTGCTGCACTCATTGCGGCCGTCCTTCTTCAAGCGCGTCGAGCGCCAGCTTCCATTCATGTGCTTCCACGCGAATGAAATGGGTGATTTCGCGGTTTTCGAGAAAGGGCACGCCGCGGCCCATCCGGGTATCGAAAATGATGGCGCGCGGCCTATCATCGGTAAGTGACATGGCGATATCGAAGGCATCTCGAACCTTGTCGATATCGTTGCCATCCACGCGCTGCACATGCCAGCCGAAGGCCGCGAATTTGGCGTCCACGGGTTCGGAGGACAGCATCTCGCGGGAAGGGCCGTCCGCCTGCTGATTGTTGAAATCCACGAGATTGATGAGATTGCCGAGCCTGTGATGGGATGCCCCCATGGCGGCTTCCCAGGTGGAACCTTCGCCCAATTCGCCATCCGACATCAGGTTGATGATGAATCGGTCGGAATTCTTGCGCTTAAGGCCGAGAGCCATGCCCACCGCAATGCCAAGCCCATGGCCGAGCGATCCGCCGGTGATTTCCATGCCCGGCGTATAGGAGGCCATGCCGGACATGGGCAGGCGCGAGCCGTCGCAGCCATAGGTCTCCAGCTCGTCTTCCGGGATGACGCCCGCCTCGATGAGCGCTGCGTAAAGCGCAATCGCATAGTGGCCGATGGAGAGCAGAAACCGGTCGCGGCCTTCCCAGTGCGGATCGTCCGCCCGGTAACGCATGGTGTGAAACCAGGCCACCGCCAGAACATCGGCAATACCGAGCGCCTGGCCGACATAACCCTGTCCCTGCACCTCACCCATCAAAAGGGCGTTGCGCCGGATGCGCCAGGCGCGTTCCGCCAGCGATACATTCGCCAGCGCCGCTTCCTTCGTTGCATCTGCGTGCCGATATCCCTGAGCCATGGTTTCCTCCTCCCGGTCAGAAAAATCGAAGCCGGTTTCCCGGCTTCGAAAGGTGGTTTTCAGTGAATGAGCATTCCGCCATTCACGTCGACAACCGCACCGGTGACGTAGGAGGAGAGGTCCGAGGCGAGGAAGAGATAGATATTGGCGACATCGATGGCGTCGCCGAGACGGTTGAGCGGAATGCCCTTGAGAATGTCGCGGCGCATGTCGTCGGTCAGCTTGCCGCCGGTAATGTCGGTCCGGATCAGGCCGGGAGTGACGGAGTTGACGCGAATGCCGTCGGGGCCGAATTCACGCGCCATGGCCTTTGCGAGACCGAGAACGCCCGCCTTGGCCGCCGAATAATGCGGCCCGCCGAAAATGCCGCCGCCACGTTGCGCGGAGACCGATGACATGCAGGCAATGGAGCCGCCGCCATTGTCGCGCATATTGGGAATGAAGGCCTGGCTGAAATTCAGCACACCGGTCATGTTGACATCGACGATGCGCTGCCAGTCTGCGCCGGTGATATCGAGCGTCTTCACCGGCTGCGTAATGCCGGCATTATTGATGAGGATATCGATCTTGCCGAAAGCGGCGATGACTTTTTGCGCGGCTGCCTCGCAGGAGGCGCGATCCGCCACATTGCCGCCGACGCCGAGATGCTCGCCGCCATCCACTTTTTCAAGCGAGGCCGCGGCTTCGATGCTGCCGGCTTCATCCAAATCCACGATGGCGACGCGGGCGCCGTGGCGGGCGAAAAGTTCCGCCGTGGCGCGGCCGATGCCACGCTTGCTGGCGGCGCCTGAAATAACCGCGGTCTTTCCATTCAACAACATAAGCAATCCTCCCAAGCCGGGCGGGCCGGCTCCATACGCTTGACGGCGGTGCTCCCGACCTGCCGCCGCATCCCGTCCTGCGACGAATGCAGCCTCGATATTGCAGATGGGCAGAGGGCGCTTCAAACGCGAAGTTTACATCATCTCATGAATCTGCTTCAGTAATCGAATGTTGAACGGCATTTCACTCACCTCCATCCGCGCCTTCGAATCCGCCGCCCGGCTCGGCTCATTCCGCGCCGCTGCCGACGAGCTCAACCTGTCGGCGAGCGCCGTCAGCCACGCCATCGTCAAGCTCGAAAGGGTGCTCGGTACGCCGCTTTTCGAGCGCACCACGCGAACCGTGCGCCTGACAGCGGCGGGGCAGACGCTTCTGACACATGCATCGAACGCCTTCGAGGAGTTACGGCAGGGCATTGAGGTGGTGTCCTCCAACCGCTCCCATCTTCTGCGCCTGCATTGCGCGCCGAGTTATGCTGCGCAGGTATTGTCTCCGCGCCTGCCGCAATTCTTGAACGCCAATCCGGGGATCGAGGTGCGGCTGGCGGCCAGCACCGCCTATGTGCGTTTCGTCGATGGTGAATTCGATGCCGATATCATCTATGGCGAACCGCAGGGAGACGATCTCATCATCATTCCGCTGGGCAGCGAGCGTGTCACGCCGCTGTGCTCGCCGGCGCTCGCGGACGAGATCAGGACACCCCGGGATTTGAACCGGCAATTGCTTATTCGAAGCGACAACAAACGTCTGCAATGGCCGGACTGGTTCGAGGCCAATGGGCTCGGCAAGCCGCCCATTCAGGCCATGAGTTTCGACCGCAGTTTCCTGGCGATCGATGCCGCCGCCAATGGCGTCGGCGTGGCGCTGGAATCCACACGCCTTGCCCATCGCGAGATAAAATCCGGGCGGCTGGTCGCGCCCCTGAGCGGCGCGACGCAGGACCTTCACTATGTCGGCCATTATCTCGCCTATCCCAAATCCGGCAGCCAGCGCAGGCTGGCGAGACGGTTTGCCGACTGGCTGATCGAAGATCTTCAGGATCCCGCATTTGAATAGGAATGTGGTTGTTACGTGAATTGAATTCACTGGCGCGTTAATTTTTTCCGCTTGCTCACGAGCGGACCTCTCCGTCATTTTCCGGTCGGAATAATGAGGTTGCAGCGTGATCGGCATCGTCCCTTCGGCTGCGGCTCAAGGGGAGGATTGCATGAAAGATCGCATCATATCGGCGTCCGGCGCGCCATATGACGGCTATGGGCGCGAGGAGATGCTGGAAAGTGTCGCCAGGATCGGTTTTCGCCATGTGGAGCCTGCCTTTATCGTCGGTTACACCGAACCATTCGACGAGAGCGCGTTCCTGCCGGCTGAAATGGCCTCATGGCGCCGCTCGCTTGATGATGCCGGGCTCGGCTGCCATGCCGTGTCGTCGCATATCGATCTTGGACTGGACGATTCCGTAGAAATTTTCACCGGCAGAATGGCTTTTGCGGCGGGAATCGGCGCGAGGGTAATCGCCACCAATGCCTCGGCCCGGCAGCGTGAAGACCGGTTCCTGCGCAATATCGAGGTGCTTCTGCGCCGTGCCGAGGCCTTCGGCATCGTGATCGGGCTGGAAAACCCCGGCGATGGCAGCGACAACCTTTTCAACATTGCGCAGGAGGGCGTCGCGCTCACGCGGCGTTTCGGCTCCCCATGGCTGGGGCTGAATTATGACGCGGCCAATACCGCGTCCCACCGTCCGCAACTCAGGAATTTTGCCGATGACGCGGTGGCGGCGCTGCCCGCCTCGGTCCACGCACATATCAAGGACGTGAAACGGACGCCGGAAGGCTGGTTTTTCGTGCCGGTGGGCGAGGGCGATATCGATTGCCGCAAGCTGCTCGGTGAGATTGCCAAAAAGCCGGAGATGCCGATCAGCATCGAGTTTCCAGCGCGCCTTCACCGTCGCGCGGATGCCCAGCCGGTAAGGCGTATCAGCCCCGCATCGCTTCGGGAAATAGAGCAGGCTCTGGCGGTTTCGCTAGACGCGGTCAAAAGAGGATTGGCCGGGGGTGGAGCCGCAAGCTCGGTCGCTGTCGCCTGAGAAGCGGCAGGGGCTGGCGTAGACGGCATAAAGGAGGAGAGTAATGCAGAGATTTGTGAATAATCCCGACGAGGTCGTCGAGGATACGGTGAAAGGCTTCGTCAAGGCCCATCGCGACATCGTGCGCCTTGCGGAAAATGCGCGTGTCGTCGTCGCCAGGGGCGCGCCGGTCGCCGGCAAGGTCGGCGTGGTTACGGGCGGCGGCTCCGGGCATGAGCCGGCCTTTATCGGTTACACCGGCCGCAACATGCTCGATGCCGTCGCCGTCGGCGAATTGTTTTCATCACCCACGGCCAAGAGCTTTCACGACGCGATCCGCGAGGCCAATGGCGGCAGGGGCGTGATCGTGCTCTACGGCAATTATGCCGGCGACAATATGAATGTGAAGATGGCGACAAAGCTCGCCGCCAAAGACGGCATTGAGATCGCCACCGTCGTCGCCAATGACGATGTGTGTTCCGCTGCCCCCGAGGAGCGTGAGAAACGCCGCGGTGTCGCTGGCGAAATCTTCATGTGGAAGGTCGGCGGCGCCAAGGCGGCAAGCGGCGCTTCGCTGGAGGAGGTGCGGGCCACCGCCCAGAAGGCCATCGACAATTGCCGTTCGATCGGCGTCGGTCTCGGCCCCTGCACCCTGCCGGCGGTCGGCCATCCCAACTTCCAGATCGAACCGGGCGCGATGGAAGTGGGCATAGGCCACCATGGCGAACCCGGCGTTCGCGTCGAGAAGCTGAAATCCGCCGCTGATGTGGCGAAGGACATGTGCAAGATCGTGCTCGACGATCACAACCTGCCGGCCGGCAGCGAGGTGGCGGTGCTGGTCTCCGGCCTTGGCGCGACGCCCGTCAACGAACTCTACATCCTCAACGACACGATAGAATCCGAGATTTCGGCGCGTGGCCTGAAAATCCACAAAACCTATATCGGCAACTATTTCACGTCGCTTGAGATGGTGGGCGCGACTTTGACCGTGATGGCGCTGGATGACGAGCTGAAACCGCTGCTCGATGCCGAGGCGCTTTGCACCGTTATGCTGTGAGGAGAAAATTCATGCAGTCTTTTCAGAACGCCAAGGCCGGCGACATCGTTCTCTCCATGGCCGAAAGGATCATCGAAAACCGCGCCTATCTCAGCGAGATCGACGGTAAAATCGGCGATGGCGACCATGGCGTGAACATGGCCAAGGGATTCGGCATGGCGGCAGACCGGCTGAGAGGGCAGGACGCCTCGCTTGCCAAGGCGCTCGATACGCTTGGCACGATCCTGATGACGGAAATCGGCGGTTCCATGGGGCCTCTTTATGGGGTGATGTTTACGGAATTCGCCGAGAAAATCGAAGGTGCCGAGGTTATCGATGCGCCGTCCTTCAGCAGAATGCTGCATGCCGGTCTCGAAGGCGTCAGTTCCATCGGCTCGGCCAAGGTGGGCGACAAGACGCTGCTGGATACGCTGGTGCCGGCCGTTACGGCATTCGACACCGCCACCGCCTCGGGCGCGTCATTCCACGATGCCGCCGCAGCCCTTGTGGCCGCCGCGGAAACCGGCAGGGATTCGACCATCGATCTCGTGGCGAAGATCGGCCGCGCCAGCCGTCTCGGCGAGCGCTCGCTCGGTGTTCTCGATGCGGGCGCCACCTCCTGCGCGCTCATCCTGCGCAGCCTTGCCGAAGGCGCACAGGCCAGATTGCAATCGTGAAAACAGAAGATAGCGGCTGCAGCCCGTCGGGGCTCGCGCGCGACTAACGGGAGACATCGAAATGAGAATTGTCGCAGGCGCCGACAGCGCCGGAAAACCCCTGCTGGATGCGGTGCTCGCCCATCTCTCGGGCAGGCAAGGGCTGACGGTCGTGGATCGAAGCCAGGATGGATTTTATGCCGATCTGGCCGAGGCCGTGGCCGGCAGCATCATCGCCGGTGAATTCGATCGCGGCCTCTTGTTCTGCGGAACCGGCATCGGCGTCTGCATTTCCGCCAATAAGGTGCCCGGCATCCGAGCCGCCTTGACCCATGACACCTATTCCGCCGAACGCGCGGCGAAATCCAACAACGCCCAGATCATCACTATGGGCGCCCGCGTGATCGGCCCGGAACTGGCGAAAGCCATCGTCGACACCTGGCTGGCATCGGATTTCGATCCGAAAGGATCTTCGGCGAAAAACGTGGAGGCGATCAACCGTCTCGACGCCTGCCGGTGAGCCATAGGTGCGTGACCGGGCCGGCCCGGCGAAGCTGATCGTTTGCATTGCTGGCGTCATCTGTGCTTTTGTCACGCACAAACCGGCTCGGCTTGACGCCCTGCCGCGCAGCACAGGGGCTCGAAAATGGCGAACCGAAATAGTGTCGATCATCTCGTTTTGCCGGTACAGTCTCTTGCCGTGGCGAAAGACCGCCTTGAGCTTCTCGGCTTCACCGTCGCGCCGGAGGCCCTCCATCCCTTCGGTACGCAGAATGCCTGCGTTTTCTTCACGGACGGCACCTATCTGGAACCGCTCGCGATTGCTGACCCGGCTAAATATAATGACTCGGTGAACAGGGGCGATGTATTCACCGGTAGGGATCGGGCCTTTCGGCAACGTCATGGCGAGGAGGGTTTTTCGGCCGTGGTGGCAAGAAGCGAAAGCGTCATTGCCGATCATGACAGGTTTTCCGCATCCGGCTTCTCGGCAGGCGATATATTTGAATTTTCACGGCCCGTGCGGATGCCGGACGGCTCACAGAGTGAGGCGGCATTCCGGCTGGCTTTCGCAGCGAGCGGCGCGGCTTCGGATTTCTTTCTGTTCAGCTGCCAGCGATTGCAGGCTTTGCCGAACGACCGGGCGGTGCTGGAGCGCCACGCCAATGGTGCTTCCGGCCTCAGCGAGATCGTTCTGTTTTCCGGCGGCGATCCCAACGCGGTCCGTCTGATCGAAACGGTATTTGCCTGTGAGGAGGAGATGTCTCCAGATGGAGATATTATTTTTGCGACAGGCAATGTGCGCATCAGGCTGAACCAAAAACCGGCCTTCAGCGAAAGCCTGCTCAATCCTCCCAATGGACTGCACGGCGCAGGCATCGTTTTTTCCGTTGACGATCTTGCCGTGACAGAAGCGGTGCTTGCTGCTAATGGCGTCTCCAGCGCAGAAGCGGGCGGCCGTCTGGTGGTGTCCGCCGCGCCCGGTCAGGGCGTTGCATTCGCCTTCGAGGAAAAATGATGAGCGTTACGAACAATCTCAAAGTCACCGCCGGCGACGGCGCCAATTCTGTTTCCTTTTCCAATACAGAGCGATTTTCCCTGATCGCTGGCCCCTGCCAGATGGAAAGCCGGGAACATGCTTTCATGATCGCTGGCGTCCTGAAGGAGCTTTGCGACAAGCTGGGGATCGGGCTCGTTTATAAGTCGTCCTTCGACAAGGCGAACCGTACGTCGCTTTCCGGCAAGCGCGGCATCGGCCTCGAGAGCGCCATGCAGGTTTTCGCCGATCTCAAGAAGGAATTCGGCTTTCCTGTTCTGACCGACATTCACACCGAAGAACAATGCGCCATCGTTTCCGAAGTGGTGGATGTGCTGCAAATCCCGGCCTTTCTCAGCCGCCAGACCGATCTTCTCGTCGCCGCCGCGAAAACCGGTCGCGTCATCAACGTCAAGAAGGGCCAGTTCCTCGCCCCCTGGGACATGAAGAACGTGCTGGCCAAGCTGAATGAGAGCGGCAATCCGAATGTGCTTCTGTGCGAGCGCGGCGCCTCCTTCGGTTACAACACGCTTGTTTCCGACATGCGCTCGCTGCCGATCATGGCTTCGCTCGGCGCGCCCGTTGTCTTTGACGCCACCCATTCGGTTCAGCAGCCGGGCGGACAGGGCGGTTCCACGGGCGGCCAGCGCGAATTCGTCGAGACTCTGGCGCGGGCGGCGGTTGCTGTCGGCGTCGCCGGGCTTTTCATCGAGACCCATGAGGACCCGGACAATGCACCGTCCGACGGCCCCAACATGGTTCATCTGAAGGACATGCCGAAACTGCTGGAAAAGCTGCTCGCCTTCGACGCCATTACCAAAGCCTGAGGGGCGGGGCGGGCACTGTCTGTGCCAATCGATTTTAATGGCGGGCGGGCCGTTTCTGCCGCCTGTCGTCATTGTAATTTCTTCGCCATCGTCTAAGACAGGCGACGGAAAATATCTGTTCCATTCCCAAGGGAGAGACCATGACTGCCATTACCGATATCATCGCGCGCGAAATCCTCGACAGCCGCGGCAACCCGACCGTTGAAGTCGATGTCTATCTCGAAGACGGCTCCATGGGCCGCGCCGCCGTTCCTTCGGGCGCCTCCACCGGCGCGCATGAGGCGGTTGAGCTGCGCGATGGCGGCAAGCGTTATCTCGGCAAGGGCGTGGAAAAGGCGGTTGAAGCCGTCAATACGGAAATCTTCGACGCCATCGGCGGCTTCGACGCCGAAAACCAGATCCAGATCGACCAGACGATGATCGTGCTCGACGGCACGCCGAACAAGTCGCGCATCGGCGCCAACGCCATTCTCGGCGTATCGCTTGCCGTCGCCAAGGCTGCCGCCGAAGCCTCCGGCCTGCCGCTTTACCGTTATGTCGGCGGCCCGAACGCGCATCTGCTGCCGGTTCCGATGATGAACATCATCAATGGCGGCGCGCATGCCGATAATCCCATCGACTTCCAGGAATTCATGATCCTGCCGGTCGGCGCGGAAAACATCCGCGAAGCCGTGCGCATGGGTTCTGAAGTGTTCCATACGCTGAAGAAAGAACTGGCGGCACAGGGTCACAACACCAATGTCGGCGACGAGGGCGGTTTCGCACCGGGGCTCGAAAGCGCACCGGCCGCACTCGATTTCATCATGAAGTCGATTGAAAAGGCCGGCTACCGTCCGGGTGACGACATGTTCGTCGGTCTTGACTGTGCATCGACCGAATTCTTCAAGGACGGAAAATACGTTCTCGAAGGCGAAGGCCGCACGCTGGAATCGGGCGCAATGGCGGAATATCTGGCGGAACTCGTTGCCAAGTACCCGATCATTTCCATCGAAGACGGCATGGCCGAAGACGACTGGGAAGGCTGGAAGACGCTGACCGATCTCATCGGCAACAAGTGCCAGCTCGTCGGCGACGATCTCTTCGTCACCAACTCCGCGCGTCTTCGCGACGGCATCAAGATGGGCGTTGCAAACTCCATCCTCGTCAAGGTCAACCAGATCGGTTCGCTCTCCGAGACGCTGGATGCGGTCGAGACAGCGCACAAGGCCGGTTACACCGCAGTCATGTCGCACCGTTCTGGCGAGACGGAAGATTCCACCATCGCCGATCTCGCGGTCGCCACGAACTGCGGTCAGATCAAGACCGGCTCGCTCGCCCGTTCCGACCGGCTCGCAAAGTACAACCAGCTGATCCGCATCGAAGAAATGCTCGGCCCACAGGCGGCTTACGCCGGCCGTTCGATCCTGCGCGGGTAACGTGTGTTCGCGGGGCGGTAGAGCCCCGCTGACCGGCTGACCGAAGTTGACAACAGGTCTGGCAACACATTCGACGTCATCCTCGGCCTTGTGCCGAGGATCTGCCAATGTCCCACCAACTTGAGACGTTGCAGATGCTCGGGACAGGCCCGAGCATGACGGAGGAGAGATTGAAGGACTTCGTCAGCAGTTTGAGCCCGCCCTCCGGCGGGCTTTTTTGCATCCATCTGCCGGTTGGAATTTAAGGTCAACGGATAGTTAAACAATCCGCCTTAGTCTCGAGACTCACGTTATGCGTTTTAAGGCTTCTCTCCGGCATGTGGACCAGACATCATAAAAAGAGACGATTCGGCCGTTTGATCGTTCCGGCCATCACGATCGCTTTTCTTTCCTATTTCGGGTATCATTCGATCCATGGCGACTTCGGCCTTCAGGCAACGGAGCGGCTGGAGCGGCAGCGTATCACCCGCACTGCGGAGCTTGCAAAGCTCACGCAGGCGCGTGTGGCGCTGGAACGGCAGGTGGAATTGATGAGCGATGGCTCGCTGGAGCGGGACATGATCGACGAGATTTCCCGTTACCAGCTGAATATGTCCCGCACGGACGAAATCGTCATCATGAACACATATTTCTAATTAACCGAAATCGAGTTAATTTAACATTTCTGATTTATTCACAGCATCTTAGCGTGAATATGTGCCATGCGTTTAAAGCATTGCTGCATGGCATTTTCTTGCATATGGTACGCGCCACTCTATCCATTCAAATGGCAACTCAGGGAGGGATGAATGGCGCCGCGAAAACCAGCGACCGTATCCGGCCGCAAGACCACGGCAAAGGCCGCAACCGAATTCACCGGCAAGAACAGCCCCGACTTCTCCAAGGAAGACGAACTTCACGCTTACCGTGAAATGCTGCTCATCCGCCGCTTCGAGGAAAAGGCCGGCCAACTCTACGGTATGGGCTTTATCGGTGGTTTCTGTCACCTCTACATCGGTCAGGAAGCCGTTGTTGTCGGCATGCAGATGTCGCAGAAGGAAGGCGATCAGGTCATCACCGCTTACCGCGACCATGGCCACATGCTGGCTCTGGGCATGAGCGCGCGTGGCGTCATGGCCGAATTGACCGGCCGCCGCGGTGGCCTGTCGAAAGGCAAGGGCGGCTCCATGCACATGTTCTCCAAGGAGAAGCATTTCTATGGAGGCCACGGCATCGTCGGTGCGCAGGTTTCGCTCGGAACCGGTCTCGCTTTCGCCAACCGCTATCGCGGCAACGACAATGTCTCCGTAACCTATTTCGGTGACGGCGCCGCCAACCAGGGCCAGGTCTATGAGAGCTTCAACATGGCTGCTCTCTGGAAACTGCCGATCATCTATATCGTTGAAAACAACCGTTACGCCATGGGCACCTCGACCGCCCGCGCCACCGCCCAGTCGAACTATTCGCTGCGCGGCCAGTCCTTCGGCATCCCCGGTGTTCAGGTGGACGGCATGGACGTGCGCGCCGTCAAGGCCGCCGCCGATCAGGCGCTGGAACATTGCCGTTCGGGCAAGGGTCCGATCATTCTGGAAATGCTGACCTACCGTTACCGTGGTCACTCCATGTCCGACCCGGCGAAATACCGTTCGAAAGACGAAGTGCAGAAGATGCGCTCCGAACATGACCCGATCGAGCAGGTCAAGGCACGGCTTCTGGAGCAGGGCTGGGCAAGCGAAGACGAACTCAAGGCCATCGACAAGGATGTCCGTGATATCGTCGCCGACAGCGCCGACTTCGCCCAGAACGACCCAGAGCCGGATGTATCCGAGCTCTACACCGACATTCTGCTCTGATCGGGAAAGGGAAACCCATGCCAGTAGAAATTCTTATGCCCGCCCTTTCCCCGACCATGGAGGAAGGCACGCTTTCCAAGTGGCTTAAAAAGGAAGGCGACAAGGTCACCTCCGGCGACGTGATTGCCGAGATCGAGACCGACAAGGCGACCATGGAAGTGGAAGCCGTTGACGAAGGCGTGATCGGCAAGCTGCTGATCGATGCTGGCACCGAAGGCGTCAAGGTCAATACGCCGATTGCCGTTCTCATTCAGGAAGGCGAAAGCGCCGACGACATCTCTTCCTCCGCCAAGAAGGAAGAGCCGAAGGCTGAAGCCGCAAATTCCGGTTCTGACGCCGCCGGCGGCAAGACCCGCGAAGCAACCGAAGAGCCGAGCGCTGCAAAGGAATCCGCCAAGGTTCCGGCTGCACCGAAGATCGACGTTGCCGCTGATCCGGATATTCCGGCCGGTACTGAAATGGTGATGACGACGGTGCGTGAAGCGCTGCGCGACGCCATGGCCGAAGAAATGCGCGCCGACGAAAAAGTTTTCATCATGGGGGAAGAAGTCGCCGAATATCAGGGCGCTTACAAGATCACTCAAGGGTTGCTGCAGGAATTCGGTGAGCGCCGCGTCATCGACACCCCGATCACCGAGCATGGTTTTGCCGGTATCGGCGTCGGCGCTGCGATGACGGGCCTGCGCCCCATCGTCGAATTCATGACCTTCAACTTCGCCATGCAGGCGATCGACCAGATCGTCAACTCGGCGGCAAAGACGCTCTACATGTCGGGTGGCCAGATGGGCGCGCCGATGGTGTTCCGCGGTCCTTCCGGTGCTGCTGCCCGCGTTGGCGCACAGCATTCGCAATGTTACGCCGCATGGTACAGCCATATTCCGGGCCTCAAGGTCGTCATGCCTTACACGGCAGCCGACGCCAAGGGTCTGCTCAAGGCCGCCATCCGCGATCCAAACCCGGTCATCTTCCTTGAGAACGAAATTCTCTACGGCCAGAGCTTCGAAGTGCCGAAGATGGATGATTTCGTGCTGCCGATCGGCAAGGCGCGCATTCACCGCAAGGGCAAGGATGCGACCATCGTTTCCTTTGGTATCGGCATGACCTATGCCATCAAGGCTGTTGCGGAACTCGAAAAGCTTGGCATCGATGTCGAACTGATCGACCTGCGCACCATCCGTCCGATGGACCTGCCGACCGTTATCGAATCGGTGAAGAAGACCGGTCGTCTGGTCACGGTCGAGGAAGGTTTCCCGCAGTCATCGGTCGGTGACTTCATCGCCAACCAGGTGATGCGCGCCGCTTTCGACTATCTCGATGCGCCGATCCTGACGATCGCCGGCAAGGACGTTCCGATGCCTTACGCGGCAAACCTCGAAAAGCTGGCTCTGCCGAACGTCGATGAAGTCGTTCAGGCCGTCAAAACCGTCTGCTACAAGTAAGGGGAGGCGTTTCGATGCCGATAAACATCACCATGCCTGCCCTTTCTCCGACGATGGAAGAGGGCAATCTGGCCAAGTGGCTGGTCAAGGAAGGCGATAAGGTCGCACCCGGTGACGTGATCGCCGAGATCGAGACCGACAAGGCAACCATGGAAGTGGAAGCCGTCGATGAGGGCACCGTTGCCAAGCTGGTCGTTCCGGCCGGCACCGAAGCTGTCAAGGTCAACGCCCTGATCGCAATCCTCGCCGCCGATGGCGAGGATGTCGCCGAGGCGGCAAAGGGCGGCGCTGCTGCTCCTGCCAAGGCCGAGGCGCCGAAGCAGGAAGTCAAGGCAGAAGCACCGAAACAAGAGGCTGCTCCGGCCAAGGCTGAGCAGCCAGCTGCTGTGCAGGCTGCTGCTCCCACGCCGGCCCCGGTCGCAAAGTCCGGCGAGCGCATCTTCGCGTCGCCGCTGGCCCGTCGCCTTGCCAAGGAAGCCGGACTCGACCTTTCGGCCGTCTCCGGTTCCGGCCCGCATGGCCGCATCATCAAGACCGACGTGGAAAAGGCTGCCGCTTCCGGCGGTGCGAAGGCTGCTCCTGCCGCCGCAGCATCCGCAGGCGCACCGGCTCCGGCACTCGCCAAGGGCGCTTCCGACGAAGCCGTTCTCAAGCTGTTCGAGCCGGGTTCCTACGAACTCGTGCCGCATGACGGCATGCGCAAGGTCATTGCCAAGCGTCTGGTCGAATCCAAGCAGACGGTTCCGCATTTCTACGTTTCCGTGGATTGCGAACTGGATACGCTTCTGGCGTTGCGCGCCCAGCTCAACGCTGCCGCTCCCGAAAAGGACGGCAAGCCGGTCTATAAGCTTTCGGTCAACGACATGGTCATCAAGGCGCTGGCTCTTGCGCTGCGTGACGTGCCTGACGCCAACGTCTCCTGGACGGAAAGCAACATGGTCAAGCACAAGCATTCGGATGTCGGCGTTGCCGTTTCCATTCCGGGTGGCCTGATCACGCCGATCATCCGCAAGGCGGAAGAAAAGTCGCTCTCCACCATCTCCAACGAGATGAAGGACTACGGCAAGCGCGCGAAAGAGCGCAAGCTGAAGCCCGAGGAATATCAGGGCGGCACGACCGCCGTGTCCAACATGGGCATGATGGGCGTCAAGAGTTTCTCCGCCGTTATCAACCCGCCGCATGCCACCATTCTGGCGGTCGGTGCGGGTGAAGAACGCGCTGTCGTGAAGAATGGCGAGATCAAGATCGCCAACGTCATGACGGTCACGCTCTCCACCGACCACCGCTGCGTCGATGGCGCGCTCGGAGCCGAACTGATCGGCGCCTTCAAGCGCTACATCGAAAACCCGATGGGCATGCTGGTTTGATCGGAGCGTGACATGGTAAAATCGGTCCTCTGCTTTGGCGATTCCCTGACATGGGGATCAAATGCGGAAACGGGTGGCCGTCACAGCCATGACGATCTTTGGCCGAGCGTCTTGCAAAAGGCGCTCGGTCCCGACGTGCACGTGGTCCACGAAGGTCTTGGTGGCCGTACCACCGCCTATGACGATCTGACGGCCGATTGTGATCGCAATGGCGCGCGGCTTCTGCCGACGCTGCTGCACAGCCATGCGCCGCTTGATCTCGTCATCATCATGCTCGGCACCAACGACATGAAACCGTCGATTCACGGATCGGCCATTGTCGCCATGAAGGGTATCGAGCGATTGGTGAAACTCACGCGCAATCACGTCTGGCAAGTGGCTGACTGGGAAGCGCCGGATGTTCTGATCGTCGCGCCGCCGCAGCTTTGCGAAACGGCAAACCCCGTCATGGGGGCGATCTATCGCGATGCGATCGATGAATCGGCCATGCTGGCTTCCGTCTATCGGGACCTCGCCGACGATCTCGACTGCGGATTTTTCGATGCGGGTTCGGTCGCCCGTACGACGCCGGTGGACGGCGTTCATCTCGATGCTGAAAACACGCGGGCCATCGGCCGCGGGCTGGAGCCCGTCGTCCGCATGATGCTCGGACTTTGACACTCATTCTCGTTTCGGGGCGGTTTGCCGTCACCCGAATAAGACAAGGCAGGATTTCCAATGGCTCAATCTTATGACGTCATCATCATCGGTTCGGGACCGGGCGGTTATATTGCCGCGATCCGCGCAGCCCAGCTCGGCATGAAGGTCGCCGTTGTCGAGCGCGAGCACCTTGCCGGCATCTGCTCCAACTGGGGCTGCATTCCCACCAAGGCTCTGCTGCGCACCGCCGATGTCATGCACACCGCCACCCACGCCAAGGATTATGGCCTGACGCTGGAAGGTTCGATCAAGCCTGACGTGAAGGCAATCGTCGCGCGTTCGCGCGGCATTGCCGCGCGCATGAACAATGGCGTCGGTTTCCTGTTCAAGAAGAACAAGGTCGATATCATCTGGGGTGAAGCAAAAATCACCAAGCCGGGTGAAATCGTCGTTGGCAAGTCCACCAAGCCGGTGGTTCAGCCGCAGGGTCCGGTTCCGAAGAACACGCTGGGCGAGGGCACTTACACCGCCAAGCACATCATCGTCGCCACAGGCGCTCGCCCGCGCGCGCTGCCCGGCATCGAGCCGGATGGCAAGCTGATCTGGACCTATTTCGAGGCGATGAAGCCGGAAGAACTGCCGAAGTCGCTGCTCGTCATGGGCTCGGGCGCCATCGGCATCGAATTCGCCAGCTTCTACCGCACCATGGGCGTCGACGTCACCGTCGTCGAGATCATGAGCCAGGTCATGCCCGTCGAGGATGCGGAAATCTCCACCTTCGCCAAGAAGCAGCTCGAAAAGCAGGGCATGAAAATTCACCTTGAGACCAAGGTTTCCAAGGTGGAGAAGGGCGCGAACTCCATCACCGCGACGCTGGAGAAGAAAGACGGTTCTTCCGAGAAGATCACCGCCGACCGGATGATTTCGGCCGTCGGCGTCGTCGCCAATATCGAAGGTATCGGCCTTGAGGCTGCCGGCGTGAAGACGGATCGCGGCTTTATCGTCATCGACGGTTACGGCAAGACCAATGTGCCGGGCATCTACGCCATTGGCGATGTCGCCGGCCCGCCGCTGCTCGCCCACAAGGCTGAGCATGAGGCTGTCATCTGCGTCGAAAAGATCGCCGGTCTGCCGAATGTGCACCCAATGGACAAGCTCAAGATTCCGGGCTGCACCTATTGCAACCCGCAGGTCGCTTCTGTCGGTCTTACCGAAGCCAAGGCGAAGGAACAGGGCCGCGACATCCGCGTCGGCCGCTTCTCCTTTGCGGCGAATGGCAAGGCCGTGGCGCTCGGCGAAGATCAGGGCATGGTCAAGACCATCTTCGACAGACAAACCGGTGAGCTGCTTGGCGCGCATATGGTCGGTGCGGAAGTCACCGAACTCATTCAGGGCTTCGTTGTTGCGATGAACCTCGAGACCACTGAAGAAGACCTGATGCACACGATCTTCCCGCATCCGACCATTTCGGAATCGATGAAAGAAAGCGTGCTTGACGCCTATGGGCGTGTGCTGAACGCATAAGTACGCCGTGATACCCGGCATTGTCTAACCATGCCGGGTGTCCCATATGTCTCGATGCAGGCTCCTTAAAAGGGGCTGGTTCTTTCAGGGAGCGTGGGAATGGAAAGTGTAGGCTGGATTGCAGCGATCATCATCGGCGGTCTCGCCGGCTGGCTTGCGGGCAAGCTCATGGATATGCGCTTCGGCATTTTCATGAACATCATCCTCGGCATTGTCGGTTCGGTGGTTGCCGTTGCGGTGCTTCGAACCTTCGATGTTTTCGTGCAGGACAGCAGGCTCGGTTATTTCGTCACGTCGTTCATCGGCGCCAGCCTTTTGCTGTTTCTGGCGAAGCTGGTACGGCGCTGAAAGGCTTCGTGACCGGAAGGGGCTTACGCTTTTTCTGGAATTGTTCTAAAGCATCGGGCCAACAGATGTTTAGGTCGCCAGGGCGATGGAAGCAGGTTTTTAATGGTCACTATTCTAGACAGGACGTCGTCCGACGAAAAGCGCATTCGCCACCCGGAAAAGGCGCATAAGCCCGATACCGAGGTCATGCGCAAGCCGGAATGGATCCGCGTCAAGGCGCCGACCTCCAAGGGTTATCACGAGACGCGTGAACTGGTGCGTTCGCACAAGCTGGTGACGGTGTGCGAGGAAGCCGGCTGTCCGAATATCGGCGAGTGCTGGGACAAGAAACACGCGACCTTCATGATCATGGGTGAAATCTGCACCCGCGCCTGCGCTTTCTGCAACGTCGCGACCGGCAAGCCCAACCCGCTGGATATGGCCGAGCCCGAGAATGTCGCCAAGGCCGTCAAGCAGATGGGCCTCTCACACGTCGTCATCACCTCGGTCGACCGCGACGATCTCGCCGATGGCGGCGCTGAACATTTCGAGAAGGTCATCTGGGCGATCCGTGCTGCGTCTCCGACGACGACCATCGAAATCCTCACCCCCGACTTCCTGAAGAAGCCCGGCGCGCTGGAGCGTGTCGTGGCCGCCAAGCCCGATGTCTTCAACCACAATATGGAAACCGTTCCGGGCAATTACCTCACGGTTCGCCCCGGCGCGCGCTATTTCCACTCCGTGCGCCTCTTGCAGCGGGTGAAGGAACTCGATCCCACCATGTTCACCAAGTCGGGCATCATGGTCGGCCTTGGCGAGGAGCGCAACGAAGTGCTTCAGCTGATGGACGATCTGCGCAGCGCCGATGTGGACTTCCTGACCATCGGTCAGTATCTGCAGCCGACCCGCAAGCATCACAAGGTCGAGGCCTTCGTGACGCCGGAAGAGTTCGAGTCCTACGAGACGGTGGCTTACACCAAGGGCTTCCTGATGGTGTCTTCGAGCCCGCTGACACGGTCGTCACATCATGCCGGCGACGATTTCGAGCGCCTGCGTGCGGCCCGCGAGAAGAAGCTGCTGGCGGCCGCGGAGTAAGCAGGGGTAGAAGGGCTGGATTGCCCACAATGGGCGCAATCTCTCTCCTTCGTCATCCTCGCCCTCGAGGCGAGGATCCATTGGCCAACGCCGAGGTAGATCCTCGGGTCAAGCCCGAGGACGACGTCGAGTCGGGGCAGGCTCGTCAGGAAACGTTGGCTTGCCTATTTTAGCTTGCCTCGCTCACACCACAACCTTCTCCGGCCTATGCGCCCGCATGCACAAGATCACGCTCAGCACCACCGAACAGATCGCCACGATCTCGACAATGGTCGGCCCGCGTCCTTCCCATAAAAATCCGTAAAGCAGCGCAAACAGCGTTTCGAAGAGGATCATCTGCCCGACCATGGTGAGCGGCAGCAGGCGGCTCATGCGGTTCCATAAGGCATTGCCGAGAATGGAAGCGGTGAAACCCAGCCCGGCTGCAACGGCCACAAAGTGCAGCCAGTCGCCCGAACTATGGCTTTCGCCGCCAAAGCCGAAGGCCGGAATGGCGAGCGCGAGCGCAAGCCCTCCCGTCACCACACCGGTCATCATGTTCCAGTCATCGGCGCTCACATCGTGAAGGCGGGAGAGCCAGCGGGCGTTACCGACCGCAAAGGCCGTCCATGACGCCAGCGCACCGAGCGCACAGGCAAGCCCGATGACGCGAGAGACATCGAGCCCGGCATCGTTTTCCGTCAGCGACTGCCAGGAAATGCCGATAATCCCCACCGCGCCGAAGGCGAGCGACGGCCATAGCTTCTTCAACGGCACCGCGCCGTGATCGCGGCTGCCGATGATGGTGACGGCGACGGGCAGGAAGCCGATGATGATGGAGGTGAAGGCGACGCCGCTCAATTTCACCGCGGTCGATATGAAGACGTAGTAGGCGATGTTACCGATCATGCTCAGCCAGCCGAGCGCTATCCACTCCCGCGCGCCAAAATGGGCCGAGATGCGTTTCAGACGCGGCCCGATGATGATGAGGGAAATCAGCCCATAGGTGAGATAACGCGCCGTCGACAGTTGCAGGGCGGAAAAATCCGGCACGAGTTTGGGGGCGAGAAAAATCCCACCCCAGAGCGCACCCGCCAGCATGCCGTAAAAAACACCGAGACCTGTTCTGTTCATGTCATGTCACATCCGCATTCGTATTTGCCTGCGATGTGCCACAGCCCTCCGCGGCTGTCTTGACAAAAACTCCTGACCGGATGTGCTGGCGGTTTTAATGAATCCCGTAGGTCCGACGGTAGGCTGCGGGCGTTTCACCCACTGCATTGCGCATGGCACGCGTCAGTGCAGTCTGGTCGGAAAAACCGGCCCGCAAGGCGATCTCGGCAATAGGGAGGGTGGAATTGCTGAGCAATGCGCAGACCTTGTCCATGCGCAGCCCGGCCAGCCAGCGGTGAGGCGGGAGGCCGAATTCTTCGAGAAACAGCGCATGCAGGCGGCTGTCGCTGATCGTCACGCAGGAGGCGAGCATCTCGATGGTCCAGGGGAAGAACGGCTCCGCCCTGATAAGTGCAACGAGCCTGTGCAGGCGGTGGCGGATGTCGGCTTTCTCATTGGCAAGGCTGTCGACCAGGAGCGGCGCCCACAGGCCGGCAATATCGTCGCGTCGCCCATCTGTTGTGATGACGCCGCGCATATAGGCGATCAATTGCCGTATATCCTGCGCTATGTCGAGAAACGGCGAGCGACCGAATTTCTCGAGCGTTTGTTCGGGAAGGGCGCCTTCGTCGATATCGACCACCAGCGAGTGGTTGCTTGCCGTCGCTTCCTGGGTGTGCGGCGTGTCGCGATGGATGAACACGCCGCGTCCGGTCGACAATTCGTCCTGCCGTCCGGCCACATCGATCAGCAGACGCCCGGAGACAGGAAGAACGATCTGGACGAAGCCATGCCGTTCCTTCGGTCTTTCTTCCCTGTAGGTTCTGATATCGGCGGATGCGGCTGTCATGACGCTGTCGTTTCCATTGTGCAAAGAAATGGCCGCCTCGAAAAAGCGGCCAGTTTCATTGTTTGATTATGACATCGTCTTGAAGATTGGGCCAGTCGGCTTTATCGGTCGGCTCTGCGCCGGCAATTAACAGTCTTCCTTGGCGGTCGATTCGCCGCGTTTGCGCTTGCGCAGAACCGGCTTGTTCTCTCTCGCCTCGCATTTCGCGACGTCGATGAGATAGGCAAGCACCGGCATGCCATTCATCGATGCGAGTTGCTTGGCGGATTCGAGAAGGTTGATGATGTTGGAAAAATCGTCCATCGGCTCACTCAGTGGCTCAAAGCGGTTATATGTCGGGTCTGAACCCAAGGATGAATACGCTGGGTGAAATCGGGAGCTTCCAGCGCCGTTGCATCCAATGGGTGTAATATTAGTCGCAAATAAATAGCAATCCCTGCGACGGGGTTACAATAGTCAATTTTCCGTAACTGTCATGCGCGGCGAAGATATCGCTGCGGGGCGATGGCAGAAAAATCCAGCAGTCAGATGAGGTTTCTGAAATGCCAAACTATCTTCACAGGGTGGAAGATGCTGCTGCGATCATCGCCGGGGCGCAGCGAATCATGGTCGTGGGCTGCTCCGGCGGCGGCAAGTCGACGCTTTCGCAGAAGCTCGCGCGCAATTTCGGACTTCGCTACATCTCCATGGATCGCGATGTTTTCTGGCTGCCTGGCTGGCAGGTGCGCCCGCGCGACGAGCAGCGAGAGAGGATAGCCACCATCATCACCGAGGAGCGCTGGCTGATGGACGGCAGCAATCCGTCGTCTTTCGATATACGGCTGCCGCGATCCCACATCGTTTTGTGGGTGCGCATGCCGCGCTGGCTCTGCCTGTGGGGTGCTGTCAGCCGGGCAATCAAGGGTTATGGCAGGGCCCGCCCGGAAATGGCGGAGGGGTGCCCCGAAAGAATAGACATCGAATTCCTGCGCTATATCTGGAATTTCGAGCGGCGCCATACGCCCATCTTCGAGCAGAATTTCGCGCTTTATGGTCCTGATGTGCCGGTATTCCAGCTGAAAAGCCGAAAACAGTTTCGCCGCCTTCTTGATCTTCTGCGTATCGAGGATTAACTGCCGCTCATGCCACAGTTCGAAACGCATCGCCACGTCAAACACTCGCCCGACCGCATGTACGACCTCGTCGCCGATGTGGAGAAATATCCGCAGTTTCTGCCCCTTTGCGAGGCGCTCACCGTGCGTTCGCGCAAGGAGCGCGATGGCAAGGTACTGCTGGTGGCGGATATGACGGTGGGCTACAAGGCCATTCGCGAAACCTTCACCACGCAGGTGCTGCTGAATCCGGCTGAACGTGCCATCGACGTGAAATATATCGACGGACCGTTCAAATATCTCGACAATCGCTGGCGTTTCGAGGCCTCGGACGAGGGCGGATCGGCCATCCATTTCTTCATCGATTATGAGTTCAAGAACCGCCTGCTCGGCGCGGTGATGGGGTCAATGTTCGACCGGGCCTTCCGCATGTTCGCGGAAGCCTTCGAAACGCGTGCCGATAAAATCTATACAGACCCGTTCTGATTGAGGGCAATCAGCATCTCAAGCGCAGTCCTCACCGTCGCAAGCCGGATTTCTGTGCGGCCGATCTCGCCATAACGCATTTCCCGATGCAGGATTTTACCGCCGCGCGCATGGGCGGCCAGATGCACCAGCCCAACCGGCTTGTCGGCGGAACCGCCACCCGGACCGGCAATACCGGTTACCGCCACCGCGAAATCCGCGCGGGAACGGAAGAGGGCGCCATGCGCCATCTGCAGCGCTGTCTGTCGAGATACCGCGCCGAAATTCGCCAGTGTTTCGGCGCCAACGCCCAGCATGTCCATCTTGGCTTCATTGGTATAGGTGACAAAACCACGGTCAACGACAGCGGAGGAGCCGGCAATCTCCGTCAGAGCACCGGCGATCAGGCCGCCCGTGCAGCTTTCCGCGGTCGAGACCATGAAACCATGCGCGGTGAAATCGGCAATGATCCGCCGCGCCAGCTCTTCTATGTCGGCGGGAAAAAGGCTCATAAAGGTCTGCCCCTGTAGACAACGGTAGCAGTGGCAATTGCAGCGATGCCTTCCCGGCGGCCGACGAAACCGATGGTCTCATTGGTCGTCGCCTTGACCGAGCAGCGCTCCAGCGCGATGCCCAGCATGTCCGAGAGTGCTTCGCGCATGGCCTGCCGGTGCGGGCCGATGCGCGGTGCTTCCGCAATCAGCGAGACATCGGCATTCATGATCGTGCCACCATTGTCGCGCACCACTTTGGCCGCATGTTCGAGGAAGATGCGCGAGGCGGCACCCTTCCATTGCGGATCGGACGGCGGGAAGTGATCGCCGATATCGCCAGCACCACAGGTGGCGAGCAGCGCATCCGTCAGCGCATGCAAAGCCACATCCGCATCCGAATGACCTTTGAGTTTCTGGTCGTGTTCGATGAAGACGCCGCACAGCGTCACACCGTCGCCTGCTTCCAGCTGGTGCACGTCGTAACCATTGCCGGTGCGCACGTCGGGCAATCCGTGGGAGAGCTTTTCATCGGCCATGGCGATATCCCGCTTGAGAGTGAGTTTTACATTGTCGACCGAACCCTCGGTCAGCGTCACCGTCAGTCCCGCCCATTCGGCAATCGAAGCATCATCGGTAAAATCGGACTTTCCGGAGGCGGCAGCGGCGCGGTGCGCGGCGAGAATATCGCCGTAGCCGAAACTCTGCGGTGTCTGCGCGGCATAAAGCCCCTGCCGGGAAACCGTCTCCACGACGCGACCATCCGAACCGCGTTTCAGTGTGTCGGTGACGGAGAGGGCAGGCAGAACGCCGCTGGCGCCGGCCCGGTGCAGGGCGACGATCCGTTCCAGCATATCCACGGGAACGAAAGGCCGCACGGCATCATGGATCATCACATGCGTCAGCTCGTCCGAGGCGAGCGCTTCCAGCCCGGCAAGCACCGATTGCTGGCGTGTCGCACCGCCCGTGACGGTAACGATCCGCTCGCCGGCATCAAGCCGCTCGAGGATTGGCGACAGCAGTGCTGCATCGTCGGCATGACTGACGATCACGATGGGGGAGGCATGATCCCAGTCGAGGAAGGTCGACAATGTATGCTCGATCACGGCCCTGCCTCCGATAGGGCGATATTGTTTCGGCCCTTCCTCGGGAGAGCCCGCTCTTTCTCCGCGTCCGGCGGCGACGATGACGATGCCGAGTTTCATAGTACTTTCCTGCATTGGTCTTATGCTTTGCGCGCAACCCTTAGCGGTTGACAGTCCTGCTCTAGCGTTTCAAAACCCGGATGGCCAGCCCGATAAGACGCGCATTCGCCCCTGCATGTTGCAGGATCAGCCACCATTGCGTGTTCGAACCTGCACAAATTGCTGCCGACAGCAAAACAGGCAGGCAGTCGCCCAGCAAATAAAAGGTGCAACCCTCTAAAAGTGCTTGGCAACTGCACAAACACTGTCTAAAAATAATGCAAATAACCCTTCTGCATGAAAGATCATCAATTGCATCTTCCGGAGTTGTCAGAACCGTTCAGCATCGGCTCAGTCACGATCCGTAATCGTGCCGTGCTGGCGCCCATGTCGGGCGTGACGGATCTGCCGTTCCGGCAGCTTGCCTGGCGTTATGGCGCGGGCCTTGTTGTCACGGAAATGGTGGCAAGCCGTGAGCTCGTCGCCAATCGCGGCGAATCCTGGGCGCGGCTGAAAAATGCCGGCATGGTTCCGCATATGGTGCAGCTCGCAGGACGCGAGGCGCATTTCATGGCCGAGGCAGCGAAGATCGCGGCCGATAATGGCGCCGGCATCATCGATATCAATATGGGTTGTCCTGCCAAGAAGGTGACGGGCGGTTATTCCGGCTCGGCTTTGATGCGCGATCCCGATCATGCACTCTCGCTCATCGAGGCGACGGTCAATGCAGTCGACGTACCGGTGACGCTGAAGATGCGGCTCGGCTGGGACGAGAACACCATCAATGCGCCGGAGATCGCCCGCCGTGCCGAAGCCGCAGGCGTTCAGCTCATCACCGTTCACGGCCGCACCCGCATGCAGTTTTACGAGGGACGGGCGGACTGGGATGCCATCCGCGCCGTGCGTGAGGTGATTTCCGTGCCGCTGATCGCCAATGGCGACGTGGAAACAGCCGGGGATGCGCGCGAAATCCTGCGCCGTTCGGGTGCGGATGCCGTCATGGTCGGTCGCGGCGCGCAGGGGCAGCCCTGGCTGCCGGCTGTGCTTGCCGGACATTCAGCGCCGCACCGCGACGATATTCCTGCCATCGCCATCGAACATTACGAGATGATGCTGGAATTTTATGGAAGGGAAGCCGGTCTCCGGCATGCCCGCAAACATCTCGGCTGGTATCTCGACCGTTTCGCGCCAGAGATCGCCACGACTGACAAGGCTGAAATCATGACATCGCGTGACACGGCGGAAGTGGCGGATTTGCTGCGCTCCGCCCTTAGCGAAAATGCGGGCGAAGACGCCGCAAGGAAGGCCGCATGAGCGCTGACAAACACAGCCCGGCAGATGGAAACCCGCTTGCCATGGCGGTTCTGAACGCGGTGCAGAACCCTGTTATTCTGGTGGATGCCGAAGGTTTCATCGCCTTCGCCAACTGGGAAGCCGAAGCCTTTTTCGGGGCGAGCGCCTCCCATCTCGCGCGCTACCGCGTTTCCACCTTCATTCCCTTCGGCAGCCCGTTGCTCGCACTGATCGATCAGGTGCGGGAGCGCCGCGCGCCGGTCAACGAATATCGCGTCGATCTGAGTTCGCCGCGTCTTGGCCAGGACAAACTGGTCGATCTTTATGTCGCGCCCGTTGTCAGCGAACCGGGATCGGTGGTCGTCGTCTTCCAGGAAAGGTCGATGGCCGATAAGATCGACCGGCAATTGACCCACCGGGCGGCAGCGCGCTCCGTTACCGGCCTTGCCTCCATGCTCGCGCATGAAATCAAGAACCCGCTGTCCGGCATTCGCGGCGCTGCCCAGCTGCTTGAGACATCGGTTGCCGATGAAGACCGGGCGCTGACGCGGCTGATCTGCGACGAGACCGACCGCATCGTCTCGCTGGTCGACCGTATGGAAGTGTTTTCCGACGAGCGGCCGGTGGATCGCGTGCCGGTCAACATCCATTCCGTGCTCGATCATGTGAAGGCCATCGCCAAGGCCGGCTTTGCCCGCAATATCAAGATTTCTGAGAACTACGACCCGTCGCTGCCGCCTGTTTATGCCAATCGCGACCAGCTGGTGCAGGTTTTTCTCAATCTGGTGAAGAATGCGGCGGAAGCCGTGGGCAACCAGCCGGATGGCGAGATCGTCCTCACAACCGCCTATCGCCCCGGCATGCGGCTTTCGGTCGCCGGCAGCCGCGAGCGCATCTCGCTGCCGCTCGAATTCTGCGTGCATGACAATGGCCCGGGCGTTCCGGCCGATCTTTTGCCGCATCTTTTCGATCCCTTCATCACCACTAAGACGAATGGTTCGGGCCTCGGGCTGGCGCTTGTCGCCAAGCTGATCGGCGCCCATGGCGGCATTGTCGAATGCGACAGCCAGAACCACCGCACGACTTTCCGCGTATTGATGCCCGTCTCGCCGGAAGTGGCGCTCGACGACCGCTCTTTGCCGAACACGACAGGAAATGACCAATGACAGCTACGATCCTCGTCGCCGATGATGATGCCGCAATCCGCACGGTGCTGAACCAGGCGCTGAGCCGCGCCGGTTACGACGTGCGCATCACCTCCAATGCCGCCACGCTCTGGCGCTGGGTTTCGGCGGGTGAGGGCGATCTTGTCGTAACCGATGTCGTGATGCCGGATGAAAACGCGTTTGACCTGCTGCCGCGCATCAAAAAGGCACGCCCGGACCTGCCGGTTCTGGTCATGAGTGCGCAGAACACCTTCATGACGGCCATCAAGGCCTCGGAAAAAGGCGCTTACGATTACCTGCCGAAGCCCTTCGACCTGACAGAACTGATCGCCATCATCGGCCGCGCCCTGTCGGAACCGAAGCGCAAGCCGGCGAAGCTCGATGACGACATGCAGGACGGCATGCCGCTCGTTGGCCGCTCTGCCGCGATGCAGGAAATCTACCGCGTTCTCGCCCGCCTGATGCAGACAGACCTGACGCTGATGATTACAGGCGAATCCGGCACCGGCAAGGAACTGGTGGCGCGCGCGCTGCATGACTACGGCAAGCGCCGCAACGGTCCCTTCGTCGCCATCAACATGGCCGCTATCCCGCGGGACCTGATCGAATCCGAACTCTTCGGCCATGAGAAGGGTGCCTTCACCGGCGCGCAGAACCGCTCCACCGGCCGTTTCGAACAGGCCGAGGGCGGCACACTCTTCCTCGATGAAATCGGCGATATGCCGATGGACGCCCAGACGCGGCTGCTGCGCGTGTTGCAGCAGGGCGAATATACCACGGTGGGCGGTCGCACGCCGATCCGCACGGATGTCCGCATCGTCGCCGCCACCAACAAGGACCTGAAGCAGTCGATCAATCAGGGCCTCTTCCGCGAAGACCTTTATTACCGCCTGAACGTCGTGCCGCTGCGGCTGCCGCCGCTGCGCGACCGCGCCGAGGATATTCCCGATCTGGTGCGCCATTTCATCCAGCAGGGCGAAAAGGAAGGTCTGGAAGGCAAGCGTTTCGAGAGCGAGGCGCTGGAGGTCATGAAGGCCTATGCCTGGCCGGGCAACGTGCGCGAGCTGGAAAACCTGATCCGCCGCCTGATGGCGCTTTACCCGCAGGAAGTCATCACCCGCGAGATCATCGAGCAGGAGCTGCAATCGGATGTTCCCGACAGCCCGCTCGACAAGATGGCGGTTCGCACCGGTTCGCTCACGATTTCGCAGGCGGTCGAGGAAAATATGCGGGATTATTTCGCCAGTTTCGGCGATGGCCTGCCGCCGCCCGGCCTTTACGACCGCGTTCTGCGCGAACTCGAATATCCGCTGATTCTCGCGGCTCTGACTGCGACGCGCGGCAACCAGATCAAGGCCGCCGATCTTCTCGGCCTGAACCGCAATACGCTGCGCAAGAAAATCCGCGAGCTTGGCGTTTCCGTTTATCGCAGCTCCCGCCCAACCTGAGAATGTTGACAAGGTCGCATTTGTCGTTGCACTTTCGCCACATTGTGTTGCTTGAAAAACACTAGGAAGGAAAGAGATTCGCCGGTCTGAGGCGCGTCTCGCCTGACTTCAGAAATGTGGTGCTGGCTGGCCAGCGATTGGGAGTAGTGCATGCGGAAACCCGCCGCCGAAAACGCCGTTGCCGATGAAGCAGCGGGCATGGTGGTTGCCGATCGCAGGATGTCTTTCGCTTTACCGGGGCTGGTGCTCGCCGGCGTCGCTCTCGTTTGCGCCATCCTCACCCTGTTCGTACTTCTGGGTGTCACGCCAATCGCGCCGACATCGAACGTCGTCATCGCCTCCGTCGTCATCAATTCGATCTTCGTGATCGGCCTGATCTTCCTCATCGGACGCGAAATCAACCGGCTGCTGAAAGCGCGTAAAAAGGGCAGGGCGGCTGCGCGTCTGCATGTGCGCATCGTCGTGCTTTTCTCCATCGTTGCGATTACGCCCGCAGTGCTCGTCGCCATCTTCGCCAGTCTGACGCTGAATGTAGGCCTCGACCGCTGGTTTTCGCTGCGCACGCAGTCGATCGTCGATTCATCGAGCAATATCGCCCAGGCCTATATGATGGAGAATGCCGGTTATCTTCAGGGTCAGACCCTGTCGATGGCAACCGACCTCGACCGCAACCGTGCGCTTTTTTATCTGGATCGTACCGGCTTCGTCGATCTGATGACCCGTCAGGCCAAGGGGCGCGGCCTTCTCGGCGCGTTTCTGGTGCAGGAGGACGGCGACGCCGTTGCTCAGGCCGACATCAAGACGGAAAAACCGCTTCCCGCCATCCCGCATGACGCGCTTGAAAAGGCGGCCGCCGGCCAGCCGACGCTGATACCGCCCGGTATCACCAACCTCGTCGGCGCCATTATCAAGCTCGAAGGCATCAGCGGCACCTTCCTTTACACGGTGCGCGCCGTCGATCCCAAGGTGATGAGCGCGATGCGGCTGATGGAGGAGAACCGTGCCGAATACAAGGCGATGGAGGCAGGCCGCGCGCCGCTGCAGATCGCCTTTGCGATCCTCTATCTCGGTTTCGCGCTGATCGTGCTTCTCGCCGCCATCTGGACGGCGATTGCGGTGGCCGACCGTATCGTGCGGCCGATCCGTCTCCTCATCAGTGCTGCAGACAGTGTCGCCACCGGCAACATGCATGTGCTGGTTCCCGTCCGCGCGGTCGATGGCGACGTCGGGCGACTGTCGCGCACCTTCAACAAGATGGTCTCGGAACTGCGCAGTCAGCAGGAACAGATCATCGAGGCCAAGGACGATATCGACGACCGCCGCCGCTTCATCGAGGCCGTGCTGTCAGGCGTTACCGCCGCCGTCATCGGTGTCGATGAGAACCGCAGGATCACCATCGTCAATCCGTCGGGCGAAGAATTCCTGGCGCAGACCTCCGAGCAGCTTATCGGCGCGCAACTGTCGGAGATCGCGCCCGAAATCGAACAGGTCGTCAACGAGGCCAATACCTGGTCGCGCGGCAACTTCCGCAAGCAGATCAACATCATGCGGCGCGGCAAGGAACGAACGCTGAATGTGCAGGTGACCCGTGAGGACGCCCGCGACAGCCGTGACAGCTACGTTATCACCCTTGACGACATCACCGATCTCGTCATCGCCCAGCGTTCGACGGCATGGTCGGATGTGGCGCGCCGTATCGCGCATGAAATCAAGAATCCGTTGACGCCGATCCAGCTTTCCGCCGAGCGTATAAAGCGTCGTTTCGGCAAGCAGATCGACGAGAGCGACCGCGCCGTCTTCGACCAGTGTACGGACACCATCGTCCGGCAGGTCGGCGATATCGGCCGGATGGTGGATGAATTCTCCGCTTTTGCGCGCATGCCGAAGCCGACGAAGGAAAAGTCGGACCTGCGGGCGATCTTGAAGGACGCGGCGTTCCTGCGCGAAATCAGCGCCGCCGATACGAAATTCTCAACCGAACTGGGCGATATCCCGCTGGAGGGCATGTTCGATGCCCGCATGCTGGGTCAGGCCTTCGGCAATCTCATCAAGAACGCGACGGAAGCCATCGAGGCGGTGGAAGGCGAAAAGCGGCCGGGCAAAATCCTGGTGCGTGCCTCCTTCGACGAGAGCAATTCCCGTTTTGTGGCTGACATCATCGACAATGGCCGCGGCCTGCCCGTCGAGAACCGTCACCGCATTCTCGAACCCTATATGACGATGCGGGACAAGGGCACGGGCCTCGGTCTCGCCATCGTCAAGAAAATCATTGAAGAGCATGGCGGGTATCTGGAACTCCACGATGCCCCGCCGGAGTTCGATCACGGCCACGGCGCCATGATCAGAGTGCTGCTGCCCTATATCGAGGCGGTCGGCGGCGAAAATAACAAGGAAGCAGCATATGGCGTCTGATATTCTGGTCGTGGATGACGAGGCGGACATTCGCGAAATCGTAGCGGGCATTCTTTCCGACGAGGGCCACGAGACCCGCATGGCGTTCGACAGCGACAGCGCGCTGGCCGCCATTTCGGAGCGCGTGCCGCGTCTGATCTTTCTCGACATCTGGATGCAGGGTTCGAAGCTCGACGGTCTGGCGCTGCTCGACGAAATCAAGAGCCGCCACCCCGAAATTCCAGTCGTCATGATTTCCGGTCACGGTAATATCGAAACCGCCGTCAACGCCATCAAGCGCGGCGCTTTCGACTTTATCGAGAAGCCGTTCAAGGCCGACCGTCTCATTCTAATCGCTGAGCGGGCGCTGGAAAACTCCAAGCTGAAGCGCGAGGTTCAGGAACTCAAGAAGCGTACCGGTGACGCGGTTGAACTCGTCGGCGCATCGCTTGCGGTGTCGCAGCTTCGCCAGACCATCGACCGGGTTGCACCCACCAACAGCCGCATCATGATCCTCGGCCCCTCCGGTTCAGGCAAGGAACTTGTGGCGCGCATGGTGCACAAGAAGTCCTCGCGTGCGAGCGGACCCTTCGTGGCGCTCAATGCCGCGACGATCACGCCGGACCGCATGGAAATCGCGCTGTTCGGCACGGAGGGCCTGCCTGGGCAGCCGCGCAAGGTGGGCGCTCTGGAAGAAGCCCATCGCGGCGTGCTTTATCTCGATGAAGTCGGCGAAATGCCGCGCGAGACGCAGAACAAGATCCTGCGCGTGCTGGTCGATCAGCAGTTCGAGCGCGTCGGTGGCGGCAAGCGGGTGAAGGTGGATGTGCGCATCATTTCCTCGACCGCCCATCACCTCGAAAGCCTGATCGCCGAAGGCCAGTTCCGCGAAGATCTCTATCATCGCCTCGCCGTGGTGCCGGTTAAGGTGCCGGCGCTCTCCGAACGGCGCGAGGATATTCCGTTCCTCGTCGATATGTTCATGCGCCAGATTTCCGAGCAGGCCGGCATCCGTCCGCGCAAGATCGGTGACGACGCCATGGCCGTTCTCCAGACGCATGACTGGCCGGGCAATATCCGCCAGCTGCGCAACAATATCGAGCGGCTGATGATTCTCGCCCGTCCCGAGGGCGGCGAAGCGCCGATCTCGGCCGACATGCTGCCGTCGGATATTGGCGACATGCTGCCGAAGATTTCGGCGCAGGGCGATCAGCACATCATGACCCTGCCGCTGCGCGAAGCCCGCGAAATGTTCGAGCGCGACTATCTCATGGCGCAGATCAACCGTTTCGGCGGCAATATTTCGCGAACGGCGGAATTTGTCGGCATGGAACGGTCTGCACTGCATCGCAAACTGAAATCTCTCGGCGTATAAGGAAAGAAGGCGCTTCGCCGTAACCGATTATTCCGTCAGAGAGACAGCATGAAAGTCATCATTTGCGGCGCAGGGCAGGTGGGTTACGGCATCGCCGAACAATTGTCGCGGGAAGATAATGAAGTATCGGTGATCGATACGGCCGCGCCGCTCATCACCGCCATTACCGAGACGCTGGATGTGCGCGGTTATGTCGGCCATGGCGCCCATCCCGACATGCTGGCCAAGGCCGGCGCCGACCAGGCCGACATGATCATCGCCGTGACCTTGCATGACGAGATCAATATCGTCGCCTGTGAGGTGGCGCATGCGCTCTTCAGCGTGCCGACCAAGATTGCCCGCATTCGCGACCAGAGCTATCTGAAGCCGGAATATGCCGATCTCTTCAGCCGCGAGAACATGTCCATCGACGTGACGATTTCGCCTGAAGTCGAAGTCGGCAAGATGGTGCTCCGGCGCATCGCCTTTCCAGGCGCAACGGATGTGGTGCGTTTCGCCGACGACACGATCTACATGCTGGCCATCGAATGCATGGAGGATTGCCCGGTCATCAACACACCGCTGCAGCAGCTCTCCAGCCTCTTTCCAGACCTCATCGCCACGGTGGTGGGGGTGTATCGGGATGGTATCCTCAAGGTAGCGCATTCTTCGGAACAGTTGCGGGTGGGCGACCTTGCCTATGTCATCTGCCAGCGCCAGCATGCCCGCCGCACCTTAAGCCTTTTTGGCCATGAAGAGCAGGAGGCGCAGCGCATCGTGATTGCCGGCGCCGGCAATATCGGCCACTTCGTCGCCCGCAAGATCGAGGAACTGCAGCCGAAAACGCGGGTGAAGATCATCGAGGCTGACCGCGACAGGGCGGTTGCCGCATCAGAACAGCTCAGCAATACCATCGTCATGCACGGCTCGGCGCTCGACCAGAAAATCCTGATGCAGGCGGATATTCAGGATGCCGATCTTATCGTGACGCTCACCAATAACGATCAGACCAATATTCTGGCGGCGGTGATTGCCAAGCAGCTCGGCTGCAAATCGAATCTGGCGCTTTTGAACAGTACGTCGTTCCACGACGTCGCCCGCTCTCTGGGGCTCGATGCCTATATCAACCCCCGGGCCGTGACGATCTCCCGCGTGCTTCAGCACGTGCGCAAGGGCCGCATCCGCTCAGTCTATGCTGTCCAGCGCGGCTCGGCGGAGGTGATCGAGGCGGAAGCGCTGGAGACGTCGCCGCTGGTCGGCCAGTCCTTCCGCGACATCGATATGCCGGAGGGTGTGCGCATCGGGGCGATCTATCGCGACGGCGTGGTGATCCGCCCGGATGGCAGCACGAAAATCAAGGCGAAGGACCGGGTCGTGCTGTTTGCATCCGCCGATGCCGTGCGCGACGTGGAACAACTTTTCCGTGTTTCGATACAATATTTTTGACTGTCCCGAATTGAAAATGTGGGTCAATACTCGTACTCATTCGGCTGTTTTGACCGTTGCGGAACGGAACACGATTTGATACCAGAGTTTGAGGTCGGCCAAGCGGGGGACAAGACTCGGCCGGCTTATTATTGATTGATTATTTTCCGGTATCCCTGCCGGCAAAAAAGAAAGAAGCGGCGCCATGGCGGAACGTTCTCAAAACCTTCAGGATCTCTTCCTCAATACCGTTCGTAAGCAAAAGATTTCGCTCACGATTTTTCTGATCAACGGCGTCAAGCTGACGGGCGTTGTCACCTCCTTCGACAATTTCTGCGTGCTTCTGCGCCGTGACGGTCATTCGCAGCTTGTCTACAAGCATGCGATCTCCACCATCATGCCCGGCCAGCCGATGCAGATGTTCGAAAGCGAAGAAGGCGCTGCCTGATCGGGCTCCCTCGACGGATATTCGACATAGACTGACCCGGACCGGGAACATTTCCCGTGCCGTCAGGTTAATCCCCATGGCCGCCCGCGCGGATGCGGTCGGCCGCAATCCTCTTTCTGGACAAGGCTGAACCCATTTCAACGCGCGACACCTCGAACGAATCGATTATTCCGGAGCAGGAAAAGCGCCGCGACGACATGCGTGCGGTTGTCCTCGTGCCGGTCCTCAAGCAGCGCGAAACGCGCGATGCGGCTGCCGGCCCGGCTGCCCCCGGCCGTTCGGTCGAAGCCAAGCTTGAGGAAGCAAAAGGACTGGCGCTCGCCATCGATCTGGAAGTGACGCAGGGTCTCATCGTTTCGGTGAACCAGCCGCGCCCCGCCACGCTGTTCGGAACCGGCAAGATCGAAGAAATCGGCCATCTTCTCGACGAGACCGATTCCGGCCTGGTGATCGTCGATCATCCGCTGACCCCGGTGCAGCAGCGCAATCTCGAAAAGCAGTGGAATTGCAAGGTCATCGACCGCACGGGCCTGATCCTTGAAATCTTCGGTCGCCGCGCCTCCACAAAGGAAGGCACGCTGCAGGTCGATCTTGCGCATCTGAACTACCAGAAAGGCCGCCTCGTCCGAAGCTGGACCCACCTTGAACGCCAGCGCGGCGGTGCGGGCTTCATGGGCGGCCCGGGTGAAACCCAGATCGAAGCCGACCGCCGGCTTTTGCAGGAACGCATCGTGAAGCTGGAGCGCGAGCTGGAACAGGTGGTGCGCACGCGCCAGCTACACCGCGCCAAGCGCCGCAAGGTGCCGCATCCGATCGTCGCGCTGGTCGGTTACACCAATGCTGGCAAATCCACGCTGTTCAACCGCATCACCGGCGCCGGCGTTCTGGCGGAGGATATGCTGTTCGCTACGCTCGACCCGACCTTGCGCCGCATGAAGCTGCCGCATGGCCGCACCGTCATCCTGTCCGATACGGTCGGTTTCATTTCCGATCTTCCGACGCATCTGGTCGCCGCTTTCCGCGCCACTCTCGAAGAGGTGCTGGAAGCCGATCTCGTTCTGCATGTGCGCGATATGTCCGATCCGGACAATGCCGCCCAGTCTGCGGATGTGCTGCGTATTCTCGGTGATCTCGGCATTGACGAGAAGGAAGCGGAAAAGCGCATCATCGAGGTCTGGAACAAGGTTGACCGTCTCGAGCCGGAAGCGCATGACGCGATCATGCAGCGTGCCGAGGGTCGTTCGGATATCCGCGCCGTTTCGGCCATCACGGGCGAGGGCGTCGATGCCCTGATGGACGAGATTTCAAAGCGTCTTTCCGGTGTTCTGACGGAAACGACCGTTGTCCTCTCCATCGAACAATTGCCGCTGATCTCCTGGGTCTACAGCAATTCCATCGTCGACAGCCGTGAAGATCATGAGGACGGATCGGTTGCGCTCGATGTGCGCCTGTCGGAAGCGCAAGCGGCCGAACTGGAACGGAAGCTTGGAAAAGCGACGGTTCGCGAGCGGGAAGACTGGGAGCGCTGAGCGCTCCTTGCATTGTTCTAAACTCTCTCCGTCATTCCGGCCTTGAGCCGGAATCCAGCCACGGCGCGTCTGCGCCGTGAGAAGAGTCTTTTGCGATCAAAGACTTGATCGTGTTGGACCCCGGACTAAATCCGGTGTGACGGTTGCGGATGCAGCGCTGCTGCCAGATGCATTCGGCAGTCATAATGGAAGTGCTGTGCCTTACCGGACTCACCGCATTTCCGCGATCAGGACGAAACCGTATCAAGCGAACGTTCGATGCGTTTCGCCGCCTGCCAGAGATCTTCCATTCTCTCGAGGCTCGCTTCTTCCAGCGTTTCGCCATTTTGGGTGAGTGACGTTTCGATGTGATTGAAACGCCTGCGGAATTTCGTATTCGTACCGCGCAGCGCATCTTCCGGATCGGCTTTGACATGCCTGCCGATATTGACGAGGGCAAAAATGAGATCGCCGAGTTCGTCCGAGACCTTTTCCGGTTTTTCTTCCGCCAGCGCCTCGCGCAGTTCGGCGATTTCCTCCTCGATCTTGTCGAGAATGGGAGCGGGGTTCGACCAGTCGAAACCGGCACGCGCTGCCTGTTCCTGTAGCTTCAGGGCCTCGGTCAGCGCCGGCTGGCTGCGCTGTACGCCGCCCAGAAAGCCTGCCTTGAAATCCTCGGTGATGCCGCGTCGCGCGCGTCGCTCCGCACGCTCGCGTTTTTCTTCCGCCTTGATACGGTCCCATTGCAGTTTGACGCCGTCCGGCGTGTCGGCGTCGGATACGGCGAAGACATGGGGATGCCGTCGGATCATCTTTGAGGTCACGGCGTGCACCACGTCGCCAAAGGCGAATTCGCCCATCTCTTCGGCAATGCGGGCATGGAAAACCACCTGTAGCAGAAGGTCGCCCAGCTCCTCGCAAAGATCGTCCATATCCTTGCGCTCGATGGCGTCGGCGACTTCATAAGCCTCTTCAATGGTATAGGGCTTGATCGTCTCGAAAGTCTGCACGACATCCCAAGGGCAACCGGTTTCCGGCTGCCGCAGCGCTTCCATGATCTCGATCAGGCGGGAAATATCCTTCGAGGCTTCCATAGTGTCTCAAACCTTCGTTCTTTGTTTCTGCGCATCGCCCGGACGGAAAACCGCCACGCACGTCCTGCGGAAATGCTCTAGTTCAATGGAATGTCGTTGCCGCTCTTGGACGACTGGTAGCTGGTGGAAAGATCGTCATAGGCGGCCTTGATGCGTGCCGTCTGCGCCTTCAACGTGGTCTTCAGCGGATCGTCTTCACCCTCCACCAGATCGGCGATGAAATACGAATTCCAGAAGGCATTGTTGCGGCGATAACCGCCCGGTTCCAGCCCGAAAACTTCCTTGAGGATTTTCAGGTCGTGAGGGATCGCGAAAGCGTCGCGGGAATCCTCGTGGCTGAAGAAGGAGTAGAAATTATCGAAGCCGGCCCAGGTGATGGCGGACATGCACATGGTGCAGGGTTCGTGGGTGGAGAGAAAAATCAGCTCCTTCGTGTTCGGCTTTTCGCCCAGCTCGTAAAACCGCTTCAGCGTGTGCACTTCGCCATGCCAGAGCGGATTTTCCAGCTCGTTATTGGTCTCGGCGGCCACCAACGACAGGTCCGATTTGCGCAGGATCGCCGCACCGAAAACCTTGTTGCCAAGGCTGACACCACGTGCCGTCAAGGGCAGAATATCGTGTTCGATGACATCGAGAAGGCGGGCGGCGAGGGTGGAGCTGGTCAAGGGTCTGGTCCTTCGTGCCGCTTTAAGAAAAAGCGGTCTTCGCATGGGGAAATCGACAGTCGATGGTCGCTCCTTGTTCGGCGCGAGGACCCGCTTTGTCAAGGGATTGCGAGGGGATTCTCAGGGCTTCCGCGGGCGTGTAAAAGCATCGCCGGTTTGTTTTCCTCCAAAACCGGGGTCTTCGAGAAATAAAAATCCAGGTGCCGGAAAGGCTTGAATTTCTGTTTCTTCAATCTTGCACCGCAATGCGGGATATATGTCCAATGCACAACGAACATGATTTTTCCGCTGCTGGCGACCGCCTTTCAACCTTCCCCGCTTTCTTCCGGGTCGAGGGGCGGCAGGTCGCTGTTTTCGGAAATGGCGATGAAGCCTTCGCGAAGGTAAGGCTCCTCGCCAATACCAACGCGCATATCATTGCCTATGCCGACCGGCCGGAAGCCGATTTTGCCCGTTATATCAGCGAAAACGGCATCGATCATCGGGCTTCGGCTTTCGCCGGCGAATTGATCGAAGGCGCCACACTGGTCTTCGCCGCTACCGGTGATGAGGCGCTGGACCGTGAGATCGTCACCGTCGCGCGCGCCGCGAAAATTCCCGCCAATGCGGTGGATCAGCCGGAATTCTGCGATTTTTTCACTCCGGCGCTCGTCGCCCGTGCGCCCGTCGCCGTGGCTATCGGCACGGAAGGGGCAGGGCCGGTTCTTGCCCAGATGATCCGCGCCCGCATCGATCAGATGCTGTCACCGTCGCTTGGCAAGCTTGCGCGCCTTGCCGTGCAGTATCGTGATGCGGCAGAGGAGAACGTGCCGAAGGGCGCCTTGCGGCGCAATTTCTGGCGGCGGTTCTTTTCAGGTGCCGTGGCGGATGCCGTCGCCGTTGGCGACACGCTCTCTGCCCGTCAGGCCGTCGACCGCCTGCTGCAATCGCCCGAACGCAGTGAAGGCCGTATCTGGCTTGTCGGCGCGGGACCGGGCGCTGAAGATCTGCTGACGCTGCGCGCGCAGCGCGTATTGATGGAAGCCGATGTGATCGTTTACGACGCGCTTGTGCCGCAGGCGATTGTCGATATGGGCCGCCGCGATGCGGAGCGCCTCTCCGTCGGCAAGCGCAAGGGCTGCCACAGCAAGTCGCAGGATGAGATCAACCGCCTGCTGGTGCGCCTCGGCAAAGATGGCAAGCGTGTCGTGCGCCTCAAATCCGGCGATCCGCTGGTCTATGGCCGGGCGGGCGAAGAAATGGCGGCGCTGCGCGAAGCCGGTATTGCCTATGAGATCGTGCCCGGCATCACGTCGGCCTTCGCCGCGGCTGCGGATTTCGAATTGCCGCTGACGCTGCGCGGTGTCGCTTCATCGCTGATTTTCACTACCGGCCACGATCTGGCCGGCGATGTCCTGCCCGATTGGGCCCGGCTTGCCGTTTCCGGCGCCACCATCGCCGTCTATATGGGCCGCAGTGTTGCTGCTTCGGTCGCGAAGCGGCTGATCGACGCGGGATTGGGTGTGGAAACCACTGTCGCCGTCATCGAAAACGCCAGCCGCGCGGATCGCCGCCTGCTGCATGGCACACTGAACGATCTGCCCGAGCTCGAACATCGCGATGAACTGACCGGCCCGGTCATGGTCATCATCGGCGATGCGGTGGCGGGCGCCAATTTTGACAGGTCCGAGGCGCTTGCATCGTCAGTGCGGCCGGCGGATTTCAAACGGGAGTATGTAAATGGCTGACAAGGTTTTGACCGCCAACCGCCTGAGCGATGGCATCGCCGTCTGGCTCGATGCCAACGGGGAGTGGACGGAGAACCTGCAGGGCGCAATCGTTGCCCGCCATGCGGAGGCCGTCGCCTCGTTCGAGGAAATCGGCAAGCGGGATTTCTCCGCCAACAAGGTCGTCGATGTGGCCGTCATCGATGTCATAGAGGAGAACGGCAAGCTTTGGCCGACGCGTCTTCGCGAACGCATTCGCGCCGCTGGCCCCACCGTGCACTATGCCACCGGCTTCAAGCCGGCCGATGCAGCATTCATCGCAGTCTGAGGAAGAATATGTACCGTTACGACGAGTTCGATCACGCATTTGTTGAAGGCCGCGTGGCACAGTTTCGCGATCAGGTTGAGCGCCGCTTGTCCGGTGAGCTGGCTGAGGATGCGTTCAAGCCGCTGCGCCTGATGAACGGCGTCTATCTTCAGCTGCATGCCTATATGCTGCGCGTCGCCATTCCTTACGGCACGCTGAATTCGAAGCAGATGCGGATGCTGGCCCATATCGCCCGCAAATATGACCGGGGTTACGGCCACTTCACCACCCGCCAGAACATCCAGTACAACTGGCCGCGTCTTTCCGATACGCCGGATATCCTGTCCGAATTGGCGAGCGTGGAAATGCACGCGCTTCAGACGTCCGGCAACTGCATTCGCAACGTTACCGCCGATCATTTCGCCGGTGCGGCCGCCGATGAGGTCGCCGATCCGCGTCCCTATGCGGAAATCCTGCGTCAGTGGTCTTCCGTGCACCCGGAATTCTCCTTCCTGCCGCGCAAGTTCAAGATCGCTGTCACCGGCGCCGAGCGCGACCGTGCCGCCATTCAGGTGCACGATATCGGCCTGCATCTGAAAAAGAACGACAAGGGTGAGATCGGGTTCGCCGTCTATGTCGGCGGCGGGCAGGGCCGCACGCCGATGATCGCCAAGAAAATCCGCGACTTCCTGCCGGAAGAGGACTTGCTTTCCTACACCACGGCGATCATGCGCGTTTATAACCTGCACGGCCGTCGCGACAACAAATACAAGGCGCGCATCAAGATCCTCGTGCATGAGACCGGTGCGGAAGAACTGGCCCGCCAGGTCGAGGTCGAGTTCGCTGAACTCAAGAACACCGAGTTGAAGCTTCCGGATGCCGATATTGCGGCAATCACCGCTTATTTCGCGCCGCCGGCACTGAAGGACCGGCCGGAAGGCTGGGAAAGCCTGGCGCGCTGGAAGCGGGCCGACGAAGGCTTTGCCCGTTTTGTCGAGCAGAACGTCGCGCCGCACAAGCATCCCGACTACGGCATGGTGACGATTTCGCTGAAGCCGATTGGCGGCATTCCGGGCGATGCGACGGACGAGCAGATGGAACTCGTCGCCGATATCGCCGCAGAATATGCCTTCGACGAAATCCGCATCAGCCATGAGCAGAACATCATCCTGCCGCATGTGGCGCTGGCCGATCTCGAGCCGGTTTATCGCGCGCTGGTAGGCGCTGGCCTCGCGACCGCCAATGCCGGGCTGATCACCGATATCATTGCCTGTCCCGGGCTGGACTATTGCGCGCTCGCCAATGCGCGCTCCATTCCGGTGGCGCAGGAAATTTCCACCCGCTTCGGATCGCCGGAGCGTCAGGCGGAAATCGGTGAGCTGAAGATCAAGATTTCCGGCTGCATCAATGCCTGCGGCCACCACCATGTCGGCCATATCGGCCTGCTGGGTGTGGAAAAGAAGGGCGCGGAACTCTACCAGATTACGCTTGGCGGATCGGGCGATGAGAATACCTCGATCGGTGAAATCATCGGCCGTGGCTTCGAGCCGGAAAAAGTCACCGACGCCATCGAAACCATCGTCGACACCTATCTCGGGCTTCGCCTTTCGAAGGAAGAAATTTTCCTCGAAGCCTATCGCCGCGTTGGACCGCAACCGTTCAAGGATGCGCTCTACGGTTCCGCTGCAGAAGCCGCCTGAGGAGAATGCCATGACGAAAATCTGGAACCGCGACGGCTTCGTGGAAAACGATCCCTGGGTGATCGAAACGGAAGAAGTGAAAGCGACGGCGGAGCAGAAGCCCGTACTGCCGCTTGCCGATTTTCTGGTTCGTGCCGCCGAAAGCAACGATATCGGCCTCGGTGTTCTGATCACGCCCGCCGACGATGTGACGCGGCTCGGACCTTATCTCGACCGTATCGACCTTGTCGCCGTAAGCTTCCCGGCCTTCAATGACGGTCGCGGGTTCAGCCACGCCTCGCTGCTGCGCAGCCGTCTCGGTTTTACGGGCGAGGTGAGGGCGGTTGGCGACGTCCTGATCGATCAGGTGCCGCTGATGCTGCGCACCGGCTTCACCAGCTTTGCGGTGACGAACGGCACGGCCATCCGCCGCCTGTCCGAAAATCGCCTGCCGGAAATCCCGGTTTATTACCAGCCGACAGCCAAGCCGGCGAGCGGCGGTGAGGCCTATAGCTGGCGTCGTCGTGCGTCTCTATGACACGTTGCGTGGAAATATGAGTTTTTGATACATATTTCCTACGCACATGGCAGTATTGACATTCTCATGCCTTCAAACCGGAGCAAAAATGGTATAATTGCCCGGTCGGAGAATGTCGCATCGAATAAGAATGGACGGAACCTGAAATGAACGCGCCAGCCAAGACGGAAGATTTCGCGATCAAGATACCTGACGGTGTTTACGCCGAGACGGTTTTATCGGTGGAGCACTATACCGACCACCTGTTCCGTTTCCGCATGACGCGCCCGGCCGGCTTCCGTTTCCGTTCCGGCGAATTCGCCATGATCGGCCTGATGGTCGGCGACAAGCCGATCTACCGCGCCTATTCCATCGCCAGCCCCGCCTGGGACGAGGAACTGGAATTCTTCTCGATCAAGGTTCCGAACGGTCCGCTGACATCGCATCTTCAGGCGATCAAGCCCGGCGATACCGTCCTGATGCGCAAGAAGCCGACAGGCACGCTGGTTCTGGATGCGCTGACGCCCGGCAGACGGCTTTACATGTTCTCCACCGGCACCGGCATCGCTCCTTTCGCGAGCCTGATCCGTGACCCGGAGACCTATGAGAAGTTCGAGGAAGTCATCCTCACCCATACCTGCCGTGACGTGGCCGAGCTGAAATACGGCTTCGATCTGGTCGAGGAAATCCGTAACCACGAATTCCTGAACGAGATTGTCGGCGACAAGCTGAAGCATTATGCGACCGTCACCCGCGAAGATTACCCCTTCAAGGGCCGCATCACCACGCTGATCGAGAACGGCAAGCTGTTTGCGGATCTCGGCGTTCCGGCGCTCGATCCCGAAATCGATCGCGGCATGATCTGCGGATCCTCGGCGATGCTGAAGGACACCAAGGAACTGCTTGAAAAGGCCGGCCTGAACGAAGGCGCCAACAACAAGCCTGCCGAATTCGTGATCGAACGCGCTTTCGTCGGCTGACGCCGAATTTCCGATGCAATTGAACAGGACAGGAGGCCGCAAGGCCTCCTTTTTGTTTTTAAGACGGGTTGAGCGCTCCGGAACGGCAGAGCTGGAACATCCGGAGGCGATGGTGCGTTAGCGTTCGAACGAAACCAAATCGGCGAAATCGTCCAATGGAAAACAGAGAAACAATTCGCATGGCAATGATCGCCGTCACGGCAGGTTTTTTCGCTGCGATGCCTGCAGCCGCAGACGAAAGCACCTTTCTGTCGTCGCTGGAAGGTACATGGACCGGTAAGGGAACGGTCATCACCCGGATTGGCATGCCGCCGATCAACGTGAATTGCACGCTCAACTCCGATGCGCAGGCGACGGCCTTACGCATGTCCGGCATATGCCGCGGACTTGTCGTGGTAAAACGCGCTATCGCCGCCGATCTTGCCGCCAGCGGCGCGCGTTACAGCGGCACCTATACCGGCCCTTCCGGCCGCCCTTCGGCGCTGGCGGGGAATCGCCGGGGAAACGCGATCAACCTCACGGTCCGCTGGAACCGTGAAATCAATGGTGACCGGGTCGCCGCGATGACCATTGAAAAAGTCGGCGATAACGGCTTGCGGCTGCGCACTACCGACAAGGACGGCAAAACCGGCAGGACGGTGGTGACGAGCGACATCCGGCTGGTGCGCTGACGGGTGACGATCATACGGCCGCCGCGCTTCAGCTGAATTCAAGCAGCAATGGGCAATGATCCGAGACTTCCGGCTGTCTCACGACGTCGAAGTGACCGACCTTCACAGCCGGATTGACCAGCATGTAATCCGCATAGCGGTTCGGTTTGGCATAATGGGAGGTCCGGGTGTCGGTAAAGCCGCGCGTGGTGACAAGTTCGGTGAGGTCCAGTTCCTGCAACACGGCGAAGGTTTCGCTCTCAGGCAGAACATTAAAGTCGCCGCACACGACGATCCTGTCGCCATTCTCCGCAATGTTTTTCACAAGTTGGACGAGGCGTTTTGCCTGCGCCAGACGGGCGGCGGTATCGTGCTTGCCGTCGAGGTCGCGCAGCCCATGCATATGGGCGATGACGACAGGCTGACCACTCGTGAAGTCGAAAACCCTGATGGCGTGGCCCGTGCGTGACCGCGGATGATCACCATATCCGTCGGCCGAAAAGACGCCGTGCACGAAACCCTGCGCCTGCGCAATAATGGCGAGGGATTTGCGAACGAAGGTCGCGAGCCCCCATTGGGAAGGATATCGTGTCTCGCCATGCCAGAGGTCGCCCTGCGCCGCTGGGCAGAATATTGCCACATGATCCGGCAAGGCCTCGGTGACATCGCAGAAGAAGTTCGCCCGCTGCGGCAGTTCGATGCCTTGGTCGCGATAGCTCAGCCAATCAGGCGTCGCGGCCGGCGTGTGCACCACCTCCTGCAGACATAAGATATCGGGGTCGGATGAGGCAATATAAGGAACGAGGTCATCGTGAAGCTTTCCGCCCCAGCCGTTCAGACAAATCAGACGCATTCCCACTCCATCCCCATGTCGCAGCGTCATCTGTTTAACATGGGCTATGCCAGGATCAACCATGCGGAAGCGTGATTGGCAGATAACGAAAACCTTGCCATAACGAAAAAGGCCCGGATCGCTCCGGGCCTTCGTATGTCGGTTCGCACCGATGCCTTATTCGGCCGCTTCCGCATAAGCCTCCATTGGCGGGCAGGTGCAGATGAGGTTGCGGTCGCCATAGACATTGTCGATGCGGTTGACCGGCGACCAGTATTTGTCGATGCGGAACGCACCGGGCGGGAAGCAGCCCTTTTCGCGGCTATAGGGACGATCCCATTCGCCGACGAGGTCCTCCACCGTGTGCGGCGCGTTCTTCAACGGATTGTTGGTCTTGTCCGCGCGGCCTTCCTCGATGTCGCGGGCTTCCTCGCGGATCGCCAGCATGGCATCGCAGAAACGGTCGATTTCTGCCTTGGTCTCGGATTCCGTCGGCTCGATCATCAGCGTGCCGGCAACCGGCCAGCTCATGGTCGGTGCGTGGAAACCGCAGTCGATCAGGCGCTTCGCGACATCGTCGACAGTCACGCCGCAGCTATCTGCAAGCGGGCGGGTGTCGATGATGCACTCATGCGCCACACGTCCGGTCTCAGACTTGTAGAGTACATCATATGCACCCTTCAGCCGCTCAGCGATGTAGTTGGCGTTGAGGATCGCCACCTTGGTCGCCTGCGTCAGCCCTTCGCCGCCCATCATCAGGCAATAGCTCCAGGAAATCGGCAGGATCGATGGCGAACCAAAAGGAGCGGCAGACACCGCACCCTCGCGTCCGTCCGTCGCCGGATGACCGGGAAGATAGGGAGCCAGATGCGCCTTGACACCGATCGGTCCCATGCCCGGGCCACCGCCGCCATGCGGAATGCAGAAGGTCTTGTGCAGATTGAGATGCGAAACGTCCGAACCGATATCGCCGGGGCGGGCGAGGCCGACCATGGCGTTCATGTTGGCGCCGTCCAGATAGACCTGCCCGCCATGCTTGTGGGTGATCTCGCAAATCTCGCGAACCGTCTCCTCGAACACGCCGTGGGTGGATGGATAAGTGATCATGCAGCACGAGAGGTTTTCCGCATACTGCTCTGCTTTTGCGCGGAAATCATCGATATCGATGTCACCGTTGTCTCGCACTTTTACCGGCACCACTTTCATGCCGACCATCTGCGCGGAGGCAGGATTGGTGCCATGCGCCGAGGTTGGGATGAGGCAGACGTCACGATGTGTGCCGCCATTGGCGAGGTGGTAGTTGCGGATGGTCAGAAGTCCCGCATATTCCCCTTGCGCACCAGAATTCGGCTGCATGGAGAAGGCATCGTAACCGGTGACCGAGCACAGCTTTTCGGAGAGATCGTCGATCATCTCCTTGTAACCGAGCGCCTGATTGGCCGGTACGAAGGGATGGATGTCGGAAAATTCCGGCCAGGTGATCGGCAGCATTTCCGCTGTCGCGTTCAGTTTCATGGTGCAGGAACCGAGCGGGATCATCGAGCGGTCGAGCGCCAGATCGCGGTCCGAAAGGCGGCGGATGTAACGGGTCATCTCGCTTTCGGCACGGTTCATGTGGAAGATCGGATGCGTCATGTACTGGCTGGTGCGCAGCAGCTCCTTCGGCAGGCGATATTCCGGCTCGAAATCCGAGATCGAGAAATTGCCACCGAAGGCTCGCCAGACGGCCTCAAGCGTTGCCGGGCGCGTGCGCTCGTCAAGGCTCATGCCGATCTTGGTGGCGCCGACCTTGCGCAAGTTGACACCTTCCGCCACGGCTGAGCGTAGGATGACGCCCTGCATATGGCCGACGTCGACGGTGATCGTGTCGAAGAAGGTTTCCGGTTCGATGGTGTAGCCGAGCTTTTCTAGACCCTTGGCCATCAGCACAGCCTTCTGGTGGGTCTGCTGGGCAATTGCCTTGATGCCCTGCGGGCCGTGGAAGACGCCATACATCGAGGCCATGACGGCCAGAAGCACCTGCGCCGTGCAGATGTTCGACGTCGCCTTTTCGCGGCGGATATGCTGCTCGCGGGTCTGGAGCGACAGGCGATAGGCGCGGTTGCCGCGTGCATCGACGGAAACGCCGACCAGACGGCCGGGCATGGAGCGCTTGTGGGCGTCCTTGACGGCCATATAAGCGGCATGCGGACCGCCGTAACCAACCGGAACGCCGAAACGCTGCGAGGTGCCGATGGCGATATCCGCGCCCATTTCGCCGGGAGATTTCAAGAGCGTCAGGGCCAGAAGATCGGCGGCGACGGCGGCAATCGCGCCCGTCTGGTGCAGGCGGGAAATCAGGCCGGAGAAATCGCTGACATGGCCATGCGTGCCCGGATACTGGAAGATCGCACCGAACACGTCGACCGGATCGAGATCGGTGAAAGGGTTGCCGACAATCACCTTCCAGCCGAGCGGGGCCGCGCGGGTCTCGATCAGCGCGATGGTCTGCGGGTGGCAATTGGCATCCACGAAGAAGGCGGTGGCCTTGGACTTGGCGACACGCTGGCACATGGCCATGGCTTCGGCGGCAGCCGTTGCTTCATCGAGCAGCGATGCGTTGGCGACGTCGAGGCCGGTCAGATCGCAGACCATGGTCTGGTAGTTCAGCAGCGCCTCAAGGCGGCCCTGGCTGATTTCCGGCTGGTAGGGCGTATAGGCCGTGTACCAGGCCGGGTTTTCCAGAATGTTACGCTGGATGACCGGCGGCGTGATGGTGCCGTAATAGCCCTGACCTATCAGCGAGGTCAGAACCTGGTTCTTGTTGGCCGTCTCGCGAAGACGGTCGAGCGCCTCGCGTTCGGTCAAGGCTGCGCCCCAGGTCAGCGGCACCTTCTGGCGGATGGAAGAGGGAACGGTGGCGTCGATGAGCGCGTCGAGGCTCTTATAGCCAACGACCTTCAGCATCTCGGCCATTTCCGACGGCGACGGCCCGATGTGACGCCGGTTGGCGAAATCATAGGGCTGATAGTCGGTGAAATGGAATTCGGTGGGCGTCGTCATTACGCGATCAGCTCCTTGTAGGCTGCTTCGTCAAGCAGCGTCTCGGCATCGGCCGGATTGGAGAGTTTCAGCTTGAAGAACCAGCCAGCGCCCTGCGGGTCGGAATTGACCAGCGAAGGGTCGTCGACGATGGCCTGGTTGATTTCCACCACTTCGCCGTCCAGCGGACAATAGACGTCCGAAGCCGCCTTGACGGATTCAACGGTCGCCGCGTCGCCATCCTTGGAGAAGGTGGCGCCCACTTCCGGCAATTCGACGAAAACGAGATCGCCAAGCTGTTCAGCGGCGTGGCTGGTGATGCCAACGGTGGCGATATCGCCTTCGAACTTCAGCCATTCGTGTTCTGCGGTAAATTTCAGCATCGTATTCTCTCCGGAGATGGGATGAAGATTATCGTTTATAGGTGGGCTTGATGAAGGGCAGGGCGGCGACGGTGACGGGCAGATATTTGCCGCGCACTTCCGCGAAGATCGCCGTGCCGGGAGCGGCGTGGGAAACAGGCACGTAACCCATGGCGACGGGACCTTCGACCGAGGGACCGAAACCGCCAGAGGTCACTTCACCGATCTCCGTCTTGCCTTCGGCATCCGCAAACAGCTTCGAATGGCCGCGCACCGGCGCCTTGCCTTCCGGCTTCAGGCCGACGCGGCGGCGCGATGTGCCGTCTTTCAGTTCGCCGAGAATACGCTCTGCGCCGGGAAAACCGCCCTCGCGGTCGCCGCCAGCGCGGCGCGCTTTCTGGATCGCCCATTCGAGCGAGGCTTCGATGGGGGAGGTCGTGGTATCGATATCGTTGCCGTAGAGACAAAGGCCGGCTTCGAGGCGAAGGCTGTCGCGCGCGCCGAGGCCGATGGCTTCGCAATCGGGGTGTTCGAGCAGGGCTTTGGCGATCTCGTCCGCCTTGTCGGCCGGTACGGAGATTTCAAAGCCGTCTTCACCGGAATAACCGGAGCGGGAAACGATACAGGGAACGTCGTGCAGCGGCACTTCCTGCACATCCATGAACTTCATGTCGGACACGCCGGCCCATAATTCGGCCAGCACGGCTTCCGCACGGGGTCCCTGCAGGGCGATGAGCGCCCGGTCATCGAGAAGCGTTATCTCGCAGGCATCGGAAAGATGCGCCTTCATATGGGCGACATCGGCATCCTTACAGGTGGCGTTGACGACGACAAAAAGATGATCGCCGCGATTGGTGATCATCAGATCATCGAGAATACCACCATTTTCGTCGGTGAAGAAACCGTAGCGCTGGCGGCCTTCCTTGAGGCCGAGAATGTCAACCGGCACCAGCTTTTCGAGCGCGCGCGCGGCATCTTCATTGTTGCCGGACTTCGCTTTCAGGATCACCTGGCCCATGTGGGAAACATCGAAAAGACCGGCGGAGGTGCGGGTCTGAAGATGTTCCTTCAATACACCGGCCGGATATTGCACCGGCATGTCGTAACCGGCGAATGGCACCATGCGGGCGCCAAGCGATAGGTGCAGGGAATGGAGCGGCGTGGTTTTCAGCGCGGCGGTATCGTCCAAGGACGCCTCCAGGGTTGCGCGAGATATCGCGCGGGCTCAGGTCATGGCGCGATGCGCCGGGTTCAAGAGCCCCCTCTGTCCTTGTCGCCTGAGATTGTTATCCCTTCGGCGAGCCGTCCTGTTTAAAGGTGGCTTCTCTCCAGAGTTCCGTCGTCACCGCTGGTCCTTTTGCCTGAGAGTTTCCGGGGCGGTTGCTCCTTCGGCACCGCATTGAAGCGGTTTCTCCCAACGATGATGCGACGCTCATTATCTGCGAAGACCCGTTATTGGCAAGGACCAAATGACGCATCTGAACAGATTCTTGCTCCATCTGCGCCATCGGCGTAGCGATCTGGGGCGACAGATGGTCTTGGCGGCTTTCTTCAGTCGGATTTTTTCTCAGGCAGGCCCTTGCGTTTCGTCGATGCGAAATCCTCAAGTTCCTTTTCCGTCATGGACTTCACCATGCTTTTTGAAGCACCTTTTAAACTGGATTTCTTCGTTTCTCCGCGTTTGGCCGCCAGTGCGGCGCCCGCCGCTTTCTGCTGGGCCTTCGATTTGGCTGGCATGTCCGGCCTCCCTTGGAACGATGGTTGCGGCAGGAAAATGCCCCCCGGCATCTATTGTTCCCTTGCGACGGTCTGGCCTGCGGCAAAATTCCCCTTTGAAATCGGAGAGAAACAGGGATATCGCCTAGAACATGGATGCAAATCGAACGCGACGATTGATGGGGATGGAGAAAATGCTTCGCATTTTCTGCGCGACCCTGATGTTGTCCCTCGGTTTTGCCCACAAGCCGGCGCTTGCCGCAGCACCCGCCGTTGCGCTGGATGAGAGTTACCGGCTGCCGGACGGCACCTTCGCGGAAATCTGCCTTGGCCATGGCAACGGCGTCAATGCTCCCCATACCAAGGAAGGCCCCGCCCATTCCGGCGACGCCATCCTGTTTTGCGAGGCCTGCCTGCTCGCCTCGTCCATTCTTCTGCCGATGCCCGATACGGCTGGCTGGCTGAAGACGGAATTTGCCTGGCTCGACAACCGCCTGCCTGCGGAATGGAGCTTCCGCTCCGTGCTGACGATCCAGAAGCCCGCCGCGCGCGGCCCGCCATCCCTGTTCGCCTGATTTTTCGTTTTACGGGATCATCGCCGCCTTTGGCGGCACGGAGCGGCTGCGCGGACCCAGAGGGATAGCAGCCGCAGGGACAAGCAAATGAAAACCACCAAGATCATCGCCTGCAGCCTTTTCGTCGCCTCGGTTTCGACCGCGCAGGCCTTCGCCCACGCCACATTCGTTGACGGTTCGGCCGAACAGGAAAGCACCGTCGTTGCCGCCCTCCAGGTGCCGCATGGCTGCGAAGGCGGGCTCGCCACCACCGAAGTTCAGATCAAGCTGCCGGAAGGATTCATTTCCGCCAAGCCCCAGCCCAAGGCTGGCTGGGAGCTGGAGGTCATCAAGGGAGACTACCAGAAGGCCTACAAGAACCACGGCAAGGAGATTAAAAGCGGACCGGTCGAAATCCGCTGGAAGGGCGGCAACCTGCCGGATGAATTCTACGACACCTTCGCCGTGCAGGGAAAAATCTCCGGTATAGAGGCGGGGCAGGACTTGCCATTCAAGGTAACGCAGCTCTGCGGCGAAAAGGGCAAGGTTGCCTGGGACGAAGTGGCAGCGGCCGGCGTCGATCCGCATTCCCTGAAAAGTCCCGCCCCCACCATTCGCGTTGCCGCAAAGTCTGCACATGCCGGCGGCCATGATCACTCCGCCATGGATATGGATGTCGTGAAGGCCGGCAGCCTCGAAGTGTCGGAGGGAACGACCAAGGCCATGCTGCCGGGCCAGCCGGTGGGCGGTGGATACGTGACGATCAAGAATACCGGCGATAGCGACGACAAGCTGATCGGCGTTGAATCGTCGTCCGCCGGACGTGCTGAAATCCACGAGATGGCTATGGTCAATGACGTCATGAAAATGCGCAAGCTGGATGACGGCATCGTCATTCCCGCCGGCCAGACGGTGGAGCTGAAGCCCGGCGGCCTGCACATGATGTTCTTCGATGTGAAGAAGCCCTTTGCCGAAGGCGACAAGGTGCCGGTAACGCTCATCTTCGAAAAGGCGGGCAAGGTGGAGATCGTGCTGTCCGCAGGCGCAGCCAAGGGCGGCGGCGACCACCAGCATAATTGACCGATGAAAAACGGCTACCGGAACGCGTGACAGGTCCGGTAGCCCAAAATTTTCATCTATCGTGTTGTTCTTCAGCGCCGTGGCGGAAAAGCAGGATGGCATTCGCCCACGTGATTTTCCGGAACTCGGTTGCAAATCTCTAGAAGATCAATCTGACACTAGGCTGAATGCAGGGATCCCGCCTATATTGCGAGAAACTGAAGAAACAACATTAAAATATCAATATATCCACCTGATCTATAAATTACTTTCAGATTTCGAGGTGAAGCTGTTTTCCTCGTAGGCCTCGACGGCCTGCTCGAGTGTCGCCTGTGGCTCCTGACGCTGGCTGCTTGCTATCAGGAAATAGAGGGTGAGGGCCGGCGGCTTGATCGTCGTCATCAGGCCCCTGAGCTGGAAGTCATCCCCGTTTTCGGCCTTGCGCGCCAGTTCGTGAATGGCCTCTTCAACCTCGCTCTTGCGCGGCACGCGTTGCGGCGGCTTCATGGCCTCCAGCGCATAGGCCGCAGTATTTGCGGAAACGGAAAGAACCTGTGTCATCGAACCTCCGGCCATCTTCGCCGACCCTGAAAAATCGTAGATTAACAGTTGCCCATTGTTGGAAGGCTAAATCGCACAGCTGCAATTTAATCGTATTTTAACAGCCGAAAGCGCCGGGCAAAGGGGTTTCGCCGGCGGTTCCCATGGTCTAAAAATGTCCTGGACCGTCCGGTCCGACGATTTCTTCCGGAGACACATTCCCCATGATCAATATCGCCCTTGTCGCTGCAGGCGGCGCAATCGGTTCCGTGTTCCGTTATCTGGTCGGGGTCTGGAGCATGCGGTTGGCCGGACCGAATTTTCCCTGGGGAACCCTTGCCGTCAATGTGGTCGGATCTTTCCTGATCGGTCTGCTGGTCGAGCTTGTGGCGCGGAGGCTGAACGCCTCGATGGAAATGCGCCTGTTTCTCGTCACCGGCGTGCTCGGCGGGTTCACCACATTCTCGTCCTTCTCGCTCGACGCGGTCGCGCTGTTCGAACGCGGCGCGCTCGGGCTATCGGCCGTTTACGTGCTTGCAAGCCTTGCGGTTTCCATTGCCGCGGTTTTCGCCGGGCTGGCCTTGGGCCGCAGTTTGTTCTAAAGGCTTGGTCCAAACGGCGCGCCGACGAATAGGGTGCGCGATCAGGACAGAAAGACTGGAAATTTCATGGCAGGTATCGAGCATATCAAGGTCGGGGCCGACGAGGCCGGTATGCGCCTCGATCGCTGGTTCAAGATTCATTATCCGGGACTTGGTTTCGGGCAGTTGCAGAAGCTTCTGCGCTCCGGCCAGGTGCGTGTGGATGGCGGCCGGGTGAAGACGGATGCACGCGTGCAGCCGGGACAGATGGTGCGCGTACCGCCGGTCGATTCCGATCTCAAGGTCAAGAGCGGCCCGATCGGATCGAAAGACCTCAAACATTCCGAAGACGGCGAGCTTCTGGCGCGCATGCTCCTGCATGAAGACGACAAGGTCTTCGTTTTCAACAAGCCGGCCGGCATTGCCGTGCAGGGCGGCTCCGGCGTCACCCGTCATATTGACGGCCTGCTGGAAGCCTGGACCAATCAGAAAGGCGAAAAGCCGCGTCTGGTGCACCGCCTCGACCGCGATACGTCGGGCGTACTTGTGGTTGCCCGCACCCGCGGCGCTGCGCAGAAGCTGACCGCCGCCTTCCGCGAACGCGATACCAAGAAGACCTATTGGGCGCTGGTCAAGGGCGTGCCGCGCAAGCATCAGGACAAGATTTCCACGTGGCTGGTCAAGGAACAGACGATGGACGGCGATCGCATGCGTATCGCCAAGCACGGCGAGGAGGGGGCCGATCACGCCGTTTCCTATTACCGCGTCATCGATACCGCCGCTCAGAACCTCGCCTGGCTGGAAATGGAACCCTATACCGGCCGCACCCATCAGCTTCGCGTTCACGCGCTGCATATGGGGCACCCGATCATCGGCGATCCGAAATATTATATCGACGATCCGAACTGGGATTTCCCGGGCGGCATCCAGAAGCGCCTGCATCTCCACGCGCGCCATATCGACATTCCGCATCCGAATGGCGGCCGGCTTCGGGTCAGCGCACCCCTGCCGCCGCATATGGTACAGACCTGGAACCTGCTCGGTCTCGACGTGGCCGATGGCGATAGGGAAGGCTGACAGCCCATGAAACTGGTTCTTTTCGATTGCGACGGAACGCTGGTGGATAGCGCCGGCCTGATCCATGCCGTCATGTCCGATACTTTCGCCGATTTCGGCAAACCGCGCCCTGATATCTCTGAAACCAAGGCGATCATCGGTCTGACGCTGGATATCGCCATCGCCCGCATGCTCGGCAAGCCGCATGTGGATGATGAAGCGAAGGCGATGACGGAACGTTACAGGGAAATCTATCATCCCCTGCGGGAGCGGCCGGAAATGACCGTGCCGCTTTTCGACGGTATCGCCACGCTGATCGATACGCTTTCAAAACGCGACGATGTGCTGATCGGCGCGGTGACAGGCAAGGGCCGGCGCGGTCTTATCCATATCCTGCAGACCCACGGCCTTGCCGATCACTTCATCGTTTCGCGCACGGCGGATGATTGTCCCTCCAAGCCGCATCCGGCTATGGTGATGGAATGCTGCCATGAAACCGGCATGGTTCCGGCCGATACTGTCGTTATCGGCGATGCGATTTACGACATGCAGATGGCCAAGGCCGCCGGCGCTAAAGCAATCGGCGTTGCCTGGGGTTATGCCTCGGTCGACGATCTTTGGAAGGCGGGCGCCGATGCGGTCGTCAACCACCCGCGCGAAATTCCGGCCTATGTTCCGGCCGATATTCTTGAATAACCTTTCTATCCGACTGACGAGGACGTGCAATGCGTGATCTCCTGAACGACCTTTCGGAGGGCCTGAGCCATCCCGACCCGATCCTGCGCGCGCAGATCCAGATGCAGAAGCCTCTGCCGAAGCGGTTCTATAAGGATGTCACCGTCGGCGAGGCGCAGGAGGGCGGCTTTACCATCCTTCTCGATGGCAAGCCGCTGCGCACCCCCGCCAAGAAGCCGCTGACCGTCCCGACGCGCGCGCTCGCGGAACTGCTTCGCGACGAGTGGGATGCCCAGAAAGAAGTGGTCAATCCGGTGGTCATGCCCGTTTCCCGGCATGTGAACACGGCCATTGATGGCGTCGCCAACGACACTCAGGCGGTTTTCGAAGACATACTGCGTTTTTCCTCTTCCGATCTCCTCTGCTATCGCGCCGGCGATCCGGAAGCGCTGGTTGCGCGGCAGACGGACCATTGGGATCCGGTTCTGGACTGGGCGGCCAATGTGCTCGGAGCGCGCTTCATTCTCGTCGAAGGCGTGATGCATCAGGACCAGCCGCGCGAAGCCATCGCGGCTTTTGCGGTAACGCTGAAGAAATACGATACACCGATTGCGCTTGCCGCTCTTCACACCATGACGTCGCTGACCGGCTCCGCCATTTTGGCGCTGGCGCTGGCGGAAGGGGAGCTGACGCTGGAGGAAGCCTGGGCGCTTGCCCATCTGGACGAGGACTGGACCGCCGAGCAATGGGGCGAGGACGAGGAGGCGCTGGAGCGCCGCGCCGTCAGGCTTGTCGACATGCGCGCGGCACTCAATGTTCTGGAGTCCCTGAAGAGCGCGCCTTAACGCTTTTCTAACCCTGATGATCGAATATGCGGTTACCTCACGTTAGGGGAGCCGCTGATCATGACCACCTCGTTGAAACGCCTTGGCATTCTTGTGCTGGCGTGTTTCACGCTCATGTCTTTCAGGCTGGAACCGGAAGCGACCAATACCGACCGCCTGCTTTACGATGTGCGCGGCGCATTCGTCGCCGCACGCCCGGATGTCGCTCCGGCGCTGATGCAGTCCATTCATGCGCAGGTGCAGAATGCGATCAAAACCACGGCGCGTGGAGAAACCCGGCCGCGCGTGGTACTGACCATCCGTCTCGCATCCGTTACACGCGGCCCGTTCCTGTTCGGGGAAAGGGCGTCGGCCAAAGTCATCGTCCGCGCCGCAGCCGTCGCGACGGGAGAGGTGATCGCGGAAGCCAAATTCACCGCCACCGTCGTCAGCTTCGACAATCAGTCGATAGAGCAGGAACTTGCCTATGGCGTCGCCGAACGCGTGATCCGCGAATTCAGACTGAACCGGCCCGGCCCGACGACGCTGGCGACGGCTCTGTTTCCATAAGCAGGACACAAAAGGCGACGCGTGACGCCTATTTGTCCGCATTTCAGGCGCATCATCGGTGCTCTAAAATTCACATACGTTGCGTATATGTAATTGAAATGCGGCGCGTATGTAACTATCTGGCATACGTAACGTATGTAAATGGGCGTCCGAAGCCTTCTTTTAGAAGGAGCAACGCTTCTCGCGTCCATGACCACTCAGCCAAAAGAGAGATGCACAATGACCGCACGCGAAGCAATTTTCCCCACTAACAGGCATGCCCTTTACGAGGAGCATGGCTATTCCGCAGCTATCCGATCCGGTGACCTTCTTTTCGTTTCCGGCCAGGTCGGCAGCCGTGCCGATGGAACGCCTGAACCTGATTTTGAACGTCAGGTCCGGCTGGCCTTTGAAAACCTCAAGGCCACACTTGCGGCGGCGCGCTGCACCTTCGACGATATCGTGGATATAACGACGTTCCATACGGATCCGGAAAACCAGTTCGGAACGATTATGGCAGTGAAACAGGAGATTTTCAGCCAAAAGCCTTACCCGAACTGGACCGCTGTCGGCGTCAACTGGCTTTCCGGCTTCGATTTCGAGATCAAGGTCATTGCCCGCATCCCGTAACGTCAGGTTAAATCCGAAACGGCGGCGCTTACAGGGCGCCGCCAGCCTGCTTCTCCATCCTTATCCCAGCCGCTCCGCATGCCACTTCAAATGGTCATCCATGAAGGTGGAAATGAAATAATATGAGTGGTCGTAGCGCTCATGCATGCGCAGCGTCAGGCCGATATCCGTGCCCTTGATCGCTTCTTCGAACAGCCAGGGGCGCAGGCCCTTTTCAAGAAAACTATCGGCTTTGCCCTGATCGATCAGGAACTCGGGAAAACGCGCACCGTCCTCAACCAGCGCACAGGCGTCGTATTGACGCCATGCGGCCTTATCCGCACCGAGATATTTTTCCAGCGCCGGCTCGGACCAGTCGGCCGAAGAGGGAGCCACGATCGGTGCAAAGGCGGAGCAGCTCTTGAAACGCTCGGGGTTCTTCAGCGCAATGGTCATCGCGCCATGGCCGCCCATCGAATGGCCGAAAATGCCCTGGCGGCTCATATCCGCACGGAAATGCTGGCCGATGAGGGCAGGCAGTTCTTCCGTCACGTAGCTGTACATCCGGTAGTGCTCGGACCAGGGCTCCTCCGTGGCATCGAGATAAAATCCGGCGCCCTTGCCCATCTGCCAGTTGGTCAGCTCATCCGGCACATCGTTGCCGCGCGGGCTGGTATCCGGGCAGACGATGATCAGCCCCAGTTCGGAGGCCATGCGGCGATATTCGCCCTTTTCCATGACATTGGCATGGGTGCAGGTGAGGCCGGAAAGATACCACAGGACAGGGCAGGGCTCGTGGATCGCCTTCGGCGGCACATAAACCGCAAAGCTCATCTCAGATTTCAGGGTTTCCGATGTGTGCGAAAATACGCCCTGCATGCCGCCAAAGGCCGTATTTTGCGAAATAATGTTCATGAAGCCATTCCTTGTGAAATTTCCCGGTTCAGCCCGCAAGCGAGACGGCTGCATTGACTGCCGCCGCCACCAGAACCGTATTGAAGAAGAAAGAAACGATGGAGTGCAGCAGCGTGACCTTGCGCATGGCGGTCGTGGTTATCCCCACATCCGACGTCTGCGCCGTCATGCCGATCACTACGGCGAAATAGAGAAAGTCGTAACCGCAGGGCTCCTTCGTGCCCGGAAAATCCATGCCGCCGCGATGCTGGCGTTTGCCGTCCACCATGGCCGGCCGCCAGTAAAGATGGGCGTAATGCAGGGCGGTCATGGTGTGGATGGTCAGCCAGCCGAAGATAACCGACGCGAAGGCGATGAGCAGCGTCCAGACAGTCTCGCCCGTATGGTTGAGAGCTTGAAACAGCGATACCACCGCGACGGCAACGGCTAGCAGCGTAACGGCGATGATAGCGACCGCAGGCAGATCGTCGCTATCGGCATGGGCCTTAAGGTGCTGCGCCGTCAGGCCCGACAGGCGAAAGGCGATCAGGGTGAGATAGGTCAGGAAGAACAGAACGGCCGCGATCTCTATCGCCAGCGGCGGCGCAAAAACCAGCGCCAGGCCGAGGCTCACGGCGCCGACCAAAAAAGCAATGACGAAAGGTTGATGGCGGCGATAGCTGTTGCTTTTCATATTGGCCGGGGTCATGGGCGGCACCTTTCCGTTGGCGCCGTCATTTTTTGACACGGCGGCAGAAACGGTCAAGCGTCTCCAGAAAAGCGGAGCGGTCACGCGGTGAAAAAACCGCATTATATCCCTTGCTTTCACCGGTTTCGCGCAGATGCGCGCCAAGATCGCGCATTGCTGTCGCCATCCCGATATTCGACTGGTCGAAAACGCGGCCCGTCGGCCCGGTCACCAGCGCACCCTTGGCGACGCAGCGGCCGGCCAACGGCACGTCGGCGGTGATGACGATATCGTTCTCACCGGCATGATCGGCGATCCAGTCGTCCGCCGCGTCGAAACCGGCCGATACGATGACGTTTTTCACCATGGGATCGCGCGATGGCCGCAGACCGGAATTGGCAACGAAGGTCACTTCCAGCCCATGCCGCTCCGCCACCTTGAGAATCTCCGGCTTCACGGGGCAGGCATCGGCATCGACATAGATTTGCGGGTTTTGCGGCATGGGCACTCTTTTTGAGATAATTCCTGTCACGCTTCTAAGCGCAAACGCCGCGATTACCAAGCCCGCCATTGCTGAAATGCGGGGTCGATGCCGGGTAGGGGCGGCACTTGCGACCACCCTGAAAATCGCCTATGTTCACTTTATGTTCTTATCCCGAAAGGTTTCCCATGCTGGAAGAGTTCATCGTGCAGGCGAAGTCCGCCACCTATGTCGGCGGCGGCAACAAATCCGCGACGCCCACCCGCAAGGGATCGCACGATCTCGGTTATCAGAGCGGCGACTGGCACTATATCGACAGCTATTTCGGGGGAACCGATTTCATCGGCCAGGAGGTCGTCTGGCATGAGGGAACGGCGGTGTGGGCGATGAGTTATTACGGCCGCATCCTCCGGCCTGACATGATCGACGGCGCCACGGCCGGCAGCGTCATTCAGCGGTCGCTTTCCACGCTCTATCGTCAGGGCCGGTTCCTTGGCGGTTTCACCCACCCGGTGGAAAATCTGGTCTATGTCGATACGAATGAAGGTGAATTCCGGTCCTTCACCGGCATAGAGCGCATTTACCGGGGCCATGTCGAGACGTACCGGCTTGACTATCATGGCGGGATCATAAGGCCATGAGAGATGCGGCTGGATGGGACGATGACGTTTCACCGCCCCATCACAGGCTTCAAATCAGCCGGGCTGCTTGGTCTTGCGCAGATAGGGAAGAACCGTGTCGTAAGAACCGAAACGGGCAATCGCATCCTCGTTGGAAACGGCGGCGGTGATGATGACATCTTCACCCTGCTTCCAGTTGGCCGGTGTCGCCACCTGATGTTTGGAGGTGAGCTGGATGGAATCGATCGCGCGAAGAATTTCCTCGAAGTTGCGGCCGGTGGTCATGGGGTAGGTGAGGACCAGCTTGATCTTCTTGTCGGGACCGATGACGAAGACGGAGCGCACGGTGGCGTTATCGGCAGGCGTGCGGCCTTCGGAACTGTCGCCAGCCCCGGCCGGCAGCATGTCGTAAAGCTTGGCGACCTTCAGGTCCTTGTCGCCGATCAGCGGATAATCGACGTTGAAACCGGTCGCGGTGCGAATATCGTTCTTCCATTTTTCATGGCTTTCGACCGGATCGACCGAAATACCGATGATCTTGACACCACGCTTTTCGAATTCCGGCTGCAGGCCGCCCATCGCGCCGAGTTCCGTCGTGCACACGGGCGTGAAGTTCTTCGGATGCGAAAACAGGACCGCCCAGCCGTCGCCGATCCAGTCGTGGAAGCTCACCGGACCATGGGTGGTCTCGGCGGTGAAGTCGGGTGCTATGTCGTTGATACGCAGGCTCATCTGATGTTTTCTCCCTAATGATTTGAACTGAAAACTGATGGTTCTCGGCAATCCGTGTCCGGCGCTGGAGCTTAGAGTTTTTGCGTGAAATGGCCAGCCCTTTCATCGGGCTTCGGCGGTATTTGCTTCAGCCCCACGGAGATTTGATTGCCCTGATTTTCCCTGTTTGTCGCGGTTGCACGATATCCGCACGGTTGATTGTTTCAGGGGGACATGATTATTCCAGAGACGATCGGGGGGCATCATGACGACTTCTTCTGCGCCTGTTTCTGCGACGGTTCGGGCACGCATTCCAGCGACGGTCTGGGTGCTCGGCATCGTTAGCCTTCTGATGGATATTTCTTCGGAAATGGTGCAGACGCTGCTGCCCTATTATCTCGTTTCCGGTCTCGGCGCTTCCGCGGTCACTGTCGGTTTCATCGAGGGCATGTCGGTTGCCATCGCCACCACGACCAAGCTGTTTTCCGGGATTATCGCGGACTGGACGAGGCGGCGGAAAATGCTCGCCGTGCTTGGATACGGTCTCGGCGCAATCTCGAAACTCGCTTTTCCCTTCGCCACCTCGCTTGGCTGGATCGTCGCCGCCAAGGCGGTGGACCGGGTCGGCAAGGGCATTCGCGGAACGCCGCGCGACGCCCTTATTGCCGATGTGACGCCGCCCGAAATTCGTGGCGCCGCATTCGGGCTCAGAAAGTCGCTCGATACGGTTGGCGGCTTCATCGGACCGCTGGCGGCCATCGGGCTGATGTTCGCGCTCAGCGAAAATGTGCTCGCCATTTTCTGGATCGCCGTCATTCCCGCTTTCCTTGCTGTGTTCATCCTCATCGCCGGTGTGAAGGAACCGGATGCGCCCGCAAGACCAAAAGCCGAAAAGCCATTCCGGCTCGCCGATTTTGCGAAACTCAATCAGGCGGTCTGGATCGTCATCATCGCGGCGTCGCTCCTGACCTTCGCGCGTTTCAGCGAAGCATTCCTGCTGCTAAAATCCGAAGAGGCGGGTTTCCGGCCGGCATGGATACCGATCACGATGGTCATCATGCATGCCGTCTATGGCCTGACTGCCTATCCCGCCGGCCGGCTTTCGGACAGGATCGGCCGCACGGGAATTATCGCTGCGAGCGTGGCCGTGCTGGCGGCCTCCTATCTGACGCTCGCCTACGCCAATTCCATTCCGCTGTTCCTGTTCGGCATCCTTCTGTGGGGGCTGCATATGGGCCTGTCGCAGGGGCTGCTCGCGGCCCTGATTGCGGAAACGGCGCCGCCACACCTTAAGGGAACGGCCTTCGGCGTTTTCAATCTGATGACAGGTCTGGCGGTGCTGGTGGGCAATGTCATCGCGGGCTTGCTGTGGGACATCCATGGTTCCTTCGGCACGTTCCTGGCGGGCGCCGCACTGTCTTTTACCGCCTTGCCGGTGTTGATCTGGGTGTCCCGTCGAAAGCGCACCGCCGCCTGAGCCTGTGCCGAAAACACGACGACGTTGTTTTCGCTCATCCCAACGCATAGTGTGACACAACGTCAGGCGAGAGCAGGGGTAGGGAGTGATGGAGAACAGCAATGACAGTCACCATTACCGCTTTTGAACGTTCGCCCGATGGCGGCAAGGGTCTCGCCCGCGACATGCGCGTCCGCTGGGCACTCGAAGAAGTGGGCCAGCCTTATGACGTCCGCCTCCTTTCCTTCAAGGCGATGCGGGAACCGGCGCATCTCGCGCTTCAACCCTTCGCGCAGATCCCGACCTATGAGGAGGGCGATCTCGTCCTGTTCGAATCCGGTGCGATCATATTCCATATAGCCGAACGCCATGCCGGCCTGTTGCCGCAGGATGCGAATGCGCGGGGGCGCGCGATCATGTGGATGTTCGCCGCACTCAGCACCATGGAACCGCCCATTGTCGAGCATTTTGTCACCGGCTTTCTTGAAAGGGACAAAAGCTGGCACGGCGAACGCCTGCAGATCGTCGATGAACGTATTCGCAAGCGGCTCGGCGAATTGTCCAGTCGACTGGGGAAGGCCGAGTGGCTCGACGGCGCATTCAGCGCCGGTGATCTGTTGATGATATCGGTGCTGCAACGGATAAAAAGTTCGGGCATTCTCGATGAATACGCTAATCTCGCGGCCTATGTCGCCCGAGGCGAGGCGCGTCCCGCCTATAAACGCGCCTTTGCCGATCAGTTGGCGATTTTCAAAGCTGCATCGAACGGCTGAACCACCTCAAGCTGAGGGACGCTCGCTGCCGACTGCCGGCGATCAGGCCGAGGTGCTGACGCGATAGGCCATTCCGAGCGACCTCGGCGCGGTCTCCTTGAAGCCGAATTTTTCGTATAGCCTGTTTGCCGGCACATCGGCAATCAGGCTGACATAGGCCGAAGCGGGAAATTCGCTCTTTACATGGCTCATCAGCGCCTCCATGACCGCCTTGCCCAGGCCCCGGCCCTGATGGGCGGGATCGACGGCAATGTCCACGACCTGAAAAAAGCAGCCGCCATCGCCGATCAGCCGGCCCATGCCGATGGCGGACCCTGCATGCAGAACCAGCACGGAGAAGACCGTGCCCCGCAAACCCTTCTCCGCCGCCTCCCGTGAGAAGGGGCTTAGCCCGGCCACGGCGCGAAGGCGCAGATAGTCTTCGACAGACGGAGTTCTCGCGACAATGGAATAGTCGGGGGAATAATCGGGTTGGTTCATTCGACTCTCCTCTTGGCCGCGCTCTGAAAGCGCTGCCCAATATGTGGAGAAGAGTTCTACAGGAGCTTTACTGATTCTGAGGCGCAATTTTCAGCACCTGAAGACCGTGCTGCGCGCGGACGCCCATGAAGGCGACCGTTTCTGTCTGTTAGCGGCGGCCTTCCACGGCGGAACGGATATGCGAGCGGCTGACGCCGATATCGGAAAGGCTTCTGTCATCGAGCGCGCTCAGTTCGGCCACGGCGCGACGGTTGCGGAAATAGTTTCGAACGGTTTCGTGAAGTTTCATTTTCGTGGTTTCCAGTGATGAAGTTGCATAAAATATGCCCATTCTGACGCGAAAAATACAGGCATTTGCCTGCATGGAAGACATGCAAAAATCGAAACCCGACGTCTGGATAGGGGGAAACAACTGCCGGCATAAGGAAACGCTATAGCGGCAGAAAGGACTTGTGTTGGCAAAATATCCGGCGATGAACCTACTCTGCCTGAAAGATTAGCATGACGTTGATCGACAAGAACCGCAAAAGCGGCAAAAGCTCGCCCGGCCAAAGCCGGAACAGATAAATCCGAAAAGGAGTGGGAACATGAAAAACGGTATTACTCGCAGACTTCTACTGGTTTCCGCAGCGGTCGCCCCGATCCTGAGCCTGTCGCCGGCGCTCTCCGCCGCAGCTTATGCGGCCGACACGATAAGGCTCGGCCTCGTCGCGCCGATGAGCGGCCCGAATGCGCGCTACGGCGCTTTCTCCATGCACGGCGCGGAACTCGCGGTAAAGGATATCAACGCGGCCGGCGGCATCAATGGCCAGCAGATCGAACTTTTCAACGCCGACAGCCAGGGCACGCCGGTCGAAGGCGTTTCGGCCACCCGCCGCCTGATCGATCAGGACGAGGTGGATTTCGTCATCGGCGACGTCTCCAGCTCCGTGACGCTTGCGATGCAGCCTGTCGCCGAGGATGCCGAGGTTCTGCTGCTGAACGCCGCGTCCTCCAACCCGAAGATCACCTATCAGGCGGGCGTCGGCGGTTTCAAATGGACATTCCGCAATTATCCAACGGATGAGAACCGTGCGCTCGTCGTGGCGAAATACGCCGCCGAACAGCGTGGTTTCACCAAATTCGCCGTCCTTTCGGTCGATAGCGACTACGGCCGCTCCGCCATCACCTTCACCAAGAAATACCTGCCGGACTTCAAGGGCGAAATTCTCAGCGAGGATTATTACAAGGAAGGCGAGGTCGACTTCCGCAGCGTGCTGGCGAAGATCCGCGATAACGGCGCGCAGGCGATCATCATGTATGGTCTGGCCGATACCACGCCAATCGTTGCCCGCCAGATGCTGGAACTCGGGCTTGCCGGCAAGGTCGTGCTGATCGGCAACGGTGAATTCAACACCGAAAAGACGATCAAATCCGCGCCGAAAGCCATGGAAGGTGCTGTTGAGGCCGCTGCCTGGCTGCCGCAGTTCGATAGTCCCGCCAGCAAAGCCTTCGTCGAGAAATTCACCGCGACATACAAGGAAGCGCCGAACAATCACGCCTATGTGCATTGGGATACCGTCAACCTGCTCGCCCAGGCGATCAAGGAAGCCGGAGGCGCCGACCGCAACGCCGTCCGCGAAGCGCTCTCCAAGATCAAGTACAAGAGCCCGGTCGGCGAAGTGACCTTCGACGATCACAATCAGGCGCGCCTTCCGATGATCCTTCTCCAGATCGAGAACGGCAAGCCCAGCATCAAGGGCGCTTATACGGCGGAAATCCAGTACCCTGCGAACTGATAGACCGGGAGGGGTACAGCCATGTTCTCGACAATTCTCGAGCAAGTCGTAAACGGGATCGTCACCGGTTCCGTCTACGCGATCGTCGCCGTCGGCATGACCATGATTTTCGGGGTGCTGAGAGCCATCAACTTCGCTCATGGCGAATATTACATGCTCGGAACCTTCGGGGCGTGGTTCGCCATCGATTATCTCGGCCTTTCCTATGAGGCTTCGATCGTCGTCGGCGTTCTTTCCACCGTGGTCGTGGCCTATGTGGTCGGCCAGCTGGTGATGCGCAGAATGGTGGGGGCGCCGGCGGAGTCCGGCGTTCTCGCCACCCTCGGCATCGCGCTGATCCTGCAAAACACGATCATTTTTGTCTTCGGCGGCGGCTACAAGTTTTTCGCTGGCGGTTATATCGAGCCGATTTCCATCCTCGGCTTCACGCTGGCGCAGCAGCGCGTGCTCATTCTCGTCGTGTGTCTGATCGTCTTCGTCGGTCTGGAATTGATGGTCACCTATAGCCGTCTCGGCATGGCGATGCGGGCCGTCTCGCAGAATGTCGAATGCTGTGGCGTGGTCGGCATCGATGTGTCCCAGGTGGTTTTGAGGACCTTCATCCTCGGGGCCGCACTCGCCGCACTTTCGGGCGTTCTGACCGCTCCGGTCAATGTCAGCGTTTATGGCGGCATGGGGGAGCTTATCACCTTCAAGACCCTGCCGATCATCATCATGGGCGGTCTTGGAAATGTGCGGGGAACCTTCTTCGCGGCCATGATCCTCGGCATCGCCGAAAGCCTCGTCGCCACATATGTCGGGCTGCAATTCCGCGACACGGTGGGTTTCGCAACGCTGATCCTGATGCTGATGTGGCGTCCGCACGGCCTGTTTTCGACGCAGGCGCGCTTTTAGAAGCCGCGCCAGCCGAATTTTCTCGAATTTTGAGGACTAGACATGTCTCTCACAGACACCGTTCCCCAGGCACGCCGCCGCGATCTGCGCATTCCGCTCGCCGCCGTCCTGATTATCGTTGCACTTGCCGCGCCCTTCATCGGCACGCGTTACGTAACCCATTCGCTGATCATCGCACTCATCTTCATGCTGCCGGCGCATGGGCTCAATCTGCTCGTCGGCTATACCGGCCTGCTCTCGCTGGCGCAGGCTGCTTTCTTCGGCATCGGCGCCTATACGGCCGGCCTGCTGGCGGTTCACTATGAAACGCCGTTTTATGTGAACCTTATTGCCGCCGGCCTAGTCTCCGGTGCGCTCGCCCTGCCGCTCGGCATTCCGGCTTTGCGTCTCCGCTCGACATCCTTCGTCATGTGTACGCTCGGTTTCGTCATCATCGGCCAGGCAATCGCAAAGAACTGGATTTCGCTGACCCGCGGCGACATGGGCCTCTCCGGCATACCGAAACCCTATTTCGAGCTTGGCCCGCTCTCCTTCACGGTCAGTGGAACCACCAGTTTCTATTATCTGGCTCTGGCAATCTGCGTGCTGGGAACGCTTGCCGCATGGGCGATCGTCCGCTCACCGGCCGGCCGCAACATGGTTGCCATTCGCGAAAACGAAACGCTGGCGGAATCCCTCGGCGTTCCGACCTGGCGCTACAAGCTGATCGTTTTCATGCTGAGCGCCGTTTTTGCCGGGGTAGGGGGCAGCCTCTATGCCCACTACCTCACGGTGGTCAGCCCGCTGACCTTCCAGATGTATTATTCCACGACGATGCTGATCATCGTTCTTGGCGGTGGTGCCGGCATGATTTCGGGGACCGTGTTCGGCAGCCTGCTTTTCGTCGGTCTGACGGAGGCGCTGCGCGTCGCGCCAGAAGTGCGGATGATCGCCTATGGTTTCTGCCTTCTCGTTCTCGTCTTCTGGTTCAAAAAGGGCTTTGCTCCCCTGATTAATCGCTTCTGGAACGCGATCGGAGGCTCGAAATGACGGCTCATCTTCCCATCCTCGAGATAAAGAACCTCAGCAAGTCCTATGGTGCGGTGAAGGCGGTCAACGATGTCAGCATGCACATCAATCGCGGCGAGATCGCCGGACTGATCGGGCCTAACGGCTCGGGAAAATCCACCTTCTTCGATTGCAGCACCGGGCTTGCCCGGCCGGACACCGGCAAGGTGATACTGGACGGGCAGGATATCACCGGCTGGTCGCTCAACCGCATCGCCCGCGAAGGCCGCATGCTGCGGTCTTTCCAGAAGACAGTGACCTTCAAGGCGCTCGATGTGGAGGAGAACCTCATCATCGCCGGCCAGATGTTCACCTTTCCCTCGCTGCTGTCGACCTTCGGCCTTGGCGGCATGTCGCGCCGACGCGTGGCCGGGTTGAGAGAGCGGGCGCGCGAACTGATCAAGATGGCGGGCCTCTGGGACGTTCGCCACCAGCCCGCCGGTAATCTGTCCGGCGGCCAGCAGAAACTCATCCAGTTCGCTTCCATGCTGATGCCGGAGCCGAAGCTCATCCTGCTCGACGAGCCGATGGCGGGCATCAATCCGAAGATCATCGAGCGTGTGGTGGAGACGATCCAATATGCGAATAAATCGCTCGGCGTGAGCTTCCTCGTCATCGAACATAATATCGATGTCGTCACCAGCATCTGCCAGCGCGTCGTCGTGCTCGATCAGGGAACGAAACTCGTCGAGGGACTGCCGCATGACATCATCAAGGACCAGCGTGTGAGGGAGGCCTATCTTGGCGGCTGACAGCAATCTTTCCATCAAGGGCCTGCGCGCGGGTTACGGCAATCTCGATATCCTGAACGGCGTCGATCTGGATGTGCCGGCCGGGCAATTCGTGGCCCTCATGGGGCCGAACGGGGCGGGAAAATCCACCCTGCTCAAGACGCTCTATGGCATGACGACCATCAAGGAAGGCGGCATCGACTGGCGTGGCAAAAATATCGCCGGATTGTCGTCGCGCGCCATTCTGGGCGAGGGCATATCCTTCGTGCCGCAGGGACGCTGCAATTTTCCGGTCATGACGGTCGATGAAAACCTGCAGATGGCCGCCTATACCATTCGCGATGCGAAGGTGAAGGCGGACCGGGACTATGTCTACGACCTTTTCCCGATCCTGAAGACACGGCGCTCGACGCTCGCGGGCAATATGTCGGGCGGCGAGCAGCAATTGCTCGAAGTGGCGATGGCGGTCCTTCAACGGCCGAAGGTGCTGCTGGTGGATGAGCCCTCGGTCGGCCTGTCGCCGGCCGCAATCGGCATCGTGTTCGACGAGCTGCTGCGGCTGCATGCGAATGGCATGACCATCCTGCTTGTCGAGCAGAACACCAAAAAGGCCATGGAGGTGGCTGAGCGCGCCGTCATTCTCCGTCTCGGCAAGGTGATCTGGGACGGCACGCCGGCGGAGATCACCCATGATGAACTTGGGGAATTGTTCCTCACCGGAAAGATGCGCGGCGAACTCGAAGCCGCGCACTGACAGGTCCAAAGCTTTAGATTGAGACGAGGGAAGACCATGAGCACTTTCGTGCCAGCATCACGCGTGTCGAAAATTAGGGTTTCGCCAAGCACGGCGGCGGCGGCCCGCGCCCGCGAATTGAAGGCCGCCGGCCGCGATATCGCTGACCTGACCGTGGGCGAGCCGGATTTCGACACACCGGAGGCCGTCAAGGCCGCGGCACACGCCGCCATCGACCGGGGCGAAACCAAATACACCGCCGTTAACGGCACACCGGCTCTTCGCAAGGCGATCATCGGCGATTTTCAGAAGCGCCTCGGCATCACCTATGGCGATAGCGAAATCTGCGTTGGCGGTGGCGCCAAGCAGATCCTGTTTCTGGCGCTGATGGCAAGCGTGGAAAACGGCGCGGAAGTCATCATCCCGGCTCCCTACTGGGTATCTTATCCCGATATGGTCATCGCCAATGACGGCACGCCCGTCATTGTCGCATGCCCGGAGGAAACGGGGTTCAAACTGACGGCTGAAGCGCTGGAAGCGGTCATCACCCCGAAGACGCTGTGGCTGATCCTCAACGCTCCCTCGAACCCGACGGGTGCTGCCTATGGCGAAGCGGAACTGAAGGCGCTGGGCGACGTATTGCTGCGCCATCCGCATGTCATGGTCCTATCAGACGATATTTACGATCAGGTCTGGTTCAGGGACGAGCCGATGAAAACCCTCGTTACCGTCGTTCCTGAACTGAAGGACCGGGTGCTTCTGACCAACGGCGTTTCAAAATCCTATGCCATGACGGGATGGCGGATCGGTTACGGGGCAGGGCCGGCAGCACTCGTCGCCGCCATCAACAAGTTGCAGTCACAAATGTCATCCTGCCCCTCCTCGGTCAGCCAGGCCGCCGCCGCCCATGCGCTTTCCGGCGACCAGACATTCGTGACGGAAAGCGTCGCGGTCTATAAACAGCGGCGCGACTACGCCTGCGCGCGTCTCAACGCGATCCCCAGCCTCTCCTGCATGGTTCCTGACGGGGCCTTCTACCTCTATCCGAGCTGCGCCGGGGTGATCGGCAGGACGACGGCGGATGGCAAGGTGATCGAAAACGATCTCGATTTCGTCCTCTATCTCCTCGACAGCGTCGGCGTGGCGGCTCTTCAGGGCGCTGCCTATGGCCTCTCGCCCTATTTCCGCATTTCCTTCGCCACCTCCATGGAGGTGCTGGAGGATGCATGCGACCGCATCGAGCGTGCGGTGGCGGCCCTGCGGTAAGACAGACCGCTTGGCCCAAAGGAGGCTTTTTTGCGGTCCGCTCACCGTCCCTCATCCCTGTGCTTGTCACAGGGATCCAGCCAGCCCAAGTCCTTGGGCTGAAAGGACTCTTCCGGCCGCGCGAGAGCCGCGTCGGCTGGATTCCTGTGACGAGCACAGGAATGAGGGTGAGGAAATGTCCGATTACATAAAGCACTTGTGTCGTCTACCGCGTGCGGGCGTGTAAAACTCTCTATCTCATTGAAATTACGCGCCGTCCTTGCAGAAATCGATTCCTGTTTCCGCATCGATGCGCTAGGATTTCCCCAAAAAGTGGGGACCGATGAGCGTCGATTTCAAAAAACTCAAGAGCTTCGTCAAGATCGTCGATACCGGCAGCGTTTCGCGCGCCGCCGGCATTCTTCGTGTGGCGCAGCCGGCGCTGTCGCAGCAGATCGCGTCGCTGGAACAGCATTTCAAACACCAGCTGCTGTTGCGCAGTAATGTCGGCATCGCGCCGACCGAGGCCGGGCTGATCCTCTATCGCCATGCCCAGATCATGCTGAAGCAGATCGAGCAGGCGCAGACCGATATCGACCGCTCGGCCCGCTCGGTCTCCGGCCGCGTCTCCATCGGGCTTGCGACCTATTCCTCCTCCAGCGCGCTGTCCCTGCCGCTCATCAAGGAGATGAGGGCGCGGTTTCCCGCCATTACGGTCCATATCAACGACAGTTTCGGCCATATCCTCAGCGAGCTGATCATGACCGGCAAGATGGACATGGCGCTGATCTACACCTCCGATCCCATCAAGGGCGTGACGCTGGAACCATTGTTCCGCGAAGAAATGTTCCTCGTCTCGCCCGCCGATATGAAGCTGCCGGCCGAACCCGGTCAGCCGCTTCCGCTTTCGGTGCTCGATGGCCACGCGATGCTGTTGCCGAGCAAGGCGCATTTCCTTCGCCGGCTCATCGATGAAGGGCTGGCGCGGGCGCGCGCGAAGCCGGAAGTCATTTCGGAACTGGAATCCGTGCCTGCTTTGGGCGCTGCGGTGCTGGACGGTCTCGGCTCGACTATCCTTCCAGCCTCCGTTGTTCTGGAAACCCCGAGCTTCAGCGGCGCGCAGCTGCACCCGCTGACAACCCCCGTCATAGACGCCACGGTTTCGCTCTGCGTCTCCGATCATATGCCGCTTTCCGAGCCGGCGCTGGCGGCGCGTTCCGTGCTTCTCGAGATCGTCACCAAGCTCAAGAGCGGCCACCACCCCGGCATTCGCGCCATCTGAATTCGCTATAAGCAAACCCTATGGCGGCAGACCGAGGTTGTGTTGGTAAAGGCCGGCTGAAGGCTTCAATTTTCCATCAGTGAACGGATTCAAATTTGGGTCCACAAGGCAGCCAAAGAGGCTGCATGGTCGCTCGAGGGAAACAATGGCAAAACTGGCTTTCGATACTGGCGGTACCTTTACCGATTTCGCGCTTCTGGACGACAGCGGCGAACTTCACCTCCATAAAGTCCTGAGCACGCCGAAAAATCCGGCCGAAGCCGTTGTCCAGGGCGTGTCGGAGCTGCTCGAAAAGCATGCGGACGCGATTGCCATCGAGAACCTGCAGGTGCTGGGTGCAACCACTGTCGTCACCAATGCCGTTCTGGAGCGCAAGGGCGTCGAAACCGGCTTCGTCACCACCGACGGTTTTCAGGACATGCTGCGGATCCGCAACGAGGGGCGTTACGATCTCTACGATCTGAATATCAAATATCCCGATCCGCTGGTCACCCGCGCCAACAGTTTTGGAGCCGAAGAACGCATCGCCGCCGATGGCGAGGTGATGACGGAACTCAAGGAAGAGACCGTCCGCGAGATTGCCGGACGGCTGAAGGAAAAGGGCATCCGCTCGGTGGCGGTCTGCCTGCTGCATGCTTACAAATATCCGCAGCACGAGCAGCGCGTCGCCGCCCTTCTGCGCGAGGAAGACCCGGATATTTTCGTTTCGCTGTCTTCCGAGGTCTGCCCGGAAATGCGTGAATTCGACCGGGCCTCGACAACGGTGGTCAATGCCTATACCCGCCCGCAAATGTCCGGCCACGTCGCCCATCTGCAGCGGGAGTTTGCTGAGAAGGGCATCGACCGGCAGGTGCTGTGGATGACCTCTTCGGGCGGTCTTGTGCCGAGCCGCCGTGCCGCCGAACTTCCTGTCCGCCTGATCGAATCCGGCCCTGCCGCGGGTGCCGTCGCCGCCGCCGAATTCGGCCGCACGGCGGGTGAAGCGAGCGTTCTTTCCTTCGACATGGGCGGTACCACCGCCAAGCTCTGCCTCATTCCCGATGGCGAGCCGAATGTCGGCACCGATCTCGAAGTCGCGCATTACCAGCGTTTCCGCAAGGGCTCCGGTTTTCCTCTGAAAATCCAGTCGATCCAGATGATCGAGATCGGCGCTGGCGGCGGCTCCATCGCGGCGAAGAACCCGCTCGGCCTTCTCGATGTCGGCCCGCATTCCGCCGGCGCCATGCCGGGTCCGGCCGCTTATCAGCGAGGTGGAACCGAACCGACGGTGACCGACGCCGATATTCTGCTCGGTTACATGGGAACGGAATCCTTCGTCGGCGGCTCGTTCAAGGTGTCGAAGGACGCGGCCCACGGGGCGATGTCCAAACTGGCCACTTCTCTCGATGTGTCCGTCGAGCGCTGCGCCTGGGGCATCCATGATCTCGTCAATGAATCCATGAGCAAGGCGGCTGCCATGCATGCGACCGATCTCGGCGTCGATCCACGCTCGCTGCCGATGGTGGCTTTCGGCGGGGCAGGACCGGTGCACGCCTATGGCATCGCCCGCAAGCTCGGCATTTCGCGCATCATCTGCCCGACCGGCGCGGGCGTCAGCTCCGCCATCGGCCTGTTGATCGCGCCGGTCGCCGTCGATCTCTCCGCAAGCCATCCGATGGCGCTCGATGCCTGGGATATCGATGCGATGAACCGCCTGCTCGATGATCTTTCCGCTCAGGGCGCGGAAGTGGTTTCGGCCGCCGGCGTTCCGAAGGAGACGATCACCAATCGCTATACCGTGGATATGCGCCATGTGGGGCAGGGACACGAGATCACGGTGGTGCTTCCTGACCGCAACCTGCCGAAGGACCTTTTCCTTGAAGAATTGCGCGGCAGTTTCTTCAAGCTCTACCGCGAATTGTTTGGCCGCACGGTGGCCGCACCGCTGGAAGTCATCACCTGGCGTCTGCGCGCCAGCGGCGAGAAGGATCAGGTCACCCGGCCGCATGAAACCGTCATTGCCGAAGCCCGGAAGGGCAGCCGCCAGGTCTATTTTCAGGAGGCGGGCGGTTATGTCGAAACCTCGGTTTACGACCACTACAAGCTGCCGGTCGGCCACGAGGTGAAGGGGCCTGCCATTGTGGAGCAGCGTGAATCGACGGCCGTTGTCGGGCCGAGTGGCGCCTTCCATGTCGACGCCCACGGCAATCTCGTGATCAATATTCTCTAAGGGGGCAGTCAGATGTCGAAACCCGCAACCGATTTCAACGATCCGATCAACCTTCAGGTCATGTGGAACCGCCTGATCTTCATCGCGGATCAGGCCGATAACGTGCTCGGCAAGACGGCGTTTTCGCCGATCGTGCGTGAGAACCACGATTACGTTACGGTACTTCTCGACAGCAAGGGCAGGGCGCTGGCGCAATGCACCTGGTCGATCCCCGTCTTCATCACCTCGCTGCCCGCAGCGGCGCAGAAATATTTCCTGCCGAAGTTTCCGGTGGAAATGCTGGAAGAGGGCGATGTGCTGGCCACCAACGATCCCGAAATCGGAACCGGCCATCTTCCTGACGTGACGATGATCACGCCGATCTTCAAGAACGGCAAGGTCGTCGCCTATGCGGGATCCATCGCCCATCTTCCCGATATTGGCGGCGCGCCGCTGCATTCGGAAGCCAGCGACATTTTCGCGGAAGGCATCCGTTTCCCCATCGTCAAGCTGCTCAAGGCCGGCGTGCCGAACGAGGACGTGTTCGATATCATCGCAGCCTCCGTCCGCCTTCCCACGGAAGTGCGCGGCGACCTGGAATCGATGATCGCCGCCAACAATGTCATGGGCCGCGAACTCGTCAAATTCCTCGATGAATACGGGCTGGACGATGTCGACGGGTTGGCGAACGCCATCCACACCCGCTCGGAGGCGCAGACGCGCAAGGCGATCCGCGAATGGCCGAACGGCACCTATTCCGCTGAAGTCCTGCTCGACGGCTACGATGTCGACGTCAAACTCAAAGCCGCCGTGATCGTCAGGGACGATTCCATCCATGTGGACTATACCGGCACCTCGGATCAGGTCCTGCATTCGATCAACTGCCGCACGAACTACCGTTACGCCCATTCGGTCTACGCGCTGAAATGCCTGCTCGATGCCGAAACGCCCAATAATGAGGGCTGCATCGTCCCGATCACGGATGAAGCACCGCTCGGCTCCATTCTCAATCCGCAGGAATGGACGGCCGGCAATTCGCGCAACCTGATCGGCCACGTCATTCCCTCGCTGATTTTCAAGGCGCTGGAAGGCATCGTGCCGGAAAAGGTTCTGGGCGATAGCGGCGGTGCGCCGATCTGGGCGGCCAATTGCGTCGGCCAGCGTAACGATGGCACGCAATACGGTTCCGTGCAGAATTTCCACGGCGGGCAGGGTGCACGCGCTGAATTCGACGGGCTGGACACGCTGAGTTTCCCATCCAACTGCAAGGTCACGGCCATCGAAATGTTCGAGGTCGCCGTTCCGGTGCTGACGGAACGCAAGGAACTCATCGCCGATTCCGGCGGCGCCGGCAAACATCGCGGCGGCCTTGGTCAGCGCGTCGTTCTGCGCAATCTCGGCAAGAACCCGATGAACATCTATCTGGCGTCGGAACGCGTCCGCCATCCCTGCTTCGGCGTGGTGGAAGGCCAGAGCGGATCCGCCGGCAAGGTAATGAAGCAGGGCAAGTCGCATTTCCCCAAGGGCAAGGTGGTTCTTCAGACCGGCGAACGTCTGGAAGTTCAGACACCCGGCGGTGGCGGCTGGGGCAGGGCCAGCGAGCGTTCGCACGCGCTGATCGAACAGGATATTTCCGAAGGTCTGGTAACCGCGAAGGCGGCGAAAGAAATCTTCGGCTATTCTGGCGCCATTGCTGCCGCAGCCGAATAGGAGATGAGAATGGGACTGCTGAACGGAAAAATTGCGCTGGTAACCGGCGCCGGTTCAGGCATCGGCCGCGAAACCGCAATCCTGCTGGCGAAAGAAGGGGCGACGGTCGTTCTGACCGGACGCCGCCTCGATCCGCTGCGCGAGGTCTTGGAACTGATCGAGAAGAAAAAGGGCAAGGCCATCGCCCGCACGCTCGATATCGCCTCGCGCGAGGCGATCTTCGACACGGTGAAGTCGATCGGCGAGGCCGTCGGTCCCATCGATATTCTGGTGAACAATGCCGGTTCCGCCAGCAAGGTGCTCAACGCCCGCTTCATCGGCGAGGAGGAGTGGAACGCCACCATCAACGTCAATTTGACGGCCGTGTTCAATCTGACACAGGCAGTGCTGCCAGAGATGATCGAAAAAGGTGAGGGCACAATCATTACCGTCTCCTCGCTCGCCGCCCTCAATCCCAATCTTCTGGGCGGCGTGGCCTATGGTGCGGCGAAGGCGGGCGTGAAGAATTTCATGACCTTCCTGCACAATACCTATCGCAACCAGGGTATCCGCGCGACGACCATCCTGCCGGGCGAGACGGATACACCGATCATGAACAACCGCGCGCGGCCGCCTCTGAAGGAAGAACGCGCCGTGATGATGGATCCGCATGATGTCGCCCGCGCCATCATGCTCTGCGCCAGCCTGAACCAAAGCGCAGTCATTCCGGAACTGCACATCTGCCCGACCCATATGCGTGACACCTCGAAGGATATCGAAGTCGCGCGCTGGGTGGGCGCGCCGGACGACACGCCGGACATGCCGAAAAAGAACTAGGGAGAGACGTCCATGAATGGAGCAAAGCTGCGCGCCCGTCTTGCGGCGGGTGAGGCCATCAGCATGTTCACCCCACACCATACGTCGTCGGGCCTTTCCGCCCGGCTGGTGGAACTGGGCGCGGACGCAATCTTCCTCGATTGCGAGCACGGCACATGGAGCTTCGAGGATGTGCGCGCGACCGGGCAAGTGGTGCGCTCCGTTGGTGGCGCTGCCATCGTGCGCCCGCATTCGCACGAGCGACCGCTCGTCATCCGCTACCTGAATGCCGGCGCGGACGGGATCATGGTGCCCATGGTCGGCAATGCCGACGAGGCCCGCGCGATTGTCGATGCGGTGCGTTACGCCTTGCCGTCCGATTATGAAAAACGGCTGGTCATCGCCATGATCGAGACCGTCGATGCGATCGATGCTCTGGACGAGATGCTGACCGTCGAGGGTATCGACGTCTTCTTCATCGGTCCCGGCGATCTTTCGCAGGATATGGGCTATCCGCCCGCGCCGCCATTCGGTGAGCCGCGCCCGGATGTGGTAATGGAAAAAGTCGCCATCGCTGTCGACAAGATACGCGCAGCCGGAAAAATCGCGGGAACGCTCGCGACATTGGAAGAAATGCCGCACTGGCGGGAGCGCGGCGTGCAATTCTTCTACGTCCATTCCGATCCGTTCCTGCGCCGCGGTCTCGCTGCGGTGAAGGAGGCGCTCGCCTGAGGCGGAGTATAGGATTTTCCGATTTAACGATGCCGCAAGCGAGGGCCTGAACCTTCAGGCCCTCGCCATGCCGTTAGAAATCCGCCGTGACGGGTCTCCACAAATGCTCCGGATCGAAGCCGCCGCAACGCGCGATCACAATCCGGGTGCCGTTTTTAACGCGCCGCCGCAAAAGATCGGAACGGTCGGACTGCGCCCGAAGCGAACCATCATCCTGAAGCTTCTGCAGCATCGACCGCGAAAGCCCGAGTTCAGACGCCAGCAGTCGGTCAAGGCGTATGCCGGTCTGAAACGGAACCGTGAGATCAATCTCCGCCATGACCCAGTCGGGAGGTTCATCCCGTATCTGTTTCGCGATATCGAATTCGGGAAACTCATCGACGCGCTGCGATTTACGTCTCAAGGCTTCGAGGTTGAATGTCTCCGCCCTTATCCATTGCGGATCGTTGGACTGCAGCGCTTCGAGAACGGCAGGGCCGATGTCCCGGACATTCTGGCGCTCGAAAATCGGCCTGTTCCAGCTCTTGTCGCAGATTATACATCTATAGATAAGCCAGGCATCCAGCTTGCGGCCATTGGCGTTAAGCCGGATCTTGCCACTGGCCTGAAATGCCCTCAGGCCGCCGCATCCGCTGCATGCAAGCCAGGGCTGGGGCGCCGTTCGTGGCGTAATGGTCCATTGGACCCGAAGTAATTTGCACATAGTCTCTTGGTCTTCCATTTGGAAGTCCACCGAGATGGTGCAGGAGAAAACCCTTACGGGAACGGCATGGCGGTGTTCTGGGGCGGTGAAGAGCTGAGACAGCGGCGCTGCGCAGGGCACATTGTAACAATGCCAGACCGGTCTCTTGCCACCACCCGATGAACATGATCATTCGCCGACAGCCTGCGGCTATCCGGCAATACGGGTGAAACTGGATTGAGACCGGTATTTACTTAGGCAAAGTCTACCTCGATGCGCCAATGCTCTTCGGCGGCGACAATAACAAACGATCGTTCCGAAGCAGAGTCATCCAGTGCGGAGAAAAGGCCGAAAGCCGTTGCAATGCGACTTTTATGCAACGTCAGCTGACCCGCGCATTCTTCCCGGTTCAGATGACGTCGCCGGACTTGTGGGTTTATTTCCGGGAGGCGGCGGTTTTGCGCCTGTTATCTGCGGCTGTAGGAAACGGAATCATACGTCGGAGAGTAGCGTCCTTGCGGATGAAATGGTGCCATAACGCTGCCGCCACATGAAGAGAGACGATGGCTGCGGCAAGGTAGGCGAGGGTGGCGTGGACCTCGCTCCAGAAGGCCTCCGCCTTGTCGGAAATCATCAGAGGCAATCCCGGCACGACCACGAGGTCGAAGACGTAACTGGGGATTTGCAGAGGCGAGGTCGACGCAATCGCCCAGCCGGCGAGGGGAACGGCCAGCGTCAGGAACAGCAACGCGGCGTGAGCGGCCCGCGCTGCGAATCTCGATGCCAGCCCTTCGCCTTCTAGAGCCTGAGGTTTTCTGCTGAAAACCGACCACAGGAAACGCGGCGCGGCGAGGGCCAGCACCAGAAATCCTATCGACTTGTGATATTGGAACAGGTCGAACTGAAGAACCGGGTCGATATTGTCGCGGCTCATCAGATATCCCAGCGCAAGCTGCGCCAGGAAAAGCACCGCGATTGTCCAGTGGAACGCGATTGCCACCAATCCGTAGGATATGGGCGTATTACGCCACAGCCGTTCCCGCATCGATGCGCTATCGGAATGATCCTCGAAATATCTCATCGGCTAGCTCAATTGTTGATAGGTGTCTTTCGCGATGGCGTCCATGCGGTCGGAAGGCAGGTTGCCGACCAAAGCGCAGCGGATGGTTTCGTCGTCCCAGGAGATGGCCTCCAGTGAACCGATGCTGGAGCGGCGCATGGCGGTGTCGCTCGAATCGGCCGCAGCCACGATATAAAGAGTGACGCGCTGTCCGCTTTTATCCTCATACATCAGCTGGGCGGCGGCGCCTTCGGAGCTGGGAAGAACCCGACCGCCGACAAGGGACAGACCGTGGCGGGTGAGGTCGGGAATGTTCAGTTTTCGGTCCAGCCGTTTCGAAAGCCATTTCGGCAGGCTGGAAGCATTCTCTGCATCGGCCCGGATTTCCACCGGATGCAGAACCTCGCTCGCAAACAGCTTATGCGCCTGCGTTGCATCCGTCACGATAGAGTGGGTCGGTTCCGCGACCTGGGACACCAGCCCGCGCCCGAACCAGCCGCCTGTCAAGCCAACGGCCAGAATGAGGACGGATGCCGCCGCTATGTTACGCCAATCGGCGCGCTGTGACCGCAGACGCCGCTCGATGCGGTAAACATCGAGGCGCTCGGGTAGGGCGTCGGTATCAAGCGGGCCGTAGAGAGCCGTCAGCGTCGCATTCTGCTGTTGCCACATCGCAACCTTGCGTGCATCGGCCGGATTGGAGGCGAGGTGGGCACGAACGGCGTCACGCCGCCGGTCTTCGAGCTGCCCGTCGACATAAGAGATGAGATCGGCTTCGGTTATCTGCGGTTCGCTGCCGGTCATTTTATCACCTTGAGATTTGGCTGATCTTCCTGGGTCATCCGGGCGAGAGCCGTTCGGGCCCGCCCCAGACGGGACATCAGCGTGCCCAGCGGAATTTCAAGAACATCTGCCGCCTCCGCATAACTGAGGCCCTCGACGACGACGAGGAGCAGGGCCTCGCGGTGTTCGCCGGACAGTTTTTCAATGGCACGGGCCATTTCGGCAAGCACAATCCGGCCCGTCTGCGCCGCCGGCACGAAGAGCTGTTCCGCAACATCGTCAATCGGCACTTGCGAGGGCCGGCGATTTCGGCCGCGCAGATTGTTGCGGTAGACGTTGACGAGCACCCGGTACAACCACGGACGCAACGGACCCTGCGGTTTCCACAGCGCCTTTTTACGGATCGCTCTTTCCAGACAGTCCTGAACGAGATCGTCAGCCGTGTCACGGTCATGCGTGAGCGCATTCGCGTAGCGGCGAAGCGCTGGTATGCAACTCGTCATCTCGTCCAGAAAATCCGGCATGGACACTATTCCTTGGCAATGTGCCAGACGCCGCCGACGCCATCGCCCGTGACATCGCCGGGCTTGCTGTCCATCTGCCAGCGATAGAGCGGCTTTCCGTCATGCGACCATTGCATCGTACCATCTTTGCGGGAGATTGGTTTATAGTCGCCATCCGCCTTGTCGGTTTTCGAGGCGGCGAGGGGCGGCCATTTCTTTGCGCAGCCGTCGTAGCAGACCGATGCGCCATTGGTATCATTGTCGAATGTATAAAGGGTCATGCCCTTGGCGTCGGTCAGGATCGTGCCTTTGGCCGTTGCCTTTTCAACCACGGCGCCACCGGCATAGGGTTCGGCGAGGGCAGCCGTGGCGGCAAGCGTTACTACGCCGGCCAGAACGAAATGATGTGCACGCATGAAGATTGTCCTCTGAAGGGTAACAGATCGGACAACATGCCCGATATTAGACAAACACCCGTCCGCGGCACTTAATCCCACCGCCGATGGATTTTTCGATGCCCAGATCGCCTTTATCTGATGCCCTTCAAATCGATGTCGAATGCAACCGTATTCGAATAGAGCGGCACTCCGACACCCATGCCATAGGGCAGGCGTGCAACATTGCCGGTGACATGGAAGGTGACGGATCCCTTCTGTTGTTCAACGAATGTTGCGTGAAATGTTTCGGGTCTGGATATGCCTCTGGCTGTCAATGTGCCTTCAACCACCGCGCTGCGCGGTCCGTCCTGCGTAACGCGGCTGGAGCGAAACACGATCTGCGGATAAACGGCGATATTAAAAACCGCGCTGGATCGCAGGAAGTTTTCCACCCGTTCTTGCCCGGTCTGGACGCTGGAAGGGTTGAGACTGATTTCCACGTAAGATCTGGCCGGCTGGTCCGGGTCGATGTCGAAGCGGCCGGAAATATCAGGAATTGTGCCCTTGATCCCGGGGCCGGCAACCTGTGCAATTGAAAAGCGGATGTGAGAGGCAGGATCGATACGATAGCGCCCGGCCGCAGACGAGAATGGATTGGCAGAGACCGGCGTGCAAACCAATGTCGCGATAAGGAGAGTGATGGGGTGGAAATATTTCACGACGCAAGCTCCTTCATGAGTAGTCGCACTCAGGAGAACACCACAGGAAGAGGTTTAATCCATACCACGCCGGCAGATCGTCAAAATCCCGCCTAAAGGGGAAGACCGGCGTTCGCTGCGCCGGGAAACACCCGTCAGGGAGGTGGCTTCAATCCACAAACAATAATCGCATAACATATATTATGGAACTTATTTGATGGTGCAGTTCCGGATTTGTGCGGCTATTGCTGGTTACATACGTCGCCGCACGATCAAGCCATGGCTGGTTCAACGCCTCGAAAGCCCGTGATATCTTCTCCCGCCGAAATCGAACCGATCATATGGTTCCGGGATTGAAAAGCACGAAGCGTTGAACAGAACTCACCCTATCAGATTGATTTTAACGAAACACGTTTCTCAAGTTCATCTGCCAACTCTTTGCGTTCGCTATATCTATCTGTGAGATAGCTGGAAGCGTCACGCGTCAGCAGCGTGAATTTCACCAGTTCCTCGCAGACATCCACAACCCGGTCATAATAGGATGACGGCTTCATCCGGCCTTCCGCGTCGAATTCCTGATACGCCCTTGCCACCGAGGACTGGTTGGGAATGGTGATCATCCGCATCCATCGGCCGAGAATTCGCATCTGGTTCACGGCGTTGAAGGACTGGCTGCCGCCGGACACTTCCATGACGGCGAGCGTCTTGCCCTGTGTCGGCCGTAAAGAACCGATAGCAAGAGGAATCCAGTCGATCTGCGATTTCATGATGCCGGTCATCGCGCCATGACGTTCCGGGCTTACCCAGACCTGTCCCTCCGACCATTCGGAAAGTTCACGCAGTTCCTGCACCTTGGCATGGCTGGCCGGCGCTTCATCGGGCAAAGGCAGACCCTTCGGATCGAATATCCGAACCTCGCAACCGAGCCGTTCGAGCAGCCACCCAGCCTCGAATGCCAGCAGACGGCTATAGGACACCTCGCGCAGCGAGCCATAAAGGATCAGGATGCGCGGTTTATGGGTCGAAAACGCCGGACGCAGAGCCTCCGGGTCAATGCCGTGCAGGTGATGCGCCTGCAACGCGGGAAACGTATCAGACAACGCGCTTTCCTTCATTGTCGAGAACCTGCTCGCCATCCTCCTTGAAGAACGGTCCTTTGAAAATGTCCGGCAGAATATCCAGCACGACCTCTGAAGGACGGGCGAGCCTGGTGCCGAGCGGTGTCACGACGAAGGGGCGATTGATAAGGATCGGCGTTTCCATCATCGCATCGAGCAACTGGTCGTCAGTCAGGTCCGGATTGTCGAGACCGAGCTCGGCATAGGGCGTCCCCTTCTCGCGCATGGCCTCGCGCACCGTCAGGCCCGCATCCGCAATCATTCTTGCGAGATTCTCGCGTGTCGGCGGTTCCCGCAGATATTCGATCACGGTCGGCTCGATCCCTGCCGCGCGGATCAGCGCCAGCGTGTTGCGCGACGTCCCGCAGGACGGGTTGTGATAGATGGTGGCGTCCATGGTCACTGCCTTTCGGTCATTGTGGTTCGGGAAACGGCGGGCGCAGCCTCATACCAGCCCTTCGAGCGGTTCACGATCCAGACGACCGAAAGCATGACCGGAACTTCGATGAGGACGCCGACAACGGTTGCCAGCGCAGCACCTGACTGAAAGCCAAACAGGCTGATGGCGGCCGCGACCGCAAGTTCGAAGAAGTTGCTGGCGCCAATGAGTGCAGAAGGCCCGGCGACGCTATGGCGCTCCCCCATCATGCGGTTCAGGAGGTAGGCAAGCCCCGAATTCAGATAGACCTGAATGAGGATGGGAATGGCGAGCAGGCCGATGATGGCGGGCTGGGCGATGATTTGCTCGCCCTGAAAGGCAAAGAGAAGAATGAGTGTCGCGAGCAGCGCCGCCAGAGAAACCGGCTGCAGCTTTGCGAGAACGCAATCCAGCATCCGTGAGGTTCCGTCAGTCATGAGCCGATGCCTGATCAGCTGCGCAAGGATGACCGGAACGACAATATAGAGCGCAACGGAGAGAACAAGCGTATCCCAGGGCACGGTAATGGCGGAAAGGCCAAGCAGCAGGCCGACCACGGGAGCAAAGGCCACGACCATGATCACATCGTTGAGCGCGACCTGCGACAGCGTAAACAGCGGCTCGCCGCGTGTAAGGTTGCTCCAGACGAAGACCATGGCGGTGCATGGAGCAGCGGCAAGGATGATCAACCCGGCGACATAGGAATCGATCTCACCAGCCGGAAGATAAGGGCGGAACAGCCAGCCGATGAAAAACCAGCCGAGCAGCGCCATCGAGAACGGCTTGACGGCCCAGTTGATGAACAACGTCACGCCAATGCCGCGCCAGAACATACCGACCTGCGAAAGAGAGCGGAAATCGATCTTTAGCAGCATCGGAATGATCATCAGCCAGATCAGGATCGCGACCGGAATATTGACTTTGGCGATCTCGGCCGCAGCGATGAGCTGAAAGACGCCGGGCATCAAATGGCCGAGCGCAACACCGGCGACGATGCACAGAAACACCCAGACGGTCAGATATCGTTCGAAGGCAGACATCAGGCCGACTTTTCTTCAGGATTGGTGGTTCCATCCAATGCACCGATCTGCCGAAGCTGCGTTTCCAGCGCCATTCGATCGATGGATTGCAGGGGCAGGCTGACGAAAGCCGCGATCCTGTTCTTGAGGAAACGCGCGGCCTGCGCGAAGGCGCGCTGAACCTCGATCTCCGAGCCGACCGCAGCGGCGGGATCCTCTATCCCCCAATGGGCCGTCATCGGATGGCCGATCCAGACCGGGCAGGCTTCGCCGGCGGCGCTGTCGCACACAGTGAAGATGAAATCCATCCGTGGCGCATCCGGCCCGGCAAACACGTCCCAGCTTTTCGAGGTGAAGCCGCTGGTAGGATACCCCAGTACCGCCAGTTCCTTCAGGGCGTGAGGATTTACCTCTCCCTTCGGCTGGCTGCCGGCCGAATAGGCATTGAACCTCCCCTCACCTTCCTTGGCGAGAATGGATTCGGCAAGAATGGAGCGAGCCGAATTGCCCGTGCACAAAAAGAGCACGTTATAGATCTTGTCGGTCATGGTTTCGGTCCGTGGTTAGATCGGTGGTCTCGCAAGCCCCGCGATCGAAGCAGAAGAAATGGTGGACACCAGCCCGGCGGCGTTCATGACGGCTTTACCTGCGGGCTGCAGCAGGGTGTCAGCTCGGCAATCAACGGCGCGCAAAGCTCGGTCGAGCCACCGCAGCAATCCTTCAGCAGAAACAGGGTCAGCAGGCGCAACCCGTCAAGATCGGCGCGATAGATGATAGACCGGCTCTGCCGTTCACTCTTGACCAGACCGGCCCGGGAAAGCGTGGCGAGATGCGCCGACATCGTGTTCTGGGGAACGTCGAGAAGACGCGCAAGCTCACCGGCCGGAATGCCATCCGGTTCGTGGCGCACGAGAAGCCGGAAGGTCTCCAGTCGGGTAGATTGGGCGAGCGCGCCAAGCGCGGTTATTGCACTGCTATTATCCATATATCCAGAATAATGGATATATTGGACGTGTCAAGCGCCGGATATCGTCATGGTCGGCTGGGCATAGGTCGGATCGGTCGCAAGCTCCAGCGAGGCGTAGACGAAACCCAAAATCGCACCGATCGTCCGCCGCGCCGGTTTCGGCGAAATAGTCGGCTGTTTCCCGCCGCTCTTCGGCAACGATCGTTTCGATGATCGCTTGCTTGCTATCGAAATATGGAAGAGATTGCCGGAACACCTGCCCACCGCCGCGCAAATCTGCGCCGTCGTGGTCTGGTGAAAGCCGTTTTGCGCGAAGCAGGTGATGGCGGCTTCTTTTATGAGGAATTGGAGCGACAATAAATTTAATAATGTAATTATATCAATAAAATCGAAAATCTAATGCAATATCAAAACTCACCTGACGCCTCCCGGCGCCTCAAATCCAGTTCTTCGCTATAGCGTCTCAGCGTGTGGCTTTCGGTAAGCAATCCGACAGGACGATTTTCGATCTTGTCATTGACCACAACCAGCGCTTCGCTCTCCGCCGCATCGAAGGCTGCCGCCGCCTGGCGGGCATTCATGGTCGGCAGCAACACATCGTTCTTGTATTGCAGATAGGTTTCGAGGCTGATCTTGCTGGGGTCGCGATCCATCGGGTCGGCGTAGATTTCGGGCACGAGAACGATGCCGGCATAACGTCCGTCATCATGGGTCATGATTACCCGTTGCGTCGAACCGAGCGGGAACTTCTCCTTGAAGGCTGGAAGACCCATGCTGACATTGGCCTTGCGGATATCGGCGCGCATCATCCTGCCGACCGTCAGATCGCGGATCCAGCCGATATCATGGGCGCTGCGAATGCTCTCGCCACGCAGGTGAAAACGCCAGGTGGCGAAGGAGTAACCGAAGGTCGTGCGCACCACGAGCGAAGTGGTGATGACGGCGGCAAGCACCAGCGCCGTGATCTGGAAGTCGCCGGTCAGTTCCAGCGCAAGAAACGTCATCGTCAGTGGGCCCCCGATGATGGCAGCGGCAAAGGCGCTCATGCCGATCACGGCATAGACGATGGGCGCCGTCGAGCCATAACCGATATAGGGTGCGCAGAGCGCGAAAATCTTGCCCAGCAGCGAACCCATGAACAGCGACGCGAAAAAAAGGCCGCCGCGGAAATTCGAGCCGATGGAAATGGCGCTGGCCGCCGCCTTCAGCAGGAACAACCCGGCCACCCCGTATATCGTCAGTTCCGCATCGATATTGAGATGCAGCGCGCCATGGCCGCTCGACAGCACCTGCGGTGAAATCAGCGCGAGCCCGCCCACCGCCACGCCGCCGATGGCAGGACGCAGCCAGCCCGGAATGGCGCTTTTGCGTGCCGTTTCTTCGATGAAGGACACCGCCTGCATCAGCACGATGCCGATGGCCGCACATACGACGCCGAGAAAGATGGCGGGCACATAATCCGCCGGTGTTACACGGCTGGCATCGACAATATCGATCGAGATGCCATGGCCGCCGATAATCCCGATGACCGTCGTTGCCACCAGTGCCGAGACGATGAGCGGCGCAAGCGTCACCACTGTATAGGTGCCGATGATGAGTTCGATGGCGTAGAACGCCCCGGTCAGCGGCGCATTGAATGCCGCAGCAATCGCGCCCGCCGCACCGCAGCCGACGAGGATACGCATGTCCCCTCGCCGCAGTTTCAGCTTGATGCCGATCTTCGAGGCGACGCCGCTGGCGATCTGGGTGTAACCGGCCTCCAGCCCAACGGACGCGCCAAAACCGTTGGAGACGATATTTTGCACGCAGACGATGATGCTGTCCGTCAACGACAGCCGGCCGCCATGCAGCGCATTCGCCTCGATGGGGTCGACCATGGGTTTCTTGCGGGTCTTCGAAAGGATGAAGATGATCAACCCGAGCACGATGCCGCCGATGATCGGGCCGGCAAGCACGATCCGTCCGGAAAGATCGCTGCTGCTCAGCCGCTCGACGCCGAAAACCAGCAGATGCAACGCCGTGCTCAAGGCGCCGATCAGCGCCACCAGAAGGCCCGCCGTAATGCCGATGAAGACGGCAAGGAGCACCAGTCCCAGCTCGCCGCGCCGGAACATCGCCCGCAGCCGACTGGCGCGCAGATTGTCGAAAAAGCTCGCCATACTGGGTGCACGGAAAGGCTTGGTCGACATGCTGTTCCTTTTCAGGCGGCGTCAGGCTGCTTCGATCTCGATCTCGAAACGCATCTGGTCATAGGCCGGTTCGACATGATCAGGCGTTTCCCGCATCACCGTTTCATAATCGAGCGGAATATGCATGTGGGTCAAGATCGCCCTTTTGGGTGCGAATCTTTCGATCCAGCCAAGCGCCTGTTCCAGCGAAAGGTGGCTGGGGTGATAACGGTGCTGCAGCGCGTCGATGACGAGGACATCGAGACCGGCAAGCTTCGGCAGGCTTTCTGCCGGAAAATCGCTGACATCGGTGCAATAGGCGACGTCACCGATGCGGAATCCCAGCGAATGCACATCGCCATGCTGCTGCATATGCACGTTGAACGGGATCGGCCCGCCTGCCCCATCGATAATCAGCGCCGCGTCGATATCGGCGATGATCCGCGGTTCGACGATGGGCGGATAGCTGCTGCCCGGCGGGGTCTCCAGGCAATAGGCGAAACCGTCCTTTATGCGCGCCATGGTAATGGGATCGGCATAGATCGGAATGCGGTTTTGCTGAAGGGCGAAATAGATGCGCAGATCGTCGATACCGTGCAGATGGTCGGCATGGGCGTGGGTGTAAAGCACCGCATCGACCGCCTCCACCTTCGCCGCGATCATCTGCTCGCGAAAATCCGGACCGGTGTCGATGACAACAGTCGTCCTGCCGCCATCCGGGCCGATCTGCTCCACCATGAAGGCCGTTCGCGTGCGCCGGTTCTTCGGGTTTTCGGGATCGCACGCGCCCCAGTCGCCGTTGATGCGCGGCACGCCGGGCGACGACGCGCATCCGAGAACCGTGAAGCGACGACGGTAGATTGCCACACCTACACCCTTGTCATCTTGGAAAAGCAGCGGAAGGCGTTTTCGGTGGTGATTTCGGCCATGCGCTCATAGGAAACACCATGCACCTCGGCCAGAACCTCAGCGGTATTGACCACGTAGGACGGCTCGTTGCGCTTTCCCCGCCAGCGCTTCGGCGCAAGATAGGGGGCATCCGTCTCCACCAGCAGCCGGTCCAGCGGCACGGTGGCGGCGATATCGCGGATATCCTGCGATTTAGGGAAGGTCAGAATGCCGGAAAAGGACACATAACCGCCAAGCTCGACACCGGTTTTCGCCAGCTCGGGACCAGCGGAAAAGCAGTGCAGAATGAAGGGGAATGGACCCTTCCCGCTTTCGGCGCGCAAAATAGCGGCCATGTCGTCATCGGCGCTTCGGCTATGAATAACGAGCGGCAGCTTCGTTCGTCTTGCGGCCTCGATGTGGCGAATGAGGCCGGTCTTCTGGTCTTCCGGCTTCTGCGTATCGTAGAAATAATCCAGACCCGCCTCGCCGATCGCCACGATCTTGTCATGGCTCTCGGCCAGCCGCACCAGTTCGTCGGCGGTGATATCCAGTTCCTCGTCGGCATTGTTCGGATGCGTACCGACCGAACAGAAGACTGACGGGTATTTTTCCGTGATCTTCAAAAGTTCCGGCAGACGACGCACCCGGGTAGAGATCGTCACCATCTGGCTGACGCCCGAAGCATGGGCGCGGGCGATGATATCGTCGCGCTCAGCCTCGAAATCGGGAAAATCCAGATGGCAATGGGTATCGATCAGCATGGGTCTCGCCTTCACGCTTCCGGTGCGACGTAACGCGGGAAAACCGGCTTCGGTGCTTCCAGCGGCGTGCCCGGAACCAGACGACCCGCCTCGCCCAAAGCCGCAAAATCACGTTTGTCGGCAGGCGCCGCGACGAGATCCAGCAGCTTTTCACAGGAACCCGGCATGATCGGCTGCAAGAGAATGCCGATCTGGCGCACCACCTCCGCCGTAACGTAAAGCACGGTGCCCATGCGCTCGGGATCGGTCTTCTTCAGCGCCCACGGCTCCTGCGACGCGAAATACCGGTCGGTTTCCGAAACGACGGCGATGATGGCCGCTACCGCGCGGTGAATGAGCTGCTTGCCCATCTCCTCACGGCAAACGCCCAGCAATCCGTCCGCAGATGCCAGCATCGCCTTGTCTTCATCGGTGAACGCGCCGGGGGTCGGAATCTGGCCGTCGCAATTCTTGACGATCATCGACAGTGAACGGCTGGCGAGATTGCCGATACCGTTGGCGAGGTCGGCATTGATACGGGTGGCGATACCCTCTTCGCTATAGCTGCCGTCCTGACCGAAGGAGACTTCACGCATGAAGAAATAACGGACCTGATCGAGGCCGAAATGGTTCACCAGGTTGGCGGGATCAACGACATTGCCGAGCGATTTCGACATCTTCTCGCCCTTGTTGAGCAGGAAGCCATGCGCATAGACGCGCTTGGGCAGAGGCAGCTTCGCGCTCATCAGGAAGGCCGGCCAATAAACCGCGTGAAAGCGAATGATATCTTTGCCGATGATGTGAACGTCGGCCGGCCAATATTTGGCGCGCGGGCCGTTCCTGTCTTCAAGATAACCCGTGGCGGTGATGTAGTTGGTCAGCGCATCGACCCATACATACATGACATGCTTCGGATCGTTTGGAACCTTGATGCCCCAGTCGAAGGTGGTGCGGGAAATCGACAGGTCCTTGAGGCCGGATTTGACGAAGGAGATGATTTCGTTGCGACGTTCTGCCGGGCCGATGAACTCCGGGTTCTCCTCATAGAGCTTCAGCAGCTTGTCCTGATACTCGGAGAGCTTGAAGAAATAGCTTTCCTCCTCCACCCATTCCACTGGCGTGCCCTGCGGCCCGTAACGAACGCCGTCAGCGCGCACTTCCGTTTCGTCCTCGGCGTAATAGGCCTCGTCACGCACGGAATACCAGCCGGCATAGCTGTCCTTGTAGATGTCGCCGCTGTCGGCCATCAGGTTCCAGATATTGCGTGAGGTCTCGTGGTGACGTTCTTCCGTGGTGCGGATGAAATCGTCGTTCGAGGCGTTGAGCAGCTTGCCCATCGCGCGGAACTGGTCGGAATTGCGCTCAGCCAGTTCTTCCGGCGAAATGCCTTCCGCCCGCGCCGTCTGCTGCATCTTCTGGCCGTGTTCGTCGGTGCCTGTCAGGAAGAACACATCCATTCCATCCAGGCGCTGAAAGCGTGCCATGGCGTCCGTCGCAATCAACTCATAGGCATGGCCGATATGCGGCTTGCCGTTAGGATAGGAGATCGCGGTGGTGATGTAGAATGGTGTCTTGTCTGTCATGACGGTCTATCGACTTTACAGGCTGTTTTTTGGATAGACCGCTCTTAAACCATTGTTCGCAGCAGCGAAAGGCAGAGCGTACGTTTTGTACGACCGCTTGCAGACAAAGCGGATTTGGCGAGCGCTTGGCTCCGCATTCCGTCACCCCGGACTGGATCCGGGGTCCAGCGCGATCAAGTCCTTGATCGCAAAAGACTCTCTTCAGGGCGCGGATGCGCCGTGGCTGGATGCCGGATCAAGTCCGGCCTGACGGAGGAGAATTCATCCACCGTCGAATCGTACATTCCGTACGATCCCTCGCCTTCAAACGCCGCGAATATCTTCCAGAATGGAAAGCACCATCTGCTTCTTGTCGAGATTATAGGCCTGCGCCACGGTGATGCGTTCCGAGAGCGTCGAGGAAAGCCGTGCATGTTTCTCCGCCGCCGCGATATCGCCCGCCATCGCCGCCGCCCGTGCGCGCTCCATGAGCTCTTCCGTTACATGCTCCATGAAGAAGCCGAGAACGATGTCGCCGTCCTTCTGTGCCAGAACCTCGGCGAGCTTATGCATCTGCTTGCGCGCGCCAGGTCCCTCAGCCGCCATGACCTGCGCAAAGGCTTCGACAATGTCGGAGCCGCCGTAATTCATCAGCTTCAACGCCTGCGCCACGCTGCCCTTGGAGGCGGCAAGCAGGGCGTCGCGCTTTTTGCCTTCCGGGCTGATGCCGAGATGATCGAGAGATTGCACCATGGCCGCATCGGAAAGCGGCAGGAGCCTCAACGGCATGCAGCGCGAACGGATGGTCGGCAGCAATTTTCCCGGCGCATGGGAGAGAACGAGGAACATCGCTCGTTTCGGTGGCTCCTCCAGTATTTTGAGGATCGCATTCGCGGCGTTGCGGTTGAGATCGTCGGCGGGATCGATGATGACGATGCGCCAGTTGCCGGTGCCGGAGGTCTGCGAAAAGAAGTGCCCTGCCCGCCGCACCTCGTCCACCGTAATGGCGGATTTCACGCGGCCGGTCTTTTCATCCACCGGACGGGTCAGATGCAGCAGATTATGCGAGGCCCCGGCCGTGATCTGGCGGCTGACCAGCGATTGCGGATCGGGATCGGCGAGAAAATCCGGCGCCAGCGACGGATCGGGATGGCTGAGTACATGATTGGCGAAACGGAAGGCAAGCGTCGCCTTGCCGATCCCCTCCGGCCCTTCGATCAGAATGGCATGATGGCCCTTGCCGGAGCGATAGGACTGCGCGAGGAAGGCTTCCGCTTCCTCATGCCCGAAAAGCTTCGTGTTCTGCTGCGGCGCAATCGCACCGTCGAGAACGCCCTGGACCTCACTCATGCGCCACGCCCGCCGCTGTTTTCAGCTGTTCGAGCAAGGGTTCGACAAAGGACATGACATCCTCCGCCACTTTTTCTTCCGGCTGATCGGCGTTGACGATCCGGCAACGACGCGGCTCGGCAAGCGCGATGTCGAGATAGGCCTCACGCCGCTTCTCGTGGGTCTCGATTTCCTCTTTTTCGAACCGGTCCGGCGCAGCGCCTTCATCCGCGCGCTTTCTGGCGCGGGCGAGCCCCTTTTCGGCGGCAATATCGAAAATCAACGTCAGTTCCGGCACGACACCGTCAATGGCGATGCGTTGCAACGTCTCGATGAAATCCGGTTCCAGATTGCCGGTCGTGCCCTGATAGACGCGGGACGAATCGAGGAACCGGTCGCAGAGCACGATCTCACCGCGCGCGAGCGCCGGGCGAATGACCTCTTCGACATGGTCGTTGCGCGCAGCCGCAAACAGGATCGCTTCCATGCGCACCCCGAAGGATTCGGCAGAACCCGAGAGGAGAACATGCCGAACGGCCTCCGCACCCGGCGAGCCGCCCGGCTCACGCGTCACGACCACCTCAAAACCACGGCCGCGAAGCGCCTCGGCAAGCGTGCGAATCTGCGTCGACTTGCCGGCGCCTTCGCCGCCTTCGAAGCTGATGAACAATCCGGTCTTTTCGGCCAATGTCACGTCCTGCACGGGTTTCCTCGAATTCGAAATGCCTGTTTACAGCATCGAACCGAAATCTGTGAAGCGGTTTTCAGAAAATCCGATGCCTGAACAAAAGCATAGGAACTAGTCTGCGCGTGGAACAGGCGTTCAGAGCCAGAACAGCAAGAGTTCCTTCAGCGCGCCTGTCGCATTCTGGGTGAGCGACCCCTTGCCGACTGCCGCCTTCGTATAAAGCGGTACTTCCCGCAACAGGCGCTCGCCCGAAAAAATCTTAAGCGTTCCGGCATTTGCCCCGACGTCCAGCGGCGCATTCAGGGGCCAGCGATAGACGATGCGGCCGGAAATACGCTCCGGATTATTGACCGGCACCAGCACGCTGACATCTTCCTTCGGCGAAAGATCGATATGCGAAACATCGCCGCCATAGACGCTGACCGACCCGACGGCTTCGTCCTTGCTGAAGAGATGGCGTTTTTCAAAGGCGGTCAGGCCCCAGTCCACCACCCGGCGGGCCTCTTCCTGCCGCGTCTTGTCGTCCACGATGCCGGCAAGCGCCAGATAGACCCGGCGGCCTTCCCGCTCGGCCGAAACGACAGCCGCAAAACCGCTGCCTTCCGCAAAACCGAGACCGAGACCGTCTATGCCGCTGCCAGGCATCAGGAGCGTATTCTTGTTGCGCTGGAAAATCCGGTTCCATTCGAAATCCGGTTTGGTGAAAAGCCCGTAACGCTCGGGATAGGTGTCACGCAGATGTTGCGCAAGACGCACCATGTCCCTCGCAGTCGTCCGGTTGCCGGGGTCGGGAAGCCCGGTCGAATTGGTAAAGGTACTGCTGCTCATGCCCAGTTCGCCCGCCCGCACAGTCATGCGCTTGGCGAAGGCGGAATCCGAACCCGCCATGCCTTCGGCAACGACGATGCAGCCGTCATTGGCGTTCTGCACGATGATGCCGGTCAAAAGATCGTTGATGCTGACGGAGGATTTCAGCGCCGCGAACATGGTCGAGGTGCGCGAGGGCGCGCCGCCCGTGCGCCAGGCATATTCGGAGACGGGGTAAGCCGTCTCTGACGTCACCTGCCCCTTTGACAGCGCATCCAGCACCACCTCAATCGTCATCAGCTTGGCAAGCGACGCGGGCGGAAAGGGCTGATTCTCGTTTTGCGAAAGAAGCACCGTGCCTGTTTCGGCATCGATCATATAGGCCTGTTCGGCCTTTGCAATGAAGGGGCCGGTCTGCGATTGCACCGGACCTGCACTGAAAAACGCAAACGCTGCCGCTGCGACGACCGAACGATAGGAGCGATGAATGGCCTTGCGCATGAAACCGCCCAGTCCTGCCTGCCGTAACCGGCTGCCCGCGTCAAAGGCGAGAGGCCGGCCGTATCCTTCAATCCGTCAGCGCGACTTCGCCTGCTGACGCTTCACATGGGCGAGTATCGATTGCTCGTTCAGCGCGCCACGGTCGACGAGCACGCTGTCGAAGGCGCTCGCGGTCCTGGAGACCGTAGCCGATTCTTCGGAATAGGCCGCCGCAAATTTGGAGGAAGGCGTCGGCACGCGCAGATAATTGCCGCCAGGCGCCGCCGGCTCACGCATGAAATTGCCTTCCGGACGCTCCGCCAGGATAGGGCCGATTTCCGGCAGGATCGCGAACTGCTCGAAAGCCGGCGCCGGGCCGTTGACCAGCGGCATGGCCTGAAGCGCCGCATTCTTCTTGGAACCGACGAGCGCGGTCTGTGCGGAGCCGCCATAATTCGGGTTGGATACGGGAGCCGGAACGAAATTCGGTGAGGCCGAAGCCACCATCACGCCCGTCGCGATCTGCCCTTCGGGTGCTACACCCGGCGAACGCGAACCCTTCGGAATATAGGATGCCATCAGATAAGGCATGTCGTGACCATCGAGCGGTGCGCGGCCGGCATATTGTACCCGCACATTGGCCGTGCCGGTGGCCTTCATGTCGAGAAGATCGGCCGTCTTGCTTGAAACGTCGATCAGGCGGCCTTCGTGGAACGGTCCGCGATCGTTGACGCGCACCAGAACCGAAGCGCCATTTTCCATGTTGGTGATGCGCGCGTAGCTCGGCAGGGGAAATGTCGGATGTGCGGCAGAAAGATGTTCTTTGTCGTAGACTTCGCCATTAGCGGTCAGGCGGCCATGGAAGGCGGAACCGTACCAGGAAGCAAGACCGGTCTTGTTGTAACCCGGCTCTTCCTTCGGGAAATAACGGCGGCCCTTGACGGTATAGGCGTTGCCGATCAGCTCGCGCCCGCCGCCCTTGGGAATGGCTTTGCCATCGGCCACACGCGGGCTGGCTTTGACGCCATATTCGGATTCGGAAAAATATTCCTTGCTGCGCTTGGGCTTAGGCTTGGTCTCGGATGTCGTGGAACACGATGCGGTTGCGGCGCAAAGCACGGAAATTGCAAGCCACTTCACGCCCGACCTGGCGTTGATGCCGAGTTTCTTGACCGTAGAATTCAAATCGTCTGCCCCACGCTGCTATTGGCTCGGAGAACCGCACCCTCACTTGCCTCGATAATTGCCCCTGCCATCGAAGCACCTAACAGTCGCTTAATCTTGTGCATAACGTGGCGAAAATGCGAACGACTTCTGCAAATTCGATAAAATTGTAACGAACGTGGTTAATGATTTCTATCTTTTGAGCCCGCCCATCGGGCCGGATTTACCCGCCTCAACATCTCCCGCTCACCGCATCTGCAAGGAACAAACGGACGGCAACCGCGTTCTCTCCCCGCAAACAAACGAGCTTTCCGCCGGTTTCGGCTGAGGGAGGAAACATGATCAAGCTTATGAAAACCACAGCTCTGGCGATGGGCATCGCCCTGGCATCCTTCGCCGCGCCGATCCCCGCAGGTGCGCAGGACATGGAACTCAGAATCGGCCCCGATGGCGTTCGCCCCGTCATCCGCGATCGTGACCGGGACGTAGACCGCCGCGGCCCGCCCCGCATGCGCGGCTGCAGCGAACGCGAAGCCCGCGCCGCCGCCCGTGAAGCAGGCCTGCGCGATCCCGAGGTCGTGCGCGTCACCCCTGGTCGTGTCGTCGTCGAAGGCTTCACGCGCCGGGGGCCGGATCGCATCACCTTCGCCAATGAACGGGGCTGCCCGGAAATTTGATTGGATAAACAGCATGGAACCCGCCGCAAGGCGGGTTTCTCATTTGCGCTGAATTCGAGCCATTCCAAAGCTGATTAACGCGATCGAGGCATCCCTCGTCGCAGCGTTGTTCGAATGATTTTTGCGCTTTATGGCAGATGGGGTGGGATTCGAACCCACGGTACGCTCTCACGCACGCCGGTTTTCAAGACCGGTTCCTTAAACCACTCGGACACCCATCCATCGGTGGTGAGGCTTTATAGCGGTTTGAAAAAGGCCGTCAATCCCGCCCGGACGAGCTGTGTCGCCCTTCTCTTATGGTTGGCAGATCATTGCCCCGGGGTCGTTGCCGGCGGCAGCAGGGATCCATCACCTGAAGGTATCGAGGGCACCTGCTGAGCCGTATCGAATAGCGTCAGGCTTAAAACGATTGCCACAAGCACCAGCAAAAGCGCCACGAAGAGGATTCCCGATTTATCCATGCGTCTGCTCATGTCACGTTATGTTAAAGGCGAATATGTGCAATTCGAGGCAATGCGAAGAATAAAGCGAAAGTCTGTCAAGTTGTCTTACAGATTTCCCGAACTCATCGTTTAAAAATCTGCTGATTGAGCGAAATTTATGCATAGGCGTACTGTTTGGGACGGAAATGGCCTATCGCGTCAGCACTATTGTCACTTATATCAACCCATCGCTCCCGGGCATTGCCCAACTTTCCCCGAGCGATCAACCTGCCCCGCCTCTTTGCGGGGCTTTTTTCTTTTATGGCCCAGAAGACGAAGCACGGCCAAAAAGGCCAGCGGCTCTCCATACCGCCCTCGCCTCAGACGCCGATGCTCGGCCCGCCATTGCCATGCCGGCCGTCACCCCGGAGAATATCTTCGAACAGGTTCAGCAGCGCCGGCGGCAAGGTATCGGACAATTCGGCGATGATTTCGTTGGCGCGATTATAGGAATAAATGGCTGAAAGCGTCAGCACCAGCAGCACGATCCACGGCCAGATCGGCTTGCGCCTTTGCGGCGCTCCGTTCGGTTGTTGCGGTAAAGTCATGCCGATACCTTCCCTTCAGGCCTTCACGCGCGGCTCGCCTCCGGGCGCATAGGCGGTTTTCTGCAGGAAACGGAATATGTTGCCGCACTGGGCGCAGCGGATCATGAAATCCGTTGGATCGCCCGAGGCGCGCTCCGCGCGAAATCCACGCGGCATTTCATCGATGCGAAAATCGACGTCCCGGCGGCTCTTGTCATCCGATTCCGACGCTTCGGCAAAACCCTGATGACCACATCTGGAACATTCGAGCTTCCGGGAATATCTGTCGCGCGCTGCCATATGCCGTCCTTTGCTTGGTCGTTATCAGGTAGCAGTGGCAAAACATCATTTCAATGCCGATCGCCTCGGGTTAAAGCTTTGCACGGCTATTTCCCGGCCGGAAACTTATCCGGCGGCCGGAACGAATATGGAAGCCCATGAACGACCAGAAACCCCTGCTTTCATCGTCACTCATGCTCCGGGCCGCTCTCATCGCCGGAATTCTTCTCGTCTTTCTAGGCACCCTCAATCTCGGCATCAAATGGTATGGCGAGCGGATTCTCCAGGCGGGCCATACGACGGCCACCGAGGAGGTGGAGATCGTCATCGGCAACGACCGGCTGAAGCTTGCCAAAAACACCCTGCGGGCGCCTTCCGAGCGCCTCGGCGGAGAACGCGAGCGCGTCGACCTTTATCTGAGCTGGCCTGACCTCAAGGGGTATGAGGAAGCGAATCGCGCCGTCTTCGACGATCCGGCGCAGGCGGCAGGGCTCATCTTCATCCAGCTTTCGCAAAGCACCATGTCCGAGGACATGTCCGGCCGTTTCGGGCCGATCTATTCACGGCTGACGGAAGGAGAGCCCGTGCCGCTGAAGCACGGCCTGCTGCTGCACCGCCTGCGGGCTGATTCCGGTTACGGCAAGGAAGTCATACTGACCGGCGAGCGCGAAGGCGAAAGCGCCTATGTGGTGCGCTGCCTGCTGCCGCAAACGCCGCAGGCGGCCACCGGCAGCGATTGTCAGAGGGATATTCACGCCGGACAGGACCTCAGCCTGTTCTACCGTTTCTCCTCCGCCCTGCTGCCGCAATGGCAAAAGCTGGATGCGGATGTGAAAAACTATATCGAGCGCCGCCTCGTAAAAGACGGAAATCGGTGAAACAGCACGGCACAGATTGCGTGCGAAAAGTCGCATTTTATGGAAGGCAGATACCTTTCATAAACCACTTGGTAACGCCATCCCGATAAAGTTTCTTCCCGGAGCATCGGGCGGGGCGTGTCCGAGCGGAACAGAAATATGCGATTGAAGAGTTCAGCAGTGTTGAAAAGTCTATCTGGGGCACATTCGCGCAAAGCGGGTGCGACGTCTTTCGTAAGGTTTATTGCGTTAACCCTTGCTGCGGCGTTCATAACCGCAACATCCGTTCAAACCGCAAAGGCCGATCCGAAATATGCGGGCATCGTCATCGATGCCAAAACCGGCAAGGTCCTCTATGGCGAGGATCCGGACGGGCTGCGTTATCCGGCTTCGCTGACGAAGATGATGACGCTTTATCTGACATTCGAAGCGCTCAATACTGGACGTATCTCGCTCGATTCCAAGGTGCCGGTGTCAGCCAACGCCGCCAAGGAGCCGCCGTCCAAGCTCGGTGTGCGCGCCGGCGGCAGCATCACCGTGGAGCAGGCTATCCTCGCGCTCGTCACCCGGTCCGCAAATGACATGGCAACCGCGCTCGGCGAATATCTCGGTGGCTCGGAAGACCGTTTCGCCAGAATGATGACCGCCAAGGCCCGCGCACTCGGCATGACCCGCACGACCTATCGCAACGCCAACGGCCTGCCCAACACGGCGCAGATGACGACGGCACGCGACCAGGCCCGTCTCGGCGTCGCGCTTCGCCAGCATTTCCCGCAATATTACGGCTATTTCTCCACCCGCACTTTCAATTTCGGCAAGCAGGTTATCGGCAACCATAACCGCCTCGTCGGAACCGTGAAGGGTGTGGATGGCATCAAGACCGGTTATACCCGTGCAGCCGGCAGCAACCTTGCCACATCGGCTCAGCTGGACGGCCGCTCCATCGTCGCCGTCGTTCTCGGCGGCCGCTCCAGCGCTGCCCGTGACGCCACCATGCGCAAGCTTGTCGCAACCTATCTGCCGCAGGCATCGCGTGGCGGCAACAGCAACCTGATCGCGCAGACCCGCTCAGCGCCGGTCGAAGAGCCCGTCGCCGTGGCCGCTGCTGTTCCTTCCGTGGCAGTTGCGGCAACCGCAGCCGGCCTGCCCAATTCCGGTCCGGTGCCGCAGACCCGTTACGAAGAAGCCCCGGTCACCGCCTTCGCGGGCTCCTCTTCCAATGCAGCCGTCAAGGCCATGGAAGCCGCCACCTGGCAGAAGGGCAAGGACCCAATCAATCAGGCGCCCGCTGCACCGGACCGCAAGTTGATCACCAACTCGACCAAGGTGGACAATATCGTCACCGCATCCACCACGGCGCCTGTCCTCTCCGCCCCTTCGGTCTCGGCCAGGGCAGAGGCTCCGCAGGGCGGCTGGGTGATCCAGATCGGTGCATCTCCCGATGAGAACTCCGCACGCGGCCTGTTGCAGAACGCGCAGGAAAAGGGTGGCGCGGCACTGCGCTCCGCAAAACCCTTCACGGTCGCCTTCAGCAAGGACGGCTCCCAGATCTACCGCGCCCGTTTCGGCGGCTTCGATGGCCAGAACGCCGCGGTGAATGCATGCAATGCATTGAAAAAGAAAGGCGTCAGCTGCTGGGCGTCACTCCAGTAACAGACGTTTCCACAGGCGGTGCTTCATGGTCGAAACATCGCCTGTCTCCTCGAAGTTTGTAATGTGTAGCGAGGCTTTCCAAGATGGCAGTCAACGAGAATTATTCGGACATTGCGTCTGGCAACGGGCATGGCAGCCTGTCGGTTCTGCATCCCATTCACGAAGTGGCGATGCGTATCGCCGATCTCGGTCTCAACCGTTCCAAGGCGAAGACACGCGATCTCGTGGCGCTGCTTCTGTCGCATGGCGCCCGTGCCTGGCGCTCCAATCAGCCGGAAGCAAACATCCACCTTCACGTCGCGAGCCGTTCGGGTCGCGCTCCGGTCCATATTCGGATTCGCTGAAAATCAAACGCAGTCGATACGACACAAACAAAAACCCCGCGGAGCCTGAGCGCCGCGGGGTTCTTCTTGATTGGTACCCGAAGATGACGAGGCGGCTTACGCCTCGTTCTCCGGTGCCTCCGGCAGATCGTCGGCGGCATCTTCGCCATTACCGTTCTCTGCTTGGTCGTCGCCTTCCGGCTCGTTGATGCGCTCCACGGAAACCACCTTCTCATCCTTCGCGGTAGAGAAGATCGTCACACCCTTGGTGGCGCGGCTGGCGATGCGGATGCCGTTGACCGGCACGCGGATGAGCTGCCCGCCATCGGAAACCAGCATGATCTGGTCGCCTTCGTCCACGGGGAAGGCCGCAACCAGTTCGCCGATCTCGTTGGTCTTCGAGGTGTCGGTGGCGCGGATGCCCTTGCCGCCGCGGCCCGAGGTGCGGAAATCGTAAGAAGAGGAGCGCTTGCCGAAGCCCTTCACGGAAACCGTCAGCACGAATTCTTCACGTGCCTTCAGTTCCTGATAACGCTCTTCGCTCAGTTCACCCTCTTCCGTCACTTCCTCGCCAACGAGTGCGATATCGTCCTCATCGACGCCTGCGGCACGCCGCTCAGCAGCCGAGCGCTTAAGATAGGCCGCACGCTCCCACGGTTCAGCTTCCACATGGCCCACAATGGTCATGGAAATGATGCGGTCACCCTCGGCCATGTTGATGCCGCGCACACCGACGGAGTTGCGGCCGGCAAAGACGCGCACATCGTCCACGGGGAAGCGGATGCACTGGCCGAGCGCGGTCGTCAGCAGCACGTCATCGCGGTCCGTACAGGTTTCGACGGAGAGGATTTCATCGCCCTCCTCGTCCAGCTTCATGGCGATCTTGCCATTGCGGTTGACCTGCACGAAATCGCCGAGCTTGTTGCGGCGAACCGTGCCGCGTGTCGTCGAGAACATCACGTCAAGCGTTTCCCAGGTGGTCTCATCCTCGGGCAACGGCATGATGGTGGTGATGCGCTCGCCGGGCTCCAGCGGCAGCATGTTGATGAGGGCCTTGCCCTTGGACTGCGGCGTGCCGATCGGCAGACGCCAGACCTTTTCCTTGTAGACGATGCCACGCGAGGAGAAGAACAGCACCGGCGTATGGGTATTGGCAACGAAGAGACGGTTGACGAAATCCTCGTCGCGCGTCGCCATGCCGGAACGGCCCTTGCCGCCGCGACGCTGCGCCCGGTACGTGGTCAGCGGCACGCGCTTGATATAGCCGAGATGCGAAACGGTGACGACCATGTCCTCGCGGGCGATGAGGTCTTCATCGTCCATGTCGGGACCGCCCTCGACGATCTCGGAGCGACGCGGCGTACCGAACTCGTCACGAACGGCGGTCAGCTCATCCTTCACGATCTGCATGATGCGCAGGCGCGATGACAGGATTTCCAGATACTCGCTGATCTCAGCGCCGATCTTGTTCAGCTCGTCGCCAATTTCATCGCGGCCGAGCGCCGTCAGACGGGCAAGACGCAATTCAAGAATGGCGCGTGCCTGTTCCTCGGAGAGGTTGTAAGTCCCGTCTTCGTTGATGCGGTGGCGGGGATCATCGATGAGACGGATCAGGCTTTCCACATCCTGTGCAGGCCAGCGCCGGGTCATCAGTTCCTCTCGGGCCGAAGCCGGATCGGGAGCATGGCGGATGACGCGGATGACCTCGTCGATATTGGCGACGGAAATCGCCAGACCCACCAACACATGCGCACGCTCGCGCGCCTTCCGCAGCAGGTATTTCGTGCGACGGCTGACGACATCCTCGCGGAAGGAGACGAAAGCACGCAACATGTCGAGTAGCGTCATCTGCTCGGGTTTGCCGCCGTTCAGCGCCACCATGTTGCAGCCAAACGAGGTCTGCAGTGGCGTGTAGCGGTAAAGCTGGTTCAGGATGACGTCTGCATTGGCGTCGCGCTTCAATTCGATGACGACGCGGTAACCCTGGCGGTCGGATTCGTCGCGCAGGTCGGAAATGCCCTCGATGCGCTTTTCCTTGACGAGCTCCGCCATTTTTTCGATCATCGACGCCTTGTTCACCTGGTAGGGAACTTCGGTGATGATGATCTGCTCACGGTCGCCACGCATCGGCTCGATCGTCGCGCGGCCACGCATGATAACCGATCCACGGCCAGTTTCATAAGCCGAGCGGATGCCGGAGCGGCCCATGATCAAGGCGCCGGTCGGGAAGTCGGGACCCGGAATGATCTGCATCAGTTCCGGCAGCTCGATCGCCGGATTGTCGATCATGGCGATACAGCCGTCGATCACCTCGGAGAGATTGTGCGGCGGAATATTGGTGGCCATGCCAACGGCGATGCCGCCTGCGCCGTTGACCAGAAGGTTCGGGAACTTGGCCGGAATGACGACTGGCTCCTGCAAGGTGCCGTCATAATTGTCGCGGAAGTCGACCGTTTCCTTGTCGAGATCGTCAAGCAGCGAATGCGCAGCTTTATCCAGACGGCATTCGGTATAACGTTCTGCCGCCGGCGGATCGCCGTCGATCGAGCCGAAATTGCCCTGCCCGTCGATCAGCGGCAGGCGGAGCGACCAGTCCTGCGCCATACGCGCCAGCGCGTCATAGATTGCCGAGTTGCCGTGCGGATGGAATTTACCCATCACGTCACCGGTAACGCGGGCGCATTTGACGTATTTCTTGTTCCAGTCGATGCCGAGTTCGGACATGCCGTAAAGAATACGGCGATGAACCGGCTTCAGGCCGTCTCGCACATCGGGAAGCGCGCGGGATACGATGACGCTCATGGCGTAATCGAGATACGACCGCTGCATTTCCTCCATGATGGAAATCGGTTCAATGCCTGGCGGAAGTTTTCCGCCGCCGGGGGGGCTCTGGTCAGTCAAAACGGATCACATTCTCTGTTAAGAATCGGATGGATTTTTATAGCGGAAACAGCCACGTTAAGCCAATTTCCCGGCGAGTTTTGAACAGGCTTTTGCGTCATTTGCAAGACGAACGCCGCTTTTCACGATTTAGCCTAGCAAAAGCGCCGCCGCTCCCTTTCAAAGTGCCGGCGACTTGCGTAGGCTCCGCCCTAAAAACAGATGAGACGGGGAAAGAATGGCCAGCAGCGAAACGCTCATCAACGCGCTTACCACACTTCTGGTCACGCTCGATCCGCCGGGCCTCGCCCCCGTCTTTCTGGCGCTGACCGCCGGCATGACGCGCGACCAGCGCAGCCAGGTGGCGCTGCGCGGCTCCATCATCGCCTTCGGCATTCTCGCCGTCTTCGCGCTCTTCGGCCTTGCCATCCTCAATCTTCTCGGCATCTCGCTCGGTGCTTTCCGCATCGCCGGCGGCCTGTTGCTGTTCTGGATTTCCTTCGAGATGATTTTCGAAAAACGCCAGGAGCGCAAGGAAAAGACCTCCGAGATCGCCATCACCAAGGACCACCTTCACAATCTGGCGGTCTTTCCGCTGGCGCTGCCCCTGATCGCCGGGCCGGGCGCCATTTCCGCAACCGTACTTCTCGCCGGCTCGATGAAAACCACCGTCGAGATGCTGGTGCTCATCCTGATCCTCGCTTTCGCCATGGCCCTCGTTTATGCGGCCCTGATCGTCTCGGAGCGGATGGACCGTTTTCTCGGCAATACCGGCCGCGCGATCCTCACCCGACTGCTCGGCGTGCTGCTTGCCGCCCTTTCCGTGCAGTTCGTGGTCGACGGCATAAAATCGGCCTTCGCTTTTTGAAAAGCCGCCCTTTGGCGGTGCCCGCGCAATAAATTCCCGCCAACCGCTAAAACGCCGGAAAATCCTCCCTTTAAATCCGATCGCAGCTTCGGCTAAAAGACGCATGTTTTTTCGGATTCGAAAGTTATCTCCATGCGTTCCACGCTGCGTCGCCTCATCCCGGATGCCGCACCCGTCAGCAACAGGGAAAGGCTGCGCTCCGCAACCGGCGCCTTTGTCGGCATTCTGCTGACCGGCCTTCTGGGAAGTCTCGCTCTGCGTTTCGATCCCACCCTGCCCGCCATGATCGCGCCGATGGGCGCTTCGGCCGTGCTTCTGTTCGCCGTGCCCTCCAGCCCGCTGGCGCAGCCCTGGTCGATCCTCTGCGGCAACCTCGTTTCGGCCTTCGTGGGCGTAACAGTCGCGCTGCTGATACCGGATCTATTCCTTGCCAGCGCGCTCGCCATCAGCCTCGCCATTGCCGCAATGATGGCTTTGCGCTGCCTGCACCCGCCAAGCGGTGCGGTGGCGCTCACCGCCGTTCTCGGCGGCCCAGCCGTGCACAGCCTCGGTTATGGTTTCCTGCTCTGGCCCGTCGCCGGAAATTCGCTGATCCTTCTTGCCCTGGCCCTCGCGTATAACAATGCCACCGGCCGCGCCTACCCACACGGCCTGAAGCTCGGCAAGGCCGCCCATGGCACCACCGATCCGACCCCCATCCAGAAAATCGGCTTTTCCTCCAACGACCTCGACGAGGTGCTGAAGGAATATGACCAGGTCCTGGATATCGACCGCGACGAGCTCGAAACCATTTTACGCAAGACCGAACTGCGCTCCTGGCGTCGCCGTGCGCTGCATCTCGATTGCGCCAGCGTCATGTCGCGCGATGTCGTCGGTGTTGCGCCTGATGACAGTCTGCGCCATGCCCATGCGCTGATGCACAGCCACCATTTCAAGGCATTGCCGGTCACCAACGATAAGGCGGAGATCGTCGGCATCGTCACCCAGACGGATTTTCTGGAAAAGGCGAGCTGGAGAAACGGCCGTCCCTCCATCGGTTTCCTGCAGCGGCTGCGCCTCATCCTCTCCGGCGCAAGCGCCCCCAACGATACCGTCAAGGACATCATGACATCGCCGGTCAGAACCGTACGGCCGGAAACGGCAATCGAGGAAGCCATCATCCGCTTTGCCGAAGAAGGACTGCATTACCTGCCGGTGATCGACGCCAGAGGCAAGATGGTCGGCATCGTGTCGCAATCCGATGTCATGGTCGCGATGCTGGCGGACAAGGTCGCGGCATAGTCTGCCGCGACGCCGAAATACCTTCTCCCCCATCGGAGAGCCGGCAAAGCCGGATGTTAGCGCCTCGCCTTCAGAAGACGCTGCCATAACGTGCCGCCAAAGAACCGGCCGAGCACGACAAAATATGCGACGATAAGCGCAAACGCGATAAAGGCGGGCACACCGTTCAAGGCAAAACCCTGTGGCGTGCGCCCGCCTGCAACCGCCGCCACGAGAAATCCGGCGGCGAAAAACGCCGTCCAGAAATCGAGGAAGAAGGCAAGAACGATGCGCCAGGTTGCCGGCTGTTTCGGTGCGGGCGCATCACTCATGCCTGTCTCCCGTTACGCTTTCCCGAATTCGCCATCCGCTCAGAACGGAATATCGTCATCCATATCGTTGGAGAAGCCGCCGGAAGGCTGGCCGCCGCCACGGGAAGAGCCGCCGCGCGACGAGGACTGCTGGTCGTAACCGCCGCCATAGCTGGAGCCGCCGCCGCTGCCATAATCATTGCCGCCGCCGAAATCGCCGCCGCTACGGCCACCGCCCTCACCGCGACCATCGAGCATCGTCAGCGTGGAGTTGAAGCCCTGCAGCACTATTTCAGTGGAATAACGGTCGTTGCCGGTCTGGTCCTGCCATTTGCGCGTCTGCAGCTGGCCTTCAATATAGAGCTTGGCGCCCTTCTTGACATATTGCTCGACGACCTTGCACAGGCCTTCGTTGAAGACGACGACGGTGTGCCATTCGGTCTTTTCCTTGCGCTCGCCGCTGTTGCGGTCCCGCCAGGTCTCAGAGGTGGCGATACGCAGGTTGGCGATGGGGCGTCCATCCTGCGTCCGGCGGATTTCGGGATCTGCACCCACGTTCCCGATCAGAATTACCTTGTTTACGCTACCAGCCATCTCGTCATCCTGTCCGCCAGCCTTCATGACCGGCAATTGCATTTCAAAAAATTCGCCACACAATAGCTGCCGCCGCTGGCAAAGGGCACCGCAAGCATGGAACTATCCACAAAGAATAATCTTAAGCTGCGGGAGCAGACATTCGCGCTTGCAATTCGTTCCTTTTTTGTTCTATTGAATCCCAGATTTCGAGTCAAGCATTCCGAAAAGCTGCGACCGATTGGGAATAGACCTCGACACATCCGGCTGCGTCACTACATAAGGACGCGCTGCCATCAAGCCTGTTATTTTTGTCCGAGCCTTGTCATGAGTGAACTGAAGACGATTTCCATCCGTGGCGCCCGTGAGCACAACCTCAAGGGCATCGATCTGGACCTGCCGCGCAACAAGCTGATCGTCATGACCGGCCTTTCCGGTTCGGGCAAGTCCTCGCTTGCCTTCGATACGATCTATGCCGAAGGCCAGCGCCGTTATGTCGAAAGCCTTTCGGCCTATGCGCGCCAGTTCCTGGAAATGATGCAGAAGCCGGATGTCGACCAGATCGACGGCCTGTCGCCGGCAATCTCCATCGAGCAGAAGACCACATCGCGCAATCCGCGTTCCACGGTCGGCACGGTCACCGAAATCTACGACTATATGCGCCTGCTGTTCGCGCGTGTCGGCGTGCCCTATTCGCCGGCCACGGGCCTGCCGATCGAAAGCCAGACGGTCAGCCAGATGGTCGACCGCATCCTCGCTTTCGAGGAAGGCACACGTCTTTATATTCTCGCGCCGATGGTGCGCGGCCGCAAAGGCGAATATAAAAAGGAACTCGCCGATCTGATGAAGAAGGGCTTCCAGCGCGTCAAGGTGGATGGCCAGTTCTACGAAATCGCCGACGTGCCCGCCCTCGACAAGAAATACAAACACGATATCGACGTGGTGGTCGACCGTGCGGTGGTGCGCCCGGATATGGCCGCGCGCCTTGCCGACAGTCTCGAGACCTGCCTCAAGCTTGCCGACGGCCTGGCAATCGCAGAATTTGCCGACAAGCCTCTGCCGCCCGAAGAGACCGCCGCCGGCGGCTCCGCCAACAAGTCTCTCAACGAGACTCACGAGCGTGTGCTGTTTTCGGAAAAATTCGCCTGCCCCGTTTCCGGCTTCACCATTCCGGAAATCGAGCCGCGTCTGTTCTCCTTCAACAATCCCTTCGGCGCTTGCCCCAGCTGCGATGGCCTTGGCTCGCAGCAGAAGGTGGATGAAAACCTGATCGTACCGGAGCCAGCCCGCACCCTGCGCGACGGCGCCATTGCTCCCTGGGCAAAGTCTTCCTCGCCCTATTACAACCAGACGCTGGAAGCACTCGGCAAAGCTTTCGGTTTCAAGCTTTCAAGCAAATGGTCCGATCTTTCGAAGGAGGCGCAGCACGCCATCCTTCAGGGCACGGATGACAAGATCGAGTTCAACTATCAGGACGGCGCCCGCTCCTACAAGACGGTGAAGAACTTCGAAGGCATCGTGCCCAATCTGGAGCGTCGCTGGAAAGAGACCGACAGCGCCTGGGCGCGTGAGGAAATCGAACGCTACATGTCGGCGGCCCCCTGCCCGGCCTGCGCCGGTTATCGCCTGAAGCCGGAAGCGCTCGCCGTCAAGATCAACAGGCTGCATATCGGCGAAGTCACCGAAATGTCGATCCGCACCGCGCGTGACTGGTTCGAGGTGCTGCCGGAAAGCCTAAACGCCAAGCAGAACGAAATCGCTGTCCGTATCCTCAAGGAAATCCGCGAAAGGCTGCGCTTCCTCAACGATGTCGGGCTGGATTATCTCAGCTTGTCGCGCAATTCCGGCACGCTTTCCGGCGGTGAAAGCCAGCGTATCCGTCTGGCCTCGCAGATCGGTTCGGGCCTGACAGGCGTTCTCTATGTTCTCGATGAGCCCTCCATCGGTCTGCACCAGCGCGACAATGCCCGGCTGCTCGATACGCTGAAACATCTGCGCGATATCGGTAATACCGTCATCGTGGTCGAACACGACGAAGATGCCATTCTGACGGCAGATTACGTCGTCGATATCGGCCCGGCGGCCGGCATTCACGGCGGTCAGGTGATTGCCGAAGGCTCGCCGCAGGAGGTGATGGCCAATCCAAAATCGCTAACCGGCAAATATCTCTCTGGCGAACTCGGCGTTGCCGTGCCGGCTGAGCGCCGCAAGCCCAAGAAGGGCCGCGAGATCAAGGTGTTCGGTGCACGCGGCAACAATCTGAAGAATGTCACCGCGGCTGTGCCGCTTGGCGTTTTCACCGCCGTAACCGGCGTATCGGGTGGCGGCAAGTCCACCTTCCTGATCGAGACTCTATACAAATCGGCGGCCCGCCGGGTGATGGGAGCGCGCGAAATCCCGGCCGAGCACGATCGCATCGATGGTTTCGAATTCATCGACAAGGTGATTGATATCGACCAGTCGCCGATCGGCCGAACGCCGCGCTCCAATCCGGCCACCTATACCGGCGCCTTTACGCCGATCCGTGACTGGTTCGCCGGCCTGCCGGAAGCCAAGGCGCGCGGTTATGCACCGGGCCGTTTCTCTTTCAACGTCAAGGGTGGCCGCTGTGAGGCCTGCCAGGGCGACGGTGTCATCAAGATCGAGATGCACTTCCTGCCTGACGTCTATGTCACCTGCGATGTCTGCCACGGCAAGCGCTATAATCGCGAAACGCTGGACGTCACCTTCAAGAGCAAATCCATCGCCGACGTGCTGGATATGACGGTCGAGGAAGGCGTGGAATTCTTCGCCGCCGTGCCGGCAGTGCGCGACAAGCTGCAATCGCTCTTCGATGTCGGCCTCGGTTACATCAAGGTCGGCCAGCAGGCCAATACGCTCTCCGGCGGCGAGGCGCAGCGCGTCAAGCTTGCCAAGGAACTGTCAAAGCGATCGACCGGCCGCACGCTCTATATCCTCGACGAACCGACGACCGGCCTGCACTTCCACGACGTCAACAAGCTCCTGGAAATGTTGCACGCGCTGGTGGAACAGGGCAATTCCGTCGTTGTGATCGAACACAATCTCGAAGTCATCAAGACGGCCGACTGGATCATCGATATCGGCCCCGAAGGCGGCACGGGCGGCGGCGAGGTGGTGGCGACCGGCACACCGGAGGACATCGTGAAGGTCGATCGCTCCTATACCGGTCACTTCCTGAAGGAGCTTCTGGAGCGCCGGCCGGCCGGAAAACGGGAGGCTGCGGAGTAGAACAAATTGGTTGGATCGATACACGAGACCGCAATAACATTGCTTCAGCAGTCATATCGGGCAGCCAAACGTTCTGGATTTCGAAAAGCAATTCAAGAGCTTCAATGGAATGAAGAAGGATGGGCTAACACCGAAGAATCAACCTCTTGGAAGGAATTCCTAGAGATAGGAGAGGTTTGGAAAGAAGGAATTATTCCTGATCTTTGGTTTATCGATGAAGACGTTATGTCGGTAATCTGCATTGAAGTTGAACGGGCGAACCCGATTAACGACAGAAAGTTTGAAACATACAAAAATCTGTGGTGGCACTTAGATGAATTCCATTGGGAGTTGCACTTATTGGTGTCAGATCGATGGTGCAATCTGACTCCAGTGCCTGTTCATCGATATACGGCGATGGGAACGGCCGACCTAGAAAAGCACCCCCTAGGTGCTGTCATAAAGGTGGAACGCGAGAAGAATGAAATAATGTTTGAGCTAAGCAAGATATATTGCATCTCTGACATTTCCGCGCGGGCAATGCAAAGAACAGAATGGATAGAAAAATATCCAAGATTTACACTTGAGAAATTTCAAGAGAACACACGTGGCAACTCATGTGAATTGTCATCAGTGGATCGCGCCGGTGGAGGAGATTAGAGAGATGAATATGTCAGGCACGATCCGCACCGGTATCGGCGGCTGGACCTTTGAGCCATGGGAAGGCACATTTTATCCGGAAAAACTGCCGAAGAAGCGCCAGCTGGAGCATGCCAGCCGGCAGCTCACGGCCATAGAGGTGAACGGCACCTATTACAGCAGCCAGAAGCCGGAAACTTTTGCCAAATGGGCTTCCGAAGTGCCCGAGGATTTCGTCTTCTCGCTAAAGGCGAGCCGCTTCGTCACCAACCGCAGGGTTCTGGCCGAGGCCGGTGAATCGATGACGAAGTTTCTGACGCAGGGGCTGACGGAACTCGGGTCCCACCTCGGCCCGATCCTCTGGCAATTCGCGCCGACGAAAAAATTCGACGCGGAGGATTTTGGCGCATTTCTGTCTCTGTTACCGGAGAAGCAGGACGGCATCCGTCTTCGCCATGTCGTCGAGGTGCGCAACGAGACATTTCAGGTTCCGGAATTCATCGATCTTCTCGCCAGGCACAAGGTCGCCGTCGTCTGCGCCGACCATCATGATTATCCGATGCTGCCGGATGTGACGGCCGATTTCGTCTATTGCCGCCTGCAGAAGGGCGAGGACGATATCAAGACCTGTTACCCGAAAAAAGACATCGACCATTGGGCCGAGCGGGTAAAGACCTATGCGAAGGGCGCCGTGCCGGACGATCTGCCGCTGATAGCGCCGGATCGGAAGGTCGAAAAGACACCGCGCGATGTCTTCGCCTTCTTCATCACCGGCGGCAAGGTGAATGCGCCTGTTGGTGCGCAGGAACTGCAAAAGGCGGTCTGAGCGCTTTCAGCCCGCCATGTCTTTCGTCGGGCTGAAATCGATGGCCGCGAAAGCGGCCTCGATCACCTCCGGGCCAGCGCCCGGCCGGGTGGCGTCGCTGGAGAGGATTTGCCGGAAACGGCGCGCGCCGGGCATGCCCTGAAACAGCCCGACCATGTGGCGGGTGACGTGGTTGAGACGTCCGCCTGCGGCGATATAGTCGGCGGCATAGGCCATCATCGCGTCACGCAGCGCTATCCAGTCCGGCTGGCGGGCCTCTTCGCCATAGATGCGATGGTCGACATCGGCAAGAATGGACGTGTTGTGATAAGCGGCACGGCCGAGCATCACACCATCCATATGCTGGAGATGTTCGCTCGCCTGATCGAGATCGGCGATACCGCCATTGATGCCGATAAAGACATCGGAGTTTTCCCGCTTCATGCGATAGACGAGATCATAATCGAGCGGCGGCACTTCGCGGTTTTCCTTCGGCGAAAGCCCCTGCAGCCAGGCTTTTCGCGCATGAACCCAGACCGCGTCCGCGCCCGCCGCAACAACCCGCTTCAGAAAATCCGGCAGAACAGCTTCCGGCTGCTGATCGTCGACCCCGATCCGGCATTTCACCGTAACCGGCACGCTGGCGACAGCCTTCATTGCCGCGACACATTGCGCTACCACCTCCGGCTCGCGCATCAGGCAGGCACCGAATGTGCCGGACTGCACGCGATCCGAGGGACAGCCGACATTGAGGTTGATCTCGTCATATCCGTAATCGCCGGCGATCCGCACCGCCTCGGCGAGCTTGGCCGGATCCGATCCGCCAAGCTGCAGCGCGACGGGATGTTCCCCAGGGTGATAGCCGAGCAGCCTGTCGCGCTGGCCATGGATGATGGCGTCGGCGACGATCATTTCAGTATAAAGCAGCGCGCGCTTCGACAATTGCCGGTGCAGAAACCTGCAGCGGGTATCGGTCCAGTCGATCATGGGGGCCACGGCGAAGATTTTTTCGCCGCTTGCAAGCGCTTGTCTGTACATGGATTAACCTCTTTGCGCCGGCTTCTACAGCAAAGGACCGTAAAAAGCCAGTTTTGCAGTCGGGGTCATTTTGAACTGGAAATCGCCCCGGAATCGCGGGACAAGAATCGCACCGAAAAAGACGACAGGAAATCGACATGGCCACCACCGTCATCCCCGCTCCGAAACCCGTTCTCCTGCCCGTTGAAGGCACGGGCGATCTGTTCCCCGTCCGGCGGGTCTATTGCGTCGGCCGCAATTATGCCGATCACGCTATTGAGATGGGCCACGATCCCTCGCGCGAGCCGCCCTTTTATTTCCAGAAAAACCCGGACAATCTGCTGCCCGCCGGTCAGGACTTCCCCTACCCGCCGCTGTCATCGAATGTGCACTACGAAGTCGAATGTGTCGTGATTCTGAAAAGCGGCGGTGCCGATATCCCGGCGTCCGAGGCACTGGATCATGTCTGGGGTTACGCCGTCGGCATAGACATGACCCGTCGCGACCTTCAGGACGGCCTGAAGAAGATGGGCCGCTCCTGGGAAGGCGCGAAGGCCTTCGAATATTCCGCACCGGTCTCCCCCATCGTCCCGGCAGACAGGATCGGCCATCCCGCTACCGGCGCGATCTGGCTCGACGTCAATGGTGAACGCAAGCAGACGGGCGATCTGGCCCAGATGATCTGGAAGGTGCCGGAAGTGATTGCCGAACTTTCCAAGCTGTTCACGCTTGCCGCTGGCGATGTCATCATGACCGGCACGCCGGCCGGCGTCGGCCCCATCGTGCGTGGCGACCGCATCGAATGCGGCGTCGAGGGTGTCGGCACGCTGGGCGTGACGGTTGCCTGAGGTCGTCAAAAAAACAAAAGGGAGGAGACCACCATGCCGCTTTACCGCCTCGCCGACCGGGTGCCGCAGACCCCTGCGCCTGATCGCTACTGGGTTGCCCCGGATGCCAATGTCATCGGCTCGGTGACGCTCGGTGAGGATGTCGGCATCTGGTTCGGCGCAACGCTGCGCGGCGATAACGAGCCGATCAGCATCGGGCGCGGCACCAATATTCAGGAGGGCGTGATGGTGCATAGCGATCCCGGTTTTCCCGCCGTCATCGGCGAAATGTGCACTATCGGCCACCATGCCATCGTGCATGGCTGCACCATTGGCGACAATTCGCTCATCGGCATGGGCGCGACGATCCTGAACGGCGCGAAGATCGGCCGCAACTGCCTCGTCGGCGCCAATGCGCTGGTGACGGAGGGCAAGGAATTTCCGGACAATTCCCTGATTGTCGGCTCGCCGGCGCGCGCCATCCGCACGCTGGATGATGAGGCCGCCGCGGGGCTTCGCCGCTCGGCCGAAAAATACATCGAAAACTGGAAGCGCTTTTCGAAAGATCTGGCGATAATCGAGGGGTAGGAAACGGCGGGCATCCACGCCCGCCCTGCCATGAGACTAAGACGAGCAGGTGGCGCAGAGGCCGCGAATTTCAATGGTGGTCTTTTCCGCCTTGAACTTGCTGTCCTTCACCCAGCGCTCCAGGCGGTGGTCGATTTCGTGATCGTGAAACTCCGTCACCTGCCCGCAGGATTCGCAGATGGCGAAAGCCACCGTGCCATGGTGGTGCGAGCAGCACTCCGCCTGCGTATGGGTGCAGGCGACAAAGGCGTTGAGGCTCTCGAGCCGGTGCACGAGGCCAAACTCCACCAGCTTTTCCAGCGCCCGGTAAACCTGCAGCGGCGCACGAAAACCCTCATCCCGCAGCTTGTCGAGGATCATATAGGCGCTGAGCGGCTGATGCGCGTTTGAGAGGGCATTCATGACCAGCGACTGGTTCTTGGTGAGGTTCTGCTGGGTCTGTGCATTCATGATTTGCCTCCTTCATCCGCGGCGCGGGAAAAACCCGGCGCCGGTAACAGGCTTATAACGAAGAGGATCACCGCGGCAACCACGATGGATGGGCCGGACGGCGTATCGTAACTGAGCGAGCCGAACAGGCCGCCGACAACGGCGACCGCGCCGATCAACGAAGCCACCACCGCCATCACCTCAGGCGTCGCGGAAAAGCGTCTGGCAGTCGCCGCCGGTATGATGAGCAACGATGTGATGAGCATGATGCCGACCACCTTCATGGCAATGGCTATCACCAGCGCCATCAACAGCGTGAAGATCAGCTTTGCGCGCTCCGGGTTCAAGCCCTCGGCCTCGGCCAACTCCGTATTGACGGTGGAGGCAAGCAGCGACCGCCACAGGAACACCATGGAGACGATGACCACCAGCCCGCCGCCCCAGATCAGGGCGATATCGCTGCGGGTAACGGCGAGAATATCGCCGAACAGGAACGAGACGAGATCGATGCGCACCCAGCTCATGAAAGCGACGATGACGAGACCGATCGCCAGCGCCGAATGGGACAAGATGCCAAGCAATGCATCGGCGGAAAGCGCCTGACGCCGTTGCAAAAAGAGCAGCAGGATCGAAACCGCCGACGCTACCAAAAAGACGCTGACGATGAGGTTCAGCTGCAACAGCAGCGACAGCGCGACGCCGAGCAGCGCCGAATGGGCCATCGTATCGCCGAAATAGGCCATGCGCCGCCAGACGACGAAACAGCCGAGAGGACCGGCAGTGAGCGCAACGCCGATACCGGCGACCATGGCGCGAACGAAGAAATCGTCAAACATGGCGCTCTCCCTGCCGCTGGCCGGGAGGCGTATGGCCCTCGTGCTCATGCTCATGCTCATGGCCGCAGCCGCAGTCGTCATGGCTGTCGTGATGGTGGCCGTGGTCATGCATATGATGGTGCCCATCTTCGGGATGGCAATGATCGGTCACCGAACCATCCGCATGCTGCACCCGGCCATCGGGCAGATGGGTATGATCGTGATGGTGGCTATAGACGGCAAGCGCCTTGGCAGCCGAGCCGCCGAACAGCCGCATATATTCCGGGCTCTGGCTCACCGCCTGCGGCGTGCCCCGGCAGCACACATGGCCGTTCAGGCATATGACGGTGTCGGTTTCCGCCATCACCACATGCAGGTCATGCGATATTAACAGAATTCCGCAATTATTTGAATTTCTGATATTTTTTATCAGATCATAGAGGGCTATCTCGCCGGAGAAATCGACACCCTGCACGGGCTCGTCTAGAACCAGCAGATCGGGTTTGCGGGCGATGGCGCGGGCCAGAAGAGCGCGCTGGAACTCGCCGCCGGAAAGGTGCTGGACCTCGGCATTGGCGAGATGCGCAATGCCCGTCGCATTCAGCGCCGCGTCGATTTCACGGGCTGGCAGCGGCCCGGTCAGCGTCATCAGCCGCCGCACCGAAAGCGGCATGGTCCAGTCCACGGAAAGCTTCTGCGGCACATAACCGACCTTCAGACCGGCAATGCGCGAAACCTCGCCCTCGGTCGGCTTCACCACGCCGATCGCCATTTTCGCGCTGGTGGATTTGCCGGAACCATTCGGCCCGATCAGCGTGACGATCTCGCCTTTGCTGACGGAAAACTCCACGCCACGCACCAGCCAGTGGCCGTTACGCTGCACGCCGGCATTGGCAAGGGAAACAAGTATCTCTTTGCCCCGATGGGCGGAATGAAGCATGGGATTGTCCGTTCGGCGATGTTGCTTACCGCTATTGCATACGTTATAGAGTTACGCAATAAATGTAATAACATAACTATACTTCTTCAAGTGGAGTGCATTTCATGAAATCGTTCCTGATCCCGCTCATGGCATCGGTGGCAATAGCGGCCGCCGCTTCCGGCGCCACCGCCGCGCCCGATGTCGTGGTCTCGATCAAGCCCGTCCATTCCCTCGTCGCCGCCATCATGCGGGGCGTCGGCGAACCGCAGCTCATTGTCGACGGCGCGGCTTCGCCGCATACCTATAATCTCAGACCGTCCAATGCCCGCAAACTGGAAAAGGCCGACGTGGTCTTCTGGGTTGGGCCGGGACTGGAAGCATTCCTGGAAAAGCCGCTCGAAGCGCTTGCCAGCAGGGCGACCGTGGTGGAACTGGAAGACGCAAAGGGTCTGGAAAAGCTGCCCTTCCGCGAAGGCGGCCCCTTTGAAGCACACGACCATGGCGATGAAGGCCACGAGGCGCATGACGGCCACGCCGAAGAGGAAGGCGCGCACGATCATGGACACGACCATGCGGAGGGTCACGAAGGCCATGACCACGGTGCATACGACACCCATCTCTGGCTCGATCCCGCCAATGCCAAGGCCATGGCGCAGACGATGGAAACCGCGCTGATCGCCGCCGATGCCGGCAATGCCGCGACCTATCAGGCCAATACCAAAAAACTGATCGACGACCTCGATGCGCTCGACGCCGAACTCAAGGAAACGATCAAGCCGGTGAAGGACAAGCCCTTCATCGTCTTCCACGATGCCTATCAATATTTCGAGCATCGTTACGGCGTGAAGACGGCGGGGTCGATCACCGTCAGCCCCGAAACCCTGCCGGGTGCGGACCGCGTCAAGCAGACGCAGGAAAAGGTTCGCCAGCTCGGCGCAACCTGCGTTTTCGCTGAACCGCAATTCGAGCCGAAGCTGATTTCGGTCATCACCGAAGGCACCGCGGCGAAATCGGCGACGCTCGATCCGGAAGCAGCGACACTGGAACCCGGCCCAGACCTCTATTTCAAGCTGATGCGCGGCATTGCAGGCTCGCTGAAGGATTGCCTGTCCTGATGCACATTGCCGCCCCTAACGCCACGGTTCCGTCATTCCGGTTTTGAACCGGAATGCGGCCGAAGCGCGAATGATCGGAATAATACATATTTCAAACCAGTTACTTGCGCTTGAAATATAAAGTACCGCATAAGGAAACGAGGCGCGACAATCGCTGGGTGGAGACGTCGCGCCATCAATCGCAAAGCGGCTCGTTACGGCTTCGGTGCCATTGAAGACCAGACAGGGCTGCTGATGCTCTGCAGGGTTTCCGGCGGCGCGCCGTTGATGCGCGCCAGAAGGGCCTTTGCAAGCTCCCTGCCCGCCAACTTGATATCCTCATTGACGGTGTGGATCTGCGGCTTGATCCAGTTCAGAAACTCGGCGGACTGCTTCGAGACGATATCGATATCTTCGCCGATTTTTACACCTGCCGCTTCGAAACCCGCCACCAGTGCAATGGTGCTGCTGCCGCTGATCGAAACGATGCCGTCGGGACGATCATCGGATTGCATCAGCCGCTGGCCGAAATCGCGGATTTTTTCGAGCGGCGTTTCGATGGTGATGGCATCCAGCGGAAATTCGCTAAGGCCGAAATCCCTGATCGCCCTCGTGAATCCCTTGCGGGCGTGATCGTGGAACGAAAACCGCGATGGCGGCACGACGACGGCGATCCTTTTACGCCCGCATTGCGCCAGCCGCTCGACCGCCTCATAGGCATAGGCCTCGTTATCGAAATCGTGAAAGGCATGGTCGATGCCCATATCGGACCGCCCATGGGTGACGAAGGGCATGTTGCGCTCGGTCATGAAACGAACGCGCGGATCGTTGGGCTCGATCTTCGAAATAATGACTCCATCCGCCGAACCGGTATCGAGAATATAGCGGATCGGCACCATGGAATCCTTGGCATGGATGTGGGGCGTCACGACCAGATGATATTGTGTCGTGGAAAGAACCTCGGTGATGCCGAAGACCATCTGGCTGGTGAAACCCATCAGTTCTTCATCGACGCTCAGCACAAGGGCAATCACATTGGTCTTGCCGGTGCGAAGGCGCACCCCGGCGCGGTTTGGCTGGTAACCGATCTGCCGGGCGATCAGCCGCACGCGCTCCTTGGTTTCAGCGCCGATATCGGGCGCATCCTTCAGTGCGCGCGAGACGGTGGTGATGCCGAGACCCGTCATATAGGCGATTGTCTTCAAGGTCGGACGCTCGCCCGTGGTCGCGGGTATGTCGTCCCTGCCGGATTTACCAGTATCGTTCATGTCATTTCGCCACGCTTTACCGAACGATAATCATAGATAGCTTTTGCTCCGTTGCAAAGGCAAAGGTCTGCGGTCTAAGGCGGGTCTTGTCCGGCTATCCGCCAATTCAGCTAAAACGATATAGGTCCGGAAAATATTTCCCGACTGCGATCCTTTTCTTACGGGGCCAAAAGTCCGAATATCATGGGATAAAAATCCTCATTTTGAAGATTAAAAAACTTACATAAAATACTAATATAAAATGAAAAAACTCACGAATTACTGAGCGAGAAAACGTCATTATCAAGACCCGGCCTCCCCCGGAATTTTTCATGTTACAGATTGTCACTCAAAGGAATGACGGAACGATTGTTTTACGGTAACGTTGCCGAAGGGAGGAAATCGCAAAGCCGGATAAATGTGAGGCAGCCGCTTTGCGAGCATCCATTCTCCCCAGATTCTGACACAAGCCTGCACCATGATGCAGGCCAGTCTTCTTCGAATTCATATTATGCAGGGTCCGATTATGATTTCTTCTTCCTCGCCCGAAACCGTCATCGATCTGGCCGGGTCCTGGCGCTTGACCTCGGTGGAAGGAGACCACGCCACCCAGCTTTCCGTACCGGGCGATATTCACACCGCGCTCAAAATTGCGGGCATCATTCCAGATCCCTATCACGGCGCCAATGAGAAGGCGGTACAATGGGTCGCACAGCAGGACTGGATCCTCGAGCGCACATTCATTCTCGATGAGGCGGATGCCAGCTGGTATCTCGATATCGATTACCTCGACACCGTCGCCATCGTCTTCGTCAACGACATTCCGGTCCTGAGCGCCGACAATTGTTTCCGCCGTTACCGCCCGGATGTTTCGCGGGCTGTGCGGCCGGGTGAAAACACCATCCGCATCCATTTCCATTCCAACATCGCGGCCGGCGCGGAACGGCAGGCGCGCCAGCCTTTTTATATTCCCTATCACCCAGGCAATTCGCCGATTGCCAATGGCAACATGCTGCGCAAGCCGCAATGCCATTTCGGCTGGGACTGGAATATCGCGATTGCCCCGCTCGGCCTTTACGGCAAAATCCTGCTGAAGCGCCTCGATACAGCCCGCATCGAACATGTCGTCACGTCACAGCACCATGTCGAAGGCGGTGTGGAACTGCATGTGGCCGTCACGCTGTTTGCCGAAGGCCCCGCGAGCTTACCGGTCTATCTGTCGCTGAATGACGAGAGGCTCAGGCTCGATTGCGGCGTCGGCGCCGGCGAAACGGTGGTGCGTCACGTCTTCTTCATGGAAAATCCGGAGCTCTGGTGGCCAGCCGGCAGTGGCGAACAGACGCTCTACGAGCTGACGGTGGAATTGCCCGATGAGACCGTGACCCGGCAGATCGGCTTCAGAACCATCGAGCTTCTGACGGACAAGGACGAGGCCGGCAGCCGCTTTGCCTTCCGCATCAACGGCCGGGAAATCTTCTGCCGCGGCGCCAACTGGATCCCCGCCGATGCGCTTTATTCGCTCGCCAGCCGGGAAAAGACCGAAGACCTTCTCTGCTCCGCGGTCGAGGCCAATATGAACATGATCCGCGTCTGGGGCGGCGGGTTCTATGAGGAAGACTGGTTCTACGATCTCTGCGACCGTCTCGGCCTGCTGGTCTGGCAGGACTTCATGTTCGCCTGCAATCTCTATCCCTGCAGCGAGGATTTCCTCGACAATGTCGAACACGAGGTCGATTATCAGGTGAAACGCCTCTCCTCCCATCCCTCCATCGCGCTCTGGTGCGGTGATAACGAGCTGGTGGGTGCGCTGACATGGTTCGATGAATCCCGCAACAATCGCGACCGTTATCTCGTGGCCTATGACCGCCTGAACCGCACCATCGAACGGGCCCTGAAAAAAGCCGCTCCCGAAGCGCACTGGTGGCCATCGAGCCCCGCCTCCGGTTATCTCGATTATGGCGATGCCTGGCATGCTGATGGTTCCGGCGACATGCATTACTGGTCCGTCTGGCACGAGAACAAGTCGTTCGACAATTATCGTTCGGTGAAACCGCGCTTCTGCTCCGAATTCGGGTTCCAGTCCTATACATCCATGCCCGTCATCCGCACCTACGCGGAAGACCGGGACATGAACATCGCCTCCCCGGTCATTGAGCTGCACCAGAAGAATGTCGGCGGCAATGAGCGGATTGCGGGCACCATGTTCCGCTATTTCCGCTTCCCGAAGGATTTCGAGAATTTCGTTTATCTCAGTCAGGTCCAGCAGGCGCTGGCGATCCGCACGGCTGTCGATTACTGGCGCTCGCTCAAGCCTCATTGCATGGGCACGCTTTATTGGCAGCTGAACGACACCTGGCCGGTCGCCTCATGGTCGAGCCTCGATTATGGCGGCGGCTGGAAAGCGCTGCATTATGCCGCCCGCCGTTTCTTCCAGCAGGTCACGGTCTCGGCCTTCCCTTCAGAAGATGGACGCCGGGTGAGCTTCTCCATGGTCAACGACACGGCGGAGGATGTGGAAATCGACATGAACATCGTCGCCCTGACCATGGACGGCAACCGCGTGCCGCTGAAATCCGCCAACGGCACCTGCGCGACCGACAGGGCTGCGATATTGACCGATATCGACATGGACAGCCTGCCTGACGGCGCCGTCCTCGCCTGGAATTTCATCGCTTCCAACGGCATGACCGGCGAAGGGCACCATGTGCGCGATAGCTACAAGGCGCTGGAGCTTCAGCCAGCAGGCCTGACATTCACCACCAGCACATTGAAAAACGGCCAGTTCGAAATCGATGTCACCGCCACCGGTCTCGCCCTCTTCGTCATGCTGGAGGCAGATCAGCCCGGACGTTATTCCGACAACCTCTTCGATCTCGCCGCCGGCGAAACGCGCCGTATCATCTTCACCCCGAAAGCGGACGGCCCCCAGCCGCATTTCCGCATCTTCGATCTTCATACCTGCCAATCCTCGCCCAATCCCGGCATTGAAAGCATGCGGAGAAAGGCATAACCATCCCTCTCGGGAATGACAGGTGAACCCACGCCTGTCTTCATCAGTTCAAAAGGCTGCCGGGTTCTCCGGCAGCCAGTCATCAGCAAGCGGAGGAAGACCCATGGTTTGGCAACCGGCCGAAAACCGATATGCGTCCATGAAATATAATCATTGCGGCAAGACCGGCCTGAAGCTGCCGGCGATTTCGCTCGGGCTCTGGCACAATTTCGGCAACGACACGCCGCACCAGACCAAACAGGCCATTTGCCGCCGCGCTTTCGATCTCGGCATCACCCATTTCGATCTCGCCAACAATTACGGCCCGCCGCCCGGCAGTGCCGAAACCGCCTTCGGTGAAATCCTGAAGACGGATTTCAGAGGGTATCGCGACGAGATGATCATCTCCTCCAAGGCCGGTTACAACATGTGGCCCGGCCCTTACGGTGAATGGGGCAGCCGCAAATATCTTATCTCCTCCTGCGACCAGAGCCTGAGGCGCATGGGCCTGGACTACGTCGATATTTTCTACTCCCACCGTTTCGACCCCAATACGCCGCTTGAGGAAACCTGCGGCGCGCTGGACCAGATCGTGCGCTCGGGCAAGGCGCTTTATGTCGGCATCTCGTCCTACAATTCGAAGCGCACCCGTGAGGCCGCCGCGATCCTGAAGGACCTCGGCACGCCCTGCATCATCCACCAGCCGAGCTATTCGATGATCAACCGCTGGATCGAGGAAGACGGTCTCGTCGACACGCTGGAAGAACTGGGCATCGGCTCCATCGTCTTTTCGCCGCTGGCGCAGGGCATGTTGACGACGAAATATCTCGGCGGCGTGCCGCAGGGTAGCCGCGCATCGCAGAGCAAGTCGCTGAACCCGGCCTTCCTCAACGAGCGCAATGTCGAAAACATCCGTGCACTCAACAGCATTGCCGAGCGGCGCGGCCAGACGCTGGCGCAGATGGCGATTGCCTGGGTTCTGCGCGGCGGCCGCATCACCTCGGCGCTGATCGGCGCAAGCCGTGTCGAACAGGTCGAGGATTGCGTGAAGGCGCTCGACAAGCCGGATTTCACGGCCGAAGAGCTTGCGGAAATCGACCGTTACGCCAAAGAAGCGGATATCAACCTCTGGGCAAAATCCGCCGAACGCGTCTGACTGAGGAGAGACCGCCCGGTTTCGCCGGGCGGTCTGCACACTGCAAAAGCCGGGCCAAAAACCTCAAAACAAAAGATTAACTCCCACCCCTAACCGTTAATAACCATTACATAAATGTAATTTTAAATTCAGTTTCCGTTCATTCGTTTATTCGTAAGTTCTCCTCATCGAAACACGAGAGGAAACTTCCATGAAAAAGTTCGTCACCATTCTTCTGGCCGCTACCGTTCTCGCCGCTCCGATGGCTCAGGCCCAAAGCCGCCACGACGATCGCCATCGCGGCGTTACCGTCGAGCGTCAGGTCACCACCAAGAAGGTCATCGTCAAGAAGCACCGCTGGGATCGCGGCCAGCGCCTTTCGGCCCGTGAGCGCCGCAACATGGTAGACCGTCGTGACTACCGCCGTTACCACCTCGCAGAACCGCGCCGCGACCAGCGCTGGGTCCGCGTCGACAACCAGTTCCTGCTCATCAACGCCGTCAGCGGCCTGATCGTCGGCCTCGCCGCCGCCCGCTAATCCAGGCATCGATGAAATGAAAAAGGCCCGCTCGCGCGGGCCTTTTGTCGTTTGTCGTTTCAGCCGATCAAAAAATGTCGGCGCCGCTGCCCCACGGGCCGTGTGGCTTGTCCACACCGTCGGTGCGTTCGAAACCATGGGCGCCGAAGAAGTCGCGCTGCGCCTGAATGAGGTTGGCGCTGCCGCGGCCACGGCGATAGGCGTCGAAATAACCGAGCGCCGAAGCCAGCGCCGAAACCGGCAGGCCGGAGAGAACGGCATAGGAAACAACACGGCGCAGCGGCGCGTCGGTATCCTTGACGATGCCCGCAAAGGCAGGCGTCACGATGAGGTTGGCCACATGCGGGTCCTTGGTGAAGGCCGACGTGATCTCATCGAGGAATTCCGAGCGGATGATGCAACCGGCGCGCCAGATGCGGGCAATCGTCGGCATCGGCAGGTTCCAGTTGAACTCCTTGGAAGCGGCCGACATGATGGCGAAGCCCTGCGCATAAGCACCGACCTTGGCAGCCAGAAGCGCGTTTTCCAGATCGGCGATGAAGGCTTTTTTGTCGGCGGGCGCCGGGGCAACGGTCGGCAGGCCGAAGATCTTCTCGGCAGCTTCACGCTCGTCCTTCTGCGAAGAGAGAATACGGGCAGCCACGGCGGCTTCGATGGCGGTAGCGGCGACGCCCATGTTCTGCGCCTCGATGACCGACCACTTGCCGGTGCCCTTCTGGCCGGCCTTGTCGAGGATCAGATCGACCATCGGCTTGCCGGTGATCGGATCGGCGGCGCGCAGAACCTTCTCGGTGATTTCGATCAGGTAGGAATTCAGGCGGCCCTTGTTCCATTCTGCGAAAACATCGGCGATTTCGACGGCGCTCATCTTCAGGCCGTCCCGCAGGATGCCGTAGATTTCGGCGATCATCTGCATGTCGGCATATTCGATGCCGTTATGGATGGTCTTGACGAAATGGCCGGCGCCGTCATTGCCGAGCCATGCCACGCACGGATCGTTGTTGTACTTGGCGGAAATGGAAGTCAGCACCTTCTCGACGCGCTTCCAGCTGTCCTCGGTGCCACCGACCATGATCGACGGTCCATGACGCGCACCTTCTTCACCGCCGGAAACGCCCATGCCGATAAAGGTCAGGCCGCTATCCTTCAGATTGTCGAAACGGCGGATCGTATCGCGGAAATTCGCATTGCCGGCATCGATCATGATGTCGCCGTTGGCGAGATGCGGTTTCAGGATTTCCATCTGCTGGTCGACCGGATCGCCGGCCTTGATCATGATGATGATCGGGCGCGGAGGACGAATGGCGGCGACGAATTCCTCGATGGTTTCGCAGGGAATGATCTGGCCCTGCAGGTCGCCTGCATCGGCGTAGAATTTTCGTGTAACTTCCGGGGTTCGGTTGAATACGGCAATCTTGTTGCCCTTTTCAGCGATGTTCAACGCCAGGTTCGAGCCCATGACGCCGAGACCGATCAAACCGATTTCTGCCTGTTCCACGGATGTGCCTCCATCTTGCTTTTAGGTGGTCGTGTTGTGGCACTGTAATGAACAAACGGCAAGGCTGGGGGCGACTGAAACGATTAAATTTTGATGACGCAAATCAGCTTTGCATATTTGCGACAGGTCGAGGCCGGTTCAAAACGCCAAACCCGCCTCGCCTCTTATGATCGTCGGGGCCGGTCGTCACCATCATCCAGCGCCCGCCAGGCGGCCCCGTCCATATCCTCATATTGGCCCGAGCGCACCGACCAGAGGAAGGCGAAAAGGCCAAGCGCTCCTAAGAACAGCGCGACGGGAATGAGATAGATCAGCATGTTCATGCCAGTTGCGCCCCCTCGCCTGCAAATCCGGTCTTCGCTTGGCTCTGAGGACGGACGGTTTCAGCCGCACCGGCAAGCCGCAGGGCATTGGCGACAACGATCAGCGAGGACGTCGACATGGCGATGGCCGCAATCATCGGCGTCGCATAACCGGCAATCGCAATCGGCACGGCGATGATGTTGTAGCCGATGGCAAGCGCGAAGTTCTGCCGGATGAGCTGTCCTGCCCGCTGCGATGTCTCGATTGCGAAAGGCACGGCGTCGAGATCCTCCTGCATGAACACGAAATCGGCGGCCTGCCGGCCGATATCGGCGGCGGTGGCGGGCGCCATGGACACATGCGCGGCAGCGAGCGCCGGCGCGTCGTTGATACCATCTCCCACCATCAGCACCCTGCGCCCTTCGCCGGCAAGCTCAGTGCAGCGCGCCGCCTTGTCCTTCGGCGACAGATCCGCACGCCACTTGCCGATCCCCAGCCGCTGCGCCATGGCGCTGACGGCGGCGGCCCGGTCACCCGAGATGATTTCCTGCATCAGGCCCCGCACCGACAGGCTGCACAATGCCGCAACCGCACCTGCGCGCGGATTATCCTCGAAACCGAAGCTCGCCAGATGTCGGCCATCGAGGGACAGCATCACTTCCGACCGCGCATCGCCATTATCGACGCTTGCTTCATCCGGGCACGCGAAACGGCGATTGCCCAGCCGGTAGGTTCCGGCTTCCGTCTCCGCCTCGACGCCGGAGCCCGGAATTTCCCGCACCGCCTCATAGGCCGGCACAGCGCCGCTATAGGCAGCATGCAGGGCTTTCGACAGGGGATGCCGCGAATGGGCGGCAAGCCCCGCCGCAATCGCCATGGTGGCAGGCTTCACATCGCCGGTCTCGACCAATCTCGGTTTGCCGATAGTCAGGGTGCCGGTCTTGTCGAACAGCACGGTATCGATTTCGGCCAGCCGCTCCATCGCCGAGCCTTCCTTGACCATGATGCCGTGCCGGAAGAGCCTTCCGGCGGCCACCACCTGCACGACGGGAACGGCAAGGCCAAGCGCGCAGGGGCAGGTGATGATGAGAACCGCAATGGCGATCAGCATCGCCTGTTTCCAGTCACCGCCGAAAATGCCCCAACCGAGAAACGTCACCAGCGCAAGAAGATGCACCACGGGAGAATAATAGCTCGCGGCACGGTCGGCGATGCGCCGGTAACGCGCCCGCCCGCCTTCGGCCGCCTCCATCAACCCGATCACTTCCGAAAGGAAGGAATCCTTCGCCGATGCCGTCACCCGCGCAGTGAGCGAACCGGTAAGATTGAGCGTGCCGGCCTGAAGGCTGTCGCCTGCCGTAACGCGACGCGGTGCGCTTTCGCCATTAACGATGGACATGTCGAGATCGCTGCTGCCGGAGACGACCACGGCATCCACCGCCACACGGTCCCCGGCCGCAATCGCAATCGACATTCCCGGCTGGATATCGGCAAGCGGCCGATACTCCCGCGTTCCATTCTCACCGATAACGGTAGCCCCGCGCGGCGACAGCCGGGCAAGCCCGGCAATGGCCGAGCGCGCCTTGTCGCGCATGATATGGTCAAGCGTCCGGCCGATCAGCAGGAAGAACAGCAGCGATACGGTCGCATCAAACCAGGCATGCTCACCGTGATGGATCGTTTCCCACAGCGAAACGGCATAGGAGAGCGTGATGGCAAGCGCGATCGGCACATCCATATTGGTGCGGCCGTGTTTCAGCGCGTTCCAGGCAGATTGATAGAAAAATCGCCCGCCATAGATCAGTGCCGGCGCGGCGATCATCGCCGAAATCCAGTGGAACATGTCGCGCGTCGCCGCATCCGCGCCCGACCAGACGGAGACGGACAGAAGCATGATATTGGCGGAAGCAAAGCCGCACAGCGCCACCGCCCTTATCAGCTGCGAACGCAAGGCGTCCGAGGCATCCTGCCCGCTGGCGAAAAGATGCGTGCGATATCCCGTCGCAAGAATGGCGCGGGCAATCTCGGCGGGATCGGTCCTGACGCCGTCGACTTCCTCTTTCCAGACGACGGCCACGCGTTTGGACGACAGGTTCACCCGCGCCCGTTCCACTTGGCCAAGACGGCCGAGCGCGGTCTCGATGGTGGCGATGCAGGCGCCGCAATACACATCCGGCACGCTGAGATCGGTCTGGCGCAGCCCCTGCCCCAGATCGCGGCTTGCCAGCAGCAATTCCTCCGACGATGGTGGATTGACCGGCTCGCCAAGCTGTAGCGAACCTTCCGTTCCCGGTGCGCAGCAGCTCATTTGCGCCCCCTGATGACGGCAATCCGCGTGCCCTCATGAACGATGATCCGGCCGTCCTTGACGGCGGTAACCTCGACGATCCATTGGCCCGGCAGCATGTCATGCAGGCCGGTGAAGACACCGGTGGAAACCGGGGTCAGTTCCATGTCGAAATTCTGGCGTTCCCCCACAGGCCGGCGAAAATGCGCCGTCACCTTATCGGTGTCGACCGGGCCGGTATCGGGATGAAACACCTCGTAACGCACCGTCTTTTCATCCACGATGAGCTTGCCCTTGATCCCGGTCGCAGCCCTTGCCTTGGCGGCTTCCGCCTTGGCGTTGAACTGCTGGCTGGCCACATAGGTATTGGGCACGACGAGCCCGCTCCAGCTGTTGACCGCGTTCCAGGCCATCACCATGTTGACGGTGATGACGGTGCCGAAAAACAGCAGCATGACACCCAGCATATGCCAGCCGGTGAACGTGAAACCGGACGTCTGGCGATTGTTCACGGTCATTTTTTCACTCCCGGAGCGTTGAAGACAGCATCGTAGCGGGCCGTCTCATGGCCGCCCGTATCGCTGACGATGAATTCGAAATTTTCCGCCGTACGCGCCACATCCTCGCCCGGCAGGGTGACGAAGACCTTCAGCGTCGTCGCCTCGTCCGGCTCCACCGTCACTTCGAAGGTGCGCGCGGCCATGTCCGGCATGCCGTTGATCTTCATCACCGCATTCGGAATGCCCTCGATGGTCAGGTTCATTGTGCGCGGCTGCGGCACCATGTTGAGAATGCGCACCGTATAGCCGTTGCGAATGGAGCCGTTCGATTCCAGCACATATTGCGGATTGCGGTCATGCAGCACATTCAGCGCCAGCCGCTCCCGCGTCACCAGCGCAAACAGCATGCCGATGCCGACCGCCGACCATATGGCCGTGTAGAGCAGCGTGCGCGGCCGGAAAACGATGCGCCAGTTGAAGTGGCGGATGCTCTTCCTGAAGCTGCCGTCCTCCTCGCGCACATTGGCGGGGCGGATGGCATGCTCACCATTGCCGGTCGCCAGCGCCATGTTGGACTGGTATTCGGAAAGGGTCGCATAGGCGATCAGCCCGCGCGGCTTGCCGATCTTGTCCATCACCCCGTCGCAGGCATCGATGCAGAGCGCGCAGGTGATGCATTCCAGCTGCTGCCCGTCCCTGATGTCGATGCCCATGGGACAGACCGCGACGCAGGCATTGCAATCGACGCAGTCGCCGATGCTCTCCCCTGCCGCCGCAGCCTTCTTGGCATGCCGCGAGCGCGGTTCGCCGCGCCAGTCATTATAGGTGACGACAAGCGAGTTCTCATCCAGCATCGCCGCCTGAATGCGCGGCCAGGGACACATATAGGTGCAGACCTGTTCTCGCATCAGCCCGCCGAAGACATAGGTCGTGGCGGTGAGGATGGCGACGGTGGAATAGGCGATCATCGGCGCCTGCCCGGTCATGAACTGCATCGCCAGCGTCGGCGCATCGGCGAAATAGAAAATCCAGGCGCCACCGGTCAGAACGCCGATCACCAGCCAGATCGCATGTTTCAGCACCCGCTTGCGCAATTTGCCGAATGTGAAGGGCGCGGCATCCAGTTTCATGCGCGCGTTCCTGTCGCCCTCTATCGCCCGTTCGACCACCAGAAACAGGTCGACCCAGACGGTCTGCGGACAGGTATAACCGCACCATGCGCGCCCGACAGCGGAAGTGACGAGAAACAGCCCAAGCCCGGCCATGACCAGCAATCCGGCGACGAAGAAGAACTCCTGCGGCCAGATTTCGATGAAGAAGAAATAAAAGCGCCGGTTGGCGATATCGATCAGCACCGCCTGATCCGGCGCATAGGGACCGCGATCCCAGCGCAGGAACGGCGTCAGATAATAAATGCCGAGCGTGACCAGCATCACCAGCCATTTGAACCGCCGGAACCGCCCCTCGGCGCGCTTGGGAAAAATCTTCCTGCGTGCTTCGTAGAGCGGTTTGCGCGTTTTTGCGGAATTGACGGCTTCCGCCTCCAGCCTTTCGACAGGCTGTTGCGGGCGGTCCTGTCCGGCGCGATAGATGTTCATGATAGGAGTCCGTTTTTATCTCCTTGCTTTCTCCCATCTCCCCGGTGAAACATCCTTGACTTACATCAAGTGACGACAAAGTGGCGCAGTATGGGAACGCGCCGCCAAGGGAGGATGAAATGCCTGTCATGCAGTCGAGAATCATTCATCTGTCGGTCGAAAAACCCTGGAGCCACGTCTATGACTTCGCCTCCAACCCGCAGAACATGCCGCACTGGGCCGCAGGCCTTGCGGGCGGCCTCACACCGGACGGCGAGGACTGGATCGCCGAGGGCGGCCCGCTTGGCGAAGTACGCGTCAATTTCGCGCCCGCAAACGAGTTCGGCGTCATCGACCATGTCGTGACCTTGCCGGATGGCGTGAAGGTTTATAACGCGCTACGGGTAACGCCGAACGGCAGCGGCACGGAGGTGAGTTTCACCCTGCTTCGCCTTCAGGGCATGACGGACGAGGATTTCGAGCAGGATGCAAAAGCGGTCACGGCCGATCTCGAAACGCTGAAGGCGCTGCTCGAAAAGGATTGATGGAGGAAGCATGACCACGAATACGAACGACCGGCGGATCGACTATGTCGAATTCAACGTCGCCGATATCGAGCGCAGCAAGGAATTTTACGGTGGCGCCTTCGGCTGGTCCTTCAAGGATTACGGTCCGCAATATTGCGAGTTTTCCGATGGCCGGCTGACCGGCGGTTTCACCACCACGGCGCCGGTCTCGGCCAGGGGCGGACCGCTCGTCATTCTCTACGCCGCCGATATCGAGGATGTGCAGCGACGCGTTGAAGCCGCCGGCGGGGAGATCAGCGTCGCGATCTTCGAGTTTCCCGGCGGCCGGCGTTTCCATTTCGCCGATCCGGACGGGTATGAACTGGCCGTCTGGTCGAAAAACTGATCGGCAGGAGCCCGCCATGACTTTGACAACACCGCCTTTTTCGTTGGTCGGTATCGATCATATCGTCTTCATCGTCGACGACATGACGCGGGCGCTCGATTTTTACCGGAACGCGCTGGGGTGTAGGGATGGTTACTCTTACCCTGCTCTCGGGATGGAACAAGTCTGGTGCGGCAATGCCCTGATTGTGCTGTGGGATGTCACGCACGCCGGTGGCACAAAGGCCGCTCCGCCCGTCGCCGGAGGTCGTAATGTCGATCACATCTGCATAGCGACCGGTCCTCTGAACCATGATGCGCTTCGCGCACATCTGGCGAAATTTAACGTCACGATAGAACAGGAAGCCTTTCACGGCGGCGCGAGAGGAATGGGACATTCGTTCTATTTCCGTGATCCCTTCGGCAACAAGATCGAGTTGAAGGGACCAGCCGAATATCCGGATGGACGGGCGGAAAACGCCTAATCTGAACAATAAAAAAGGGCGCCTCCCCGGCGCCCTTCGTTATATTCTACTTGCCTCATTCGCCCCCACCAAGGGAGTGCACGAAGATTGCCAGCTGCTTGACGGTCGTATCACCGAGACGCTCACCCCAGGCGGGCATGACCCCGTGCTTGGGCGACCGTATCTGCGAGACAATCCCCTCTTCGCCCTGCGACTTTAGCCAGATCGCATCGGCAAGATTGGGCGCGCCGAATTCGCGGTTGCCCTTGGCGTCTTCCCCGTGGCAGGAGGCGCAATTGTCGGCAAAGAGCTGCTTGCCGGGCTCCACCAGCGCCGGGTTGGAGGGGGTGCCGGTGAGACTGACGACATAGGCGGCAACCTCGCGGATTTCATTCGACTGGAGAATATCGCTAAAGGCCGGCATTTCCGAAGCGCGCGTATCCGCATCGTCGGCAAAACGAATGCCGTGCTTCACCGTCGTATAGATGTCGTCGACGCTGCCGCCCCACATCCAGTCGTCATCGTTGAGGTTGGGATAGCCCTGCCCGCCTTCAGCGCCCGAACCGTGACACTGAATGCAATTGACCTTGAAAGCGGCAGCGCCGCCGGAAAGGGCAAATTGCCTCAGGGTCGGATCTGCCTGAATTTCAGCAAGCGACGAGTTGGCGATCCTGTCGACATAGACGCTCTGCGACTGTTTCGCTTCGGCCATGTCGGCCGCGATCTCGCCACGGCTGCTCCAGCCGAGCAAGCCCTGCGTCGCGCCATTGATCAGCGGCCATGCCGGAAAGGCAATGGTGTAGCCAATCGCCCAGAGGATCGTTGCATAGAAGGTCCAGACCCACCAGCGCGGCATGGGATTGTTCAGCTCGCGGATACCGTCCCATTCATGGCCGGTGGTTTCGACGCCGCTGATGTCATCAATGTGTTTTTCGGACATATCCTAGTCCTCCTTGAGCGGAATGCTGGCGGCATCGTCCGCGGCTTGTCTGGAGCCGGGGCGAAGGGTGAAAACGACGACGCCGGCAAAGAACAGGGTCATGGCAAGCAGGCCCCAGCTATCGGCGAAGTGGCGCATGGCCGTGTAGGTTTCCATGGCTCACACCTCCTCACCGGTATCCGGCGGCATCGTCATAGGTCGAGAAATCGACCAGCGTGCCGAGCATTTGCAGATAGGCGACCAGAGCATCCATTTCGGTAAGCCTGGCCGGATCGCCGTCGAAATCGCCCACCTTCGCCTTCGGATAACGCGCCAGGAGTTCCGACGAATCCGCATTCGGGTCAGCCTGGGCGGCAAGATCGGCGGCGGATTTTTCGATCATCTCATCGCTATAGGGCACACCGACGGCGCGGTTGGCCTTCAGCTCCATGGAAACGTCGGTGATCTTCAGCGTCGTGGTCTTCAGGAACGCATAGGAGGGCATGATCGATTCCGGCACCACCGAACGCGGATCGGCCAGATGCTGCACATGCCATTCGTTCGAATAACGATCGCCGACGCGCGCAAGATCAGGCCCCGTGCGCTTGGAACCCCATTGGAACGGGTGGTCGTACATGGATTCCGCCGCCAGGCTGTAATGCCCGTAACGTTCCACCTCGTCGCGGAACGGCCGGATCATCTGGCTGTGGCAGACGTAACATCCCTCGCGGATGTAGATGTTGCGCCCGGCCAGTTCGAGCGGTGTGTAGGGCCGCATGCCCTCCACCTTCTCGATGGTATTTTCGAGATAGAAGAGCGGTGCGATTTCAACGATGCCGCCGATGGAGACGACCAGCAGGGAACCGACCAGAAGCAGCGTCGCGTTGCGTTCGATGACGGCGTGTTTGTCAAGAATGGACATGGGGCCGCTCCTTATTCAGCAGGCTGCAGCGAGGGTGCCGCGCCTTTGCTGGCGCCCTCCTCGCGTTGATGACCGAGGATGGTCATCGTGACGTTGTAGGCCATGATCAGCGCGCCGCTGAGGAACATCAGGCCGCCCAATGCACGCATCACGTAATAGGGGAACAGCGCGGCGACCGATTCCGCGAAGGAATAGACGAGGAAGCCTTGGGCATCATATTCGCGCCACATCAGCGCCTGCTGGATGCCGGCGACCCACATAACGGCGGCGTAGACGACAATGCCAAGCGTGGCGAGCCAGAAGTGCCAGTTGACCAGTTGCAGGCTATAGAGACGCTCCCTGCCCCACAGTTTCGGCGTCAGGTAATAGATCGCGCCGAAAGTGATCATGCCGTTCCAGCCGAGTGCGCCGGAATGAACATGGCCGATGGTCCAGTCGGTATAGTGGCTGAGCGAGTTGACGGCCTTGATCGACATCATCGGGCCTTCGAAGGTCGCCATGCCGTAGAAGGCAACCGCCATCACCATCATACGCACGACGGGATCGGTGCGGATCTTGTCCCATGCGCCCGAAAGCGTCATCAGACCGTTGATCATGCCGCCCCACGAGGGCATCCACAGCATCACCGAGAACACCATGCCGAGCGTCTGCGCCCAGTCCGGCAGCGCCGTATAATGCAGATGGTGCGGGCCGGCCCAGATATACATGAAGATCAGCGCCCAGAAGTGGATGATCGACAGGCGGTAGGAATAGACCGGGCGGTTCACCTGCTTCGGGATGAAGTAGTACATCATGCCGAGGAAGCCGGCCGTCAGGAAGAAGCCGACGGCGTTATGGCCGTACCACCATTGCGTCAGCGCGTCCTGCACGCCCGAAAAGGCCGAATAGCTCTTGATCCCGAGGAAGGACACCGGCACCGCCAGATTATTGACGATATGCAGCATGGCGATGGTGACGATGAAACTCAGATAAAACCAGTTCGCCACATAGATATGCGGCTCCTTGCGCGTGAGGATCGTGCCGAGGAACACCAGCAGATAGGCGACCCATACGACGGTCAGCCAGATGTCTACATACCATTCCGGCTCCGCATATTCGCGGCCCTGCGTGATGCCGAGCAGATAGCCGGTGGCGGCCATGACGATGAAGAGGTTGTAGCCCCAGAACACGAACCAGCCGAGATTGCCGCCGAACAGGCGCGCCCGACAGGTCCTCTGCACCACGTAAAAGGAGGTGGCGATCAGCGCATTTCCCCCGAAAGCGAAGATCACCGCCGATGTGTGCAGCGGCCGCATCCGGCCGAAATTGAAATAGGGCGCGATATTGAGATCGGGAAAAGCGAGCTGAAGCGCCACCACGACGCCGACCAGAAAGCCGACGACACCCCAGAACACGGTGGCGATGACGCCGTATTTCACCACCTCGTCGAAATATTCCGAATTGAGGCGGGCACGCGCGGCTGAATCGACAGGCGCGAAGGAGACACGGCGCAGCAGAAGCACCGTGCTGACCAGAAGCGTAAAGAACAGCACCCACATATGGGCGGCGAAAAGACTGTCATGGGCAAATGCTGCCCCAAGCAACGCGAGAAAGGCGCCGAGCGCCACGATCGCGGTTTCTAACGTGTAATTCATTGTTGGTTTCCCCCAACGTGCAAGCCGACCGACGAAAGGCACGGCACGCGCCTGGGAGAGCGGAAACGCGCCTTTGCGTCGGTTGGAGCATTGCCACCGGCAGGGCAACGCCACCTTGATCCAGATCAAGAAAAAGAACCCGGAAAAAAATATGAATAATACAGTCATGTTTTTATTGCCTTTTCATGCGGCAATGCTATTTCGTCTGGGAAACTGCGGTTTTAACTGGATTGGCAACAGATTATAATGAGTTCGAAGCCGCCGCTCGAAGTATCTCCAGAACGTTTTTCCGACGAAAGGCGTCCGCTGGACATGTCTATTGAACGTTATTACAGGGAGATAATTCAGGCTGTCAGTCGAAAAGGTATCGATCAGGCCCTGTCGCACGATGTCGTGCATGATCTTTATATAAAGCTTGCAACCAGTGACCATCGGCTGGAACATAAATCCAGTATAAAAGCCTTTCTCATTCGGGCGGCTGTCAATCTCGGTTTCGACAGGATGAGGAGAGCCGCTTTCGAAACACGGCTTTTCGCGCAGCTTGACCGATCCGCAGAAGCAATCGCCACCCAGCAGCACGCCCCCGGACAAAATCTTGATCTCCGCAAGCGGCTTGCGGCATTGCGCGAGGCAATCCAGGCTTTGCCGCCGACATGCCGCCGGGTGTTCATAGCACACAGGGTGGGACAAATACCGCGCGAGGATATCGCCGCCGCCATGGGCATCACACGTGGATCGGTGGACAGGCATTTGCGACATGCCGTGCTCCATTGTCTGGAAAAGATGGATCAGTTCGACTAGCCGCATTCGGCGCCCAATTCCGCAACCCCGATTGAACGCGATGGAAACGTGAAAGCATGACAGACAACAGTAAGCGCATCCGGCAACAAGCGGTGGATTGGGCGCTCTGTCTTTCGGAAACCGCAAGCCCGGCCGAAAAGGAAGAATTCGACCGGTGGCTCGCGGCCGATCCCGCGCATGCGGAAGCCTATCGTCGCGTCGCGGCGGTGCTTGATCAGACGCATATCGCGCTTGCGAAAGAGCCGGCTTTCACAAGGAAGGCATTTCGCCGCGGCAAAGGGCCTGGCAAAATAATCGTGGCCGTCCTTTTGCTGACGGTTTCAGGTAACCTCATTGCCGTCTTGGATGTTCCGACCCAGCTCAGGGCCGACCTGATGACGGCGAAGACGGAACTGCGAACCGAAAAGCTGCCGGACGGTTCGACGATACATATGAATTCCGATACCGCGATTGCACTTTCCTTCTCCAACGGACGCCGAAGGATAGACTTGCTGAAAGGCGAAGCCTATTTCGAGGTGGCGCGGTCCGATACGCTCGGCGCTTTCGAAGTCGCCACGCCGGAGGGCGTCGTCACGGCGCTCGGAACGGCTTTCGACGTCAATCTTCTGGGGAGCGGCTTTGAGGTAACGGTGACAGAAAGCAGGGTCGCCGTCCATTCCGACGCCACGAAGCAAAGGGTCGTTCTGGATTCGGGAAAACGTATCATCGTCGATGACGCGGGCATCGGACCTGAGGAAACGGTTCCAGCGGAGTTCCAGACACCCTGGCGCAACGGTCGCCTCGTCTTCGACGATCGCCCGCTATCGGAGGTGGTCACTCAGATATTCCGTCATATACCCGGCGGCGTCATTACGCTCGATCCCCGCCTAAACAGGAAAAGGATAACCGGTTCGTTCAATCTGACGGATGGAAACCGCGCACTTGACGATTTCGCCGATGCTTTCGGTCTGCGGATCGCCCGGACCGGTAAATTCCTGACTATAATTTACTAGTTTTTCTTCACCGGACTGCAGAAACCCCGATGCTCATTCGTCTAGCTCCCCGACAAACCTTTTTTATCGGATTTGCTGGGGATTGGGGATATGAAGAGAAAGATCGTTATGCGCGGCATGCTGGCTGCGGCCCTCTATAGCGGCGCGAGCCTGTGCGTGATGCCGCCTGCGACCGCGCAAACGCCAAGTAAAGCCATAACAGTCGAAATTCCCGCCGGCAAACTATCCACGGCTCTCAACGCGCTGGCAGCACGCCTCGGCTTACAGATCGGCATCGAAGCTTCGCTCGTCAGAGAAAGAACCACATCCGGCCTTTCGGGTTCCTTCACACCCTCGCAAGCCATAAGCCGCCTTTTGCGGGGCACCGGACTTCAATACCGTTTCCTGAATGACAGGGTCGTCACCATCACCGCCACACCCCAGGCATCGGTAGAGGCGGAAGGCACGGAACTCGAACCAATCATTGTGTCAGGCGCAGGATTTGGCCGCTTCAACGGGGAAAAAACCGCGGCCTACGATCAGGCGCAAAGCGCTTACTTCGTGGATGAGGAAACGATCAGCCGGATGACCGGCTCCAGCCCTTCCGATATTCTGAAAGGAATTCCGGGCGTCTATACCGGCGAAGCGCGGACAGGCGGAGGCATCGATCCCAATATTCGCGGCCTGCAAGGGCAAAAGCGGGTCAAGGTGACCGTCGACGGTGCGGAAAACAGCATCGATGTCTATCGCGGTTATGCCGGGCGTCAGGAAAGAAACTATATCGATCCGGATTTGATAAGCTCGGTCAGCGTCTTCAAAGGCCCCTCTCCCGCCCTTGACGCCATCGGCGGCACCATAGCCATGTCGACGATCCGGCCGGAGGATATTCTGATAGAGGGCAACGAAATCGGCGTGAGGCTCAGGGGAAGCGTCGCTTCCAACAGCGCGTCTTTGCCCGATACTTTCAATGCGCCGGAAAATACCGACAGAAACTCGTTTTTCGAACCGCAAACGGGCAATGGAAGCGCTGCCTTCGCACTCAGCCAGGAAAACTTCGACGTGGTCGGCGCCTATGCCAAACGTCACAATGGCAATTACTTCGCCGGCAGCAAGGGCCGCGACAAATATCGAATATTCCAGGATGGAAGAGAGGAAAACTCGGTCGCAAAGCTCTACCCGGATGGCGGCGAGGTGTTCAATACCTCAAGCCAGACGGAATCCGCCCTGTTCAAGCTGACATTGCGTCCGCTCGAGGATCACACACTGGATCTCGGCTATCGCTATTTCAATGGTCGCATGGGCGAGATCATGAGTTCGCAAATATTGCGAAACTCAACAGGCTCCATCCCGCAATGGGATCCCTCGACGGTCAACAGCGATAGCGTAACGGCACGATACAGGTGGAACCCGCAAGACAACGACCTCATCGATCTGACAGCCAATTTCGCCTATTCGCATCTGGCCTATGACGGCTATCTGACGCTATCGAGCCAGACGCCCAGCGATCGGCCCGCATGCAACGACGATCCTTTCTCGGAGCGGTGCTACAAACGCTTTTACGGCGCGTCACGTATCATGGAGACGACTTCGGTTGATATCGCCAACACATCCAAAGTCGACACCGAGATTGGACAGTTCAAAATCAACTATGGTGCGGCGCTGCGCTTCGAGAAGCTTTTCCCGCCCTCGGACGCCCCCAGCGAAACCAATGGCAGACAGGTCAGCGGAAACTTTCATCAGCAGGCGGACCGTGAGCAGTTCGACAGCTTCGGCACAGTGACCTGGGAACCGGACGAGCGCCTGGACATCAGCCTCGGCGGCAGGTTCACCAAATTCAAGACCTACGATCATAACAAAAGACGTGAAGAAGAGACTTATACGATCAACCGTAAATCGCTCTATTTTTACAAAAACGAAACCGAGTATGATTTCCTGGTCGATGGCGACGGCAACCTGGTTCCGGACGGCAACGGCTGGTACCTGTATGATTATTCTCTTCCGCTAGAGACACGCCCAGTGCCGCGCGGCAATGCGTTCTGGTATTCCGATGCCGAAGGGAACTATACCGATGCCACCGATCCGCGAAAAATGCCCGATGGCAAAGGATATCCCGTTGGACATGCGGGGGATGACAGTGAAATAACATCTCTTTCTTCTTTGGACTATGATGACAGTCTCACTTTGGTCGAGAGTGATCAATGGTCCAGCGAGGGTAAAAGAACCATATATTATGACAATCTGCGGCGTCGCAACTCAGGCTTTGCGCCCAGTCTCAGCGGCAGCTACGAAGTTTTCGATGGCTGGAAGCTTCACGCGGCCTATACCCACGGGATTCGCATGCCGAGCCTCACGGAATCCATGGTCGGCAACGCTTCGGCCGCGGTGCCTGCCGATCTGAGACCAGAACAGGCCCGCAACCTCGAATTCGGCGTGTCGACCAAAATGGAAAATCTTCTGGAAGGCGGCGACAGTTTCATGGCCCGCCTCTCCTACTTCAATAACAAAACCAAGGATTACATCACCCGACACGAATATTATAATGAGGGCTCCTACAGAGATCCGGCGCTCAGGAGACTGGCGCGCCAGTACAATAATGCGTTCTATAATGCCGATTCCTTTACCGTGAAGGGACTGGAACTCCAGGCGACATACGACAATGGAGCGTTCTTCACGGATGTTTCGGCCACATACAATCTCTCAGCCACAACATGCGCACCCGATGTAGCGCAATTCATGAGGACAATGTCCTCCGACAGCAGGCTGAAAAACATACCCGGATGCGTCGATGGCGGGTTCTCCGGCTCCTTCACGAACGCGCAAAACCCGCCCCAATACACATTGACCGGAACCTTCGGAGCGCGTTTCCTGGATGAGGCTCTGGAAATCGCAACCAGAGTGACCCACACGAGCGCGCCGATCACGAAACTGGACAAGCCCTGGAACAATTTCGGAGGCGTCGCGACACAGCTATTCTACCAGCCGGTGACGCTCTTCGATTTATCCGCATCCTACAAGATAAGCGAAAACGCCACCGCCGGATTCAGCATCGAAAACGTGTTCGACCGCTACTACATCGATCCCCTGTCGCTCAGCATGATGCCGGGTCCAGGACGGACATTCAAAGCGTCCCTCACCATGAAGTTCTAAGCACGATTAGCCCTTCATCTTCAGGGGCAGACCGGCGGCGACAAAATAGACCTCACTGGCAATGGCGGCGATTCGCTGATGCAGGCGTCCGGCGTGATCGCGAAATTCCCGCGCCATGCGGTTTTCCGGGACGATGCCGAGACCGACTTCGTTGGAGACGAAAATCAGCCTCGCCCGAGCCGATACAATCGCCGCCTCAAGCGCCGCAAAGGCGGCCTCGATATCGGCATTCTCCATCATCAGATTGGTGAGCCACAGGGTGAGGCAATCGATGAGAACGACATTTTCCGGCGCGTCGAGCTGCTCCAGCACGGCGGCAATATCGACGGGCGCTTCATGCGTGGTCCATTCGCCGCCGCGCCGCGCCTGATGATGGACGATGCGGTCGCGCATCTCGTCATCCCATGCCCGGCCGGTGGCCAGATAATGCAGGCTTCCACCGGACTTGCCCGCAAGCTCCTCCGCAAAACGGGACTTGCCGGAGCGCGCGCCGCCAAGAATGAAAACGGAGCGGTTTTTATCTGTCATCTAAAACCTGAAGGAAGAGAATGAAGCGGACCGGCATCTTCGCCGTGTCGCAAGCCAGGGACAGGCAGACACGAAGGGAACGATTCGTAGAAAAAGGCGTCCCCCGGTTGCTCATGCCGGACTGCCGCTGATACCGGGCCGGAGAAAACAAGACCTGCCTGCAGGATGCGGGGCATATCAGCCTTGGCGACTCCGGATACCGGAAACACCGGTCCTGATGAAAGGCTAGGTGCGAACGGCCATCCTGTCAATCGGTCCCTGCCGTTAGCAAAGAACCAAGCGGAACCGGGACGCAAAACCTTAATCCGGAACCGGCAGACCTGTCGTCCGCGACTGGATTGATAAAGCGACTTGGTTACCGGAAAGTTAGCGAAAAACCGAATGATGAAACCGCAACGCCAAAGGAGAATATGGAGTGACGGCAGCCGCCGCCATTGCCTTGCCATGGCCTTCAAATCAATATGCTTTCGAAGATTCGCAAACAGCAAGGTGGCCTGCCCATGATGACCGTCATGGACTATATCTCGATCGTCGTTTTCATCCTGTTATGGGCCGTCTATACCCATGTCACGACGGGAACGCGGCTGTTTTCGAGAGCCAGCCTCAATCAGGCCATGGCCGAGCGCCGCCGCGACTGGATCATGAATTCGCTGAAGCGCGACCTGAAGATGATCGACACGCAGATCATGGCCGGCCTGCAGAACGGCACCGCCTTTTTCGCTTCCACCTCCATCTTCGCCATCGGCGGATGTTTCGCCCTTCTGGGCGCGACCGAACAGGTCGAATCGGTGTTTCGCGACATGCCTTTCGTGCATTATGCCGGGCGCACGGCCTTTGAACTGAAGGTCATCGGGCTGACCTGCCTGTTCGGTTATTCCTTCTTCAAATTCGGCTGGTCCTATCGCCTGTTCAACTATTGCACCATCCTGTTCGGCGCCATTCCCATGGTCCACGATGTCGGCGCCGATCGCGAGGCGGCGGAGCGGGCGGCCGAAAACGTCATAAAGATGAACATCATCGCTGCTAAGAACTTCAACGACGGCCTGCGGACCATCTTTCTGTCCATCGGTTATCTCGGCTGGTTCATCAGCCCCTATGTCTTCATCGCCAGCACGGTCATCATCATCGTGGCGCTATTACGCCGCCAGTTCTTTTCCGAAGCGCGACGCGCCATCATGGAAGAAAACAGGCCTTGAAATAGCCGCACTTCAAGGGCCAAGCCCAGCGTGATACCGGCCTCCCCGAAAGCTTGAAAAACGGAAACCATGGACACGAACGCAGCCGCAAACGAAAACCGCCGCAAAGGCCGCATAGGCGGTCTCGACACCCTGCGCGGGCTGGCCCTCATCGCCATGGCGTCCTACCACTTCACGTGGAATCTGGAATATTTCGGCTATCTCGAACCCGGCACGGCGACGACCGGCCTGTGGAAGCTCTATGCGCGCGGCATCGCCAGTTCGTTTCTGTTTCTGGCCGGCTTCAGCCTGTTTCTCGCCCATGGCAAGGGTCTGAACTGGCCGTCTTTCGGTAAGCGTTTTGCAATGGTGGCCGGTTCGGCCCTGCTCATTACCGTCGCCACCTATTTCGCCTTTCCGGACAGCTTCATCTTCTTCGGCATATTGCACAATATCGCCGCCGCAAGCCTTGTCGGGCTGTTGTTCCTGCGAGCACCCGCGGCCGTGACGCTGCTTTTTGCAGTGCTTGCTTTCATCCTGCCCCACTATCTGCAATCGGAACTGTTCAACGCAAAATGGCTGGCCTGGATCGGTTTTTCCACCATGCCGCCCCGCTCGAACGATTATGTGCCGCTGCTGCCCTGGCTTGCGCCCTTCCTCGCCGGACTTGCGGTGTCGCAATTCGTCACACCGCGCGACTGGCTCGACCGCTTTCGAAGCCCGAGTTCGCCTCGCAACCTGATCGCAGGCGCCGGCCGTCACAGCCTTGCCTTTTACCTGATCCACCAACCGGTGCTGATCGGCCTCGTCTACACGCTGTCACTCATCGCCCCGCCCCCGCCTGTCGATCAGGTCGAGCTTTACAAATCGAGCTGTGAAAAGAGCTGCGTCGAGCAGGCGAACGGGCTGGAACTGTGCCAGCGTTTCTGCGGCTGCACGCTGGAGAAGCTGCAGGCGGAAAACCTGTTCGACACGATGATGGAAGGCAAGCTCAGCGCCGATCAGCAGACGAAGGTAAGCGAGGTGGCGCAGCAGTGCACGGTTGAGGCGCAGTAGGTACGAGTGGGCCAAATCGAGCCGACGTTTTCGAGCGTTCCCATCCGCACTCGGCGTCATCCTCGGGCTTATCCCGAGGACCTATCCCCGTTTCCAAAAATTGAACCGTAGCAGATCCTCGGGACAGGCCCGAGGATGACGGAGGAGACATATTAATTCTTAAACGATGACCCAGCGCGAATATCGCCCGAAATTTCGTTCACGTCCCCACGCCAATTTCGGCAAGCCGCGTCAGACAGGCTTCTTCGACATTGTCGAGTTCCGCCAGCGTCTCTTCGATGTCCTTGCGTTTTTGCCGAAGCTCGGCGCGCTTTTCATCGACCTTCTTCATCAGAAGCACCAACTGGCCCGATTCGCCCGGCGGTTCCTTGTAGACGTGGATGATTTCGCGAATTTCGGAGATCGTGAAACCGATACGGCGGCCGCGCAGGATTTCCTGTATGAGGCGGCGGTCCGCAGCCCTGAAAAGCCGTGTGCGCCCGCGACGCTCAGGGTGAATCAGCCCCTCGTCCTCGTAAAATCTCAAGGTACGGGTGGAAACACCGAATTCGCGTGTCAGTTCGGTTATGCTATAATACTTGTCCAAGGGCCTATCCGATTCATAACCGGATGATATTATTTGACCTTCACGTAAAAGTCAATTTTCGCCCGCCTGGCCTTACCCGGAAATACCGTACCACCAGGTCGCGATCCCCAGAAAGGCGAAAAAGCCGACAATATCGGTGACCGCCGTGACGAAGACCGCCGAAGAGACCGCCGGGTCCGCCCCGAACTTGTCGAGCACCAGCGGAATGAGAATCCCCGCCAGCGCCGCCGCCAGCATGTTGAGGCACATGGCCGTGGCGATGATGCCGCCGATATGGATATCCTGAAACCAGATGCCGGCAACAATGCCGATGGCGCAGCCGAACAGCATGCCGTTCAGGATACCCACACCCGCCTCGCGCCGGATGATGCGCGCGGCGTTGTGAATATCGAGGCTTTTGGTGGCAAGTGCCCGCACCGACACCGTCATGGTCTGCGATCCGGCATTGCCGCCCATGCCGGCCACCGCCGGCATCAGGATCGCCAGCGCGACGATCTGCTGGATCGTCGCATCGAACAGGCTGATGACGGAGGCGGAGAGAAAGGCGGTGATGAGATTGACCGCAAGCCAGGGCACACGTGAACGGGACGTGCTGGCAATCGAGTCCGACAGTTCTTCGTCACCGACACCACCAAGGCGCAGCAGATCCTCTTCGGCCTCTTCCTGAATGACGTCCACCACGTCATCGATGGTCAGGACACCCACCAGTCGGCCGTTGTCGTCGACCACGGCGGCGGAGAGAAGGTCATATTGCTCGAAAAGCTGCGCGGCCTCTTCCTGGTCCATTTCCGCCGGAATGGAGTGGTTGGTCTCGTGCATGATCGTTTCGATCTTCACCTGACGCTTGGCGCGCAGCACCTTGTCGAGATCGAGCGCACCGACCAGCTTGAAGGTGGGGTCGATGACGAAGATCTGCGTGAAGGAATCCGGCAGCTCCTCCTCCTCGCGCAGATAATCGATGGTCTGCCCCACGGTCCAGAACGGCGGCACGGCCACGAATTCCGTCTGCATGCGGCGGCCGGCCGAACTCTCCGGATAATCCAGAGCCCGCATCAGCCGCACACGTTCGGTGAACGGCAGTTGCGAGAGAATATCCTCGCGGTCCTCGTCGTCGAGATCCTCGAGAATATAGACGGCATCGTCCGAATCCAGCTCGCCGATACCGGCGGCGATCTGCTCGTTCGACATCTGGTCGACGATATCGAGACGGATGCCCTCATCCACCTCTGTCAGCGCCGTCATGTCGAAGTCGGAACCGAGAAGGCGCACCAGCGCATGGCGCTGTTCAGGCAGGATGGATTCCAGCAGGTCGCCGAGTTCGGATTCGTGCAGCCGCGCCACGTTCTTGCGCAGGAAAAGCAGATCGCGGTCAGCGATCGCCGCGCCCACCATCGTCAGAAAATCCGAGCGGACGGACCCGTCTTCTGCGTAAATATCGGAGGGCGCTTCCGCAGGCTTCATGTCCTCGGGCGCGACAGGATCGTCGTCACGGTCTGTCATCTGGCGTCCCCTTGTATTCAAATGCCGCAGTGCACGGATGCGCAGGCAGAATGGCGTTAAAAGGTTTATTGTCAACAACCGGATAGCGGCAAATAAACAAGCTCTCCGGCTGCGGCGAAAAATCCATTCAACATTCCTCTTCCGGTTCGCAGACTTAGCTACGGCGAGCGGCTATAGACATGTTTAGCCAGGCTTTGCAGCTTGTTTTGCGACAACGCCCACCCCCTTTACGCCGTTCCCGTTTCAAATGTCGAACGGGCGAACAAAGGTTTCGCCGCAATGCACAATTAAGACATTGACAGGCAGCGTGGAACGGCGCTTCTGGATAGGCATTTGACAAACGGCAAACGCCGACAGGCGGGCACGAGAAGACAGATTCCGGGAATCAGGACCATGAGCAAGACGGACTTCATTGGCAAGGCATCGACCGCCGCAGGCGGCTGGGGCGCACTCAAAAGCGTCGGCAAACGCCTTCTCGAATCCGGCGCCCCTATTTCCGGCGCCCGCACGCTTTTGAAGACCAACCAGCCGGACGGATTCGACTGCCCGGGCTGCGCCTGGGGCGACCCGGAACATGGCTCCTCTTTCGAGTTCTGCGAAAACGGCGTCAAGGCGGTGTCATGGGAGGCGACGGAAGCCCGAGTGCCGCCGGATTTCTTCGCCAGCCGCACCGTCTCCGAACTGAGCAGCTGGTCCGACTACGATCTGGAAAAACAGGGCCGCCTCACCCATCCCATGCGTTATGACCGGGCGAGCGACAAATATCTGCCCGTCTCCTGGGACGATGCCTTCGCCGAAATCGGCCGCATCCTCAACAGTCTCGACAGCCCGGACCGGGCGGAGTTCTATACCTCCGGCCGCGCCTCCAACGAGGCTGCCTTCCTCTATCAATTGATGGTCCGGCTTTACGGCACCAACAATTTCCCCGACTGTTCCAACATGTGCCACGAAGCGAGCGGCGTCGGCCTGAAGGCTTCGATCGGCGTCGGCAAGGGCACCGTTTTGCTTGAGGATTTCGAGCAGACGGACGCCATTTTCGTCATCGGGCAAAATCCCGGCACCAACCATCCCCGCATGTTGGGCGACCTGCGCCGCGCCGCCCTTCGCGGCGCCCGCATCGCCGTCTTCAACCCCATCCGTGAAAAGGGGCTGGAGCGCTTTGCCGACCCGCAGGACAAGGTGGAAATGATTACCGGCGGCAGCACCCGCATCGCCACCAATTATTACCAGCCGCGCCAGGGCGGCGACATGGCGGCCGTGCGCGGCATGAGCAAGGCGGTCTTCGCCGCCGACGATGCTGCAAGGGCAGCGGGCGAACCCGCCATCATCGATTACGACTTCATTTCCGAACATGCGGCGGAGTTCGAGGCCTATCGCGCTGCCGTCGATGCGACGAGCTGGGAAAGCATTCTCGACCAGTCCGGCCTCACCCGCGCGGAAATCGAGGACGCCGCCCGTATCTACATGAATGCCGGTTCCGTCATCGCCACCTGGGCCATGGGAGTCACCCAGCACAAGCATTCGGTCATCATCGTTCGCGAGATCACCAATTTCATGCTGCTGCGCGGTAATATCGGCCGTCCGGGCGCCGGCCTTTGCCCGGTGCGCGGCCATTCCAACGTGCAGGGGGACCGCACCGTCGGTATCGACGAAAAGGCCCCGCCAGCGCTTCTCGACGCGCTGGAAAAGGAACTCGGCGTCCCCATGCCGCGCAAGCCCGGCCACAATACCGTCGAAGCCGTCGCTGCGATGCTGGACGGCGAGGCTCAGACTTTCATCGCGCTCGGCGGTAATTTCATGCGCGCAACGCCCGACAGCCCGCTGATCGTCAAGGCTTTCGAAAAGCAGAAGCTGACCGTCAACATCGCCACCAAGCTCAACCATTCGCATCTGGTGCCGGGCGAAACCTCCTTCGTGCTGCCCTGTCTCGGCCGAACGGAAATCGACCGCAATTCGGCCGGCCGCTCGCAGATCGTCACGGTCGAAGATTCCATGAGCATGGTGCACGGTTCCGGCGGCATCAATCCGCCGGCCTCGGATGAACTGCGTTCGGAAGTCGCCATCGTCGCCGGCATCGCCGAGGCGACGCTTGGCAATGCCCATGTCGACTGGAAGGCGCTTGCCGATGACTACGATCTCATCCGCGACATGATCGAGCGGGTCATTCCCGGTTTCGATAATTTCAACGAGCGCGTCCGCGTGCCGCGCGGTTTTCATCTGCGCAATGCGGCGGCCGAACGGGAATGGAACACGCCGGCGAAAAAGGCCACCTTCTATAGCGGTCCGCTGCCCGAACAGACTGAACACCAGCAGGCGCTCACGCGCGATGACCTGTTCGTATTGCAGACCTTCCGCAGCCACGATCAGTATAACACCACGATCTACGGCATGGATGACCGATATCGCGGCGTCTATGGCGAGCGCCACGTCATCTTCATGAATCCGAAGGACATGGAATCGCTCGGCGCCCATTCCCGCCAGCGCGTCGATGTCATCGGCGAATATGGCGACGGCGTGGAACGCATCGCAAAGAATTTTCGGCTGGTGCCCTATAATATCCCGCAGGGCAGCGTCGGCGGTTATTATCCGGAACTGAACGTGCTGGTGCCGCTGTCGAGCTATGGCGAAGGCAGTTTCACGCCGACATCGAAATCGGTGCTCGTCTCCGTTCGCCTGCGCCGGGATGCCTCCTGATGGAAGAGGAGCAATCCACTGCGGCGTTCATGGCGGCGGTGGAGCGGGTTCAGGAAAGCGCCTCACAGGCGCTGACCGGCACGGGTGCAGCGATCCTTCTTTCGGTTTATCTGAACATCGCCGCTGACAGCCGCAGCATCGCCAACCGGCTGGGGCTTGCGCACGCCCTCATTCTGCGCGAAATCACTGCCCTGTCTCCACGTTTCGTGCGGGTGACAAAACGCGATGCCCGCACCCAGCGCAGCTTTCTGGAGGCAACCGAAGAAGGACAGGCCCTTGCGGCGGCGTCCCTGCGGATTTGAAACGAACGGAGCATTCCTTGGCAATCAGGCCGATCCTGCCCTACCCCCATCCCGGTTTGTCCGAAATCTGCGCGCCGGTCACGGCTTTCGACGGGCAATTGCAGGAGCTGGTGACAGACCTGATCGACACGATGCGCGCCGCACCCGGCGTCGGCATCACCGCCGCCCATATCGGCGTCAAACAGCGCGTTTTCGTGCTGGAGCTGACACCGGGAACCGTGCTTACCTACATCAACCCTGAAGTCGTCGGCCAATCCACGCACACCATGCGGCATATGGAGGGCAGCGTCTCCATGCCGGGCTTTACCGAGGAAGTGGAGCGGCCCTCCGAAATCGAGGTGAGATTTCAGGACATAGCCGGCGGCGAACACCGACAGACCGCCGAGGGATTTCACGCCATCTGCATCCAGCACGAGATCGACCAGCTGGACGGCATTTTCTGGCTGAAGCGCCTCTCGAAGCTCAAGCGCGACCGGCTGGTGAAAAAATGGGAAAAATCCCGGAAATCCTGATGGTCAGCCGGTAATCGACAGCGCAAACTCCGCATCGCCCTTCAGCGTGTTGCTGACGGTGCAGATATCCTCGGCCATATGGGCGATGGCGCTGCGCGTGGCCTCATCGAAATCCCCCTTTATCTCGATCCGGACATCGAAACGCACGATCCGCGACGGCTCCTCCTCAGCCTTTTCGCCGGATACATGCACCGTGACCTTTTCGAACCGGTCGAGCACGCCCATGCGGCTCGCCGCAATCCGGGCGCTGAGCGCCAGACAGGCCGACAGCGACGAATAAAGAAGATCGAGCGGATTGAAACCCGGCTCCGAGGCCGCCGTCACCACCGTCAGGGCGCCTCCGGTGGCGGTGACGACATCGGGATGCCCAAGACGGCCAAGAGTGACGACAGCCCCCGTCGGCCGCTTTTTAACCCTGAACTGTTTCATGCCCGACCTCACACCGCGATTTCACCCGATGGAACCAAAATTAGCCTCGCGCTTTTACTCACGCAACGGTGAACGACCGTTGAGTATTGATTGAAAAGGGAGCTGGGACATATGGTTACATCTACGCTCGTCAGCATTCTGATCACCTTCCTGGTGATTGTGCTCGTCTTGTGGCTTATCGCGCGACTGCCGGTCGGCGGCGGTGCGAAACAGATCGCACAGGTGATCGTCATCATCATCGGCATTATTTCGCTGCTGAAATATCTCGCCGTCTTCTGATGTCCCCGCACGGTGCAGACGAAAAAAGGCGGCGAAAGCCGCCTCTTTTTATGCACGGTTTTCACCCGTCCGGTCGCTATTGCCGAGGCTCGAACTGATAGGTTTTTTTCAGGGTAATATCCCGAACGCTGCCAATACCCAGAAACGGCGTATTGTCGGCATCAAAAATCGCTCTGCCCTTCGCCACGATCCACCGGTCCGACCCGTCCGGCAGATTGACCTTGTAGCACTGGTCGAAAAATACACCGGTAGTGATGCTTTCAAAAATGGCCTGCGCCACCTGATCGCGCATCTCGACATCGATTCTTTCGAGAATCTCCTCGATCGTCACCCCACGCGACGCAACTGGCTCCGAAAACCCATGACATTCCGCGGTGACCGCATCCATGATCAGCCTGTTATCGGAAATACTCCACATGTAATAGCCAAGCGCATTGTCTGAATCCGTCTTGTCCCCCTGCACGAAAACCCCCAGACATATTTTCCTGACAAAAGCTAACATCGGACCTCTAATATTCCACCCCTCGTTTTTGTGGGGGGAACCGCACGGCTACTGCAGCGTGCATCGATATCCACCGAAATTTGACGATGACCGAATCCAGCTAGAGCATTTCCAGTAAAAGTGCGTAGCGGTCTTACGTCTGGGAATGCGAGAAAACAAAGTGATAGAGCACGCCCCACGATTCCGTTTTGACCGGACGTGCTCCAGGGTTCCGAAATGGACGATAAATTTCGAAGAGGCATCGCAAAATCACCTGCCTGCGCCTACATGGCTTGTGATGAGATGTCGAAGGAGTTCAATATGGTGCGAGCCGCCCTCACTTTCGGATTGCTGACCGCAACCGTCTTTCTGGCCGGGTGCCAGACGTGGCATAGTCCATATCGTGGAAACGAGTGGCGCATGGATCAGGTCATGGATGGTGACCCCTACCGTGTCGGTGACGGCCAGCGCAACCGACGCTGATCCACCTCGTCCATTCAATTTGAACGGCGGCAGGTCGATAATTTGCCGCCGTTAATTCATGGCGCTCTGGCTGCGGGATAAAGCAGATTGGTGTGGTTTGGGACACATCCAATACGGTCCAACGAACCGGGGACAGAAAACAGAGAGCAAGCTAAACGACTGGCTAAAAAAGAAAAAACCCGCCGAAGCGGGTTTCTTTGGTGCGGTCGAGAAGACTCGAACTTCCACGGGTTGCCCCACAGCGACCTCAACGCTGCGCGTCTACCAATTCCGCCACGACCGCATCGTGGTAGGCGTCGACTTGCGCCGACGGGGGTGCATGTAGCAAAAGGATTTTCGGTGCACAAGAGCGTCGTGACAGTTTTTTGAAATTAAAAATCGCACCGCACCATCCTATATGCAGGAAGCCCGGAAATGCTGGGGTTGCGGCCTTGTCGCCATTTTGCGAGAAGGCTGTGGAAAGGACTTTTTCATGCTCACACGCACCGATATCGAGACAAACATGCTGCCCGCCCCCGGTTCGCCGCCCGTTCGCTGGCGAATCTCGGAAGGCCTCGTCCCCTATGAGCAGGCGATTGAGGAAATGGAGCGTGAAGTCGCCGCCATCGCCAGCGGCGAAGCAGACGAGCTCGTCTGGCTTCTGGAACACCCGCCCCTCTATACCGCCGGCACCAGCGCCGATGCCGCCGATCTTATAGAACCGGAGCGTTTTCCCGTCTTCGCCACGGGTCGTGGCGGTGAATATACCTATCACGGGCCGGGACAGCGGGTCGTCTATGTGATGCTCGACCTGAAGCGGCGGCGGCAGGATGTCCGCGCCTATGTGGCGGCGCTGGAGGATGTCATCATCCGCACGCTCGACAAGATGAATGTGCGTGGCGAGCGGCGCGAGGACCGCGTCGGCGTCTGGGTCCGGCGGCCGGAAAAACCGCTGCTTCCCGATGGCGGCATGGCCGAGGACAAGATCGCGGCGCTTGGCATCAGGCTGCGCAGATGGGTGAGCTTCCACGGGCTCTCGATCAATGTCGATCCAGACCTCTCGCATTTTTCCGGCATCGTTCCCTGCGGCATCAGCGCCTATGGCGTCACCAGCCTTGTCGATCTTGGATTGCCGGTTATGATCGGCGACGTCGACGTTCTGCTGCGCGAGGCCTTTGAGGAGGTGTTTGGCGAGGCAGTGCCCGAAACCGGCGCAAGCGGCTGATCCCACCGCAACCTTTGCCGCAGGCCGGTGTTTCCAGCATCGATCACCACAAGAGGAGGAACGATCATGTTCACTACGTCCGCCTATGCCTGCGATGACGGCTCTTCGCCGATGAAGCTCGCGACCATCAAGCGTCGCGATCCCGGCCCGCGCGATGTCGAAATCGAGATCGAATTCTGTGGCGTCTGCCACTCCGATATCCACACTGCCCGCAGCGAATGGCCGGGTTCCCTCTATCCCTGCGTTCCCGGCCACGAAATCATCGGCCGCGTCGGGCGGGTGGGCTCACAGGTCACCCGGTTCAAGGCGGGCGACCGCGTCGGCGTCGGTTGTATCGTCGATAGCTGCCGGGAATGCGCAAGCTGCGCCGAGGGTCTGGAGCAATATTGCGAAAACGGCATGACCGGCACCTATAATTCGCCCGACAAGGCGATGGGCGGCGGCGCGCATACGCTCGGCGGTTATTCCGCCCACGTCGTCGTCGATGACCGTTACGTCCTCAACATTCCTGAAGGCCTCGATCCGGCGGCGGCAGCACCCCTGCTCTGCGCGGGTATCACCACCTATTCGCCGCTGCGTCACTGGAATGCCGGACCCGGCAAGCGTGTCGGCGTCGTCGGTCTTGGCGGTCTTGGCCATATGGCCGTCAAGCTCGCCAACGCCATGGGCGCAACCGTGGTGATGATCACGACGTCGCCGGGCAAGGCCGAAGATGCGAAAAAGCTTGGCGCACACGAGGTGATCGTTTCGCGCGATGCCGAGCAGATGAAGAACGCCGCTTCGAGCCTCGATCTCATCATCGACGCCGTGGCCGCCGATCATGACATCAACGCCTATCTGGCGCTGCTGAAACGTGACGGCGCGCTGGTGCAGGTGGGCGCGCCGGAAAAGCCGCTCTCGGTTATGGCCTTCAGCCTCATTCCCGGCCGCAAGACCTTTGCCGGCTCGATGATCGGCGGCATTCCCGAGACGCAGGAAATGCTGGATTTCTGCGCCGAAAAAGGCATCGCCGCCGAAATCGAGATGATCGATATCGATCAGATCAACGACGCTTATGAACGCATGATAAAAAGCGATGTGCGTTATCGTTTCGTCATTGATATGAAGAGCCTGCCGCGCCAGAAGGCCGCCTGACCCCGGAAGGGGGGCGACCTTGCGGGCGTCCCCTCTCCCGTCGGACCTTTTGGTCGAAAGCGCAGCCTGACCCATGACTCCCCGATCCATGACCAGCCAGACCGGTTTCAACGATATCGCCAAGGGCATGACCATCATGGCGGGTTGCATGCTGGTGCTGCCGGTCATGGATGCGATTGCCAAATATATGGCGGTGAGCGGCGGCATGTCGCCGGCGCAGGTGACCTTCTACCGCTTCTTTTTCCAGGTGCTCTGCACCCTGCCGCTGCTGCTCGTGGTGTCACCCAGGGCGCTGTTCAGCGCCAGACGGCCGTGGATGAACTGCCTGCGCGGCGTCCTGCACGCCTCGGCCAGCCTGATGTTCTTCGCCGCCGTCAAATACATGCCGCTCGCCGATGTCTTCGCGATCTATTTCGTCGAGCCTTTCATGCTGACGATGATGTCGGCCCTCTTCCTCGGCGACAAGGTGGGCTGGAAGCGCTGGACGGCGATTGCGGTCGGGTTCGGCGGCGCGCTGATCGTCATTCAGCCGAGTTTCGAAATCTTCGGCTGGACATCGCTCCTGCCGGTCGCCTGCGCCTTTCTTTATACGCTCTACCTCTTCCTGAACCGCGCCATCGGCGATGCCGACAGCCCGCTGGTCATGCAGACAATGTCCGGCATTGCGGGAACCGTGTTCATGGGGGCCGCACTCCTCGCCGGCGACGCACTTGGCGACAAGGATTTTGCCGTCTCGCTGCCGCAATCCGGCTTCGCCCTTGCCCTGCTCGTATTGTTGGGATCGATATCCGGCTACATGCACCTGCTGATTGTCAGGGCCTTCCGGCTGGCGCCGCTCTCTCTGCTGGCGCCATTCCAGTATTTCGAGATCATCTCGGCGACGATTCTCGGTTATGCGCTGTTTTCGGATTTCCCGACGCCGTCGAAATGGCTCGGCATTCTCATCATCGTCGCATCCGGCCTGTTCATCATCTGGCGCGAGCGCCAGCAGGCCGGTGCGGTCCCGCCGCTTGACGGGCAGTGACAGCCGACACCTGACGTGCCTCAACCGTTCGAGGGCAGCGGGCCTTCGTCGTGATGGTCCTGCGCCTCCACGAGACTGCCGAGCAGCCAGAGGGAAACCTCGGCCGCCTCTCCGGCCGATTTGAACCGGTATGAGCCGCTATATTTCGGCATATCGAAGAAGGTGACGACGAAACCGTCGCCGCTTTCAAGACTTTCGACCCGGATGCGCTCGGGATCGATCATCACGCACACATAATGCGATCCCATATTGCGCATGAAGCCGGCTTTGTTGTCGTGCAGCCGCACGAAGGCTGCGCCGCCATCCGCCGTCATATGCAGACTTCTGATCGCCTCATTGGGAAAGGCGCGGGCGAAATCCATGATCGCCTGCCCCACATCATGACTGTTATCCTCATCCGTCGCCCGCGTCATGCGCCAGGCATAAACAGCGAAGACCGAAAGCAGCACGAAAACGATAATCCAGATCGCAATACTCATCCGGGACGCTCCCTCAGCATCGAAACATCAAGATTCGCGAATCGAAACGATGCGAACCCGGTTCAGGTTCATATAGACCGAGGCTTGTGTGAAGTGTGGCTTTGCGGGATCGACGTCGTTTCGCCGCCTGGCGCGATCCGTGCCATCAGAAACGCTTGAGGAAGGAAGCCTTTGCCAGCAGCCATTGCCGGCGAAGCTGCGACAGTTGAAGGTCGCCGTCGAATACGCCGCTCCCCGCCTTTCTCGCGGCAGCGATGACCGGCCCGGACAGGGCGACGGGAAGATAGGCGGCAAAGACATTTTTCGAAATCTTCGCGCGTCTCGCCTTCTCGATATGATCCAGCGCATGGGCCGCGAAAATTTCGATGGCGATGCCGATGCGCTGCCTGTCCTGCCCTTCAAGAAATGTTTCGCGGTCGAGCCCGGCCGCAGCCAGCATATCGGCGGGAATATAGACCTGCCCGCGACGCCGGTGCAGCGGCATGAGCAACAGCATGCCCGCCATGGCCTGCGCCACGCCCGCGTGACCTGCCGCTTCCGCGCTGGATGCGGCGTCTTCAGTGGAAAGCACGAGACTTGCAAGCTGGATCAATGCGGATGCGGTCTCTCCGGCATAACCTTCCAGTGCATTGCGATCCTCGAACAGGTCGTCATAGAGATCGAAGATACGCGCCTCGATCATATTGGCCAGAACCGGGCGCGGCAGGCGATAGTGCTTGATCGTCGTCAAAAGCGCTGCGGCCACCGGGTGCGACTGGCTGTCGCCATGTGGATTACCGTCGAGAAGATCGCGCCACCATTGCATGCGCACCTCGCCGGGCAGCGCTTCGCGCACGGAATCGCGGATGCGGGCAATTTCGGCATTGAAGGCGTATAGCGCGGCAAGCGCATTGCGCCTGTCGGCAGGCGACAGAAGACAGGCGAGATAGCGGTCGCGATCGGTATCGCGCAGCGTCGCGAGGCAGACGTCGAGATTTTCTGTGGGTGCCATGGTTCCCCGCGCGAAACGTCCTGTCAGCCTTCGACGGCGATCAGCGCCGCGGCCACGGCGCGCGATTCCGACAGCATGATATTATAGGTGCGCACGGCAGCACCCGTGCTCATCGGATCCACCGAAATGCCCGCCTCCTTGAAGGCGGCGCGCAATTCCTTCGGCAGAACCCGCATGCCGTCGCCCGTCCCGATCAGCAGCACTTCGATATCCTGCGCTTCCGCCAGAACCTTTTCGAAATGTCCGACCGTCAGTTCTTTCGCATCGACAGGCTCCCACCCGTAGATGCCCGAAGGCAGGAGCAGAAGCGAACCGCGATGCGACATGTCGGCAAAACGGAACCCGCCATTGCCATAGGCATCGATGGGCGCCCGGCCGGGAAAATGGGCCGGGCGTATTTCAATCCCGCCGGCCATCAGACGGCAGGCTTGCCGCCAATGGCGCCGGTGTTGTTTTCTTTCTTGTCGTCCTTCTCGTCTTCCGCATCCTTGCTATCAGGACGCAGCTTGAAGGCGATCAGCACCGGAGCGGCGATGTAGACCGAGGAGAACACGCCGATACCGACACCGAACAGCATGGCGAAGGTGAAGGAACGGATGACCTCGCCGCCGAAGAGATACAGTGCCAGCAGTGCCAGAAGTACGGTCAGACCGGTAAGGATCGTACGCGACAGAGTCTGGTTCAGCGACACGTCGATGATCATGGAAAGCGGCATCTTTTTGTATCGCCTGAGGTTCTCACGGACACGGTCGTAGATGACCACGGTATCGTTCAGCGAATATCCGATGATCGTAAGGATCGCCGCGATACTGGTCAGATTGAACTCTATCCCAAGGAAGACGAACAGGCCGATAGTGAAGACCACGTCGTGCACCATGGAGATGACCGCGCCGAGTGCAAACTGCCACTCGAAGCGAACCCAGATGTAGACCATGATCGCCGCCATGGCGAGCATAACGCCGATGGTGGAGGTAACGGTCAGGTCGCCGGAAACGGCAGGACCCACGACTTCCACACGGCGGAAGTCGTATTTGTCCTCAAGCTCGCCGCGCACCATGGTGATGGCGGACTGCTCAGCATTTTCGCCGCCGTCCTGCGCCTGGATACGGATGAGAACATCCTGCGGCGTACCGAAATTCTGCGCCTGGATTTCACCCAGATTGAGCTGGTTCAGACGATCGCGAATATCGGCGAGATCGGCTTCACCCTGCTTGGCGCGCACTTCGATGACCGAACCGCCCTGGAAATCGATGCCGAGGTTCAGACCCTTGGCCACGAAACCGCCGACGCAGGCGAGCATGATGGCGCCGGTGATCATGAACACCACGCGGCGATAACGCATGAAGGGAATGTCGCGACCGTCGAACATGGCGGTGCGGACACCCTTCGGCAGGTGTTTCGGGCGGCTGCGGCGAACCCAGTAGCCGAACATCCATGCCGTCAGCGTATAGGCCGTGAAGACGGTGGTGATGATACCGACGGCCAGAGTGACTGCGAAGCCCTTCACCGGGCCTGTGCCCATGTAGAACAGCACGCTTGCCACGATCAGCGTCGTCAGGTTGGCGTCGATAATGGTCGCAAATGCGCGGGTGAAGCCGTTATCCAGTGACTGGATCAGCGGTTTGCCGCTCTTCACCTCCTCGCGTATGCGCTCATAGATCAGAACGTTCGAATCCACGGCCATGCCGATGGTCAGGACGATACCGGCAATACCCGGCAAGGTCAGCGTCGATCCGATCACACTCAGCACCGCCAGCAGCATTACGACGTTGACGATGAGGGCGATATTCGCCAGCAGGCCGAAGAAGCCATAAAAGACGAACATGAAGATGAGGACGCCGACCGCGCCGATGGCGCTTGCCGTCAGGCCGGCGGTGATGGAGTCGTTACCGAGGCTCGGGCCGACGGTGCGTTCTTCAACCACGGTCAGCGTGGCCGGCAGCGCGCCGGCGCGCAGCAGAACCGCGAGATCGTTGGCGCCCTGCACCGAGAAGTTACCGGAAATCTGTCCCGAACCGCCGATGATCGGCTCGCGGATGACAGGCGCGGAGATGACCTGGTTATCGAGCACGATGGCGAAAGGCTTGCCGACATTCTGCTGCGTCGCCTGCGCGAAGCGCTGCGCACCGCGGCTGTCGAAGCGGAAGGTAACGACGGGTTCGTTGGTCTGCTGGTTGAAGCTTGCCTGCGCGTCGACGAGATTGTCGCCGGAAACGAGCGCGCGACGTTCCACCAGATAGGGAACCGGCGGATCGTCCTGCGAATAGAGAACCTCGGAGGTCGCGGGCGGACGGCCGTTCATGGCTTCCTGTACCGGCATCGTCGTATCGACCATGCGGAAGGAGAGCTTTGCCGTCTGGTTCAGAAGCGACTTCAGGCGCTGCGGATCCTGAAGGCCGGGCACCTGCACGATGATGCGGTCAGAACCCTGACGCTGGATGAGCGGCTCGGTGGTGCCGACTTCGTCAACGCGACGGCGCACGACTTCGATGGACTGCGAAACGGCGGATGACAGGCGGTAGTCGATGCCTTCATCCGTCAGGTTGAGCCTGAGCAGATTGTCGCCGCCGTCATTCATCGTCACTTCGGTGATGGAGCCGCCGACCAGCGTGCCGGCGGACACCGGCTGCGTCAGGTCGCGAAGCGCGTTCTTGGCGGCTTCCACCTGAGCGGGATCGCTGATGCGGACCTGAATCTGCTGGCCGTTGCCGGTGAGCCCCGAATAGCGGATGTTGGCGTCGCGAAGCTGTGTGCGCACATCGCCGACAATCGTTTCAAGCCGTTCCTTGACGATGTCGGAACGCTCGATCTTGAGCATGATGTGCGAACCGCCCTGAAGGTCGAGACCGAGCGTTACCTTGTTGTCCTTGTACCAGGCAGGCATGCCCTCCAGCTGTTTGTCCGTAAACAGGTTGGGAGAGGCGATGAAGACGCTTGCCAGCACAAGCAGCCAGATGAAGACTGTTTTCCAACGGGAAAAATGAAGCATTTCGATCTCGGTCAGGGTTGGGGTCGCGCTTTGCGCAACCCGTCAAAATTCGCAATCGGGCATTCGATAATCCGGCAGGATCAGGAAGCGGCTTCCGTCTTGACCACTTCGCCCTTCACACGCACTTCGGCAATGTAGGCACGGGCGGCACGGATTTTCACGCCTTCGGCGATTTCGACTTCGAGTTCATTGTCATCGATGACCTTGGTCACCTTACCGACGATGCCGCCGCCGAGAACGACCTGGTCGCCACGGCGAATATTGGTCAGCGTTTCCTGGCGCTTCTTCATCTGCGCGCGCTGCGGGCGGATAAGGAAAAAGTACCAGACCACCATGAGCGGCGCAAACAGGAAAAGCATTTCAAGGCCGGAACCGAAGGCCGATGCGCCGCCCGCTGCGTCCTGGGCAAAAGCTTGACTAATGAACATATAAAACTCCTCAGAATTACGGCACGACCTTGGATGCCGCCCCAGCTTTCAAGCCGCCGGAATATAGTGGGGAACGCCGGGATTGCAACAGATGCAGGGCCCACGCCGTACCGATTCCGGACCTCTTAACCTTTATGGGCCTGAAACGCCATGCTAGGCCGGGCGCAAAACAGAGTTTTGAACACCAGACAAGCGGAAGAAACACCATGATTCGAGAAGAAACGGCCTCCCTGCTTCTTTCAGAACTGCGCCGGCTCACCATCGCCGTGGAACGTCTGGCCGGGCCGGCGCCCGCCGTAAACGACTGGAATGCGGCCGATTGTTTCGTCTGGGCGCCAGTCAACTCCTTTATCCAGCCGGTTCCCCGCCCCAACCGCATCGCCCTGAAGCTCATCCGTGGTGTTGACCATGTCCGCGACATTCTCCACGAAAACACGCTGCGTTTCGCGGAGGGTTTTGCCGCCAATAACGTGCTGTTGTGGGGTGCGCGCGGCATGGGCAAATCCTCGCTGGTCAAGGCCGTTCACGAAGATGTGCGCGCGGCAAGCGGCGTTTCGCTGAAACTGGTGGAAGTGCACCGCGAGGACATCCACACCCTGCCCGCTTTGCTCGACATATTGAAAGCCTCCGGCCATCGCGTCATCGTCTTCTGCGACGACCTCTCCTTCGACCATGACGATACGGCCTATAAATCGCTGAAGGCGGCGCTCGACGGCGGCATCGAAGGCCGGCCGGACAATGTGCTGTTTTATGCGACATCCAACCGCCGCCATCTTCTGCCGCGCCACATGATGGAAAACGAGCAGTCCACCGCCATCAACCCTTCGGAAGCGGTGGAGGAGAAGGTTTCGCTCTCGGACCGTTTCGGCCTGTGGCTCGGTTTCCACAAATGCGGCCAGGAAGATTACCTGACGATGATCGACAGCTATGCGGCGCATTTCGATCTGGGTCTGGACCGCGAAACGCTGCATCACGAGGCGCTGGAATGGGCGACCACGCGCGGCGGCCGCTCGGGCCGTGTCGCCTGGCAATATATTCAGGACGCCGCCGGCCGCCTCAGAAAACCGCTCGACAGATAACGCCACCGTGACATCGGGCGAAACGCGGTGTCGTTACGACCACACCGCGTGTCGTATTCCCGAACGCCACATCTCCCCTCACATGGTTTGCTGCACCCATGGAGTCACCTGTCTGCGGAGGAGCGGACAGGTACGGTGTTCAAACCATGGAGGAGATGGATATGAGCAGGAACAGAGGCGTCGTCTACATGCGGCCGGGTCAGGTCGAAGTCCGCGACATCGACGACCCGAAGCTTGAGGCGCCGGATGGACGCCGTATCGAGCACGGCGTCATTCTCAAGGTGATTTCCACCAATATCTGCGGCTCCGACCAGCATATGGTGCGCGGCCGCACCACGGCGATGCCGGGCCTCGTCCTCGGCCATGAAATCACCGGCGAAGTCATCGAAAAAGGCGTCGATGTCGAGATGCTGGAAATCGGCGATATCGTCTCGGTGCCCTTCAACGTCGCCTGCGGCCGCTGCCGCTGCTGCAAGTCGCAGGATACCGGCGTCTGCCTGACGGTGAACCCGTCCCGCGCCGGCGGCGCTTACGGTTATGTCGATATGGGCGGCTGGATCGGCGGACAGGCCCGTTATGTCACCATCCCCTATGCCGATTTCAACCTGCTGAAGTTCCCGGACCGCGACAAGGCGATGTCGAAGATCCGCGACCTCACCATGCTGTCCGACATTCTGCCGACCGGCTTCCACGGCGCCGTCAAGGCGGGCGTCGGCGTCGGCTCCACGGTCTATGTCGCGGGCGCCGGCCCGGTCGGCCTTGCCGCCGCCGCATCCGCCCGCATTCTGGGTGCTGCGGTCGTCATGATCGGCGATTTCAACAAGGATCGTCTTGCGCACGCGGCAAAAGTCGGTTTTGAACCCGTCGATCTTTCCAAGGGCGACCGGCTGGGCGACATGATCGCCGAAATCGTCGGCACCAACGAAGTCGACAGCGCCATCGACGCCGTCGGCTTCGAAGCGCGCGGCCATGCGGGCGGCGAACAGCCGGCCATCGTTCTCAACCAGATGATGGAAATCACCCGCGCCGCCGGCTCCATCGGCATTCCGGGCCTCTATGTCACCGAAGACCCCGGCGCGGTGGATGCGGCGGCGAAACAGGGCAGCCTGTCGCTACGCTTCGGCCTCGGCTGGGCAAAGGCGCAATCCTTCCACACCGGCCAGACGCCGGTGCTGAAATATAACCGCCAGCTCATGCAGGCGATCCTGCACGACCGCCTGCCGATTGCCGATATCGTCAACGCCAAGATCATCGCGCTCGACGATGCGGTGCAGGGTTATGAAAGCTTTGATCAGGGCGCGGCCACCAAGTTCGTTCTCGATCCGCATGGCGATCTGCTGAAGGCCGCCTGATACTTCAGCGGCGTATGGCTGATAATCGTAAAAGCGCCCGCGACGGATATCGTCGCGGGCGTCGCTGTTTTCCGGCTCTGTCACTACCCGGTGAAACTTACGGCTCCCCTACCAGCAGCGCTTCCAGCTCGGCTTTCGCTTCCGCGGAGAGATAGGGTCTGAACAGGCTTGAGACCTGCTTCAATCCCCAGTCCAGCTGCGGCGGACCGAACTCTGTGATACCCTCCTGAAGGTTGAGATAGGACGCCCAATAGGTGGAGACGATCCAGAGGTTCGTCAGAACGGCAGGCCGCTCTTCCTCGGGTATCGCGGCGAGGCCCGCTTTCTCCATGCGCGCGACGATATCGCCGACGGCAAGGCGCATCGCGGCGCTTATGGTGCGCACGGGCTCCACCAGCGCCGGGGCGGAAGAGACAAGACCGACCAGATCGCGAAACAGGAACCGGTAGTCCCACACCAGCGAAAACCAGAGCCGCAGAAAACCGGCATAGGTTGCCGCCGCTCCCTCATCGGCCCCGTCAATCTTTCCGACAATTGCCAGCGCATCGGCTTCGAACCGGGCAAACAGCGCCAGAACCAGCGCTTCCTTGGTGCGGAAGTGATAATAGAGATTGCCCTCATTGATCTCTACCGCCCTTGCGATTTCGGCGGTCGTCACGTGGTCGGGCCCGCGCTCGTTAAACAGAGTGAGAGCGGCGTCGAGAATTCTATGGCGTGTGGGGCGTGCCGCCGTCCGCCCGGTACTGCTTTTCTTCATTGATTTCGAACCCGACCATTGAAATCTAAGGTATGCACCTTAAATATCCACAATAAGGTATACACCTTAACAGGAAATGTAAGTGTTCAACGCGGACAAAGGACCTGTAAATGACCGGAACCGACCTTCGCACCGCCTCCCCGGATACGCCCGGAATCGCTCCCGTCTCCAAATTCGCAACAGCCCGCGTCGCGCTGTCGCTCATCCGCAATCCGTTGAAGGCTCTGCCACCGGAAATTTTCAGCGAGCCGGCGGTCTTTACCCGTCTCGGCGGCGTCATGCGGGTTCATCTTGCCGACCCTACGCTTATCCATGAGGCGCTGGTCAAGAACGCCCATCTGCTCGGCAAGGGCGAAGATGTGCGCCGCGCCCTCGGCCCCGCGCTCGGCCAGGGGCTTCTGACAGCCGATGGCGATCACTGGAAGTGGCAAAGACAATCCGTCGCCGCAGCGTTCCGGCACGAGAAGCTGCTGGAACTGCTGCCGGTCATGATCGACGCCGCGCGCCGCACGCAAGAGCGCTGGCACGCATCTCCTGCCGGCGACATCGATATCGGCCATGAGATGATGCGGACGACCTTCCATATCATCGTCGAAACCATGATGTCCGGCGGCCATGGGATCGATATAGCCCGCGTCGAGCAAAGCATCACCGATTATCTGAAACCCACGGGCTGGACCTTCGCACTCGCCATGCTGGGCGCACCGGAATGGCTCCCGCATCCGGGCCGGCGCAAGGCCCGCGCGGCGGTCGGCTATCTTCGTTCCAGCCTTGCGACCGTCATTTCCGAAAGACGGCAGAATCCGATCGAAAGGAACGATCTGGTTTCCATGCTGCTCGAAGCGAAAGACCCGGAAACCGGACGCATGATGAGCGACACGGAAATCATCGATAATCTCCTGACCTTCATCACGGCCGGTCATGAAACCACGGCCCTCGGCCTTGCCTGGACCTTCCATCTGCTTTCGCAAAACAGCGACGTGGAGCGCAAGGTCATCGACGAGATCGAAACCGTTACCGCCGGTGAACCGGTGGCGGCCGAACATATCGCCCGCCTGACCTATACCAGACAGGTATTTTCGGAAGCGATGCGGCTTTACCCGCCCGCCCCTGTCGTGACACGCACGGCATTGCAGGACTTCAGGCTCGGCGAACACGATATCCCGGCCGGCACCGTTCTTTATGTGCCGATCTACGCCGTCCACCGGCACACAACACTATGGGAAGAACCCGACCGCTTCGACCCGTCACACTTCGAGCCCGAAAAGGTCAAGGCGCGCCACCGCTATGCCTATATGCCCTTCGGCGCCGGTCCGCGCGTCTGCATCGGCAATGCCTTTGCCATGATGGAGGCTGTCGCAATCCTTGCCGTGCTTTTGCAGGACGTTCGCCTCAAAAATAAAGGCCCGGCAGATACCGAGCCGCTGATGCGGGTTACCCTGCGTCCGGAAAACCGCCTGATGATGCAGGTCAGCAGCCGAAAAAACAAATCGCCCGCGGCGTAACCGCCACGAGCGACTGGTTCAGTGCGAAACTCCATCCGTCACCGGATGGTGACGATCAGAGGTCGACGTCGAGGATCGCCATGGAGAAGTTGTAGGAGCGGTCGCCGTCTTCGTCATCGATATAAACGACGCCGAGAAACTCTTCGCCAAGATACACTTCGGCGGAATCGTCCTTGCGCGGACGCGCCTTGACCACCATCGTCGGGTTGAAGGTGCGCTTGAAATAGGCGTCGAGTTTTTTGATTTCGTCGGCTTTCACCACTATTCTCCTGTGCGGTTCGCGTTGGCCCGCTTTTGGCATGGGACAAAGGCCAAAGTAAAGTGAAAGCGGCAAGTCATCCGTGTCTTCCACACGGACGACCGTGAAAATGCCGGCCCCATCGGAGCGCGGCGGGGCCGGTCAGATATCGGCCCCGATAAGCTGGTCCATCAGGCGCGAGGGTTCGGAACACCCTGCTTCTCCCACCACACGCGCCGGCACGCCGGCAACGGTCGTCTTGGGCGGAACCGGCTTCAGCACCACCGAACCGGCAGCGATGCGCGAGCAGCTGCCGATCTCGATATTGCCGAGGATTTTCGCCCCAGCCCCGATCATCACGCCGTTTCCGATCTTCGGATGGCGGTCCGCCCCTTCCTTGCCGGTGCCGCCGAGCGTGACGCCGTGAAGGATGGAGACGTTGTCGCCGATCACGGCCGTCTCGCCGACGACCAGCCCGGTGGCATGATCGAGGAAGATGCCCTTGCCGATGCGCGCGGCCGGATTGATATCGGTCTGGAAGATGCTCGAGGAGCGGCTTTGCAGATAAAACGCGAAGTCCTTGCGGCCCTTCTGCAGCAGCCAGTGGGCGAGCCTGTGGGTCTGGATGGCCTGGAATCCCTTGAAATAGAGGAGCGGCTCCATGAAGCGCGTGCAGGCGGGATCGCGGTCGTAAACGGCCTGAATGTCGACGCGCAGCACGCTGCCCCATTCCGGCCAGTCATCCAGCATGTCCTGGAAGGTCTGGCGCAGCAGCACGGCCTGCATGTCGGGATGATCGAGGAGTTCGCAGATGCGATAGATCACACATTCTTCGAGAGACCGGTGATTGAGGATCGTCGAATAAAGGAAGGCCGAAAGCAGCGGGTCCTGCGCCGCGGCGCTGCGGGCTTCATTGAGCAGGCTGCCCCAGATGGGATCGACGATCGCCAGCTGTTCGGGCTGACGGGCCTCGGTACGTGCGACCATGAATGGTCTCCTCATTTGCAGTGGTCGTTCTTTATACAGAAAAAGACGTGCATTAGAAATGGGATTCGAATGACGACTTTAAAGGCGGCAAGGCTTCAGTTTTTCTTCATGCAGCATGAAAAACCGTTTCTTACCGTGCCCTCAGCGTTGCCGCATTTCCGGACGGAAAACCGGGCTCCGCTTTTCCTGAAAATGCTCCCGATCAAAGCGAGCGGTAAAATTCCAGCACCGCCGCCTTGAACACCCGGTCGCCGACGGCCAGCATGTGGTCGCGGCCGGGAATGTCGATTGCCCGCGCATGCGGCATGATCGCGGCAAGCTCCGCAGCGGAACCGGCGATATCGTCCTTCGTTCCGACCGCGATCAGCGTTGGCGCATCGATTTTCTCAGCCTGTTCGCGCGTGACGAGAACCCGCGACGTCTCGATACAGGCGGCCAGCGCCAGCCGGTCGCTTTTCGTCTGGTCGGCAAAGGCGCGGAACATGCGGCCGCGCTCATGGGTGACGACATCGAGCGAAGGTGCGAGAAGCGCCTCGGCAATCGGATCCCAGTCGCCGACACCTTCGACCATGCCAATGCCGAGCCCACCGAAGACCAGCGAACGCACGCGCTCCGGATGCGCCATGGCCAGAAAGGCGGAAATGCGCGCGCCCATGGAATAGCCCATCACATGCGCTTCGGCGATGCCGAGATGGTTGAGCAGCGCCACCGCATCCCCGGCCATGACCGGAGGATAATATGCTTCGGAATCGTGCGGCTTGTCGCTTGCGCCGTGGCCGCGATTGTCGATGGCGATCACCCGGTAGCCCGCTTCCCCTAGCGTCTTCAACCAGCCGGGATGCACCCAGTTGACATTGGCGCTGGAGGCGAAGCCGTGGATCAGCAGAACCGGATCGCCCGCCGGATCGCCCTCGTCGAAATAGGCAAGGCGAAGGCCGTCATGGGAAAAATCGGAAAACTGCGGCGTGTTGAGATTCATCAAGGACATCCTTTTTGCCGGACCATATGGCAGGAATTAGCAATGTTGAACATGTTTTGCTGACGATTTTTATGGAGATGCAATGCGTTTGAGGCTACATATCCGCAACGACGAGCCGGCACGCGAAGACGGATTGCGGCTCGATAACGATATTGCATTTGGAGACGAACATGGCCGGGCATTCCATTCCCCACTTCCAGAACGATGGCGGACACCGCATGATCGAGATCGGCGTCAAGGAATTCATGTGCACCGGCGCTTCCGTTCCTTACGATCATCCGCATATCTTCATCGATATGGGCGACGACAACGAGAAGGTCTGTTCCTACTGCTCCACCCTTTACCGCTACAATCCGTCGCTGAAGGCAGAGCAGACCAATCCTCCGGGCTGCGTCTTCCATGTGAAGGCCGCCTGACCTTCCACTTTTCCTGATCGGGGCGCACCAATGCCCATCAAATCCGTAGCCATTGTCGGTGCCGGCATCGCCGGTCTCACCGCTGCCCTTTCCTTTGCCCGGCACGGTATCGACTGTGACATCATCGAACAGGCCGGTGAGCTGACGGAAGTGGGCGCAGGCCTGCAACTCTCGCCCAATGCCGCCCGCATTCTCGCCGAACTCGGCGTGCTGCCGGAAATCGAAGCGCGCTGGACCGAACCGGTCAGCGTCGAACTCGCCTCCGGAAAATCGCTCGCCACGCTGCTCTCCCTGCCGATGGGCGCGGTGGCGCACACACGCTGGGGCGCACCCTATGGCGTGCTTCACCGCTCGACGCTGCAGAATGCGCTTCTGCAGGCGGTGACACGCAACCCGCTCTGCCGCCTGCATCTCGGCAAGCGCATTGAAAACGCGACGGTGGACCTGATTGCCGCAACCACCTTCCGTGACCATGATCTGATCGTCGGCGCAGATGGTGTCTGGTCGGCGGCCCGCTTCGCGGTCCCTTCCGCCCCCACAGCCACCTTCTCCGGCAATATAGCCTGGCGCTTCACCGTTGCCGCAAACGATGTGCCGTCAGCCATCAACAAGAGCGCGGTGACCGCCTATCTCGGTTCCGGCGGCCATATCGTCGCCTATCCGCTGAAGGAAGTCGGTGGTTTCAACATTGTCGCCATCGCGCTCGGTGCCGATCCCGGCGCAACCTGGCGGGCGGAATCGAGCGGGCGGCAGAAAGCCATGCTGCTGGAGCAGTTTCGCGGTTTCAGCCCGGATATCGTCCGATTGCTCGATTCGTCTGAAAATCCCACCTTCTGGCCGCTCTATCAGGCCGGCCCGGGCCGCTGGCACAATGGCCGCGACACGGTGCTGATCGGCGATGCGGCGCATGCCATGATGCCCTTCGCCGCACAGGGCGCGGCCATGGCGATAGAGGATGCTTTCGAACTTGCGGGAGCGACGGCAGGCGGCAATGCCGAAAAGCCCCTGCCCTTGCCGCAGGCCCTTGCCAGCTTTGAGGCCCTGCGCCTGCCGCGCATAGAAAAGGCCCGCAAGCGGGCCTCTCTCAATCGTTTTGCCTATCACGCGAGAGGCCCGGTGCGTATTGCGCGGGACTTCGTGTTTTCCACGCGCCCCACCGACGCCTTCCTGAAGGACTTCGACTGGCTCTACGGCTATCGCGCCAAAGGCTGAGGTCAAACCCCGGCCGCAGCCGTAAATCCGGCCTCGAGGTCCTTCTTGAGATCGGCGATATCCTCGAGCCCGATCTGCAGGCGGATGACCGGCCCTTCCGACGGGCCCTTGGCAATGGTTCTGTCGACAAGCGAAACCGAAACGGCCAGCGATTCGTATCCGCCCCAGGAATAGCCGAGCCCGAAGAAGGTCAGCGCATTGAGGAAGGCCGCCGCCGCCTGCTTGTATTTGCCCTCTTCCGCCTTCAGCACGAAGGAGAAGACACCGCTTGCGCCCTTGAAATCGCGTTTCCAGAGTTCGTGCCCGGCAAAACTCGGCAGCGCCGGATGCAGCACACGGACGACGTCGTCACGGCTCTCCACCCATGTGGCAATATCGAGCGCGCTTTTCTGGTGGTGTTCCAGCCTTATTCCCATGGTGCGCATGCCGCGCAGGATCTGATAGGCATCGTCAGAGGTGACGCAGATGCCGAGATTGGTATTGGCCTGATAAAGCGCCTTCCAGTGCTTTTCATTGGCCGAAACGAACCCCATCAGCACATCCGAATGACCCGAAGGATATTTGGTGGCGGCGTGAATGGAGACATCGACGCCGAAATCGAGCGGCTTGAAATAAAGCGGCGTCGCCCAGGTATTGTCCATCGTCACCACGCAATCATGCCGGTGAGCGATATCCGTGATCAGCCTGACATCCTGAATCTCGAAGGTGTTGGAGCCCGGCGCTTCCAGATGCACCAGCTTGGTGTTCGGCCGGATGAGAGCCTCAATGCCCTCCCCGATTGCCGGGTCGTAATATTCCACCTCGACACCGAGCTTCCGCAACATCGTGTTGCAGAAACGGCGCGTCGGAAAATAGACGGAATCGACGATCAGCGCATGGTCGCCAGCGCCGAGATAGGCAAGGAACGGCACGGTGATGGCCGCAAGGCCCGAGGGCACGAGAATGGTTCCGGCAGACCCTTCCAGCTCGTTGACGAGATTGCACAAAGCATCCGTCGTCGGCGTGCCGTGGGTGCCATAGGTATATTTCTGGTTTTCGGTCGAAAGCGTCTCCGCGTCGGGAAAAAGCACGGTCGAACCGCGCACGATGGGCGGATTGACGAAACCGAAACAGTCCGCGGGATCGTTGCCGCCATGGGTCAGGCGCGTATTCACACCTGCGGCGGAAAGCAGGTCATTTGTCTTGGTCATTTCAGATCAGCTTTCGAAGGAACATTGACGCGTGCGACAATGCTAAGAGCGCAACGCAAGGTCAAGTCCCGCAGGGACGCCTGAGCAGGTCGGATTGACGCATCGCCAATCAGAATACAAGAAGTATACAAATACTGTGCAAGTGCAAATTTCCGCAAAAATATGCTTATATTTTCACCCTTTGCACACTTCCCGACCAAAATTTGGAAAATTCCGTTTTATAGGCACAATTATTGCCCGCACGTCTTGACCCCGCTGCCAATTGTGATTGTGATAGAAAAAGCGGATCGAAAAAGATCTCGCTGAAGGGGGAGCTGGGGAAGACAAACATGCCGGTCCCCTTCCAAGTGACGATAACAAACAAAGGTTGGGAAAAATGAAAAAGGCAATTCTGTCAGCCGCCATCGGCGCAGCAGTTTTGGGAGGAGCCTCGGTCGCTTCGGCTGCGACGCTTCAGGATGTGAAGGGAAAAGGTTTCGTCACCTGCGGCGTCAGCGCGGGCATTCCGGGATTTTCCAATCCCGATGACAAGGGCGAATGGTCCGGTATCGACGTGGACTATTGCCGTGGTATTGCCACCGCGGTTTTCGGTGATCCTTCGAAAGCCAAGTTCGTCGCCCTTTCGAGCAAGGACCGATTCCCGGCTCTCCAGTCCGGTGAAGTCGATGTTCTGACCCGTAACACCACCTGGACGATCAGCCGCGACACGTCGCTCGGCTTCAACTTCCGCACCGTCAACTATTATGACGGCCAGGGCTTCATCGCCAAGAAGAGCCTCAACGTGAAGTCTGCTCTCGAGCTCTCCGGCGCCGCCGTCTGCGTTCAGACCGGCACGACCACCGAGCTCAACCTGGCCGACTACTTCAAGACCAACAATCTGCAGTACAACCCGGTCGTTTTCGAAAAGGAATCCGACGCAACCTCTGCCTATGATTCGGGCCGTTGCGACGTTTACACCACCGACCAGTCGGGTCTCTATGCAATCCGTCTGAAGCTGAAGAACCCGGACGAAAACGTCGTTCTGCCGGAAGTCATCTCCAAGGAGCCGCTTGGCCCGGCCGTTCGCCAGGGTGACGACCAGTGGTTCGACATCGTGACCTGGGTTCACTATGCGATGGTCAACGCCGAAGAGCTTGGCGTCACCTCCAAGAATGTCGATGAGCAGAAGAACAGCGCCAATCCGGACGTGAAGCGCCTGCTCGGCACGGAAGAAGGCACCAAGATCGGTACCGATCTCGGCGTGACCAACGACTGGGCCTACAACATCATCAAGCTGGTGGGTAACTACGGCGAAGTCTTCGACCGCAACGTCGGCGCTGGCTCTCCGCTGAAGATCGAGCGTGGCCAGAACGCGCTGTGGACCAAGGGCGGCCTGCAATACGCACCGCCGGTCCGTTGATCGGCCCCATTACCGGCTAGATCATAAGGAGGCTGGGCGACGCCCGGCCTCCACTTCAAATTATATAAATAAGCTCGCAAAGAGCACATAAAAGGGAAAGGTGCCTATGGCAGGCAACGCGGTCAGTTCGCAACGATCGCGCGCGCAAAGCGCGTCGTCACTTATCTACGATCCACGCATACGCGGCATTTTTTATCAGGTCCTGACAGTCGTCGTCCTGGCCGCCTTCGTCTGGATCATCGTGACGAATACGATCACCAATCTTCAACGGTCAAACATCTCGTCCGGCTTCGGCTTCCTCAACGGAAGAGCCGGTTTCGATATCGGCCAGTCGCTGATCGCTTATACCAGCGACGCGACCTATGGCCGGGCATTGCTCGTTGGCATTCTCAACACGATCCAGGTTGCGTTTTTCGGCATCATCGCCGCCTCGATCATCGGTTTCATCGTCGGCATCGCCCGGCTGTCCAACAACTGGCTGATTTCGAAACTCGCGCAGGCCTATGTGGAAATCTTCCGCAACATCCCGCCGCTACTCGTCATCTTCTTCTGGTACAAGGGCGTCATCTCGGTTCTGCCGCAGGCGCGCGAGTCGCTCGAGCTTCCGCTTGGAACCTACCTCAACAATCGCGGCTTCTTCTTTCCCAAGCCGCTGTGGGGAGAAGGCACCTGGCTCGTGCCGCTCGCTTTCCTCGTCGCCATCGTTCTCAGCGTCTTCGTTTACCGCTGGGCGAAGGCCAGACAGGAAAGAACCGGACAGCAGTTCCGCACCGGAATAACGGCGACGCTTCTCATCATCGGCCTGCCGCTGGCGACATTTCTGGCGCTCGGGGCACCGCTGACATTCGACTATCCGATTGCAGGGCGGTTCAATCTCTCGGGCGGCGCGGTCGTCGCACCTGAATTCATGTCGCTGTTCCTGGCGCTTTCCTTCTACACCGCCTCCTTTATCGCCGAAATCGTTCGCGGCGGCATCAAGGCCGTGGCGAAGGGGCAGACGGAAGCTGCGGATGCACTGGGACTTCGCTCCAGCACCACGACGCGCCTGATCGTCGTTCCGCAAGCGATGCGCATCATCATCCCGCCGCTGACGAGCCAGTACCTCAACCTGACCAAGAACTCCTCGCTTGCGGTCGCTGTCGGCTTCGCCGACATCGTCTCGGTCGGCGGCACGATCCTGAACCAGACGGGACAGGCAGTCGAAGTCGTTGCAATCTGGCTGGTCATCTATCTCTCGCTGTCCCTGCTCACGGCCGTGGTCATGAACTGGTTCAATGCGAAAATGGCCCTGGTGGAGCGATAACGATGACGATCAGCAATCACGCATTCGTGCGACAGACCATCGAGGACGCCAAACCCGCGCCCTCGAGCGCCGTCGGCTTCGGCCACTGGCTGCGCACCAAACTTTTCGCCACGCCGAAGGACACCGTTCTCACGGTTATCGCCCTTGCCCTGCTCGCCTATCTGGTGCCGCCGATCATCAAGTGGCTGTTCATCGACGCGGTATGGACCGGCAGCGATCGTATCGCCTGCCTGACCGCTTCGCAGGGCGGCGCGCTGCCGGACGGCCAGTCCGGTGCGTGCTGGGCCTTCGTTTCGGCGAAGCTCGGCCAATTCGTCTTCGGCCGCTATCCGATCGACGAACGCTGGCGTCCCATCCTGGTGATGGTGGCGTTCGCCATCCTGCTGATACCGATGCTGATTCCAAAAGCGCCGTTCAAGCGACTGAATGCGCTGGCGCTTTTCATCATCCTGCCCTTCATTGCGTTTTTCCTGCTTATCGGCGGCGTCTTCGGCCTGCCGAAGGTGGAAACGCAGCTCTGGGGCGGCCTGATGGTGACCCTCATCCTGTCGTTCTTCGGGATCACGGTGTCGCTCCCCTTCGGCATTCTTCTGGCGCTCGGCCGGCGGTCGAACCTGCCGGTGATCAAGATGCTCTGCGTGCTCTTCATCGAAGTCATCAGAGGCATTCCGCTGATCACCGTGCTGTTCTTCGCCAGCATCATGCTGCCGCTGTTCCTGCCCGACGGCTGGACCTTCGACAAGTTCCTGCGCGCGCTCGTCGGCGTGTCGCTGTTCTCCTCGGCCTATATGGCTGAGGTGATCCGCGGCGGCCTGCAGGCCATTCCGAAGGGACAATATGAAGGTGCGGATTCGCTCGGCCTGAACTACTGGCAGAAGACGAGACTGATCGTGCTGCCGCAGGCGCTGAAGCTCGTCATTCCGGGCATCGTCAACACCTTCATCGGGCTGTTCAAGGACACGTCGCTGGTTTCGATCATCGGCATGTTCGACCTGCTCGGCATTGTCACACTCAACCAATCGGATGCGAACTGGGCCACGCCCGTCACCGCCATGACTGGCTATATTTTCGCAGGCTTCGTATTCTGGATATTCTGCTTCGGCATGTCGCGTTATTCGCTGTTCATGGAACGGCACCTCGACACCGGGCATAAACGATAAGGGACGCTCAAATGGCAGAAACCCAAGCAAAAAAACTGACCGTCTCGACAACGGACGTGGCGATCGAACTCATCGGCATGAACAAGTGGTATGGCGACTTCCACGTGCTGCGCGATATCAACCTGAAGGTCATGAAGGGCGAACGCATCGTCATCGCCGGTCCTTCCGGGTCGGGCAAATCGACCATGATCCGCTGCATCAACCGGCTTGAAGAACATCAGTCGGGTACGATCAATGTCGATGGCATCGAACTCACCAACGACCTGAAGAAGATCGATGAGGTGCGTCGTGAAGTCGGCATGGTGTTCCAGCACTTCAACCTCTTCCCGCATCTGACGATCCTCGAAAACTGCACGCTGGCGCCGATCTGGGTTCGCAAGATGCCCAAGAAGGAAGCCGAAGAAGTGGCGATGCACTATCTGAAGCGCGTCAAGATCCCCGAGCAGGCGAACAAATATCCCGGCCAGCTCTCCGGCGGCCAGCAGCAGCGCGTGGCGATTGCCCGCTCGCTCTGCATGAAGCCGAAGATCATGCTGTTCGACGAGCCGACGTCGGCGCTCGACCCGGAAATGGTCAAGGAAGTGCTCGACACCATGGTCAGCCTTGCCGAAGACGGCATGACCATGCTGTGCGTAACCCACGAAATGGGCTTCGCCCGCCAGGTGGCAAACCGCGTCATCTTCATGGACCAGGGCCAGATCGTCGAACAGAACTCGCCCGCCGAATTCTTCGACAATCCGCAGCACGAGCGCACCCGTCTGTTCCTCAGCCAGATTCTGCACTGAGACTGCGATCGACAACTATATCGAGCGGGGCCGTTTCGGCCCCGTTTTCGTTTCCGGAGACCTGCTGAAATCTTTATCTCCATGCACGAGCGCGACGATTTCGATTCCGTGATTCCACCGCTCTCGAGACGCCAAGAGCACAAAAATGGGCCCGGCGTCGCAGTTTAACCAATTGTTACGAAACAGGAATCCTTGTTTTTCAGGGCTTCTGGCGGCCCATGTCATTTTTTTGTCAAATCATGCATTTTTCCGCTTGCAGACCTTCGGGAGCCTGACTATAAGGGCGCCACACCACAAGCGCACGCGCCCTTCGTCTATCGGTTAGGACGTCAGATTTTCATTCTGAAAAGAGGGGTTCGACTCCCCTAGGGCGTGCCACTTGCCTTCGTGTTCTCCCCCTTCAAAATATGACCACATCGCATCAACTCGCAAATTCGTCACGCGTGTTCAATGCGCCGGAACCGATTCCCGCCGGGCACGTTAGAGTGCTGTCCCCCCGATGGAAGGCAAGCCGGACGAAACGCCAACAGGCAAATCGACCGGCTTGCCTTTCCCCTTCAGCCGACCACAGCATCCGTTTCATCCAGCCGGCAGCCTGTGCCAGCTAAGGGTTGGGAAACTGTGTCCCCGGCCCTCCCGCAAGGCATGGGACATTACTGACGCGCAGCGATAGGGGCGATATGTCAAGGCCTTGGCCAGTTCGGGCGCAGTTTTCCACAGCCCTTCCGGCCTCCATAAAAAAACTCGTCACGAAGCAAGAAAAATCAATTTTTCCGCTTGCGGACCAACCGGAGCCTGACTATAAGGGCGCCACACCACAAGCGCACGCGCCCTTCGTCTATCGGTTAGGACGTCAGATTTTCATTCTGAAAAGAGGGGTTCGACTCCC
>NZ_JBNWCK010000001.1:0-425956 GCF_053522465.1 Agrobacterium sp. 22-214-1 | reverse complement strand
CTAGGGCGTGCCACTTGCTTCTCCTGTAAAATCAGCTGCCTGCACAAAAATCTTCACGCGTCGCGTAAAGAAGTCTCGTTGTGTCTCATCCACTCGCCTGGGCCGGTGTCCGGTGAAATTCCAGGATAGCTGGAAGGCCCTGTCAGTGCGCAAAGTCAGGGCGCGAAAGCCGCGTCCAGAACGCGCAGTTGAACGCGCCTCTGGCCCTGCCAGAGATCGGCGCCCACGGTGCCGGCGACGTGAATGTTCCGGCCGCGCGCATTCAGCAGCATCTGCCCCAGAGGCGCTTCTGCGGCGCGGAACGCGATGCCGTCCAGTCGCGAGCCGTCCATGGCCTCCAGCGTGATCTTGACGTGAGCTGTACCCACAAGCCGCACATCGCGCAGACGATGCGCCGGCACGGCAAAGATGGGTTGCGAATGACCGGAGCCATATGGACCGGCCTGCTCCAGCTGGTCGACAAGCTGCAATGTGGCACCCGACGCGCCGATGGCGCCATCGATCTTCAGCACGCTGCTTTCTACCAGCTCGTTCACGGTCTTTGCCGCCGCTTCCTCGAAGAAAGTCCTGAGCTTGCCGAGATTGGCGCGCTCCACCGTCAGGCCGGCCGCCATGGCATGCCCACCGCCCTTGACCAGCAAGCCGGCCTCCACGGCGGCGCGCACCATGCGCCCCATATCGAAGCCGTTGATCGAACGGCCGGAACCGGTGCCCTTGCCGGAGGGATCGAAGGCAATGGCGAAGGCGGGACGACGGAAGCGATCCTTCAGACGCGAGGCAAGCAGACCGACAATGCCGGGATGCCAGTTTTCACGCGCAGTCACGATGACGCCCGCACCCGAGCCGTCGCCATATTCGAACAGCGCCTCCGCCTCTGCTTCCGCCAGCATGGCGGCTTCCATGGCCCGCCGCTCGCGGTTCAGCTCATCCAGCCTCTCGGCAATGACCTCGGCCTGCGAAGCATCATCGATGGTCAGGAGACGGCTGCCGAGCGCAGCGTCGCCGATGCGGCCGCCGGCATTGATGCGCGGCCCGATCAGGAAACCGAAATGATAGGGCGTCACAGGTCCGCCCAGCCCCGCCTTCTTGAAGAGAGCAGCGAGCCCGGCATTGTTCATATGGCGCGCGGCAATCAGCCCCTTCACCACATAGGCGCGGTTGAGCCCCTTCAGCGGCACCACATCGCACACGGTGGCAAGCGCGACGATATCGAGAAGCGATAGCAGATCGAGCGTGAAAGCCTGCCTGTGCCGCCTCTCTTTCAACAGCCGCAGGGTGGCCACCAGCACGAGAAACACGACGCCGGCGGCACAGAGATGCCCCTGCCCTGAAAGATCGTCCTCGCGGTTGGGATTGACCAGCGCCACGGCCGGCGGCAGCTCCGTGCCGACCTGATGATGGTCGATCACCACCACATCCGTTCCCGCATCCCTGGCGGCCTTCAGCGATTCATGGCTGGTGGAGCCGCAATCGACCGTCACGATCAGCGTCGCACCATTGGCGGCAAGCTGCTGCATCGCCGCCGGGTTCGGCCCGTAGCCCTCGAAAATACGGTCGGGAATATAGATTTCCGGTGTCAGACCGAAATGCGCGAGAAACCGGTACGTCAAAGCGGAGGAAGCAGCGCCGTCGACGTCGTAGTCGCCAAAGATCGCCACCTTCTCGCCGATCGCGATGGCCCGCACCAGCCGCTCGGCGGCCTTTTCGCAATCGGTCAGCACATGCGGATCGGGCATCAGGGAACGAATGGTCGGATCGAGGAACGCCAGGGCGTCATCGACACCCACACCGCGCCCGGCAAGCACCCGTGCGATCAGTTCCGGAATGGCGTGGATCTGGGACATGGCCAGCGCGCGGTTCTGCCCGGCCTGATCCAGCCGCGACACCCAGCGCTGTTCTGTCGCCGACCGCTCCACGCTTAGAAACGCGCGGGCCACGGTATCGGCCGGCTCCATCATTGCCATCCTGTCCATTCATCCTGTCACGCGCCCAATCGCGCTTTAAAACGGGCTAAATGGCGATGGCGTGTTTTTCAAGCAAAAACGCGCTTATGAGGATTCACACCGAAAAAATCGAGAAAAACGGGCTGACGATCGAGACCGCGCCAACAAGCAGCAGCAGCGAGAACACGGCAAGCGAACACCAGTTGCGCTCATGTTCCCCCATATCGAATTCCATGCTGCGAATATTGTCATTGGCATTGTGAGGCCGCGCCCGGTGATGGGCGGCCGCAACGCCTGCGCGCTTATTGTCCTTGAACAGGATGATCGATGTCACGGCCACGCCTCCCTCGCTTGGTGAACAGAATTAACCATAGTGCCGAATCGCCTTGTTTTCCAGCGCTTCCGACGCCGTCCCCCCAAATTTTATGGGCGCGAGACTACCGGCACGATGCAGGCAGCCATAGAACGAAAAAACCGCGCCTCCATCCGGAAGCGCGGCCCTCGATAACATCAAGATGACGAAGCGTCTCAGGTGCGCTCGATGCGGATGACCTGCGGCTCGCTGACGAGATATTTCTCGTTCTTGATCGCCTTCACGGCCTTGCGGATCGCATCTTCCATCGTCGCGTGGGTAACGAGAATGATGGTCTGCGGCGCGCCTTCCACATGCACGCGCTGACGCTGCACGATGGATTCCAGCGAGATGTTGTTATCCGCCATGCGGGTGGCGATGGAGGCGAAGACGCCGGCCTGATCCTTCACCGTGAGGCGAATGAAATACCCCCCCTCATGGCTCTTCATCTTGGCGCGGCGGTATTCCGTCAGCGATTTCGCCGGACGGCCGAGCACCGGCACCTGCTGGGCGCCCGGACGGCTCTTGGCGATATCGGCAATGTCGCCGAGCACGGCAGACGCCGTGGCGTTGCCGCCCGCACCTGGGCCAACCATCAACAATTCGCCGAGGATGTCGGATTCGATCGCCACCGCATTGGTCACGCCATCCACCTGGGCGATAACGGAATCGAGCGGCACCATGGTCGGATGCACGCGCTGCTCGATGCCGGATTCGGTCACCTGCGCCACGCCGAGAAGCTTGATGCGATAACCGAGCTCGGCGGCCGCCTGAATGTCCTCGCTGGAGATATTGGTGATGCCTTCCAGATAGATGTCATCGGCCGAAATCTTGTTGCCGAAGGCAAGCGTCGTCAGGATGGCCAGCTTGTGGGCGGTATCGTTGCCCTCGATATCGAAGGCAGGATCGGCTTCGGCATAACCCAGCCGCTGCGCTTCCTTCAGACAGGCCTCGAAGGACAGCCCTTCCTTCTCCATCTTGGTCAGGATGTAGTTGCAGGTACCGTTCATGATGCCATAGATGCGCGACACATGGTTGCCGGTGAGAGACTCACGCAGCGCCTTGATGACGGGGATACCGCCGGCCACCGCCGCTTCGAAATTGAGAAGCGCGCCCTTGTCTTCGGCAATGGTCGCCAGTTCGACGCCATGCTTGGCCAGCAGCGCCTTGTTGGCTGTCACCACATGGAGACCGCGTGCAAGTGCCGCGCGCACCGCATTTTCCGCCTGACCGGAAGCACCGCCGACCAGTTCGACGAAGACGTCGATCTCGGCTTCGCTCGCCAGCTGCTCCGGCGTGTCGAACCAGGTAATACCCTTGAGATCGATGCCGCGGTCACGCGAACGGTCGCGCGCGCTCACCGCAATAATCTCAATCGCGCGTCCGCAGGTAATCGCAAGTTCGTTGCTTCTCTGCTGGAGGATGCGCACGAGCGAAGCGCCGACAGTGCCGAGCCCCGCTATGCCGATTCTCAATGAATCTGCCATGGGTATGTTCCTGATTTGCTGATGATGGTGGCGGCCGAGGCCCGGCCGCCTTCGGTTGCCCTTATCTGTGGGCGTTGAGCGAAACGACGTTATGCATCGTTTCGTCTGCGCTCGACAGGAAACGCTTCAGATTGCGCGCTGCCTGACGAATTCGATGCTCGTTTTCCACGAGCGCGAGACGGACGTAATCATCGCCCATTTCGCCAAAGCCGATGCCGGGAGCAACGGCAATATCTGCCTTCTCGACCAGAAGCTTGGAGAATTCCAGGCTGCCGAGATGGCGGAACTTTTCCGGGATCTTCGCCCAGGCGAACATCGTCGCCGCCGGCGGCGGAACCTCGAAACCGGCCTTGCCAAACGTGTCGACCATCACATCGCGGCGGCGGCGATAAACGCTGCGCACTTCGGCGATGTCGGAACCGTCACCGTTCAGCGCATGGGTCGCCGCAACCTGGATCGGCGTGAAGGCGCCATAGTCGAGATAGGACTTCACGCGGGTCAGAGCCGCGATCAGCCGCTCATTGCCAACGGCAAAGCCCATGCGCCAGCCGGGCATGGAGAAGGTCTTCGACATGGAAGTGAATTCCACCGCAACGTCGATTGCGCCGGGAACTTCGAGAACCGATGGCGGCGGATTGTTGTCGTCGAAGTAGATTTCCGAATAGGCAAGGTCGGAGAGCACGATGATCTCGTGCTTCTTCGCAAAGGCGATGACGTCCTTGTAGAAATCCAGCGAAGCGACGTGCGCCGTCGGGTTCGACGGATAGTTGACGATCAGTGCCAGCGGCTTCGGAATGGAGTGGCGCACGGCGCGCTCCAGCGGACCGAAGAAGCTCTCATCCGGCTCCACATTCATCGAACGGATAACGCCGCCCGCCATCAGGAAGCCGAAGGCGTGGATCGGATAGGTCGGGTTCGGGCAGAGGATCACGTCACCCGGCGCGGTGATGGCCTGCGCCATATTGGCGAAGCCTTCCTTGGAGCCGAGGGTGGCGACGACCTGGGTATCGGGGTTGAGCTTCACGCCGAAACGGCGGGCATAATAGGCGGCTTGCGCGCGGCGAAGGCCGGGAATGCCTTTGGACGAGGAATAACGATGGGTGCGAGGGTCCTGAACGACCTCGCAAAGCTTGTCGACGATCGCCTTGGGGGTCGGAAGGTCCGGATTGCCCATGCCGAGGTCGATAATGTCGGCCCCGGCCGCTCGCGCGCTCGCTTTCAAACGGTTGACCTGTTCGAAGACGTATTGCGGCAGACGCCGGACCTTGTGAAACTCTTCCATCACTTTCCTCATGGGAATGGACCGGTGCTGCCGGCCCATAACGAAGGTTCGTTTTTGTTGTTAAACGCCGCCGACACGAACCGACCCGGCAGGCGTTATTCATTGTAGCGCAAAGCACGGGAAAACCTACAAGGCTTTTCTCGGCTCACGCCGCATAGCGGTGATCCGCCCGTCCTTCCGGCACGGCCTTCTCAGCCCCGCCGGCAAGGCGGATCGCGCACTATGATCAGGGAACTTGCATAACGCCAGATTCTTGGAAAATGCAAGGCAAGCCATGCTCAAGAACGGCCATTCCTGCCCTTCAGCCGCGTTCACCCTTCACAATTGCCGCGCGGATGACCGAAAGCACGCGCTCCGGCTCGATATCCGTGCAGATGAGCTGGCTCGGATGCCCGTCCCAGTCGCCCGGCGGAAAGGCGCGGCCATCCGGCTTCTGGATCGTCTGGCCATCGGCAAGACCGCCACAGACGACACGCACCGGGCCGCTGCGGGTGGTAAACAGTTCCGGCGCGACGAGATAAACGCAGGCGCAGCTGTCATGCACCACCATGCCGTCGCCGGTGCGGGTCTTGTAGAAATCGATATAGAACTGCGACAGGTCGGAAAGCAGCTGCACGGGCTTGCCGCCGGCCTCTGCCATCTCCGCCATGAAGGCGCTGGTCATCACGGTTTTCGTCGTCACGTCCAGTCCGACGACGACCACGCGCCAGGGCGCGGTAAAGACGAGATCGGCCGCTTCCGGATCGCCGTGAATATTGGCCTCGGCCGCTGGCGAGACATTGCCGTTCATATCGAAGGCGCCGCCCATGACGATCACTTCCTTCACCAGCGCCGCAAAATCCGGTTCCTCACGCAGTGCCAGCGCCAGATTGGTCATGCGGCCGACGGCGATCAGCGTCACCTCGCCGGGATGGGCCTTTACCGTCTCGATGATGAAGCGATGCGCCGGACGCGGATCGAGCGGCAGGTCGATGGTGTCGGGGATATCGATGTCACCGAGGCCGTTTTCACCATGGATGAATGTCGGCCAATGGCCTTCCTTGCGGGCGGGATCAAAGGTCACGCCCGCGCCTTTTGCGACCGGCGCGGTCATCTGCCATTCCCGCTTGAGGAAAAGCGCATTGCGGGTGGTGATGTCGATAGGCGCATTGCCGAAAACGGTGGTGACGCCGATCAGATCGATATCGGGGTGACGGTGCAGAAAAAGAAGCGCCATCGCATCATCCACACCTGGGTCCGTATCGAATATCACTTTATGCATAATGCCCTCATCCATCTGTATCAGGCGTCATCCGTCCTTCCGGCGACGCGCCACGGAAACATAGCGATAAGCGGCCGCACCGCAATCCCCTGCCCGTTGCCGGACGCAGAGAAAGAGATTGCGCCATGGCCCTTTCGGTGAAAGAAGAAGCCCTCTCCTTCCGCCCGCCCGGACATATCAAGTGCAAGACATCGCCCTCAACGTATTTATCGTCCTCTTCTGCGTCGCCATCTTTGCCGGCTTTATCGATTCCATTGCCGGCGGCGGCGGTCTTATCACCATTCCGGCGATGCTGATCATGGGCATTGCACCGCTCGATACGCTCGGCACCAACAAGCTGCAATCGCAATTCGGCTCGGCTTCCGCCACCATCGCTTATGCCCGGCGCGGGCATGTCAATCTGAGGGAACAATTGCCCATGGCCGTCATGGCCATGCTTGGCGGCGGGCTCGGAGCGGTCGCCGCCGGCTTCGTGCCTTCGAGCGTGCTGCGCACCATAATGCCGTTCCTGCTGATAGCGATTGCGCTTTATTTCGCCTTCAAGCCGCAGCTGAGCGATATCGACAGCCACCGCCGTTTCACCCCCTTCGTGTTCGGCCTCACCGTCGCGCCGCTGGTGGGCTTTTACGACGGCGTTTTCGGCCCCGGCGCGGGTTCCTTCTACATGCTCGCCTTCGTGGCGCTCGCCGGCTTCGGCATGCTGAAGGCAACCGCCCATACCAAGCTTCTGAACCTCGGCTCGAACTTCGGCGGTTTCGTTGTATTTGCTACAGGGGGTGCGGTTTTGTGGAAGCTCGGCCTCGCCATGGGCGTCGGCCAGTTCATCGGCGCACAGATCGGCTCCCGCTTCGCCATGAAAAACGGCGCGAAAATCATCCGCCCGCTGCTGGTGCTTTCCTGCTTGGCCATGGCGACGAAGCTTCTTATCGACGCTTCATCCGCGTGGTCCATCGCGACGATATGGGAAACGATATTCCCGAAATAAACGGGATTGCCGTCACAGACGCGCGTATAACATCATGCCGTCGCGCGGCGTCTGCGGTCCTCGATTTCGCGGATGACGACCATCGCACCGACAAGCTTGTAGGCAGATGAATAACACGGCGACATTTCCAACGATTTCACGATCGTGCGGCCGTTCTGGTCTTCCGCGTAGGTATACTTCGACGTATCGCCCTTGAAACAATTATCCAGCTTGTCCCTGAGGTCGTTCTGGAATCGGTGGACGCCGACAAGCTCCGCAATATGGCAACCCACAAGCCCTTCAGGCGCATTGCGCTGAAATGCGTCGAGAGAATTGGCGAACGAAACGCGATAACCGGGTGTAACGATCACGACGGGATCGTCCAGATCGTTCAGCATGTCTTCATCGAGGATCAGGTGGCGATGGTGCCACTCCAGCGTGTCCTCGTCCTCGTCACCAACGACTTTGGCCTTCGAAGGCATGCCGACGTAACGATCAACGAGCGTCCGCAGAAGCTCGGAGTTGCGCTGGACGCAGCCCAGATCTTCCGCCTCGTGGTTGAGGAGGTCGATGGCAAAACGAAACTGCTCGCGAATATCTTCGGAATTTTCTGTCTTGCGTCCGACGACCCGCTCGAGAAGCTGCTCCAGTTCACGCTCCAGCACTGCGATCTTGTCGGCTTCGTTTTTACCAACGGCAGATTGCAGTTCCGTATAACGCAGCCAGAACAACTCAATCAAATCTTTCAACCCAACTCTCCCTGAACGGGCATAACCCGGTTCCCAATGCGAACGGATTAACCCTTTGCCCCCTGATTATAGCGTCTTTGCGCTTAAAAATGACGTAACGAAACGCAGGAACGCCGCGAGGATTGTTGTCCAAAATATCACAGCAGCCGCCAATTTTTCAATTTCGATAATCCATGAACGAAAAATGAGGTTCCGCTAATATGGAAAAACACCGAAACGCACGGTTTCCCGGCTGAATTTCGCGAAAATCGCGGAGAATCCGGCCGCACGGCAGTCACCTCAAATCCGGTGCTTCACGTCCCAGCGGTCGTGATACCACAGCCATTGTCCGGGGTATTCGCGCACCCAGCTTTCCACCTTGTCGTTCAGAAGCTGCGCCGTCGCCTGAATGTCGACATTGCCCTTCTCATCGCGCGGAATTTCAACCTTGGGCTCTATTTCCAGCCTGTAGCGATTGTCGGGAAGACGCACGCAACGGGCCGGATAGACATCGCAGTTGAACTGCCGCACCAGCTTGGCAAGCAGCGGGTTGGTGCGAACCTCAAGGCCGAAGAACTTCGTCGTCAGACCCTTGCCGAACTTCTGGTCGACGAGCACGCCGACACCGCCGCCCTTTTCAAGCTGCCGCGCAAGCGCGAAAGAGGAACCGGCGTGCGACGGCACCAGATTGCCCATGCGCTCCTTGCGAAAGTTGAACACCTTGTCGGCCACGAAAGGATTGTTCGGCGGACGGAACAGCACCGTTACATCGAGACCGAAAGCCGAGCCGGCCACCGGCAGCAATTCGAAATTGCCGCTATGGGCGGTAAAGACGATGAAGGGCCGCGGATTGTCGCGCAGCTCAAGGAAGGTCGGAATGCCCTCGACCTCGATGCGGCCCGTTTCGTTCTTTTCCGGGTCGAAATCGAACAGCCGGTCGAGAAACACATATTCCGCGGCAAGCCGGCCCATATTGGCCCAGCTATCCATGGCGATCTCAAGCCGCTCCTCCTCGGATTTCTCCGGAAAGGCGCGCGCCAGATTATGGAGCATCAGCTTGTGGCGGCCGGTTTTCGGCCCCACCCAGCGCGCCAGCCGGTCGGCGGCGCGAATGCCCGCATCGGCGGGAAAAAGCTTCAGCAGGTTGAGAAGGCCGAAGGCGAATGTCGCAATCAGCCACTGCCGGAAGTGGTCCAGTTTCAGGACAATCCGTGTCAGGAACAGCTTCAAGATGCTCAGTCCATTCGCAGAACGATCTTGCCGAACACCTGGCGCGTCTCCATGCGCTCCAGCGCCCGGTCGATATCGTCGAAGGTCACTTCGGTGTCGATGACGGGATGAACGATGCCGCGCGCCATCTTCTGCATGGCGTTGGCCATGTTTTCCATGCGGCAGCCGAAGGAGCCGAGCAGCTTCAGCTGCTGCTGGAACAGCATCATCAGGTTGATTTCGGTGGAAACGCCCGACGTGGAACCGCAGGTGACGAGACGGCCGCCACGCTTCAGCGAGAACATCGAGGCGACGAAGGTGTCCTTGCCGACATGTTCGAACACCACGTCGACACCCTTCTTTTTCGTCAGCTTGCGCACGACGCCTTCGAAACGGTCGGTGCGGTAGTTGATGACGTGATCGGCGCCCAGCGCCTTCGCCCGTTCGATCTTGTCGTCGGAACCGACAGTGGTAATGACGGTACAGCCCATCTTCTTGGCAAGCTGGATCGCCGCCGTGCCGATACCGGAACCGCCGGCATGGATGAGGATCGTTTCGCCCGGCTCAAGCTTGGCATTGTCGAACAGCATGTGTTCGACCGTGCCGAAGGTCACCGGTGCGAGAGCCGCAGCAACGGCGTCAATGCCATGCGGCGCGGGCACCAGCTGGCGGGCGGGAATATTGATCTTTTCCTGAGCGAAACCGTCAAGGTGGAAACCGTGCACGCCCTGAACATGTTCGCACAGATTGTCACGGCCTTCGCGACACGGCTTGCACAGCCCGCAGGTGCGCGCACCGTAGATCGAAACGAGCTGGCCGGGCAGCACATTCGAAACGCCCGGACCGATGGCTTCCACCACACCCGAAGCCTCGGCACCGATGGTGAGCGGCATCTTGCGCTTGGCGAAAGCCATGCCCCGCCAGCCCCATACGTCGATGTGGTTGAGCGCCACGGCCTTGACGCGAAGCGTCACCTCGCCCGGCGCCGGCGCATCCGGTTCGGGCAGGTCCACTTTTTCGAGCTTCCGGTCGTCCACGAGTTGAAGAGCGCGCATATATCAGTCCTTCGCCCGAGGGCGTTATCTAAAAGCTATTCCCGCAAAACTCTGTAACCGTTTTGCGGCCGGAATGCGTAATCAAAGAAGCGAGAGCGTTTCCGCAATTGCCCCGGAAACGCTCCTGTTGATGGCGAAACCGGTTAAGCCGGTTCCCGCGTCATGACAAGGCTTGCATTCTGCCCGCCGAACCCAAAGGAGTTGGACAGAACCGCGCTCACCTGAGCATCCCGCTTCACATTCGGCACCACGTCGAGCGTGATGGTCGGATCGGGATTGTTGTAGTTGATCGTCGGCGGCAGCGTGCCGGTCAGCATGGTCTGCAGCGAGAACACCGCTTCCACGGCGCCTGCGGCGGTCAAGGTATGGCCGATCATCGACTTGTTGGACGACAGCGGAATATCCTTCAGGCCCTCGCCGAAGACGGCGAGCATGGAGCCATATTCCATCTTGTCGTTCTCAGGCGTCGAAGTGCCGTGGGCGTTGATGTAACCGATATCGCTTTCTGCCACGCCCGCATCGGCCAGTGCCGCACGGATCGTCGCAATCGCCGGGCCGCCATCGGGCGAAGACCGCGTGCGGTGGAAGCTGTCGGCCTTCTCGCCCGCACCCTTGATGATACCGAGCACCTTGGCACCGCGTGCAACGGCGGCTTCCAGCGATTCCAGCACCAATGTAGCTGCACCCTCGGCGATCACGAAACCGTCGCGGTCCTTGCTGAACGGCTTGGAGGCCTTTTCCGGCGGGTCGTTCTGGGTCGACAGCGCGGAGAGAAGCGAGAAGCGAATGAGCGCCTCGGCGCTGACCGAACCGTCGGTGGCGACCGTCAGCGCCCGCTCTGTACGGCCCTGGCGGATCGCCTCGACGCCGAGCTGGATCGCGGTCGCGCCCGATGCACAGGCCGTAGACAGCGTGACGGGCAGGCCACGAGTACCGAAACGATCGGAAAGGCGCTCGGAAATCGCGCCGAACAGGGCCGCTTCCTGGAACGCCGGGTCGGGACGCTGGCGGAAGGCCGTCAGGAACCGCTCATAGGCATCGCCCGGCTGGGCGGCCGGCGGAGACCGGTCGGCAAGCTCGAAACGGGCGCTCCATTCCGGCTCGATAGGCGGCGCTGCGAGAAACAGCGGGCCATCGAAATCGCCGGAGATACCGGCCTGCGCCAGCGCCTCGATGGTGGTTTCGCGCGCGAAGGCATAGGAACGCTCGACGGAATTCGGAACCGGGATATCGATGAAATCCACCGTGCCGCTGATGCGGGTCGAAAGCCCCTCGGTCGGGAAACGGGTGATCTTGTGGATGCCCGATTTGCCCGATGTCAGCGCCGCCCAGTTATCGGCAAGCCCCTGCCCGAGCGAGGTGATGATGCCCATGCCGGTGACGGCGACGATGGGACGACCGAGATGATCCCTGAAATTGGAAGTCATGGTCTTTCTCCTCAAACGTCGCGGGACAGAACGGCGACACCTTCGCCGCGCACATGGCCGACGGTGGTGACGACGGCTTCGCTGGCCGCCTCGCCCATGGGCTTTTCCTCAGTCGCATCGAAGGTAGGCACCTTTGCGCCGCTTTCAAGCGTCAGCGCGGCAAGCGCCAGCCCGAGCGGAAACTGTGCTTCCAGCCCATGACCGGTGACGCCGCCAAAACCGCGAATAACGGCATTCGGCAGGGCCTTTTCGAGAATATCCTTCTCGCGGGCCGTCACATCGTCATAACCGCTCGCGCCGGAAAACACGACGGTCGCCGCGCTGTCCTTGGCGGGAGCAAGCAGCCGCTCCATGCGCTTTTCCATCTTGCCTTCGTCACGGCTGCCGCGGTCGCCCTCGATGGCGTCGATGCGGGCATAAATGCGCGCGCCGCGCTCGCTGGCGTGCTTGCGCGATTCCAGCACCAGGAAGGCTCCGAGCGAACCGGAAACCATGCCGCCGCCTTCCTGGCCTTCGCGCGACCACAGCGGCTGCCAGCCGCCCTGCGCATGCGCGCCGATGGCCTCAAACAGCAGGATCATGTCGGGACGTTCCGCCGAGAAGGCGCCGCCCACCAGCGCATGGCTCGATTCGCCGGAGCGGATGCGGTGAAATGCGGTTTCGACGGCGGAAATGCCGGCCGCTTCCTCGCCCATGAAGGTGCGGGAAGAGCCGGTGACCTTGTGCACGATGGAGATATTGCCGGCCATAAGGTTGGAAAGCTGTGCGAGAAACAGCGTCGGGCGCAGCTCCGTCGTCAGCTTCTCATTGAGCAGCTTTTCGCGGTCGTTGCGCTTCAAAGCCTCGTCAACGATCAGCGTATCGACATTGATGTCGCGCTCACCGCCGCCGGCGGCAACGATCATGTCCATGGTGGCGCAGGCTTCGGCATTTTCCTTCAAGCCGGCATCATCAAGTGCAAGACCGGCGGCAAAAACGCCGAGACGCTGCCAGTTTTCCATCTGGCGCTGGTCGCCGCGCTTGGCGATCTGCGCGGACCAGTCGATCTCCGGCATGGGATGGACCGGATAGGGCTTGAACTTTTCGGTCTCGACCACCGGCTCCGGCACGGCGGTTCCGGAAAGAAGCGCCACATGCGCCTGGCTGCCGACGCCGTGACAGGTCACGATGCCGACCCCTGTTATCACCACATCATTGTCAGATTTCATCGTCTGTCATCCTTTGCAGCCGGCCCCGTCGAAACGGTCACGGCTATCCAACAGCGGTCGCGAACAACCACTTCATGCGTTGCGGAATAAAGCGCGCGATGCGGATTGGCAATGGTGAAGGCCTGATCCGCCGTCGCGAGCCCACGATTTTCGTGCTCAAAAACCGGGCCGGCGGGAAAAACGCTCTCCTTCGAAACGGACGGAAACGCTTATTTCTGCGCATCCGCGGCAATCGCCGCCATCAGGCCGACTTCCTCGGCCCGCTTCTTGACGATAGGCCCAAGCGGGATTTCGCTGAAGGGCATGGTGCGCAGTTTCAGCTGCGCGTCGCAGACCTTCTTGCCACCGCTGGTAATTTTCGCCTTGGTGACGGCAAAGCCCGAACCATCATGTTCCAGCACGGCCTTGATGTCGAGAACAGCGCCGGGCTCCACGAAGGTGCGCATCTTGGCGCCATCGACCGACATCAGGAACGGCATGGACGCAAAATCGGAAAACGCCAGAACCAGCATGCCGGACGCCTGCGCCATGGTCTCGATCAGAAGCACGCCCGGAACCAGCGGCATGCCGGGAAAGTGGCCTTCGAAAACCGGGCTTTTGTCGGGAACGACAGACTGCGCCTTCAACGTGCGCGTCGTCATGTCCACGGCCTCGACCTTGTCGATCATCTGAAAATATTCAAGCAGCATCCGTCCGGCCCGTCTCTGGTCGGTTAGTCATGGTTTGCCCGCAGGCGGCATCAAAAGAAAATGCCCGCCTGAAGCGGGCACTGTCAGATCAGCCCTTGGCTGCGCGCAATTCGTCGATCTTGGCGCAAAGGTTCTTCAACACGAAATATTCTTCGGTGGAAACCTTGCCTTCGTTGACTTCCTGCGTCCACTGCTCGAGCGGAATCTTGATGCCGAATTCCTTGTCGATCGCGAAAACGATATCAAGAAAGTCGAGGCTGTCGATGCCCAGATCGTCGATCGTGTGGCTCTCCGGCGTAATGGTTTCGCGGTCGATTTCGCTGGTCTCGGCGATAATGTCGGCAACCTTGTCGAATGTAGCTGTCACGCCCATAATCCTTATTGTCGTTCGTATGAATTATTCTGTCTGACGCACCACATAGGCAAGTCGCACAAAAAAGCCAATGGTTTCGTGACGTAACTTTGAAATTTGCCCCAAAACTGTTGCCTAAACAGCAACCGAATGACGACCCCGTCCATTGCCGAGATAGGCGTCGAAGATTGCCGCGATGTTACGCACGAAGGGCTTTCCAGCCTCGGTCACCGCAAAAATATCGGCGTCCATCCGCACCACGCCATCCCTGTCGCTTGCGGCAAAATGCTGCGCCTGGGCTCTCACGGAATGGCTCGCCTTGCCGAAACGGTGCTGCAAATGCGAAAGATCGATAGCGAAATCGCACATCAGCCTTTCGATGACATGCGAGCGCAGATGATCGTCCTGCGACAACTCTATGCCCTTGACGGCGGCAAGACCGCCCTCGCCCACCATCCGCTGATATTCCCCCGTCGCCACCATGTTCTGCACGTAGCCCTGCGGCAGCCTGCCGATGGACGATGCGCCAAGCCCGATCAGCGCATCGGCCGTGTCGGTCGTATAGCCCTGAAAATTCCGCCGCAGGGCGCCCGCTTCGGCGGCCTGACATAATGTATCGGTCGGCTTGGCGAAATGATCGATACCGATGGCCTCGTAACCCGCCTGTTTCAGCATCTCCGCCGCCATCGTCATCTGGCGGTAGCGCTCGGCAATATCCGGCAGGGCGTGCTCCGGGATCAGCGACTGGTGTTTTTTCATCCACGGAACATGCGCATAACCGAAAAGCGCGATGCGATCGGGGTCGAGCGACACGATCTGGTTCACCGTCTTTTCCAATGTCCCGCAGGTCTGGAACGGCAACCCATAAAGAATGTCGCAATTGACCGAGTGAACGCCCCTCGCCCGCACCGCATCCACCACGGATTTCGTCTGTTCGAAGGACTGGATGCGGTTGATGGTTTTTTGCACTTTGTCATCGAAGTCCTGAACCCCGAGGCTCGCCCGCGACATGCCGATGGCGGCAAGCGCATCGTAGCGGCTGTCATCCAGATCGTTGGGGTCCATCTCGACGCTGATCTCGGTTGCGAGGCCGAAGGTGAAATGACGCCGCAGACAGTCCATCAGGCTCTGCATGTCCTCCGGCTTCAACATGGTGGGCGAGCCGCCGCCGAAATGCACCGCACTCACCACCGCATCCGGCGAAACAAGTGCGCCGACGGCTTCGATCTCCTGCTTAAGTGCTTCAAGATAAACGGCAATCGGCTCGTATTTCAGCGTGTGCTTGGTGTGGCAGGCGCAGAACCAGCAAAGCCGGTCGCAATAGGGAATATGCAGGTAAAGCGACAGGCGATTCCTGTGACCGAGCGCGCCGAGCCAGCGGCAATAGGTGCCATTATCGATTCCCTCGTGGAAATGCGGCGCGGTCGGATAGCTCGTGTAACGCGGTACTGCACCCGAATATTTGTGAAGAAGTTCGGTATTCATCGCCCGATTTGCCTTTTATCAAGAAAATGTCGATTTCCTCTCTTTCAGTAACGGCTGCGACAGTTTGCAACTTTGACTTCAATCAAATTGCACCGTAAGTTCTTGCTAAAGTAGACGCAGGGGCGACGGCTACGTGGCGAAAGCCTTGCATGAGACCGGATTTGACACCCACGGTCGCAATCGTCCTGAAAAAGCCAGCATTGGAAAAGGCTTATGGACACGCTGCAGAAGACCATCCACAATTCGGAAGAACCCGTCGTTTGTCGCTCCTGCGAGGCGCGCCATGGCGGGCTTTGCAGCAGCCTGACGCCGCAGCAGCTTTGCGAGCTGAACCGCCATTCCAGCCGCAAGAAACTGGAAGCGGGCAATGAGCTTCTTGGCCAGGGCGAACTCGTCACCTCCTACGGCAATATCCTGAACGGCGTGGTGAAGCTGTCGAAAATGATGTCGGACGGCCGCCAGCAGATCGTCGGCCTGCAATTCGCACCGGACTTTCTCGGCCGCCCGTTCATGGCGGAAAGCAAGATGACGGCGGAAGCCGCAACCGATGTGGAAATTTGTCTCTTCCCGCGCCGCGTCGTCGACCGGATGGTTTCCGAAGTACCCGATATGGAACGAAAGCTCCACAGCCAGTCCCTGAAGGAACTGGACGAGGCCCGCGACTGGATGCTGACGCTGGGGCGCAAATCGGCTCAGGAAAAGGTTGCCAGCTTCCTTTACATGATCGCCACCCATATCGACCCGGAAAACGACGACAAATCCTGCTTCGACCTGCCGCTTTCACGCGCCGATATCGCCGATTTCCTCGGGCTCACCATCGAAACGGTTAGCCGGCAAATGACCAAGCTGCGCAAGGAAGGCATTATCCGCATCGAGAACAATCGCCACATCACCGTGCCCGATCTCGACGTGCTGAGTGACGCCGCCGGCAACGACTGACGGAATTCGCCCTCTCACTGCCCCTGAAGTGCAGGTGTCCCGAAATTGATGTGCGGCGCCCGCGCCTGAGCGGGTGCGAGCGCAAAACCGGCAAGAACCAGCAAAGCGGCGATGCATTTCATGATATTTCACCCCGTGCCCCGCTTTTTCAGCGGCCTGTTTGTTATGGCCGCATCATAAGCGGCAAACCGCATCCATCCGCTTAACATCTTGGGTAAGCGGAAGGTTCAGAGGCAGGGTAAAGAAGGGGTTATGATTGCCACTCCTCCCGCAAGAGAGAGCCGTCGAAGCAAATCAGGCTTTCGATGCAAGCAGCAACAGGACGAGGGAAAGAGGGCTGGACATGCCGGCCAGTACAAAAGCGAATACGCAGGCGACCCCGTAACTTAGCCACCCTAAACGATATCGCGTGGCCGCACCCCACAAGCAAACTAAAATATTCAGAACAAAGATCGATATACCGAGAAACATCGACGGCCCCACATCGAGTAAGCGCAGGACAAGAGGCAGAACGCCCAACAAAACTACAAAAACTAAAAGCACTTTTGGATTGCGCATTTCGATCAAAACCGGTTTCGCAAAATATAGCGCCAAAGCTGCCATACGCGATGGCCATAGCATGTATTGATTTGGGATTTATTGCGAGGCGGCAGGCGTCGCAACCGGCTTCTGGTTTTCGGCAAGCGCCCGCAGCTCGGCCACGCGGCGCTTGTATTCGGCTTCCGAAATCTGGCCGTTGCGCCTTGCCGCACCGAGCCGCGACAGGCTCGATTCCATGGTGGAGGCCTCATCCTCGCCCATCTGGGTGCCAGCGGCCGTCAGCGGTTGCGAAAAGGTCGGATAGGTGCCGGTGTCGCGCTTCTGGCTCACCGCAGTGTCGCTGACCGGGCGCGGGCCGACGATTTCGGCCGTCGGGCGGCGCATATGGGCGGGCGCGACGATCGGCTCCGGAGCCTTGCAGGCGGCAAGTGTGGCGGCGAGCATTGCGCCGGAGAGCGAAAGCACAGCGATTCTTGCCGCATTTTCCGCATATGTTCCCCATGTGCCCATGTGCTTGCCCATCGTCATGTTCCGCCTGTAAGGATATCTGCCGATATCGAATTCGACCACGGTTCGGCCCTTTGCGGCCTCCCCTTGCTGGTGGAACTTGTATTCGTTTTCATGCAGAATGTGCAAACACAAATTTGGTGGAGGATGGTGCATGGCAGGTGTTGACCGCGGCGGTGAGAAAAAGGGCGGCAAAACGCCCGGCTTCGACGCCAGCTCCGCCGAGGCCTACCTGATCCGAGACCCGGAAACCTTCGCGATCAACATCGCCCGTGCGCTCGAAAATCTCGGCAAGGCCGCATCCGAGTGGCTGGCGCCGCGCGAACGCGGTGAGATTCCCCAGACCAGCGCCGATCCGGTAACCGATCTCGTCAAGACGCTTTCCGATGTCGCCGAATACTGGATGGCCGAACCGAAGCGCTCGCTCGAGGCGCAGACCCATCTGCTTTCCAGCTATTACGATCTCTGGGCGAAATCGGTGGCGCAGTTTTCCGACGATGCCGATTCGGCCCCGGAAAAACCCGCCGAAAGCGGCCCTGCGGAACGCAGGAGCAGGCGCTTTGCCGATGCCGACTGGCAGACCAATCCGTTCTTCGATTTTCTCCTGAAAGCCTACCAGACCACCGTCGGTTTCGCCGACCGGATGGTGACGGAGGCAGACGGGCTGGACGAACATACCCGCACCAAGGCGCTGTTTTACATGCGCCAGGTGACGGAGGCCCTTTCGCCGGCCAATTTCGTCTTCACCAATCCGCAGGTCTTCCGCGAGACGGTCGCCTCCAGCGGCGCCAATCTCGTCAAGGGCATGGCGCAGCTGGCGGAGGATGTCGCGGCCGGCAACGGCCACCTGAAACTGCGCCAGACCGATTACAGCAAATTCGTCATCGGCCAGAATATCGCCGTCACGCCGGGCAAGGTGGTGGCGAAAAGCCCGCTCTGCGAAATCATCCATTACGCGCCGACGACGCAGAAGGCCTTCAAGCGGCCTTTGCTGATCGTGCCGCCATGGATCAACAAATTCTACATCCTCGATCTCAACCCGCAGAAATCCTTCGTCGGCTGGTGCCTCGAGCAGGGCCACAGCGTCTTCATGGTCTCCTGGATCAACCCGGATGCCCGCCTCGCCGACAAGGGCTGGGATGATTACGTCCGCGAAGGCATCGATTTTGCGCTTGATACCATCGAGGAGCAGACCGGCGAAAAGGAGATCAACGCCATCGGTTATTGCGTCGGCGGCACACTTTTATCCTCGGCGCTGGCGCTGCATGCGCAGCAAGGCGATGAGCGCATCCGCAGCGCCACGCTGCTGGCCGCCCAGACCGATTTCATCCATGCCGGCGATCTCAAGGTCTTCATCGATGAAGGCCAGCTGGCGGCGCTCGACAAACATATGCAGGCGGTCGGTTATCTCGACGGCTCGATCATGGCGACCGTCTTCAACATGCTGCGCGCCTCCGATCTCATCTGGCCCTATGTGGTCGATAACTACCTGCGCGGCGCCGAGCCCCTGCCCTTCGACCTGCTCTACTGGAACTCCGATTCGACGCGAGTGACGGCCGCCAGCCACTCTTTTTATCTGCGCAATTGTTACCTTGAGAACAATCTCGCCCGCGGGCTGATGCGGGTCGCCGGCAAGCGGATCAATCTCGGCGATATCAAAATCCCGGTCTATGATCTCGCCACCCGCGACGATCATATCGCGCCGGCGAAATCGGTCTTCACGGGTGCTGCGCTGTTCGGCGGGCCGGTGGAATTCGTGCTCGGCGCATCCGGCCACATAGCCGGCGTCATCAATCCGCCGCAGCTTGAAAAATACCAATATTGGACAGGCCCGTCACCGGCCGGCGACTTCGACGGCTGGCAGGCCGCCGCCACCCCGCACAAGGGCTCCTGGTGGGTGCACTGGCAGAACTGGATCGAAAGCCAGGATGGCGAGAAGGTAAAGGCGCGAAAACCGGAGGACGGCAAGCGCCCCGTGCTCGGCGATGCGCCGGGAACCTACGTCCTCTCCTGACCAGTTCCATCATCTAACATCTTTCAGGCCACATGCTCTTCACACCCCCGCTTACTCCCGCCACGCTGATTTCCCGCTACAAGCGCTTCCTGTTCGACGCCATTCTGGAAGACGGCACCGCGATCACCGGTTCCTGCCCCAATACCGGCTCCATGCGCGGGCTCACGGCTCCGGGCTCCCGCATATGGCTGTCGGAACATGACAGCCCGACCCGCAAGTACCGGCACATGCTGGAAATGGTCGAGGCCGACGGCACCACGGTCGGCATCAATACCGGCATGCCGAACCGGCTGGCGGAAGAAGCGATCCTGAACGGCCAAATCCCCGAACTTGGCGGCTATTCGACGATCCGGCGCGAACAGAAATACGGCCGCAATTCCCGCATCGATTTCCTGCTGTCCGAGCCCGGCCGGCCGGACGCCTATGTGGAAGTCAAGAACGTGCATTTCATGCGCGAGCAAGGCCTCGCCGAATTTCCCGATACCGCCACCAAACGCGGCGCGAAACATCTGGAGGAACTGGGTGACGCCGCGGAAGCAGGTTACCGTTCGGTGATGCTCTATCTTATCCAGCGCGACGATTGCGACCGGATGCGCATCTGCGACGATCTCGATCCCGTCTATGCGCTGGCGTTTCAGCGGGCGATGGCGCGCGGCGTGGAGGCCTATGCGGTGAAATGCACGGTCTCCCCGGCACAAATTTCGGTCAGCGGAACGGTTAAGATGGACGAATGGCGTCCGGCTGTTTTATGAACAGGGACGTAAAGAGACAGAAAGCACCAAGATGGTCACCTATATCGACGCAGCCTCCGCCCCCCTCAAGAATACCGGCGTCATCCGCCTCTATACCCCTGAGGACTTCGACGGGATGCGCAAGGCGTGCCAGCTGACGGCGCGCTGCCTCGATGAACTCGCCGCAATCGTCAAGCCGGGCGTGACGACCGACGCCATCGACCGTTTCGTCTTCGAATTCGGCGCCGACCACGGCGCGCTGCCGGCGACGCTGAATTATCGCGGTTATACCAAATCCGTTTGCACCTCGATCAACCACGTCGTCTGCCACGGCATTCCGGATGAAAAGCCGCTGCGCGAAGGCGATATCGTCAATATCGACGTGACCTATGTGCTTGACGGATGGCATGGCGATTCGAGCCGCATGTATCCGGTCGGCCAGATCAAGCGCGCCGCCGAGCGGCTGATGGAAGTGACCTATGAATGCCTGCTGCGCGGCATCGCGGCGGTGAAGCCCGGCGTGCGCACCGGCGCAATCGGCGCGGCGATCCAGGCCTATGCGGAAGCGGAGCGCTGCTCTGTCGTGCGCGATTTCTGCGGCCATGGCGTCGGACGTCTGTTCCACGACACGCCGAACATCCTGCATTACGGCCGCCCGGACGAAGGGCCGGAAATCCGCGAAGGCATGATCTTCACCATCGAGCCGATGATCAATCTCGGCAAACCGCATGTGAAGGTGCTTTCCGACGGCTGGACGGCGGTAACACGCGACCGGTCGCTCTCCGCACAATATGAACATGCCGTCGGCGTCACGGCCACGGGCTGCGAGATCTTCACACTGTCGCCCGGCGGCTTCGACCGTCCGGGCCTGCCGCCGCTTCCCCCCGCATAAGGCCAGACCCGCCTATGGCAAAACGCCCCACCCCGCCTTCCGCCGATCTTTCCAAAACTCCCGGCTTTCAGGCGGGCGAAGGCGATCTGTTCAACGGAGCGGATGAGCGCGGCTTTTTTGCCGAATCGCGAAGCGGCGCAAAAAAGCCGGCAGCCATCGTCGAACAGGAAGCGGATGCCGCCCATTATCACGGACATCGCGACCGGCTGCGGGCGCGTTATCGCGATGGCGGCGACGCGGCGCTCGCCGATTACGAATTGCTGGAGCTTCTTCTCTTCCGGCTGATCCCGAGGCGCGATACCAAACCCATCGCCAAGGCCCTGATCGCCCGCTTCGGAACGCTTGGCAGCGTGCTCGGCGCGCCCTTGCCGCTGTTGCAGGAAGTGAAGGGCGTGGGCGAAACCGTGGCGCTCGATCTGAAGCTCGTCGCCTCCGTTTCCCAGCGCATGCTGAAAAGCGAAATCCGCAACAAACAGGTGCTCGGCTCCTGGTCCTCGGTCATCGATTATTGCCACGCCGCCATGGCCCATGAAACGCGCGAACAGTTCCGCGTCCTGTTCCTCGACAAGCGCAACGTCCTGATCGCCGATGAGGTGCAGGGTCAGGGAACCGTGGACCACACGCCGGTCTACCCGCGCGAGGTCGTGCGCCGCGCCCTTGAACTTTCATCTACCGCTTTGATTTTAATACACAATCATCCAAGTGGAGACCCAACCCCTTCGCGCGCCGATATCGAGATGACCAAGACCATCATCGACACGGCAAAGCCGCTCGGCATCGCCGTCCACGACCACATCATCATCGGCAAGGACGGCCACGCCAGTTTCAAAGGCCTTCGGCTGATCTGAAGTAGACGCGAAAGTTTAAGAAGAGCTGCAACCCATAGGAGCGGCATCAACACAAAATTAACACCTATAAATTAGCATTTCCGAAAATAATAAATCAAGGCATCGAACCTTGATGCCTGAAGGAACGGGGGTGCTTTATGTTTAATGGAGTGCGTTTCTTTCGCGATAGATCTGGCTCGTCTGCTGTCGAGTTCGCCATCGTCGCACCGATATTCTTTCTCGTCCTGCTCACCATGATCGCCTACGGCATTTATCTGATGGCGGCCTATTCGGTGCAGCAGATTGCCGCCGACGCGGCGCGGACGGCGGTTGCCGGCCTCAACACGACCGAACGCCAGCAGCTTGCCCGGGATTTCGTCACCAAAAGCGACCTCAGCTACGCCTTCATGGACAAGAGCCGCTTCACCGTCGATGTCGCGACGGATCCCGCCAATGCCAACCAGTTCACGGTGAAGGTCGAATATGACGCCCGCGATCTGCCGATCTGGAGCCTCTACAGCTACACCCTGCCCGAGCCGGTCATCCGGCGTTTTTCCACCATCCGGATCGGAGGAGCATGACATGCGAGATATTCATTCCCTGCTTCCCCGCTTCCTCAAGGATAGAACGGGCAACATCGCCATTTCGGCGGGGCTCACCGCACCGCTCTTTATCGGCATATTGGCGCTCGGCGTCGACTACGGTTATCTGACATTGCAGAAACGGCAATTGCAGCAAACCGCCGATCTCGCAGCCATATCGGCGGCAGCAAACGCCACGGACGCCGAAAAGGCGGTTCAGCAATATTTCGCCCTCAATGGCATGGATCTCGGTGTCAGGACGGCCCAGGGACTTTTGACCGAAAAGGGCCTGCAACCCTTCGACCCGCTGAATGAATTCGCCAACAGCAAGGGTTATGCCGAGGTCATCAAGGGTCATTACGAGCCGGATGCGACAGTCCCGGTCGGCCAGCGTTTCGTCGATAACGCCCTGCCCACCAATGCGATAAAGGTGAACATCGTCGAACAGGGCCAGATATTCTTCGCTTCCGCCTTCACCAAGCCGCCAAAGGTCTCGGCGGTCGGAACGGCCTCGTCCCAAAGGATCGCGGCATTTTCGGTGGGATCGCGCCTCGCCAGCCTCGATGAGGGAATTCTCAACAGCCTGCTCGGCGGTCTGCTCGGCACCACGGTTTCATTGAAACTCATGGATTATCAGGCGCTTCTCGCCGCCGATGTCAATGCGCTGAAGATCGTCGAGGCGCTGGCCATCGATCTCAACCTCACCGCCGGCACCTATAAGGATGTTCTGAAGACGGAAATCAGCTACGGCAAATTCCTCGACGTGCTGACGAAAACCACAGGCTTGCAGCCAGCGGTCGTCAACATTTTGAATACGCTGCAAAAAACCGTCAACAAGAGCAACGTCAAGATCAAGCTCGAGGAGATACTCAATCTCGGCCCGTTCTCGGACAAGCTGATCGGTACGGGCGAAAACCTCAAGGTCACCGCCGGCGTCTTCGATCTCATCAATGCCGCCGCCGTGGCGGGCAATGGCGGCAACCAGCTGGGGCTTAATATCAACGCCAATCTTCTCGGTCTCGCCTCGGTCAAAGCGACACTCGCCATCGGTGAACCGCCGGTCGAAACGCCGTCGCTTGCCGTCGGCGGTCAGGGCACCGTGGTGCGCACCGCACAGACCCGTCTTGCGGTCAGTGTCGTGGTGGACGGGCTTCAGGCCATTGCCGGCCTCAAGGTCAATCTCCCGCTTTATGTGGAAGTCGCCCATGCCGAAGCGCGGCTTGCCGATATTCGCTGCACGGGCGGCGGACAGGGCACCGTCGATGTCGAGGTCGTTCCCGGCGTCGTCGAAATCGCCCTTGGCAATGTCGATACCACGGCCTTTGCCAATTTCGGCAGGGACCCGCGCGTCACCAAGGCCGCAATCGTGGATTCGGCGCTGCTCGCCATCAATGGCAGCGCCCTCATCAACGCCACCAATATGACCAAGACCAAGCTGACCTTCACGCAGTCCGATATTACCCAGGCCAAGATCAAGAGTGTCTCCACCAAGGACACCGTCACCACTCTTGTCAGTTCACTGCTGAAAAACCTCAACCTGGATATCAGGCTTCTCTTCCTCAACCTGGATTTGGGAGGCCTGGCGGGCATTCAGTCGGCGCTTGCCAACACGCTCGCGGCAGTCACCGCTCCGGTCGATCAGCTGCTCTACAACGTGCTTCTGGTTCTCGGCGTCAAGATCGGCGAAGCCGATGTGCGTGTCACGGATGTTCGCTGCCAGCAGCCGGCGCTGGTGCAATAATTCAGCGCCGCGCATGAAAAAGCCGCCGGAAGGTCTCCCGGCGGCTTTTTTGTTTATGGTGTCAGATCAGGCGTTGGCGATTGCCAGACGCTTCTCGTCGCGGCCGCTTTTCATGCGCTCGGACAGCAGGAAGGCCAGTTCCAGAGCCTGATCGGCATTGAGGCGCGGATCGCAATGGGTGTGGTAACGGTCGGACAGCGAATCCGCCGTCACGGCGCGCGCGCCGCCCGTGCATTCCGTCACGTCCTTGCCGGTCATCTCGATATGGATGCCGCCCGGATGCGTGCCTTCGGCGCGGTGGATCTGGAAGAAGCTTTCGACTTCCGACAGGATGCGCTCGAACGGACGCGTCTTGTAGTGGTTGAGCGTGATCGTGTTGCCATGCATCGGGTCGCAGGACCAGACGACCTTGCGGCCTTCCTTCTCGACGGCGCGGATGAGCTTCGGCAGGCTGTCCGCCACCTTGTCGTGGCCGAAACGGCAAATCAGCGTCAGGCGGCCGGCCTCGTTCGCCGGGTTCAGCGCATCGATCAGCTCGATCAGATTGTCAGGCGTCAGCGACGGGCCGCATTTCAGGCCGATCGGGTTCTTGATGCCACGGAAATATTCCACATGCGCATGGTCGAGCTGGCGCGTGCGGTCGCCGATCCAGATCATGTGGCCCGAGGTGGCGTACCAGTCGCCGGAGGTGGAATCGACGCGGGTAAGCGCCTCTTCGTAACCGAGAAGCAGCGCCTCATGACTGGTGAAGAAGTCGGTCTCGCGCAGGCTCGGATTGCTCTCCGCCGTGATCCCGATCGCCTTCATGAAATCCATGGTCTCGGAAATCCGGTCGGCCAGCTTGCGGTAACGGTCCGCCTGCGGGCTGTCCTTGATGAAACCGAGCATCCACTGGTGAACGTTTTCAAGGTTGGCGTAACCGCCCATTGCGAAAGCGCGGAGCAGGTTCAGCGTCGCCGCCGACTGGCGGTAAGCGTCAAGCTGGCGCTCCGGGTTCGGAATGCGCGAAGACTCGTTGAATTCGATGCCGTTGATGATGTCGCCGCGGTAAGACGGCAGCGTCACGCCATCCTGCGCTTCCACGTTGGAAGAACGCGGCTTGGCGAACTGACCGGCAATGCGGCCGACCTTCACGACGGGCAGCTGCGCGCCATAGGTCAGCACGACGGCCATCTGCAGGAAGGCGCGGAAGAAGTCGCGGATATTGTCCGCGCCATGTTCGGCGAAGCTTTCGGCGCAATCGCCACCCTGCAGCAGGAAGGCGTTGCCTTCCGCCACATTGGCAAGCTGCTTCTTCAGGCGGCGTGCTTCACCGGCAAAGACCAGGGGCGGATAGGTCGCAAGCGTGGCTTCCGTTGCCGCAAGCGCTGCCGCATCCGGATATTCGGGAACCTGCTGGATCGGTTTCTGCCGCCAGCTGCCGGGGGTCCAATTCTGTGCCATGTTCTCACCCTTTTCTCGCCCGCGCGACGTCGCGCGGCCGCCTCGAAAAATTGAGCGGCTTATAGCTCCAAGCATCGGCTTTGCATAGCCGATCCCCGAGCCATCCGGCTCATTCTGCCCGTTTTGCGCGCTCCAGACGCACAAAAGTCAATTCAAACGATTTAACAACCCCGCCGCCATTCGAAAACTTCGCTTTCAAAGGGCGGCAGGCTGATGCGGGCGGCGATTATATCACGCCTGTACCGGCGTTACACACGCTCGCCATTCACGACGCGATAGCTCGGCGAATACATCGTCACCAGCTCTTCGGCGGCTGTGGGATGAACCGCCATGGTGCGGTCGAAATCATCCTTGGTGCAGCCTGCTTTCAGCGTGATGCCGAGAAGCTGCGCCATCTCGCCCGCCTCATGGCCGAGAATATGCGCGCCGACGACCTTGCGGTCGGCGGCATTGACGATCAGCTTCATGATCGTCTTTTCCTGACGGCCGGAAAGCGTCGCCTTCATCGGCCGGAACTGGGCGCGATAGACTTCCAGTTCCGGATATTTCTTACCGGCCTCCTCTTCCGAAAGACCGACAGTGCCGATTTCAGGCTGCGAGAACACCGCCGTTGCGATCAGTTCGTGATCCGGCTTGGTCGGGTTGTTCTTGTATTCGGTTTCGATGAAGCACATGGCCTCATGGATTGCCACCGGCGTCAGCTGTACCCGGTCGGTGACGTCGCCCAGCGCGAAGATGTTCGGCACATTCGTGCGCGAATAATCGTCGACGACGATCGCACCGCGCGCATCCACCTTCACACCGGCATTTTCCAGACCCAGACCCTTGGTGTTCGGATCGCGGCCCAGCGCCAGCATGACCAGGCCGACATGCAGCGAGGCGCCCTGCTTGGTGCGTGCCACGAAACCGCCGGCGCCATCCTTGCTGACTTCCTCGATGATATCTTCCAGAAGGATGCGAATGCCCTTGGCCTCCATCGCTTCATGCAGGCCCTTGCGCATGTCCTGATCGAAGCGCGACAGGATTTCCTTGCCGCGATAGATCAGGGTCGTTTCGACGCCGAGCCCATGGAAGATATTGGCGAATTCCACCGCGATATAACCGCCGCCGGCGATCAGGATCGATTTCGGCAGCTCTTCCAGGTCGAAAGCCTCGTTGGACGAGATCGTCAGCTCATGGCCGGGCAGCGCCTTGTGCTCGTTCGGCGTGCCGCCAACGGCAATCACGATACGCTCGGCCGTGAAGGTCTTGCCGGTTTTCGTCAGCTTCACGGTATGGGCATCGACCAGTTCCGCCCGGCTATCGAAAATATCGGCCTTGACGTTTTCCAGACCCTTGCGATAGAGCCCTTCGAGACGGGTGATTTCCTTGTCCTTGGCCGCGATGAGCTTCTTCCACTCGAAGCTGCGCTCGCCGACGCTCCAGCCGAATCCTTCCGAATCCTCGAAATGCTCAGGGAATTGCGAGGCGTAGACGAACAGCTTCTTCGGCACGCAACCGCGGATGACGCAGGTGCCGCCATAGCGGTATTCCTCGGCGATTGCGACGCGCTTGCCGAGCGAGGCCGCCACGCGGCCGCTGCGCACGCCGCCGGAACCGCCACCGATGACGAAAAGATCGTAGTCATAAGCTGTCATAGTCAAAACCCCTGATCAAAACCGCCGTCCTCAGCCTCGAGACGGGCGGCGGCGCATTCACGGCACATATAGGTGCTGCGACGCACAAATGAAAAGCCCGGTCTTGCGGCCGGGCTTTGAATATTTCTGAATTGTCCGTTCACCCCATCAGGGCTTGGGAGCCGCGGGAGCGCCACCGGTGGCGTTCTGATCGGCCGGAAGCGGCTTCAGATCGGCGCCGGCAACCTTCTGCAGTTCCGACATGCTGGAAGCGTTGAGGTCGCGGTTGATGCCGGCTGCCCAGATATCGGCGGCCTTCATCAGCTCGCGCGTGGCGATCGGGCCGTCCTTCAGAAGCTTCTTGCCGGCTTCGCTGCTGTAAAAGGTGGAAATGGCGTTCAGCTCTTCGACGGTGAAGGCTCGCGCATAGGTGAGCGCTGCTTCGCGCTCCAGATCGGCGCGGCGCGGCGCAAGCTCGAGAGCCTTCGCATCGACGGTCTCGGTGATCGCATCCTGAACGTTCGGCGAAGCCTGAATGAGCTCGGCCTTCAGACGCTCCGCCAGACCCGGCAGAATGTCGTCGAAACGGTCGGTAACGCCAAGAGAGGTGATCGCCTGCCGTGCGGCAGCGATATGCGCTTCCGAAATTTCCTGAGCGCGTGCGGCAGTACCGAACACGATGCCGGAAATGAGGATCGAAGCAGCGGCAGCTTTGCCCAGTCCCGCTAGTTTGACCATGAAAATCTCGCTCCTGTTATACTGCCTGCATCACGCGGGCGCCTTCAGGACCCGCGATAATGGCAAGCGATGCCAAATTTATGAAAAGTCCGTGCTCGACGACACCGGGAATCGTGTTCAGCTCGCGTGCTAGCGCTTCTGCATCAGGAATACGGCCAAAAGATGCGTCGAGGATAAGGTGTCCGCCATCAGTCATGAAGGCGCCGTCGCCCGACGAACGCATCGCCAGCGTGCCGGAAAGCCCGGAACGCGACGCCAGTTTTTCGATGGCGATACGCGTCGCCACCTGGCCGAACGGGTTGATTTCGATGGGCAGCGGAAAGGCGCCCAGCGTCTCCACCACCTTGCTCTGGTCGGCAATCACGATCACGCGGGCGGATGCCGCCGCAACGATCTTCTCGCGCAGCAGCGCGCCGCCGCCGCCCTTGACGAGACGCAGCGCATGATCGACCTCATCCGCGCCGTCAATGGTCAGATCCAGTTCCGGCAATTCATCGAGAGATTTCAGCGGCACGCCAAGCTCGACGCAGAGACGCGCGGTGCGCTCGGATGTCGGCACGCCCTCGACTTTCAGACCGGCGGCGACCTTTTCGGCCAGAAGCCTGACGAATTCCTCGGCCGTCGAACCCGTGCCGATACCAAGCCGCATCCCATCCTGTACATGGGACAATGCGGCCTCGGCGGCCTTGATCTTCATCTGGCGGGCATCCATGTGCCTGAAACTCCGGTAACTTTGTCGTCGCCGTGCTGTTTACACGGGTCGAAAGCCAAACGAAAGCCTTTTTCAAGCCAACGAACAGAACGTTGTGACGCGGTTGCAAAGACAGGCCCGTTTGCCTAGGCTTGGCGGGAATGAAAGCACCGATACATCAGTTACACGCATTCCCGAGAGGCCAGTTCCCGTGACATCCCGCCCGCTCTCCCCGCTCGCCATTTTCGATCTCGACGGCACGCTGGTCGATACCGCCGCCGATCTGGTCTCGAGCCTCAACCACACTATCGCCGCAGCCGGGCTTGCTCCCGTCACCTATGACGACCTGACCCACCTCGTCGGCCAGGGCGCGCGGGTCATGATCAAGCGCGCCTTCGCGCTTCGCGAGACGGAACTGCCGGAAGCCGAAATCGAGCCGCTCTATGAGCGCTTCATCACCCATTACCGCGCCGAAATGCCCGGAGAAAGCCGCCCCTATCCCGGTATTGTCGATACTCTGGAGGCGCTTTCGGAAGCAGGCATCACGCTTGCCGTCTGCACCAACAAGACTGAAATCCTCGCTCTGCCGCTGCTCGAAGAACTCGGGCTGACACGCTATTTCGCCGCCATCACCTGCGGCGACACCTTCTCCTTCCGCAAGCCGGATGCCCGCCATATTCTCGGCACCATCGAAAAGGCCGGCGGCGACGTCCAGCGCTCCATCATGGTGGGTGACAGCATCAACGACATTCTCGCGGCAAAGAACGCCGCCGTGCCGTCGATTGGCGTCACTTTCGGTTATTCGGATGTGCCGATGGTTGAACTCGAACCGGATGTCGTGATTGACGATTTCACTGCGCTGACGCCGGCACTCTTCGAGAAGCTGATTAGCAAGGGCGCCGCTGCGGCCTGAAATGGGAGGCCGGTCTCCAAAACAAAAAAGCGCCGTCTCCGGCGCTTTTTTCTTGATGCTGTCCTAATCAGATCGATGCGGCCCGCGCCTTCGTCGTCACGGCGAACGCCTTCTGCACATAGCTGTCGCGGTCATAGACATCGTCGAAGAACTGCACCTTGCCGTCCTTGTCCGGCCAGGCGGTGAAATAGGCCACATAGACCGGAACCTTCTCCGGCACCTGCACGGCGCGGTTCTTGCCGGACGCGATCTGCTCGCCGACCTTGTCGACGCTGGTGCCGAGAACGGCGGCGGCCATGCGGCGCGGATCGACCAGACGGATACAGCCATGGCTCAGCGCCCGCATGTCGCGGTTGAAGAAGCTCTTGGCAGGCGTGTCATGCATGTAGATGGCATGCGCATTGGGGAACAGGATTTTCAGGTCGCCCAGCGCATTGTCGCTGCTCGGCGGCTGACGCACGGAAACGGCGTTGGTGGAGCCGTACCAGTTGACGCTGGTGGAGGAGACGGCACGACCGCCCACCTGCACTTCGTAACCCAGCCGGTCGAGATAGGACGGATCGCGGCGCAGCTTCGGCAGCATCTCGTTGACGATGATCGACTGCGGCACGCCCCAATAGGGGTTGAACTCGACGGTCTGGATTTCGTCCTGGAAGAAATAGGTCTGGTTGGCCTTGGAGCCGACGACCACCTTCATGCCGAACTGTTCCACGCCATCATTGTGGTAATAGGCCATGAAGGCGGGCTGGTTGATAAAGACATAACGCTGGCCGAGATCGGCCGGCAGCCAGCGGACCTGCTCCATCGCCACCTGCACCTTGGCGATCTTCGCGTCATTGCTTTCGCCGACCAAGGCGCGCACGGTGGCGCGGCCGATGACGCCATCGGGCTTCAGACCGTTCTCGCTCTGGAACGCCTTCACCAGATCGACGAGATCGGGCGTATAATCCGGCGTCTGCTGGTAAGCGGAAATGGTCGCGGCATGCTCGGCCTTGAAGGCGGGCGAAGCGCGATGTTCGATGGCCTTGACGACATTGGCCATATCCGCGCTGCTGTTGCCGGGCTTCAGCACCAGATCGGCAGGAACGCGGACGACATGCGCCGCATCGCCCTCACCGCGCAGGCGGGCAAGCTCCGCCTTCAGCGCCAGATATTCGGCGCTCGACGGTTCGCGGCTGCGCAGATAGGCGGCGACATCGGGGCTCAGGCCCGCAAGCTTCAGCACGGGTGCGAGGTTCACCGTCTTGCGCTTGAAATCGTGATAGCCGGAAAGCCGGTTCGGATCGACACGGCCACGGGCCGTATCCTGCACATAGGCGAGAACCTTGGCGGAAAGCGCCAGCTCGAACTGCATCTGCGCCCGCTGATAGGCGTCGGACACGGGCGCCGAGGCCGTCTCCACCGGCGTACCGGTCGCAGCCGCACTGGAAGCGTTACTGATGCTGGCCGTCACATCCTTTGCCGGTGGCGAAATGCTGTAATCGGCCGGATCGAGACCGCTTTCTCCGACCGTCTCGAGAAAGGCGATGACAGCATTGGCGCGCGCGGTCAGCTCGCCTTCCGAAATCCAGAGCGTCTTGCCGCCGGCGCCGTAATAGGCTTCCAGCGCCTTGGCGATCTCGGGGGTGGCGCTGAATTTCAGATTGGCAAGGCCTTCACCGAAATTCGCCGTGTTCACCGCACGGGCCGTATCCGCCTTGTAGTCGTAATAGCGCGGGCCGGAAACACGCGGCAGCGGCTCGGGATCGGAAGCATCCGCGCTTTGACCTGCGCTCGATCCGGGGGGCGAGGTGACGATGCCGGCCGGCGGCAACTCACCGCGATCACGCGCGATCTTGCCAGGGCCGCCGCGCAGGAGGTCCATCAGCGTTACCGCACCGGCGCTGCCGGGAAGAGCGGTGGAAACGGAAAGACCGAGAGCCAGCACCAATGCTGCCGATGTTTTTCCAGATGTGACTTGCAATTTGATCCTCGTAGCACCCAGCACCGCCAGCGAAAGGGCGGGCATCAGTTTCATGCCTGTCTAGCCGATCGACGGCCCGTTGAAAAGAAAACGCGAAAAGGCCCACAACCGTGCCGAAATGAACCTTATGATACAGCCAAAACCGTAAAAACGTAATTTCCAGAATTGGCGAGAATGGTTAAATTTCCATTTATTTCATTTACTTTGCCCTGCCCCGCCAGACCTTCCGGGCACCCCGGAAAGCCCGGTTTTCCGGCCATTTCGCGTCGTAGTAAAAATGACACGCCGGCGCCTTTTTCATCCCGCGCCGCGCCATACGGCGAAATCGCTTTTGCGCGGCGGGAAATATCTGCCTCCGCTGCATTGCAGCGCTTTCATTGCCGGCGCGATGATTCTATATATCGGCCGCGCAAGGCGGGCGAAGGCGCCGTTTTGGCGGAGGAAAACGAGTAAAAAGGCAAGATTGATGACAGCCACACGGACGGAAACCGATACATTTGGACCCATTGAAGTTCAGGCCGATCGCTATTGGGGCGCGCAGGCGCAGCGCTCGCTCGGCAACTTCAAGATCGGCTGGGAAAAGCAGCCCGCCTCTGTCGTTCGCGCGCTCGGCATCGTCAAGCAGGCCGCAGCCCGCGCCAACATGGCGCTCGCAGGCCTCGACCCCAAGGTCGGTGACGCCATCATCGCCGCCGCGCAGGAAGTCATCGACGGCAAGCTGACCGAGCATTTCCCGCTCGTCGTCTGGCAGACCGGCTCCGGCACCCAGTCCAACATGAACGCCAATGAGGTTATTTCCAACCGCGCAATCGAGATGCTCGGCGGCGAAATGGGCGCCAAGAAGCCGGTTCATCCGAACGACCACGTCAATATGAGCCAGTCCTCGAACGACACCTACCCCACCGCGATGCACATCGCCTGCGTGGAAGAGATCGTTCATCACCTGCTGCCGAGCCTCAAGCACCTGCACAAGGCGCTGGAAGCCAAGGTCAAGCAGTTCGAGAAGATCATCAAGATCGGCCGCACCCACACGCAGGATGCAACGCCGCTGACGCTCGGCCAGGAATTCTCCGGTTATGCCGCGCAGGTCGCATCCGCCATCGCCAATATCGAAACCACCCTGCCCGCGCTCTCCAAGCTCGCCCAGGGCGGCACCGCCGTCGGCACGGGCCTCAACGCCCCCATCGGCTTCGCCGAAAAGGTCGCCGAGGAAATCTCCAAGATTACCGGCCTGCCCTTCGTGACCGCGCCGAACAAGTTCGAGGCGCTCGCCTCGCACGATTCCATGGTCTTCTCGCACGGTGCGATCAATGCGGCTGCGGCTGCGCTCTTCAAGATCGCCAACGACATCCGCTTCCTCGGCTCCGGCCCGCGCGCCGGTCTCGGCGAATTGTCGCTGCCGGAAAACGAACCCGGCTCGTCGATCATGCCCGGCAAGGTCAACCCCACCCAGTCGGAAGCGCTGACGCAGGTCTGCGCCCACATCTTCGGCAACAATGCAGCGCTTTCCTTCGCCGGTTCGCAGGGCCACTTCGAGCTCAACGTCTATAATCCGATGATGGCCTACAACTTCCTGCAGTCGGTCCAGCTTCTGGGCGACGCCGCCGTCTCCTTCACCGACAATTGCGTCGTCGGCATCGAAGCCCGCGAAGACAACATCCGGAAGGGCGTCGAAAACTCGCTGATGCTCGTCACTGCGCTGAACAGCAAGCTCGGCTACGACATCTGCGCCAAGATCGCCAAGACCGCGCACAAGAACGGCACGACGCTGCGCGACGAGGCCGTCGGCGGTGGATACCTCACCAACGAGGAGTTCGACCAGTATGTGCGCCCGGAGAACATGATCGGGCCGAAGTAAGCCTGTTTGAATCGTGCTGAAATGAAAACAGGCCTTCGGGCCTGTTTTTTTGGGGGGCATGAGGGGTGCGACGATGGCGCTCAGACTCCACAGAACTTCAATCTGAGCGGGGATAACATTGAAATATACGGGCATTATCCTGATTGCCGTAATGGCTCTAGCGTCGTGCAATACACTTGGACCCTACAACACCCCAGAGATACGCCGCGTCGCGTCAACCGGGAGCGCATTAGGCAAATGCTTGCAGCGGACCGCAAAGTCGTTTCTTGTTTCAAACAAAAATCCGCAAAAAGTCGCTTCAATGCTTGATAACGCATGCATGTCGGAACGAAAGGCAGCGTTGGATGCCAAGCGTGCGGCAGGTTTGCCGGTGAGCTATTTCGATTATGGAAAAGGGCGACACGAAGTCTCATTATATTGGGCGCACAATGCACAGTGGATTCAAGAATAAGCGGACCACAACCAAAAACCTCTGTGTAAAGAGGTCAGTATCTGAAACTCATGGCGGCAATCTTTAATGCACAATAAAAAGGGCCGCTTTCGCGACCCTCTTCGTATTCTGCAAACCGTCAAACCAGCCGGCTCTGCTCCACCGCTGCTTCCACGAAGCTGGCGAACAGCGGATGCGGGTCGAGCGGACGGCTCTTCAGTTCCGGGTGGTATTGCACGCCAATGAACCACGGGTGATCGGGATATTCCACCGTTTCCGGCAGGACACCATCCGGAGACATGCCCGAGAAGACCAGGCCGCATTCTTCCAGCCGGTCCTTGTAATCCACATTCACCTCATAGCGGTGGCGGTGGCGCTCGGAAATATCCGTGGTGCCGTAGATTTCGGCAATCTTGGTGTCTTTCTTCAGCGCCGCCTTGTAGGCGCCGAGACGCATCGTGCCGCCGAGATCGCCCTTGGAGGAGCGCTTCTCCAGCTCGTTGCCCTTCACCCATTCGGTCATCAGACCGACGACCGGCTCGGACGTCGGGCCGAATTCAGTCGAAGAGGCATTTTCGATGCCGGCGAGATGACGGGCCGCTTCCACGACCGCCATCTGCATGCCGAAGCAGATGCCGAAATAGGGCACGTTGCGCTCACGCGCGAACTGCGCCGCCATGATCTTGCCTTCCGAACCGCGCTCGCCGAAGCCGCCGGGCACCAGAATGCCGTTGACCTTTTCGAGATAGGGCGTCGGGTCTTCCTTTTCGAAGACTTCCGACTCGATCCATTCCAGCTTGACCTTGACGCGGTTAGCGAAACCACCGTGATGCAGCGCTTCGATCAGCGACTTATAGGCATCCTTGAGGCCGGTATATTTGCCGACGATCGCAATGGTCACTTCACCTTCCGGCGTACGGATACGGTTGCAGACCTCTTCCCATGGCTCCAGACGCGGCTTCGGCGCAGGCTCGATGCCGAAAGCGGCCAGCACTTCCGAATCGAGACCTTCCTTGTGGTAGGCAATCGGAACGTCATAGATATTCGCCACATCCAGCGCCTGGATGACAGCGGAAGGACGCACATTGCAGAACAGCGAAAGCTTGCGGCGTTCCGCTTCCGGGATTTCCCGGTCGGCACGCACCAGAAGAATGTCGGGATGAATGCCGAGCGCCTGCAGTTCCTTCACGGAATGCTGGGTCGGCTTGGTCTTCAATTCGCCGGCTGCCGGAATATAGGGCATCAGCGTCAGGTGAAGATAGATCGCCGTGCCGCGCGGCAGGTCGTTGCCGAGCTGACGGATCGCTTCCATGAACGGCATCGCCTCGATGTCACCCACCGTGCCGCCGATCTCGCAGATGACGAAGTCGTAATCGTCATTGCCTTCGATCACGAAATCCTTGATCTCGTTGGTGACATGCGGAATGACCTGAACCGTTGCGCCGAGATAATCGCCGCGCCGTTCCTTGTCGATGATGTTCTTGTAGATGCGACCGGTGGTGATGTTGTCGGTCTTGGTGGCCGAACGCCCGGTAAAGCGCTCGTAGTGGCCAAGGTCGAGGTCCGTCTCGGCACCGTCATCCGTCACGAACACTTCGCCGTGCTGTGTCGGGCTCATGGTGCCGGGATCGACGTTCAGATAGGGGTCGAGTTTACGAAGCCGCACCCGATAACCACGGGATTGCAACAAAGCTCCGAGTGCTGCCGCGGCGATGCCCTTGCCTAGAGAGGAGACCACGCCGCCTGTGATGAATACATATCGCGCCATGGGATTCACCGGATACCTTTTTACCTCTGATTCCGCCAGCCCAAATTTCATGCTTTCGAAAATTCGCTGTTGACGAATTTGCGATGGGTCAGGCCGGAATGCGAACAAAAGAAAACCGGCAGGCTTTTGGCCTGCCGGAGCGTTAAATCAAAACCGGGCTTATTGACCGGTCGGAACTGCGTTCGGATCGGCGGGCTGCGCCGGGGCCGGAGCGGCCGTGCCGGAAGCGGCCGGAGCCGGGGTCGTCTGAGCCGGTGCGGCTGCACCATTGGTCGGAACGCCATTCTCAGCCGGAGCGGGCGTCGACGGCGTCGTCGCCGGGCCGAGCGTATCGAGAATGCCGTTACCCTGGCCCTGCGTGGCCGGAATACGGTTCAGAATATCGGTCGGGCGCGATTCGTAGCGCGTCAGGAGACCGAGGCCGAGCGAGGTCGCGAAGAACAGCGCGGCAAGGATCGCCGTGGTGCGCGTGAGCGCATTGGCCGTTCCGCGCGCGGACATGAAGCCCGAACCGCCGCCGATACCGAGGCCGCCGCCTTCGGAGCGCTGGATCAGGACCACGCCGACAAGCGCCAGCACGATCATGAGGTGAATAACAATCAAAACGGTCTGCATGACAATCCATTCCATGCCCCGCGCGGAGCACTACAAAGAAGGTTTCGCGGCTCTTTACATGAGGCGAAGGCTTATTCCAAGCCCCTTTCCCGCCATCTGTAACAGGAAAACCTGTCTCAGGCCGTCAGTTGCTCGTATGCCGCATAGATGGACAGGAAGTCTGAAGCTTTCAAGCTCGCGCCGCCGATCAGCGCGCCATCCACGTTCTCGACGCCCATCAGTTCCAGCGCATTGGCGGGCTTCACAGAGCCGCCATAGAGGATGCGCATGGTCTTGCCGGCGTCGCCGAAGCGCTTGACGAGTTCGTCGCGCATGAAGGCGTGGGCCTCGCGCACATCGTCCACGGTGGGCGTCAGACCCGTGCCGATCGCCCAGACGGGCTCATAGGCGATGACGGTATTTTCGGCGGTCGCCTCGTCCGGCAGGGAGCCGGCGAGCTGGCGCTTGAGGATATCGAGCGTCTGGCCCGCCTTGCGCTCATCCGCCGTCTCGCCGATGCAGACGATGGCGATAAGATCGGCCTGATGGGCGGCAACGGCCTTGGCGCGCACCAGATGATCGGTCTCGGCATGGTCGGTGCGGCGCTCGGAATGACCGACGATGACATGGGTGCCGAAGCAGTCGGCGATCATCTCGGCGGAAATATCGCCGGTATGCGCGCCGGAGGCGTTCTGGTGGCAATCTTGTCCGCCGATCATCAGCGGGCTGTCATCGCACAGCGCCGTTGCCACGTAGAGCAATGTCGAGGGCGGGCAGATCAGCGCGTCCACCTTTTCGGACAGCGCGCCCTTGACGCCCTCTGCCATGGCCTTGATCTGATCGAGCGAGGCACGGGTGCCGTTCATCTTCCAGTTTCCGGCAACAAGCGGTCGAACATTCGGCGTCATGCGTATCCCATTCCCTTTGTCTTGGGGCCGCCTGTGGCGGCGCCCCTTCCCTCAGCCGTATCACGGCCCATAATCGCGACAGAAACACTGCCGGAAATCCCGGGATATTCCTTTAACCTCAGCCGGAAACAAATGGTACAAAAAAGCGGCCGAAAGGTTCAAAACGACGGGCAATTTCTAAAAATTTGCCGTTACTGACCCAAATCGACGCCTCAACGGCTCAAAATCCAGTTCAAAACCGCCCGCCAGTCGGTCATGCGCACGGGTGTGCCGTGGCTGCCGGTCTCATACCGCGTGAACCGCGCCGGCTCGCCGGCCTTCAGCAAAGAGCGGAAGATGCTTGCCTGCTGATCCGCCGAATAGACCTTGTCGGCGCTGCCATGGGTGAACCAGACAGGCTTCTTCGTCCTGGCAAAGACGCTTTTCGGAAAATCCGGATCGACCGCACCGCCGAGGATCGCCATGCCCTTGAGATTGGCGACAGCTGCCTTGTCGCGGCTGATGCCGTAGCAGATGAAACTGCCCATCGACGCACAGGTCAAAATGACAGGCTTGCCGCCCGATTTTTTGGCCGCATCGGCAATCAGTGCCGCGATATCGGCAACGCCGTTCTCATCGAAGGAGCGCACGCTCGGCGCATAATAGGTGCCGCCATTGGCGACGGCCAGATTTTTCAGCCGGTTGAAATTGCCGCCGAAGGTGTAGTCGTTCATGCCGAGCCGCCGGTCGCCGCCGCGTCCATGGATGAAGATGACCGTGAAGGCCTGCCCGTTCGCCGGCCCGACGCGGCCGACCTCAAGCGCCCTGCCCTCAACGGAAACGGTTTCGAGCGCCTGCGCCTTCTTCGGCGTCATATCGACATATTGCCGTTTCACCCGCCGCTCCGGCACCTCGTCGCGGCCGTTGATATCGCGCATTTCCTGATAATCGATCACCTCGGACGCGCCGCCATCGCCGGTGGAAAGCACCGTCTGGACGGAAAACAGCTCATCCTTGAAGGGACGCAACGGCCCATCGGAGGCGAAGGCTGCAACCGGCATGGCCGCAACAGTCAGGCTGAAAAGAGTACAAAACGTGAAATGAGCTGTGGACATGCCTTGGCTAACCGTTCATTCGTGGCTGCGAGACTTGCCATTGCAACCTCGCCAGCGCAATCCTCCTGTTGCGAAACCCTGACACAATCGTGGCATAGGATGCGCCGCGTTTGCCAGACGGACCCACTTCAAATCGGACGGGAACCGCGTTTGGCGTTATGATTGACACTACTGGCATAATGATTCGCATGGCGAAATTCTGACACACGCTTTTGAACTTTGGACATGATGGACGACAGCAACGATCTCTTCTCCGGTCTTCCGGCAGCACGAAACAGCGATACGGAAACGAACGAGGACGCCGCAAAGACGCCGGTGGCCGCGGCCGCCAACGTGCCCGCCAACGCGAATGTGCAGCCGAAACCCGCAGCCGTTGCGGCCGTGACGCCGCCCGCCCCCGTATCACCATCCGGTGACGACTACGGCGCGTCCTCGATCCGCGTGCTCGAAGGGCTGGAGCCGGTGCGCATGCGCCCCGGCATGTATATTGGCGGCACCGATGAGAAGGCACTGCACCATCTCTTCGCCGAAGTCATCGACAACTCCATGGACGAGGCCGTCGCCGGCCACGCCAATTTCATCGAGGTCCATCTCGACGCCGAAGGTTTCCTGACGGTCACCGACAATGGCCGCGGCATTCCGGTGGAAAACCACCCGCAGGTGCCCGGCAAGTCGACGCTCGAAGTCATCATGACCAAGCTGCATGCCGGCGGCAAATTCGACGGCAAGGCCTATGAGACATCGGGCGGCCTGCACGGCGTCGGTGTTTCCGTGGTCAATGCGCTGTCCGATCTTCTCGAAGTGGAAGTGGCCCGTAACCGCAAGCTTTACCGCCAGCGTTTCTCGCGCGGCCTGCCGATCGGTCCGCTGGAAGAGCTGGGCGACGTGCACAACCGTCGCGGCACCCGCGTGCGTTTCCATCCCGATCCGCAGATCTTCGGCGATCACGCCAAGTTCGAACCGGCCCGCATTTTCCGCATGGCCCGCTCCAAAGCCTATCTCTTCGGCGGCGTCGAAATCCGCTGGAGCTGCGATCCCGGCATGGTGCCGGCCGGCGGCGAAATCCCCGAAAAGGCCGTATTCCATTTCCCCGGCGGTCTGAAGGATTATCTTGCCGCCACGCTCGGCAAGGAATTCACCGTCACCCGCGAGATTTTCTCCGGCCGCACCGAAAAGACCGGCGGCCATGGCGCGCTGGAATGGGCCGTCACGTGGTATGGCGGCGACACGCAGATCCATTCCTATTGCAACACCATTCCGACGCCCGAAGGCGGCACGCATGAGGCCGGTTTCCGCATTGCGCTCACCAAGGGCCTGAAGAATTACGCGGATCTGACGCAGAACAAGCGCGCCAAGGACATCACCACCGATGACGTGATGATCTCCGCCGCCGGCATGCTCTCCGTTTTCATCCGTGAGCCGGAATTCGTCGGCCAGACCAAGGACAAGCTCGCAACCGTCGAGGCTCAGCGCATCGTCGAGAACGCGCTGCGCGATCCCTTCGACCATTATCTCGCCGGCAATCCGGGCGAAGCGGCAAAGCTGCTCGACTGGGTGATCGAGCGCGCCGAAGAGCGCCTGCGCCGCCGCAAGGAAAAGGAAGTCAACCGCAAAACCGCTGTGCGCAAGCTGCGCCTGCCCGGCAAGCTCGCGGACTGCGCCCAGAACACGGCGGAGAATGCCGAACTTTTCATCGTCGAGGGTGACTCGGCAGGCGGCTCGGCCAAACAGGCTCGCAACCGCGCCAATCAGGCCATCCTGCCGCTGCGCGGCAAGATTTTGAACGTCGGCAGCGCCAGCCGCGAAAAGCTCTCCGCCAACCAGCAGATCGCCGATCTCATCCAGGCACTCGGCTGCGGCACGCGCACAAAATATCGCGAAGAGGATTTGCGCTATGAGCGCATCATCATCATGACCGATGCCGATGTCGACGGCGCCCATATCGCCTCGCTGCTCATCACCTTCTTCTATCAGGAAATGCCGGAACTCATTCGTGGCAATCACCTGTACCTTGCCGTGCCACCGCTCTACGTCATCCGTCAGGGTGCCAAGAGCGCCTATGCCCGCGACGACGCCCACCGTGCCGAGCTGATGGAAACCGTCTTCAAGGGCAAGAAGGTCGAAATCGGCCGCTTCAAAGGCCTCGGCGAGATGATGGCCCAGCAGCTGAAGGAAACCACCATGGATCCCGAAAAGCGCACCCTGCTACGCGTCGAGATCGACGATGTGGATTTCGAAGGCACCCGCGAGGCCGTCGACAATCTGATGGGCACCAAGGCCGATGCCCGCTTCCGTTTCATTCAGGAACGGGCGGCATTCGCGGATAATCTGGATATCTGATCGTCCGGATGGGTTTTGGGACGGCTCGCCCAGCTGCCGTCAGATTGCGGAGAAAGTACCCAACGCTCTCTTCCGTCATGCTCGGGCCTGTCCCGAGCATCTGCAACGTCTCGATTTTACTGGACGTGATTAGATCCTTGGGACAAACCCAAGGATGACGTCGCGTATGAGGGCAGGTTACGATCCCCCTCAATGGGCCTCGTATTAGATATGTCGATGGGGAGCGGAACATCATGCGGATAGTGCTGACGGGCAGTTCCGGTCGGGTCGGCCGCGCGATTTTCAGTGCGGTGGCCAGCAGGCACGATGTCACCGGCATGGATCGCTCACCCTTCTCCACCACCCATATCGTCGGCGATTTTGCGGACGAAGCACTGTTACGTTCCGCTTTCGAACAGGCGGATGCGGTAATCCATACGGCAGCGCTCCACGCTCCGCATGTCGGCATCGTCCCGGAAACGGAATTCCAGCGCATCAATGTCGAGGGAACCCGCATGGTGGCGGAAGCGGCGATGGCGGCGGGCGTGCCGAGGCTGGTCTTCACCAGCACCACGGCGCTTTACGGACATGCGGTTTCTGAAGGAACCTGCACCTTCATCGATGAAGAAACGCCGCCCCGGCCGAAAAGCATCTATCACCGCACCAAACTCGAAGCCGAGCAGATGCTGGAGGGAATGGCAGGCCCACATCTCGCCGTGCGCGTGCTTCGCATGTCCAGAAGTTTCCCGGAGCCCGCCGACGTGATGGCGGCTTACCGGCTGCATCGCGGCGTCGATATCCGCGATGTCGCCGATGCCCATGTGCTGGCGCTGACCAATGCGGGAGACGATTTCCAGCGCTATATCATATCGGCAACCACCCCGTTTTCCGCCGATGACTGCGACAGCCTCGCCAAGGATGCCGCTTCCGTTCTCCGGCAGCGGACCCCGGCCCTCGCCGACGCTTTCACGCAAAGGGAATGGGCGCTGCCGGCAACGATTGACCGGATCTATTCGCCCGCCCGCGCCGCAGAGGGTCTGGGCTGGACATCCCGCTTCGGTTTCGGCGAGGTACTTGCACAATTGGACCGGCGCAGTCTGGAGGCCCTGCCTGTGGGCGCCAATATCAGCAGGAAATCCGAATAAGCGTCCGGCCTTATGCCGCGACATCCTCACGAATGCCCAGAATGCGATCGATCAGGCCCCATTCCAGAGCTTGCTCCGCCGTCATGAAAAAATCCCGGTCCATGGCCGCTTCGAATTTTTCATAGCTGTGTTTGCAATGTTCGGAATAAAGCCGCGTCATGCGGTGCTTCGTCTGCTTCATCTCTTCGGCATGGATCAGCATGTCCGAAGCCTGCCCTTGAAAACCGCCCAGCGGTTGATGAATGTGGATGCTGGCATTGGGAAGAGCGCTCCGCTCGCCCGGTTCACCCGCCATCAGCAGAAACGATCCCATGGAGCGGGCCGTTCCCATGCAGAGCGTATGAACCGGCGCGCGGATATAATGCATGGTGTCATACATGGCGAGACCGCTGGTCACCACACCGCCCGGCGAATTGATATAGAGATGGATCGGCTTCTTCGGGTTTTCCGCCTCGAGAAACAGCAATTGCGCGCAGACCAGCGCCGAAACCGCATCGTTCACCTCACCGTTGAGGAAGATGATCCTTTCCCGCAACAGCCGGGAATAGATATCGAAAGACCTTTCTCCCCTTGACGATTGTTCGACTACCATAGGGACGAGTTGCATCGCTTCGCGCATCGGCGAACTCCTGTCGTTGAAATGTCGGGGAACGTTCCGGATCAGGCGGCGAGCTTGATCGGCGAACCGTTATGGTTTGCAGCGGCTTTTATCATCCGGCCGGTATTGACGGGCAGATCATGAATGATGCGCAGGCTGGTGCCGCCATGGGCATTCGCCGCGATCCTGAAGGTGACGGTGCTTTCCAGAAATGGCGGATTATCCTCGCGCAGCCGGTAGCGAACCTCTTCGCCGGGCTTGATATCGATCGCATCGGGCTCCGCCAAAGCCTCCTTCGGCAGCCAGTTTTCACGAAACGCCGGAATGCTGATGGCGCGCCAGACCTTTTGCGGCGGCTCGTCCAGATCATATTCAAGCTCGATGCCGTTTTTCGGCGCTTCCGGTGTCTGCCTGTTCATTGGTCCATATCCTTCAGCAGGAGTTTGAGAGCCTCAATGCGCTGCGGCCAGTAGGCGCGATATTTGCCGAGCCAGGCCGCAATGCGCGTCAGCCCGTCCGGATCCACTTCATAATTGACGAAACGGCCCTGCCGCTTCTCGACCACCAGCCCTGCCCCGCGCAACACCGAAAGATGCTGCGACATGGCCGGCTGGCTGATCTCGATCCCCTCACGCAGGGCGGAAGCGTTCATGGCGCCATCCGCCAGCTTTTCGAAAATGGCGCGGCGCGTCGGATCGGCCAGCGCCCGGAAAATATCGTTCTCTGTCATGAAAACACATAAGCACACACTTATGTGATTCACAAGCCCTTTCGGCACGTGGAAAATGCGCCTTTTTCACGCTGATGGCACGAGGTGCCGTGAACGCTTTATCCCCTCGCGCGTTTTCATCCCGCCTGATACTCTTCGGGCCGGGAGCGATCAAAACAAGTGACTGCATTTACGGTCTTCATCATCATTCTTCTCATGGTCATCGGGCCGAGCCTGTTTGTCGTCATCGGCAAACAGCGGGAAAAGGCCATTCCCAAGCGCCCCTCCACCGCCCTGCCCCTTGCCGAAGACGTAACAACGCTGGACCGGCACTGGCAATCGATAAGAAACGGCTGGAACGAGAAAAATGCGCTCTGCCTGCTGCATTCCAACCTCGATGCCTTTGCGGTGCGCGTGGCGGCGGCGCGTGCCGCCGGGCGCAGCCTCGATCTGATGTATTACATGTGGAATGCCGACCTGACCGGGCGGCTGATGATGCGCGAAGTCATCGCCGCCGCCGATCGCGGCGTGCGCGTTCGCCTGCTTCTCGACGATCTCGGCGTCTCCATCTCCGACCGCATCTTCCACGCCATCGACAGCCATCCGAATATCGAGTTGCGACTGTTCAACCCCACCCGCGCGCGGGAAAACATTCTGCATCGAAGCATCGAACTGGTGCTGCGCTTTCGCAGCGTCAACCGGCGTATGCACAACAAGGCCTGGATTGCAGATGGGCGGGCCGTGATCGTCGGCGGGCGCAACATTGGCGACGCCTATTTCGACGCCGCCGAGCGGGCGAATTTCCACGATTTCGATATTCTCGGTTTCGGCAGGATCGTCGCCGACGCCACCGAGATCTTCGACGATTACTGGAACAGCGCCGTTTCCGTGCCCGTGCGCTCGCTATTGGCGCGCAGACCGAGCAAACTCGCAAGGCTGCGGCGCGAGCTGGACGCCCTGCCGAAAAGCGAAGCGGCAAAACCCTATCTTGAGCGGGTCGAAAGCCAGTATGGCCGCGACCATTTCCTGATGTCGGACCGTCTGCACTGGGTCGAGGCGGCGGATATCCTCGCCGACCCGCCGGAAAAGGCGGCGGGCAAACGCCGCAAGGGTCATAACTTCCTGATGGAAAGCCTGCTGCCGCTGATGCAGGCGGCAAGCGACAGCCTGCACATCACCTCCCCCTATTTCATTCCCGGCAAACAGGGTGTGGGGATCTTTCTGCAGCTCGCCGAGAACGGCGTGTCGGTCGCCATCCTCACCAATTCGCTGGCCGCGACGGATGTGGCCGCCGTCCATGCCGGTTATGCCCGCTATCGAAAACCGCTTCTCTCCGGCGGGGTGCGCCTGCATGAACTGCGCGCGCAGGCGGATCAGTCGAACTTCACCCTGCGCGGCTCGGGACAGGCGAGCCTGCACACCAAGGCTTTCACCCGCGATGGCAGGACCGGCTATATCGGTTCGCTCAATTTCGATCCGCGTTCCGCCTCGCTCAATACGGAAATGGGCGTCGTGTTCACCTCGGCCCCGCTGGTTGCCCGCATGGACGAGATATTCGCGGGCGAAATCCGTCGCAGCATGAGTTTCGAGCTGGAAATCGACAAAGGCAGGCACATCGTCTGGATGACGGAAGAACAGGGGCGGACAAGGACATACCGGCGCGAACCCGACGCCACCATCAGCCGCCGCATCGTCGCCGGTATCATGCGCTTCCTGCCGTTGGAATCGCAGCTTTAGCGAGAAAGCCTGGGCTCAGGCCGCCGGCCTTACTCCCGCTTTCGCCAGCTGTATCTGCACCAGCGTATCGAGGTTCTGGTTGACCCGGCAATAAAACTCCTCGTCGATGAAGGGGCGCAGCATGAAATCATTGCCGCCCGCCTTCAGGAACCGCGCCGAAAGCAGCCGGTTGGTGGAGGAAGACACCCCGATGATGCGCAGCTCATGCGACCCGCGCACGGTGCGGATGCGCCGCGTCAGTTCGAAGCCGTCAATATCGGGCATGTTGTAATCGGTCACCACGAGACCGATATCGGGATTGGCCTTCAGAATATCGAGCGCCTTCGCACCGCTATCCGCCAGGCTGACGCGAAAATTATAACGCTTGAGGCGGCTCGAAAGCAGCGCCCGCGCCGTCGGGCTGTCATCGACGATCAGCACGTGATGGCGATGATTGGTGAGGAAGCGACAGACGGATTCCGTCAGCATATCCACGGCGAAAATATTATCCTTCAGAATATAATCGACCACATCCTTGGCGATCAGCGTTTCGCGCGTCGCCTCATGAAAAGTGCTGGTGAAAACGATGGTCGGGATCGAAAGGTCGATCAGATATTCCAGCGCCTCGCCCTTTTCCGCCCCCGGCAGGTTAATGTTGGAAATCGCCAGCGTCACCGGTTCGGGAGAATGCTCGTAACAGGCCTGCAATTCCTCGAAATTGCGGCACACTTCCACGGTAACGCCCAGCAGTTCCTTCAGGCGCAGGCTCACCATCTGGGTGAACACATTGGTATCTTCCGCCAGCAAGATGCGGCTGTTGGTAAAAGGCACGCCAGAATATTGCATGCCCGTAATGCCTAGAAAATTCATTCTGCCCCGATCCCCCATCGTATGTCAGGGAAAGATAGCAGGCTCATTTTTCAGAATGATTAATAACACTTTTGCCGGAAAGCCAGTTGAGCACATGCTTACCTAAACGGAAATACGGCCCACGAGGGGCCGTATTCCGACTTTGGGAGGGGATATTCTGTCTCAGGCGCGCAGAAGCGCATTGTCCGTGTCGAACGGGCTTTCTTCCACCACTTCGGCATCATAGGACGTACCGAGAATGCGGATCTTCAGCTTGGTGCCCACGGCCGCATATTCCGGTTTGAGCATGGCGAGCGCGATGGATTTGCCGAGACGCCAGCCGAAGCCGCCGCTCGTCACGCGGCCCGCAAGCGCGCCGCTTTCATCGACGATTGCCTCCGAACCGCGCGCATCGACATCCGTATTGCCTGACACGGTGAGCGTCGAGAACACCCACTTCACCCCAGCCTCTTTATAGGCCACAAGCGCATCGCGGCCGATGAAGCTTTTCTCCGGGCGCAGGAAGCGGTCGAGACCGGATTCATAGGCGTTATATTCGACCGAAAGCTCGCGTCCCATGTTGCGGTAGGATTTTTCGAGCGACATCGACACCATGGCGCGGATACCGAAGGGCTTGATGCCGAATTCGGCGCCCGCTTCCATCAGCCGGTCGAAGATATAGTTCTGCATCTCGATCGGGTGGTGCAGTTCCCAGCCAAGTTCGCCCACGAAGTTGACGCGCAGCGCATGCGCCGTCGCAACGCCGACGGAAATCTGCCTGCCGGTGAGCCAGGGGAAATCCTTGTTCTCAAGGCTGGTGCGGGTCAGCTTCTTCAACAGATCGCGTGATTTCGGACCGGCCAGAACCAGAACGCCGTATTTCTGGGTGATCGGCTGCAGCACAACCGAGCCATCGGTCGGCGCCAGGCGGCGCAGCACGTCATGGTCATGCGCTTCGAGACCACCGGCCGAAACCATGTAGAAGCGGCCCGGCGCCCATTCATAGACCGTGAATTCCGCCTTCACACCGCCGTTCGGCGTCAGAAGATGGGTGAGCGCGATACGGCCACGCTTCTTCGGCACCGCATTGGCGAGAATGCTGTCCAGCCATGCCCGCGCACCGGGGCCGGAGACCTCCATCTTGGCGAAGGCCGACATATCGAGCACGCCGACATTCTGGTGAACATTCTTCACCTCGTTGCCGACATGTTCGAAATAGTTCGAGCGGCGGAACGACCATTTCTCGACGATACGGCCGTCATCCAAAGCCGGCGCATGGTTGTGGCTGGTGATGACATCCGCACCGACGCCGAGATCTTCCTCGCGCAGCGCATAACCTTCCGGCGCATACCAGTTGGCGCGCTCCCAGCCATAAACGGAGCCGAACACGCCGCCGAGCTTCTTCAGGCGGTCATAAACCGGCGTCGTCTTCAGCGGGCGGGCGGCGGAGCGCTCCTCATCCGGATAATGCATGGTAAAGACGTTGGCATAGGCTTCCTCGTTCTTGGCGATGAGGTAACCTTCCGTTGCGTAAGGCCCGAAGCGGCGCGGGTCGACACCCATCAGGTCGAGCGTCGGCTCGCCATCGACGATCCATTCGGCCAGCTGCCAGCCAGCACCGCCGGCAGCGGTGATGCCGAAGGAATGGCCTTCGTTCAGCCAGAAATTCTTCAGGCCCGGTGCCGGGCCGACAATCGGGTTGCCGTCAGGCGTATAAGCGATAGCGCCGTTATAGACTTTCTTGATGCCCACTTCGCCAAAGGCCGGAACGCGCACCATGGCGGTCTCGATATGCGGCATCAGGCGGTCGAGTTCTTCCTGGAACAGCTCATATTCGCTGTCATCGGAGGGACCGTCGACATAACAGACCGGCGCGCCGACTTCATACGGGCCGAGGATCAGGCCGCCCGCTTCCTCACGCATGTACCAGGCGGAGTCGGATTCGCGCAGCACGCCCATTTCCGGCAGGCCCTGGCGGCGGCGCTCCTGAATGGCCGGGTGCGGCTCGGTGACGATATATTGATGCTCGACCGGAATGACCGGAATGTTGATGCCGACCATCTCGCCGGTCTTTCGGGCAAAGGAGCCCGTGCAGGAGATGATATGCTCGGCGATGATCTCGCCCTTGTCCGTCGTCACCTTCCAGTGACCGTCTTCCAGCTGCTCGATGGCGGTGACGGTGGTGTTGCGATAGATCGTGGCGCCACGATCACGCGCGCCCTTGGCGAGCGCCTGCGTCAGATCGGCAGGCTGGATATAACCGTCATCGGGATGCTGGATGGCGCCGAGCAGACCGTCCGTCTCGCACAGCGGCCAGATTTCCTTCACCTGCTCCGGCGTCAGCATGTTGACGCGCACGCCGATGGTCTCGGCGATGCCGGCATAATACATATATTCGTCCCAGCGATCCTTGGTGCGGGCGAGACGGATATTCGAAACCTTGGAGAAGCCGACATTCATGCCGGTCTCTTCCTGAAGTTCCTCATAGAACTTCACGGAATATTTGTGGATCTGGCCAACCGAATAGCTCATGTTGAACAGCGGCAGAAGCCCGGCCGCATGCCAGGTGGAACCCGAGGTCAGCTCCTTGCGCTCGATGAGAACGCTGTCGCTCCAGCCCTTCTTGGCAAGATGATAAAGCGTCGAAACGCCAACGACGCCGCCACCGATCACCACCGCCCGTGCATGTGTCTTCATTTACAGAACCCCTGAAAAGCGCCGGCCTTGCCTTATTCCGCCGACATTGGATGGGAGGAATATGAAGCGCTTGCGGGTTGTTCAGCCGCCTGATTGCGACATGGCCATAGGGTGCTGCGACAGGGAAGAAATTGCGGAGCACGCCGGATGAATGCAGCACAGCTTTGCCGCTCGTTTCTTCTCCCCGCCGGGAAGAAGGTGGCCCGAAGGGTCGGATGAGGGGACAAGCTCTCCAAATACGTCTACCCTAGCCCCCTCGTCCCGCTGCCCGGAACTCGACGTCCACAAGCAACAGCGATCTACGCTTTCGCGCCGGGTTGATCCTTCGGCTCGGTCGGCTTCTCGCTCTTCGATGCCTCTTTCTCTGCCGTTGCCGCGCCCGTATGGGCCACCACCGCCTTGTCGCCCTCCTCCGAAAGCAGCGCCGCCAGCATCTGCGGGTTGGCGTCGCCTTCCACGTGGATGTTGAGGTTGCGCTGCGGGAACGGGATGTCGATCCCCTCCTCCCGGAAGCGCTGGAGGATTGCGATACGGAGCGCGTTTTTCACGCCAAGCCCGTTGGAGAGATCGGCAAGGTGGAAACGCAGTTCGAAATCCAGCGAAAAATCGCCGAAGCGCAGGAACTCCACATGCGGCTCGGGATTGCGCAGCACCGGCGGCTGGGCGCGCACGAGTTCCAGCAGAATATCCATTACTTTCTGCGGATCGGAATCGTAAGAGACGGAAACGGGAATTTCCGCGCGCATGATGCGGTTGCGGTGTGTCCAGTTGCCGACCGAGGAATTGATGAACTCCGAATTCGGCACGATGATCGACTGGCCGCGGAAGGTTTCGATTTCGGTGGCGCGCACGGAAAGCCGCTTGACGGTGCCTTCCGTCGTGCCTGTCACCACCCAGTCTCCCACCTTGAAGGGGCGTTCGACCAGCAGGATGAGGCCGGAGACGAAGTTGGAGACGATGTTCTGCAGGCCGAAACCGATACCGACCGAAAGGGCCGACGCCACCAGCGCTAGGCTGGAGAGGTTGAGACCGGCCGAAGACACGCCGAAGATGGCCGCCACCGCGATACCGAGATAACCGATACCGGTCTTGACCGAGTTGCGCACCCCGGCATCCACCTGGCCGCGCGCCATGACGTTATTGTCCAGCCACTTCTGGAACCAGCGGGTGATGATGTAACCGATGGCGAAAACGAGGACGCCGCCGAAGAGGCCGATCAGCGAAATGGAGGCATTGCCGACGGTGATGCCGGTCAACAGGCGATAGGCCCAGCTTTCGATATCGCCCGGCTGGAAGCCCCAGGAAAACAGGATGAGCGGCACGCCGAAGGCAAGCGCGACGGCATAGATGCCAAGCCCCGCGGCAAGACCGGCCTGATCGAGCGCCACCACGCCGAGACCGAAACACCGCGCGAGATAACGGCCGGCAAGCGATTCCGCAAAGGCGCCCTGTCGCGAAATCGCCTTGCCCGAAAGAATGCCGATATACATCGTCGCCAGCACCGCGCCGGTGGCGACGATCTGCGTGGCGAGGAAGCGTGCAAGCCCGACATAACCCGTCAGGCAGGCGCCGATGAGAACGAGGCCGCCCACCCGCAGCAGGATGACGAGCCAGCGCGGCAGGCGCTGGTTGCCGGTCTCATAATCCTGCCCCTCGCCGATCACCGGCCGCAGGAACGATACGGTCAGCAGAATGAGGCCGATGATGATCGAGGCGAGGAAACTCTTGGCAACCGTGACGATCAGCGGTGAATAAAGCGTCTCGCTGATCGTGCCGAGCAGGTAGTCGAGCCCGTTGACGAGCGCCATCAGCAGCACCGCCGAGGACAGCGTGTGCGCGCCCTTGTTGGACACCTTCAGAAGGCGCCATTCCGGCTGCGTCGGCGCAAAGATCGCATAGCTCAGCCGCGAGACGAAATAAACGAAACCGGTGATCGCCATCGCCCCGAACAGGATCGGCGCGATGTCTGACCGCAGCACGTTGAAATTATCGAGGAAGAAGGCGGAGGTGACGAGAAACAGGAAAAGCGACAGCGACTGCACCATGGTCGACCAGAAGGCCACCGAAAGCCGTCTCAGATAAGAAGGCTCGCCCGTAAAGGCCCGCCGATCCATGCGGCTGCCGAAAAAGCGGTAACCGCCCACGAGAAACAGCAGGGCGGCCATGATCGACAGCGTCACCGCCCCGAACATCGGCAGGCGCTTGTAATTCCAGACGAAACTCGCCCAACTGCTGAAAGCGTTGTTGAGGTTGGTCAATTCGGTCAGAAAGGCGGAGGAGGCATCACCCAGCGTCTGCGCCGAAACTTCCGTGCGCTTGAACAGGGTGGCGGCGAAAAGCGCCCGGCGAACGGCGGTGATGTTATTGGAAATCTGCGCGGCATTGGTGGCCGTGCTCTCCACCTCGCCGGCAATCGCATTCACCTCGGCCCGTTCCGCCGTCAGCCGGTTTCGCTCCTCCGTCACCATGCTGGCTTCCGGCGGCTGGTCGTCCGCAGGCGCCGCACCCAGCGCATCCAGCCGGGTCTTGATCTGGTCGAGACGGGTGCGCAGCTTGGTGTTGGCGGCGGCGGCATCGGCGGCGATTGTGTCGGCGCGGCCCTTCAGGTCCACAAGCTGCACATCGTCGCTGCCGCCCGCTTCCACCTGTTTGGCGATCGCCGCGACATCGGCCTTCCATTTCTCCAGCTCCGCCCTCGCCTGTTCGACGGTCGAGGCCTGGATCGCCACCGGGGCGGGCGATGTTGTTTCCCCCTGCGCCGCCGCCGGCATTGCCGACAAGAGACCGCCAGCCAGAAAAAGCACCATGGCCATTATCGCCGCCATGGCGCTCCTTTGCCGCCGATCCGGCGCCAGGCCGTCGAACACCCTTCTGCCGTCCATCAATCCGCCGAACATCAACCGCACATCCATGCCTTTCGTCTCTTTGCGCCGCATCAGGCTTTTTAGCGCCTGCAGCGCGGAAAACCACCCGCATAAAGCGAGGTTTTCAGGAGTTTGCCTTGCTTTTCACCACAAGAATCATCACCTTTGATGATGCAGCAACATGGGAGGAAATCATGGAATCTGCTGGCATTGGCTGGATCGCAGCCATCATCATCGGTGGTGTCGCCGGGTGGCTCGCCGAACAATTCATGAAAAGCAATATGGGTGTTTTCATGAACATCCTTCTTGGAATCGTCGGCGCGATCGTCGCCAACGCCATCCTTTCGGTATTTGGAATCGTTTTGACGGGTTGGCTCGGTTATCTCATCGCCGGCTTCATCGGCGCCTGCATCCTCATCCTTATCGGCCGGGCTTTCAGGCGCGGATGAATAAAAGGAAAAATCCGTAAAACCCCGGATTTCCAGACTTTTCCAGCGCGACTGAAATTTTTTCGTCACAAAAATCGAAGAAATTTCATTTCCGCGCTGGACAAGCCCAAACTTCCCCTTTATACGCCCCCTCACACCGCCACACGGTGCCGGTCGGGTGATTAGCTCAGTTGGTAGAGCAGCTGACTCTTAATCAGCGGGTCGTAGGTTCGAGCCCTACATCACCCACCAAATTCTTCCTGAAATGACAAGACGTTGCGGTGCTAAATTAAAGCATCGCATGATCGCTTGTGCCGATGCGGCCCCTCACTTTCGCATTGCCATCCCTGCCGCCGGCAACGATATCCTCAAGAGACAGGAATCTCGTTGCGGCACCGCCCGTTTCCCCAAAGCTGTCTCAATCGTCCTTATGATCGGGACCATGAGATTGCTCATCAACATATTGCTTTTCATTCTCGGCGCGGTCGGGAGCGGGATATGTGCGTTTTTATTATCGGCAGCGCTTGCCGATTCCGGATTTCTCGGCTCCTGTTTTGAGGGAAATTGCGCTTATGCGGCGCTTTTCATGGTGCTGCCCGTCACATGGTTCGTGCTTTTTGCGCTTTATGTGATGGCGCTGCTGATCTGGCGGCGAAAGCCTTTCCGGAACGGAAGGCTCTGAAAACGGAGATGGCGACGTCATCGCCGCCGCGCACGCGTTGACAGCGATCAAGACTTGCCGCTAACGTCCGCCTGCTGGGGGATTCGCTGCCAGTGATATGCGGGCCTCATGAGCATACCCGATATCACCGGCCTCTGAATGTGCATGTTCCGATTTGCGTCTCGCGTATGTGGACATGACGGAAAACAGGGAGACCAAAGGATGCGGGCCGCAATCAATTCCCCGTCGCTTTCGATCGACACCATGGACTATCAGGCCGAGTGCCAGTTCGCGCTGGAACCTTCCATTCACGGGCTGATCGAAAAAGCGGAACATGCCGGCTGGAACCGCCAGCAGGCCGCCCTTGCCATCGTCGCGCTCGCCAGCGAGCATCTCACCGATCTATTGTCCGCCGGCGGCGTTCCCGCGCCGGATCAACGCCCCCTCTCCTGATACCCTCCCTGAGCCGGACGGATCAGCGCCGGCGTCATCGAAACATCATCGCAAAAATCAACACAGCAGGTCCGGAGTGTCCCTGTCGACACTGCCGGAACAGGTTCGTGCTGTGAAGGTCGACGTGTGGGCAAAGCCGATCCCGCGCGGCACGCCGACGCAGCCTGTCGCGCGCCCGTCCATTCATCGCGCCGGGCGCCAAACCGCCTGCCGGCAACCCTGCCATAGTGTTGACACAAGCCACCAATAATGAGAACATAAAGTGAACATTATGGAGGTCAGCGATGAACACAGCAGACGCAGCCATAGAAAATGCCCTCTCCGTTGTCGCCCGCTCCCGCGATATGCGCGAACGCGCGCTCGAGCGGCGGCGCGAACTGCAACGGCGAACGGAAGTCATCATCACCCGGCCGCTTTACGTGCTCAAAAAGAACGAAGGGCCAAAACAGCTGTCGCTGAAACTCGATAGCTAGAGCACGCCCGGTTTAAACGGAATCGGTGGACGTGCTCTACCTCTTTGTTTTTACGCATTTTCCGGACGTAAAACCGCTTCGCACTTTTACTGGAAATGCTCTAGTCGCCGATGCAAAGAACTGGCAAGCGAGGCGCTGTCAAAGCGAAGGCTGCCCCGCCTTTCCTCCTGAAAGCAAAATCCCGTGCGGATCACCTCACGCACGGGATTTTTAGAATGAAGAGGTTATTGTTCCTGTTTATTGCATGCGTTGCATTGCGGCTTCTGGTTCACCGGTCGTCGCAACCGTCGCAGGAAGGCGGTCGGTCTTTTTCAGGATGACGACTGGCTTTTCCACCGGATCTGTCGGCGGAACGATGCTTGCGGTTTTGAATTCACGATCTACGGCAGGAACGGAAGCGTTGATCTGTTGATGACCTGCGCATTCCGCAAGCGCTGCACTGGCGGAAAAACCAAAGACAGCGGCGATAATGAGAACTGATTTCATGTCATTCTCCCTTCGCTCTGGTGGCGATCTCCAGTCTAGGTGGAGACGGGCCGGATTGAAAATCACACTTTAGAGACATCTAAAGCTCATCATCATTTCGGCAGTCGTCGTCATCAATGTGCGGGGGCAGGCAACAGGCAAATGCCGTTGCCCTTATTTCTTCCGCACATCCAGCGGATTTCGGCAAAGCGGTCTGCGAAATATCATCGCCACATAACTTCCCTTAAGGGAAATGAGGCTTGGCGTGTAAGTCGAAACCTTCGCCGTGTTGGCGGCCTTTATCGTTCTCCCCTCACAGGAATTCTGCTGCATGGCACGCCTCCTTCCATAAGCAATAACGAAAATGCGCCGGTCTTGTTCCGCGCTCACGCGAAACAACGGTCAAGCGAGAAGACAAGGTGCTGCCGCGTGTTTCTTCTCCCCGCCGGGGAGAAGGTGGCCCGAAGGGTCGGATGAGGGGGCAAGGCTGCCGTATCTCACGACCCTTGCCCCCTCATCCCGCTGCCGCGGACTTCTCCCCGGCGGGGAGAAGAAACAAGCGGCGACCTTCCAGCCATATCCGAGGCCCCAAATGCGCAGTGCTTGAAAAATTCGCCCAAAACCTCTATATGCCTCAGCGCGAGGACGACCTCGGCCACTTTGGCGACAGCATGCGGGACGGCCCGGTCACATACCGGAGAATGAAATGCGTTCCCTGCAAGATCGTATCCGCCACGCTCTCAGCTTCGAAATCATCGGCCTGCTGCTCATCATTCCGCTGGGTGCGCTGCTGTTTGGCATACCGATGGAAGATATCGGCATTGTCGGCATTGTCAGCGCCACGCTGGCGACGGTCTGGAACTATGTCTACAATCTCGGTTTCGACCACGTCATGCAGCGGCTGAAAGGCACGACGCTGAAGACGCCCGCCCTTCGGGTCGCCCATGCCGTGCTGTTCGAACTGGGCCTCCTGATCGTGCTGATGCCCTTCATCGCCTGGTATCTGAATATCAGCCTTGCCCACGCGCTGGTGATGGATATCTCGTTTGCTCTGTTTTACGTGGTCTATGCTTTTGTCTTCAACTGGAGCTACGACCGGGTTTTCCCCCTGCCGGAATGGAAGTCGCAGCAGGATGCCGCCTGACCGGCGCGGAAAGGAATAACGTCAGCGCAGCGACGCCTTGAAGAAGCTGACCACCTCGGCGTTGAAGCTGCGGTGAAACCCCGCCCGGTCGAAACCCGCCGCATCGCTGCAAATCTGGGGCACGGCCTTTTCCATCTCGGCGGGGCAAGGGGCGATAAAGGAAAAGTGCCCCGCCCCTTTTACCATCCGATAGTCCGGCTTCACCGGCAGATCGTCGCGCAGCCTCGCAACATCCCGCGGCGCGACACCATCGCCGCCGCGTTCCGAACTCCAGAGCTGGATGGGGATCGTGATATTCTTCAGGTCGCCCGCGCCGGGAAAGGCATTCAACGGGTCGGCGGCAACCACAGCCCTTATCCTCGCATCCTGACCGCCATGCTGCGGCAACGTCGTCTTCTGCCGCATCTGCGTGCAAATCGGCGCCTGCGGGTCGGGACAGGGCAGCCCGGCATTGGCAAAATCAGGCGTGCCGCCAGCAAGCACCAGCGCGGTATAACCGCCGCGCGAAAATCCGAAGACGCCGATCCGCCCGGCATCGATGGAACCGGCTTCGCTAAAACCTTCAAGCAGATGATCGAGCAACCGGGCAATATCCGCCGGCCGGCCCGTCAGCGCGGAAAGCTCGCCGGCCTTTTTCATTTCAAGCGCATTGTCTCCGGGGTGATTGATAGCCGCAACAATGAAGCCGGCATCCGCCAGCGCCGCCGCCGTGTCCCGATGGCTGAAATAGGTGCCGCCAAAGCCATGGGAGATGACGATGAGCGGATATTTCCCTTCAGGAACAGGGCAATCGCGCACGGCGGGCAAAATGAAGGGACCGATCCTGACCTCTTCCGGCGCGGCCGCGCAGGGCGACCATACCGCAGCCTTCATGGCGGCTTTGCCGTTCGCGGCTGGAATGTCGATCAGCCGGAGACCGGCCGCCATGGCGGCGCCCGTTCCAGACAGGGCGGAAAACATAAGGCAAAGCAGCAGCAGAAATCGCATCACCAACTCACGGATCGAGACCATTATGCATAATAGGCCGATCGGTGACCGGCGCTACGCGAACATAAAGCGGTTTCCTGTGACGGCAATGACACCGAACGCTTAAAGCGATTTCAGCGTCCAGGCCACGATGTCGCGCGTGGCGGCGGCAAAGGCCTGATCCAGCGCCTTCACGAAATTGGCGTTGCCGGAACCGCTGACACGGGCGCTGGCGCGGAACACTTCCTGCGCCTTCACCGTGCCGTTGCGGTCGTTCAGCAGCTTCACCGATATTTCGATATTGGCGATATTCTTCGCCGTATCGATTTCGAAAGCGCGAATATCGGTCACGACCTGATAGTCGATTGCCAGCCCCTGCCCCGGCCGACCGACGCCGCCGAGCTTGCCGGTATCCTCGAAGGCTTCCACGAGCTTGGATTGCACCATGCGCGGCAGGCGGTCGCTCCATTGCGAGTTGCCGAGATATTGCACCTCCGAGCCGGAAAGGCGCACCACGATGTTTTCGCTGTCGAGCGCCTTCAGGGCGGTCGGATCGGCGATCAGCAATTGCCGGCTTTTCAGCGAAGGTCCCTGCACCACCGCCGCCGAAGAAACGGAGAGATCGAAAGTATCGTTCTTCGGCGCACCCGCGCAGCCCGCCATCAAGGCGGCAAACAGCGGAGCCAGAATGAGGGCGCGGCGCTGACGGCCGTTCATCGATCGTGTCATTGGCCCATACCCCTCTTAGCGCCTTGTTCTGCCATCATATTGTTTCACGGTTTCGCCGCCGAAAATCAACCGCTGCGGATCGCGGTCGATATTGGTGATGGCATTGTTGAGATTGTCGACCGTGACCCGCGTGCTGCCGATCAGCGCCTGGAAATCCTTCAGGCCCGAGCTGGAGAAACGGGTCAGATTGTCGGCAATCGGCCCGATGCGGGCATTGAGATTGTCCGCCACCGCCTTGAAGGAGGTCAGCGTTTCGCGTGCCTTGGCAAACAGCGAATTGGCGTCATCGGTGCCGAGCATCCCGTCCACCTTGGCCAGAATGCCATCGACACGGCTGGAGGCGAGGTTCAGCTTGCGGCCCATTTCGGTGAAATCGGAAACCGCCTGGTCGATATCGGCGCGACGAGCGCCGACATCATCGGCAATCCGTTTGAAGTTCGCCACAGCATCGCGCGCATCGGCGGTCGCAGAGGAAACGTCATCAACCACGGTGCCAACCTTGGCCGGATCGACGGAAGCCAGAAGCTCATCCGCGCGCTTCACCACGGTCTGCACTTCCGTGCTCGCCGCCTCGAAATTGCGCGCCGTGCTCTGCACGGTTTCCATGATGCCCTGAATATCGCTGGAAGCGGAAGCGACATCCTTCGTCACCTTGTCGACATTCGACAGGATGGAATCGATCTTGCCGGCATCCACCGCCTTCACCAGATCCTCGATGGCCGTCAGCGTGCCGTCGAGACGCACCGAGACCGACTGCACGGTGGTGGAAAGCGAACTGAGGCTCGCAATGAAATTCTTGATGCCGTCGGAATTGGCCGCCAGCGCATCGGAAAATTTCTCAGCATTGCGAACCGTCTGCGTCAGCGGGCCACGCGCGTCCTGTACGAAGCCCTGCAATTCGCCGATTGCGCCGTCCGCACGCTTCAGGATCTTGTCTGCGGTGGCAAGCAGGTTGGTGACGCTGGAAAGATCGGCCGTCAACTCGGCGGGAACGCCGCTTTCCACGGCTTTCTGCAGAATGCGCTCGCCATCCTTGTTGCCGCCGGAAAGCTCGATATAGGCAGCGCCCGTCAGGCCCTGGATTTCAAGCACGGCGCGCGTCGACGGGAAAACCGGGGCATCGGCCTGCACTTCGGTAAAGGCTATGGAATAGGCCGGGTCGTCGCGATCGATGGCAAGGCCGCGCACCGTACCGACAGGAATACCGTTGAAGCGCACGGGAGAACCGACGGAAAGACCGTTTGCGGAGCCAGGAATACGCACGACAAGCTGGGCCGTCGGGCCGCCACGACCGAATTCCGCCATCCAGTAAACGAAGCCGAATGCGGCGGCGATCACGATCAGCGTGAAAATTCCGACTATGGTGTAGTTCGCCTTGGTTTCCATGCTTCCTGTTACTCCACCGGATTTTCGTGTCTGCCGTCCGGAAGAACGACAGAGCGCGCCCGTTTGCCGCGGAAATAGGACTGCACCCACGGGTCGTCGCAGGCGAACATGTCCTGCAATGTCCCTTCCACCAGCACTTTCTTCTGGCCCAGCACCGCAATGCGGTCACAGACGGAGAAGAGACTGTCGAGGTCGTGCGTCACCATATAGACGGTCAGGCCGAGCGAATCGCGCAAGCGCGCAATCAGCATATCAAATTCCGCCGCCCCGATGGGATCGAGGCCAGACGTCGGCTCATCGAGGAAAACGAGGTCGGGATCGAGCGACAGCGCCCGGGCAAGGGCTGCGCGCTTGATCATGCCGCCGGAAAGCTCGGATGGATACTTGTCGCCCGCATCGGGCTTCAGCCCCACCATCTCGATCTTGAGATAGGCAAGCTCGTCCATAAGCTTCTTCGGCAGGTCGAGATATTCGCGCATCGGCAACTGGATGTTTTCCTTCACCGTCAGGCCGGAAAACAGCGCGCCCTGCTGGAACAGCACACCGAGCCGCTGGTCGAGCATCATGCGGTCGTCTTCGCTCGCCTTGTCGTAATCGGTGCCGAGAATGCGGATCGCACCCGCCTGCCGTGGCAGAAGCCGCAAGATCGCGCGCATCAACACGGATTTGCCGGCACCGGAGGGGCCGATGAAGCCGAGGATTTCACCGCGAAAGACATCGAGGTCGAGATTTTCGAGCACGTTGCGGCCATTGAAGCCGACCGTCACGCCCTCGACGGAAAGCACCACCTCGCGCCCGTCTTTCCCGGTTCTGGTCTCCTGCGGTTTCTGGTCCAGTTTCTCCAACGCGCCCTCCCTAGAAATCGATGGCTGCATAGAAGATGGCGAAAAGACCATCCACCAGAATGACAACGAAGATCGACTTCACCACCGAGGAGGTGACGTGCTGGCCGAGCGATTCGGCCGAACCGCCCACCTTCATGCCTTCAACGGCCGCTACGATGCCGATGATGAGCGCCATGAACGGCGCCTTGATCATGCCCGCCGCAATGGTCGATTCCTCGACCGCGCCATGCAGGCGCGACAGGAACACCTCAAACGTGATGCCGGAATAAAGCAGCGCCACGATGGCCGCACCGAAAAGCGCTGCGAAGTTGGCAAGAATGGTCAAAAGCGGCAACGCGATGGTGAGCGCCACCAGCCGCGGAAACACCAGCACGCCGACCGGGTTGAGACCGATCACCTTCAGCGCGTCGATCTCCTCGCGCATCTTCATCGAGCCGATTTCCGCCGTGATCGCACTGCCGGAACGGCCGGCGATCATGATCGCGGTCAGAAGCACACCGATTTCGCGCAATTGCAGAATGCCGACCAGATCGACAACAAAGACTTCCGCACCAAAATAACGGAGCTGGAACGCGCCCTGCTGGGCGATGATCGCACCGATCAGGAACGACATCAGCATGATGATCGGGACGGCGCGCACGCCCATATGGTCGATCTGGTTGACGATCGCCGCCGGCGAGACGCCGCGCCCGCGCCCGAGCTTCATCTGCGCGCCGCGCACGGCCGAGCCGAGAATATACATGCCCGCCAGGAAATCCGCGCCGTTCTGAATGACGGCCTTGCCGATGGGCGCAAAAATACGCTCGGCGAGCCCCACCTTCGCAGCGGCTTCGCCCTCCATCTCCACCTTTTCGGGCAGCTGGCCGATGACCTCTTCGATACGGTCATTGCCCGTCACCGTGACGGTGGCGCCATTTGCCTCGAGGTCCTTGCGCAGGCGCTGGATGATCCATGCGCCCGTCGTATCGATGGCCTCGACGGAAGAAAGATCGATTTCCACCGGGCCGGCGGATTTGTTCTTTTCGATCTTTTCAAGACTGGGGAAAACACCGGCGAGATTGCTGTTACGCCAGGAACCGCTCATGACAAAACGCAAGCCGCCGCCGGAGACGCTGTCGTCTTCGGTGATTGCGGCCCGGTTCGCCTGTTGCCGTGTGTCCTGTTCTTGCATAATGCTCCGAGCGAGTGCAGCCGTCACGAGATTCTTAAAGGTTTCATAACGTTTTGGCCTCCGGCAGGCCACAGTGACGGCCGACAATTCGTGATAAATTTGGCGTCATGTGTCTTTTGCCGCCCAATCGGAAGTGAAAAAACATGCCCCGTTACCTTCAAGCCACAACGGAACGTTTTCCCGTCGCCGGCAGCTTCACCATTTCACGCGGCACCCGCACGCATGCGGATGTCGTAACGTGCACCATCCGCGATGGTTCCTTCGTTGGCATTGGCGAATGTGTGCCCTATCCGCGTTATGGCGAAAGCATCGACGGCGTCATCGCCGATATCGAGGCGATGGCGGAGCGGATCGCCGGCGGCGTGACACGGCAGGAACTACAGCAGGCGATGCAACCCGGTGCCGCCCGCAATGCGGTCGATTGCGCGCTGTGGGACCTCGAAGCCAAGATCAGCGGCAAAACCGTTGCCGAGCGCATCCTTGGACAGGCGGCAAAGCCGCTCGTCACCGCCTACACCATCTCACTTGCCGACCCCGAGACCATGGCCGCGAAAACGGCGGAAAACGCAGGCCGCCCGCTGCTGAAGATCAAGACCGGCACGGCGGATGACGAAGCGCGTCTAAGGGCCGTGCGCGCCGCCGCACCCGAAGCGCGCATCATCATCGACGCCAATGAGGGCTGGAACGATTATAATATCGAATATTATCTGCGGCTTGCGGCAGAGCTGAAGATATCGCTGATCGAGCAGCCGCTACCCGCCGGCAAGGATGACATCCTCGCCCGCATCGACCATCCGGTGCTGATCTGCGCCGATGAAAGCGTGCATTCCACCCGCGACCTCGCCGCCCTGCGCGACCGTTACGATGCGATCAACATCAAGCTCGACAAGACCGGCGGCCTGACCGAAGCGCTCGTCATGAAGGCCGAGGCCGAAAGGCTCGGCTTCACCATCATGGTCGGCTGCATGCTCGGCACCTCGCTCGGCATGGCGCCCGCCGTGCTGGCGGCGCAGGGCACGGCCTTTGCCGATCTCGACGGACCGCTGCTGCTGGCGCAGGATCGTGAGCCGGGGCTGGTTTATGAGGGTTCGCTGGTTTATCCGGCACGGCCGGAACTGTGGGGTTAAGTCGTGGATATTGAAGGCAGAGAAATACGATAAGGCGCAACCTCGCCGCTTGTTTCTTCTCCCCGCCGGGGAGAAGGTGGCCCGAAGGGTCGGATGAGGGGGCAACGCTAGCGGTATACGGAGAGCTCGCCCCCTCATCCCGCTGCCGCGGACTTCTCCCCGGCGGGGAGAAGAAACAAGCGGCATCCGCTTGCTCCATATGAGCTAGTCGAGGCTCGTCTATGAAGAACGCAGTCCTAACGAAATTTTGAGGATAGCGATTGACGTTCGAGTTTCGCGCGAATGCACCGCGCCGACCGTCAAAATGGCTCTTGCAACATCGCATGAAGACGACCACCAGCTTTGCCGCCGCCATCAAGCAGCACCCAACTCAGGCCGCGTGCTTCCCAATCAGCCCCGGAATATCCACCGGCTCCATCTCGTCCGATGCCTGTTCGGCGGTAACGTCGCTCGTCTGCATCCAGGTGATCAGCTCGAAGCTGCCATCGGCGTTTTCGGCAATCGCCGTGCAGCTTTCCACCCAGTCACCGGTGTTGATGTAGCGGATGCCGTCCATGTCTTCCATGACAGCATGGTGAATGTGGCCGCAGATGACGCCGTCGACATTGTTGCGGCGCGCCTCTTCGGCCACCACGCGCTGGAATTCGCCGATGAAGTTGACCGCGTGCTTGACCTGCAGCTTGGCCCAGGCCGAAAACGACCAGTAAGGCAGGCCGATGCGGCGGCGCACGGCGGCAATGGCGATGTTGAGCGCAATCGCCGCGTCATAGGCCCAGTCGCCGAGATAGGCGAGCAGACGGGCGTTGCGCACCACCACGTCGAACTCGTCGCCATGGATGATGAGGTACTTCTTGCCGTCGGCGGCCTCATGGATCATGCGCTCGGCCACTTCGATGCCGCCGAAATGCATGCCGGGAAACTCCCGCAGGAATTCATCGTGATTGCCGGGAATGTAGACGATGCGCGTTCCCTTGCGGGCCTTGCGCAAAAGCTTCTGCACCACGTCGTTGCAGCCCTGCGGCCAGTACCAGCTGCGGCGCAGGCGCCAGCCGTCGACGATGTCACCGACGAGAATGATCGTCTCGGCCTCGTGATATTTCAGGAAGTCGAGCAGATAATCCGTCTTGGCCGCCTTGGAGCCAAGATGAACATCCGAAATGAAAAGCGTTCTGAACTGTCTGGTTTCGATTTGACCGGCCACGGATTTCATCCCCCTGTTCGGTTGCGTCCCTGCGGCTTTCTTACCTCTCAGAACCAGACTCGTGTTTCAGCAACATGACAGACGCCGGTTTTTATAGGGAATATGACGAAAGCCTTCACGAAAACGCGAATAAGCCATGGCCGCATTTGCATAAGGTGCGGTCAAATAACGGCTGTACCACAGGGAAGTTTGTTGTATTCAGGGGTCCGGAATTGAACCAGACATGACGGTGGAAGAATGACCTCTCACGATAAGAACAACACGCCCGCCAACACGGCAAAGGCCGACATCGAGGAACAGGCGCTCTTTTTCCACCGCTATCCGCGCCCCGGCAAGCTGGAAATCCAGGCCACCAAGCCGCTCGGCAACCAGCGCGATCTGGCGCTGGCCTATTCGCCGGGTGTTGCCGCCCCCTGCCTCGCCATCCATGAAAATCCGGAAACGGCGGCGGAATATACCGCCCGCGCCAACCTCGTCGCCGTCATTTCCAACGGCACGGCGGTGCTCGGCCTCGGCAATATCGGCCCGCTCGCTTCCAAGCCGGTGATGGAAGGCAAGGCCGTCCTCTTCAAGAAATTCGCCGGCATCGACGTTTTCGATATCGAAATCGATGCGCCCGGCATCAACGACATGGTCTCCACCATCGCAGCGCTGGAGCCCACCTTCGGCGGCATCAACCTTGAGGACATCAAGGCGCCGGAATGTTTCGAGGTGGAACGCCAGCTGCGCGAAAAGATGAACATCCCGGTCTTCCACGATGACCAGCACGGCACCGCGATCATCGTCGCCGCCGCCGTCACCAATGCGCTGGAACTCGCCGGAAAATCGCTCTCGAGCGTCAAGATCGTCGCCTCGGGTGCAGGTGCGGCAGCCCTTGCCTGCCTCAACCTCCTCGTCGCCATGGGCGCGAAGAAAGAAAACATCTGGGTCCACGACATCGAAGGCCTCGTTTATGACGGCCGTAACACGCTGATGGACGAGTGGAAGGAAGTTTACGCCCAAAAGACCGACAAACGCGTTCTCTCCGAAACCATCGACGGCGCGGATGTCTTTCTCGGCCTTTCGGCCGCTGGCGTGCTGAAGCCGGAACTGCTGGAGCGCATGGCGGAAAACCCGCTGATCCTCGCACTTGCCAACCCCAATCCGGAAATCATGCCGGAGGCGGCGCGTGCGGCCCGTCCGGATGCGATGATCTGCACCGGCCGTTCGGATTTCCCGAACCAGGTCAACAACGTTCTCTGCTTCCCCTATATCTTCCGCGGCGCGCTGGATTGCGGCGCAACCACCATCAACGAGGAAATGAAGATGGCCGCCGTGCAGGCCATCGCCGAACTCGCGCGTGAGGAAGTCTCCGAGGTGGCCGCAAAGGCCTATAGCGGCGAAACGCCGGTCTTCGGCCCGAACTATCTCATCCCATCGCCCTTCGATCCGCGCCTCATCCTGCGCATTGCGCCGGCGGTTGCCCGCGCTGCCGCCGCAAGCGGCGTCGCCGCCCGGCCGATCACCGATTTCGAAGCCTATCTCGATCAGCTGAACCGTTTCGTCTGGCGCTCGGGCTTCATCATGAAGCCGGTCTTCAATGCCGCGAAAGCCGCCGAAAAGAAGCGCATCATCTTTGCCGAAGGCGAAGACGAGCGCGTGCTGCGCGCCGCCCAGGTGCTGCTGGAAGAAGGCACCGGCATCCCGATCCTCATCGGCCGCCCGCAGATCATCGAAACGCGCCTGAAGCGCTTCGGCCTGCGCATCCGCCCGCATACGGATTTCGCCGTGGTCAACCCGGAAGACGATCCGCGCTACCGCGATTATGTCGATGACTATTTCGCCCTTGTCGGCCGCGTCGGCATCAACCCGGAAGCAGCCCGCACCATCGTGCGCACCAACACGACCGTCATCGGCGCGCTGTCGGTGAAGCGCGGCGAAGCGGATGCGCTGATCTGCGGTCTCGAAGGCCGTTACGACCGCCACTTGCGCGACGTGAACCAGATCATCGGCAAGCAGGAAGGCGTGCGTTCCTTCGCCGGCCTCAGCCTGCTCATCACCCAGCAGGGTGCGCTGTTCCTCACCGATACTTTCGTGAATTACGATCCGACCTCCGAGGAAGTGGCGGAAATGGCCATTCTCGCGGCCAAGGAAATCCGCCGCTTCGGCATCACGCCGAAGATCGCCCTCGCCAGCCATTCCAATTTCGGCTCGCGCGATTCCGAAAGCGCCCGCAAGATGCGCCGCGCCCTGAAGATCGTGCAGGAAGCCGCACCGGAACTGGAAGTCGATGGCGAAATGCAGGGCGGTTCGGCCCTTTCGGAAGCGCTGCGCAAGCGCGCCATGCCAAACAGCGTGCTGACGGGCGAAGCGAACCTGCTGGTCTTCCCGAACCTCGATGCCGCCAACATCACCCTCGGTGTCACCCGCACCTTGACGGAAGGCCTGCATGTCGGCCCGATCCTGCTCGGCACGGCCCTGCCCGCCCATATCCTGTCGCCCAGCGTCACCTCGCGCGGCGTGGTCAACATGGCGGCGTTTGCCGTGGTGCAGGCCTCACATCCTTCGGTGTGATAGAGGCCGCATTAACGCAATTTTGAACAAGCTGTTGCCGCATTGCGGCAACAGCTTATGTTATCTTCCTGAAACACGGATTTCGTGAAGTATAACGCCCCTGCCACCGGCCGGGGACATCGAACGGATCGAACAATTGACCCGCCGCAGCCGCATCATCGGCCTCCTGCTTCCCCTTGTTTTCATCGCCCCGGCCGCCGCTTTCGCGGATCAGGTCTGCGATACGCTTTATGCGCAATTGCGCGAGCCGCCCCGCGTCATCGGCAATACGGCCGAGGTGCGGCGTTACGCCAATGCGCTCGCCCGCCAGAACATCGTCATCCGCAAGATCAGGAATGACCTGCGCGGCTATGGCTGCTCCTCGGGCAGCGTCATCGTCTACGGCAATCCCAATGCCGGTATCTGCGCCGAAATCGGCGATGCGCTGGCGGAAGCGGAAAGCGAACGCAACGCCATCATCCGTGACCGCGACGACGCCATGGCGGCCGCGCGTAGCGACGACGGCGACATCAGGCGTCAGCGCATTCTTGCCGCCCTCGATGCCAATGGCTGCAACACCCTGCCGCAAACGGAAACGCAATTGCCGCCGCCTCCGGATGCGACGCGTTATCCCGACGCTTTCCAGCAGAATGGCCAGCAGAATGGCGAGGAGCCGGGACAGGCGGGGCTTTCGCCCTACCCCAACGCCGCCGCCGAGGGCGGGCTTCGCACACTCTGCGTGCGGACCTGCGACGGCTCGTTTTTCCCCATCGCTTCCAATGCCTCGCCGCTCGATTTCCGCGCCCAGGCGGAGCAGTGCGAGAAAATGTGTCCGGGCACCGAGACGGAGCTTTATTTCCACTCCATGACGGATCAGGAAACCGCAGACATGGTGTCTGCGGAAACAGGCAAGCCCTACAGGGACCTGCCAACCGCCTTCGCTTACAGGAACGCCACGGCAAAAGCGCCGGGCTGCGCCTGCAACATGGCCGCCTATCACGAAGAAATGCAGAAGCAGGAAGAAGCCGCCCGGCCGGAATCCGAAACACCCTATTCCGGCATCACGAAAATCCCCTCACCGCAAGGTGACAAGGCCGCCCCCAAACCCGCCGAGCAGCAGCAGGCCGCCAAGCCGCCGGAACAACCCGTTCCCGAACGCGACTATGACCCGAACGATACGAAAGTGCGCATCATTGGCCCCAAATTTCTGCCGGACCAGACAGGCCGGATCGACCTGAAGAACCCGGCATTGAAGGGTATACAGCCGCAGCAGTGAAGCCGTCGTGGAGCGAGCGGACGCCGCTCGTTTCTTCAGTCCGCGGCAGCGGGATGAGAGGGCTACGGTAGAGATATGCTGAGAGCTTGCCCCCTCATCTGACCCTTCGGGCCATCTTCTCCCCGCCGGGGAGAAGAACAAGCAGCAACGCCCCGCTTCCCTCGCAGAACTTTTATCTGTCTTACACCCCGCCCCAGCGGTTGCGGAACACAAGCTCCTCCAACGGCACGCGCTGTCGCCAGCCCTTCACCGCAAGTTCCGGCTCGTTATAGAGCGCATCGACACGGCCGAGGCAAAGCCAGGCAACGATTTCGATATGATCGGGAATATCGAGAATGGTGCGAATGTCGCTATCGTGGAAAATGCTGACCCAGCCGACGCCGATGCCTTCGGCGCGCGCCGCGAGCCAGAGATTCTGGATGGCGCAGACGGTGGAATAGACATCCGTGCGCGGATTATGGGTGCGGCCCAGCACCACCTTGCCGCCGCGCGTCGGATCGCAGGTGACGCAGATGCTGAGCGGCGCCTTGCGGATGCCTTCGAGCTTGAGACTGCGATAAAGCGCCTGCTGCTCGCCCGTGAACATCGCCGCCGCCTCCTCATTGGCGCGGCTGAAGGCCACGAAGGCCGCCTGACGGATCGCGCCATCGGTGACGAGGGTGAAATTCCACGGCTGCATGAAACCGACCGAGGGCGCGGAATGGGCCGCCTTCAAAAGACGCTCCACCAGATCGTCCGGCAGCGGGTCCGGCAGGAACTGGTCGCGCACGTCACGACGGGTCTCGATGGCGCGGTAAATCGCCTCGCGTTCCTCACCGGAAAACGGGCGGGCGGGCGAGAGCGCATGATCGAACGAACTGGCGCCGGGCGGATTGCTTACGGACGGATCGGCTGGCATCGTTTATCCCCAACAATGCGAAGGCCGGGCGCAAATGCGCACCCCGCCTCGACAACAACCTGCCGCCGTCCGCGCGGTTCGGTCTATCCTATCAGGCCGGTCTTCTGACTTGGCTTCATCCGCCCTTTTCGCCTTCCCGAATTGCTTCAGTGGCTTAAAAAAAAGAACGTCCGCCTCACAGCGCTGGGCACGTTCCGGTCTTTCACCGGATTCCCGATTCTCCCGCCGCAACGGCAGGCACCTGACGGGCAAGCTATGGGCAAAAAAATTTGCGGATGCAAGCATCCTGCCGGCGGTGCGGCAATGTGGCCTGCCTCACCCCCATCATTCCACCGGGAAATACCTGACATAAGCGAACTCGTCCCCATCCGGTGACCAGTTGGGCGAATTCATCGTTCCCTGCCCGCCGAAAAGTTCGAACAGCGTCTCGGCATTGCCGCCATCCATGTCCATCAGCCGCACCCGCACATCGAGATCGCGCGGATGGTCGAAAACGTCTCCGTCATAGGAAACGAACACCACCTTGCCTCCCTTGGGAGACGGGTGCGGAAACCAGTCGCCATAAGGGCTGTCGGTGATGCGCTCGACGGCGGAGCCGTCCACCCGCACGCGCCAGATCTGCATTCGCCCGGTGCGGCTGGAATTGAAATAGATCCACTCACCGTCTGGCGAATAATCCGGCCCGTCATTGCGGCCCTCGCCGTGGGTGAGACGCGTCTCGACGCCGCTTGTTATATCCATCGAATAGATATCGAAGACCTGATCGCGAATGCCGCAATAGGCAAAACCTTTCCCATCCGGAGCCCATCCGTGCCAGTAAGAAGGAAGATTTTTCGTCATCAGCCGTGGCGCGTCGCCCGTCGAGGGCATGAGGTAGATGGCGCTCTTGCCAAATTCCACCTTGTCGGAAATGGCGTAAAGCGATCCATCCGGCGAAATACCGTGATCGTTGTTGCAGAGCGTGGCAAAGCCGGTATCGACCTTCTCCGGCGCGATATCACCGGCAAGAGACAGGCGGTAAAGCAGCCCTTCGCTGTTCAGCAGCAGATATTTTCCATCCGGCGACCAGTTCGGCGCTTCAAAAAGATCAGGCGTCTGCCACACCACCCGCATCTGCCGGGTGCGGATGTTGAAGATTTCGATGGAGCTGCGCATTCTGCCTCCCGGGCGTGTCCGTGTCTCGTTCAAAGCGCCCGGCAATGCAGACATTCCGTTTGCATCCGCCATCGCCATGATTATGATCCTAGGGCGGCAGGCACCGTCCTGCAAATTCAAACCGGAAAAAACGCCAGCGCTCCGGCACCGTCCGTGACCCTTGCCGTTTCTCCCAAAACCGAGGTTCCGCGATGAATACCATCGCCGATCACGGCATCCGCTTCGGCCGGATCGCCGCAATGCTTCCTGTCAAAAACATCGAAAAGGCCCATGATTTTTACGTTGGCGTGTTGGGCTTCGAAAAGACCTTCGAAAACGGCAACCCTGTCGGCTTCATGATCCTCAGACAGGGCAATGCCGAGCTGCACCTGACATTGCAGCCCACCCACAAGGCAGCGCCTTTCAATGTGGCGCATATGATGGTGAGCGATGTGGACGCGCTTCACGCACTTTGCAAGAGCCAGGGCTTGCGCATCATCAAGGGCCTGCAGGACAAGGATTACGGCCTGCGCGCCTTTGTGTTTGAAGACCCCGATGGCAACCGCATCGATGTGGGGCAGGTTATTTGAGATGAGCGAACGGCGCGGGGTTTTCTCCGCGCCGCTTGCTTAAACACGAAGGCTTTTTGTGGAACGAGCGCATGCCCCTTGTTTCTTCTCCCCGGCGGGGAGAAGAAACGCACGGCAACGCCGGGCAAAACATCCGCTACCAGCGTCTTCCTTCAATCACCGATCCCGGAACCGGTTGGTAATCGGATAACGCCGGTCACGCCCAAAGTTCTTCTTGGTGATCTTCACGCCCGGGGCCGATTGCCGGCGCTTGTATTCGGCGAGATAGAGCAGATGCTCCACCCGGTGCACCGTCGCCACATCATGGCCGCGAGCCAGAATTTCCTCAACCGACATTTCCTTCTCGACGAGGCATTCCAGAATATCGTCCAGCACCGGATAGGGCGGCAGCGAATCCTGGTCGGTCTGGTTGGGGCGCAATTCGGCCGAGGGCGCCTTGGAAATGATATTGGCGGGGATCACCTCGCCGGAAGGGCCGAGCGCGCCCGGCGGTACATGGGCGTTGCGCCAGCTGGAAATGGCATAGACCTGCATCTTGTAGAGGTCCTTGATGGGGTTGAAACCGCCATTCATGTCACCGTAAAGCGTGGCATAACCCACCGACATTTCCGACTTGTTGCCCGTCGTCACCACCATTGAGCCGAACTTGTTCGAGACGGCCATCAAAATGGTGCCGCGCGTGCGGCTCTGCAGGTTTTCCTCGGTAATGCCCTCTTCCGTGCCCTCGAAGAGATCGGAGAGCGTCGAGAGGAAACCTTCCACCGGCTCTGAAATCGGCACGATGTCGTAACGGCAGCCCAGCGCCTTGGCGCAATCGGCCGCGTCCTTCAGCGATTCTTCCGATGTATAGCGGTAAGGCAGCATGATGCAGCGCACCCGCTCCTCTCCCAGCGCATCGACGGCAAGGGCGGCACAGATGGCCGAATCGATGCCGCCGGAAAGGCCGAGAACCACGCTCTTGAAACCGTTTTTATTGACGTAATCGCGGAAGCCCAGCATGCAGGCGCGGTAATCCGCTTCCTCGCCTTCGGGAATCTTCGAGAAAGGCCCACTATCGCAATGCCAGCCGTCCGCCGTGCGTTTCCAGTCGGTGACGGCAAGTGTGGCCTCGAACTGGCTCATCTGGAAGGCAAGCGTCTTATCGGCATTGAAGCCGAAGCTTGCGCCGTCGAACACCAGCTCATCCTGCCCGCCCAACTGGTTGGCGAAGACGAGCGGCAGGCCGCTTTCGATAACCTGCCGCAGCGCCACCTGATGGCGCACATCCAGCTTGCCGCGATAATAGGGCGAACCGTTCGGCACCAGCAGGATTTCCGCCCCGCTTTCGGCGAGCGTCTCGCAGACACCCATATCGTTCCAGATTTCCTCGCAGATCGGAATGCCGATCCTGACCCCACGGAAATTATAGGGACCGGAAATTGAGCCCTCCGAGAAAACACGCTTTTCGTCGAACTCGCCGTAATTCGGCAGGTCGATCTTGTCGCGCAGCGCGATGATCTTGCCGCCATCCAGAAGCGCCACGGAATTGTGCCGGCCCGTCTCACCCTGTCGCGGAAAACCGATGACGATGCCCGGCCCGCCATCGGCGGTTTCCGCCGCCAGCTCTTCCACGGCCTTCAGGCATGCTTTCAGGAAAGCCGGTTTCAGCACCAGATCTTCCGGCGGATAGCCGGATATGAAAAGCTCGGTCAAAAGCAGAAGATCGGCACCCTGCGTCGCCGCATCGGCCCTTGCCTCGCGCGCCTTGGCGAGATTGCCCGCCACGTCGCCAACGGTGGGATTGAACTGCCCGACGGCAATCCGGAGATGGTTCTGGATATCGTGTCTGTCGCTCATGGCTTTTCAATACCGCGCCCGTGGCCGCTCCGCAACGCGGCAATTGCATGGCGGCGTCCGTTACGCTTCGTCCGCGCGCGTTCACGCTAAGGTTATCGCCGCGCCGGCCAGACTCTTCAAAGTTCATGTCGCGTTCATCGCGCTTATGTGACAGTTACATGACACTTTTGCGACACCCGATTCACCTCCCCGGATCGGCCGTGCCGCCTGCAATACCGGAGTATGGGTTTGAGAGATTCGGCGCCAAAAACAACGGCTTCCGAAAAGGCTGGTTTCGTCTTTTCGCCTGCATGGACAAGGAGCCTTTCCAAGCTTTCGGGCATCGCCTATCCGCTTGCCAATCTGACGATCGCGTCCGTCGTGCTGGTCGTGGCGCTGGAGTGGATCGCCCGCGGCTCGCTCACGGATGTCGGCGCTTTCCTCACCTCCTCCGCCCGCCCCGGCATGACCACCATTGCCGCCGTGCTCGCCCTTCTCGTGGCGCTGGATGCACTTCTTGGCAGGCGTTACCTGTCGCTGATCGCGCTTGCGCCGCTCTGCGCGCTGACGGGGCTGATTTCGGCACAGAAACAGACCTATCTTTCCGATCCGCTTTACCCCTCCGACCTGCTGTTCGGCCGCCAGATTCTTGAGCTTCTGCCGACCATGCTGAAGGCCCAGCCGATGACGGCAGCACTCGTCGCTCTCGGTATCTGCGCCGCGATTGCGGCACTTACGGCGCTGTGGCTGCTGGCGCGCCGCCATTCACCGGGCTTGAGCTGGCGCGAACGCGCCGCTGGTCTCGCGCTGGCGCTGCCGCTTCTTGCCGGCCTTGCCTCGCTTATGGACTATTCGCATTATTCCTGGGTGCGCGATCGCCTCAACATCATTCCCATGATGTGGGATCAGCAGGAAAATTACCGCCATAACGGCTTCCTGATGGCCTTCGCCTTCAATATTCCGATGGCCAATGTCTCGGCGCCGCAGGGTTATGGCGAAAACACCATTGCCGACCTGACCTCCGAGCCCGCCGCCTTCGCCGCCAACAAGGGCGATTACCCCGATGTCATCATGCTGATGAGCGAATCGCTGTGGGATCCGACGCGGCTGGAAAATGTGAAGCTCTCCGCCGACCCCATGCCGACGATCCGCGCCAAACAGTCCGGCAATGTATTTTCCCCGGAATTCGGCGGCATGACGGCGAATGTAGAATTCGAGGCGCTGACCGGCTTTTCCAACGCCTTCCTGCCCTATGGCAGCATTCCCTATCAGCAATATATCCGCCGCCCGGTTCCCTCGCTCGCCAGTTTCTTCCGGGGCGAAGGTTATTCCGCCATCGCCATGCATCCGTTCCAGGAATGGTTCTGGAACCGCAAGCAGGTCTACAGGAATTTCGGCTTCGAGGAATTCCGCTCCGAAGAGACGCTGCCGGCCATGCAAAAACGCGGCAACTTCGCCTCCGACGATGCGCTGATGGACGAGATCATGGCGACGGCCGAGAAGGCGCAGAACCCGCTCTTCCTCTTCGCCGTCACCCTTCAGGGACACGGTCCCTACGAGGCGACCCGTTACGCCGAGAACACCATCGGCGTCGAAGGCGATCTCTCCGCCTCGGCCTCGCAGGCGCTGGCCACCTATTCTCAAGGGGTGGCGGAGGCTGACGAAGCGCTGCTGAAACTGATGCGCTGGGCAAAGAAGCGCGACCGTGAAACCATCATCGTCCTGTTCGGCGATCACCTGCCGCCGCTCGGCCAGACCTTCGTGGAAAGCGGCTACATGCCGGGCATGGTGGCCAGCCGCCGCGCGCCGCTGGAGGTGATGAAGAAGGAACACGAGACGCCGCTCGTCGTCTGGTCTTCAAAGAAGGGCGTGCGCAAGAATATCGGCACAATCAGCCCGGCGCTTTTGCCTTATCACGTCCTGAAGACGGCGGGCTTCTCCGATCCCTTCTACACCGGCACGCTGGGCGAAGTGCAGCAGGCCTTCTCCGTCATCGACCGGCATATGCTGGTGACGACCGACGGCAAGGCCCTGCCCGACTGGTCGATCGCGCCCAATGCCGTTCCCGACGTGGTGCGTGACTACCGCCTGCTACAGTTCGACATGATGTTCGGCCAGCAATATGGCCGCGAACGCTTCTTCCCCGGTTTCAACTGGCTGCACGAGGGCGCGCCATCGGTCTGATGTTTTTCGGCGGGGACGCCTGAACCGCATGGCGGTGGAAATCGTTTGAATTCCACCGCCATGCGGGTTTATCTCGGGATAACATCCGCATCGCCCCATCAGAACCGGAGACACACCGTGTCAGATATCTCCGACTATATCGTTTCGCATTTCAAGCGTTCCTCCCGCGAAATCGGCGAAGTGGAGCGGCGCATTCTGGAACTGTCGCACCAGAAAAAACTGATTTCGCGCGACACCAATGCCGAATTTTCCGCCGGCGCCAGTCTCGGCGACAGGTTGGCCGACAATATCGCCAAGGTCGGCGGTTCCTGGGGTTTTATCCTCGGTTTCTGCTTTTTCCTGATCTTCTGGGCTGTCATCAACACCATCATCCTGACGACCGGCGCCTTCGATCCCTACCCCTTCATCTTCCTCAACCTGCTGCTTTCCATGCTGGCGGCCATTCAGGCGCCGATCATCATGATGTCGCAGAACCGCCAGGCCGCCCGCGACCGTTTCGAGGCCGCCAAGGACTACGAGGTGAACCTGAAGGCCGAGCTTGAGGTTCTTTCCCTGCATGAAAAGATCGATGTGAAGGTGCTGGCCGAACTGGCCGCGCTCCGGCAGGACCTTGCAGCACTTCACCAACATGTCGCCCGCAAGGAAGACTGACGCCGGAAAATTCATCCCCGCTTTTCCCCACCCCGCTATGCGCTGTTAGATTAAACGCAGTCCCGCCGGGTGGACGCCAGACGTGGCGGAAACCGAGGGACGGTCCTGGTGGTGGAACGCTGGCAACGTTCGTGGAAAGGACCATTTCGCAAAAGGCGGTGCACCGCCGCTTGCGAAATACGGCATGGTGAAAGACCCGGCTGCGCAACGCATCCGACCCACACCGACCTCAACCGAAGCGCAGCCGGGCAATCGCCCGACGCACGCTGAGTATCCCCGACCGGCAACGCTGGGCGGGATGAAGCTGTTGGGGGTTTAGGGCGTTTTCTGGAAAAGTCGACCGAAGTGCGCGGGGCTTACCCCCCTCTGCCCTGCCGGGCATCTCCCCCTCAAGGGGGGAGATCGGCAGGAGGCGCGACCACCACTTCATTCGCAAATGTAGAGATGGGCGAAACCTGCCCGCAGATCGATCTCCCCCCTTGAGGGGGAGATGCCCGGCAGGGCAGAGGGGGGTAAGCCCCACGCTCCCTCGCCCCTGCATGAATCGCACAACCTCCTGAAACGTCACCCCCAGTTACGAATCCGTCAGATTCTTACGCTACAGATTGACGCAGGCGTTTGTTGCATTGCACTCTTGCGGGCAAGGCTGAAGGGGAATCACTCCCCATCGTCAAAATGGCATCACGACCATTTCGCGGCGACGCCATGCCGGATGCGACATCCGGTCATCGCAATAATTCTGTTCCGGGGTTTTTCATGCACCAGTTCGATCTGATTGTTGTCGGCAGCGGTCCGGCGGGAAGACGGGCCGCCATTCAGGCCGCCAAGCTCGAAAAGAGGGTTCTGGTCATTGAGAAGGGCAGCCGCGTCGGCGGCGTTTCCGTGCACACCGGCACCATTCCATCGAAGACGCTGCGCGAGACGGCGCTCAACCTCACCGGCTGGCGCGAGCGCGGTTTTTACGGCCGCGCCTATCGCGTCAAGCAGGAGATCGACGCGGAAGACCTGCGCCGCCGCCTGCTCATCACGCTGGATCACGAAGTGGAAGTGCTGGAACACCAGTTCGCCCGCAACCGCGTGCAGCACATTCGCGGCACGGCGAGCTTCATCGACGCCAACACCATGAAGGTGGTGAAAAGCGACGGCGAGATCATGACCGTGACGGGCACCTCCATCCTGCTGACCATCGGCACCCGCCCCTACCGGCCGCCGCATATTCCCTTCGATGGCGAAGCGGTGCTCGATTCGGACGAGATTCTCGAGATCAAGGAACTGCCGCGCTCCATGGTCGTCGTCGGCGCCGGCGTCATCGGCATCGAATATGCCACCATCTTCAGCGCGCTCGACACGCAGGTGACGGTGGTGGAGCCGCGCGAAACGATGCTGGAATTCATCGACAAGGAAATCGTCGAGGACTTCACCTATCAGCTGCGCGACCGCAACATGAAGCTGATCTTCGGCCAGAAGGCGGAAAAGGTGGAGCGCGACGAAAGCGGCAAATGCCTCGTCTCGCTTGGCAATGGCCGCGTGCTGAAGGCCGAGACGGTGCTGTTTGCCGCTGGCCGCGTCGGCGCCACCGATACGCTCAATCTTTCGGCCTGCGGGCTGGAGGCCGACAGCCGTGGTCGCCTGAAGGTCGATCCCGAAACCTTCCAGACCTCGGTGCCGAACATCTATGCCGCCGGCGACATCATCGGTTTCCCGAGCCTTGCCTCCACCTCCATGGAACAGGGCCGCATCGCCGCCCGCCATGCCGTCGGCGCACCGGCCGGCGAACCGCCGCAATTCTTCCCTTACGGCATCTATGCCGTACCGGAAATTTCCACCTGCGGGCTGACGGAAGAAGAAGTGATCGAACGCAACATTCCCTACGAATGCGGCATCGCCCATTTCCGCGAGACGTCCCGCGGCCACATTATGGGTCTCGACAGCGGCCTCTTGAAGATGATCTTCTCGCTCAAAACCCGCCGCCTGCTCGGCGTCCACATCGTCGGCGAAGGTGCGACCGAACTGGTGCATATCGGCCAGGCGGTGCTGAACCTGAAGGGCACTGTGGAATATTTCGTCGAGAATACGTTCAACTATCCGACGCTTGCCGAAGCCTACAAGATTGCGGGGCTCGATGCGTGGAACCGCATGGGTGAGATCAAGAAGGATTGAGGCTTTGTCGCGGGTAAGGAGATAATCTGCAATGTTCGAAAACTTCTCCTGCCGTCATGCTCGGGCCTGTCCCGAGCATCTGCAACGTCTCGATTTATGAGACGTGATTAGATCCTTGGGACAAGCCCAAGGATGACGCCGCGTATCGAGCGAGAATGCCGGTCGTACACATTGCTTAGACGACAGGTCACGCATACCCTCACCACCGAATACTATACCGCGCACTCACCCCCGGCCGGAAATGATCCGCATAGCCCTGATCGAGCGTCCCCCGCACAGTCAGGTGATCGCCCAGTTTCTGCTCCACCGCCACGCCGCTGCTGAACTCGTTGAAACTGTTACGGCTCGCCCCCGTCAGCACAAAGGCCGTGCCGGTCTCGGAGCGGGAAAGGCGCAGCGACTGCGACACATCCAGCCCGTTCCATTGCTGCGCCGTGCCGTCATAACGCACGGTGAAATTGCGGTTCGCCTCGATATCCAGTTCCGGTGTGACGATGCGCTTCTGCTGCGAGGTCACGGAAACGCTGCTCGACCCCGTCAGCGCATTGAAGATGACGCCGACATCACGGGCCAGGGAAACGCCGGGCAACTGTTCGGCCAGCAGCGTGACATTACCCCATACCCGCACCGGTGTATCCACCACCTGCCCCGTTTTGGAAGCGCTCATGCCCATTTCCAGCCCCGCGCGAATGGGCGTATCGACCGGCAGTTTCGCGCCGATGCGCGCCGTATAGGAACGGTCGGAATTCTTCACCGGCTTCCAGATCAACCCGGCCTCATCGGCATGCGCCGCGGTACCAGTGGCGGTGAAAAGAGACAATAGAAGGGTAAAACCCATTCGTGGCGACATATCTTGTCCCCTGGCAAATTAAGGGCGCACCGGGAGAACCCGGCAGGCACGGTAAAAGCTTAAGGCCAATGGTTTGGCAGCGATAAGGCCGCACGAGAGCGACACACAATGCCCGAACGACCGCATGCAGCGGCCGGGGCAAATCATGCTGCGCAGGGTGCCAGATGAACGGGAGATGAACAAGAGCAGATGCAGCAAAAAAACATGCTGCACTGCATTGTGATCGGGAAGCTTCCCATGAGCGGTGCGCCGACCGCTTGACGAATCGGCTTTTTCCAACGGATATTTGCCCCGCGTAGCCTGCGCCTAACCTCCACGACCTTCCCCAGCGGGGTCTTCAATGGAGGCAAAGGGACCATTGTCTCAGGCAATTGTCTTGGTCCGATCGTTTCGGGCGGGTTGCTGGGGAACTGCGTCCGGGACGTGAAAGGCCTGACAATGACGCAAAATAGCAATCTAAAACGGCGTGTAAGAGCGCGCGCAGCCAAAACCGGCGAATCCTATACAGCTGCTCTCCAGCATATTCGCAGAGTACCGGACGCTCCTTTGAGCAACTCAATACGAGTGGCGGTCGCGCAAACATCCTTGTTCAACGACCCTCGTGACGTCTCCGCCCTAAAAACCTGCGGACAGGAAATACGCCTTCTCATGGACGATGCCCATAAGGCTGGCGCTCGTCTCATACATTTCCCTGAAGGGGCGACGTGCTGGCCTCATAAACGGATCATGTCAGAGACTGGTCCGGGGCAAATCGGGCCATCCGACTGGACACGCTTTGAATGGGAAACTCTGCGCGAAGAACTGGAGGCGATCAGAAAACTGGCGCGCAAGCTGAAGCTTTGGACAGTTCTGGGTGCGGTCCATCGACTGACACCGCCGCACCGGCCATATAATAGCCTGTATGTCGTCTCCGATCGTGGGAAGCTCGTCACGCGCTACGACGAACGTTTGTTGTCGAACACCAAAATCTCGTTCATGTACTCGCCGGGAAATGTCCCGGTGACATTTGAAGTCGATGGCTTCCGTTTCGGTTGCGCGCTTGGCATGGAAGCGCACTATCCGGAAATATTCATGGAATATGAGAAGCTTAATGTCGATTGCATGCTGTTTTCGACCGCAGGCGAAGATGCTTCCAATGCCCCTGCGTTTGCCGCCGAGATATTGGGACATGCAGCGAGCAACACCTATTGGGGCAGCTATTCAACCCTTGCCGCCCAGAGCCCCGGCGCGCCTTCCGGAATCGCAGCACCGGATGGTCAATGGGTGGCGCAATGCCCGATGAACGGTTTACCAGCTATCGCGCTCGTAGATGTCATCATAGATCGCGAACATCCGGCGCGACCATGGCGCAGAAAAGCTCGCACCGATCTCTACACCCCTCATCAGGTGGATAACGATCCGAGAAGCGACGGCCGGAAGGAGTTCTAGCATAGCGGCCAGTGGCGATGATTATGCCGCTGGCCAACCGATTCAAGGCCGACCACATCGCACCCTGAATCAAACAAAAAGGCCGCAGCTTTCGCCACGGCCCCTTGTTCAATCAGCTTTCGCCGAAGAAGATTATTCGGCGTCGCCTTCAGCGGCCTTCTTCTTGGCCGGAGCCTTCTTCTTCGGAGCGGCTTCTTCGCCTTCAGCGGCGTCGTCAGCCTTGGCAGCGGCCTTTTTCTTGGCAGGCGCCTTCTTCTTGGTTTCCGTTGCTTCTTCGCCGTCGTCAGCCAGAAGCTCTTCCTTGGAAACGGTCTTGTCCGTTACCGAGATTTCGGAAAGCAGCTTGTCGATGACCTTTTCTTCGAAGATCGGAGCGCGCAGCGAAGCGGAAGCGCCGGGGGTGTTGCGGAAGAAATCGAGGATTTCCTTCTGCTGGCCCGGGAACTGCTGCAGCTGCTGGAACAGCGCGCGCTGCATTTCTTCTTCGGTCACTTCAACGCCGGCCTTTTCGCCGATTTCGGAGAGAACGAGGCCGAGACGGACGCGGCGTTCAGCAAGCTTGCGATATTCTTCGCGGGCTTCTTCTTCGGTCGTGTCTTCGTCAGCGAAGGTCTTGCCCGACTGTGCGAGATCGGTGTTGATCTGGCGCCAGATGTTGTCGAACTCGGCGTCGACGAGGCCGGCCGGCGTGTCGAACTTGTACATTTCGTCCAGCTGGTCGAGGATCTGACGCTTGACCTTCTGGCGGGTGATGTTGCCGTACTGGCTTTCGATCTGGCCCTTGACGATTTCCTTCAGCTTTTCAGCCGATTCGAGACCGAGCTTGGTGGCCAGTTCGTCGTTGATTTCAACGGCAGCAGCGGCAGCGACTTCCTTGACGGTGATCTCGAAGTTGGCTTCCTTGCCAGCGAGGTTCGCAGCCGGGTAATCGGCCGGGAAGGTCACGGTGATGGTCTTTTCATCGCCGGCCTTGACGCCGACCAGCTGGTCTTCGAAGCCGGGGATGAAGCGGCCCGAACCGAGAACCAGTTCGGCATCTTCGGCAGCGCCGCCGTCGAAGGCAACGCCGTCAACCTTGCCGAGATAGTTCATGGTGACGCGGTCGCCGTCAGCGGCCTTGCCCTTCTTGGTCTCGTAGGTGCGGGCGCTTTCAGCGATCTTGAGGATCTGCTCGTTGATTTCGTCTTCGGAGACTTCAACGACTTCGCGGGTAACCTTGATGCCGTCATTGGCCTTCAGTTCGATGGCCGGAATGATTTCGTAGGCAACGGTGAATTCGAAATCGGATTCGGCCGAAAGGATCTTTTCGGCTTCCTGCTCGTCTTCGGTCATGGAGATGGCCGGCTGCGTCGCAGACTTTTCGCCGCGGCTGGAGAGGATTTCGGTCGGCTTTTCACGAACCAGCTCGTTGACGAGGTCGGCCATGATGGACTTGCCGTACATCTTCTTCAGGTGGCCCATCGGCACCTTGCCGGGACGGAAACCGTTGATGCGAACCTTGTCCTTGGCGTCAACCAGGCGCTCGTCCAGACGGGCCTTCATGTCGGCGGCCGGAATAACGACCTTGAGTTCGCGCTTCAGCCCTTCAGCGAGCGTTTCGATAACCTGCATTTTCCTAACCTTCACATCATGGCGGCGGTGCTCAGACAGCCGTTGGTTTACTTTCGAGCACTGCGCTGGAAACATCGTTCCCCGGCCGTGGCTTCCCTTATTTCTTTACACAAGCGCCTGCCGGACACCATTTAGCCTGCACCGGAGAAAAGACCAAAGGGGAGAAATGAACCCCGAAGCTCCCCGCATCTTATAAAGATGCACTCTGGCGCAAGCGTGGCGCAGCCATGCCTTGCTTGTGGTGCGGGTAGAGAGACTCGAACTCCCACGCCGAAGCGTTGGTACCTAAAACCAATGCGTCTACCAATTCCGCCATACCCGCACGTTGGGCGGCGGTATGTCACAATGTTCAGAAAGGGTCAAGCACGCCTTATCGCCGCCTTTCGTTTCCTCCGGACTTTTCTCATCCCCCGCGCCGGTGGCAGGAGGCGGCCGCCCTCTCCACTTATTCGCCACCCGCGCCGGGGAACAGGGCGCAACAGCCGGACAGTGGCGATTTGGCGCGGAAAACGGCAAGCCGCACCGCATCCGCCTCTCATCGCCTTCCCGATCCACCTCGCCCGGCGCATCGCATGCAGGCAGGCGGAGAAAACAGGCAATATTTATGCGGCTACATTGACATTATATATAGCGCGCCCCGCAGCCCAGTTACCGGATTGCCGGCCCCCTGCTCCAGGCCAGCGATTGAGGGGCTTTCGCACCCCGCCCCGCCCCTTATCCGGTCATCCCTCACACCTTCGCACTGCCGAACCCCTGGAGATCACCAAAAGCACACAAATTGGTCACAAATTATGCATGAATCGCCGCAATCGGCCTGTTTTACCGGCTTGCATTGCAATACGCGCATAGGTGACATCTTGCTTTGTCTGTTTTTGTTTTGATTAAACCGATTATATTCATGGTCATACAGAGATCGAGTTCAGCCCCGGACCAAAGCCTCCCAAGACTGGCCGCAGAGACTGAACAGCACGAAGAGGAAGATGAAAATGAACATTGCACGCTCGCTCACCAACTGGCGCAAGTATCGTCAGACCGTAACCGAACTCGGCCGCATGACCGACCGCGAACTGAGTGACCTCGGCATTGGCCGTCAGGACATCCGCCGCGTCGCCAAGACCGCCGTCGGCTTCTGATTATACGCCCTGCCGCTTCTTGCGGCGGATGCGAGACGACCTACCCAAAAAGGCCTGAGGCTCCCGCCTCCGGCCTTTTTTCGTTTTGGGCGGTTCTCCGGGTCGAAGCGGCACTGCCACAGCCGCCCGCAGTGTCAGCCGATGAAAAATGCATCGATGGCCGACCATTTGCGCAGCGCCCGGATAGCGTCCGAGGCGCCTTTTTACACCGGAAAACGCCTTTAGCGCCGCCAAAGGCTGCCAAACCCGTCAAAATCGCCTGAAACACAGGCATTTCCGCTCATATTTTGCTCAGATGATATTCAAAGCCGCAAATTTAGCCGACATATTGCACAAATGCATGGCAGTAGCCTAAATTCTGCACTGCACAACATGGCTCAATGTCTATATATAAACCTCAACAGCCGAGAGCACAGAGAAACACTGAGCCGGCAGACGAAATCAACAGAGATAGATTGAGGAAACGACCATGAACCCCATCCGCATCGCAAAGAACTGGATCTCCTACCGCCGCACGATCAACGAACTTGGCAGCCTTTCCAACCAGGCTCTGAGCGACATCGGCCTGACCCGTTACGACATCCGTAACGTAGCAGCCCGTTCGTTCCGCTAAGGCGTAAACGATCGTCCCGCTGCCCGACCTCCAGGGCGCGACGATCGAGCGACAGGTAAAAAAGCGGCGCCTCTGGCGCCGTTTTTGATTCTCGGGTTTGACTGGAGGAACCAGCCTTCAGAAAGGCGCCCGGCACCGCGGTATATTTCTTCTCCCCGCCGGGGAGAAGGTGGCCCGAAGGGTCGGATGAGGGGGGCAACGCCAGCGATTGACCGCACCCTCGCCCCCTCATCCCGCTGCCGCGACCTTCTCCCCGGCGGGGAGAAGAAACAAGCGGCACGCGCCCGATCCACATCCCCTCCCTCACATTCCCCACCCTCAAAAACATTTGGCTGCCCCGGCCATGCATGCTAGTGCATCCGCAAACAATGCCGCGTCCTTCGGGACCCGCGCGGAACAATCACTCGAAAGACAGCCGCCGGACGGGAGCCTTTGCCCCGCGGCCGCCCATGGACGCCAGCATGCAAGACAAGACCACTTCTCCCATTCACGTCGTGGGCGGCGGACTGGCCGGTTCGGAAGCCGCGTGGCAGATCGCGCAACGCGGTGTGCCCGTCATCCTGCATGAAATGCGCGGCGTGCGCGGCACGGATGCGCATAAGGGCGATACGCTGGCGGAACTGGTCTGTTCCAACTCCTTCCGCTCCGACGATGCGACAGCCAATGCGGTCGGCGTCATCCACGCCGAAATGCGGCTTGCCGGTTCTCTCATCATGGCCTGCGCCGACAGGCACCAGGTGCCGGCCGGCGGCGCGCTCGCCGTTGACCGTGACGGGTTCTCCGAGGCTGTGACGAAAGAGCTGGAAAGTCACCCTCTGGTGACGATCATGCGCGAAGAGGTGAACGGCCTGCCGCCGAAGGAATGGGGCAACTCGATCATCGCCACCGGCCCGCTCACCTCGCCGGATCTCGCCGCCGCCATTCAGGCCGAGACGGGTGAGGATGCGCTCGCCTTCTTCGACGCTATCGCCCCCATCGTCCACCGCGACAGCATCAATATGGATATCTGCTGGTACCAGTCGCGTTACGACAAGGTCGGCCCCGGCGGCACGGGCAAGGATTACATCAACTGCCCGCTGAACGAGGAGCAGTACAACGCCTTCATCGACGCGCTGATTGCCGGTGACACGGTGGGTTTCAAGGAATGGGAAGGCACGCCCTATTTCGACGGCTGCCTGCCTATCGAGATCATGGCCGAGCGCGGCCGCGAAACGCTGCGCCACGGCCCGATGAAGCCGATGGGACTGACCAACGCCCATAACCCCACCGTCAAGGCCTATGCCGTCGTGCAGCTGCGACAGGACAATGCGCTCGGCACGCTCTACAACATGGTCGGTTTCCAGACCAAGCTGAAATACGGCGTTCAGGCGGATGTATTCCGCATGATACCGGGCCTCGAAAATGCGGAATTCGCGCGTCTCGGCGGCCTGCACCGCAACACCTATATCGATTCCCCGATCCTGCTCGACCGCTCGCTGAAGCTGAAATCCCGGCCGGACCTGCGTTTCGCCGGCCAGATCACCGGCTGCGAGGGTTATGTGGAAAGCGCCTCCGTCGGCCTTCTCGCCGGCCGCTTCGCCGCCGCCGAGCAAAAGGGCGAGACCCCGAGCCTGCCGCCGGCCACCACCGCGCTCGGCTCGCTGCTCAACCACATCACCGGCGGCCACCTGTCCTCCGATGATGAGCCGGGCAAACGCTCCTTCCAGCCGATGAACATCAATTTCGGCCTGTTCCCGGAACTGGCGCCGGGCTCCATCGTCAAGCCGGAAGGCGTGAAGCGTTTTCGCGGCAAAGACAAGACGATCATGAAACGCCAGCTCATTGCGGCGCGGGCGTTGCGGGATTGTGCGGCGTGGCTCGGCGAAGGCCAGACAGCGACAGAAGCGCAATGAGGCTGCTCAGTCTGGCTTGGGTATGGTTTTGGGTTTGGGCGTGCGCCTGAGGTTCCATTTTGCGAAATCCGATTTGCCGCTCTGGTATGGATATCGCTGGGAAAAGAACGGGTTGACAGCTGCAACATACTCGAATTTGAGCGTGATATCGGTAAGGACGGAGATCAGCGGCTTGTAGCTATATCGCCCGGAAACGACGATGATAGCTTCCTGGGCAACGAAACCGTTGGCAATCACGGTTTGCTCCCATGGCACATCTTCGGCCGAACCCATGAAATTATGGGCAGGAAATTGCAGCCGGGGTACCTTATCCACCAGTTTGACGCTTCTCAACGTCAGGTCAAGTTTACCCGTCTGGAGAATGCCGCTGCCGGAAAGGACGACGAAACTCGGAACCCCCGTGCGCACCCGTTCCTCGAATTCAGGAAACCTTGCCGCCCAGCGTGCCGAATTGTCGACGACCGTCATGAACCGGTCATAGCTAAGCCAGCCGCGCCCTACCTCAATGACCACGGCAAGCATAAGGACGAGCAGCGGCGCCAGGAGCCCCATTTCCACCGCCGCAGCGCCAGAACGACAACGGCCGAAACTGCCAAGACGAAAAAACCATCTCGTCTTTTTCATTCGGTCACCCGTACGGCAGTGATGGCCAGGGAAATGTTGCGCAACTGATGAATGCCACCCGTGTCCGGCACGAGGAGCCGCGTCGTCGGCATCAAAAAATTCCACTTGTAACCGACAGCCAGAATGTACTGCCCGGCGGTATCGGCGGGCGGGCGGAAACTGTTGACGATCGGTATGGGCACTTTGGCTTCGGCAATATCGTCGTCGGGAATCGGCAAAAGAGCAATCTTGAGAGTGGTCTCATCCGTCCCGCCAATGAAGCGAGAGGAAATTGCCTTGCGCAACGCAATCTCGGTTGCCGGTTTACCATCGGCCGCCGCCTTACGGAGATATTCGATACCCGCATTCGATGCGAACGAGAGATAAAGATAATAGAGCATCAGCAGGCCGATTTCGAGCGTGCCGAAAATCAGCGCAAAAAACAGCGGCAACAGCAGAGCCGTCTCAACCGCCGTTGCTGCCTTTCGGTCGCCGAGCAGCCGGGAGCATAAGCGATGCACGAACCGGTATCTCAGCCCGACGCCGCGGCTATGATCCTGGCGCGAAAGAAGGAAAGATTTCATCTCAGCCCTCTTCCATTCGATCCACATAAATCAGCTGGAAACCTGTGATGATGCCACCGAAGCTGTCGCTCAGGCCGGTTGCCTCGATCGTCACCCGATAGATCGAGTAGGCCTTGACCCTTAAAATGTGCTCCCTCGGTGTCCAGGCAATACTGTTTTTATCCTGGGTCAACTCCCACACCCGCTGCTGAGGTTTCAGGTCAGGAAGGAGCTGTTGGAGCGAGATCTTGATTCCGTTTGTTTTTTCCACGTCCTCGACGGCCCGGCGCCCATTGTACCAAACAAGAATCTTATATATTCCGGGATGAAGCTCGACATCCTTGTAGATCGAGCTATTGGCTTCGATATTTTTTTTCTTGCCGGGCTCAGGCGGCCCCCAGTCACTGTCGAGCTCCATGACATAACGGGTTGGCAATGAGAGCTCGGTGCCCGCCTTCTTGTCGATTTCGATCTTGTCGGTGGTCTTTGCCTTATCGACCTCCTTTAAAGTGCAGGCTTTGTCGTTGGCGGTAGGGGCCTCGTTGAGTTTCTTGCTCTGCATTCCCGCCGGATAGCCCTCCCAATTGTGGTTGCGGCGGCAGCAGGGGCTGCTCCAGTCCTGCAACTCGACGCCCGGGCCGGTCCCGCCATCCCATCCGATCTCCGAATAGGGATAGACACCCCAGCAACCGCCGGGAGTTTCCTTGGTAACGCCGTTTTTCAGAACCCGCTCGACGCCGAGAGCGTTGCTCTCGAACATATTGTCAATGATGACCGCATCGTCCTCGGGATAGGGTGGGATGCCCTCGCAAGAGTAGGCAAGGCGATATTTCAGCTTCTCGAGATTGAACATCTCCGAGAAAATCAGCCCGTAACTGAACTCGGCATTGATTTTTGTCTCAGTCCATTTCACTTGCACGTCGCGCGAGAGGACCTTCTGCTTGGTGGATTGAATCATCGCATCGAAGGCCGCGGTCACATTGTCGCGCCGGACAGTGTCAAGCAACGTGTAGGTGCGTGTCGGCTTGGTGGCTCTTTCGCATGCCATCGCCATGACCCGCTTTGACTGGTTGTAATAGGCCAGCGCCCTGCCGCCCTCAAAAAGCAGCCCCAGCAAAATGATGAAGACCGGCAGCAGCAGCGCGGTCATGATGGCGAAGGTGCCCGCGCGGTCCCTAAGGAGCGATGAGAACAGGCCCCTTTTCCATGCCGCTTTTTTCATCCGCCTGCTCGTCATCAAAACACCGTTTCATGTCGCTCATCGCCATGGGAAAGGCGCGCTGTGAAAAGCGACGGGCCTTGCTTTCTGCGACGCTAAAAAATGTCCGGCTCACGCCGGTCGCTCGAAAATTGTTCGTTGGTCGCCGGCGGCGCTGCTTTTCGAGCAACTTCACCTGACCACTGAAATACAGGGGTCAATTAACACGCAAACCGTAAATCAAAACTCAATCGGAACTAAAAAATATGAAGCAAATTCATATGCTTAATTTATTAATTAATAAATTAGCGAGTACCTATAAGAGCATATGACCGCTTGACGGCCGTGCGGGGTTTCAATTCACGGCCGCTTCCGAAAACACAAACTTGGGCTCGCCCCTTGTCCCTCCAGCCAAGCTCGGGCAAAACAGCCCTGTTCAATCACAAGACAATGCCAGGAGATAAGATATGGACGTTCGCGCCGCAGTTGCCATTCAGGCCGGAAAGCCGCTTGAGGTCATGACCGTTCAACTCGAAGGCCCGCGCGCCGGCGAAGTGCTGGTTGAGGTCAAGGCGACCGGCATCTGCCACACGGACGATTTCACCCTGTCGGGCGCCGATCCGGAGGGCCTGTTCCCGGCCATTCTCGGCCATGAGGGCGCGGGCGTCGTCGTCGATGTCGGACCCGGCGTCACCTCGGTCAAGAAGGGCGACCATGTCATTCCGCTCTACACGCCGGAATGCCGCGAATGCTATTCCTGCACCTCGCGCAAGACCAATCTGTGCACCTCCATCCGCGCCACACAGGGCCAGGGCGTGATGCCGGACGGTACCTCGCGCTTCTCCATCGGCAAGGACAAGATCCATCATTATATGGGCTGCTCGACCTTCTCGAACTATACGGTCCTGCCGGAGATCGCGCTCGCCAAGATCAATCCCGACGCGCCCTTCGACAAGGTCTGCTACATCGGCTGCGGCGTGACGACCGGCATCGGTGCGGTCATCAACACCGCCAAGGTCGAGATCGGCTCCACGGCGATCGTCTTCGGTCTCGGCGGCATCGGCCTCAACGTGCTGCAGGGTCTGCGCCTTGCCGGTGCGGACATGATCATCGGCGTGGATATCAATCCGGACCGCAAGGCCTGGGGCGAGAAGTTCGGCATGACCCACTTCGTCAACCCCAAGGAAGTCGGCGACGACATCGTGCCCTATCTCGTCAACATGACGAAGCGCAACGGCGACCTGATCGGCGGCGCCGATTACACATTCGATTGCACCGGCAATACCAAAGTCATGCGTCAGGCGCTGGAAGCCTCGCATCGCGGCTGGGGCAAGTCGGTCATCATCGGCGTTGCCGGCGCGGGCCAGGAAATCTCCACGCGCCCGTTCCAGCTCGTCACCGGCCGCAACTGGATGGGCACCGCCTTTGGCGGCGCACGCGGCCGCACGGATGTGCCGAAGATCGTCGACTGGTACATGGAAGGCAAGATCCAGATCGACCCGATGATCACCCACACCATGCCGCTCGAAGACATCAACAAGGGCTTCGACCTGATGCACAAGGGCGAAAGCATTCGCGGCGTCGTGGTTTATTGATTGAACAAGACGCAGGCGGACGCGCGTAACCGCGCGCGCCCGCCATTCATGCAAATGTGATCGCCTCCAACCCGCTGCAGCCATTGCGATTAACGGGACGGTAAATCTATCGTCGTAAGCCGATACTACGCGGCGGAGTTGAAAATCCCTCCCCGCCCAGAACGACGCCAGACCTGCGGAGAGCGACCCTGAAAATCGTACCGATCGACAACGGAAACCGCGTCGCCGCCGTCGCTCTCCTGGCGAAAGGCTTCCCGGAAAAAAGCGAGGCTTTCTGGTCGCGCGGTTTGTCGCTCGTCAGCGAACATCACGAGCGGCGCGAACTCGGCGCTATCGGGCAATTGCTGATGAAGGGCGACGATGCCGCAGGTGTGCTGCTGACGATCAAAAGCCGTCTGCCGGAGACCGGCAGGATCGTCGTCAACCTGTCGAGCTGGTATGTGGAGCCTTCCTGCCGCTGGTTCGCCCCGCGCATGTTGCAGATGGCATCCTCCAATGAGGACGAAATCTTCACCGATCTCACCCCCTCTCCCGAAGCCTGCAAGCTGAATGAGAGGCTGGGCTTTACGACGGTGACCGATTGCACGCTTTTTTATCCGCTGCCCTTTGCAGCGCTTCGCCCGGCAAGCGCACGGCTGCGGCCGCCAGGCGAGATAAAACCGGAAATACTCTCCGCCGAAACGCGCGACATGCTGGAAGACCATGCCCGTCTCGGATGCATCGTGGCGGTTATGGAGGCGGAGAACCGCCATTACCCGCTGGTCTTCCTGAAAACCACGACCAAAAGATTGCCATCCGCGCGCCTCATCCATTGCGAAGACCGGCAGGTCGCGCAAAGGCACATATCCGCGATTGCCCGCCACCTTCTTGGCCATGGCCGACTTGCGCTGACCATGGCGGCAATGGGCGCAGAGCGAAAGGCCGGCGGGCTTGCCGCACATAAATCTGCACCGATACAAGTAAAAGGCGCATGGAACCCACGATTTATTAACGAAGCATACTCAGAGTTGGTGTTATTGCCACCGTAGGTATTCTAGTGAGTCGTGCGCGACTTGACGGAATCTTGGCCTTTGCAGAAAAAGCGCCGTTCCGGGCAGGTCATTGGGAAAGACGCGGGAAATCGGAGAACGAGCATGCTTGCAGCGAAAAAGAGTGAAATCGACGTTGCCGATACCATCTCTTCCTATCTCTCCAACCGTTTTCCCGCCTATGCCCCCTTTTCCGCCGATACGCTGCTTCTCGAAGGCGGCGTAATCGATTCGCTCGGCTTTCTGGAGCTGATGATCTTCCTCGGTGAAAGTTTCGGCATCATTCTCGATGACGAACATTTCATGCCTGAAAATCTCGGCACGCCGGCCGATCTCATCGCCTTCGTCCTCAGGGAACGGAGGAGATGACACCCCATTTCCTGCTGCACCACCTGCTTACCACCGGGGCGGCGAGCGACGATCAGGCCCTCGTCCACAAGGACCGATCGCTGAATTATCGCGAATTTTCCGCAGCGGCGGCCCGTTGCGCGGCGGCATTGCAGGAAGCCGGAGCGCAACGCGGAGACCGCGTCGTCATCTATCTGCCGCGCGGCATCGAGGAATGCTGGTCGATCTTTGGCGTGAGCATGGCGTCCGGCGTCTTCGTGCCGGTGAACGCATTGCTGAAGGCGCAGCAGATCCGCCATATCGTCAGGGATTGCGGCGCAAAAATCGTCATCAGCGACGCCGCGATGATGGAAGAGCTGAAAGCGGCACTGGAAGACCTTCCCGAGGTCAAAATCCTGCTGGCGGAAGAGATAGAGGCCCGCGCCGACACACCCGCCCGGCCTTCAGCGGCAATAGGGGAAGACCTGGCTGCCATTCTTTATACCTCCGGCTCCACCGGCTCGCCGAAGGGCGTGATGCTGTCGCACCGCAATCTTCTGGCCGGCGCGCGCATCGTGCGCACCTATCTGAACATCACCGGCAGGGACCGCATTCTTTCCCTCCTGCCCTTCAGCTTCGATTATGGCCTGAACCAGTTGCTGACGGCGGTGGAACAGGGCGCGGCCACTGTTATCTCCACCTTCCGGCTGGGCGATGAGATCGTCCGCGATCTGCGCGACCATGCCATCACGGGTCTCGCCGGTGTGCCGACGATCTGGGCGATCCTGACGAAGGCGGCCCCGTCGCTCACAAAGACGCCTCTGCCGCATCTGCGCTACATCACCAATTCCGGCGGACGCGTGCCGCAGGAAACCGTAAAAGCGCTGCGCGAGAAGCTGCCAGATACGAAAATTTACCTGATGTATGGCCTCACGGAAGCCTTCCGCTCCACCTTCCTGCCGCCTGAAGAAATCGACCGCCGCCCAACCTCCATCGGCAAGGCCATTCCCGAATGCGAAATCTTCATCGTCACCGCCGAGGGACAGAGGGCGAAGCCGGGTGAGCCCGGCATTCTCGTGCATCGCGGCCCGACCGTCTCGCTGGGTTACTGGAACCGGCCCGAGGATACGGCAAAGGTGCTGCGCCCTCACCCCTTCATTCCGGCGGCGATGGGCGGCGAGACCGTGTGTTATTCCGGCGATCTGGCGGTGGAGGACGAGGATGGTTTCTTCAGTTTCGTCGCCCGCAACGATGCGATGATCAAATCGTCGGGCTATCGCATCAGCCCGACCGAGGTAGAGGAAAGCCTGATGTCGACAGGCCTTTTCCAGCAGGTCGCCGTCATCGGCCTGCCCGACCCCTTCGCGGGTGAAAAGGTCCATGCCGTGGCGACTGCCGCCAACCAGAATATCGATGTGACGGCGGCGCTGAAGAAGGCGGCCGAAATGCTCGCCCCCTTCATGATCCCGCGCGCCATCGAACTGGTCGAACGGCTGCCGGTCACGGCCAATGGCAAGGTGGATTACCGCGCGCTGGTGCGCGAACGGACGGACAATGGCGCCAACGGATAAACCCCAGAGCCACGGCCCGGCTTTTGCAGCCGGGTTGTTCGACATAGGCGAGAACGATCTGATGATCGGCGGACTTCCCGTGCGCGAGATTGTCGCCGGGACTGGAACGCCTTGCTTCCTCTATGACGCCGCCGCCATGCGCCGCGCCTATCGCGATCTCGAAACCGCGCTCGGCGGTTTTGCCGATATCTATTATTCGGTGAAGGCGAACCCCCTGCCCGCCATCATCTCGCTTTTCCGGCAGGAAGGTGCGGGTGCGGAAATCGCGTCCGTCGGTGAATACCGCGCCGCGATCAAGGCCGGTGTCGCAGCGCAAAACATCATCTTCGCTGGCCCCGGAAAAGGCATGGCCGAGTTGCGCGAAGTGATCGAGGGCGGCATCGGCGAAATCCACATCGAAAGCGCCGAGGAAATCACCCGCATCGAGGCGATCGGCAAGCCGGTCAAAGCCTCGATCCGCATCAATCCGGTGCCGGATGCACAGGCCGGCGCGATGCGCATGGGCGGCAAGGCCACCGCCTTCGGTTTCGATGAGGAAGAGCTGGAAAATGTCCTGCCGCTCTTCAAGGACGCCCGATATATCGATCTCGTCGGCGTCCATATTTACGGCGGCACGCAGATCCTCGATGCCGACATGCTTGTCTCCCAATGGAGACACGGCATTTCCCTTGCCGCGCGCATGGCCGAAATGCTCGGCAAGCCGCTCGAAACCATCGATCTCGGCGGCGGTCTCGGCATCCCCTATTTCGCGGGCGAAACGCCGCTCGATCTTGAAAAAGTCAGCGCCGCCATTGCCGACCTCAAGGCGCTTCTGAAGGCGCATCCGCTGATAACCGACGCCCATGTCATCGTCGAACCCGGCCGTTTCCTCGCCGGTCCCGGCGGCGTCTATGTGGCGGAGGTGAATTCGGTAAAGACCTCGCGCGGCACTACCTTCATGGTGATGGATGGCGGCATGCACCATCACCTGGCCGCCTCCGGCAATCTCGGCCAGATCGTCAAGCGCAACTATCCCATCGTCGCACCCGCCATGATGCTGGCGGAGCATGAAGAAACGGCAACCATCGTCGGCCCGCTCTGTACGCCGCTCGATACGCTTGCCCGTAATGCGGCGCTGCCGAAGCTCAAGGCCGGTGATCTCCTCGCCATCCTGCAATCGGGCGCCTATGGCGCCAGCGCCAGCCCAGCGGGTTTTCTGAGCCATGCGGCGGCGAAGGAAGTGCTGGTGGAGAATGGGGTGTTTGAGGTGATCGGGCGATAATCACCCCCGAAGCAACCTGTCCCCCACCGCGAATTTCGATTTCAGCAGACACTCGTCATATTCCGCCTCGGCAACGGAATCGAACACGATACCGCCGCCGACATTGAAGACGGCGCGGCCGTCGTCAAACAGGCTGAGCGTGCGGATCGCCACGGAGAACCGCATCTCACCATTTGGGGACATGAAGCCGATTGCGCCGCAATAGGCGTCGCGCGGCGTCGCTTCCAGCTCGCGCAGGATTTTCATCGCCCACATTTTCGGCGCGCCGGTAACGGAGCCGCAGGGAAACAGGGCGGCGAAGACATCTCCCACCGTCACGTCAGGCAGAAGTTTCGCCCGCACATGGCTCACCATCTGGTGCACGGTCGGATAGGTCTCGATATCGAACAGCCGCGGCACATCAAGGCTGCCGACTTCGGTAATGCGGGAAATATCGTTGCGCAGCAGATCGACGATCATGCGGTTTTCGGCGAGCGTCTTTTCGTCCGCCAGCATTGCCGCGACAATCGCCCGGTCTTCTTCCGCATCGGCCCCGCGCGGCGTCGTTCCCTTCATCGGATGGGTTTCGATGAAACCTTCCCCGTCGACCGAGAAGAACAGTTCCGGTGAGCGCGACAGGATGACCGGGCCGCCGAGATCGACAAGCGCGCCATATTTCACTGGCTGCCGTTCGATCAGCGACCAGAAGGCCGTCAGCGGATCGCCGCTCCAGCGGGCATGGACCGGCATGGTCAGATTGCCCTGGTAACAGTCGCCGCGACGCAGATGGTCGTGCAGCCGCGCGAAACGCTGGCAATAGTCTTGAAGGCTCCATGCGGGCACGGGATCGGACAGAAACGCATCCGCATCCGGCAGATTTGCCGGGCGCGCGAACGGTCCCTCATCCGGCTGCGGGCCGGAAAAGACGCCGAAATTGAGAAACGGCACGTTGCGAGGCTCGTCCGCGAAAGGCGCAAGCTTCGGCTCGAACAGGAAACCCGCTTCGTAGGACATATAGCCGGCGAGGTATTTCCCGGCCCGGCGCAAAGCTTCCATGCGCTTGAGCGCAGCAAAAAACGACGCCGGCTCGTCCGCGACGATGATCTCTTCCGGCTCGGTGAAGGCTGTCACCGTGCCGGTCGTATCATCCCGGAAAAGAACATAAGGCGCGTGTGCCAAGGAAAAATCCGTAGAAGGAAGGTTTGGGGTGTTCAAAGCGGCGGATAGAAACCTCGCCTCCGTCATCCTCGGGCTTGTCCCGAGGATCTGCCGCTCGTTGATTTGTGCTACATTGGTAGATCCTCGGGACAAGCCCGAGGATGACGTCGAGTGTGGGGGAAGCTCTGCAACCTAAACCGGGTCTATATCGCCCCGCGCCCACATTTCGATGGTTTCCGCATAAAAATCGGCGAAACGGCCTTCCTCGATAGACTTGCGGATACCCTGCATCAGCTCCTGATAATAGGCAAGATTGTGCCAGGAGAGCAGCATGCCGCCCAGCGCCTCGTTGGCGCGGGTGAGATGGTGCAGATAGGCGCGGGAATAATCGCGCGAGGCCGGGCAGTTGGACTGCTCGTCGAGCGGGCGCATATCCTCGGCATGGCGGGCATTGCGGATATTGACCTTGCCGCGACGGGTAAAGGCAAGCCCGTGGCGGCCGGAGCGGGTCGGCATCACGCAGTCGAACATGTCGATACCGCGCGCCACCGATTTCAGGATATCATCGGGCGTGCCGACGCCCATCAGGTAACGCGGTTTTTCGGTGGGCAGCACCGGCAGGGTGATATCGAGCATGCCGAGCATCACATCCTGCGGCTCTCCGACGGCAAGGCCGCCGACCGCATAACCCTTGAGATCGAGCTGCTTCAGTCCCTCTGCGGAACGGATGCGCAGATCCGGCTGGTCGCCGCCCTGCACGATGCCGAACATGGCCTTGCCGGGTTGCTCGCCAAAGGCGACGCGGCAGCGCTCGGCCCAGCGCAGCGACATTTCCATGGCGCGCTCGATTTCCTTGCGCTCGGCCGGCAGCGCGATGCATTCATCGAGCTGCATCTGGATATCGGAATCGAGCATGCCCTGAATTTCAATCGACCGTTCCGGCGACATGTGATGCAGCGAACCATCCACATGGCTCTTGAAGGTCACGCCCTGCTCGTCAAGCTTGCGCAGGCCGGAAAGCGACATCACCTGAAAACCGCCGCTATCGGTGAGGATCGGATGCGGCCAGCGGATCAGCTCATGCAGACCGCCAAGGCGGGCAACACGCTCAGGACCCGGCCGCAGCATCAGGTGATAGGTATTGCCGAGAATGATATCGGCCCCAAGCTCCCGCACCTGATCGAGATACATGGCCTTGACGGTGCCGACCGTGCCGACCGGCATGAAGGCGGGCGTGCGGATGACACCGCGCGGCATGGCGACTTCGCCGAGGCGTGCGCCGCCGCTCGTGGCTTTCAGGGTGAAGGTGAATTTGTCGTGCATCAGTTTTTCCGGAACAACAGGCTGGAATCGCCATAAGAATAGAAGCGGTATCCGGTTTCGATGGCGTGCCTGTAAGCGTCACGCATCGTTTCGAGACCGCAGAAAGCCGAAACGAGCATGAACAGCGTCGATTTCGGCAGGTGGAAATTCGTCATCAGAATATCGACCGCACGGAAGCGGTATCCCGGCGTGATGAAAATGCCGGTGGCGTCGGACCATGGGTGGATAACGCCATTCTCATCGGCCGCACTTTCGATCAGGCGCAGCGATGTCGTGCCCACGCAAACGATCCGTCCGCCGCGCGCCTTGACGGCATTCAGCCGGTCGGCGGTTTCCTGCGACACATGGCCGATCTCGAAATGCATCTTGTGATCGTCGGTATCGTCGGACTTAACCGGAAGGAAGGTGCCTGCCCCAACGTGAAGCGTCACGAAATTCCGCTCGATGCCCGCCTTGTCCAGCGCGGCAAACAGATCGGGCGTGAAATGCAGCCCGGCGGTGGGGGCGGCAACGGCTCCCTTTTCGCGGGCGTAGATGGTCTGGTAATCGGTCTGGTCCTGCGCATCTTCCGGGCGCTTGGCGGCGATATAGGGCGGCAGGGGAATATGGCCGACGGAGGTAATCGCCTCGTCCAGTACCGGGCCGGAGACGTCGAACAGCAGCGTGATCTCGCCCTCCTCGCCCTTCTCCTCGACGGTGGCTTCCAGATGGGCAAGGCCGCAGGCATTGTCGCGCTCGTAACCGAAACGGATGCGGTCGCCCTGCTTGATGCGCTTGCCGGGACGCGCGAAGGCTTTCCAGCGGGATTGATCGGTACGCATGTGCAGCGTGGCCGAAATCGCCGTCTCCGGCGCGCCTTCGCGCAGCCTGACACCTTCAAGCTGGGCGGGAATGACGCGGGTGTCGTTGAACACCAGCGCATCGCCAGGCCTCAGGAAGGACGGCAGGTCGAAGACGCGATGGTCTTCCATGCGGTTCTCATTCGGATCGACCACCAGCAGGCGCGCGCTGTCGCGCGGGTTCGCCGGGCGCAGGGCGATATTCTCCTCGGGCAGATCGAAATCGAACAGGTCTACACGCATTGCAAGGGCTCTCGAAAATATCAAAACCCGCCCTCAATGGGGCGGGTGGTGGGTAGTGACAAGGCTTCGTCTAACGAGACGTCATCCTCGGGCTTGTCCCGAGGATCTAACCACGTTGCCGTCGGGGATCGTTAGATCCTCGGGACAAGCCCGAGGATGACGGCTGAGAGGTTGGCACCCTTGTCATCAATGTGAAACGCCCCGCAGTTTCCTGCGGAGCGGGTAAACACTTTATACGCTATCCTCAGGCCGCAGAAGCGAGCTTGATGGAAACGATCGAATCGGGGTCCTTCACCGGCTCGCCGCGCTTGACCTTGTCGATGGCTTCCATGCCTTCGATGACCTGGCCCCAGACGGTGTACTGCTTGTTGAGCCACGGAGAATCCGTGAAGCAGATGAAGAACTGCGAGTTGGCGGAGTTCGGGTTCTGCGAACGGGCCATGGAGCAGGTGCCGCGCACGTGCGGAATGGCGGAGAATTCGGCCTTCAGGTCCGGCTTGTCGGAGCCGCCCATGCCGGCGCGGGCCGGGTTGAAGCTTTCCGCACCCTTCTTGCCGAACTTCACGTCGCCCGTCTGGGCCATGAAGTCTTCGATGACGCGGTGGAAAACGACGCCGTCATAAGCGCCTTCCGATACGAGTTCCTTGATGCGGGCGACGTGGCTAGGGGCAACTTCCGGCAGCAGCTGGATCACGACCTTGCCGGTCGTCGTTTCCATGATGATGGTGTTTTCCGGATCCTTGATCTCGGCCATGGTTATTCTCCTCTGTTCGGGCTCTATTGCCCTACCTTACTTCTTGCCGACGGTGACCTTGATCATCCGGTCGGGGTTGGAAACTTCGCCATTGCCGCCGGCGCCGCGCTTGATCTTGTCCACGGCTTCCATGCCGGACACGACCTTGCCGACCACGGTATACTGGCCGTTCAGGAACGGACCGTCGGCAAACATGATGAAGAACTGCGAATTGGCGGAATTCGGATCCTGCGAGCGGGCCATGCCGACCACGCCGCGCGTGAAGGGAACCTTGGAGAATTCGGCCGGAATATCCGGCAGGTCGGAACCGCCCGTACCCGCACGCTGGGCGTTGAAGCTCTTTTCCATGTTGCCATACTGCACGTCGCCGGTCTGCGCCATGAAACCGTCGATGACGCGGTGGAAGGCGACATTGTCATAAGCGCCCTTCTTGGCCAGCGCCTCGATCTGCGCCACGTGCTTGGGCGCGACTTCCGGCATCAGCTCGATGACGACGGGGCCGTCCTTCAGCTGCACGGTCAGGAGTTCGGCGGCGGAAGCGAAGGTGCTGGCGGCAAGCGCGCCTGCAAACATGGCGCCGGCAAAGGCAAATCGAACGAGTTTCATCGGATTGGCTCCAGAATGTGGGGCTGAAGTCAGCGCTTCAGCTTGGCGTTGAGGGCTTCAAGCACGGCTTTCGGCACGAAGGCGTCGACATTGCCGCCCATGGCGGCGATCTGCCGGACCAATGTGGCTGTAATGGGTCGCGACGAGGTGCCGGCGGGCAGGAATACGGTCTGGATATCGGGCGCCATCTGGCGGTTCATCCCGGCCATCTGCATTTCATAATCGAGATCGGTGCCGTCGCGCAGGCCGCGCAGCAGAAGGCGCGCGCCGTGCTGACGGGCCGCATCGACGACCAGATTATCGAAGGAGACGACTTCCATGCGCGCCGCTTCGCCCGGCAGATGTTCGGCAAGCGCCCGCTTTATCAGCCCTGCCCGCTCCTCGAAGCTGAACAGCGGCGCTTTTCCGGGATGAATGCCGACCGCAACGATGACTTTCGACGCCACGTTCAGCGCCTGAATAAGCACATCCAGATGTCCGTTGGTCATCGGATCGAAGGATCCTGGATAAAAGGCAATCGTCATATCGCTCTCAGGTGGTGGGCGCGTCTCGACGCTTCAGCATATGTGCCGCCTTTTGTCATGGAGAGGCACGCGGCGCAAGACTTTATAACCACCCCTCACAAGCGCGGCTGCGGCGTGAACCGCGGATGAATGGGCCGTTCAGTGCGGTTTCACAGCTATTTTGTCTAAATGCACGGCATCGGGAAACCGAAACGCCCCTCACTCGTTAAGCATCCGGAGAATTGAAAATGCTGGCCTTCATGATCGTCCTTTCGATCATCGCTTCATTCGCAGCCGAGTATCTTTTTCTCGAATGACGACATCAGCCAGTTTCCTGAACGCCAGATGAACGAGCCATTCAAGGAAGTTTCACAGGCGCGATGCTAATCGATTTTTACGGTTGACGCGGAACATGTTTGGACATGGCGCGTTAAGAAAGAACCAAAGGAACGGACAGATGTTTATAAGAGAAAAACAGTCTACTTCGGCGAAAATCAGCGTCATCAGCACAGCCTGGACAGTACTGGTTATCGCGATGGTAGCAACGACGTTTAGCCTTTATGAACAGAAGCCTGAAAAGCTGGGACCGGACTATCCGCAGCTGACCGCCCGTTATCAGTATATGAATTACTACTGATAACGGAGAGAATTTTTTCGAAACTCCCGGAGACGATATCATGTTCACATTTCTGACAATGCTTCTTGCCCTGATCAGCGTTATGTTCGTGACATCGATGGTCTCCGTGGTCGCCGAAATGCGACGTGAAGACGAGGAATTCAAGGCGATGATCCGGCGCGACCGCGCCTTCTGAGCGCGACGGGCCGGGCAGACGGCCGCTTAAAAGTGATTCTTTTCAACCGCCTGGACCTTCCGGGCGGTTTTATTTTGCGCCTCGCAGGGGGCAACGCGGCGAAGACGATGGCGGAAAATCCCACCTCCAATCACACAAGCGTTTTCAAAACCCCGTTTTTCCAAGGCAAATTCCCTTCAATTTCCGTTTGGATTGATTTAAGGAACGCCGATACGTTGCGGGCCGGACAGCCGGCGACCGCGATGACGTTCCTGTGAGGTTTGCATAACGATGCTCGATTCCCTGAGAAATGCTTCTCGAACCATGGCAGCCAAGCTGCTGCTTCTCCTGCTTGTTGTCTCTTTTGGCATCTGGGGCGTTTCCGCATCGCTTGTCACCGCCAATTCCCACGCTGTCATGACGGTGGGCGACCAGACGGTCAGCCCCGAGGAATTCCGCCTCGCCTATCAGCGCCAGATTTCCGATCTCAGCCGCCAGTTCGGCACAAGGCTGACGACCGAGCAGGCCAAGGCCTTCGGCATCGACCGTCAGGTCTTCAGCCAGCTTGCGGCCGGTGCAGCGCTTGACGAGCTGGCCTCCAGAATGAATCTCGGCCTTTCGGAAAACCGCCTCGCCAACCTCATTGCCGAAGACCCGGCCTTCAAGGCGGTCAACGGCCAGTTCGACCGCAATCTCTTCAGCGAGCGCCTGCGCAATTCCGGTTTCCGCGAGGATGACTATATCAAGGAACGCAGCAAGGTCGCCGTCCGCAGTCAGATCGTCGAAGCCGTCTCGGATGGTTTTGCCGCACCGCAGGTGCTGGTGGATGCGCTGAAGCAATATCGCAACGAGCAGCGCGCCGTCGATTACGTCATTCTTTCGAACGCCGTCATTCCGCCGGTCAAGGCGCCGGGCGACGACGTGCTTGCTCCCTGGTTCGAAACCAACAAGACGAAATATCGCGCGCCCGAGTTCCGCAAGTTTACCTATGTGAAGCTTGAGCCGTCCGATATCGCCGATCAGGCCGCCGTCACCGACGCCCAGATCGCCGATTATTATAACAGCCACAAGGACAGCTTCCGCACCGCCGGCCGCCGCACGGTGGAGCAACTGACCTTCCCTGAAAAGGAAATGGCAGAGGCCGCCGCCGAGCAGATCCGCCTCGGCAACACCACCTATGACCAGGTGGTGAAGGATCAGGGCAAGACCGCTTCCGACGTGACCCTCGGCGAATTCACCAGGGATACCATCCCCGACCAGTCGATTGCCGACGCGGCTTTCGCCATCCAGAAGGATGGCGGTGTATCGCCGGTGGTCCAGGGTTCCTTCGGCCCGGTTCTCCTGCGCGTCACCGGCATCAAGCCGGAAACGACCCGCACGCTGGAAGAGGCGAAGGAAGATATCCGCAAGGACCTCGCCACCGCCGCCGCTGCGGAAGAAATCACCAATGTTCACGACCGTTACGAGGATCTGCGCGCCGGCGGTTCTTCGCTCGCCGATGCCGCAACGCAGCTGAACCTGAAACCCGTCACCATCGCCGCCATCGACGCTTCCGGCCTCGATGAAAAGGGCGATTCGGTCCAGGGCCTGCCCTCCCCGCAGCTCGCGCAGGAGGTCTTCAAGACCGAACCCGGCACGGAAGCGCTGCCGATCAATCTCGGCCGTGAAGGCTACATCTGGTTCGATGTCGACCAGATCATCGCCGCCCGCGACCGCACGCTTGCCGAAGTCCGCGACGATGTCGTGGCCGACTGGACGGCGGAGCAGCAGCGCAACGCGCTTGCCGCCAAGGCCGAGGAACTGAAGGCGCGCGTCGAAAAGGGCGACACGCTGGAAGCCGTGGCCGGTGAGCTGAGCCTTGCCGTCGAACAGAAGTCCGGCCTGCGCCGCAACAGCGAAGACGCTATTTTCGGCCAGCAGACCATCGCGGCGGTCTTCTCCGGCGCGGAGGGCAAGGTGGGCACGGCGGCCGATGCCGACGGTTCCAGCCGCATCCTCTTCAAGGTCACCTCGGTCGACACCAATGCGCCTGCCGACGCGCTCGCCAATGACGACCAGCAGTTCGCCGCCATTGCCCGCGCGGCAGGCGACGACATGCTGGACCAGATGGTCAACCGCCTGCAGAATGACTATGGTGTCACCATCAATCAGGCCCTCGCCGATCAGGCGATGGTCGGCTTCTAACCCGGGGGGCGACAAGATGGCCGAACTGAAGCCGCTGATCGCCAAGGTCGCAAATGGAGAAAGCCTGAACCGCGAGGAATCGCGGGCGGCTTTCGACATTCTGATGTCGGGCGAAGCCACGCCGTCGCAGATCGGCGGTTTCCTGATGGCGCTGCGCGTGCGCGGCGAGACGGTGGACGAAATCGTCGGCGCCGTCTCCTCCATGCGTTCCCGCATGCTGCCGGTTTCGGCCCCCGCCAATGCCATCGATATCGTCGGCACCGGCGGTGACGGCATCGGCACCTATAATATCTCGACGCTCGCCTCGATCATCGTCGCCGGCACCGGCCTGCCGGTCGCCAAGCACGGCAACCGGGCGCTGAGCTCCAAATCCGGCACGGCGGATGCGCTCTCCGCGCTCGGCGTAAAGCTCGATATCGGTCCTGAACTCATCGCCCGCTGCATCAGCGAGGCGGGTCTCGGTTTCATGTTCGCCCAGCTGCACCATTCGGCCATGCGGCATGTCGGCCCAAGCCGCGTCGAACTCGGCACGCGCACCATCTTCAACCTGCTCGGCCCCCTCTCCAACCCGGCCGGCGCCAAACGGCAATTGCTCGGCGTCTTTTCGCCGCGCTGGCTGGTGCCTCTTGCGGAAGTGCTGCGCGATCTGGGTTCGGAAAGCATCTGGGTCGTGCATGGCGACGGCATGGACGAGGTGACGACCACGGGCGTTACCCATGTGGCGGCACTGGAAAATGGCAAGATCCGCACCTTCGACCTGACGCCGAAGGATTTCGGGGTCGAGCCCGCTTCCATGGAAGATCTGAAGGGCGGCGACGGGATTGCCAATGCGGCGGCGCTGCGCGAGGTTCTGTCCGGCAAGCGCAACGCCTATCGCGACGTGTCGCTGTGCAACGCGGCCGCAGCGCTGGTTATCGCCGGCAGGGCGGAAACACTGTCTCAGGCGATGGCGATCGTCAGCGAGGCGCTGGATAGCGGCAAGGCCGCAGCCGCGCTCGACCGTCTGGTTGCCGTGTCCAACGAGGATCAGGAATGAGAGCGAGATCATGAGCGACATTCTGAAAAAGATCGAAATTTACAAGCGCGAGGAAATCGCCGCCGCCAAGGCGAAGGTTTCGCTGGCCGATCTGAAGGCCATGGCCGCAGGCCAGAGCGCGCCGCGCGGTTTCTACAGGGCGCTCCGGGCAAAGCAGGCCGAAGGCAAGTTCGGCCTGATCGCCGAAATCAAGAAGGCCAGCCCCTCCAAGGGCCTCATCCGTCCGGATTTCGATCCGCCGGCGCTGGCCGCCGCCTATGAAGCCGGTGGCGCCGCCTGTCTTTCGGTGCTGACGGATAGCCCAAGCTTTCAGGGCGCCCCGGAATTCCTGACCGCCGCCCGAAATGCCTGCGCCCTGCCGGCGCTGCGCAAGGATTTCATGTTCGAAACCTATCAGGTGCATGAGGCGCGCGCCTGGGGCGCGGACTGCATTCTCCTCATCATGGCCTCGCTGTCCGACGACGAGGCGAAACGCCTTGAAGACGAGGCTTTCGCGCTCGGCATGGATGTGCTGGTGGAAGTGCACGATGAGGAAGAAACGGAACGGGCGCTGAAGCTCGCCTCGCCGCTTCTCGGTATCAACAACCGCAACCTGCGCACCTTCGAAGTCAGCCTCGAAACCAGCGAGAAGCTCGCAGGCCTCGTGCCGGCGGAAAAGCTGCTGGTCGGCGAAAGCGGCATCTTCACCTTCGAGGATTGTAAGCGTCTCGAAAAAAGCGGTATCGGCACCTTCCTCGTCGGCGAAAGCCTGATGCGCAAGGACGATGTGACGGCGGCGACCAAAGCGCTGCTGACCGGCCAATCCGGCATTCTGGCAGCGGAATAATGCACCGATGAGCGAGGCTGGAAAGCTCACCCATATCGATGCCGGCGGCGAAGCGCATATGGTCGATGTCGGCGACAAGGCCGAGACCGTCCGTGTCGCCGTCGCCGAAGGTTTCGTGAAGATGAAGCCGGAAACGCTGGCGCTCATCCGCGAGGGCAACGCCAAGAAGGGCGATGTCATTGGCACCGCACGCCTCGCCGGCATCATGGCCGCCAAGCAGACGGCAAACCTCATCCCGCTCTGCCATCCGCTGATGCTGACAAAGGTGGCGGTGGACATTACCGAAGACGCCGCCCTGCCCGGCCTGCGGGTCGAAGCGCTGGTAAAATTGTCCGGTAAGACCGGCGTGGAGATGGAAGCGCTGACCGCCGTGTCCATCGCCTGCCTGACGATCTACGACATGGCCAAGGCCGCCGACAAGGCGATGGAAATCGTCAATATCCGCCTTCTGGAAAAGAGCGGCGGCAAATCCGGCGATTTCCGGCGACAGGAGACGTGAATGAAACCGCTGCTGCCCGTGGATGAGGCCACAAGACGCCTTCTGGAAGCAGCGGTTCCGGTGACCGAAAGCGAAACCCTGCCGCTCGCCGAATGCGACGGCCGGGTTCTCTCGGCCGATCTCATTGCACGCCTCACCCAGCCCCCCTTCGATGCCTCGGCTATGGACGGTTATGCGTTGCGCAGCGCCGATGCGGCGGCGATAGGCTCTGTCCTCACCGTCATCGGTCAGGCCGCCGCGGGCCATGCCTTTACCGGCACGGTGGGTGAAGGCCAGGCCGTGCGCATCTTCACCGGCGCGCCCGTGCCGCAGGGTGCGGACACCATTCTCATTCAGGAAGATGCCGAAGTGCTGGAGGGCGGAAAAATCCGCACCGCCTTCGACGTCACCGCCGGGCGACATATCCGCCCGCGCGGACAGGATTTTGCCGAAGGCGAAGCGGCCCTGAAGGCCGGGCGTGAGCTCGGCTTCACCGACCTGACGCTCGCGGCGGCGATGAACCATGCCGCGCTCACCGTCTATCGCAGGCCGCGCATCGCCATCCTCGCCACCGGCGATGAGTTGCTGCCGCCGGGAAGCGCGCCGCAGCCCGCTCAGATCATCGCCTCCAACACCTTCGGCGTCGCCGCCCTCGCCCGGCAGGCGGGTGCCGAGGTTCTCGATCTCGGTATCATCGCCGATGATGACAGGCTGATCCGCGCCGCCATCGGCAAGGCTGTCGCGGCGAAAGTCGATGTGCTGGTGACGCTCGGCGGTGCCTCCGTCGGCGACCACGACCTCGTGCAGGCCGCCTTGAAGGCGGAAGGCATGCAGCTCGATTTCTGGCGCATCGCCATGCGTCCGGGGAAACCGCTGATGGTCGGGTCCATCGGCGCCATGCAGGTTCTGGGCCTGCCCGGAAACCCGGTTGCCAGCCTCGTCTGCGGCCTGCTGTTCCTCGAACCGCTGCTCCGCAGCATCGCCCGCCGCGCGCCGCTGCAACGCACGGCCACCGCCCGCACCGCCACGCCTTTAAAAGCGAATGATCACCGGCAGGATTATCTGCGCGCCCGTCTCAACACGGACGAAAACGGCCTGCTGGTGGCGGAAGCCCATGCGAAGCAGGATTCATCGATGATGAAGATATTGGCCCATTCCGACGGGCTGATCGTGCGCCCGCCAAATGGGCCAGCGGCGGCGGCTGGGGCGGAATGCCCGGTCATCCGGCTGAGATCCTGACACGCAGGCGATACAGCCGGACCTGCGGCCGGCAGCATAACTCGCCTCTTCCTGAACCTTACCGAATGGTTGCCGCGCCGTCACAAAACGGCACCGCCGCGTGCCGCATGGCACAGGAACCGAAGATAAGACTGTAACATTCCTGTATCCCGACACGAATGATAAAAAAAACCGCCTATAGGCGGGATTTCCACGAATTCAAAAACCACCATGCCTTTCCGCCGCGGGATTATTTCTCCATATTGTTGTGCCAAAATAAATCACACGAATCCCGTTATTGGGATTGACAGAATAAATGCGATGCTGTCACCAAGGCGAATAGTAGAGGGAAAAAATTCTGGAATTCTTCAAAATGAAAATTACTTATATTTATCAATTAAATAAAATAAAAAGTGACGAAAATGAAGTTTCCGGGCGCAAAAATTAGTTTCCCATAAATTAAGCTTTCAAAAACGAGCTTCATAATAATAATCATAGTCGATAAGCAGACTCACTGGAGTTTCTTGATGAACACGGCATCCACGCCCAAAACCACGGGGCCCGACATTGCCGGGCAGATTGCCTATGCCATGCGGAGCATGGGTGTTTCGCCGATCCCGCGTAACTACAACCTCTTTTACGAAGCCTATATCGGTTCGAACCCTGCCCTGACGAAGGATCTGGCCGCGCTTGGAAACCGGGTCACGCAGGAGGATCTGGACGAGCTGTCCTCACGTTACGGGGAAGGCAACCCCGCCCGGTCCATCGACGATGCGCATGAGAAGCTCAGACGCGAACTGGAGGGCCTTCTGGGCACGCTGAGGCGCGAACAATGCTCCATCGAAAACTACAACAGGATTCTCGGTGAAACGCGCCAGCGCATCGATGACAAGAATGCCGCCAGCAGCAATATTCTGAGGAATGCGATTTCGCTGCTGGCCGAGGCAACCGGCTCGAAAATCATCGACGGCGAAAAGGCCTTCAACGATGTCAACCGCCATGCCGAGGAAATGCATCAGGTGCGTCTGGAGCTGGATGAGTACAAGCGCATCGCCAATACGGATTCGCTAACGCGCCTGTCCAACCGGCGCGCCTTCGACGACCGGCTGGCATCCGTCTATGACAGCTCCATCGGCCTGCAATATACCACGCTCGTCCTGCTCGATATCGATCATTTCAAGCGGATCAACGACACTTTCGGCCATCCGGTCGGCGACAAGATTCTCGCCACCGTCGCCTCGGTCATCCGCGCCAATGTCCGCAAGGATGGTTTCGTCGCCAGAAGCGGCGGCGAGGAATTCGCCATCATTCTGGATGGCAATACGCCGGAAGAGGTAATGGTGATGTGCGAGCGCATCCGCCTGTCGCTGGAAAGCACGCCCTTCCGCAATTCAAGATCGGGCGCCGACTACGGCACGGTGACGATCTCCCTCGGCTTCGCTTCCGCCGCACAGGCCACCAACCCGAGCGAGCTTTACGGCCATGCCGACACCGCGCTCTACCATGCCAAGGAAACCGGCCGGAACCGCTCCGTCTATTACGAGGACGGCATGCAGAAGAACTATACCGGCAAGAACTGGCTGATTTATCGGACGTGAGGATGGTGGTGTGTGCGCCACTATCTCCTCCGTCATGCCGGACTTGATCCGGCATCCAGTCACGGCGCGTCTGCGCCGTGAAAAAAGCCTCTTGCGATCAAGGACTTGATCGCGCTAGACCCCGGATCCAGTCCGGGGTGACGGAGTGAGATGCTCCGCTTTCGCCAATGGCGTAAGCCTTGCGAGGATTGCCTCAGCGGCCCGATGGTCGCGTCGTTATTGCGCCTCACCACATGGTCTTCGCCGCCCGCGCCGCCCATTCCCGGTCATAGGTCTCCTGATCGAATTCCGCCTTGGCCGCCTTGAGCAGAAGACCGGGTGTCGGAAGCGAAGCCGGGTCGACGAAATTATCGGGGTTCCACAGTTCCGAGCGCATCAGCGCCCGGGCGCACTGGAAATAGACTTCATCGATTGTCACCACGATGACGGTGCGCGGATGTTTGCCGTCCATCTCGAAGCTTTCCAGCAGATCGGGATCGACGGAGACCACGGCGCGGCCGTTGATGCGCATCGTCGTATTCGAGCCGGGTATCAGGAACATCAGCGCCACGCGCGGATCGCGCACGATGTTCAGAAGCGAATCCACACGGTTATTGCCGCGCCAGTCCGGCAAAAGCACGGTCCTCTCATCGGCCACCCGGACCACGCCGCCCTTGTCGCCGCGCGGCGAACAGTCCATGCCTTCCGGCCCGACCGTCGCCAGCGCCAGGAAGGGCGAAGTCTCGATCATCAGCCGGTATTCGGCCGTCAGCGCGGCTGTCACCTTGGCGATCGATGCCTCGCTCGTGCTGTCATAGATGGCCTTCAATTCCTCAACCGTGCGAATGATCGTCATGTCCGTTCCTATCCCTGCCAATTCCCTCTGTCGCCGCCGAAAGACCGGGGCGTCCTATTCCTCTGCCGCTTCCGCCTTTTCCCGCTCGGCCCGCTCGCGCGCAGTCCGGGCGGCAACGAGGTCGGCCGGCTGAGCATTGCCACGGATCAGCGAACGGCCGGCATAGATGCCGCCGACGACTTCCATGGCGAAACGTTCCTCGTCGCGGTCGCGGAATTCCTCCACCAGACGCGCGGCGTCTTCCCGCTCCTCGCCCATGGCGCCCAGCACTTCCTCGCTGAAATTCAGCGCCGATTCCAGCGTTTCGCGGATCTGGTAATCGACGCCAGCCTTCAGCAGATCGATGGCATGGCCACGGTCGTAAGCACGGGCGAGAACCGGAACCAGCGGGAATTCGTGCTTGACGATCTCCGCGATCCTGACGGCCGCCTCCTTGTCGTCGACGCAGATAAGCACGGCACGCGCCGTGCTCGCACCGGCAGCATGCAGGATTTCCGCCCGCGAACCGTCGCCATAATAGACCTTGAAACCGAATTCCGCCGCATCGCGCACGAAGTCGGCATCCTTGTCGATCAGCGACAGCGTGTAACCCCGCGCCAGAAGCGGCTGGCTGACGATCTGGCCGAAACGGCCGAAACCGATCAACAGAATGCTGCCCTCGACATTTTCAGGCACGTCGAGATCGTCGGTATTGGGAACCGCCGCCGGCACCAGCCGGTCATGCAGGATGACCATCAGCGGCGTCAGCACCATGGAGATGATGATGGTCGCCGTCAGGATGGCGTTCGCCTCCCGGTCGAGAATGCCGGCGCTGACGGCGGCCGAATAAAGCACGAAGGCGAATTCGCCGCCCTGCGCCATCAGCACCGCCCGTTCCAGGCTTTCGCGCCGGGTGGTGCCGAGCGCCCGCGCCACGCCATAGATCAGGAAGGCCTTGAGCAGCATGTAGCCCGCGACGCTGATGACCACGAGCTGCCAGTTGGAGGCGATGACGGCAAGATCGATCGCCATGCCGACACCGAGGAAAAACAGGCCGAGCAGAATGCCGCGAAACGGCTCGATATCCGCTTCCAGCTGATGGCGGAAGGAGGATTCCGACAGCAGCACACCGGCGAGAAAGGCGCCCATGGCCATGGAAAGGCCGCTCACCTGCATCAGAAGCGCCGAACCCAGCACCACCAGCAGCGCCGCAGCCGTCATCACCTCCCGCGCGCCGGAAGCCGCGAGCAGCCGAAAGAACGGGTTGAGAAGGTAACGCCCGGCAAGGATGAGCGCACCGACGGCGGCAAGCGCGATACCGACGGAAGCCCAGCGCTCCGACGCCGTGACATGTTCGCCGCCCGAACCGAGGAAAGCGACAAGCGCCAGCAGCGGCACGATGGCCAGATCCTCGAACAGCAGGATGGCGATGATGCGCTGGCCTTTCAGGCTCGACATGCTGTTGCGCTCCTGCAGCATCTGCATGACGATCGCCGTCGATGTCAGCACGAAACCGGTGCCGGCGACGAAGGACATGATGACGGGAAAACCGAGACCGACCCCGATCAATGTCAGGCCCGCCATGCAGACCAGCACCTGCAGCGCACCCAGCCCGAAAATATCCTGCCGCATCGACCACAGCCGCGACGGCTGCATTTCAAGGCCGATGATGAACAGGAACATCACCACGCCGAGTTCCGCTATATGCAGAATGGCCTGCGAATCGGAGAAAAAACCGAGACCGTAAGGCCCGATCACCAGACCGGCGGCCAGATAGCCGAGCACCGAACCGAGACCGATGCGCTTGAAGATCGGCGCGGCGACAACGCCTGCCGCCAGCAACACGACCACCTGGGCCAGATCATTTCCGTTCGCTTCTACAGCCACACGCCACCCCGTTTAAATAGTGAGACAAGAGCTTTGCCCTCGTCCGATTATCGGCAACGCGCAAGAACATTTCCTCCGTCATGCCGGACTGGATCCGGCATCCAGCCACGGCGCGTCTGCGCCGTGAAAGGACTCTCCCGCGATCAAGGACTTGATCGCGCTGGACCCCGGATCAAGTCCGGGGTGACGAAGCGCGGATGCAACAACGTTGCCAAACGCAGCAGTTCTTCGACCCCTTTGCCATCATTCTCACGAGGGCGTCTCCCTCGCTGTTTTCTCTACCGGTATCGCGGTTCCCTGCTCAAGCCCTTTTCGGCGAGCTGCCGCTCATAATCCGCAAACAGCGCATCCCCGGTCTCACCCAGTTCCTTCAGATATTTCCAGGTGTAGATGCCGCTATCGTGGCCATCGTCGAAAACGATGCGAACCGCATAATTGCCGGTGGCGACCATGGAACGGATGGTAACATCGCGTTTGCCGGGCACCGTGACCTTTTGTCCCGGCCCATGGCCCTGCACCTCGGCAGAGGGCGAAAGCACGCGCAGCATCTCGGCCTGAAGCCGGTAAACGCTTCCATCGTCGAAGGAAACGGTCAGTTCGCGCCGGTCTTTCGACACAAGCAGCTCGGTCGGCCAGGCATCGCTCATTTTTCACTTCCGCAAGCTCGTCATATGCGTCAGAATTACGGACTTGCCTCACGATAGGCAAGCCACTACATCAGCTAATAGAGCACACATTCAGCGTGTGTGCCCGGCGCAAGGCGCATTGAGGATGGGGACGTGAACGGTTTCTCCGGCTCGCTTGAAAAAGCGAAAACCCTGACGGAAAACAGCACACCGATGGTGGACCCTTTCGGCCGCGCCATCACCTATCTGCGCGTTTCCGTCACCGACCGCTGCGATTTCCGCTGCACCTACTGCATGTCCGAACACATGACCTTCCTGCCGAAGAAGGACCTTCTGACGCTCGAAGAACTCGACCGGCTCTGTTCCGTCTTCATAACGCGCGGCGTGCGCAAGCTGAGGCTGACCGGCGGCGAGCCGCTGGTGCGCAAGAACATCATGTCGCTGGTGAGGAACCTCGGCCGGCATGTGCGCACAGGCACCCTCACCGAGCTGACGCTGACCACCAACGGCTCACAGCTTGCGAAATTCGCCGCAGAACTCGCCGATTGCGGCGTGCGCCGCATCAACGTGTCGCTCGATACGCTCGACCGCGACAAATTCCGCCACATCACCCGCTGGGGCGATCTCGACCGCGTCATGGAGGGGATCGACGCCGCCCAGGCCGCAGGCATCAAGATCAAGCTTAACGCGGTGGCGCTGAAGGACTTCAACGACGCCGAAATTCCCGATCTCATGCGTTTCGCCCACGGTCGCGGCATGGACCTGACGGTGATCGAAACCATGCCGATGGGCGAGATCGAGGAAGACCGGACCGACCGCTACCTGCCGCTTTCGCAGTTGCGCGCCGATCTGGAAAAGAGCTTCACGCTCATCGACAGCGATTACCAGACCGGCGGCCCCGCCCGTTACGTGACGGTGAAGGAAACCGGCGGCCGGCTCGGCTTCATCACGCCCATGACGCATAATTTCTGCGAAAGCTGCAACCGCGTCCGCCTCACCTGCACCGGCACGCTTTATATGTGCCTGGGCCAGGATGACGCCGCCGATCTGCGCACTGCGCTGCGCGCTTCCGACAGCGACGCCTATCTTTCCAGCGCCATCGATGAAGCCCTTCTGCGCAAGCCGAAGGGGCATGATTTCATCATCGACCGCACCCACAACCGGCCTGCCGTCTCCCGCCATATGAGCGTGACCGGCGGCTGACACTGTTTCTCGTCCACCCACCCATATAAACGGTTGAAATGCCGGCTGTGCCGTGCCACGTCTCTTTACATGGAGGAATGCGCGGTCACGCCGGAAAGGCGGCCCAAATCGCCCCGAAAGGGCCGTCGGGAAAACCGCGCATGGTCTGGGATATTTTGGAATGGCATTGACGGACAATACGCGCGGCGCCCTGTTGATGGCGCTCGCCATGGCAAGCTTCACGGCCAATGACGCCCTGACGAAATCCGTCACCCCCTATATCAACACCGGCCAGATCATGTTCGTCCGCGGCATCATGACGGTGGTGCTGATCTACATCGCCGCCCGCCATTTCGGCGCGCTCCGGCCGCTGAAATCCCTCCTGCGCCCCATCATCATCCTGCGCTGTCTCTGCGAGGTGACGGCGGCCGTGCTTTATCTGACGGCGCTCGGCCTTATCGAATTTTCCAATGCCTCGGCCATATTGCAGTCCCTGCCCCTGGTGGTGACGCTGGGTGCGGCGCTGTTCCTGCGCGAACCCGTGGGCTGGCGGCGCTGGGTGGCGATCATCGTCGGTTTTATCGGCGTGCTCGTCATCATCAGGCCCGGCCCGGAAGGCTTCACGCCGGGTGCGCTTCTGGTCGTCGCATCGCTCGCCGTCACTGCTGCGCGCGATCTGCTGACCCGGAAAATGTATGCCGATGTGCCCTCTCTCGCCATCACCGTCATCACCGCCTTCGTCAACATGGCGGTGGGCGGCCTGCTGATCGTGCCCTTCGGCGGCTGGCAACCGATGAACTTCATGATCGTGTCGCATCTGGCCGCTTCGGCCATTCTCGTGCTGGTCGGCTATCAGGCGATCATACTGTCGATGAGATCAGGCGAAATCTCCTTCGTCGCGCCGTTCCGTTATACCGGCCTGCTCTGGGGTTTCATGATCGGCGTGTTCTTCTTCAACGAGAAAATCGACAATTACACCATCGTCGGCGCCATGATCGTTATCGGCTCGGGCCTTTATACCTTCTACCGCGAAAGCCTGCGCAAGCGCTCGCAGATGGCCAAGCGCGCAGCCGCCACACCCACCGCCGCGACCACGGTACGGCCGGCTTCCGTAACGAAAACTGCCGTTACGGAAGAGGCGGGAGAATGACATGAACAGCGGCCGTTTTCTGGACAGGACCACCCCGCCCCACATCATCACGCTGGTGGTCATCGCCGGCGTCGCGGCGCTGTGCATGAATGTGTTCCTGCCCTCGCTTGCGGCCATGGCGGTTTATTTCGAGACCGACTACGCGGTGATGCAATTTGCCGTTTCGGGCTATCTTGCCGCCACCGCCTGCCTGCAGCTCATCATCGGCCCGCTTTCCGATCTCTTCGGACGCCGCCCGGTCATGCTGGCCAGCATCGCCATCATGATCGTCGCAACGCTCGTCTGCATGCTCGCGCCCAACATCACCGTCTTCATGATCGGGCGCGTTGCGCAGGCGGCCGTCGTTTCCGGCTTCGTGCTGGCGCGCGCCATCGTGCGCGACATGGTGCCGATGGAACAGGCGGCCTCCATAATCGGCTACGTGACCATGGGCATGTCCGTGGTGCCGATGGTGGGGCCGACGGTTGGCGGCCTGCTTAACGACATTTCCGGCTGGCAGTCGAGCTTCGCCCTCCTCTCCCTGCTCGGCGTCGGCATTCTGGCGCTCGCCTGGTTCGATCTCGGCGAAACCAACCACAATAAATCGGCGAGCTTTTCGCAGCAGTTTCACGCCTGGCCGGAACTTCTGCGCTCGCCGCTCTTCTGGGGTTACGCGCTGACCTCGACCTTCTCATCGGGCATGTTCTTCTCCTTCCTCGGCGGTGCGCCCTTTGTCGGCAGCGTGCTTTACGGGCTTGCGCCGGCCATGCTCGGCCTGCAATTCTTCTTTATGGCCAGCGGTTACATGCTCGGCAACTTCATCTCCGGCCGTTATGCCAGCGAAATCGGCATTACCCGTATGATGCTGTCGGGCAATGTCATCGCCATTGCGGGCATCGCCACGACCATGCTGCTGATCTCCGCCGGGGCGGAAAGCGCCTATGCGTTTTTCGTCCCGCTTGCATTGATCGGTGTCGGCAACGGCGTAACGCTGCCAAGCGCCAATGCCGGCATGGTCAGCGTCCAGCCGCATCTGGCCGGCTCCGCCTCCGGCCTCGGCGGCGCGATGACCATCGGCGGCGGCGCAGCGCTCTCGGTGCTCGCCTCCTCGGTCCTGTCCAGGGAGGACGGAACCTGGCCGCTTCTTCTGGTGATGCTGGCGACCGGCCTTGTCGCCCTCCTCACCACCTATGTCGTAAGGCTGCAGGAAAAGCGGGAATGACGGCCCCTTTCGAAATACCCGGTCTCGTGCTCGCCGGCGGGCTTTCGCGGCGCATGGGCAGCAATAAGGCGATGGTGCAATTGGGCGATGCGCCCCTCATCTCCCATGTCATCAGCCGCATCACCCCGCAGGTCTCGGATGTCACCATCAACGCGGCCAATGGCTGGGCGGAGAGTTTCGGCCTGCCGCTGTTGCCCGATACGCTGAACGGCCATGCCGGGCCGCTCGCGGGTATTCTGGCCGGCATGCGCCATTTCCAGCACCGCGGGGATGCGGCGAGCCACTTCCTGACGGCACCCGCCGACAGCCCGTTTTTTCCGGACGATCTCGTGGCGCGGCTTTACGAGCACCTGTCGGACAATGCGATCGTCATCGCCGCCTCCAGCGGCCAGCTTCACCCGGTCTTTGCGCTGTGGCCGCTGGCGCTGGCCGACGATCTCGAGGCGTGGCTGAAGAACGATGCGAACCGGCGCATCCGCGCCTATCTCGCCCGCCATGTCACCATCGGCGTGGCCTTCCCGCCGCTGGAAACGGCAAAGGGCAGCCTCGATCCGTTCTTCAACATCAACACGCCGGATGAACTGGCGCTGGCGCGCAGCTATCTGGAGAACCTGCAATCATGACGGCACAGAAGGTCTTCGGCATCGCCGGCTGGAAGAACTCGGGCAAGACCGGCCTTGCGGTCCGTATCGTCACCGAGCTGACGGCGCGCGGCTACCGCGTCTCCACCATCAAGCACGCCCATCATGATTTCGATATCGACAAGGTCGGCGCGGATAGCTGGCGTCACCGCCAAGCCGGCGCACATGAGGTCACCATCGTTTCCGGCACCCGCTTCGCCATCATGCATGAATTGCGCGGCGAACCGGAACCCTCCTTCGAGGATATTCTCGCCCGCCTCGCCCCCTGCGATCTGGTACTGATCGAAGGCTATAAATACGAGCCGGTGCCGAAGATCGAAGCACGCCGGCTGGAGGCCGCCAAGACCGAACCGCTTGCGCCGCTCGATCCGCATATCGTCGCCATTGCCGCCGACCACGCGGTGAAGGACACGGCGCTGCCGGTTTTCGATCTCGACGATACCGGCGCCATTGCCGATTTCATCGAGAAGACGGTGGGGCTGGTAAAGGGGTAATGCCCCCGGAACCGGGGACGATTTCCGAGCCGACGGCCTCCCCACTTCCGTCATACCGGCCCTGAGCCGGTATCCAGCCAGCCCAAGTCCTTGGGCTGAAAGGACCCTCTCGCCGCGCCGACGCGCGTCGGCTGGATGCCGGATCAGGTCCGGCATGACGGAGGAGAAGTGCCGTAAAGCCGAAGCCCACAACGCCTGCCGCAACGACAACGCAAGCTCCCGTGATCCCTACCCCAAAAATGAAAAAGCCGGGCTCTTCACCCGGCTTCATCATTCCTTGAGACGCAATACCTATTCAAGGAAACTGGAGGGGTTCACCGGCGTCGCATCCTTGCGAACTTCGAAGTGAACCTGCGGACGCTTGGCGCTGCCGGTCATGCCCGATGTGGCGATGGTCTGGCCGCGCTGGACCTTCTGGCCGCGCTGCACGTCGAGATTGGCGGCGTTGCCGTAAACGGTGACCTTGCCGTCGTCATGGCGCACGAGAACCGTGTTGCCGAGCTGCTTCAGGCCGTTGCCCGCATAGATGACCACGCCGTTTTCGGCGGCCTTGATCGGCGTGCCTTCCGGAACGGAGATGTTGATGCCATCGTTGCGGCTACCTTCGACATTGTCGCCGAAATTGTTGATGACCGCGCCGCGAACCGGCCAGCGATATTTGCCGATGCCGGTGGATTCCGGTGCGACGGAAGCCATGTCGGCCTTCTTCTCGATGTCACTGACACTGGCGGTGGCCGGTGTGGCAGGCGCAGTCGGAGCCGCGGCAGCAGCCGGTGCCTTGTAGGGCTCAGGCTTGGCCGATGCGGTTTCGACCGGCTTGGCCGCTTCCTTGGCGGGAACGGAAGCCGTCTTGATGGCATCCGTCGAAGCGCCTGGCATGTTGAGCGTCTGGCCGACGCGGATGCTTTCGTTGCTGAGACCGTTTGCCGCCTTGAGGGCAGCGACCGACACGCCGTTTTCGCGGGCGATCTTCGCCAGGCTGTCGCCCGGCTGAACCTTGTAACCACCGGTGGGCGGCAGCGGCTTGCCGCCGGGAGGCGTCAGCTTGCCGGTCTCGGAGGAAACCTTGTCACGGGCGGCAGCCTGCGACGGCAGCACGGCCACATTCCCCTCGGGGCTACGCAGCGGTGTCGGCTGGTCGCCGTTGCGGTTAAGGGCGATATCGCCGGCCGCGTCCTTGGCGGCATTGCGGACCTGGCCGAACTTCGGAATGAGGATCGACTGGCCGGCCTGCGCGGCGGAAGCGGTCTTCAGACCGTTGACGCGCAGCAGTTCCTTTTCCGGAACGCCGTAGCGGTTGGAGAGGGTCGCGATGCTTTCGCCGGGACGCAGGGTCACGGAGGAAGCGCCATCGGTATGCCAGCCGTTCTTGTCGGAACGAACGGTTGCGGTCGTCAGATTGTCGGCAACGGGAGCGGCAGCCTGCCGGGCGGGCGCTGCAAGAGACGGCGCGGCCTTGGGCTGAGCGGACGGGAAAGGCTGGGCCATGGCTTCGTTGCGGGTCGACGGATCGCGGCTTGCCACCGCCGTCGGTGCCGACAGCTCGGAACGCTGCACCGGAGAGGCCGAAGCCGAGCGGGCCGTGGAAGGCTGAACGCCGCCATAACCACCCGATTGCGGGTAGGAATTGCCCGCCATGTTCTGGTTGGCATAACCGCCCTGCGGTGCGGCAGAGGCGTAACCGCCATTCATGTCGCCCTGCGGAACCGGGGCCTGCCCGTAAGCACCGCCGCCCTGACGGGCAGGAATTGACGCCGTGGTCATCTGATCCGGTCCACTGGAAAAGAGGCCGCTGAACCGCGTTGCATCCGAGCTACAGCCCGTTGCGACGCTTGCCAGCAATGCCGCTGCGAACATTTTTGCGACTGATTTTCCGATTTTAGACGAATGTCTCATACGCATGACTCGATCTACACTGACGCCAACCCGCCGCATCGAGACCGATCCGGCACAAATTTCACTTCTTGCAAGGCCCATTTCCCGAGGTGGGGAAAACCATGCGTCGATGTTTATGATTAAAGCGCGTTAGTGTTACCACGCCGTTAAAACGTTAAGCCGTTCAGCGCTTTTTTGACACTTCGATAACCATGACGAAAACCGGATGCGTCATGTTGATACAATAATGATATTGAAAATCAGATAGTTGCGGCAATTCAGAACATTAGGAGACAAAAATGGAATGTCTCCAAAATTTTCATTTTGTCACAAATGACGCGCAATATGAGTGCTGAGCGGCAGGTAAGGCGCCTCGAACAGCTCTTCCTTCTCGAAGCGGCTGCCAGTCTTGGAGAAGCGCGTCATCACGCAACGCTCGTCTTCGAGAATGATCGGCGCGATCATCATGCCGCCCGAAACGATCTGCTCGGCAAAGAAGCGGGGCATGGTGGTGAAGGCGGCGGTTGAAACAATCCGGTCGAAGGTGCCCTCGCCCACCAGGCCGTTGCTGCCATCCGCCTGACGGATGACGACATTGCGGATGGAGAGATCGTCGAGACAGTTCTGCGCCTGCTGCACCAGCGTCTTGTAACGCTCCAGCGAAAAGACGCGTTCCACCCGGCGCGCGATGATCGCGGTCATGAAACCGCTGCCCGTGCCGATTTCCAGCACGCGTTGGCCGGGTTTCAGTTGCAGCCGGGCAAGGATCTTCACCGCCATGTCCGCGCCTTCCATGAAGGCGCCGCAGTCGATCGGGATCGTGCGGCTGGAATAGGCGTCCGCCGCAAATTGCGGCGGCACGAATTTGGAGCGTGGCGTCTGCTCGACCGCCGTCAGAAGGTCGAGATCGGAAATCCCCTCGCCCCGCAGGCGGAGAACCAGAGCGGCAAAACCTTCCTTTTCGACCATTGCGGATTTCAATCGGCGACTCCGAATCCAAGTGCTTGCGCAACCCGATCCTTCACCGTGTAGTCCGTCAGGTCAAGCTTAAGCGGTGTGACGGAAATCTTGCCATGTTTCAAAGCGTGGATATCAGTGCCTTCGCGGAAGGTGCCGAGACGCTCGCCGAAGCGCAGCCAGTAATAGGGAAAACCGCGGCCATCCTGACGTTCTTCCACCGTCAGGCCGAAATCGAGCTTGCCCTGCCCGGTCACGGAAACGCCCTGCACATCCTTGGGCGCGCAATTGGGGAAATTGAGATTGAGGAAGGTGCCATCGGGCAGTTCCACATTCATCAGCTTGCGCAGGAGGTCCGGCGCATAGGTTTCGGCGACTTCCCACGGCACGACGCGGCCGTCGGCGTGGCTGAACGCCTGGCTGAGCGCAAAGGAGCGCACGCCCTGCAGCGTGCCTTCGATGGCGCCGGCAATGGTGCCGGAATAGGTCACGTCATCGGCCATGTTGGCGCCGGCGTTGACGCCGGAGAGCACGAGATCCGGCTTCTCCGGCAGCACTTCGCGAATGCCCATGATGACGCAATCGGTCGGCGTGCCGCGCAGCGCGAAATGCTTGTCGGAAACTTTTCGCAGACGCAGCGGTTCAGACAGTGTCAGCGAGTGCGCGAGACCGCTCTGGTCGGTCTCCGGCGCGACGATCCAGACATCGTCGGACAGCGTGCGGGCGATACGCTCCAGCACGGCCAGACCTTCGGCGTGAATACCGTCGTCATTCGTCAGCAAAATCCGCATGTTTCTCTCTCCGCTTCTCATGTCTTCAGTGACGGAGCATCCTTTCCTCCGGCGGTGAAGTGTGCAGTTCACTCAACGTCATCCTCGGGCCTGTCCCGAGGATCTAATCACGTCCAAATAAATCGATAGGTTGCAGATCCTCGGGACAGGCCCGAGGATGACGGTCGGAGTAATTGGCAGACTCTCCTTCCAATAGCACGATGCCGCGCTCTCTTAAGCCGCCTTTTCGATCCGCTTCAGACCGCCCATATAGGGCAGCAGCACGTCTGGAATTGTGACGGAACCGTCCTCGTTCAGATAATTTTCGAGAACCGCGATCAGGCAACGGCCGACAGCCGTGCCGGAGCCGTTCAGCGTGTGCACGAACTTCGTCGCCTTGTCGTCCTTGCCGCGATAACGCGCATTCATGCGCCGCGCCTGGAAATCGCCGCAGACCGAGCAGGACGAAATTTCGCGATAGGTGTTCTGGCCGGGCAGCCACACTTCCAGATCGTAGGTCTTGCGGGCGCTGAAGCCCATGTCGCCCGTGCAGAGCGTCATGGTGCGGAAATGCAGGCCAAGGCGCTTCAGCACCTCTTCGGCGCAGGCCGTCATACGCTCATGTTCGGCAACAGCGCTTTCCGCATCGGTGATGGAGACAAGCTCGCACTTCCAGAACTGGTGCTGGCGCAGCATGCCGCGCGTGTCGCGACCGGCCGAGCCCGCTTCCGAACGGAAGGACGGCGTCAGCGCCGTGAAGCGCAGCGGCAGCTTCTCCTGATCGAGAATTTCGCCGGAGACGAGGTTGGTCAGCGTTACTTCCGCCGTCGGGATCAGCCAGCGGCCATCCGTGGTCCTGAACAGGTCCTCGGTAAATTTCGGCAATTGGCCGGTGCCGAACATCGCCTCGTCGCGCACCATCAGCGGCGAGGACACTTCGGTATAACCGTGTTCGCCGGTGTGGAGGTCGATCATGAACTGGCCGAGCGCCCGTTCCAGACGCGCGAGCTGGCTGGTCAGCACGGTGAAGCGCGAGCCGGAAAGCTTGGCGGCGCGCTCGAAATCCATATAGCCGAGCGCTTCGCCGATATCGAAGTGTTCCCTGGCCTCATGGTTCCAGCCGGGCTTCTGGCCGACCACGCGGGCCACCACATTGTCATGCTCGTCATTGCCGTCGGGCACGTCGTCGAAGGGCATGTTGGGCAGGCGCGACAGGGCATCGTTGAGCTCGGCGGTGACCTGACGGTCCTCCTCCTCCGCGCGCGGCATGTTGTCCTTGAGATCGGCGACTTCCGCCTTGAGTTTTTCGGCAAGCTCCATGTTCTTCTGCGCCATGGCGGCGCCGATTTCCTTGGAGGCGGCGTTGCGGCGCGATTGCATGTCCTGCAGGGACTGGATGACGGAACGGCGCTTTTCATCCAGCGCGATCAGGCCGCTGGCGGCGGGCTCAGCACCTCGGCGTGCAAGCGCCGCATCGAAAGCTTCGGGGTTTTCACGTATCCATTTAATGTCGTGCATCGTCGTTCCAGACCGTTGTTGCATCGTCGCGTTTTACAGCAAAACGCCGGGCGTGAGCCCGGCGCGAGGAAATGTCGTGAGCGGCGAGACCTTCAAGAATGTCAGGTCTCCTCCAGCTCCGTGCTTTTGGATTCCGCCGCACGTTTCCTCTCCACGAGTCGAGCCATGTAGATGGAAATCTCGTAGAGAATGATCGCAGGCAGCGCAAGACCGATCTGGGACATGGGATCCGGCGGCGTCAGCACGGCGGCGACCACGAAAGCGAGGACGATCGCGAACTTGCGCTTTTCCCGCAGCCAGTCGCTGGTCAAAAGCCCAACGCGCGCCAGAAGCGTGGTGACCACGGGCAACTGGAACACCAGACCGAAGGAGAGAACCAGCGTCATGATGAGGCTGAGATATTCCGACACCTTCGGCATCAGCGAAATCGCCACCTCGCCGTCCTCGGGCAATTGCTGCATGGCGAGAAAGAACCACATGACCATGGGCGTGAAGAAGAAATAAACGAGCGCCGCACCGATGAGGAAAAGGATCGGCGACGCGATGAGGAACGGCAGGAAGGCCGCCCGTTCGTTCTTATAGAGACCGGGCGCCACGAATTTATAGAGCTGCGAGGCGACCACCGGAAACGAAATCACCATCGCGCCGAACATGGCGACCTTGATCTGCGTGAAGAAGAATTCCTGCGGCGCGGTATAGATCAGCGACGATTTCGTGACATCGAGGCCCGCCCACAGAACCGCCCATTTGTAAGGAATGACGAGCAGGTTGAACAGGTGCTTGGCAACGGCGAAACAGGCGATGAAGGCGACGAAGAACGCGCCGAGCGCCCAGATCAGCCGCGTGCGCAACTCCATGAGATGCTCGATAAGCGGCTGCGGCTTATCCTCGATATCCCCGCTCATGCTTCATCCTTTTTGGGCTTTGCGGCCTTGGTTTTTGCCGTTTTCGCCGGCTTGGTCTCGGCCACGACCGCCTTGTCTGCGGCAGACTTCCTGACGGCAGCCTTTTTGGCGACGGCCTTCACGGTGGGATTGGAAACAGCGGGCTTCGAAACGGTGGGCTCACTGGTTTTCGCGGCGGTTTTCGTCGCCGGAGCGGTTTCGGGCGCTGCCGCCGCAGCCTTGCTGCGGGCGGCGCGTTTGGGCTTGGCGGCAACCGCTTCGGCCTCCACGGTCGCAATCGATTTCGCCCGAGCGCGCTTCGGCTTCTCCTCCGTAGCGACGGCTGCGGCAACCGGCGCGGCGGATGCGGCGACAGCAGGCGGCGCATCCGGCAGCTTCATCTCCGGCTCGGGCACGCTGACCAGCGGCGCAACCGGCTCGCCTGCGACAGGCGCAGGGGTGGAAGACAGGCCGTCCGGCGGGGTGGTCGCCTTCTGCAGATCGGACTTGATCTCATTGCCAAGCTGGCGAAGCGGGTTCATCGCATCGCGCAGCGAATTGGTCGGGTTGAGATTGCGGACATCGGAGATGGTCTGGCGCACATCGTCCATGTCGGCCTCTTTGAGGGCCTCGTCGAACTGGGTGCGGAAATCCCCCGCCATCTTGCGAAGGCCGGCCATCGTCTTGCCGAAAGCGCGGATCATGGGCGGCAAGTCCTTCGGCCCGACGACCACGATCAACACGACCGCAATCACCAGAAGCTCGCTCCAGCCGATATCTAACATCAATATGCTCCCGAGACCCTAGCGCATCGGCCCCGAAAATCGGAATCGATTTTCGACCGGAACGATGCGCAACATACAAGTGGTAGAGCGTCCTTGTGCGTCCGAAAGAACGCACGGCGCTCTAGCGCCAGTCCCACACCAAGCGGCGACAGGCCGCTTACTTGATCTCGTCAGCCTTGTGGTCGACGGTCTTCGTGTTGGCATCGGCCGGCGGCGGCGTCTGGTCTTCGTCAGCCATGCCCTTTTTGAAGCTCTTGATGCCCTTTGCGACATCGCCCATCAATTCCGGGATCTTGCCGCGTCCGAAGAGGACGAGAACGATCACCAGCACGATGAGCCAATGCCACACACTAAAAGAACCCATAACTGAAACTCCTGAATTTCGCTTTCAGACGATGTAAGACGTTTGAAAGGCTTTTTCAAACGACAAATCGTCGCTTCAACAGCGAGTGCGCATAAAGTTTTCGTGGCCCCGCCAACAGGATGGCGATATCAGTCGTCGCCATCGCCGCCGCCCGGCGCTAGCAGGCCCAGTTCCTCGAGATCGAGCTGCGTGATCGGGTCTTCGTCCTCACGCAATTCGTCGCTCATCATCGGCAGAGGAACGCCGAAATTGGAGGGAATGCGGCCCGAAAGCAGCCCTGCCCCCTTCAGCTCCTCGAGGCCCGGCAGATCGCGCAATTCCTCGAGGCCGAAATGGTCGAGAAACTCCACCGTGGTACCGATCGTCACCGGCCTGCCGGGTGTGCGCCTGCGGCCACGGAACCTGACCCAGCCCGCCTCCATCAGCACATCGAGCGTGCCGCGCGAGGTCTGCACGCCGCGGATTTCCTCGATTTCGGCGCGTGTCACCGGTTGATGATATGCGATAATCGCCAGAACTTCCAGCGCCGCGCGCGACAGCTTCTTCGGCTCCTTTTCCTCGGCGCGGATGACGAAGGAAAGATCGCCGGCGGTGCGGAAGGCCCATTGCCCGCCCACCTGCACGAGATTGACGCCCCGCTCCGCATAAAGAATCTTGAGATGCTGCAGAATGGCGACGACATCCATGCCGCGCGGCAGGCGCTCGGCGATGAAAGCCACGGAAACCGGCTCGGACGAGGCAAAGACCAGGGCCTCGGCGATCCGCTCGGCCTCCTTCAACTGGCGCTCGGAAAATACCGTGGGTTCGGGCTCGGCCCCGTCGGCCGCGATGGTGGCCTCGGCGGTCTCATCGTCATTCATCATTGTCAGTCCTTTCGGCATTCACCGCACGGTCGTCTCGTCCACCCTTACGCATATAAATGGGCTGGAAAGCGCCCTCCTGCCGGATTTGCAGCGAGCCCTCGCGCACCAGCTCCAGCGAGGCGGCAAAGGCGCTGGCAATCGCCGTCACCCGCATGGCGGGGTCCGGCACATATTGCAGCAGATATTGATCGAGCACGGTCCATTCACCGACATCGCCAAGCAGATTGGTCAGAAGCTCGCGCGCCTCGACAAGCGACCAGACCTGCCGTTTTTCAATCGTGACCTGGGTAATCGCCTGCCGCTGCCGCAGATTGGCATAGGCGCTCAGGAGATCGTAGAGGTTCGCCTCATAGACCGAGCGGTTGACATGCGGAATATGCTCCGGCGCGCCACGGGCAAAAACATCGCGGCCGAGCTGGGCGCGGTTGACGAGGCGTTCCGCCGCCTCGCGCATCGCTTCCAGGCGTTTTAGCCGGAAAGCGAGCGTCGCGGCCATTTCCTCGCCCGAGGGACCGTCATCCTTCGATTGCTGCGGAATGAGGAGCTTGGATTTGAGGAAGGCGAGCCACGCCGCCATGACGAGATAATCGGCAGCAAGCTCGATGCGCACACGGCGCGCGCTTTCCACGAATTGCAGATATTGTTCGGCAAGCGCCAGCACAGAAATGCGCGACAGATCGACCTTCTGCGTGCGGGCAAGATGCAGCAGCAGATCGAGCGGGCCTTCGAAACCCGCGACATCGATGACCAGCCCGGCCTCGCCCGTCAGCCGCTCCGGCGTCACGTCCTGCCAGAGCTTGTCCATCGGTGTTAAATTGCGAGACTTGTCTGCGGCCATTGTTCCATCCGCCGGGCGTCCGGCCTGTCGTCCCGAGTAACGGGCCGCCGCCCGACTGTCAGGAAACGGCCCACATGGCGTTGAATTCGGCTCTCAGCTCCGCTTCGTCGGAAGGGTCCGCAACGGGGAAACCCGCTTCCACGGCCCGCACCCGCTCCAGCGAACGGCCGGAAAGAACGGGAACCTCCTTCACAACCTGAAGCATTTCACCCATCACACCGTTGCAATGCAAGACTATATCGCAGCCGCCCGCAACAATATTCGCAGCTCTTTCACCGAGCGTGCCCTTCAGCGCATTCATGGAACTGTCGTCGGACATCAGCAGGCCGTCAAATCCGATCCGGCCGCGAATGATGTCCTCGATCACCTTCGGCGAGGTCGTCGCCGGCCGCTCACGGTCGACGGCGTTGAACACCAGATGCGCGCTCATCGCCATCAATTCGCGGTTCAGCGCCCGGAACGGCACGAAATCATGGGCGTCCAGCTCATCGAGCGGCACATCGACGACCGGCAGTTCATGGTGCGAATCCACCATGCCACGGCCATGGCCCGGCATATGTTTCATGACAGGCAGCATGCCGCCCGCCTTCAGCCCGTCGGCCGCCGCCTGCCCCATCTCGGCCACCATGGTCGGGGTATAGCCATAAGCGCGATTGCCGATGACATTGCTGGCGCCTTCCACCGGCACATCGAGCACCGGCAGGCAATCGACATTGATGCCGAATTTCATAAGGTCGAAAGCATGCAGGCGCGACATCAACCAGGCGGCGCGCAGACCCGCCCCCCGGTCGCGCTCATAGATTTCACCGAGAATGCGGGCGTTCGGATAGGCCTGCAGGATCGGCGGCTTGATGCGCTGCACGCGCCCGCCCTCCTGATCGATCAGAACCGGCGCATCTGGCCGCCCGACGGCATCGCGCATGGCGGCGACGAGATCGGTAATCTGCTGCGGCTCGCCGATATTGCGCCCGAACAGGATGAAGCCCCAGGGCTGTTCATCGCGGTAAAGGGCAATCTCGTCGGCAGTCAGCGAAAGCCCGCTGCATCCGAGGATCATAGCTTTGCAATCGGTCATGGTGTCACGCTCGCAGGAAATGGAATGGGAAATGGCCTTGTACCGAAAGGCGTGGGGAGGAGTGTCAAACTCTCCGCCGTCATGCTCGGGCCTGTCCCGAGCATCTGCAACCGACCGGCTGGCGAAACGTTGGCAGATCCTCGGCACAAGGCCGAGGATGACGTCGCGTGTGGGGAAAACCCTTCCCCACCCAAAGAAGGGTTGCCTTAGACGGCAACCCCAATCTTACAAGCCGTATTGGCCTCTATCACCGCGCCACGAGGCAGCTACCGCCGGCCGAGCGGAACTTTTCGCAAAGCGCCACTGCTTCGTTCTTGTCACCCGCCGGGATGCGGACGCGGTAGAACGTGCCCTTGCCGGCGATTTCGGCGGCCTTGATGTCGACGCCGCGTCCACCGATGACCGAGCCGAACTTGGCCGACATGTTCTGGTAGGACTTCTGGGCTTCCGCCTGGCTCGGCAGCGAGGCGATCTGGATGTAGTAGCCACCGGCGGAAGGTGTGCTGGTCGCTGCCGGCGTCGCGGCTGCCGTCTGCTGCTGCGCGGCCTGCGGCTGCGCCGGAGCGGTGGCGGGGCGGACATTGCCCTGGTTGGTCACCGTTGCCACCACATTGGCGGGCTGCGAGGACGGACGCGCCGCAGGAAGCGGTGCTGCTGCCTGCGCTGCCGGCTTGGCAGCGGCGGCAGGCGTATTTGCCTGCGGCTGAGCCTGTTCCGGCGCGACCGGAACCCGCGATGCGGCGATGACGGCGGGAGCGCCCTCACCGGGCTTGGCGGTCTGCGGCGCTGCAAGCTCCTCGACCTTGTCGGCCTTCGGCGGCTGGGCTGCCGGCACCTCGACTTCCTGGGCAACCAGCGTGCCGTCAGGCTTGACGATCATGGTGCGGACCTTGCGCGGCGAAACGCCGGTTGCAGCCGAACCTTCGGTCTGTGCGGCCTTTTCTTCCGGCGAAAGCAGGCGCGGATCCTCGGTCTCGCCAACCGGCGTGCCGGCGGCTTCCACATCCGCGTCGTTTTCGCCTTCCAGCGGCAACTGTTCGGGGATCAGCGTGCGCTGAACCACATCCACCGGCTGCTCGTTGCTGGAAATCAGCGCCGGCTGCTTCGGATCGGCAGCGCTGCCACCGGCCACGCGGTCATAAACCGCCTTGTCCTGGTTCGGCACAACGCGACCGCCCGGATTTTCCGGCACGACCTTCATCGGATCGTTATCGGCGGAGATGATGACCGGCGCGCCATTGGAACCGGTGCTGGACGAACCGCCGGAGACCAGCGCGTAAACGCCGCCACCGATCAGCACCAGACCGATTGCAGCGGCAACCGGCATGATCCAGCGGCGACCGCCGCGTTCATCTTCCTCACGATAGGCCGCCTGATGGTCGACATAGGTGTTTTCGGCATCGCGCGGGGCGCTGCCACGGGAAGCCGCAGCCTCCTGCATGGAGCGGCGGAAATCCTCTTCCAGCGCCCGTTCGAATTCATCGGCCTCTTCCGGAGCCTGAACAGGACGCGCCTGGGCGGCGCCGCGATTTTCCGCATGTTTGTGACGGTCGAGACCACCGGCGACAGCAGGCGCAAACAGCGTCGCAAGCTCGGTATCGATATCGAGATCTTCCTCGTGACGGCGCGCGGCCGGCTTGGGTTCAAAAACCCCGACCGGCAGTTCCGGCACATCCATTTCGACGATGGTTTCCGGATGTTCTTCCGTCTCGCCGATCTGCGAAGGATCGAAAGGCAGGCTTTCCAGCGTCTGCGGTGCCGCCGGCTGCGGTGCTGCGGCAGCTGGACGCGGCTGAACCGCAGCAGCGGCCACCGGTGCCACGGCGGCAACGGGAGCCGGGCGCGGCTGAGGTGCCGGCTGTTCCCTCACCGGCTGCGGCGCAACGGCAGCAGCGGCAACAGGAGCGGCCGGCGGCTGGCGAACGGGCTGCGGTGCGGGCGCAGGCGCAACTTCCGCCTCGGCAATTTCAGACAGGTCCAGATCAAGATCGAGATCGTCGAGCGCAAGCTCGAAATCATCGTCGTTGAAGCCGGCGAAATCCGTGAAATCAAGTTCTTCAGCGGGTACTGCGGGCGCAGCAGCGGCAATCGGCGCTGCCTTCACCGGCGCGGCGGCAACCACGGGCGGCTCTACCTTCGCAGCCTGCGCAGCGGGAACGTCCTGCACCAGCGGTGTTTCGCCGCGACCGGGAATGGAATATTTCGCGACGTCGTAAATCAGCTCGTCCATCGGCGAGAGATGTTTCGCTGCCGGCTTCCCGGCAGCCTCGAACGCCAGAGGCTCTGCGGCAGGCGCAAAGGTCTCGGCGACCGGAGGCATAAAGGACGGCGCGGTCTCTTCCGCCTGCACGACGGCAGGCGCGGCTTCGACCTGCGGCTCGATACGGGCTGCGGCAGGCTGCTGTTCGGAACGCGGCTCGACCCGCTTCGGATCGGCGGCCGAAACATCCCGGCGCGCGCCGAAATTGGCGAGCGGCAGCCGCAGGCTGGAAAATTCCAGCGAAGAACGGCCGCCATGCGATGGCGGACGCACGGAAACCGGTGCGGGCGCCTCCTCGGCGACAGCTATTTCCACCTCATCGGCGAGATCGAAAGCCTGCGGCTCCGGCGCATAGGAATGAACATCGGCGTGAATGTTGCTCGAAACATCGGCCGGAAGCTCCGGCATCGTGTGCCATTCTGGCTCTACGGGTTCTGCGGCCTGCGGTTCTTCCCATGCCACCTGCTGGGCGGCGGGCTGGTAAACCATCGGCTCGGCGGGACGCGACTGGCGCGAATGCACATCGAAAACTTCCGCCACCGCGGAGGCATCGTCGCGGAAATCCGCGCGAATGTCCTGCGTGGTCGTTTCGACATAGTTGTGAATATAGGCCTGATCGACCTCGGGAAGCGGCTCTTCCCTCACCTCCGGTGCGGATGCGGCCACGGGCGCGGGTTCATCCGCCGGCGCAAGCTCGGGCTCGCGTCGGGCGAAAACCGATTCGACACGCTGCATGAAATCGTTGGGGTGGATGCCCGCACGGACATCGTTTGCCGGATCAAGAACGACCGGATCGGCGTGCGGTGCGTCGTAAACCTCGAATTCCCTCAGAAGCTCATCTTCGAGATTGAATTCGGGTTCGCGGCGGGTCACCGATGGCGCAGCCTCGGAACCCGCATGCGAAGGACGATCTTCGAAGCCGACGATACGCGCCAGTTCTGCCAGAGGATCGTTGTCAGCGAACCCTTCGGACCGGGCGTCCCGGTTATACGCGACATTTTTTTCGACCATTACGTGTTCCACCATCTACGCATTGCAGCTCTTGCCAGCGTATTGTGAGCAAATAATGGTGATATGTTATCGCATTTCAGCAGGTGCGTCCGCTCCTAAAAGCGTAAGGCCGGACCTCAAAACATTTGCGACAGCATTCACCAGCCCAAGTCTGGCAATGCTCAATTCTCGGTTTTTATCGTTAATAAAACGTAATTCCGGCTGGTCTTTACCCTTGTTCCAGTGTCCATGGAAGGAACTGGCGAGATCGTAGAGGTAAAAAGCAAGCCGGTGCGGCTCGTGCGAAAGGGCCGCCGATTCGATCAGGCGCGGATATTCCGCAAGCTTTGCAACCAGCTGCAACTCATTGATATCGCTAATCAAAGCAACAGAGGCCGCCATCTCCTCAGCCGAAGGAGAAAGCCCCGGAAATGCTTCCTGCGCCTGCCGGAAGATCGACATCGAACGGGCATGCGCATATTGCACGTAAAAAACCGGATTATCCTTCGATTGTTCGGTCACTTTCGCGAAATCGAAGTCCAGCGGCTCGGAATTCTTCCGATAAAGCATCATGAATCGCACCGGATCGCGACCCACTTCGTCGACAACATCGCGCAGCGTGACGAAGTCACCGGAGCGCTTCGACATCTTCACCGGCTCGCCGTCACGGAACAGCTTGACGAGCTGGCACAGAAGCACCGTCAGTTTCGACTTGCCTTCGGAGACGGCCCGCGCAACCGCTTCCAGCCGCTTCACGTAGCCGCCATGGTCGGCGCCGAGCACATAGATCATCTCGGAAAAACCGCGATCGAACTTGTTCTTGAAATAAGCGACGTCGGCCGCGAAGTAGGTGTAGGAACCGTCCGACTTCATCAGCGCCCGGTCCATATCGTCGCCCACCTCGGTGGAGCGGAACAGCGTCTGTTCGCGGTCTTCCCAGTCTTCCGGCAATTCGCCCTTCGGCGGCGGCAGGGTGCCCTTGTAGACATGGCCCTTGAAAGTCAGATCATTGATGGCCGAGAGGATCGGGCCGCCATTGCCCTCATGCAGCGTGCGCTCCGAGAAGAACACGTCGTGCCGGACGTTGAGCAGCGCCAGATCCTCGCGGATCATCGCCATCATCGCATCGATCGCCTTGTCCTTGACGATCGGCATCCACTTTTCCTCGGGCATGGCGCGCAGCTTGATGCCATATTCATCCGCCAGCGCCTGGCCGACGGGAACGAGATAGTCGCCGGGATAAAGACCGGACGGAATGGTGCCGATATCTTCGCCAAGCGCCTCGCGGTAACGCAGGAACACCGAACGGGCCAGCACATCGATCTGCGAGCCGGCATCGTTGATGTAATATTCCTTGGTAACGCCATAACCGGCAAAAGCGAGCAGGTTCGCCAGCGTGTCGCCCACGACGGCGCCACGGCAATGGCCGACATGCATCGGGCCTGTCGGATTGGCGGAAACATATTCGACGTTGATCTTTTGGCCGGAACCGATGGTGGAGCGGCCGAAATCGACGCCCTGCCCGATCATGTCGGCGAGAAGACGCTGCCAGTAACCGACCGAAACCTTGAGATTGATGAAGCCCGGACCCGCAACATTGACGCTGTCCACATCACCATCGGCCTGAAGAGCCGGTACGATGAGTTCTGCCAGCGCGCGCGGATTGGTGCCGAGCGGCTTCGCCAGCACCATGGCGGCATTGGTTGCGACATCGCCGTGGCTGAGATCGCGCGGGGATTCGACGGTAATTCGACTGAAATCGACCTTTTCGCGGTTCTCTTTCACGAGGTCGAGCGTCTCGAGCGCGTTTTTGATCCTGGTATCGAAATCGGCAAAAATGTTCATCGTTCCAACCTGCGCGAAGGGCTTCTGTTCATGTCCGGTATTTTAGCCGGTCGGCTTCGCGATCGCCCGCTGCCCTATCGCAAATCGGGGGTGTGGTCAAACAGCCGCTGGTGGGCGCGCAGTGCATAACTGTCGGTCATGCCGGCCAGATAGTCGCCCACATGCCGGGCTTTTGCGGCCACGCTCATGCCGGAAATGCTATCCACCCAGTAGTGGCTCTGCATTTCCGCCGGCGTTTCCATATAACGGTGGAAAAGGTCGGTGACGATCTGTGTCGCGCCGGCGCGGATGCGCATGATTTCCGGATGCCGGTAGATATGGCCGAACAGCAGTTTCTTGATCTGCCGGTCGGTCTCGGCCATTTCCGGCGAGAAGGTCGCAACGGTAAAATCGGCAGCGCGGATATCCGCCGCACTCTTCGGCTTCAGACGGGCGAGATTCTGCTGCGCAACGCCGATAACATCTTCCACCATATGGGTGATCTGCCGGCGCATGATCTCATTGGCGAAACGCTCCTTGTCGAGCACGGGATATTTCGCCCGCACCTCGGCCATCAGGCCGCCGAGGAACGGCACCTCCTCCAGCATCTCGAAGGTGAGATATCCGGCGCGCAACCCGTCATCGATGTCGTGGGTATTGTAGGCGATGTCATCGGCAATCGCCGCCACCTGCGCCTCGAGGCTGGCATAACTGCCGATTTCCAGATCCTGCAGCTCGCAATATTCGAGAATGGGCAGCGGAACCGGTCCCTTGATCCCCTCGCCCTTCGCATTCACCAGCGGTCCATTGTGCTTGACCAGCCCTTCGAGCGTTTCCCAGGTCAGGTTGATGCCGTCATATTCGGCGTAACGGCGCTCAAGCTTGGTGACGATGCGCAGCGACTGGGCGTTATGATCGAAGCCGCCATAGGGCAGCAGCACCGCATCCAGCGCGTCCTCGCCGGTATGGCCGAAGGGCGTGTGGCCGAAATCATGCACCAGCGCCACGCCCTCGGCCAGATCCTCATCGAGCTTCAGCGCGCGGGCGAGCGCCCGGGCGATCTGCGCCACCTCAATGGTGTGGGTGAGACGCGTGCGATAATGGTCGCCGTCAGGGCTGATGAACACCTGCGTCTTATGCTTCAGGCGGCGAAAGGCTGTCGTGTGGACGATGCGATCGCGGTCGCGCTGGAACTCCGAGCGCGTCAGGCTTCCGGTTTCGGGAAAAAGACGCCCGCGCGTGGTCCATGGATCCGAGGCGAAAACCGCCCTCTCGCCGCTTCCGAAACCCAATGCGCGCTGGTCTATGATCATGCATCCACCTGTTGTCTTCTCCAGCCGGGACTTCCTTTTGGTCTCGGCCATTGACCTTTTCATTCACCCTTCATACCTATCGCAGAGGTCCGCGCAAAGCATCATCGCCGCGTTGACCGTCTTCACACAGGCTATAGACCGTTAATTTGACCGGTTTATAATGGTGACCACGAGATTATTGCTCTCCGGTTCTTGACCCCGGCAGGAGAAACGACATGGAAAACAGCGACATTACCCTTTCTGAAGCTGCGGCGAAGCGAATCGCCCAGATCGTCGCGGCCGATGCCGGCAAACAGGCGCTGCGCGTCTCGGTGGAAGGCGGCGGCTGCTCGGGCTTCTCCTACAAGTTCGATCTGGCCGAAGACAAAGCCGATGACGACATCGTGATTGCCCGCGGCGACGCCAAGGTGCTGATCGACAGCCTCTCGGTCGTCTATATGGCCGGCTCCGAAATCGACTTCGTCGACAATCTGCTTGGGCAGTCGTTCCAGATCAAGAACCCGAATGCGGTGGCTAGCTGTGGCTGTGGCACGAGCTTCTCGATCTGACATCATCTTTCCACCACATCCACAGGGCCGTTTTCCAAAAACGGTGGCAATCGCTTTTGCATCGGGTAAAAGTACCCTCGCAAAAGGGAAACTCCGATGAAGATTGCCACCTGGAACATCAACGGCGTCAAGGCGCGTATCGAAAACCTCTGCCAGTGGCTGAAGGATTCATCGCCCGATATCGTCTGCCTTCAGGAAATCAAATCGGTCGACGAGGGTTTTCCCCGGCTGGAGCTGGAGGCGCTCGGCTATCACGTCGAGACCCATGGCCAGAAGGGCTTCAACGGTGTCGCCCTGCTCTCGAAGGTCAAGCCCGACGAGGTCAATCGCGGCCTGCCGGGTGACGATGCCGATGAACAGGCGCGTTTCATCGAAGGCGTGTTTTCCGTCGATGGTGGCGCGATCCGCGTCTGCTCGCTTTACCTGCCGAACGGCAATCCGCCGGACGATCCGGTGAAATATCCCTATAAGCTTGCCTGGATGGAACGGCTGCGGCATTTTGCCGAAGATCGCCTCGCGCTCGAGGAGCCGCTGATCCTTGCGGGCGACTATAACGTCATTCCCGAACCCTTCGATTGCCACGACCCCCGTGTCTGGGAAGGCGACGCCCTGTTCCTGCCGAAAACACGCGCAGCCTTCCGCAGGCTGGAGAATCTCGGTTTCACCGATGCCGCGCGTGCGACGACGGATGAAGCAGGACTTTATTCCTTCTGGGATTATCAGGCCGGGGCATGGCCGAAAAACAACGGCATCCGCATCGATCATCTGATGCTGTCAGCGGAAGCGGCCGACAGGCTGCAATCCGTCAGCATCGAAAAACATGTGCGAGCCTGGGAAAAACCGTCCGACCATGTGCCGGTCTGCGGTTATTTCGATTTCAGTCCGGTCGGCTGAGCCACTCCTGGCGGGTGGATAAAACCACCCCGATCAGCACCCTCAATCCGGATCGTTGAACTGCATGTTCTGCGCCATGGCGATGGCGGCGCGGCGATCGTTCTCACCGGCGAGCGAAAAAGCCTGCTCCTGCAGGTTCTGTATCCAGGTGCAGTCCGCCGCCGTGCACTTGTCGAGCGCCGCCGTCATGAAGGCCAGCCCCTGCGTCGTCTGGCCTTCCTGGAAGATCAGGTTGCCGAAAATCGACATGGCGCCGGCATGGCCGTGCTTGCGGGCCTGGTTGAGCCACTTCTTGGCCTGCTGCACATCGGCGCGGCCGCCCTCGCCGGCGAGAATCATCTCCGCCAGACGGAACTGCGCCTCAGCGACGCCAAAGGTGGAAGCAACCTGGAAATAAAGCTGGCGGGCCTGCGACAGGTCCATCTTCACCGGGCTGCCGGGAATGCCGTGACGGTAATAATCGGCAAGGGAAAGCAGCGCATTGACGAAAAAGCCGGTATCTTCCGAACCCGGTTCCACGCCCTGATTGGCGATTTCGCTGTAGATCTTGAAAGCTTCGAAGTCGTTCTTGGCGACGCCATCGCCATAGGCATACATATTGGCAAGCGCCCAGCGCGAGCCGGTATGGCCCTTTTCAGCCGCGTAGCGATAGGCCTCGACGGCTTCGCCCTTATTGCCGTTCTTGTAGGCCTTGAAGCCGAACTTGAACAGGTCGAAGGGGCCGGATTCCTTGGTCACGCCCGCATTGATGTCAAAAGCCGCAGCAGGCATTGCGAGCGACGCAAGCAACATGCCCATGAGGAGCGGCTTTAAAACGTTGGCTTCACATTTCAGCATTTCAGCGAACTTCTCTCACTCTTCCCGGCATATAGCCAATACTTGCGGAATACTGCAAAGCCGAACCCCGCCGGGTCGCGATTTTTCGAACACACTGCGTCTTTCCGGCAGCACTTTCCAGCGCACCACCGGTGGTCTTTTGCGGCAAATGCCCTAATTTTCCAGTGAGACAGATATAGGCATAATTTCCGGCAATATAACGGCATTTCACCGTCCACCGGTCAGCGCCAAACAAGAAAGCCGGATGAAATTCCCGTATTACTTGCTTAAACCCTGAATCCAAACCCGTTTTCACTTTCCGGCCTTGCGCACCACCACATCAAACGCCTGCATGTTCTTCCATTCCCGCGTCCCTAAACATAAGCCAAGCACCCTGTTTGTGGCGGGAAATGGACAGATATGCTCACATTCCAACGCGACCACACGCTTGCAGAAAAGTGTTGCCAAATCGTCACAAAACTTTCGGGCTAGAAAATTTTATCGAGCAGGAATCATAGTCGCGCATGAAAAAAGGCCCGGTTGGTAAACCGGACCTTTATTTTAGCATTTACGGAAGGATGATGTCAGAACTTGACCTTCACGCCGGTCGAGATGGCTGCAACGACATCGCTGCCGAAGCTATAGCCAGCCTCGTCGCCGCAGGTCGCGGTGCCGACGTTGCTGCAGCGGCCGCCGCTGATCGAGGATTCACCCGAGGTCAGCAGGCCGACAGCGCCGGCGATCTTGAACTCGACGTTCGGCGTGGGCGAATAAACGAGCTGGGTGCCGACCATCCAGGTATCGGTCTGCGTGCCGATAACCGTCGATGTGCCGCGATCCCAGGTCAGGCTGACGGCGCCGCTCCACTGGTCGTTGAACTTGTGGCCGATACCGCCGGTAACCGTCCAGCCGTCACGATAATAAAGATCGAGGGTGGTGAGCGAGGTGACGCCCGCAATACAGGACGGAACACCGACCTGGCAGAAAGGCACGACCTGGATCTGGCTCCAGTCCGTCCACTTGACCGAACCGAAAGCGAGCCAGTTCGGCGCAATACCGGACTGCACCTTGAGTTCCAGGCTATCAGGCATGGAAACCGAGCCATAAACCGGGGTAACCTTGCCGCCGTAAGCGATGAGAGCCGGGCTGCCGGCTGCCGGAAGGCTTCTGAGGTCGACCGTACCGTTCAGATCGTGATCGACCGCGCTGTTATAAACGAGGCTCGTGCGGAAAGCGATTTCCGGTATCTCATAAGCGATACCTGCGCGCCATCCCCAGCCGTCGCCTTCCATATCGAGCTTGCCGACGCCGGAATAAAGGGAAGGATAAGCCGGACCGAGCGCCGTCGGGGAAACCACCTGGCGGTATTTATAGCCGCTGACTTCCTGATAGAAGCCGCCGCCGATGATCGAGAAATCGCCCTTGCCGAGATCGAACTTCACGCGGCAGGTGGTGGCGTAGTTATGCGACTTGACCTTGGTTTCGATATTGTAGCTCGATCCCTGCCAGATGCCGGGGTTCAGATCCGCGCCCCAGGGCTGCGAATAGTCGAACATGCAGTCGCCGAAATCGCCGATGGCCGCCTTGGCGCCAACGCGCGTCGACCAGTAGTTTTCAGAATCGTCGGCGGTGGTCGACCAGGAACCGGGCAGCGGACCGCCGCTCTTCAGCGGATTGTCGCGCGCATTCTCCACCTTGCGCTGCGGCGCGACGAAAGTGGCGGAACTGTCGAGAACGTAGTCGGACGGATCGAACAGCAGATCGATATTATAGCCGCCGCGCTCAAGGCCACTCGCCAGTGAGGGCGTTACCGCCGCGATGCTGACTGCGAAACATACCGCGCCGCGAAAAATTGCAGTTTTTGCCATCTCTCTCCCCAATCAAGGCAATGTGATCATCAAAAGAGTGAAGCGCTTCGCAGCAAATGACAATCTGCCGCACTCTGGCACAGTTCTGCGACACTTCTCCATTTTTTACGTAAGAATTTCATGTCGATCCCCTTGCATAATCATTTTAGGTTATTTTTCTAATCCAATTGAAGCAATCAGACATAAAATGAAACAAATTCCCACTTGAGGCAGGAATTGTCGCTAAATAACCACACTCACGGGTTTCCCGAGGAAACGCGCTTATCAGGCCGTTTTTGTTGGATTTTTCGGCTGTTTCAGAGGTTTTTGACCGGACATGGCGTGAAATAATCGCTCTTTCGGGTGCGCCATGATTCGCCATTGCAGTGCAGCAATCAATCGAGACGAATTGTTACACCGAAACAAAAAACGCCCCGTTTCGAACGGGGCGTTTTGTTTTCATAAAAGAGCCAGAGGCAGTTATTACCCCGCTTCGCTGACCCGCGTGAGCGCCGTTCTCAGGCTTGCAAGCTGCACTTCCAGCTCCGCCTTGCGCTCGCGCTCGGCGGCGACCACTTCCGGATCGGCATTGGCCACGAATTTTTCGTTCGACAGCTTCTTGTCGATGCGTTCCATTTCCGCATCCACCTTGCCGATCGCCTTTTCGAGACGCGCTTCCTCAGCCGCCAGATCGATGAGCTTGCCGAGCGGCAGGCAGACCGTGGCCTCACCGACGATGATCTGCGCGGAGCCCTTCGGTGCGACATCGGCGGCGCGGATTTCATCCGCCCGCGCCAGGCGCCGGATGGCGGCGGCGTGGCGGTCGAGCCGCGCTTCGGTGGAGGTATTGGCGCCGACAACCACCAGCGAAGCGGTGGCGCCGGGCGGCACGTTCATCTCGGCGCGCGCGGAGCGAATGCCGGAGACGAGATCGATCAGCCAGTTGATTTCGGCCGCCGCGGCATCGTCGCGGAATTCCGGCACCGGCCAGTCGGTCAGGCAAAGCAGATTATCCCGCTCCTCGCCCTCGCCCGCCGTATGCGCCCACAGCTCTTCCGTCATGAAGGGCATGAAGGGATGCAGGAGCTTGTAGATCTCGTCCAGAACATAGGCCGCGCAGGCCTGCGATTCCCTCTTGGCCTTTTCGTCTTCGCCGCTGAAGACGGGCTTCAGCAGTTCCAGATACCAGTCGCAGAACTGGTTCCAGACAAACCGGTAAAGAATGCCGGAGGCATCGTTGAAACGGAAGTTCTCGAGCGCCGCCGTCACGTCGCGCGCCGTATTGGCAAGCTCGGTCAGGATCCAGCGGTTGATTGTCAGCGACGCGGTTTCGGCCAGGAAATGCGGGTCGCGCTTCACGCCGTTCATCTCGGCAAAACGGGTCGCATTCCAGAGCTTGGTGCCGAAGTTGCGATAGCCGGCGATACGCGCCGGGTCGAGCTTCACGTCGCGACCCTGCGCCGCCATGATGGCAAGCGTGAAACGCAGCGCATCCGCACCATATTCGTCGATCAGTTCCAGCGGATCGATGACGTTGCCCTTGGACTTCGACATCTTCTGGCCGTTCTTGTCGCGAACCAGCGCGTGGATATAGACCGTGCTGAAAGGCTCGACCGGGTTGCCCGCATCGTCCTTCATGAAATGCAGACCCATCTGCATCATCCGCACCACCCAGAACGGGATGATGTCGAAACCGGTCACCAGCACGTTGGTCGGATAATAGCGCGCCAGTTCCGGTGTCTGCTCGGGCCAGCCAAGCGTCGAGAACGGCCAGAGCGCCGACGAGAACCAGGTGTCGAGCACATCTTCGTCGCGGGTCAGGATTTCACCTGGCTTGAAGTTCTCAAGCTTCTCCTCGACCCAGGCCTTCCACGGACCTTCATGGGCAATATAATGCTGGATGGCCGCCTGAAGCGCCTCTTCTTCGGTCTTCTCAACGAAGACCTGTCCGTCCGGGCCATACCATGCGGGGATCTGGTGACCCCACCACAATTGCCGCGAAATGCACCAGGGCTGGATGTTCTCCATCCACTGGAAGTAGGTGTTTTCCCAGTTCTTCGGCACGAAATTGGTGCGGCCTTCGCGAACCGAGGCAATCGCCGGCTGGGCGAGCGTCTTGTTGTCCACCCACCACTGGTCGGTCAGGCGCGGTTCGATCGGCACGCCGCCACGATCGCCGTGCGGCACCACATGCTTGTGCGGCTCGATCTTGTCGAGCAGGCCGGCTTCCTCGAAGATTTCGACGATAACCTTGCGGGCGAAGAAGCGATCCTGTCCTTCCAGACGATCCCATGCGCCATGCAGCGCCGCGGGATGGCTGAGACCCTCGAGGAAATCCTCGTTCTCCTTGATGGAGATCGTGCCGTCGATATTCATGATGTTGATGGCGCGCAGGCCGCAGCGCTTGCCGACTTCGAAATCGTTGAAGTCATGCGCAGGCGTGATCTTGACCGCGCCCGTGCCGGCCGTCGGGTCGGCATAGTCATCGGCGACGATCGGAATCTTGCGGCCGACGACCGGCAAGATGACATGCTTGCCGATGATGCCCTTGTAACGTTCATCCTTCGGGTTCACCGCAACGCCGGTATCGCCGAGCATGGTTTCGGGCCGCGTCGTGGCGACGACGATATAGTCGCGCGTTTCGAACTCGGTGGGCTTGCCCTCCTCGTCGAAAGCGACCGGATATTGATAGGTGACACCCTTTTCCAGCGGATAACGGAAGTGCCAAAGGTTGCCCTTCACCTCGATCTGTTCGACCTCCATGTCGGAAATCGCAGTCTGCAGCTTCGGATCCCAGTTGACGAGGCGCTTGTCCTTGTAAATCAGGTTCTGCTTGTAAAGGGTGACGAAGACCTCGAGAACGGCCTCGGAAAGCCCCTCATCCATGGTGAAGCGCTCACGCGACCAGTCGCAGGAGGCGCCGAGACGTTTCAGCTGGTTGAAGATCAGGCCGCCGGATTCGGCCTTCCATTCCCAGACCTTCTCCACGAAAGCCTCGCGGCCCATCTCGCGGCGGCCCGGAAGCTGCTGCTCCATCAGCTTGCGCTCAACGACCATCTGCGTGGCGATGCCGGCATGGTCCATGCCCGGCTGCCACAGCACATCCTTGCCGCGCATGCGCTCGAAGCGAACCAGAATATCCTGCAGCGTGTTGTTGAGCGCGTGGCCCATATGCAGGGAGCCGGTCACATTCGGCGGCGGGATGACGATGGTGAAGGTTTCCGCGCCCGGCTTGGCATTGGCGCCGGCACGAAAAGCGTTAGCCTCGTCCCAGGCTTTGGCGATCTTCGGTTCGACGGATGCGGAATCGTAGGTCTTTTCGAGCATTTCCTGACCTGAATTTTAGAGTTCTTGTGTGGATTTTTTAAATAAGGATGGACGGGAGAGAGTCAACAGAAACCCGCCCTCAAGCCAACCATTGAGCGGACCCACGGGTGACTATGACCCCATAACACCTTCATCTTCAACAAAAAAGCCGCCCCGATGCCGGAGCGGCCCCTGTTTCGTCGCATCCGCCGCAATCGCACATGCGGCCGGAGCGGAACTTAGCGGCGCGAACCGCGCGCCACGCGCTCGATTTCCTCGCGCACCAGACGCTCCACGAGTGTCGGCAGATTGTCTTCCAGCCAGTCCTGCAGCATGGGACGCAACATTTCGGCGGCCATATCCTCAATCGAGCGCCGCTCGACGCCGTCGAAAACCTCTGCAAGCTCGCTGAACGAACGGGCGATCTGCGCACCGGCAGCAGCGGAAAGAAGATTGAGCGACAGACCGCCCTCAACACCCGCCACGTCTTTTGCCTGTGGCTCGGCCAGATCGAATGCCGGTTTCTCAACGGCAGGTTCCAGCACCGCTATGTCGAAACGCTCCGCTGTCAGCGGCATTTCGAGGGCGCCGCGCAGCGAAAGCTGATCGAAGCGGTTTTCGGCAGAAGACGCGCTTTCGATGGCGGCAGCGGCAGCGCGATCCTCGGCGGCAAAAGACACCGGCTGCTCGCTTACGCCAGATGCCGGCTGCTCGCTCACGCTCGCGGCGGCCGCAGCCGCCATCAGCGGCCGAACATCCGTCGGACGCTGCGGTGCGGCGCGTTCGGAAGACGGCGCGGACAAAGGCTGCGATAGAGCCGGCGCAGCAGCCTGCGGTGCGGTCTCGGCCGCGCCACGCTGGGCCTGCGCGGCGAAAGCCTGCGGCCCCATGGCGGCGTTACGGTCTGCGGCGGCACGCACACGGGCGGCAACATCGGCAAGGGACATGGTCTTTTCGGCAGAGCTTTCCTGCCGTTCAGCCATGGGCCCTTCAGAAATCGGCGAAAAGTCCTGCGCAGGCCGTGCGCCAAAAGCCTGGTTTGCGGCGGGGGGAACGCGCGCCGGCGGGCTGATGGGCTCCGCCACGAAGGCCGCTTCGCTCGCAGCCTCGTCTTCATCGTCATAGACCGGCGGCAACTGCCCGGAAAACGCACCGGCAGGTCCGGTCTCGTTGCTTTCGATGATCCGGCGGATAGACGCCAGAATCTCTTCCATGGACGGTTCACGCGCTACGCTTGGCTGAGCCATATCAATCCCCGGTTTCCACTCTTCGAACGCCCTTGCCGCATCCCTCGGACACCGGATGAGCGCTCCTTGACCTGTTCAATTTTCACATCGCGTTTCGACAACCGAAATCGATCGTCACACCGATGCTCTGAAACATGGTCGGCCAAGCGCCTGAGCATTTCGCCGTCCCTGTCGCAGGATCATGCGGGGCAGAAATACGCACACCCCGAATCACCCTTAGTTTAGGTCAGCATAGCGAGGAACTAAATCACTGATTCGACAAGTTTCGTGATGATGCACAGCTTTGTGAGAACGGCCCGAAAGGACGCACTCCACCGGCAAACCGAACATAAAAACGCCGGGGCGGAAACTCCACCCCGGCGTCAAAAAAGAAGAGGATCGTTTGCCGATCAGAAAACGAATTCGGCCGCCTTGGCAAAACCCGGCAGCGGCTTGACCGAAGCATTGAAGAAAGTGGCGGCCGATGTGCTGTTGCCATCGCGGCGATAGACGGTGGCCTTCGCGGCGCCGCCATATCCGACGACGACGACCAGACGGCCGCCGTCGCGCAACTGGTCGGTCAGTGCCGCCGGCACTTCCTCCACCGAGCCGTTGATGAAAATGAGGTCATAGGGCGCTTCGCCCGCATAGCCCTTTTCGAGATCGCCGGTCACGACGGCGACATTGTCATATCCGAGCGAGGCGAGCGTCTCGGTCGCCTGTGCGGCCAGCGCCTCATCGCTTTCAAGCGAAACCACCGAACCGGCAAGCTGCGAAAGGATGGCGGCCGCATAACCTGCACCGCCGCCGACTTCCAGCACCACGTCCTCCTTCGACACGGCCGAAAGCTGCAGCAGCTTCGCCAGCGGCGAGGTCTTCATGACATAACGGGCCGGGCGGCCATCGCGGGCGGGACAGATCTGCAGGTCCTCGTCCACATAGGCGATCTGCCGCACGCCCGCCGGCACGAATGCCTCGCGCGGCACGCTCAAAAACGCCTTCAGCACGGAATGCGACGTCACGTCGGTCGTGCGCAACTGGCTGTCGACCATATTGGCGCGTGCGGTTTCGAAATCCATCATATCGTATCGCCTCAATTTCACGGATGCCGGTCGGGAAGCCTCGGCTCCAAAAGCTCAAAACGGCAGGGGCTCACCCTCGCCTTTGGATAATCTCATAATTGCCCAAGCGCACGCTTTCAAGCGCGCTAAGCCGGATGTGTGGGAAAAAGCGACAGGATATCACGCCCATGAAGGAGACTTTTTATCGTAACGATCTGTCTTCGTGCGCAGAAACTAAAAAACAAGCGCATTCGAAATTAGGGCCTTGCACCCTAAATGGATTCGTTCTAAATGCCCGCCATCGCTCAAGACGACGAGCGGTTGAGGCCTCGTGGCGGAGTGGTGACGCAGAGGACTGCAAATCCTTGTACCCCGGTTCAATTCCGGGCGAGGCCTCCAAATCTTACATCACACCCAATTTCGGTATGAACTGAGCAGCGCCACACAGGCGCTTGAGTTCAACTCGCCTGTCATCATGCGAGCGACGCTGCCCCTTTTCGTATGATCAGATCCGCCCAAGCAGAACCAGGATCAGGACGATGACCAGAACCAGTCCGAGACCGCCTGACGGGCCATAACCATAATTATGGTAACCCCAGCTTGGCAGTGCGCCGATCAGGAAAAGAATGAGCAGGATGACGAGGATGGTGCCGAGCATGTGTAACCCTCCACTATTGGCATGTGTCCTGCCTGTTTGAACGATAAAACGCCCAAAAAGTTCCCTTTCCCGTATAGCCGGCAGCATAATGGTGGAAAGGCATCCTCTTCCGTTTCAACGGGTTACACCGGAAATTCGGGAATGCGGCCTTGGCTGCTCCGTCTCGGGAAGTAATTCTCTGGCTAATTATATCGCCGCAAAAAGCCCCTGAAGGCCTGCGGCGGGCCGGCCTTCACCGGCCTTCACCAAAGCAGCGATTTATTCGAGGTAATTTCTCGGCCTATGTCTATCGGCAGTTGTCCGTCATATTAGCGCCAGTCCCCCGTACCCTGAAACTAGCGGGAGACGGAGAGATCTGGCATCACTGGCAGTGCGCCAGATCTCTCCCGCCCCTCCCCACGCTTCTCGAATTCTCCTTTGCAGGCACACGGATATTTTACCGACTGTGTTCTCGTTCCCCTTGCCTTGCCGGTTTCACTCCAGCTAGACCCCGGACCGGGAGGGAGAAACGAGAATCATATGTCCGGTTTTGCGAACCTCATCCCGCTTTTCATCTTCGGCCTCCTCGTCTATTTTTTCTTTCGCTGGGTCGCGCGCGACATTCAGAATCCGAAGAGCAAATAGTCGGGGAATATCGTCTCCGGCCCCCTGCCCGCCGGGAACCGCCGCGCCTCGACATCGTTTTCACGGACGCACTTCGGAGGACAGGATGAAAACGCTCGTATCATCGGCCGCTATCGCGCTTACACTGGCGCTTGCCGGATGCACCACGGCCGGACCGGCCGCCTATGTCGGCCCCGCGCCCTATGTCGAACCCATCCCCGGCAGCATCATCTACAGGGGCCAGCCGCGCACCAAACTGACGAAATCGCCGATCGGCAGTACCTTCACCCATGAATTCCGCATCGACGCCAGCACGAGGGCGGTGGAAACCTACCGCATCGCGCCGGACCGCTCGCTGGAACTCATCGACCGCCGCATCATCCGCGAATGGCTGTTCGGGCGCGACGACTGACCGCACCGTAACCGCGAGAAACGGGCCGGTAACGGGATTGCGCATCCCGGCCGCTTGGTTTAGAGCCGGGCGCAACGACCACTATGGATAGGCGATGAATACGCACTGGCAAAAACCCGTCCTGATCGCGTTCGAAACGCCGGGCGACTATACGAGCATCGACACCACGCAGGCGGCCTCCTGGGCGCTGATCGAGGATTGGCCGATCGAAGACGGCGATGCGCTGGACAAGGCGCTGCTGATCTGCGCCGCCGTCGATGCCGGCAGGAAAAAGCCCGAGGATGCGCGCAAGGCCTTCATCGCAGCCGCAATCGAAGCGGGCCTCGATATCAAGGCCTGATGGCGGAGTGACTGCCGGCCGTCGACTAAAAATGCCGCCTGCGGCGTCAGCTTTTCAGAATAAGACGTTGGATGGATCGCAACAGATGGAAGCTTCCGGAAACATGAAAAAAGCCCTGTTCATTTTTCTCCTGTCCTGCCTGGCGATCGGCCTTCTCGGCCACCTCGTGGTGGCCTTCGTCGTCACCGGCTGAAGCGCGAAAATCCTCTCCGCCGGAAGACGGGGCGACTGGACATTGGAATTTCCCGAATTTCATTCTTTCGTTATGGAACCGCGATAAACTCTGGCCGTTCTCTTTTCATCCAACAGGAGGAGGATTGGAATGCGTGACGGATTGAACGGTTTTCTCGAAATCTCGATGCTCGGCTTCGTGGTCGCAAGCTGCCTTTTCATGGTCAACCTACCGATCTGACCCACGGCAAAAATTCTTCTTCGACTGTACCGGCGACGTGACGTTCCGGCATTAAAAAATGCGGCCTTGTGGGCCGCATTTTTTTTCAACAGATCATCCAATCAGGCGGAAAGCTTGGCGGCGAGTTTCGCCACATGCGCGCCCTGATAACGAGCGGCTTCCAGTTCGATTTCGGAAGGCTGGCGCGAGCCGTCGCCATCGGTGATGGTGGAGGCGCCATAGGGCGAGCCGCCCTTGATTTCATCGACGCCCATCTGGCCCTGGAAAGCATAGGGCAGACCGACGACCGCCATGCCATGGTGCAGGAAGGTGGGGATGAAGCCGAGGATGGTCGATTCCTGGCCGCCATGCTGGGTGGCGGAAGAGGTGAAGGCCGAACCGACCTTGCCCACCAGCTTGCCGCCGAACCACAGGCCGCCGGTCTGGTCCCAGAAATTGCGCATCTGCGAGGCGACCGTGCCGAAACGCGTGCCGGCGCCGACGATGATGGCGTCGTAATCCGCCAGTTCGTCCACCGTCGCCACCGGGGCCGGCTGATCCAGCTTGAAATGGGAAGACTTTGCGACTTCTTCCGGAACGAGTTCGGGAACGCGCTTCACCACGGCTTCCGCGCCGGTGGACTTCACGCCCTCGGCAACGGCATAGGCCATTTTCTCGATATGGCCGTAAGAGGAGTAATAAAGTACCAGAACCTTCGTCATTCTCTTCGTTTCCTTTGCTGGAACTGTTTCCGGCGCACCGGCGACAAGCTTCTTTAAAAACTCAATGATCATCGGCTTTGACCTGTAAAAAAGCGTATGACAAAAAGGTAGCGGACGGATCGGCCTCCCGCCAGCCGGGGATTGGCATACGCACTGTTCACGATGAGTGAACGCTCCGAACCATCGTCAACCAATCCCCCTTTTGCGTTTCTTCAAAACCGCTTTGCATTCGCGCTGGCGCGGCGTTAACGTCGGGTGAAACAGATGACGAGTGCAACCATGTCCAATCCCTCCTCCGCCCAATCCGTCGTGACCGCCGCCATGCTTGCCATTGGCGACGAACTGCTTTCGGGCCGCACCAAGGACAAGAATATCGGCCACCTCGCGGATGTCCTCACCATGTCCGGCATCGACCTGAAGGAAGTGCGCATCGTCGCCGACGAGGAAGAAGCGATCGTGGAAGCGCTGAACGCACTGCGCGGCCGCTATGATTATGTCTTCACGTCAGGCGGCATCGGCCCGACCCATGACGACATCACCGCGGATGCGGTCTCTGCGGCGTTCGGCCTGCCCTGCGAGCACGATGCCGAGGCGCTGCGCCTGCTGGGTGACATGTATCGCGTCCGCGAGATGGAATTCACCGAGGCGCGCAAGCGCATGGCGCGCATGCCGAGGGGGGCCGCTCACATCGCCAACCCCGTTTCCGTCGCCCCCGGCTTCGTCATCGGCAATGTTTACGTCATGGCCGGCGTGCCGCAGGTGTTTCAGGCCATGCTGGACAATGTCATGCCGACGCTGCGCACCGGCGCAAAAGTCATGTCGCAGGCGGTGCGGTCGCCCTATGGCGAAGGCGATATCGGCACGCCGCTGACGGCCATCCAGAAAGCCCATCCCGAAACCAGCATCGGCTCCTATCCCAAATATGATGGGCAGCGCTTTTCGACGGAGATCGTGGTGCGCGCCCGCGACGCTGGCGTCCTGAAGGCGGCAGCAGACGCGGTTGCCGCCATGATCGAGACCATCGGCCATGAAAAAAGACTGGCAGCCAGCAAGGGCGATGCAACCGCCTGAGACAGAAAAGGCTTGAGACAGAAGAGGCTTGAGACCGGGAAGCTTTGACCAAAATCAAGGTGGCGGCCTGTAAAGGCGGCCACTCTCCCCCTGAGCATTTCCAGGAAAAGCGGAACAGCTTTTCCGTCCGGACAATGCATAAAACAGAGACTTGGATCGTTCTGGCGATTCGAAGAAAGGCCAGAACGATCTTAAAACGACATGTCACCGAGGAGAGAGAAATGGGTTACAAGACGATATTGGCAGTGGTCGACAATGTTTCGAACACGCAGAAGCTCGGCGAATTCGTGGTAAGCCTTGCCGATCAGTTTTCCTCGCATGTGATCGGCCTGCATATGGAAACGCTGGCCGCCGTTCCCCTCGTCGCACCAATGGAAATTCCCGATCCCGCCACCGTGCAGGCGCTGCAGGATGTGGCGCATAAGGAAACCACCGACGTCGGAACCATCTTCGAGCGTACACTGGCCGCCAACGGCATCTCGCATGAATGGCGCAGCTTCGTCACATCGGTGGGTTACGCCTCCGCATCGGCCATCGACAGCGCCCGTTGCGCCGATCTCATCGTCGCCCGCCAGAGCAACTCCTCCGCACTTTCCGACAGCCGTTCGGATATTGACGGTTTCCTCTATGAAAGCGGCCGCCCCGTTCTCCTCGTGCCGCATGTGCTGACCGTTGCGAAACCGATCAAGCGCGTCCTGATCGCCTGGAACGGCTCGCGCGAGGCGACCCGCGCCACCTTCGACGCCCTGCCCTTCCTAAAGGCGGCCGATAGCGTCGAAATATTCTCCGTCGATCAGGCCGAGAGCGAAACGCAGTCTTCCGGCCTCGCCGGTGCGGAACTGGCCGCCACGCTCGCCCGCCACGGCGTCAACGTCACCGTGACCTCGCAGGAAAAGATCGCCGGCGTCTCGCCGCAGGCGGCCATCGAAAACCGGCTGTCCGATAACAGCATCGACCTTCTTGTCATGGGCGCTTACGGCCATTCCCGCTGGTGGGAACTGCTGTTTGGCGGTGTCACCCGCACCCTGCTCGATTCCATGACGGCGCTGACGCTGCTGTCGCGTTAAAAATGGATGCGGCGTAAACAGCGCCGCAAGCCCCCGGCATCTCGGTTAAAACGAGCGTCTGCCCCTTGTTTCTTCTCCCCGCCGGGGAGAAGTCCGCGGCAGCGGGATGAGGGGGCAAGGGCAGTGAGTTACGGCAGCGTTGCCCCCTCATCCGACCCTTCGGGCCACCTTCTCCCCGGCGGGGAGAAGAAACAAGCGGCAATCTCCAGCTCTGTCCTTTAAGCGGAAAGCTTGCCTTTTTGCCGGTCTTGCGGCTATTAGCCAAAGCCATCGACAATTTTGACCAGATGGTAGACGACATGTCCCTTCCCGATAAAGCTTTTCCCGTCTCCTGGGACCAGTTCCACCGCGATGCCCGCGCGCTTGCCTGGCGTCTTGCCGGCCTTGAGCGGGAGTTCCGCGCGATCGTCTGTATCACCCGCGGCGGCCTGGTGCCGGCGGCGATCATTTCCCGCGAACTGAATATCCGCCTGATCGACACGGTCTGCATCGCCACCCGTCATGATTACGTCAATCAGGGCGAAACGGTTCTGCTGAAGGGTGTCGCCCCGGAACTTTCAGCGGATGGCGGCGAAGGCGTGCTGGTGCTGGACGACCTGACCGATACCGGCAAGACGGCGCTCGAAGTGCGCGAAATGCTGCCCAAGGCGCATTTCGCCTGTGTTTACGCCAAGCCGAAGGGCGTGCCGACCATCGACACCTTCGTCACCGAAGTCAGCCAGGACACCTGGATTTATTTTCCCTGGGACATGGGCTTCACCTATCAGGAGCCGATTGCCAAGGGATCGCGCGGCTGACGAGCCCCGAAGAGAAAAATCACGCTTTGGAACCGCCCCATTGGGGCGGTTTTTTTGTCGGGAACCGCCTTTATGGCGACAGCTAAAAAACACGGAAAAACCGCAGTGTCGCCTTTATGCCTCACCCCGGAAATGCGGGGTTTTGCCTTTCCCTCGCGGAAACCAGCCTCGCGCAAGCTTCAAACTTTCCCGCCAAGTCACTGATTTTTCTAAGAGCTTTTCCTATCCCCGTTTTCCACAGGCACTCCACACAATATCTTGTGGTTAAAAATGGGTTTCAATCTATGGCTTGACGAATCTGTGCCGCGAGAGGAAAGTGACAATTATGTTGCGGCGGCAACGGACCGGAAAGTAACGAGGCCGGTTCCTCTCCATCTTCAGCGCGCATGTCCAAAGCGGCGTCCCGGCCATGAGGGGGCGGTTCGCCGCAGGCTTTTGCGCGCCTTTCGGAACCGCCAAAAACATGACGCGGGGACTGGCGGCAGGAAGCTGTTGATACTATATTTAGTATTCCATGACATGCTTGCAGCCGAATAAGCCACGAGATACAGGGATGACATCCAAGGATGAACATCCCTTTCAGATCGGCAACAACCGGCTGCGCGAAGGCATCGCACGGCTGGACCGGATTTTTGCGCCCTTTACCGGGCGCCCAATGGACGAGGACAGAAACCATGCGCATTGAACGCCGCTTCACGAAGCCCGGCCAATCGCCTTACGCGGAGATCGACTTCCGCAAGGCCGTCAGTGAAATCAAAAACCCGGATGGATCGATCGTGTTCCGTCTGGCGGATATCGACGTTCCCGCGCAGTTCAGCCAGGTCGCCACCGACGTTCTGGCGCAGAAATATTTCCGCAAGGCCGGCGTGCCGAAGTTCCTTAAGAAGGTTGAGGAAAACGACGTTCCTTCCTTCCTGTGGCGCTCGGTACCCGATGAAAAGGCGCTGAAGGATGTGCCGGAAGCCGAGCGTTTCGGCTCCGAGACCGATGCACGTCAGGTTTTCGACCGTCTGGCCGGCACCTGGGCCTATTGGGGCTGGAAGGGCAAATATTTCTCGTCCGAAGAAGATGCCCTCGCTTTCCGCGACGAGCTTGCCTATATGCTCGCCACCCAGCGCGTTGCGCCGAATTCCCCGCAATGGTTCAACACCGGCCTGCACTGGGCCTATGGCATCGATGGCCCCGGCCAGGGCCACTTCTATGTCGATCCCTTCACGGCTAAGCTGACCAAGTCCAAGTCCGCTTACGAACATCCGCAGCCGCATGCCTGCTTCATTCAGTCCGTTGAGGACGACCTCGTCAATGAAGGCGGCATCATGGACCTGTGGGTGCGTGAAGCGCGCCTGTTCAAATACGGTTCCGGCACCGGCTCCAACTTCTCCTATCTGCGCGGCGAAGGCGAAAAGCTTTCCGGCGGCGGCCGCTCCTCCGGCCTGATGAGCTTCCTCAAGATCGGCGACCGTGCAGCCGGCGCCATCAAGTCCGGCGGCACCACCCGTCGTGCAGCGAAGATGGTCGTCGTTGATGCGGACCACCCCGATATTGAAGCCTATATCGACTGGAAGGTGAACGAGGAGCAGAAGGTTGCCGCTCTCGTCACCGGTTCCAAGATCGTCGCCAAGCACCTGAAGGCGATCATGAAGGCCTGCGTCAACTGCGAGGCTGACAATGGCGATTGCTTCGACCCTGCCAAGAACCCTGCCCTGAAGCGCGAAATCCGCGCTGCCAAGAAGGACATGGTGCCGGAAAACTACGTCAAGCGCGTCATCCAGTTCGCCGAACAGGGTTACAAGGACATTCAGTTTAAGACCTATGACACGGATTGGGATTCGGAAGCCTACCTCACGGTATCAGGCCAGAACTCCAACAACTCCGTCTCGCTGAAGGACGACTTCCTGCGCGCTGTCGAGAACGATGGCGACTGGAACCTCACCGCCCGCAAGGACGGCAAGGTCATGAAGACGCTGAAGGCCCGCGACCTCTGGGAAAAGATTTCCCACGCCGCCTGGGCGTCTGCCGATCCGGGTCTGCACTTCAACACGACGATGAACGACTGGCACACCTCGCCGGCGGCCGGCCCGATCCGCGCTTCCAACCCGTGCTCGGAATACATGTTCCTCGACGACACGGCCTGCAACCTCGCCTCGCTGAACCTTCTGCAGTTCAAGGATGCTAAGACGAAGCGCATCGACATCGCTGACTACGAACACGCCGTTCGCCTGTGGACCGTCGTGCTCGAAGTCTCGGTCATGATGGCGCAGTTCCCGTCGCGCCAGATCGCCGAACTTTCCTATGAATACCGCACGCTCGGCCTCGGTTACGCCAATATCGGCGGCCTCCTGATGTCCTCGGGCATTCCCTATGACAGCGCCGAAGGCCGCGCGATTGCCGGTGCGCTCACCGCCATCATGACTGGTGTGTCCTACGCCACCTCGGCCGAAATGGCCGGCGAGCTTGGCCCCTTCCCGGGCTTTGCGCCGAACCGTGACAACATGCTGCGCGTCATCCGCAACCACCGCCGCGCCGCCCTTGGCCAGTCGGAAGGTTATGAAGGCCTGTCGGTCAACCCGGTTGCGCTCATCCATGGCGATTGCCCGGATCAGGACCTGATCGCCCATGCCGTCGCCGCCTGGGACAAGGCGTTGACGCTCGGCGAACAGCACGGCTACCGCAACGCCCAGACGACGGTTATCGCGCCGACCGGCACGATCGGCCTCGTGATGGATTGCGACACGACCGGCATCGAGCCCGACTTCGCGCTGGTGAAGTTCAAGAAGCTCGCCGGCGGCGGTTACTTCAAGATCATCAACCGCGCCGTTCCGGACGCCCTGCGGTCGCTCGGTTATTCCGAAAGCCAGATCGCCGAAATCGAAGCCTATGCTGTCGGCCATGGCAATCTCAACCAGGCTCCCGGCATCAACCCCTCGACGCTGAAGGCCAAGGGCTTCACCGATGAGAAGATCGAGGCCGTCAACGGCGCGCTGAAGAGCGCCTTCGACATCAAGTTCGTCTTCAACCAGTGGACGCTCGGCGCTGACTTCCTCAAGGAAACGCTGAAGGTCTCCGACGAGCAGCTCTCCGACATGAGCTTCAACCTGCTCGAGCACCTCGGCTTCGGCAAGAAGGACATCGAAGCGGCAAACGTTCACGTCTGCGGCGCGATGACGCTGGAAGGCGCACCGTTCCTGAAGGCCGAGCATCTGCCGGTCTTCGATTGCGCCAACCCCTGCGGCAAGATCGGCAAGCGTTACCTCTCGGTCGAATCGCATATCCGCATGATGGCGGCGGCACAGCCCTTCATCTCGGGCGCGATCTCCAAGACGATCAACATGCCGAACGACGCGACGGTTGAGGATTGTGGCGCAGCCTACATGCTGTCCTGGAAGCTGGCGCTGAAGGCGAACGCCCTTTACCGCGATGGCTCCAAGCTTTCCCAGCCGCTCAACGCGTCGCTGGTGGAAGACGAGGACGAAGAAGACCTGATCGAAGAACTGATCCAGCAGCCGGCTGCACAGCAGGCCGTGACGATCACCGAAAAGATCGTCGAACGCGTCATCGAGCGTGTCTCGCGCGAGCGTGAAAAGCTGCCGAACCGCCGTCAGGGCTACACCCAGAAGGCAACCGTCGGCGGTCACAAGGTCTATCTGCGCACCGGCGAATTCGGTGACGGCCGCATCGGCGAAATCTTCATCGACATGCACAAGGAAGGTGCGGCCTTCCGTGCGATGATGAACAACTTCGCCATCGCCATTTCGCTCGGCCTGCAATATGGCGTGCCGCTGGAAGAATATGTGGAGGCCTTCACCTTCACCAAGTTCGAACCGGCCGGCATGGTGCAGGGCAACGACGCGATCAAGAACGCTACGTCGATCCTCGACTACGTGTTCCGCGAACTCGCCGTCTCCTATCTCGGCCGCCACGATCTGGCCCATGTCGATACGTCGGATTTCTCCAACACGGCGCTCGGCAAGGGTATCCAGGAAGGCAAGACCAACCTCGTGTCCACCGGCTGGACCCGCGGTTACAAGCCGACGCTGGTTTCCAGCAATGGCGGCGAACGTTCGTCTTCCGAGCCCAAGGGTTCGGCAACGGCAGCCCCTGCCCGCGCCTCGGCCAACGTCACCTCCTTTGCCGGCTCCGCCGCCCGCAAGCTGGAACCGACCGTCTCCGTCGCGACCTCCGAAATCGTCTCCTTCAAGCGGGACTATGAAGAGCGCGCCAGGGAACTGGCCGAAGAAATCGCCGAGGAAGTCATCGACGACGTCGCCCAGGAATCCCAGCAGACGGCAACCGCCCTCTTCTCCGACAAGGCCGCCGCCGACGCTGCATCGGCCAAGACGGAAGCCAAGAAGGTGGAAAACGAACGCCGCATGCGCTCGATTGCTCAAGGCTATACCGGCAACATGTGCTCGGAATGCCAGAACTTCACGATGGTGCGGAACGGCACCTGCGAGAAGTGCGATACGTGCGGTGCGACGAGTGGGTGCAGCTAAGCGTTAGCTTAGGCACCAAAATGTGCCGCGCCACTAGGTTTGTCACTGCGCCATTGGAATGTCATTAAATCAGCGATTTAGACTGCTGATCAAGAAGTCTCCCGGCAGCTTCGGTTATCGCGTCCGGGCTGAATATCGACAGGCGGTTATTGATTGGATTCTTCCGGCCAATAGCCGCCCACGAGGCAAGAAACGAAGGTCTTAAAGGCGCATCTGCCTGCTGAGAAACCTTCGATGATAGCAGAAGAAATGACTTTCAGGCGGCTCGGCCGCCTGAAAGTGGTAAGCAGAACAAAACACGAAACAAGCGCATGGGTTGGAATCACCCGAACAGTTCACGCGTAGAAGCGAGGTCGAAGTCATGAACGTGCATGTCAATACGATCGAAGCATTTCTCGAAGCGGTGATCGCCGAGCTTGAGATACCCGAGCATCGCTACGAACAGGCGGACCGAAGCTTCAAGTCTTTCGGCGAATGGCTGCATCGCGAGGAGAGTTCGGTTCGTCTCTTCGACCCTCAAGTGTATTGCCAGGGATCCTTCAGGCTCGGAACGGCCATTCGCCCACTCACCGAAGACGAGGAATACGACGTCGATTCGGTTTGCGAGTTCCGCCTTCTCACCAAGGAACACCTGTCGCAGTTCGCGCTAAAGCAAATGCTAGGCGCTGAGGTAAGGTCCTATCATGACGCCAAGGGCATGACGAAGCCGGTGCGCGAGGGAAACCGCTGCTGGATCCTCGACTATGCGGACGGCGCGCAATTTCACATGGACATCGTCCCAGCTCTGCCAAATGCCGCTGAGCAGAAACGCCTGCTCAACGCCATCATGCACGACGCTCGCTGGTCCGAGACGGCCATCTCGATTACCGACCGCCGTCTCCCGAACTATAAGGAGAAGACGGATTTCTGGCCACGATCGAACCCGAAGGGCTACTCGAACTGGTTTGCGTCTCGACAGGCCGAGGTTCTCGTTCGCCGTAAGCGGGCGAAAGCCGAAGCCCTCAATCGTCAGGGTTTCCGAGCGAGCGTGGAAGACATCCCCGACTTCAAGGTGAAGACGCCTCTGCAATCGGCGATCATGATCCTGAAGCGGCACAGGGACAACATGTTCGCACGCGAGCCTGACATCCGTCCGATCTCCGTCATCATCACCACACTGGCCGCACATGCTTACGAAGGTCAGGAAACGATTTCCGGCGCGCTGTTTGCGATCCTCCAGCGCATGGATCAGTTCATCCGGCATGACGGACAGAAATACGTCATCGCCAATCCTACCGACCCCTACGAAAACTTTGCCGACAAGTGGCAGGCGGAACCCGAAAAGGCGGAGGCGTTTTTCAGGTGGCTCCGCACCGCCCGAGCCGACTTCAACGCAGCAGCTCAGGCGGTTTCCTTCCAGGAAATGGCGGATGCTCTAACTCCTCGAATGGGCTACCGGCTTTCGACAAAGGCGGTGGATCGCCTGACGGGCGGTAATCGTCTTCTCCGCGCTGCAAGCGGGGCTTCGGCCGGCGCGGCGGGGACAACGGCGCCAAGCTTCGCGAATGCAGCCCGGCAGCCGACGAAGCCTCAGGGGTACGCATGATCTGGTGGCTGATCGACGAGGCACGCGCCCGACTGGAAAAGGCTTCGCTTGTCGCTCTCCAGGAGGAGAACGACTGGCTTACAAGCATGCGCGTTCGCTTTCTCGACAACCTGCAGCTCTGCGTCGACGTCGAGCTCGCGCACCGTGGGGAGAAGTTCCCGCTTGCCGTCATCTATCCGATCAACTTCCCGGACACCCCTCCGATCGTCATGCCCCACGACGAACGTCGGCTATCGGACCACCAATATGGTGCCGGCGGCGAGCTTTGCCTCCAGTGGCGGCCTGACAATTGGGACGCGGCGGTCACCGGTGCGATGATGGTGGAGAGTGCTTACGGCCTCATCGCCGCTGAGCGCCCACCGGATGGCAGGACGGGTGCCGTGCCGTCGGATCACCGGACTTCTCTTGCAGCCGAACTAAGGTTTGAAACCTGGCGTCTTATGGTGCCGAAAGGCGCCTGGGCCTCGCTTGAGGGTCACCTTTCCGAAATGGTGGTCAAGATCTCTCTGGCGATGACCGCACGGCACACCAACCGAGTTGCACATCTTACGACGATCGGTGCGCCTGGCAACGAACTGTGGGTCTCGCCGCAACCAGTACTCAAAAACGCAGGAACGCGGACGGGATATCTCCTGCGTACTCGACAGGACATGAGCGCGCTGGCGCAACATGGCGGAGGCGAGATCGACGACCTGTCGAAGTTGCTTCCGGACCTGGCGCCGCTGATCGGCAATCAGGAACTTCCTTTCCTGATTGTCTTGGAAGAAGGTGGGCGGCACACGGCCTACGACATTCAATGGAGCAGAAACGGATTGCCGCTTCTGGTCCCTTATCGGATTATCGAAGAAGGCGAGCTCGCAAAGCGGTCTGCCTCGAGCAGGGACGAGATCTCCACCAAAAGCGTGGCGATCGTCGGATGTGGATCGATCGGGTCCAAGATCGGCGCGTCGCTCGCCAGATCAGGCGTACGAAAGTTTTTGCTCGTCGATGAAGACGTGTTCCTCACGGGCAACCTCGTGCGCAACGAACTCGACGCCCTGGCCATCGGATGGCATAAGGTCGATGCGCTCGCCGACAGGATCCAGCAGATCGTAGCGGATGCCGACGTCGTGACTCGCAAGGTGGCCCTCGGTGGCCAGACTTCTGCCATCGCCATGGACGCCACCATCGAGCTGATCGGAGACTGCGATCTTATCATCGATGCCACTGCGGATCCTACGTCGTTCAATCTTTGCGCCGGCACGTCGAAGCGAAATCGCAAGCCGATGGTTTGGGCCGAGGTGTTCGGCGGAGGCATCGGCGGGATCGTGGCAAGGGTTAGACCCGAAACCGATCCGCCACCATTGGAAGCTCGAAACCAGATTACGACGTGGTGCGAGGATCACAACAAGCCTTGGGAAGCCGCTCCAAAAGGTCGGTATGAGGCAAACCCGGACGAAGGGCCGCCCTTCGTCGCGGACGACGCCGACGTGGCCGTAATCGCGGCTCATGCGACTCGCTTTGCGATCGATATTCTCGAAGGCGGGGAAACCGCGTTTCCTTTCTCCGCCTACGCCATCGGTTTGAAGAAGGCCTGGATATTCGAAGCGCCGTTCGACACATGGCCAATCGACCTTCGCACCTTGGGCCCGTGGGAAGTCGACACAGGCTCGGCATCGAGCGACGTCATCGGCGGACTCATGGCGGAGCTCGCTGGCGAGGACGTCCGGTGACTGTACAACTGGTTCTTCCTAAACCCATCCGGCTCAGGATGATGAGCGCTCTCGCTCGAGCGGAACAGCGCGAAATCGGCGGAGTCCTGATGGCTCGCCAGATCGAACCGGGGATCTTCGAGGTTGTTGATTTCTCGATCGACGAGGTCTCAGGAGAGCGGGCGCATTTCGTCCGTGATCACACATATCACAACGCGTTCCTGCAGGCGTTCTTCGAGCGAACAGGACGTGACTACGAGACCTACAACTACGTCGGCGAATGGCATTCGCATCCGCGTCTTCCAATCCTTCCCAGCATCACCGATCTGGAATCGATGGAGGAACTCGTAAATGGCGAGCGCGACATTTCCTTCGCGGTCCTCCTGGTCGTGCGCTCGGATTCGCCGATGGAGTTTGTCGCGACGTCTACCTTCCATCAGCGCGGGTCCGCTCCCGAACCCGTAAAGATCAGAGCGGAGGACTGAAAAGCATGTACCGAGAGACTGCGGATTGGGCCTTTCGCGGATTCATAAGATACCTCTTCAGGCCGAAAGGATTCGAGGTCAGGTTTGCCGGCTTTTGCGCTGCTGTTCTTGTGGCCTTGCTCGGTGGAAACTGGCTTGTGAAGGCGACACTTCGCGGCGAATACTCCTTCGAGATCGGCTCGACCAACATCATTCCCGAGTGGGCTCAGTGGTCGTTGGTAACGATCTTCAGCGTGATGTTCATCCTCTGCTTCGTGGTCGGATGGAAGCGTTTCACCCGTGAGAACGAGCTCCGGAATCGGAAGAAGGTCATCGTCATAGAAGGCCGCGGTCTCCGCGAGGACAATGGCTCGCCGCTTACGGCCGCAGTGCCGGCTGACATCGTCGGTCACCGCCTCGGCGTCTCGTTGGATCTCCGCCAGAAGAGAGATGGCTTCATCATCGACCCAGATGCGCTTCTGCCTGAGGTCGACGCCGCGCGCCGGACGGTCCAGCAGTACGCACGACAGAACGATCGGCAGGACGTCACAGTGGTCTACGGCGGCCTGACGCCAGTCCCGATGACTTTTCTGACGGGCGTCGCCTTCGATGACGAAGGCAGCATTGTCGTGATGGACTGGGACAGGACACGCGAGTCCTGGCGAGCTCTCGACAGCCATGACGACGGTCAGCGTTTCATCTTTGAAGGCCTCGACGCCGTGCAGGATTCGCCAGAGGTCGTGCTCGCTGTTTCGGTATCCTATCAGGTCAGGGACGAGAACATCGGCACCACGTTCGACCTGCCGGTCGTCCGTATGTCGCTTCCGGCCCTGAACTCATCCCACTGGTCCCAGGCGAAGCAGAGCGCACTCGCGCAGCAACTTCTCGACACGGCGAAGCTTCTCGAGGCGAAGGGGGTCACCACCATCCATCTCCTTCTGGCCTGCCAGAACAGCGTCGCATTCAACCTCGGTCGGCGATACGACAAGCGCAATCTGCCCGGCGTCGTCGTCTATCAGTACGAGGCGAACGGCGCGAAGAAGTTTCCCTGGGGCGTCCGCATGCCCGTTGCCGGCGTTGCGGCACCTTCGATCGTCAGGACGTGAGAGGACGGAATGAAAGGAGGCCGGTGCACGTGCGGATATTTCCTCAGAGAAGCCACTCTGAGTTGTGGGCGGAGACATACCCTTGCTTGCCGACCCTCGGGCAGCCGTGAATTACTCTCTTCGAGTGCATGTGATTCCCGAGGCATATGAATGGCAACTATACGATTGGTCGAGATTGAGAACTTCCGCTGCATTAGGCACCTCCAATGGTATCCGACATCCGGTATCAACTGCCTGATCGGACCGGGAGATAGCGGCAAGTCCACGATCCTTGATGCAATCGATCTGGCGCTGGGTGCGCGAAGGACTGCTCAGTTCACCGATGCCGACTTCCACAACCTCGACATCAAAGATCCGATCCAGATCACTCTCACCCTTGGAAACCTCGGGCCAGAATTGAAATCCATCGAGACCTACGGCCTGTATCTCCGTGGATATGACGCAGCGGCGAAGAACATCGAAGACGAACCCGGCAGCGGCCTGGAGACCGTGCTCTGTCTCAACCTCGCCGTGGAGAGTGATCTGGAGCCGACTTGGTCGCTCATCTCCGATCGCGCGCGCGCCGCAGGTCAGACGCGCAACCTGTCATGGTCGGATCGCGAGAGGCTGGCTCCCGTGCGGATCGGCGCTCTTTCGGACCATAATCTGTCCTGGAAGCGAGGCTCTGTCCTCAACCGCCTTTCGGACGAGACCGCCGATGCCTCGACCGCGCTCCTGGCGGCGGCGCGGGAGGCTAGGAAGTCCTTCGGCAAGGATGCAGACGCAATGCTTGGCGACGCACTCAAGATCGTGACCGAGGTCGCGGGCAGCCTCGGCATAGATGTCGGTGCAAAGGCCAAAGCCGAGCTCGAGGCACACTCCGTCTCAGTGACTGCAGGAACCATCTCTCTACATGACGAGAATGGCATCCCCCTCCGTCGGCTCGGGATAGGGTCGACGCGCCTCATGATATCTGGGCTCCAGCAGAAGAACGCAGCGGAGACCGCAATCCTGCTTGTCGACGAGCTCGAGCACGGGCTTGAGCCTCATCGCATCGTACGTTTCCTCGACAACCTGGGCGCCAAGCAGAAGGAGCCGTCCTTGCAGGTGTTTCTGACCAGCCATTCTCCAGTGGCCGTCCGAGAGCTTGCAGTGGAGCAGATCTCGATTGTGCGACGGGTCGGAGATCGGCACGAAGTGAGATGGGTTGGCGATCACCCTGACCTTCAGGGAACAATCCGCCTCTACCCGGAAGCTTTTCTCGCCCATTCCATCCTTGTCTGTGAAGGAGCAAGTGAGGTCGGCTTCGTTCGCGGCATGGACCAGTTCCTCTCGGACAAGGGAGATGGCAAGTCGCTCTTCGCGGCCGGAACCGCGCTTGTCAGTGCCAACGGGTACACGAACATCATGTCGCGAGCAGAGGCGTTCCGAACGATGGGCTACCGAACGGCCACATTTCGCGACGACGACTATCAACCGCCAATAGCGGAGGAGACCAGCTTCGAGCTCGCCGGCGGATCCATCTTCAAATGGCGCAAGGGCCATAAGCTTGAAGTCGAGCTGTTCGTGACGCTGCCGGCCGACGCGGTCGGCGCGCTCCTTGACCGTGCCCTTGAGGACCGTTCGGACGGCGAAGTGGATTCTCAGCTCAGGAGCCATTCGACGAACGCTGTGACGCTTGCGCGGGTGCGAGACGAATTGGCCAGGGGAGTTCTGTCGACGGAGGCGCGGCTGGCGTTGGGAAATGCCGCCGGTGGTAATAAGGACAACAAGAAGGCTTGGTTCAAATCCGTTGGAGAAATGGAGGAAGTCGCCCGCGATTTCGTGATGCCCTCGGTCAAAGAAACGGAGAAGGAATTCATATTGGTCCTCGTCTCTCTCAGAAAATGGTGCCTGAATGGCTGAGGGAGACATCGATCTTCTGGCTATCCGGCGAGGATCGGTAACGGCTCCGGCCGGGTGCGGAAAGACCCAGCTCATTGCGGATTCCCTCATCAGGCACACGGACAGGAAGCCGATCCTGATACTCACTCACACCAACGCGGGCGTGTCGGTTCTGCGGTCGCGGCTGGAGCGTGCGGGAGTTCCGAGCCGTTCGTATCGATTGGCGACGCTCGACGGGTGGGCGCTTCGAACTCTCAACACTTTTCCAGCCCGCTCGGGCATTGATATTAGCCATCTCGCTCTGAATGACCCACGCAGCGACTATCCCGCAATCAAGCGGGCCGCCGCGGCGCTTTTCGAGGGAAAACATCTCGATGACATCATAGATGCGAGCTACGGCCGCGTGATCGTCGACGAGTACCAGGACTGCGGCCATGAACAGCATCGCATGGTCAACCATCTCTCGACCGTAATTCCAACCGTCGTCCTCGGCGACCCGATGCAGGAGATCTTCAGTTGGCAGGGCCCGCACCCGCATTGGGACCATGATGTCTGCTCGACATTCTCTTCGGCGGGAGAACTGACGAAGCCATGGCGCTGGATCCGAGCAGGCGCGCCGGCTTTCGGCGAGTGGCTTCTGGAAGCCCGCGCGATCCTTGTCGCGGGTGGCCGGATCGATCTCCGAACAGCGCCGCCCGAGGTCGAATGGGTCGAACTGGACGGCAGCGACGATGAAACCCGCCAGCGCAAGGCCTGCAACGTCCGCCCTCCTAACCCCGACGGCAAGGTTCTCATAATGGCGGCGGGCATGAACAGGGCACTCCAGCGCAGGGTAGCAAAGCAAACCCCGGGAGCAGTCACGGTCGAGGCCGTGGATCTCACCGACGTCATCACGTTCGCAGGAAGCGTCGATCTCGACCAGCCGGGCGATCTGGACACCGTCCTGGAGTTTGCGTCCGAAGTGACGACGAACGTGGACAAGGGCGGCCTGCGTTCGCGGATCGCGATCATCGAGCGAGGATCCTCACGGAAGGAAGCCACCGCCGTCGAACTGGCGGCCCTCGACTACAAGGCGGACGGATCTGCCGAAAACCTCGTCAGGCTGCTCCTCGCCCTCGAGAACAATCAAGGTGCAAGAACCTTCCGCCCCGAAATACTCGGCGCATGCGTGCAGGCGCTTCGATCCTGTACTCCCGGCATCCCTGACGCGTTCCTCAATGCGGCGGTCCGGATCCGCGAGCAAGGCAGAATGATCGGAAGGCGCGTCCCGAGAAGAGCCGTCGGCAGCCCCCTCCTCCTGAAGGGGCTCGAGGCAGATGTTGCCGTCATTCTGGATGCTGAGCAGTTCGACAGCAACCGCGTCCGGAACACGAAGAATCTCTATGTCGCACTTACGCGAGGATCGCGGAAGCTCGTCGTCTGCTCTTCCAGTCCGTTGGTCGGGTAGCGGTGTGGTCCGAAGGCCCTTGATAGCGCTGGCTTCCAATATTTGGCCTATCAAGCGCGCGAGTGAAGCTGGCGATAATGGCATGATTATGCGGGAGGCAGGCCTCGTACCTGTTGTAGCAGCCAGAAAGAGCGACGATGCGACGGCCGCTGAAACGATCTGGACGACCCACTGACCGAAGGCAGGTGAAATACCCACAATGCCGCTTCAGAATGATCCTGCGTGGAACCGTCGACCAGATGATCAAGGAGCAGTAGGGCCGCCCTTGATTTGCGGAGCAGGAAGGGGGCAAGGCCCTCCTGAAAACGAATGAGGCGCGATCATGCCGCGCCCCTTCTGTTTAGATGTCGTCTCTGCCGCACAGGATGATCACACCCGGGCCGGATACCTTCCTCATTTCTCAGATCCTTTCATCTTAGCTTCGAACTCGATTGCGACTGGATAGAAGACCTCATCGTGGAAGATATCCGCGACTTTTCCAAGCCGGATCTCCCACTCGTTTGTCTCACCCTTCCGCTTGATATTCCAGAGCCCAAGGTCGGCCATGACCGGGAAGAGCTTATTGCGCACCCGCCAGCCGCCGCTCCTGTAGTTGAATCGCTTCGCCAAGCTTGCGAGCGACACTGCGATGTCTTCGTCGGGGAATGCGTCGTGGATGCGAAGCAGCTCGTTGTGGAACGCAGCCGTCTTGTAGGTGATGGCATGCTCGAGGTTCGGCCAGTGCTTCTCATCGATCTTCTCGGCAAGAATCAGCTCACTGAACATATGCCGCAGCCCATTCTCAAAGATAGCGTCATGGAGCGCATCAGGTCGAGCGTGGGCCTGCCTCTTCGTGTTGGCGGCTGGCATGTCCGGGAACCACGCCCCGTTCTGCTCTGCTCCATGAGCGTCGTAGTGTCTCTTGTTGGTCCGCAGAAAGTTGACCGTCTCCTTGCAAGCTCTCTTTACCGCAGCCTGCAGCTTCGGATCCTCCCACTTCACATTTGCCAGATTGCACTCTGCAGCAATCTTGTCAGCTAGGTCCTGCGTTCTTGTTGGCATCATCTGCCCTCTCTGTTGAACAGAACTTTTGTACCATTCATCGCACGGGTGCTGAGTGCTCCCATCGCACACCCCTGCCCTGAGACGCTTCCCAGGAACCTTCAACATAGGGTGTCCGGCGGTTTATTTTCAGGATGTCTGTCTCGGTCTTTCCTTTCGACCAGCAGCCCGCACACAGCGATCTGCACCGAAACCAGTTGAATGAAAGGAATACCACATGTCCCGTATTCTCACGATCGTCCTCGCTTCCGCAGCGACCATCACCTCCTTCGTCAGCTCGCCCGCTACCGCTCAGGAGGAGACCGAGTTCCGCGCTGGCGTGAAATGCGATTGGGGCTTCGCGAATTGCAATCCCCATGGCGGCGCGAGCTATTCCAACACCCAGACCCACGGCTCACACACCGAGACGAACAAGTTTGACTTCAACGCCGACAAGGACGGCCCCAGCCTCGATGGCAGCCACAACAACCGCAGGGAGGAAGAGCAGCGCACGACGGGCAAGTAACGCCAACGAGCGAGGGGGCGGCTGATCGCCCCCTCGTGTCCCGATAGCTCGAACCATGCCCGACAACACGGCCCCCTCCGGCGGTTCACAATCAGCAGGCTCGACACGGACTCTCACCTATCTGGTGCGAAGGCGGTGATATAGACGAGGCTCGAAACCTCCCGGGTATACTCATAAGGAAATCTGCGGAGGGAAATTTAATGACCCGGCGGTGCCAGGAGTGCCCGCGCGAGAGCCATCGCTGCCTCGAGCGAGATCGGGGAGGAAATGGTGGAGGAAATTGTCCGGATGGTCGGTACGGGCATCGATCTCGAGAGGGTCACCTTGCCCGGCGAGCTGGCGGTCCAACCCTCTCATCCGCCTGTCGACGTTCTACCAGCACCAGTTACGCACCCGTCGGGCTGGAGCATGGCATCGCGCTCGTAGGATGCTCGCATCGTGTACTCGGGTCTGGGCTCGTAGGGAACGCCGAGCTCTTCCGGCTCTGTCCCGTCCATCCACAGCTTCCCGATCTCGCGGGCTTGGTCATATGAGAGACCCAGGCCATGTCCGAGATCAATCGCTGTATTGAAGCGGCTGACCCTGGCGAAATTCGACCATGGCTGCACGGTCTTTTCCGCGATCCGCACGATCCATTCGCCGAGATCGCCTGCCTGAAAGAGATGGAGCTCCCTCTCCGGTAGATCGTACCCACACTCGGTGTCGGAGACAAACCTCCAGCGATAGTCCGGGCCGTAGTCAATGGCCCACCGCCGCGGTCCTTGCAGAGCCGGCAATTTTTCCTGGGGCCCATCGAACCAGCCGCCAGGCGGCTCGTCCGGCACAACGACTTGGGCAGGCCACTCACCGGTCTCAGCCACATGTCGGATATGAGGCAAATGCGCCTCAAGGACCGCATGGAGGTCGCGGTCATTTTCGGGAGCGCGAAAGACATAATGCTCGTTCTGTGCGAGCCGGGTGGAGAGCGCGTAGCTGACCATGCCAGAGACCATTGCGCATCGGCCAGTCCCTGCGTCGGGAAGCTCGAGGGTCCAGATCGCAGTCCACGGCTTCCGGTCGAAAAACCACCAGGCATCGTCTCGCCTGCTGATCTCGGTCACCAGTTCCCTCAACTCTTCGGTCGTGTCGGCGTCGCTGCCGGCGACGACCCAGTACCACCCGTACACGCTGTGCAGAACCGTGACGCCAAACTTCTCTTCCGTATGCCGCGCCTGCTCGCCCGTCTTGATCTTCATGTGCGCTCCATCTGTTCTCCCCTTCCTACCTCGCAAGAACTAAGGGAGGCCAAAACGGAGGCCGCAAATGCATCCGGAAGGATTCACCTCCCGTCAACCGTCCTGAGGTTCGACGGATTTTCGTAAAGGTTTCGCCAAGAATTTGCATGCGAGTTCTTCTCAGAAATCAGAGGCTTCACAATCTTGAGTAAGATTCATACCTTCGCGATCGGCGACATCCACGGTCGCGCCGATCTCCTCCGCGGCCTGCTTGACGGGATCTTGGAGCGGTCAGCACGGATCGGGTACGCGTACCGTATCGTATTCCTTGGCGACATCATCGACCGCGGTCCCGACAGCCGCGAAGCGATGAACCTCGTCTCGTCGACACTCAAGGAGATCCCCGATTCCCGGCTGGTTCTCGGAAATCACGATTCATTCGTCCTCCGCATTCTTGATGAACAGGATTTGGGCCGGAAACAGGCGCTTCTGCTTCACTGGATTACCAAAATGGGAGGCGCGGCCACCCTTGCCTCCTACGGTTTCGATTTCTCTAATGCCGACCTGGATCGGATTCTTGACGTGGTCGATGCCGATCACATCGCGATCCTGCGCGCTGCAGAGCAGTACGTTGAACTCGACAGGCACGTACTCGTGCATGCCGGACTCGAGCCGGGAGTTCCACTTTTCCGGCAGGATCCCTACAAGCTGATGTGGATCCGCGAGCCGTTCCTGAGCTTTACCGGATCCTTCGGAAAAACTGTCGTCCACGGCCACACGCCGACATTATCGATGATGGTTGAGAGTTTTCATCGCCGCATCGGTATCGACACAGGTGCTTTCGAAAGGAGCGTACTTTCGGCCATCCAAATTCTGCCGGACGGTTCCGAAAAGATACTTCAGTCAGTGGCTCCTGCCCGTGGCGTAGTCAAGGTGATCGACGGCGGCATCCTCGATCTCGGCAGCGGCCGAACCGCAAGCCTTGGTCATGCGAAAAATGCGTGAAGGCTTCAGGATTGTCACCACGGTATTCCAGTGGGTTTGCGACATTTATCGTCTTCCCGAGCGCGTGCGGTTCCCCAATCAGCTCGAGCTGGCCTTCGAGATGCAGACACAGAAGTGGAGCAATTGGTGCTGGGCCGCGACGGCGTCGAGCATCTCGCAATATTTCAACGGTGACGACCATGTGCCCCAGGAAGAGATCGTTGGGAGATCGCTTGGTCTTCCGCCACCTTGGGTACCCGACGAATCCTGGAACAGAGGCGAACGGATGCTGACAGGGCTCAGGATCGTTGGTTGCGACGGCGCGACGTATCCTGGAGCTGCCAGTTTTCGACAGGTCATGCGGCAACTGGATGGGGGGAACCCCGTATGCGTTCAGATCAAATGGCCTGCGGTTGGTAGACACGCTGTAGTGGTCCATGGATGCTGGCTTGATGAGGATGATGAGGATCACTTTCTGGTGGGCGATCCGTGTTTTGACTATTCGTTACCGGTACCAGGAAAGGAACTTCGAAGCGATTACCTTCAGCAGGGAGGTTGTTGGGTTCAGACCTATCACGTTCGAGCGCGATAAAAGCGGCGCAGGGAACTCGACAGAGGAGAGATAGAATGACGATTGGGATACTGGAGGCACCGAGTTCCGTCGGCGAAAAGTTCGATCGAGCAATGAGGATCCTAGCTGGCGTGCCCGGGCGAGATCGTACAGGCACGCAATATCGCCACATCGGGCCATTTCCGAAAAGGGTGCTTGAAGCTATCCCGCGGTCCGAAGCCGACCTCGCTTCTCCTTACGCCATGGGATGGCAGTACCTTCTTCATGACGAAGAAGGATTCGGTGTATTAGACATCAGCAACAAAGCAGATGGATCCTATAGTTCGTTTCGGCGCGGCAGCTTCGCGCTCGGCTATTTGGATGCACTCGAAGCCGCACAAGCCGAGGCTTCAGGCAGCCTGGACATGTGCGAGCTAGAGGTCGTAGAAATCCCCTCGGCTTTCACGCTTATTATCGCTATGAGGACGAAGGAGCTGAAGCTCTATCCCGCGTACTTCCGGGGTAAGCGTTTGAACCCTGCGACGAAAACCTTCGACGAGCTTCACACGCTGGGACCCGGCGACTTCCATGGAGACTACGCCGGCCCGACACCGACTTGATGCTGACTGGCAGACTTCCGATATCAAGCGAGCCGGCATCAGTGCATCAAGGCCGTTCACCATCGCTGACCCGCAGCTCAACTCGATCCCGCTCGGCGGCGATCACGCGCATAGTTCGCCGATAGCGCGAGTGACTTCTGCCTGTAGGACAATTTCAGCTCCACAATTCCGTCTGCGTCATTGACAGCAACAACATATCCGTTATTCTCGATATATGGAATCGAAGAACGCGATCGCGGCACTGGCCGCCCTGGCGCAGACAACGAGGCTTGAAACCTTCCGTCTGCTTGTGAAAGCCGAACCGGAAGGCATTCCGGCCGGCGAACTCGCACGGATGATGGACATCCCGCAGAATACGATGTCCGCGCACCTTGCGACGCTGGCGCGAGCGGGGATCGTCAAGAGCGAAAGACAGAGCCGCTCCATCATCTATAGTGCGGATCTTGAAGGCTTCCGCGAGCTGACCCTCTTCCTGCTGAAAGATTGCTGCGGCGGGAATGCGGACCTGTGCGCACCTCTGATCGCCGATCTCACGCCCTGCTGCTCGCCGGGGAACTCGCAACCATGCGCGAACTGAAGCTAGAACCAATTCCGGTCTCCGATGCGCTCCGAGCAGCGCTGACATCCGCGGGACTTCTGATCGACGACCTGGACGGTTCGGACCGCAGCTATTTCGCCTTCGTCGCCGCTGATCGCCGCGTGGTTGGCTACTCCGGTATCGAGACGTGCGATAACGACGCCGTCCTCCGTCGCTCGGTCGTAGTTCTTCCCGAGTACCGATCGCAGGGGTACGGGCGGCATCTGGTCGAGGCGACTCTCGCCAGGACATCCCCCTCGGGCGAGGTCTATCTCGCCACGACGAGTGCCGCGTCCTTCTTCGAATCCATTGGCTTCACCTCCGTCCAGCGCGACCAGGTGCCGCCGGCGATCCTTTCCACCCGCCAACTGTCGGGCCTCTGCCCGGCGTCGGCGACGATAATGAGACTGAACAGGCCACCGACCTAACACGGACGAAAACCATGACCGACAAGACCTATAACGTGCTCTTCCTGTGCACGGGCAATTCCGCACGTTCCATCCTCGCCGAATCCATCCTCAACAAAGAAGGTGGCGGACGCTTCAAGGCGTATTCCGCCGGCAGCCAGCCGAAAGGCGAAGTGAATCCTCATGCACTGAAGGAGCTGGAAGCGCTCGGCTATCCCTCGACGGGCTTCTCGTCGAAAAGCTGGGACGTCTTCGCCGATGCAGGCGCTCCGGAGATGGACTTCATCTTCACCGTCTGCGACAGCGCCGCCGGCGAGGCCTGCCCCGTCTGGATCGGTCATCCCATGACGGCGCATTGGGGCGTCGAGGATCCGGCTGCCGTCGTCGGCACGGAAGTAGAAATCCAGCGCGCCTTTGCCCAGGCCGCCCGCTTCCTGAAGAACCGCATCACCGCCTTCATCAACCTGCCGCTGGCCTCTATCGACCGCATGGCACTCGAGCAGCACGTCCGCCAGATCGGCTCGATGGAAGGCGCCAGCCTCAAGCAGCCCAAGGCAAGCTGATGGGCTACGATCTGCAACGTCGACTCGTCGCCGAAGCTCTCGGGACCGCCATGCTGGTCGCAACCGTGGTCGGCTCCGGTATCATGGCGGCATCGCTGACGAAGGATGTCGGACTGGCGCTGCTGGGCAACACTCTGGCGACGGGCGCCATTCTGGTTGTGCTAATCACCGTGCTCGGACCGATATCAGGCGCTCACTTCAACCCGGCGGTGTCCCTGATATTCTCGATCTCCCGATCGCTGCCGAAGCGTGACTTCGGCGGATACGTCGCCGCCCAGATCGTCGGCGGCGTGATCGGCACCCTGGTCGCGCATCTAATGTTCGACCTGCCGCTGATCGAGCTGTCGACTAAGATTCGGACCGGGGGCGCACAATGGTTCTCCGAGGGAGTCGCGACCTTCGGGTTGGTGGCCACCATCCTCGCCGGCATTAAATTCGAGCAACGGGCGGTGCCGTGGCTGGTCGGGCTCTATATCACTGCCGCCTACTGGTTCACGGCCTCGACGTCCTTCGCCAATCCCGCGGTCGCGCTCGCCAGGTCATTTACCGACACCTTCTCCGGCATCCGTCCTCTCGATCTGCCCGGCTTCTGGGCCGCGGAGATTGTGGGCGCAGTCGCGGCCCTCTCCCTGTTCACCTGGCTCCTGCAGCCAAGCGCGTCATCAACCGTATCGTCAGAGGCAAAGCTATGAACGTCACCATCTACCACAATCCCGAATGCGGGACCTCGCGCAACACGCTGGAGATGATCCGCAACGCTGGCATCGAGCCGACGGTTATCGAGTATCTCAAGACCCCGCCATCCCGCGCCGAGCTGGTAAAGATGATTGCCGATGCCGGGCTGACCGTCCGGCAGGCGATCCGCGAGAAGGGAACGCCCTACGCTGAACTCGGACTAGACGACCCTGCCCTGACCGACGATCAGTTGCTGGACGCGATGCTCAAGGATCCGATCCTGATCAACCGTCCGTTCGTCGTCACACCCCTCGGCACGCGCCTGAGCCGTCCGTCCGAAGTGGTGCTCGACATCCTCCCGGACACGCACAAGGGTGCCTTCACCAAGGAAGATGGCGAGAAGGTTCTCGATGAGGAAGGAAAGCGCATTGTCTGAGACATTTCCCGCGCTTGAGGAACGGCATCTACATCAGCCGGACACCGGTGCGCTCCGCCCGCGGTTCTCGACCCACAGACCGCGCATCCTGATCCTCTACGGATCGCTCAGGGAGGTTTCCTACAGTCGCCTCCTCGCCCACGAGGCCCGCCGCCTGCTTGAGCGGCTGGGCTGCGAGGTCAGGGTCTTCAATCCCAAGGGGCTGCCGCTGCCGGACGAAGCTCCCGTGAGCCATCCCAAGGTGCAGGAACTCCGCGAGCTTTCCGAGTGGTCCGAAGGCCAGGTGTGGGTCAGCCCCGAGCGCCATGGCGCAATGACTGGGGTCATGAAGTCCCAGATCGACTGGATTCCGCTAGCCGTCGGCTCGGTGCGTCCGACCCAGGGAAAGACACTTGCGGTGATGCAGGTGTCAGGCGGGTCGCAGTCGTTCAACGCGGTCGGCCAGCTCCGCATCCTCGGCCGCTGGATGCGGATGATCACGATCCCCAATCAGTCTTCCGTCGCCAAGGCCTATCAGGAGTTCGATGGAGACGGACGAATGAAGCCGTCCTCCTACTATGACCGCGTGGTCGATGTCTGCGAAGAGTTGGTGAAGTTCACCCTGCTGACCCGCGATGCCTCGTCCTACCTGACCAACCGCTACAGCGAGCGGAAGGAAGACGCGGCCAAGCTCGAACAGCGGGTGCAGTTGAAGTCGATCTGACGGCTACTTGTGTCGCCAGACCTTGATGGCGGACAGAAGCAGGATCACGGCGAGCGCGGGCAGAAGTACCGCGTTCGGAACGATCCCGAGCAGTCGGCCGCCGATAAATGTGCCGACGATCGATCCCGCGGCCATGACAAGCAGGAACGCCTTGTTGCGGTCGAGCACAGAGAAGCTTTGGTCCCGGCTGTATCGGGTGAAACCAACGAGCATTGTTGGCAGGCTGACCGCGAGCGACAGCGATCCCGCCAGCTTTATGTCGCATCCGAACAAGAGAATGAGAGTTGGAATCAGCAGCTCGCCCCCCGCTACCCCGAGAAGCGAGGCGACGACGCCAATCACGAATCCTGCGACGATGCCCGTCAGGAACTGGGTGCCGCCCGTCAGCAGCGGCTGTCCGGCGGCGGCGTCGTTGCCGACCATCAGGATGACCGCAATTGCAATCAGAAGCCCCGCGATTACCTTGTAGAGAGTTTCGGACCTCAGGCGTGTCGCCCACCCAGCGCCGAACCATGCACCCGCAAGGCTTCCAGCCAGCAGGTTGACCACGATCTGCCAATGCGATCGAATCTCGCTGAAAGGCACAGTCGCCGCACGAAAGGGCAGAGCCGACGCCACTACCACCAGGCTCATCGCCTTGTTGAGAATGACGGCCTCAAGGGCCGCAAAGTTGAAGATGCCGATCAGGAGCGGAAGCCGGAATTCCGCCCCGCCCAATCCGATAAGACCTCCCAACGCGCCGATCACCGCTCCGCCTGTGAAGGCCGCGGGCTTGCTGCGGGAAACAGTTGGTTCGGCCGCGTCCATCTCGTTATCTCTCCGAAGATATCTCGACATCCTTATGCTGATGTGCGCGAGCATCCGCAAGTGTAGGTGGGGCTTTGGCAGGTCGCTCGTCGTGTGTGAACTGTTCACTCCGCGGCGACAGTCTCCCGACGAGAGGTTGCCGCAACGCTGACAAATGCAGCCATGCCCACCGTCCCAAGCGCCGCGGTAGCGAATAGGGACAGACCGATGCCGAGCTGCTCCATTGCCATTGCGAAGACGAAAGGCGCGGCAGCTCCCAACGCAAGCCTCGCCGCGGCCATCTTGCCCGTGATCGCTCCGTAGCCGTCGCTCCCGAACAGATACAGCGGGAGGCTGCCCTGCGCGATGGAATTGATCCCCGACCCCAGACCAAGGCAGATCGCGAACGCGACAGCGCCCGGCAGCCAGCTTCCGCTCAGGCCGAGGATCACGATGCCAGTGACCATGAGCGCAGCCGAGATGACCGCAAGCAAAGGCGGCGACAGTCGTGTTCCGAAGATCATGTTGATCAGGCGGCTCAGAACCTGAGCGGGGCCGAACAGCGAGCCGATGACCACCGCGGCTGTCCCGAGGCCGAGATTCCCGAGCATGGGAACCATATGTGCGAGGATCGAAGCCAGCGTGAACCCGAGGATTGCGAAGGCGGCCGAAACAACGACCATCGCACCCCGGCGCGCTGCCGGCGCGATCGCGCCGATCACCCGCTCACGTTCGCGGACGGTTCCGTTGGCGCTCGCCGCCTTTCCCTTCCGCATCATCCAGAAATGAAAAGGCATGCAGACGACCAGATTGAGCGCCGCGAACACCAGATAGATTTCCCGCCATGACAGGTATCCCATCAGGGCCGCCGAGATCGGCCAGAAGATGGTGGAGGCGAAACCGCCGATGAGCGTCAGGTAGGTGATGCTCCGGGAAGCCGTCTTGGGATCGCTTTCGACAAGCGCCGCGAAGGCTGCCTGGTACTGAACCATTCCAGAGGCGATTTCGAGCAGGACGATGGCGAGCGCGAATACCGCTATCGATGGCGACCACGCGCAAAGGGCGAGCGTAAGCGCCGAGAGAAGCGAGCCAACGGTCAGGACGGTCGCCGCCCCGATCCTGTCCATCTGCTTCCCGATCATCGGTGCCGACAGTCCCCCGACGAATAGCGAGACCGAGAAGACGCCGAAGACCTGCTCGAGTGTCACGCCGAGGTCCTTCGCCATGCCGGGCGCGAGGATCGAAAACGAGTAGTAGAGCGTCCCGTAGCCGATGATCTGCGTCAGGCCGAGGGCGGAGATCGTCGCGAGCGAAATCGCGTTCCTGGCTTCACGCATGCTGGTTGGCTTCCGGCTGTTCGGCGGAGCAGCAGTCCCCCTCGCTGGGAGCAACGCCGAGCACCCGCGGATGGCCGGCGCAGCAGTCGTGCATGAGGAAGGTTACGAGTCCGGAGAGCGCATCGTAATCGGCGCTGTAGAGGATCGAGCGGGACTCTCTCCTCTGGGCGATCAGCCCCGAGCGTTCGAGTTCCTTGAGGTGGAAGGAGATGTTGGATGGGGAGACGCCCATCTTCTCGGCAATGGCTCCGGCAGCCATCCCCTCCGGACCCGCGACGACCAGGGTGCGCACCACCGCTAGACGGGTTTCCTGCGACAGCGCCGCGAATGACATGAGGGCTTGACGTTCATCCATATTTCAATATTCCTTGAAGGATCGAAACAAGGAGTAGCGCAGATGAACGCGATCGACAAGACACTTTCGACCGACATCACGCTCGGCCATCTTCTGGATGCCCTGGAGGCCGCGCCTGACTCACCTCTCGTCTTCCAATACGACGGTCGTCCGGTGAAGGCGGGCTATCACGTGACCGAGGTGAAGGCGGGCCAGTTCTCGGCCCTCGACTGCGGGGCCAATCCTGAAGCCTGGTCGGAGATCTTCGTGCAGCTCTGGGATATCGACGAAGATGGGCGGACTCACATGCCTGCCGGGAAGTTCGCTGCGATCATCCGGAAGGTGTCGGATCATGTTCAGCTTGATGCGTCCGCAAAGCTTACGTTTGAGGTCAGCGACGGCGTGAGGCCGATGGCTCTGTATTGTGCCGGGTCGCCTCGCTTGAAGGGAGGCTCCTTCGAGGTCATCCTCGATGCCCGGCCATCGAGCTGCAAACCACGCGACCGATGGCTGGCCGAAGAAAAGGCGAAGACTGCGTGCTGCGGCCCGTCGTCCGGCACAAACTGCTGCGCCTGACCGCACATCCGCTGAGAACAGAGCCGGGCACAGCGCCAGACCTTCCTACCATCAAGGCTGGAACCGAGGCGCATGTGCGAAGGATTGGATGGTGTGTTTCCAGGATTGCGGCCTTTCGCTGAAGAGCGCGAGGATCTCTGCATCGCCCATTGTCTGCGACAACACATCTCCGTGAACCCGGCTTCCAATACCGCAAGCGGCGTGCCAGTATCGAACCATGAATCTCCTGAGGGCCATCCATCGCCTGTTTCTGATTGTCGCCATGCTTGCGGTCGTCGTCGGCCCGGCTAGCATTGGGCTGGCAACCAGTGCGATGGCCTCCTCCGGTCACGCGATGGACGCGCGCATGGGCAACGGCATGTCCGGCATGAAGATGTCGGAGGAGATGCCCTGCTGCCCCGAACAGCAGCCAGTCAAGTCGGACTGCGCCAAGGGCTGCCCGCTCGCCTTGGTCTGCACGACCTCGATCTTCGCCCATTCCCCGGAAAGCCACGGCTGGTCGTTCGCGATCTCGTGGGAGTCCCACCGCTACGACCTGATGCCCGCGTCGCAACCGACCTCGGCTCTGGTCGAACCTCCGGCGCGACCTCCGAAAGCCTGATCTCAGTTCAACCTTGAAACACATTGCGGTTCAGGCCGGATGCCAGAGTGCGTCTGCTTGGATCCGATGGCTATCGAATTTTGAACCCGAGGGCGCGATCCGCAGATCCGTCTCGAGAAGAGATCACGAATCATGAACAAGACTTCCTTTTCAGCAGGAGCGATGCTCCTCGCCGGTGCCCTGCTTTCTCCCGCCGTTTCCTTCGCAGCAGCGCAGGACTACGAGTTCCAGCCGGTTTCGGCCAACGTCAAGCAGGGCTCGGGATCACCCGTCGCCGTCCGGCTGATCGACAAGCGGACGGGCAAACCCGTTCCCGACGCCGTCATCTTCACCACCCGGATGGACATGGCCCCCGAGGGCATGGAGATGATGACGACTCCGGTTGAGGCTGCCAGCTCTACGGAGCCCGGCGTTTACGCCTTCAAGTCCGACTTCAGCATGGCGGGGGGCTGGCGCTTCAAGATCGCCGCCAAGGTCCAGGGCGAGCCCGACACAGTCGAGGGCGAAGTCGTCCTCAAGGCCGCGCCTTGAACACGCCATCGCGCGTGGCAGTCACGCTCTCCCTCGCCGTACTGGTCGGCGGGGGAGGCTATTGGGCTGGCACGAAACACCTGGGATCCGTCCTCGGGTCCAATCTGGCGGAGACGGCGCTCGCCACGCCTGTGGCTGTCAGGCCTCCTCCAGCGGGCGCGGTCATCTACTACCGTCATCCGGACGGCCTTCCGCAGTTTTCGGCAACGCCGAAGACCGCCGCCGACGGCCGACCGTTCGTGGCCGTGCATGCCAGCGAGGACATCAGCTTCGATGACAAGGCGAAGGCTGTCGCTGAAGCCCAGCAGGCAGAACCCGAAGCCGCCGCCACGCAGGGGAAGATCCTCTACTACCGCAATCCGATGGGACTGCCGGACACCTCGAAGGTGCCGAAGAAGGATTCTATGGGCATGGACTACCTTCCCGTCTACGAGGGCGAGCAGTCCGACACCTCGACCGTCAAGGTCTCGCTTGGCAAGCTGCAGCGCACGGGTGTGAAGACCGCGGTGGCGGAGATGGCCAGCATCGGCCGCAAGGTGCGGGTGCCGGGCACCGTGGCGCTGGACGAGCGCCTCGTCAGCATCATCTCGATGCGGACGGATTCATTCCTCGATGATGTCGCCGATGTCACGACGGGCGACCACATCTCCAAGGGAGAGAAGCTCTTCGGTTTCTATTCCAGGGAGATCGCCACCGCCGCGTCGGAATACGCGGCCGGACGTGATGGTTCGCGCGGCGGCAACGATGCCGGCTCGGCGCTGCGGCTGAAGAATCTCGGTGTCCCTCAGGAGATCATTGACGAGATCGGCCGGACCCGGCAGGTGCCCACGAGCATGAGCTACACCTCGCCGCGCGACGGCATCGTTCTCGAGCGCCCGGCGATGACCGGCATGATGGTCAAGCCCGGCGACGACCTGTTCCGCATCGCGGACACTTCCAACATGTGGGTGATCGCCGACGTTCCCGAGTACGACCTTGCCTCCGTCGACATTGGCGCGAAGGCGGATGTCACGGTCCGCAGCCTTCCTGGCCGAACCTTCCACGGCACCGTCGACCTCGTCTATCCCGAGGTGGAGACACAGACACGGACGACCAAGGTCCGCATCGAGCTTCCCAATCCGGACGGTGTTCTCCTCGCCAACATGTACGCCGACGTTACGATCGAGGCGGGTTCGCCGAATCCGGTCATCGCCGTCCCCAACAGCGCCATCGTCGACACCGGTGATCGGCAGGTGGTGTTCCTCGACAAGGGCGACGGAAAGTTCGAGCCGAAGAACGTCACGCTCGGTGTCCGAGGCGACGACAGCACCGAAATCCGGCAGGGTGTCTCCGCCGGCGACAAGGTGGTCGTCTCCGCCAACTTCCTGCTCGATGCCGAAAGCAACCTGAACTCGGCGCTCAGCGCCATGACCGAGGAGGCCAAGCCATGATCTCTCGCGTCATCTCCTGGTCCGCCCACAATCTTGTGCTGATCTTCGTGGGCGCGGCGCTCGCAATCGCGGGCGGCATCTATGCGCTGCGGTCCCTCCCCCTCGACGCTATCCCCGACCTCTCAGACGTGCAGGTCATCGTCTACACCGAGTATCCCGGCCAGGCCCCGCAGGTGGTCGAAGACCAGGTGACCTATCCGCTGACGACCTCGATGCTGACCGTGCCGAAGTCGAAGGTCGTGCGCGGCTTTTCCTTCTTCGGCGTGTCCTTCGTCTACGTGATCTTCGACGACGGCACCGATCCCTATTGGGCGCGCAGCCGCGTGCTGGAATACCTCAACGCCGCGCAGAGCCGCCTGCCGCAGGGTGTCGCGCCGACGCTCGGCCCCGACGCGACGGGTGTCGGCTGGGTCTACCAGTACGCCGTCGTCGCCAAGGAGCTGTCGCTCGCGGAACTGAGGTCGCTGCAGGACTGGGTGGTGCGCTTCGCCGTCTCGAAGTCCGAAGGCGTGTCCGAAGTCGCCAGCGTCGGCGGTTTCGTCAAACAGTATTCTGTTGTCATCGACCCCGCCCGCCTGAGGGCGCAGGGTGTTTCACTCAACGATGTCGCCAATGCCGTCCGCGCCAGCAACACCGATGTCGGCGGACGCACGCTCGAGCTTTCGGAGTTCGAGTTCATGGTGCGTGGCCGCGGCTACCTCAAGGGCATCCCCGACATCGAGAACATCGTCCTGAAGAGCCAGAACGGCGTTCCGCTCAAGCTCGGCGACGTCGCGAGGGTGGAATTGGTTCCGGACGAGCGGCGTGGCATCACCGAACTCAACGGCGAAGGCGAAATCGCCAGCGGCATCGTCCTGCAGAGGTTCGGGGCCAATGCCCTCACCGTCATCGACAACGCCAAGAAGAGTCTCGATTCCATCAAGAGCAGTCTTCCGGCAGGCACCGAGATCGTCCCCGTCTACGACCGCTCGACATTGATCGAGGCGGCGATCGAGACCCTGAAGGGCACGCTGGTGGAGGAGTCCATCGTCGTCGCTCTGGTGACGATCGCCTTCCTTCTGCACGTCCGCAGCGCTCTCGTCGCGATCATCATGCTGCCCGTCGGCATCCTGATGGCCTTCATCGCCATGAGACTGCTGGGCCTCGGCGCGAACATCATGAGCCTCGGCGGCATCGCCATCGCCATCGGCGCGATGATCGATGCGGCAATCGTCATGATCGAGAACGCCCACAAGCATCTGGAGCGGGCGCCGCCGGACAAGCCGAGGATCGACATCCTCGTCGAGGCCGCCAGCGAGGTCGGCCCGGCGCTCTTCTTCAGCCTACTGATCATCACCGTGTCGTTCCTGCCGATCTTCACTCTGGAATCGCAGGAAGGCCGCCTGTTCGGCCCTCTCGCCTTCACCAAGACCTTCTCGATGGCGGCGGCCGCACTGCTGTCGGTGACGCTGGTTCCTGCGCTGATGGTGCTCTTCGTCCGGGGACATATCGTCCCCGAGCACAAGAACCCCCTGAACCGATTCCTCATTTGGATCTACCGTCCGGTCATCTCGGGCGTATTGCGGGTGAAGACCCTGACCATACTGGCGGCCATGGTGATCCTCGGGGTCACTATCTGGCCGGTCCAGCATATCGGCAGCGAGTTCATGCCCAATCTCGACGAGGGCACGCTGATGTATATGCCGACCACCCTGCCCGGCATCTCCGTCACCAAGGCGGCGGAGCTGATGCAGACGCAGGACCGCATCATCAAGTCCTTCCCCGAGGTGCAGAGCGTCTTCGGCAAGGCGGGGCGTGCACTGACCGCCACCGACCCGGCACCGACGGAGATGTTCGAGACCATCATCACCCTCAAACCGAAGTCGGAATGGCGGCCGGGCATGACCGTCGACAGCCTGAAGCAGGAGATGGATGCCGCCCTGCAGTTCCCCGGCGTCTCCAACGCCTGGACGATGCCGATCCGCGCCCGCATCGACATGCTGTCGACCGGGATCAGGACACCTGTCGGGGTGAAGGTCTACGGCACCGATCTCGGCGAGATGGAGAAGATCGCCCGCCAGATCGAGAGCGTGCTGAAGACGATCCCCGGAACGTCGAGCGCATATGCCGAGCGGGTCATCGGCGGCTACTATCTCGACATCGTGCCGGACCGCACCTCGCTCGGCCGCTACGGACTGACGATCAAGGACGTTCAGGACGTCGTTGGCATGGCGCTCGGCTCCGAGGTCGTCACCTCGACCGTCGAAGGCCGGGAACGCTATGGGGTGGCCGTTCGCTATCCGAGAGCCTCCCGCAGCGATCCGCAGTCGATCGCCAGGGACGTGCAGATATCGCTGCCCGGAGGGGGAACGGTGCCTCTCGGCGAAGTGGCCGATGTCAAGCTCACGCGCGGAGCGACGACCATCCGCACGGAGAACGGCCAGCTCGCCGTCTTCATCTATGTCGACATCGCCAACCGCGATCTCGGCGGCTACGTCACCGAAGCCCAGCAGGCGGTCGCCAAAAGCGTTCAGATGCCGCCCGGCTATTCCGTCGCATGGAGCGGCCAGTTCGAATATCTCGAACGGGCCGAGGCGAGGCTCGCCATCGTCGTCCCCCTAACGCTGGCGCTGATCTTCCTCCTGCTCTACCTGAACTTCAAGGCGCTCACCGAGACGATGATCGTCATGCTGTCCCTGCCCTTCGCGCTGGTCGGCGGCATCTGGCTGATGTGGTGGATGGGGTTCAACGCCTCCGTCGCCGTCGCCGTCGGCTTCATTGCGCTTGCGGGCGTGGCGGCCGAGACAGGCGTGATCATGCTGATCTATCTCGACCACGCCCTGAAGGAACAGCGCGAAGCCTGTGAAAAGGAAGGCCGCTCCTTCTCGAAGCTGGATCTCAACCGGGCGATCATGGTTGGCGCGGTCGAGCGCGTTCGTCCGAAGATGATGACCGTCGTCGCAATCATGGCTGGCCTCGTGCCGATCCTGTGGAGGACCGGTACGGGATCGGAGATCATGCAGCGCATCGCGGTGCCGATGATCGGCGGCATGGTGTCGTCGACGCTGCTGACACTGATCGTCATCCCGGCAGTCTACGGACTGGTCAAGGGCTGGCGGCTTCCTGCGACGGCGGCCGAGATCGGCCAGTCGGTCACCGAAGAGGATGATCGTGGCCTGCAGGCCGCAGAGTAGCAAGCAGGGTGTGAAAGTTGATCTGGCGAACCGAATTCTACCTTCGCCAGATCGGCGACCCCATACCGCGTAGAGGATCCCGTCGATCTCTCTCGCACTTTGCCATTCGTGCCGCAGAAGAGCCACTCGCGCTGGCCTTCAGGCGGCAGCACCATGCTCGCTTCTGGCAGCCGTCCAGACCTCGCGCGCCGCGTCGGCGTTCATGGCGGCGATGGCAATACCGACGATCAGGTCCGGCCAGGCGGAGTTCCAGAGAAATGCTGTGACGAGACCCGCTGCGATGATGGCGATATTCGCGACCGCGTCGTTGCGGGCGGAGAGAAACCCAGCGCGGGTAAGGCTGCCACCATGCTCGCGGAAGCGGACCAACATCATGGCGCAGGAGAGATTGATTGCGAGAGCGCCGAGGCCCGCCAGCGACAGCGGCAGCGGCTCCGGCGCAACAGGATCCATGAACTTCTGCCAGGCCGTCCAGACCGTCGCCAGCCCAGGAACAAGCAGGATCGCAGCCAGGGCCATGCCGACTCGGGCGCGATTGCGGGCGCTCCAGCCGAGCGCCATCAAGATCAGGAGGTTCACCGAAGCGTCTTCGAGAAAATCCACGCTGTCGGCAAAGAGGGATACCGAGCCGATGGACAACGCTACCGCGAATTCAACGCCGAAATAGCCGAGGTTCAGAAACGCCACGCGTTTGACGACGTCGCTGAGAGTGATGTCCGCCATGCCCTATCTCCAGCGCGCCGTCGACTCGTTTATCCAGCCTCGCGACGCTCACCCTATAACACTCCTCAACCGGGCAGAAGCAAGATCCGGAACCTCTCCTCGTCGCCATGATGACACGCCTGGTCCCGATCCTTCGAAGGCTGGATCCTTGGTATCTATTCGTGCCTCCACACCTTGAATGCGGACACAACAAGGATAAGCGACAAGACCAGGAGCAGGATTTCCGCGTCGACTAGGCCCAGCAGCAGACTGCCGACAAAAGCCCCGATGATTGAGCCTGCCGCCATGGCGACGGCAAATCCCGCCTTCTCGTTGATCACCGAAAAGCTTCCGTCGCGGCTATACCGTGCAAATCCCACCAGCATTGTCGGGAGGCTGATCGCAAGAGAGAGACTTCCCGCGAGCTTGATGTCTACGCCGAAGAGCAGGATCAGCGTCGGAATGAGCAGCTCGCCGCCAGCGACACCCATCAATGCCGCCACGACGCCGATCGCGAATCCCGCGGCAACGCCCGCAACGATTTGAGTAGGACCCGCCAACGGTGGTGCTTCCTGCCCGTGCAGGCCGTGCCCAAATAGCAGGACAACAGCGATCACCACCAGGAGCACGGAGATGGTACGGAACAGGGTCTTCGATTTAAGCTTCGTCGCCCAGTCGGCGCCAAACCATGCCCCGAGCAGGCTGCCGGCCAGGATGTTCACCAATATCGGCCACGACGCGGCAACATCCTCGAATGGCACCGACGACCCCCGAAACGGCAACGAGAACGCGACCACGATCAGGCTCATCGCCTTGTTCATGATGACGGCCGAAAGCGCTCCGAAACCATAGACGCCGATTAGAAGCGGGAGACGGAACTCCGCCCCACCCAGGCCGATCAGACCGCCCAACGTCCCCACCAAAGCGCCGCCGGCGAAAGCCGCGGTTTTCCCATTGTTCGACACGATTGATTCTCCGTCGACCGGAATGGTCGCGAATGCTTATCTCAGGCCGTATCGGTTGGAAATAAAGATGCAGCGAACGAGCGTCCGTCCTCCGGAAATTCGAAGCGCCTACGCTCCCCCACAGCAGGATCGCGGCCTCGACCCGGCGAGGTCCTTGAAGATGATGCAGTCGCTTCCGGGACCGCCTGCGCAGGCCTCGTTGCATTGCCTGACGAAGGCCGCAAGGCGCGTCTCCAGAGCGCGTAGTTCCTCCAGCTTCTGCCTGACCTGGTCCAGATGGGCCTGAGCGATATCGCGCGTCTCGCTGCAGTCCCTTTCCCGGCTGATCGAGAGGTCCATCAGCCCTCGCACCTGTTCGATCCCGAAGCCAAAGTCCCGACACTGCTTGATGAAGGTCAGCCGCGAGAGGTCGGCCTCCTCGTAGTGCCGCTGCCCCGACGCGGAGCGCCGCGCCTTCGGGATCAGGCCGATCTCCTCGTAGAACCGGATGGTCGGCGCGGTCACGCCCGATGCCTTGGCGAGGGCTCCGATGGTGAACACGGGGATGTGAACGTTCATGGTGATCTTGCTCCTTGCCCTTCAAGTTACTTGAAGGAGTAGGCTTCCACCATTCACGATTCAAGGAGGTCGAAGGAATGGATAATACGAGCAAACTCGCGGGCGTCGGCCTGGTCGCCTGCGCCGCGTGCTGCGCAACTCCCCTGTTCTCGCTTCTCGGGGCGGGGGCTGCCGTGGGAGCCGCCGCCTATTGGGGCCCGCTGGCGCTGATGGTCGCCCTGCCGTTGGGAAGTCTCTTCCTGCTCTCCCGCCGCAAGGTTGTCGCTGGCCGCGACACGTTTACGATCTCCGCCCCCAGCCAGTGCGACTGCGGTTCGTGCCCCACCGATGAGAAGAGCGACACGCCCATTGCCTGCACGTTGGACGCAGGCGACTTCAAGGCACGCACGGAGCAGTTCGAGGCACTTGCGTCGCGCCACCTGCGGCATGTCTCGCGGGAGCCGCTGTCAATCGAACTGACCTACGCCACTGAGGCCTTGCCCGAGCTGCGCGACCTCGTCGGCAAGGAGAAGGAATGCTGCGCGTTCCTCAACTTCGATCTCAGGGAGGACCGCGATGGCGTGCGCCTCCAAGTCACCGCGCCGGAGGCGGCCCGCGACGCCGCCGATACGCTGTTCGTCCACTTCGCCCCACCGTCCATATCACGGAAACTGGAGACCGCATGATGAACCGCCGCCTGTTCCTTTCCACCGCTTCCGCCCTTCTTTTTGCCGTGTCGGCAGGATCGTTTGCGATTGCCGCAGATGATATCGCTCCTGGCTTCGACGAAGCTGCTGCCGCCGGAGTTCCGGTCCTAGTCCACGTCACCGCGCCATGGTGCGAGGTCTGCCAGGCACAGAAGCCGGTCGTGGCCAAGCTGGTCGGCAACGGAGACTTCGCGTCGATGAAGAAATTCGACATCGACTTCGACAGCCAGAAGGCCGTCCTTAAAAAGCTCAGGGTGCAGTCGCAGAGTACGATCGTGCTGTTCAAGAACGGCAAGGAAATCGACAGAAGCGTGGGCGTCAGCGATCCGGCCGAGATCGAAGCGTTCCTGCGCAAGGCCCTGTGACGATGGCGGCACTCGCCTTCCTCGCGGGCGTCCTGTCAATCCTGTCGCCCTGCGTCCTGCCACTTGTGCCCGTGGTCATGGCGGGCGCTGCGGCCGAGCACAGGGCCGCCCCGCTTGCGCTGGCCGCAGGCGTTGCCATCTCATTCACCGCGATAGGCGTGTTCGTGGCGACGATTGGATTCGCAATCGGGCTCGACATGAGGGTCTTCAGGATCGTCTCGGCAATCCTTCTCGTGCTTGTGGGCGCGGCGCTTGTCATGCCGCAGCTTCAGGCAAAGCTTGCCACGGCTGCGGGACCGATGAGCGACTGGGCGCAGAACCGCTTCCGTGGGATGTCCACTTCCGGGATCGGAGGACAGTTCTGCGTCGGACTATTGCTGGGCGCTGTCTGGACACCTTGCGTCGGCCCGACGCTGGGGGCGGCCTCGGTCATGGCGACAAGAGGTGAGAACTTTTGGACGGTAAGCATGACAATGCTGGCGTTCGGGGTTGGAGCCGCGCTGCCACTCCTTCTGCTCGGGTCGATATCGCGTGCGGCTCTACTGCGCTGGCGCGGGCACATGGCAAAATCGGCAAGCAGCCTCAAGATCGCCCTGGGTATCCTGTTGATCCTGGCGGGAACGATGACGCTCACCGGAACCGACAGGATGGCCCAGACGGCGCTCGAAGGGATGATGCCGAAATGGCTGCTGGAACTGACCACGAAAATCTGAGGTGGCCAAGGGTGGCGATCGTTCTGATTCCATGGAAATCTTGACACTGAATCCTTCAGACGAAAGCACTCCATTTGACGAGCCTCCGCGAAACCCTCGAAGAACATCAGGTCGGCATCTACTTTAGCGCGGCTGTCGTCGCGACGCTTGCCGCGCTCACCGTTCCTGGCACGGCGGCGCTGGAGATCGGCATCAATCCCGCGCTGGCCTTCATGCTGTTCGTGACCTTCCTCGAGGTTCCGCTCTCTGACATCCGGCGGGCCTTCTCCCGTATCCGCTTCCTCGCGGCCCTGTTGCTGACCAACTTCCTTGTACTTCCCATCGTCGTGGCGGGGCTCGTCCAGTTCTTGCCTGCCGATCCGATGCTGCGGCTTGGCGTGCTGCTGGTACTCCTTGCCCCATGCATCGACTACGTCGTCACCTTTTCGCACCTCGGCCGCGCCGACGCCCGCCTTCTGCTGGCGGCAACGCCCGCGCTTCTGATCGTCCAGATGCTGCTTCTGCCCGCCTACCTGGGGCTGTTTCTTGGTTCCGATGCCGCCGCGCTTGTGCAGATCGGACCGTTTGTGCATGCATTCGTCTGGCTGATTGTGGTTCCGCTCGCACTCGCCAGTCTTGTTCAGGTCTGGGCCGCTAGAGACGCAGCCGGAGCACGTGCCTCCAGAGTCCTTGGACTTCTTCCAGTCCCCTCGACCGCTCTGGTTTTGCTAATAGTCGTCGCGGCCGTCCTGCCGCAGCTCGGCCCCGCCGTCGACGAGGCCTTGCAGGTGTTGCCGATCTATATGGTTTTCGCCGTCGTGGCTCCACTGGTGGGCTGGGGCGTGGGCAGACTGTTCCGGCTCGACGCGGCTGCTGGCCGGGCAGTCGCCTTTAGCGCCGCCACACGCAACTCGTTGGTCGTCCTGCCACTGGCGTTTGCCGTTCCCGGTGCTGTCCCGCTGCTTCCCTCAGTCATCGTTACCCAGACGCTGGTCGAGCTTCTGAGTGAGCTGGTCTATGTGCGCTTGGCACCGAGGCTCGGAGCTGGCGGGCATGTTGGCTTTCCGTCGCGTCGCGGACAGTCATTCCACGACTCGGATGCGCGAAGGAAGCGCATGTAGTCGCAGCTTGTGTTCGACGTATTTTAGCGTCATCTTCTCGACTACCATGAAACGCTGGTCGGCTCGCAGGCTTGTCGCCTTGTTTCTCGCGGTCTTCGTCGCCGTGGGGATGAGCCTGTCCGTCGCCGAGGCAACCATGATGTCGATGAAGATGGCGATGGCTTCCGACATGAGCGGTTCGATGCATGACGGCTGCCCGGACTGCCCAAAGGGCAGCGGCGATGACGGTATGAAGGCGATGGTGTGCAGCGTTGTCTGCGCGACGCCTATCCTCGCGGTTCTTCCCGAGGGAGTATCGGTGCCCGTTGTCGAACAGCACGCCTCGTTGCCCAAAGGCGACTCGCTCCTCCATGGCACGCGAGCGCCGCCCGATCTCCATCCTCCGCGAACCACCGACATCGGCTGACGTTCCGGCGGTCGTCTGACGCGACCAAGCCGGGTGAACGAACGCGTCTGCGCCCTGTCGTGCCCCACGTGCATTGGTGTCCACAGCCACGAAGGCCGCGCGTTCCGCCATCAACGATGATCGGAAGGATCCCCGGTGAATACCGAATTCAATGGCCGCGTGTCGCGTCGGGGTTTTTTTCAGGCCGGCGCGGGCCTTTTGCTAGCCGCCGCCTTGCCGCCGCTCCCAGCGCAGGCCGGGATCTCGAATGAATATCGGATCGTTGCGGCACCCGCCCGCGCACGATTGGCCGGTCCCGCTCGTCCGGAAACTGATGTCTGGACCTACGACGGCGTCGTGCCGGGACCGCAAGTGCGTCTTCGCCAGGGCGAGCCCGCCCGCTTGGTCATCGAAAACCGTCTCGATCAGGAGACGACGGTCCATTGGCACGGCATCCGGCTGCCCAACGCCATGGACGGCGTGCCAGGCCTGACGCAACCACCGATCAAGCCGGGAGAAAGTTTCGTCTACGAGTTCAAGCCAACGGATGCCGGGACCTTCTGGTACCACCCGCACGCCAACAGCCTTGAGCAGCTCGGCCGCGGTCTCGCCGGTGCCGTGATCGTCGAGGAGCGCGATCCCGTCGCCGTCGATCGTGACCTCCTCTGGCTCCTCTCCGACTGGCGGCTATCCGAAGGAGGCCAGATCGCCTCGGGCTTTGGCAACCGGATGGAGGCGGCGATGTCCGGCCGCGTCGGCAACACGGTGACCTTGAATGGCACGGTGTCGGCAGCGCAGCCCTTCAGAGCGGGCGAGCGCGTCCGCCTGCGTCTCATCAACGCATCCCTCGCCCGCATCATGGCGCTGCGTCTCGAAGGACATCGGCCGACGGTCATCGCCATCGACGGCCAGCCCTGCGACCCTCACGAGCCGGAAACGGGGCGCATTCTGCTCGGTCCCGCCATGCGCGTCGATCTCCTACTCGATCTGCAAGGCGAGCCGGGGCGGCGCTACGATGTCGTCGATGACTTCTATGACGGCCTTTCCTACCGCGTGACGCAACTCGCCTACGACGAGGCGGCGCCGATCCGCGGGCATCCTGCCGCCGCGCCGCTCGAACTCGTCCGCAATCCTCTGCCGGACCCCGATCTGGCCGGGGCAGAGCGCCACACGCTAACCCTCCAGGGCGGCATGATGAGCATGGCCGGGATGTCCGGCATGAACGGCATGATGGGTGGCGGAATGATGGGCATGGGCAGCGACGCAGTCTGGGCGATCAACGGCCAGTCGATGACCGGTGACGGCCATGCTGGCATGAATCCGTCTCTAACGTTTCAGCGCGGCCGCAGCGTCGTCCTGGAGCTGCGCAACCAGACCGCATGGTGGCATCCGATGCACCTGCACGGCCATAGCATGAAGGTGCTGAGCCGCAACGGCAGGCCTGTCCCGCACCGCCAATGGCAGGACACCGTGCTGATGGCTCCCAAGGATGTCGTCGAAGTCGCCTTAGTCGCCGACAATCCGGGCGACTGGATGCTGCACTGCCATGTCATGGACCACCAGATGTCGGGGATGATGACGGTGCTCCGCGTTCTCTGAATTCCACGAACTCGAAACTGATGAAAGGACTACTCTCATGCAAAGACGAACATTTCTCCTCGCAGGCACCGCCATGTTGCTCCTGCCGTTTCCTGCGCTTGCCGCCCCCATTCAGGCGACGCTTTACAAGAACCCTCAATGCGGCTGCTGCGAGGGCTATGCGGCCTATCTCCGCGAAAACGGCTTTGCTGTCGAGGTGAAGCCGACCAACGACCTCCTCGAGATCAGCCACAAGGCGGGCGTGCCGGAAGGAAAAGAAGGCTGCCACACGATGTTCATCGACGACTATGTGATCGACGGCCACGTGCCGGTGAATGTCGTCCGCAAGCTCCTCAGGGAGAAGCCGCCTATCGCAGGCATCACCCTGCCGGGCATGCCCATGGGATCGCCGGGCATGACCGGTCCAAAGACCGAGACATTCGTGATCTACACGGTGTCGAAGGACGGCAAGGCGCCGGAGGTCTATGCAACGGAATGACTTTGATGGCTGACAGCGCCAGAATTCGTCCATGTGCAGCATTCGGATTGCGCCGACGGCTGCTGCTGCAACTCGCGGCAATCTCCTCGCTGCTTGCCTGTCCCAGGCTGGCGTTGGCGGCAGCGCCCAAGGGCATGGTGCTCAGCGATACCCCGAAGCCCCTGCCGGATGTCCAATTCAGCGATGGTGAAGGTCGTCCGGGCACGCTTGCGGATTTCCGCGGCAAGGTCGTCCTTGTCAACGTCTGGGCGACATGGTGTGTGCCCTGCCGCGAGGAGATGCCGACGCTCGATCGGCTGCAGGCGGCATTGGGCGGCGACAGCTTCGAGGTGGTGGCCCTGTCGCTCGACCGCAAGGGAGTCGAGGCTGTGAAGCCGTTCTATTCGGAGATCGGCGTGTCGCATCTCTACATTCGCATAAACTCCTCTGGCCAGGTACTCTCGGCGCTCGCGCTGATCGGAGTGCCGACGACAATCCTGATCGACCCGGAAGGGCGCGAACTCGGACGTCTGATGGGGCCGGCCGAGTGGGACGCGCCCGAGATGGTCGCTTTCCTTAGATCGATCATTGAGCGCGGTGGGGCGGCCGATGCGCTGCCCGACCACAAGGAGCAACGTCAATGACATCCCTCCGCCGAGCCATGCGCTTCCTGCAACAGGCAACGCTCGCCATTGGCATCGTTCTTGCCGTAATCGTACCCGCGATGGCGCACTCGCTCGACGAGGTCGACCAAGACCTTCGTGACAAGGAGCGGTACTTCCAGCCTGCGGACAGCGAAGCGCCGGGATTCACGCTGCAGGACGCCGATGGCCGCGTCGTCAGTCTCGAGTCCTTGCGCGGCAAGGTCGTCGTCCTGAACTTCGTCTACACCAACTGTCCCGACGTCTGCCCGCTTCACGCGGAGCGGATCGCCGAGCTTCAGAAGATGACCAACCTGACACCGATGAAGCAGATGGTCGAGTTCGTGACCATCACGACGGATCCGAAGCGCGATACCGGCGATATCCTGCGCACCTATGGCGAGGCGCATGGACTCGATCCCGCAAACTGGATCTTTCTGACCTCTGCTCCCGATAAGCCAGAGAACATGACGCGCGTGGTAGCCGAAGCCTATGGGCTGAAGTTCGCCGAGGGCGAGGATGGCATGCAGATGCACGGGATCGTTACATATGTGATCGATCAGGAAGGCCGTCTTCGCGCCCGTTTCCACGGCCTGAAGTTCGAGCCCGTCAATCTTATCGTCTTCGTCAACGCGTTAACAAATCAAACCCAGAAGCCGCATCCCCATCCGCAGCCGGGCCTGTGGGACAGGCTCCTAGGATCGCTCCCGTGGTAGCCGCCTGCGGCCTCCATCAGTATCCGGCAATTGATTCCAACGTCGATTCAATTTTACCGATCCGATTACCGGCGCTGCAACATCTGTCCGGATATGACACATCCGCAATGAACAGCGGGGAACTGAACTTGGATCCGAAAGCAGAGGCACTTGCGGCAGCAAAAAAAAGGATCATCGAACTGCAATCGCAGATGACAGATCGGATCCTCAAGATGGCGGCGGAGGTGGCTAAGCTCACCGAAGTTGTGACCGAGCGGGAGGCCCGGGAATTCCTGCGCGTGACGTGCAACGTGCCGTCATCGGAGCTCTCCACCTACGTCAAGTTCGCCGACAAACTCGCCGGCCGCGAGGAGGTGCTTGAGAGGGCGCGGGTCTCGTTCCCGGTCGTGCGGGCGTTGATCTCCGCTGACGATGAAGTCCGCACCGAGATCCTGGAGCGGATGGACATCGGAGCTCGAATTTCCACGAACGACATTTCCGCCATCAGGAAGCGCCTGAAGGAAGCCCGCCTCACACCATCTGAAGTGATTGCACTGCGCAATGGCAGGCTGACGGCTGCGGCAGGTCGCAGAAACGGCGCTGGCGCGGCATCCTTGTTCCAATATCGCCTGTACGAATTCGTCCACGGCATCATTGAGATCAGGGATGCGGAGGACCTGCGTTCCGATGACATCCGCACCACTGCCGCAGACATCAGGGACGAGTTCGAGCACCTCTTCGGTTCGGAACACCAGCCGCTCGACAAGCTCAAGCAAAACTCGCCCGCCCGCCAGATCGCAATGGCTCATCTGGCGCTGAGCCACCTGTCCGAAGGCACGCTCGCCGTCGCCTCCGAGGTAGGGAGATGGGAGCACGGCGCCCATCATCCATGGCTCGTGGCGCTCCAGTCCCTATCCGGTCGCTCCGGCACAAGAAACTCAGCCTCGCATATCGGCAAAGCGGCAGCACTCCCGCATCCGAGACCTACGACCGTGGAGCTGTGCGCAGGCGCAGGTGGCATGGCTATCGGACTTGAGCGTGCGGGCTTTGATCATGTTGCTTTGGTCGAATCCGACCCGCATGCTGCGGCAACGCTCAGAAAAAACAGGCCCGGATGGACCGTGATCCAGGACGATCTGAAGACGATCGACTTCAGGCCCTATCGAGCGCTCGACATCGACCTCGTCGCCGGAGGTCTACCCTGCCAGCCCTACTCGTCCGAGGGCTTCTGCCTCGGCAAGGACGATCCCCGCGATCTGCTGCCCGAGGGCGTAAGGGTTGTCGACGAGATCCGCCCGAAAGCGTTCTTATTTGAGAACGTCGAGGGCCTTCTCCATCAAAAGCATTCCGATCATATCGCCAATGCACTCAGCGGATTTCGACGCGCTGGATATCGTACCGAAATCCACCGCGTATCGGCATCCGACTACGGAGTGGCGCAGGTTCGTCGCCGCGTGCTCATCATCGGTCTCAGGGACGACATCGCGGACGCGTTCCGCCTGCCACCGGCGTTCCCGGGACGGAGGGCCAACATTGGAGACGCTCTGCTTGATCTGATGGCGGCGAACGGCTGGACAGGCGCACACGAATGGGCGCGGCAGCGGCGCGAGCATCCTGTCGTGAACCGGGATGGCGACGTCATTGCTTACGGCGCACAGGCCACGACTGTTGTCACCGGACGGGGAAAACGTCGGCGAAACGAGCAGGAAGCCCAGATTGCAATGGGCTTCGATGCAACCGGGGTTCCGGAACATGCGCCGACGCAGGAAGAAGCGTCGAAGGAAGGATTCATGCCGCCGCTGACCCTTCGCATGCGTGCAAGGATACAGGACTTCCCGGACGATTGGGAGTTTGTCGGGGGCAAGCAGTCTACCGCCCGACAGATCGGAAATGCCGTTCCGGCGAAGCTCGCGCAGGCCGTCGGCCTGTCGCTGGTTGCTGCGATGAGAGGTCTGCCCCTAGATTACGAGGCGTTGATTTGGCCCGACAATATCGAGCGTCTCGCGATCGAAGCACCTCCGCTTGTGCCGAAGGATCTGTGGGTGAACCTTGAGAAGACACCTGAGCTGGATGACGCCTGAGGACCAGCCCAGACTGTCACGACCAATCGGGCACCCGGGAGACCAAGGCTCTCGCTGACCTGGCCGTTCCCAAGGGATATCCTCCAGGCGGACTCACTCCTTGGGTTTGTCCCCAGACGCTTCATCGGCGGCATTCCTTTCCCCGGTCTTATCCGCTTGATAAGGCCGCTTCTTCAAGGTTTCCCTTGGTCGTCCTTGGCCAAGAATCCTGCGCCCTTTCTGGGAAGGCGTAAAGCCAGCCTTCTCCAGAGCTTCGCCAGCGGTTTCAACGATCTTTCCCGGCTCAACTCCGGGGCAACCATCGCCGCCATTGTCCACGTCACTTTTACCGATGCATGCCATCTCGACCTCCATTGCGATGATGCGGAAGGACAGTGATCTTGACGCCAGCGTCTATGCTGCCGGGCTGCCACTGTCCGTTCTCACGAGCTTGTGCCAAAGGCTCCAATCGCTGTGCTGCCAGCACAGCGGTCCGCGTCCTCATCCGACTCCCCGGCGTCCGACGATCGTCTTCGACCGCTGGCTAGTTCGCTGACCTAGCCAGGATCACCTGCAAGTATCCGACTTGTGGCGGAGCCTGATAGAACTTCCGACCGCAGAAGCGCTTCTGCGATGCGCTTCACGTCGTCGCGGCGCTCTCGGATGATCTCCTCCGCTCGTGCCAGTTCCTCGGCGAGTAGTCGCTCCACGCGCCTTCTCAAAACGGGGTCCTCGGTGCGAAGCTGGTCGAGATCCCGGGAACGGGAGATGCGCGTGTATCCAAGGCCATATAAGCCGTGACCGCCCACCAGGACGGTGGCGATGTCGGCTGCTCGATGAAGATCGGATCCTTCCGCTCCTCCGGAACCATTATAGGCCTCGCTCAGGATCACCTGTTCGGCCGCCCTCCCAGCGAGCAGCATGGCGATTTCATTGCGGTACATCTGGAGGGTCCTTTTACGCACCACCGCCCTACGCCACTCAACGTGCCCGAAGTTCTCGTCACGATGTCCTGCTTCCCTTGCAACAACGATGGCCTCGATCTGGCCTGTCGCAAGCGCGAGCCCAACAATCGCGTGCCCTGCTTCGTGCACACAGATCGGCCACCTCTCATCGTCTCCGAGCGCGGCTACAGGGGGCACAATCGCCAGGAAGTCCGCACCACAGACAGGCCTCCTGCTCTTCCGTGCTGCGCGGCGTGCGTCACGGGCGAGTTGCTGAATACCAGCGCCGGAGTAGCCACTGGTCGCCAGGGCGATCGCGCGCATCTCGTCCGCGGGCAGAGGCACACCGACATGCGCCGACAGGATCTGCTCCCGTGCTTCCAGATCCGGCAGTTCGATCTGGATATGGCGGTCCAACCTCCCCGGTCTCCGCAAAGCTTCATCGATGTCATCAGGCCTGTTCGTCGCAGCGATGACCACGACCCCTTCCCGTCCGGATGCGCCGTCAAGATGCTCCAGAAGCGCGTTGATCACCTGCAGTCCATAGGCAGCGCTGTCTCCCCTCAGGTTTTGCCGGGAGCCGAAGGAATCGAACTCGTCCAGAAAGAGGATGGCTGGCGCATTGTTGACCGCCTCCCTGAAGGTCTTGCGCATGGCCCCCAGCATGTCGCCGAGGTGACCCCGCGATTGCCACTGCGCGCTTGAAGCGGCGACGAAGTTCGCGCCGCAGGATCGTGCGAGCGCGCTTGCGAACAGGGTCTTGCCGGAGCCGGGAGGTCCACTCAGGAGCAAGCCTGCATCGACGTCAGTCCAGGCAATTGTTCCGCTGCGCCAGGCCTCTAGGTCCTCCACAAGATCTAGCGCCCATTGCGTGGCGGCCCCGTAACCCGCGAGTTGCTCGATCCGAGGCTCCCAGACGACGGGCTTCCTGACCTGCGCGGACGCGGCGAGCTTCTCAAGCGAGACTTCGATGGGTCGAGACCTCCTGATCGCGGAGAACACGAGCGGTAGGGAATACGAAGCAAGCTCTGCCGCCTGCTCCCGGTTGATCACGATGCCCATCGCCACCTTCGCGGCAAGGATCAGGTGATACGGTTTGACGGCGCTCACCTCCTCGATGCGCTCGACGGCGACCGTCACCTCATCGGGCACGTCCGCATCATTCGCGATGAGCACGATTACGGCCGCCGAATGCGCGAGAGCTTTCAATGCGTCGTCCGAATTGACTTCCTTCTTGAAGCCGGAAGTCGTGATGCTCTGCACCGAATAATGGAGAATGCCAGCGGCCGCGAGGACCATCTTCACTGCGCGCTGGTACTTCTCCATGTCGGCGCCCGGTGGAAGCAGAAGCCCCACCGCCCTGTCGCCCTTCTTCAGGAAGATCCCGCAGCGGCGCAAGGGAACGCGAAGCGAGTTGGCATAGGTCGTCACTTCGAGCACATCCCTGCGCTCGTCCGATTTTGGCCATTTCATGATTGACTCCTATGACCGCGCGCGGCGGACGATGGTGTCCGGGTCGAGCAGCTTTTCATCGAGATCGACCTCGAGCATTCCCCGAAGGATCATGTTGGCAACCGAACACATCGGAGCGCCTTCCCTGACGGCCCCAAGGCATTCCGCGAGTGTGAGGGATCCCATGTCGTCAAGACCCGCGAGGATGCGGATGCGGTCACCGAGAGCAGCCTCCCGTCCGCCATAGCGGACAAGGTCACGCGCATTCTGAATTCGTGTCGGATTAAGGTCGAAGATCGAGATTGGATGGTAGGTGTAGCCTAGACGCTCGGCGACGCCCGGCAGCCAAGTGATTTTTTCGGGGGGGCCGCGCCAGATGTCCACCAGTAGCGTTTCGTCCGCCTTCTGCACCGCAAAGTCGACATGGCGGTAACGGGGCTTGCGCGCGGGCGAGTCATTGACAAACGGCTGCGTGATGCAGCGCCAGGAAATCACGTCGGGGTCAAGTTCGAGAAGGCACGCGTAATCGCTTGCTTCCTGTGAGCGATACAGCGTGCGCCCGCGGCATTTCAACGTGGCGCTGGGAAAGCGGGAATTGTAGAAGTCAGGGAGATCGCAAGCTTCATCGCCTGCGGCATGAGCAGTAAAGGTCGTCATGACCTTCCCTCCGATAAACAGGATGATACGGCAATCCGGGATCCGTCCCGGGATCGGTCAACCTATTCGGAAAAGGAGGGCGCTAAAGTTGCTCATAGCGGAACAATTAGAGAACGTTTTTTCCGACGTCAAGCGGCTTGTTTCTCTTTTTGCAGGACCTAGATCGAGCAGATGTTGCAGCCTTCCCTGATCTTGACCGCGCATGTCGGCGACGAAGATCTATATTTTTTCAACGAGCTCCGAACGCGCTTCTTTTCCTCGGGACCGCAACTTCCTGCGCGCGCACATTCCCATGTTCCACAAGCTCGCCGCGGAGCATCGTTTTCAGATAGATGACATCCTTCGACAGGCAGGGCAGATGATGGGAAGGGTCGAGGTCAAAGTGACCGGTGTCCGCAACATGGGCAACGGCGTGTCCTTCGTTCTCGAAAGCGAAATTCTGGCCCACATCAGAGAGGATTTGAGAGCTGCGTTCAGGCCGTGGCTCGGACCGCAGGATCTTCAGCCTTGGCGGCCACACGTGACGGTGCAGAACAAGGTGCACTGGCAAAAGGCGGACGCTCTATACGACATGCTATCGTCGGAATTTGTCAGAAGGACACTCTGGATGGAAGGCTTTGATCTATGGTCCTACATGCAGGGCCCATGGCGGCATGAGCACTTTTTCTGCAGCAGGCAGACCGCGGATTAGCCACGTTGAATCCTTCGCATGTCGTGACGGGGCATCCGATTATAAGACTTGATTTGCAGATGAAATTCCCTGACTTTGGCGGCCCCGTAGCGTGGCTTGACGTGCGATACCCGGAGGATTCGATGCTTACGATCGGCGAACTTGCCAAGGCAACGGGGACGAACGTCTCCACCATTCGCTATTGGGAGCAGACAGGATTGCTCGCCCCTTCAGGAAGATCGGAAGGAAACCAGCGGCGCTACACCAAAGACGAGCAGGATCGTCTCGCCTTTATCCGTCATGCCCGTGATCTCGGCCTAAGCGTCGATGCCATCCGGGATCTAATCGACCTGAGCGAGCGTCCGGACATGCCGAGCATGGAGGCGGACCGCATCGCAGCCGAGCAGCTTGCAGAGATCCGCGAGAAGATCCAGCGCCTGAAGATGCTGGAAACCGAGCTGGTCCAAATATCCACTCGCAAGGTACCATCGGACGGGAACAAATCTCGGGTCATCCAGGCACTTGCGCGCTTCGAGCGGCCTAGCACCGAAACCGAGTGATTGCTCGATGGCGCTATTCGAGGAGAAGGACCGCACACGAAGGGCGCCCCGCCGCGCTGGAGAGCCATGCTTCGACTTCTATGACAGCTCCGGCCGGAATCCTTACATTGTGTACCGCGACCTGGTGAACGGTTGGATTGGGGAGTTCCCTTCGGGCGAGCAGCTCGATCTGGTGAGCCGCATGAAGAACCGCAACGACGCCCAGTACGAGCAGGCTCTTGCGGAGATCGTGACATACGTTGCGTTGAGGCGCCTTGGCCATGAAGTGGAAATCCATCCTGCCTGCCCCCATCCGACGAACAGGCCGGACTTCTTGGTGAGGAGCGGCTCTGGTGAAATCCTCGCCTTCGTCGAAGTGACGTCCTTCGGACCGGATGTGCGGACGGTCGCCCGCGACAACCGCGAGGCCGCGATCTACAATGGGTTAGAAACAGTGAATCTACCGCCGGGGTGGCTCCTGGGTTACGAGGTGCGGACGCATGGCCAGTCCGCGCCGAGCGTGGCCAAGTTGAAATCCGAGGTTGAGCAATGGGCGCGCAATGAATGTGGCGACGATCCGAGAGTGTCGCCCAGACGGACATTCGGAGCTCAGGATTGGGAGTTCGACCTCACGCTTCTCGGCGGCTTCAACAAGGAAAAAAGCTACGAGCGGAAGATCGGGGCCGCGATGACTGGCCTCCGGTCGGTGTCTCCACATCTCGATCTGCGCGTCGCGCTGGAGAACAAGGCCCGAAAATATGGAATTCAGGAGACCCCGTATCTTATTGTCGTCGCCGACTGCAAGGGGTCCATCCCCGTTGGCGACCATGTGGAGGATGCCCTGATCGATGGCCTTTTCGGCAGCCCTAGCGTCAGGTTTCGGCGACTTGCCGACGGCAGCATGGAGACCTACGACGATCGGACGGCTGACGGCTTCTGGGGGAGGTACGGCGACGCCCGCAACACTAACGTCAGCGCCATCGCCCTGCTGCCCGAACCGAATCTATGGAAGCTCCGCGACGAGCGTTGGCACCCAATTCTCGCATACAATCCGTTCGCCGCTAACCCGTTGCCCCGCAGTGTCTTGCCGCTTCCCGGCTTCGGCCCGCTCGATAACACCGGCGAATACGGGCGCATCGAAGGCAGTTTGCTGGCCGACCTGATCGGCCTCCCTGGCGAGTGGCCGCCGGAGGATGAATGATCGCAAAACGTGATTTTGTCGCGCTTCAAGAAAAAATATGATCTGATTCGTCAAGACTGTAGCTACAACAGCTACAGATTTTTCCGCAACCCATCTTGTTGCGCATGCAATCACCGGCTACGGTCCGGACCAGTCAAACATACATTTCAGCATTAGAGGTCGCCTTCGCGGAGAGGACCTGGTTTGGAGAACAGCTTCTCCAGGCCTTGCTTTCGCCGTGTGAAGACGATCGCGTAGGTACCGTCCCGGTCGATGACCGTCTGGGAGCCATGGGTCTTGGCAGCGTCCAGCACTTCCCGGATGTGCGCCTCGGCTTCGTCTCGCTGCCAGGTCTTCGTCATTTGCAATCTCTCTCGGGATGTCTGTCGGATGTGAACAAAGCCGCTCGGCGCGACGCGGCCTTCACATCAAACATCCGAAGCAAGCTCGAGCAAGCAGGACCCGCAATGACCGAACCTCCGCTTTTGCTAGACACCGACATTGTCAGCCTTTCGGGAAGAACGCGTCCCCCACCGGGCCTAAGATCCTGGCTCCTCCAGGTTGGCATTCACCGCCTCAACATCTGCTATCCCGTCATAACAGAATTGATGCGTGGCGCCCATTTAAAACAGCGCGACGACCCCGAGCGAGCCGCCCGCATCATGGCGTGGGTCAACGACATCCTGATCACCGACTTTCCTATGCCGGAGATGAACACTGAGGTTGCCTACGTCTATGCTCAGATGACGTCGGTGCCATGCCTCAGAGAGATGTGGACAGTGCAACGCGGCGAAAGGGCCACGCGTATGGGCCATGACCTTATGATTGCTTCGGTCGCAATCACCCACGGCATGCCGATTGTCACTGGAAATGTCCGGGACTATCTGAAGATCCATCAGTTGTTCCCCCTGCCCGGAGTTTATCAACCGATAGAATCACAGTGGCACGTGCCTGCCGAGACAGATTTCTTTCTCCCTCGGATCGACGAAATTGAGGATTGCCATGACGATGAACTACTACCGACGCTGTGAGACAGCCTCATCTGAAGGAAGGTTTGTCGCGGCAGGTCCCAAGCTTCTCCAGGAATTCTTTGTTGAACCACATCGGGGGTTCACCGCCGATCTCCATTTCCTTTATGAACCATTCGTCCAGCCCGGCTCCACGGATCATGCCGGTGGAATCGAACCAGACCGAGCGCAGAGGCGTTCGCATCAGAAGATCTCTGCGGAATCCGGTTGTCATGTGGGTGACCACCCCCTTCGTTCCCACGTGGAATTCGACGGTGCTGTCCGCGTAGTCCGCGTGGAACGTGACGGGCCCCACTCTCGTGAAGCCATTGTCCCTTGCCCACCGCATTGCAAGCGCCGCCGTCGATGGCTTCTCAACAGGGAGGGGAACGCTCGCCGCATGACGGTAGATCTCGCGGCGAAAGTTGTCCGGGAACCATTTCGGCGCCGGGCTGCCCGACTTCATCGCACAAATGAAGAAGTCATCAAGACCCGCGCCTCTGAGCATCCCATGGCGATCCGTCCGCACCTGGTCGAAACTGAAGTCGGCGAGATCGCGCTTGCGGTTCTGCTTATGCACCGAAGTGCAACCCCTCCCACCGAGCAGAGCCACTCGCACCTTGTATACGCCATAAGCGCTCTCATAGGTGCCGCTGCTGACCATGTTGAATCCACGAGCGAGCAGCCATTGACTGATTGTCTTGTTGTCCATGCTTCGATCCTCCGACAGGAAGGTTCGAAGCAGGCGGCGCAAGCGACAAGGGCACACAGTCGCTACACGACAGCAAAGAATACGCCAAGCAATGCCTGAGGATACTTAAACTAAATCTCTCTGTATATATTTACAGTATCCGAATTATCGCATACACCCCAACAATTTCTCTGTATTAACAATGCCTAAGCGCCGAAATTCCATGTATCAAATATTATTTATACAACATACGCATTCTGCCACAGCAAAACTACTTGACGTCAGCCGGACGACGTGAATGTTCCGGATGAGTTCCGAGAGAAGGGTAAAATCTTAGGATTGGCGTTAATGCTGGCGTTAACCGTTCAAGACACTGATTTCGTTAGCCTTATTCTATTGCCAATTTTCACCGGGCCTTTTATGTTCGCAGCGCGTTGATGGCATGGTGCCGTCAACACCAAGGAAAGAAGTCATGTCCTCTTCAGCCATATCGATAGCCAGGCGGGACGGCCGCCTCACAGCCATCTAGGGCATCGGCATGGTTTGCCGCTGCCTATGTGGCGCGGCTGTCCCTCTTCGTAACTGAAACGAAACCGGGGACATCAATGACTTCCACCTCCTCCTCCCTTCCTCCCTCCTGCAGGCGTCATGACGGCGCGGCCGACACGATCTCCGCCCGGGCATCCCCGCCCGGCGAGCCATCTCGTCGTCCCTTCCAGCGGTTCTCGCTGATCTCCCTTCACTCCAGCCTTCTTTACGGCACGCGCATGCGCACCGTTGTCAACTCTTGCCCGACAGAAAGGGGCCTGCAATGAACTACCATCCGTCCACCACCATCAGCCTGTCCGCCAACCTCGTCGACTTGTGCGGTGCCTTCAAGGCATACCTTGAGGAGATCGATGCGGCGAATGCCCTTCGCCTTTACCAGGGTGAAGGCCTGATCCCGTATCCGACGTTCGAAGAGTTCGTGGCCGACTGCACCGCTGCAGCCTCGATCCCGAATTACAAGTTTTCGGCCCGCCTCGACGAGCTCGTTGCCATGACGCTCTTGTTCGATGAAGGCGACCTGGATGATGGCCTCCACCTGGACAAGCTGCTTCCGCTGCCTGCGTTCGGCTTGTTGTCCGAGGACGAGGAAGCATCGACCGCCGAGGAAACCACCTGGGAAACCGAATTCGGCTCGTTCGTCTTCGGCAGCGCCGTCAAGCACTAAGGAGGAGCAACGATGAACGCACGCATGCTGATCGAAACATATCACTCCCTCCGCCACGGCTTCGACCCCTTCAAGGGGTCGGACGTCCTGACGACCTTTGCCGAGGTGGACGACGACTACGTCGGAGGCATTATCGCCACATCGGAAAGAGACGCGGAAATATCTGTCGCCTGAGGAGGCCGCCGGCTTCGAGGTGACGTGGTGGATGACGCCGTCCCCCGCGGACCGCGCCTTCTCCATGAAGTCGACCAGCTCCTGTCGTCTGATTGCTGCCTATCCGGGCCGCAACACGTACCTCTACTTCGAGAGCCTCTTCGAATTCGAGTGCGCCCAGTACTTCTGGTCACGCCTCGATGTCGTGGATGTGCAGACGCAGTACAGGGTGACGTACGTCGATGAACGCGGCGTACAAGAGCATTTCTTCGATCTTCGCGTCGTATTCGCGAATGGAGAGGTCGTGCTCTTTGCCTGCCGCCCTAAGGATCGCGATCGTTCGGGAGACCTCGACCGCACCCTGAAAAACATTCGTAACCAAACTCTGCGTTTCCATGCGGATCGTTGCGAAATGCTCACGGAGGAGGCGATCACTGAAGCACTTGTTTACCGGGCGCGTGAAATTCTCCGCGCGCGGAAGTTTCGCAACACGCGCAACTACACGCAGCTCTATAAGCTCTTGAAGGAGATCGGAAAGCCCATCCGGGTCTTCTGCCTCCTTGAGGAGTTTGGCGAGGAAGGCGCAGGCTGGAACGCGATGTGGAACCTGATCGGTGACGGGCTGATCGAGCATCTCGCTCCCGATGATAACAGTATCCTGACCCATACTTCGTGGATCAGGCATGTGGAGTACCACGCGTGAGCGAGGATGAAGTCTACTATACGACGTTCGGGTTCAACGAGAACGATCGCGTCCTGATCTACGGGAAACCCCACCGCGCGAAGCCAAGGCCCGACGGCCTTGGCTACATCTTCACCAAGGTCGATGAGACCGGACGCGTCGTCCCTGGCGTGGATGTATTCCAACCCGAGCACCTGCAGATCTCCCGAATGGTGCACGAGCGGACACTCAAGAGCGATCCGGACTGGTTCGCAGAGGACAATGCGTTCAAGCGGGCGCAAGCAGCGGACAAGGGGGATCTACCGGCCTACGCCGCCAGTCGCTACCTGATGGTCACAAAGTTCCTCGAGGGCTATCGAGCCGAAACATGGAAGAAGACGGAGGATGGCGCCGCCCAATTCTACAAGGCTTGGGACGATCTGTGGAAGCCGAAGCGCGGCGGCACGCCCAAGGATGACTGGGATCCTCTTACGCGGGTTACGCCGCGCCAGTTCCTCCGGCTTGTGCAACGCTATGAGGAGTGCGGCGGGAACCCATACTCTCTAGTCCGGAACTATCGGGGCAAGTCGCTCCACAAGTCGACGTTCGACAAAGACGTGATCGAGATCGCCTACGACTACATCGCTCAGGTCCCCAGCGCGAAAAGACCGGAGGCATCAGACTACTATGACAAATTCGTTCAGGACCCGCGCATTGCCCCGCTGCCCGAGGAAGACAGGCCATCCCTGCGTACGTTCCAGAGATGGGCGGAGAAACGCCTCTCGGATCTGCACCTTTCACTCGCCCACAAGGGGCTGGACGCCGCGAAGGACGAGTTCCAGATCACTGGAGCGGGCCAGCGACTATACAAGCCTTTGGAGCGCATCGAGATCGATGAGACCAAGCTCGATGTGATGAACCTTCTCGAGGGCACTGGCCTCGATGGCCTGCTGGACGAGAAGACGAAGAAGAAGATCAAGGCCATGCGGTTCTGGGCCTCTATCGCTATCGACGTGGGGACCAAGAGTATCCTGGCGCTCCGCCTGCTAAGATCCGATCCCGGAGGTCGCTCGGGGGTGGAAACCCTTGCCATGGCAGTATCTCCGAAGGAAGGCGTCGCATTGTTCGCGGGTAGCGAGTCTCCGTGGCCCCAGGAGGGGCCGCCCGAAACAGTGGCAACGGACTCCGGCTCTGCCTTCAACCAGCGCGACTTCCAGATGGCCGTGATAAATCTCTGCGGCACCCATCTGATCCCACCAGTCCGCAATGCCAAGATGCGCGGATCGATCGAACGGTACTTTCGCACTCAGAACCAGAAGTTCATGCACCTCTTCAGCGGACGGACCTTCGGAAATCCTATTGTGCGTGGGGCCTACGATTCTGAGGGGACCGCATCCTTGAACTTCGAGGAGTTCGCCCGTTTGCTCGTCAGGCTCATCGTGGACGCCTACCACCACACCCCGCACGAGGGCCTCAACAACATGACGCCGCTGCAGGCATGGACGGTGATGACCAAAAAGTACCAGGTTCGGCGGCTGCGTAAAAAGGAGGAGCGCATCTTCGACGTGAGAGTTCGCGACCAGAAGATCGGACGGCACGGCGTGAAGTTTCTCGGGATTCCCTACTTCGACAGACGACTCCAGAAACTCTTTGCCAACTACAAGGATGGCAAGGTCAGCTTCCGGGTCAACATCTGGGATATCAGCGCAATCAGTCTCGAAACGACCGACGGCATGGGGTCCTACTTCGTGAGGACTCCCATCCCCGGATTCGAGGGCGTGTCAGTCGCCCATTGGAAGGCCGCGAAACGGTGGATGGACGCGAGATTCTCAGCGGAAAAGCAGAAGGATCTCGGCATCATCCGGCGAGCCCTCAGAGAAACCGAGCACGACATCAAAGTTGCTGAGGAGAGGAACAACGTAGCCGCACATTCTGTCACGGAAGCCGATCTTCTTGATGCGAACCGAACCTTGTTCAAGAACGTCCTGTTCCAGCCGAAGGCCAATCAGGACTGGGGAGACTATGTTCCAGAAGAGTTTGACGACAGCCCACCCGATCTGCCGCCGGCGCCTGTCATCCGCAGCGCCAGCGATATCATTGGACCCAGCATCTCGGCTCCTCTTGATCCTGACCGTTTCGCGAAAGCGCGGCAGGAGGCCAATTCGGAGGATAGCGGGACCGCGTCTGCTCGGCGGCGAACTCGAAGCCCACGCAGGATCGCCGATGACGAGGATGCCGGGCGCGTCGAGGCAAAGCCATCTCAGCGCAAGCGACTGTTCAATCCGGACTGGAAAGTAGACGAGAAGTGAGGAGCCCACATGAATGAGCTGAGCGGCGGCGAACGGAGCCATAGCAGGACAACGCTGGATCCGGCGAACCAGCGTATCTTCGACATCATGGCGAGCGTGCGTGGCACATACTTCAAGACAAAGAACGATGACGAACTGCTGGTGAAGCTCCGGCGCATCGAGCGTGGCATCCAAGATGAGCGCGAGCCGGGCCACGCCCTCATCATCATGGGCGAATCCGGCGTTGGCAAGAGCGCCATCGTGGCGAAGGCGCTTAAATCGCTCGCCACTCTCCAGGACTACGACGACGGCTACGGCAATGAGATGCGCCCGATCCTCTATGTGGTAGCCCCGCCTGCGTGCACAATGACCGACCTCGCTACAGAGATCCTGGAACGCCTCGGATATGAGAGCACCGTCGTCGGCCGTGGAACTTCCGTATACCACAAGCTCCAGCGAAGTCTCCGGAACTACGGGGTTCGGCTCCTCGTGATCGATGAATTCCAGCATGTTCTGGAAGCACCCAAGATCAAGGGGCCCGCCTTCGTCGCCAATACCATGAAGAACATGCTTCAGGACAAATCATGGCCAGTCCACCTGGCTCTGGTTGGGCTGCCGGAAATTGAGGCCGTCATCGAACGGGATCCCGCAGAGCAGATGGAGCGGCGCACCGACCCCTTGGTCGTGGCGAATCCCACTTTCGAAGACGACGGTGAATACGTGGAGTGGATCGTCAACACGCTTGTCGAGGATCGAGCGGGGCTGAGGATGTCGTCCGATCAGCCGCACGAGTTCATTGAGCGGCTCATGCATGGTGCGCGAAGCCGCTTTGGCCTCATCATGCAGCTCATCTACTATGCGATCGAAGATGCCCTCGAGATGGGACAGGGCGAAGTCTCTACGGAGAACTGGATCGAAGCCTACGCGCGACTGGCGAAGAGCAAGGGAACCGACGACAACGTCTTCGCGGAACCCGCTTGGCGCAGCATCATTCGTCCGGTCAACCGCGACGGCAGTCTGGGTCCTGTTACTATCCTCAAACCGTCGAAGAAGGGACGAAAGTAATGCGGCTGTTCAGCGTCCCGTTGATGGAGGACGAGAGCCTGACGAGCTTCACCTCTCGTTTCGCCTGGGCAAATGCCCGGACGGCGATTGAGTTCTGCCAGGACTTCGGTTTTTCCTTCAGGTCGGTTATCGCAGGGAACGATGACGCGGTCACGAGGCTCTCTGAGCTTTCAGGCATCAACCATCAATTGCTCGATAGCGCCGCAGTAAAGCGCTGCGGCGACAAGACGGTATGGGTCGCCGGTGAAGAGACCCCTTTCATGTTCTACATGCGCGGAGTGCTGAAATTCTGCCCGGCGTGCTTTGCCGAAGACGAGCTGCGAGATGACATCAAGCCCCGGTCGAGAAAGTACATCAGGAAGTCGTGGTATTCGCGCTTCATCCGAACCTGCCCTGTTCATTGTCAGTCCTTGGCATCCGCGGGAACGCACGGTCAGCCAGATCATATCCATGACCTGTGCTGGTCGCTCGATTACCTCAGGCGCGAGGTCGCAGTGGCTAGCCGGGAAGTCGTGGATCAGCCGTTCACCGCATTCGAAGAGTACGTGACAGTAAGGCTGCGTGGCGGCAAGCCCGGAAACGACTTTCTCGACCCGCTACCTCTCTTCGTTGCCGGGGACGTATGCGAGCTTGCGGGCATGGTCGCGCTCCACGGCAAAGACGTGACGATCTCGGACAAATCCGACCGCCAACGCTGGGAAGCGGGAGCGAAGGGTTTCGAAATCTTCAAGGTCGGAACCGCCGGACTGCACCGCTTCATCGATGATCTCTATCGTCGGCACGACAGCGTGCGAGCCAGTCACGGCGGCAACGAGCTGTTCGGCAAGTTCCATGAGATCCTGGCGAACAAGAAAGCTGACCCCGCCTACGAGCCTGTGAAGGATGCGGTCAGATCCTATGCATTCGAGAACCTACCGCTGACCGACACCACCATCCTTTTCGGCAAAGGCGGCGATGCCAAGTTCATCAGCTTGAATTCAATCCACAAGCGATATGGCGTTTCGGATCGGCTTCTCAGAAAGTATCTGATGAAAACCGGAGGCATCACCACCCTCCCCGGCACCGATATTCCCGCGATCGCGGCAGCGGATGTCGGAAGGCTTGTTGCCCTCCTGAACGACCTTGTCCGCGCCACCGAGGCTGCAAAGATGCTCGGCGTCACCATCTCCGCGTTCAACCTTCTCGTCGGCAATGGACTCGTCTCAGTAGCCGTCCCCAAGGATGAAGACGCCGAGATGTCGGAGAGATATTCCCGACGTGCTTTAGATGAGTTCCTACACTCGCTGCTGGCGAAGGCGAACACCACAGATGTCGACGGTCTCATGTCTATCAAGGCCGTCGGCCGTTCGCTGCGTGCGACACTGATCTCCATCCTCCACGCTCTCATCCGAGGAGACCTGAAATCCGTCGGGATCGACAGCACCAAGTCAGGGATCATGTCGTTGCTGCTTGCCGTCGACGAGGTTGAGACAGCGCTCACGCCAGCGAGATCGACAGAACCTGAAGAGGATCACCTCACGGTGACAGACCTGAGTAAGCTGCTTCAAGCCTCCCCAAACTCGATCTACCAGTTCCTCGCTAGGGGGCTGATTGAGACAGGAACCATTCGAAATGCCGTGACGAGCATTCCCCAGCGCGTGATCGCGCCGGAGGTGGCCGGCGCGTTCCGCGAGCGCTACGTCAGCTTGGCCGAGTGTTGCCGCCGCTCGGGACTCCACTCCGCCGCCGTCAGGCACATTTGCATGGCAGCCGGATTGGAACGGGCCTTCCCTCGGGAAGAACTAAGAGAGGTCTTTTACCTGAGGGCGGAGGCAGAGCTGGCTCTGAGCGACGCCGTGCCCGAGTGGAATCGGAGTGAAGGTGTCCGCTCCGCAAACTAGAAGGAGAACTCGATCTGGGGGTTTGAGAGTGACGATTCCCTGCGCCATACCCAAGCATCGAACTGACGACGTGAAAGCGATAGAAGGTCGGCAGCGCAGCAGAAGACAGACTTGAGGAAATCGTAGTCGTCGTTGTTGACGCCTACCCTTCTCGCAAAGGTCCTGACGTGCCTGTCAACGGCAACCGAATCCAATCCGACTAGACAACCGATGTAATCGACCGTCTTGGGGCCGATACCTCTCACTTCCCGCAGGAGCGCGACGAACTGAGGTTGATGCAGTGCCTCTTCAAGATCTGATACCGTCTCGATGGAACTGCTATCCAGAAATCCGACGAGCGACTCGAAGCGTCCGATCTTTTCTGCGTGTATCCAGTTAAGAAATGTCGCGGCTTGGCCACAACTCACCACCCGTACGAGCTCGCTTGTCCTGTCACAATGCGGGAACTGCGCAAGGATTGCTTCCACTCTCGGTCGGACGACGGAGTTGTAGTTCAAGCCAGCTTGCAGGACAGAGTCCGCCAAGAGAGCGCCCATATGTTCGTAGACTGGCCGGATCTCCTGCCGCTCGGTGTCGGCGCCCAATTCTCTGGCGTAGTCGGCAACAAGACGTGCCGCAAGCAGCATTTGCACCGTCGTTGACTGCATCCTATCCAACCTTTGCATTGAGACCGGCGTCCTCTAGCGCATCGAGGCGATCAACACAATTGGGGCAAGCTCCGCATGGAAACGTGCTTGCTGCCTGGCATGAATAGGTCCTCCCGATCGGAACACCCAGTCGAACTGCCTCGCGCACTACTTCAGTTTTCGATGAAAAACGGAATGGCGAAGTGAAGCGGACTGGACCAATGTTATCAATCAGGTTGTCAAGACCGTTCATGAACTCTGAGGTGCAGTCGATTTCCTTGGCGTGATTGCTGTTGATGAATCCGGTGTAGACCTCAAGGATGCCCATCGTCTGCGCCCTGGCCGCGGCCGCGGCGAAGAACAGCATCGTCCTGTAGGGGACATACAGGTCTACGTCGCTCACCTCCTCCTCCCAGAGATCAGCCTCCCTTATGAGACGTGAAGGTGATCCCCGGAAGATGTCCGAAATGTCAAAGCGTTCCGGACGGCGGACGGCAGATGGAAGGACCTCGTTGACACGGCTCCACTCCATTTCCACGCAATGCTGCCCGTAGTCGAAGAAGACCGGATGCACGTCGATGTTCTCGCGCGACAGCGAGTATGCGACGGTCGTTGAGTCCAACCCGCCCGACGCCAGCAAAATGACCTTCTTCATTGTGAAGCCATCCAGAGTTTCGATATTTCGATGAACAACCCATTGATGCAAATATCCAGATCATCAGAGTAGGCCGCGCTGCCGCCGGCTACCATCGTATTGTTGTTCTCCCGTCTGGGATCGAATGTGATGACAGGCTTCCTGCTCGCCATCGCGAGCCCCATCTCGACCAAAGTTCCGGGATCACGTTCCAAAGGAACAGCAAAGATCACCCTGCACTCTTCAAGCAGCGCGATGTCCTTCGCGAACATTGTCCGCAAGACGGAGGGCGAACTTCCACGCGGAAGCTCGCCGTTCTCCTCGATCGGACGACGAACGGTGAAGTTATGGTACTTCAGGGCTTCGACGGCACGATCCACCTCCGGCTTATCCACGTAGGAGAAATCCGGTGCCGCAAGATAGATATGGAAGCTGGGTCGGGCATGCCATGGAAGCATGGTTCCACCCAGGCCCTGCATCTCCTCGAGCGATAGGGCGAGTTCACGCCGCACGTCCTCTCGGAAATCGTCAGGGTACGTTGTAACCGCATACGAAGTCGCTGCCCTCGCGCCCCGCCAAGCCGCTTCCCTCCAGCCCCGTTGCCGAAACCCGACCATTACGGCCGAGTAGACATCACCGACACCGACCGAGTTCGCGGTGGCCGAAAGGATCGCAGGCACGCTCTCAACTTCCTGCGTCCGCAGGTCGAAGAGGCGGCTGCCGCCGCGGTTTTCCTTTAATAGAAAGGCCTCTGCGCCCAGCGCGGTGGCGGCCTCGATCATCGGGTCGATATCGACCGCACCGACGCGGGCGAAAAGCGGCGACGACGTCGAGATGGCTACCGCTCGCACCCGACCCGCAAAGCATTCGATCGACGAGAAATCTTCGGTGTCGTAGGCGACGTCGAAGCTTACGCGCGCGGTCGCGGAAAGGAACCTCGTGATCTCGGAAAGGTCGAACTTCCCCGGAAACGTCAAGACCTCGGAGAATGACTTGAGCGCGTCCCCCACTTCCAGGAACTCGACAGACTTTTCCTCGCGAAGGAGATCTTCATATCCCTGGTCGGAGACCTCAGTCGCATCACCGATTACGATGACGTTTGGACTGCCCTTCACTTCGCCAAGCCAGACAAATTCATTGCATTCATGGGCAGCGAGGAACCGCTGAGCTTGATCAACGATGTATCTCGGGCAAACAGCCGCGATGGAATAGCGTATGCCGCACGCCCACAATCCGCGCGCAGCGTGCACGATCCCGCCGAGTCTCAGCTTGCACTCGGCACCGGGTCTGGCGACCGTGAAATCGACGATAATCTCACCAACGATAAGGATCGGAGTAGCGCTGCTCGCGCTCATTTCGGTGTGAACACTGCTGACACGAAAGGCATCGGGGTTGAGCCCGACGCGGTGACGGCGCCGACGTATGAATGGCCCGCCTTGATGCACCCAGCGATGTAGTTGTACGCCGTCGGAAGCGCGCCCACTTTCAGGCCGTCGGGAGCGACAGCAAAGATCCTGCGCTCAAGCACGAGTGTCAACTCGGTTCCCACAGGCGGGACAGTACCATGCGTTGTGAAGTAGTCGCACTGCGCCACGTCTTCCAGCGAACAATCGAAGGACTGCCCGCAGCGATCAACTCCGCTGGTACCTCCGGTGCCGTTCGAATTCTTCACGCCGCTGTAGTCCGTAAGACGGCCAGATGTCCTGCTGCCCATTGATCGAAATCCCCCCGATACCGATTTGCGACTACGCAACCTGAGGTGATTCTTCGATCTCTGCAACTAGCGGCTACAAGAAGACAATTGCGCAACGATCCAGCGGCGGCCTTGGGGTGCGCCTCGAGTGTCCCCGTTCGTTTTTGATAAATCTGCAACCTTTAGAAGCTAATGACGTCCGACACCCCTTCCGGAAGGATTCCAACCATCGACCTCCAAGTTGCCTTGGCGCTCTAGCCCCTGAGCTACGGTTTAAGGTGTCGGACATAGAAACGCTAACACAAGGCTTCGCCTGGTACATGCATAAAAAGAAGCAGTTTAGAAATTTTTGCATCCTCTGCGAGGAGCCCGGCCTGACGAAGGAGCATATCTGGGCTGACTGGCTTCGCAACCATATCCCGCGAACGCGTCAGCACGTCCGGCACACCGCATCACTGTCGTTCGGAAACCCAGACGAGAAGTCACTACGTGTGGAGACCAGAAAGGGTAAGATCGATGGCCCGGGCGATCCACACTCAAGGAAGTTGAAGGTTCTGTGCAAGGACTGCAACAACGTCTGGGGAAGCGGACTTCAAGATGACATCAAACCAATTCTCATCCCGCTTCTGAACGGCGACATGTCCGGCCTCAATGAGCGCGAAACGCCCCTGCTAAGTGCTTGGATCGCGCTGTTCGTCGCCGTTGCCGAGTACTCCGATCCACCGACTTCCGCGATCACGCAGACGCAAAGAACATACTTGAGAGAAGAGCGAACCGCTCCCCACGATTTCCATATATGGATTGGATTTCACGATGGCAGCGAGCAAATGGTTGGCGCGTACAATCACTTCGGACTGACATACGGGCCGACGTTTGTCGGCTATGCCGGTCCGATCAGGCCGAACACCTTTCCGAGCCAATCGACTGCATTCACCGTGGGCAAGCTTTTTTGCCTCTGCTTCAGCTCTGATCGGCAAACTCCTCCGCCCTGGGCAAGTGAGATCAAGCGATACCCGATGATAAAAATCTGGCCGCAAGAACAGGGATGCGTCTTGAGGACTGCTAGAGACATGACAGCGAGCGAATGCGATCACATCAGTCGCATCTTCGTTCCACCACTGCAGTGGGGAGATGCACGACCTATTAGCGGGATTCGTTGAGACGGACGTTGATCTCGAGCGAAAGCTTTCCGAAGCGTGCACCTACTCCATGACACTGCACGTGGCGCAATGTCATTTTCAGTGGCGCGAGCAACTTTTTGGTAGGTTGATTTTACACGCTTATTATCTGTCACTAATGACAAACCTAGTGGCGCGGCACACAAAAAATGATTAGTCTTGAGGGCTCTTTCAGATATGAAAGAGCCCTTATTGTTTTGATGTTTTATTTATTGCAACTACTGGAAACCCGTAGTTCAGAATGTTATATTTCGAATGGAATGCGCAAAAGGCGTCAGCCAATCTCGCCAAACATGGCGTCAGTTTTGAAACCGCCCGCAGGGTTTTTGACGATCCATTTGCCGTGGATATCGAGGATCGTTCAGCGAATTACGGTGAAGTCCGACGGCGTATAGTGGGTTTGGGCAACGGATTGGTTCTGACCGTGATCTATACCGAACGAAGCGAAGTGATCCGCATCATCTCCGCACGAAAGGCGACACGCGCAGAGCGCAAGGAATATGACGACAATGGCTGGTAAAACCGATCAAACCGACTGGAAGCGTCTTCGCACCATGACCGACGAAGAAGCGGAGGCCAATGCGCTGGCCGACCCCGATAATCTACCGCTTTCCGCCGAACAGCTCGCCGCAGCTCCCAGAATGCCGCGCATCAAGATCATCCGCCGGGCTCTGAAGCTGACGCAGGAAGAGTTTTCCGCGCGTTATCATATTCCGCTCGGCACCTTGCGTGATTGGGAACAGGGTCGCAGCGAGCCGGATCAACCGGCCCGCGCTTATCTAAAGGTTATCGCCGTCGATCCGGAGGGAACGGCGGCCGCGCTTCGTAAAGGCGCGGCCTGACCGACCTCACCCCATAAAATCCACCAGCAACTTCACATTCAACCCCGCAATCACCACCGCGATCAGCCAGGCAAAGGCCGAGAGCCAGAGCGGTGAACGCAGTTCGCCCATCTTGGCCTTGTCGGCAGTAAACATCACGAGTGGGAAGACGGCGAAGGAGAGTTGCAGGCTGAGCACCACCTGCGTCAGGATCAAGAGTTCGGCCGTACCGCTGTCGCCATAGAAGATGGTGACGCCGGCGGCGGGGACGATGGCGATGGCGCGGGTGATGAGGCGGCGCAGCCAGGGGGCGAGCCGCATCTTGAGGAAACCTTCCATCACGATCTGGCCGGCAAGAGTTGCCGTGACGGTGGAATTGATGCCGCAGCATAAAAGCGCCACACCGAACAGCGTCGGCGCAATGGCAAGGCCGAGCAGCGGCGCCAGCAGATTATGGGCTTCGCCGAGTTCGGCAACGGTCGTCTGCCCCGCCTTGTTGAAGGTCGCCGCCGCAAGGATGAGGATCGAGGCGTTGATGGTGAGCGCGAACATCAGCGCGATGGTGGAATCGAGCGTCGCGAATTTCAGCGCCTCGCGTTTTTCGGCAATCGTCTCGCCGATTTCGCGGGTCTGCACGATGCCCGAATGCAGATAGAGATTATGCGGCATGACGGTGGCGCCGAGAATGCCGAGCGCCAGATAAAGCATGTCCGGATTGGTGACGATCTCCGTCGTCGGCGCGAAACCGAGGATCACCTGCCCCCAGTCGGGATCGGCAAGCGCCACCTGAATGGCGAAACACACGGCGATGACGCCAAGCAGCGTGATGACCAGCGCCTCCACCCAGCGAAAACCGAGCTTCTGCAGATAAAGGATCAGGAATACATCGAGCGCGGTGATGAGAACGCCGAGTTCGAGCGGAATGCCGAAAATGAGGTTGAGGCCGATGGCAGTGCCGATCACCTCGGCGATATCGGTGGCGATGATGGCGATTTCGGCCAGCAGCCACAGCACCATGGCCACCGGTTTCGGATAGGCGTCACGACAGGCCTGGGCGAGATCGCGGCCGGAGGCGATCGCAAGACGGGCGCAGAGCGATTGCAGCACGATCGCCATGATGTTCGAAACCAGCGCGACGGTGAGCAGCGTGTAGCCGAATCTGGAGCCGCCGGCGAGCGACGTCGCCCAGTTTCCGGGATCCATGTAACCGACCGCAACGAGATAGCCGGGGCCGAAAAAGGCCATCGCCCGGCGAAACGTGCCGGCATTCGGTTTGACCCGGATCGAGCTGTGAACGTCGGACAACGAGAGATCGTCGCCGTTCCGTCGCCATCCAAAGACTGGCTTGTCCATTTTCTGCGCTTTCAAATGGGAGATTGAATTGGTGCAATTGCAAATCATTCGCATAAGCGGCAACGGCTGGCAAGGGGAGTTTTGCGGTCGGATATCGGCGCACGATGCCGCAGGCGCGTGCCCGGTTTGGGCGCGAACCGACACACCATCACGCGCTTATGGCTGGCCCTCCTCTCCTTCCCGCCGCGCGCCGGCTGGATTCCGTCTAAGGCAGGGATGATGGAGGTCGGGGGAAAAAGGGCGGCGGCGAATGCGGAGACGCTGTCATCTCGAGGGCCTCACGGCCTTGTCATCGCCCTGCCCCGTCGATTTCGGAACGGCCGCACACCCGCCTGCGTTGATCTTTCAGGAAGCAACCTATTGCGGGAAAGTTCATGCGACAGGGCCACAAATTCAGCCTGGTGAACCATCCGAGCCGATGGCCGAAATACATCATGGCTCATAGAAAGCCGCGCGACTGGCTGATGACGATCAGCGGCATCGTGCTGCTGTTCATCGTCGCCGCCGCGGTCGCCATGGGTTATCTCGTCACCAGCCATCCCGGCAAGCCGGAGCCCAACCCCGGCATCGTGGAGGAACAGGCAGCCGAGAACGGCGGATAGATTGCGGCGCCAACGCGCCGCTCATCAGCTCAGGCCCGCAAGGTGCCCGCTGAACTGCGCCTCGTGCAGCCGGCTGTAGTGGCCCTTGGCGGCCAGCAGCTCGGCATGGGCGCCGGTTTCGGCAATGCCGGTCTGGTCCACCACCACGATGCGCGAGGCGTCGCGGATCGTCGCTAGCCGGTGGGCGATGACGAGCGTGGTGCGGCCTTTGGCAAGCTCCGTCAGCGATTGCTGGATGGCGCGTTCGGTTTCCGTGTCGAGCGCCGAGGTCGCCTCATCGAGAATGAGGATCGGCGGGTTCTTCAGGAACATGCGGGCAATGGCAAGACGTTGTTTCTGGCCGCCGGAAAGCTTGACGCCGCGCTCGCCAATGACGGTATCGAGCCCAAGCGGCATCGCTTCGATGACGCCATCGAGACGGGCGCGCCGCGCCGCATCCATGATGTCCGCGTCCGAAGCGCCAAGCCGGCCATATTCTATATTCTCGCGGATCGTGCCGCCGAACAGGAAAACATCCTGCTGCACGATGCCGATCTGGTTGCGCAGCGAAGCAAGCTTCATCCTGCGGATATCGATGCCGTCAATGGTGATCGCGCCGCTGGTGACATCGTAGAAACGCGGCAAAAGCGAGCAGAGCGTCGTCTTGCCCGCCCCCGAAGGACCGACAAAGGCCACCGTCTCGCCGGCGCTGATCTTCAGGTCGATATTGGTAAGAACCGTCTTGCCCTCGGCATAACCGAAACCGACATGGCGATATTCAATATTGCCGCGCAGCAGCGGCGCTTCCACCGCATCCGGCGCATCGACGATATCGGGCGCGGTATCCAGCAGTTCGGTGAAACGGCGGAAACCGGCAATGCCCTTCGGATAGGTCTCGATGACCGAATTGATCTTTTCCACCGGCCGGAAAAACACGCCCACCAGCAGCAGGAAGCCGACAAAGCCGCCTTCCGTCAGGCTGCCCGTCAGCACGAGCCAGGCGCCGCAGATCATCACGATCATCTGCGTCAGGCGCATGCTCATATAGCTGAGCGAAGTGCTGGCAGCCATGATCTTGTAGGCGTCGAGCTTGGTGCGGCGGTATTTCTGATTGTCCTTCTCGAACAGCGCGCGCTCGTGATCCTCATTGGCGAAGGCCTGCACGACCCGCATGCCGCCGACATTTTCCTCGATACGGGCGTTGAAATCCCCCACCCGGCCGTAAAGCGCGCGAAAATTCTGCGTCATGCGGCCGCCGTAACGGCTGGTCACCCAGGCGGTAACGGGCACGACGGCGGCGGTGATGAGCGCCAGCGGCACATTGACCGAAAGCATCAAAAGGAACGCGCCGATGAAGGTCATGATGGCGATGAACAGGTCTTCCGGGCCGTGGTGGGCCACCTCGCCGATCTCTTCCAGATCCTTGGTCAGCCGCCCGACCAGATGGCCGGTCTTCTGGTTGTCGAAATATCGGAAGGAGAGCTTTTGCAGATGATCGAAGGCCAGCCGCCGCATGTCGGTCTCGATATTGATGCCGAGCATGTGTCCCCAATAGGTGACTGTCGCCATCAGCCCGGTATTCAGCACATAGATGACCAGCAGCCCGACCGAAGCGGCAAGGATGATGGCCCATTCACCGCCGGGCAGCAGCACATCCACAAAGGCCTTCACCGCCATGGGAAAGCCGAGTTCGAGCACGCCCGACAACACCGCGCAGGAAAAATCGAGAATGAACAGGCCGCGATAGGGGCGATAATAGGCGAAGAAACGGCGGAGCATGGCATGACCTGGAGATCGGGCGCGGCAACCTTACGCCGCAAGAAAAACGGAGTTCAATTCTCATATTTCGATGCGCGCGCCAAGACCGATGTTCTATTTTTACCAAAATCGTTCAATAGGTTCAGCAATAAACACACAACGGTAATGTGATCCGATTATATTGCAATTATATGTATCGGTGTGACAGAGTGAATGCACCCTTCGGGGAGAATGCGAGAAAGAGCCTGCCGTGAGTAACATTGACAGCCGTAAGCCCAGTGGCGAACCGAGATGGCTTGGTCCCGCCAGCCCGACGCGGATCGCCCTGATCCCGCCCATCTCGGCTGCGCGCTGGCTTCTCGTTCTCGTCGCCCTTGCCGGCATTTATTTCTTCCACGGCTTTCTCGTCCCCGTTCTCGCCGCTCTCGTCATCGGTTTCGCCAGCTGGCCGGTTTACACCCGGCTTCTGCGGCAGGTGGGCGGTAACACCACGCTCGGCGCCACCATCGCCATCATCCTCATCCTCGCCTTCCTCGTGGTGCCGATTTTCATCGCCGCCTCCTATACGGCAAGCGAAATCCGCGAATGGTTCGGCTGGGCGGTGCATGTCAACAAGACGGGCGCGCCCGTGCCGGACTGGATCGCCGCCCTGCCCGCCGTCGGCCCCTGGCTCGGCGAACAATGGGTGAAATATATCGGCACGCCGGGCGCCATCGGCGAACTCATCCAGCTCGTCAGCGGCGCCAATATCGGCAATATCTACCGGGCGATCCTCGCCGCCGGCAACGGCGCATTCCACCTGGTGCTGACCCTGCTGTTCATGCTGATCGCGCTGTTCTTCGTCTACCGTAACGGCGCGGGCTTCACCCGGCAGGTCGATCTGGTCGGCGAACGCATTCTGCCGACGCGGTGGGAACGCATTTCCCGCGTCGTGCCCGCCACCATCAGCTCCACCGTCACAGGCATGACGCTGATCGCCATCGGCGAAGGCATCATCCTCGGCATCGCTTACTGGATCGCCGGCGTACCCTCGCCCGTTACGCTCGGCGTGCTCACCGGCGTCATGGCGCTCATTCCGGGCGGTGCGCCGCTCTCCTTTACGCTGGTGTCGATCTATCTGGTCGCCAGCGGCTCGCCCGCCCACGGGCTGGCGCTGTTCGTCTGGGGTTCGGTGGAGCTCTTCATCGTCGACAAGACCATCCGTCCGAAACTCGTCGGCGGCCCGATCAAACTGCCCTTCCTGCCCACCTTTTTCGGCCTTGTCGGCGGCGTGAAGACCATGGGCTTCCTCGGCCTCTTCATCGGCCCGGTGCTGATGGCGCTTCTGGTCGCGATCTGGCGCGAATGGGTGCGTGAAGTGGAAATCTCCGCCGCCGCCAGCGCCGAGGCTCCGCCCCCGCCGCCCACGCAGGAAGACGCCATCGATGAGGTTGCCGCGCTCGAAGACAATAGCGAGGAAACGACCGCGTTTCGGAAAGCGGCGTTTTGATCGGTGAAGCCAGCGGGCAGACGCCTCGACGCTGGTGCCTATAGTCCTCAAACCCGCGCATCCGTCATGTTCGGGCCTGTCCCGAGCATCTGCCACCGATTGATCTACGATACGTGATTAGATTCTCGGCACAGGGCCGAGAATGACGTGCAGGATACGGCAAACTTGCTCCGTAGACTTTAAAGCACCTTCTCCATGAACAGGCTGAGCGGATCCGGCTTATAAGGCGCAAAGGCCTCGATCTCCACAAACCCCGCCTTGCGGTAAAGACCGATCGCTTCCGGCTGGCTGATGCCGGTTTCGAGACGGATGGCGGAAAGGCCAAGCTCGGCGCCGCGCGCGACAAGCGTATCCATGATCAGCTTGCCGATCCGCAATCCCCGCGCCTCGGGATCGACGAACATGCGCTTCACCTCCGCCGTGCCGTCTCCCGCCTCCACCAGCGCGCCGCAGCCGACGACGCGGCCATCGTGCCGGGCCACGAAAAACGAGACATTGTCCTGCTCGAGCGCGCCGATATCGACCAGATGATTGCTCTCGGCGGGGTAAAGCGAGGCCATATAGGTGTTGGAAAGGTCGATGAGGCGCAGAACCGCATCCTGCCGGGGTGTTTCAAGCTTGATTTCGGTGGCCAATGCGATGCCTGCCTTCTCTATAAAAATGCGTATTTCGTCGTAATGTCACTGCAATCGGGATAGATGAGTTTCTAGAGCATAAATCCCGACAGAGGCAACACACACCATGAAAACAGCCCTCGTTCTCATGACCTTCCTTGGCTGCGACGACAGCGCCACCGATTGCCATTACCTCGCGACCTCGCAGCAGCGCTGGACGAGCATCGAACTGTGCGACGCCGTGTCGGAAAAGGAGCTGGAGCGTTACGCCAACGCGCCCTACCCCGTGGTGGTAGCCGTGTGCCAGACACCGGGTGAACAGCCCCCGCAGACGGCCGGCGCGCAACCTCCCGCCTCGGCACCGGCCACGGCACCGCAGGCAACGGCAGCGGTTACCCCGAAGGAGGAGGAAAGCCTCACCAAACAGGCAATCAGCCGCGTCAGCCGTATCCTGCCTTCCACCGAAGGCATAAAGCATCTTTTGGGGACACCGGTGAGGATGGTTGAAAACAGCTATTCGTGGATCGCCAAACGGTTCGATAAGTGATTGCGGGGAACCGATCTTCCCTCATTCCTGTGCTTGTCACAGGAATCTAGCCAGCCCAAGTCTTTGGGCTGGAAAGACTTTACTCGCCGCGCAGACGCGCGTCGGCTGGATTCCTGTGACAAGCACAGGAATGAGGATGGCAGTGATCCTGCCCGAAACATCGGAGCGGCGTCTTGTAAAACCCCTTGGGACCTCACGCCGCCTCGACCGTCAGCGCTTCCGCATAATACCGCGCCTTCTGTCGCTCTTCGGCGATGGCGAGCTTGCGCACGGCATGCAGCAGTTCGAACAGCGTTTCGGAACCGTTGACGTCGCGGAAATGCGCCAGCAGTTCCGCCGAGACGGAGGCCGCCACATCAGAGAGCTGCGAGCGGGCGGCACGGCGCCACATCAGCGTCGCCTCGATGAAGACGTCGACAACATCGCCGAAAAGACCGACCGACTGGAACAGCGCCTTCAATGCATGCGGCCGTCCGGTCGCCAGAATGGCGCGCACCTTGCGGTCATCGAGACCGGAGAGATTGACCATGGCCGCCGTGAAGAATTCCAGCCGGCCCGAACAGACGGCATGGATGAGCAGCGCCGGTGTCAGTTCCAGCCGCTGGCGCAGATGCTCCACCAGCGCTGGCAGCTCCGGCGAGGAGACGCTGGCGGCGATAAGGATGGTGGCGGAATCTTCCGCCTCGCGGAAAAGACTGTCGGCGCGGTTGCGCGCGATCATCGCGTGAACCAGCGCGGAACCGGCGAGAGCTTCGCTGATGCGGCCCATCAACAGGTGACGCGCATCGGCGGGCAGCGCCTCGCGGCGAAGCAGGAGGTCGCGAATATCGGCGTCCGAACCATGGCGCTCGGCGATACGCCTGAGCGAAAACGGCGTGATGAAGGCATCGTCGTTTTCGAGCAGGATGATGGTTTCCGGCAGGTCGCCGACTTCGGCAAGCGCCGCGCAGACACCGCGCGGCAGGCCCGGCCGTGCGGCGATGAGGGATCGCGTCAGGCTTTCTCCACGCCCGGCGAGATCGACCAGATCGGCCTCGCCGAGAACCGGCGAGCGGGCAATGACGGTGCAGGCAATTTCCGGTTGGTCTTCGGCGAGTGAAACGAGAATGGCGCGCGGTGCGTCATCGGCATCCGCCAGCGCTTCGGCAAGCGCCAGTCGCACACGCGGCGAAGGATCGTCGAGCAGATAGGTCATCGCCATATAGGCGGCATCGCGGTTCTCGCGCGCCATGTCGGACTGAAGATAGGCACGGCCGAGAGCATTGGCGGCTTTCGCCCGCTCGGTCGAGCCAGCCTTTTCAGACCAGCGAAGAAATGCCTGTACGATCACCTGAGCCTCGAAAACATTCGCAACAATGGATGGCGGCATCATCGCCGCCACCATGTATAAAACTCTAGGCGCAAATGGTTTACGTTTGGTTCACCATAAAAATTAACCGTAGCCGAAGAAGGGCTATATTTACGGCGCAGTAGAGGGTCGCTGCAGCTGGAATACATCGCTGCCGCCATCGCAGTAATCCATATAGCCCATGCGCGCCACGGGTCGCGACAGCCCCATATCGATGCGCCCGTCGCGAATGATCGTTTCATCGATATGGATCGCCATGACCTGTCCGATCACCATCCACGAATCCGCCGGCTGGCCGTCAACGTCCTTAAGCTGCTGTATCTGGGTCACGCGGCACTCCAGAACCGCCAGCGCCTCGCCCACGAAAGGCGCATCCACCACCCGCCCGTCGACGGCGGTGAGACCGGCAAGGGCGAACTCGTCGACATCATAGCCGACGGGTGCAGAAGACGCATTCATCCGGTCCACCAGATGGCGGCTGACGAGATTGGCGGTGAAGACACCGGTTTCCTCGACATTGCGCAGACTGTCCTTCCTGCCGCTGGAGGAGAACATCACAAGCTTTGGCCGGTCCGAAATCGCGTTGAAGAAGGAATAGGGCGAGAGGTTGAGGGAACCGTCCCTGCCCTTCGAGCCGATCCAGCCGATCGGACGCGGTGCGACGATGGCCTTGAACGGATCATGCGGCAGGCCATGCTGGTTGGTGTCCGTGGTGTAGAACATCAAACGTCCCCGACCCAGGTGACGACATCGGCAAGCTCCGGCCGCGGCCGCTCCACCGGCGGGAATGTCGTCGAGCCGATATGAATGAACCCGGCCACCTTCTCTTCCGCGCCGACCTCGATTTCCGCGAGAAATGCGGAATCGAAAGCAAACCATTCGGTCAGCCAGTTCGCCGCAAAACCGCTGGCATTGGCGGCGAAGATGAGGTTGAGGCACACGGCACCGGCGGACATGACCTGTTCCCATTCCGGAATCTTGAAATGCGGCTTTGCGGTGCTGATGACGGCGATAACGACGGGCGCGCGGGTGAAACGGGTGCGTTCCGCTTCCTGCTGCTGCAGGTCCAGTTCCGGGTTCTTTTCAAGCGCGATCCTCAGCGCCGTCTCACCGAGACGCACGCGCTCCTCGCCGCGATAGACGACGAAGCGCCAGGGGGCGAGCTTGCCATGGTCAGGCACACGAACGGCAAGGCGCAGGATGTCCTCGATTTGCCCCTTCGAAGGCCCCGGCTCGGCAAGTTGCAGGGCCGGCGTGGAACGGCGAACCTTGAGATAATCGAGGAGCTTGATATCATTTGTCATGATCAAAAATCTTCCATTCTGCTGTCATCGCAAAAACATGGGCCTTGAAATAGCCACGGCATTGGTTTTGAAGTGATCCGGGAAAATCAAGAAGTCAATCGGTATCGAAAATGTCGGCAATCAAAATCGCGGCACGTCTGACCATTGCATGTGCCGTGCTTGGCCTTTTATCGCAAGCCGCTTTTTCGCAGGACGCCTTCAAAGACTTCAAGCAGCTCGGCGGCACGCCGAAAATGCCGAAGCTGAACGCTTTCACCGCCCCTTCCGCACCCAACGCCCCGGAAAGCACCGCCCGCGATATCAACATGGAAGCCAAGCTGACCAGCGAAGGCGAAGCGGTGAAGGAAGGCCTGTCCTGGCGCGTCTTCAGCCCCATTCCCGGCGCTGACGGCAAGTTGCCGATGCTGGCAAGCTCGGAAGGCGGCTCGGCGGAATTCCATCTGGTGCCGGGCGAATATTTCGTCAACGTGGCGTTCGGCCGTGCGGGCGTCACCAAGAAACTAAATGTCCCGACCTCCGGCAATGTGCAGAAACAGGTGCTGATTCTCGATGCCGGCGGCTTCGTGCTGAATGCGGTTGCGGGTTCCGACAAGCAGATTTCCGGCAACCAGCTCAAATTTTCCGTCTATTCGTCAGACGCCCGCCCCGATGGCGAGCGCGGCCTCGTCATGGCCGATATCAAGCCCAACACCATCGTGCGGCTGAATGCCGGCACCTATCACGTGGTTTCCGAATATGGCAACGTCAACGCGGTGGTGCGCGCCGACATTCAGGTGGAAGCCGGCAAGCTGACGGAAGCGACGCTCCAGCATCAGGCGGCGCAGATCACCCTCAAGCTCGTTTCCGAAGAAGGCGGCGAAGCCATTGCCGATACGGCCTGGTCGGTGCTGAACGGCGGCGGCGATGTGGTGAACGAAAGCGTCAGCGCCTTTTCGACCATGGTGCTGGCGGAAGGCGAATATACCGCCATCGCCCGCAACAAGGACAAGGTCTACCAGCGCAACTTCAAAGTGACCTCCGGCCGGGATTCGGATGTGGAGGTGCTGATGAAGGATCAGGCGCCGGAAGATATGACCGGGGATTTCGAGTAAGCTCCACAACAGCCTCGGCGCCTTTGGGGTCTTTTCTCTGCCTTATGCACGGCGTCATCCTTGGGCTTGTCCCAAGGTTCTAATCACGTCCAATTCAATCGAGACGTTGCAGATGCTCGGGACAGGCCCGAGCATGACGGAAGAGAGCTTTCAAGACTTCGCCCAAAACAAAACGGCCCCCGAAGGGGCCGTAAGTATTATCAGGCAACCTGCTTTTTCGCCGCAAGCTTGCGCTTCACATCCGGCGGCGTCGCCTCGTCGACGAGGCTCGTAATCGCATCTTCCAGCGACATCGGCGTCTGGTTCTGCGAACCGAGACGGCGGATGTTGACGGTGCGCTCTTCCGCTTCCTTGCGGCCGCAGACGATGATGACCGGAACCTTGGTCACCGAATGCTCGCGGATCTTGTAGTTGATCTTCTCGTTGCGGAAGTCGGTCTCGACCGCCATGCCCGCCTCACGCAGCGCTTCGGCAACCTCGCGGCCGTAATCATCCGCGTCCGAGGTGATCGTCGCGACCACGACCTGAAGCGGCGCGAACCACAGCGGCATGTGACCGGCGAAGTTCTCGATGAGAATGCCGAGGAAACGCTCCATGGAGCCGCAGATGGCGCGATGGATCATCACCGGCTGCGTCTTTTCGGAGTTCTGGTCGATGTAGAAGGCGCCGAAGCGTTCCGGCAGGTTGAAGTCCACCTGCGTCGTGCCGCACTGCCATTCACGGCCGATGGCGTCCTTCAGCGTATATTCGAACTTCGGCCCGTAGAACGCGCCCTCGCCCGGCAGGATGCCGGTCTTGATGCGGCCTTCGGACTGTTCCTCGATGGTCTTCAGAACATCCATCATCACGCTTTCAGCGCGATCCCACAGATCGTCGGAACCGACGCGCTTTTCCGGGCGCGTGGAGAGCTTGACGACGACTTCGCTGAAACCGAAATCCTCGTAGACGGAGAGGATGAGATCGTTGATGCGCAGGCATTCCGCCGCCATCTGCTCTTCCGTGCAGAAGACATGCGCATCGTCCTGTGTGAAGCCGCGAACGCGCATCAGGCCATGCAGAGCCCCGGAAGCCTCGTAACGATGCACGGTGCCGAATTCCGCAAGACGAACGGGCATTTCGCGGTAAGACTTCAAGCCATGCTTGAAGATCTGCACGTGACCCGGGCAGTTCATCGGCTTCAGTGCAAAGACGCGCTGATCGGCTTCCTCGTCATCGGGATGGGTGAAGGCATGGGCGGATTTCACCGCGAACATGTTTTCCTGATACCAGCCCCAGTGACCGGAGGTTTCCCACAGCGACTTGTCCAGCACCTGCGGTGCGTTGACTTCCTGATAGGTATTGGCGAGCCGGCGGCGCATATAGGCCGTCAGCGTCTGGAACATGCGCCAGCCCTTGCCGTGCCAGAACACGACGCCCGGGCCTTCTTCCTGGAAATGGAACAGGTCCATTTCGCGGCCGAGGCGGCGGTGGTCACGCTTTTCGGCTTCGGCCAGCACATGCAGATAATTGTCCAGCTCTTCCTGCGTCGCCCAGGCGGTACCGTAGATGCGCGACAGCATCGCATTGTTGCTGTCACCGCGCCAATAGGCGCCAGCCACCTTCATCAGCTTGAAGGCCGTGCCGATCTGCCCCGTGGAGGCCATATGCGGACCACGGCAGAGATCGAACCAGTCACCCTGATAATAGATCTTCAGGTCCTGACCCGCCGGAATGGCATCGACCAGCTCGACCTTGTAGTTCTCGCCCTTCGCGGCAAAGACTTCCCTGGCCTTCTCGCGCGACCAGATTTCGCGGGTGAACGGCTTGTTGCGCAGAATGATTTCCTTCATGCGCTTTTCGATCTTCGGCAGATCTTCCGGCGTGAAGGGTTCGTTCTTGGCGAAGTCGTAATAGAAGCCGTTCTCGATGACAGGGCCGATCGTCACCTGCGTGCCGGGCCACAGTTCCTGCACGGCTTCAGCCATGACGTGAGCGGCATCGTGGCGGATGAGTTCCAGCGCACGACCGTCTTCACGCGTGACGATCTCGATTTTGCCATCGGTGATGGTCTCGGACAAATCGCGCACGGTGCCGTCAAGCGCAATGGCGACAGCCTTCTTGGCAAGCGATTTGGAGATGGATTCGGCGACCTCGCGGCCGGTCGTACCGGCGGGGTAGCTGCGCACGGATCCATCGGGAAATGTAAGGGAAACAGCTTCAGACATTGTCTAATCTCCTGTCCAGTCCCGCCAACGAATGCGGGTGGTGTTGGAATAATGATTTGCCCGCGACACGCGGACAGGCAGGCTGATAAAGGCTTTTGCCATTGCAGTCAAAGGCGAAGGATCGCTCAGCGAAGCATTTGCGCGAGACCATTGACCGTATTGGCGTTGCGGGTCGTGCCGATACCGAGCCTTTTGGTGGTCAGCACGGACAGCAGCCTGCTCTCGCTCGGCTTGCCGCAAAAATCGATCCACAAATCGCCGCCGGCAAGAGCGATCTTTTCCCTCCCGCGGTATTTCTCCAGCAATTCAAGGACGCCGTTGTCCAGCGGCGCGCGCATCACCCGAACGCAGACATCCGGCGGATTGCCCTGGGCAAAGGGATTGTCCGCCGCCAGTTTCAGCCAGTCGCTCCCCGAACGAACGAGAATATCGACATGTTTGCCGAAGCGGTCCTCGAAGGCGCGCTCCAGCCTGTCCTCAATCTCACGAACAGGTGCCGCCCCGGTGCGAAAAACCAGATTTCCAGTCGCGACCAGCGTTCTGCATTCGGCAAATCCCAGTTCTTCCGCCAAGGCCCTGAGATCAGCCATGACGAGCCGCTTGCCCGCGCCGAGCACGATGCTGTGCAGCAGGGCCACATAGTCATTCATCGATGCGGGCTCCAGTAACGCCACGGCATCCACCAGCGCCTGCGGCCATCGAGCACTTCCGGCACCGGGTCCAGCCCGCTGGTGCCGCCCGGCCCGCAGCGCGCGACGCGAAACAGCGTCATCCATCCGCCGGCCCAAAGCCCGTGTCGGGCAATGGCTTCATACCCATATTCGGAACAGGTGGGGATATGGCGGCAGGAATTTCCGATGAAGCCGGAAAGCGTCAGCTGATAAAGCCGGATGAAACCGACGCCCAGAAGCCGCCCCGGCGTCTTGGCGAAGCTGCCCGTCCAGTTGCGGGATCGGCCCGCTTTTTCCGCCGTCTGCTGGTGCCGGCAGCCCGGTTCGCCGCACATCGCCTAACCTGCGGCGTTGAGAGCCGGCCGTCCCTCGATCTGGTCGAGCGCATCGACCACCGCTTCGAAAGTCAGCATGGTGGAAGCGTGACGGGCCTTGAAATCGCGGACGGGCTGAAGCACCCGCATATCCTCGAAACGGCCCGTCGGCCCCTCGCCGTCCTGTTTCAGCATGGCGAGCATGTCTTCCCGCGCCTGCCGGATTTCGCCGCTGGAAGCCCCGATGATGTGGTGCGCCATGATGGACGCGGAGGCCTGGCCGAGCGCGCAGGCGCGAACCTCATGCGAAAACGCCGTCACGATGCCGCCTTCGACCTTCAGATAGACCTTGAGCTTGGAGCCGCACAGCCGGGAGTGTTTCTCGGCGCTGGCGTCGGCATCCTCAAGAACGCCGATGAGCGGAATATTCCCGGCAAAGTCCAGAATGCGATTGTTGTAGATATCGTCCATCGTCGGTGCCCGGCGCGCTCAAGATTGCCCAAAAACAGGACAGGTCAAATTTTTCAAACACAGCGTTTGTCGCAGTGAAGCTTTCCTGCCCTTCATTCTCATTATATGCTAACGAGCTTTCTGGACATCAAGCCGTGATGAAATTAACGGCTCCGATACCGAAATAACAGCATCGGTCTTGCCAAAATGCTGTAAAACAACCAGATAGCAGCAACTGCGAACAAGAGTTCGTGATGAAAAACGAATTCAGGTGCGGCCTTTACCCGCATCGGGAGAGACGGAATGGATGCGATCGTGAAGAATTTCCCCGGCGCTGGCGCAAAACCCGACGTGGCAGAAGCTCGCCCAAGCCAGGCCGAAGCGGAAGAAGCAGTGCGCGTTCTTCTGCGCTGGGCAGGAGAAAATCCCGCCCGCGAAGGACTTCTGGATACGCCGAAGCGCGTCGCCAAGGCCTATCGCGAGCTTTTTGCCGGTTATGAGCTGAACGTTCAGGACGTGCTCGGCACGACCTTCGAGGAAGTCGGCGGTTATGACGATGTTGTGCTGGTGCGCGACATCCCCTTCTTCTCCCATTGCGAACACCATATGGTGCCGATCGTCGGCAAGGCGCATGTCGCCTATCTTCCGGCCGGCCGCGTGCTTGGCCTGTCGAAGATCGCCCGCGTCGTCGAAATCTTCGGCCGACGCCTGCAGACGCAGGAAAACATGACCGCGCAGATCGCCAGATCGATCGAGGAAACCTTGAAACCGCGCGGCGTGGCCGTCATGATCGACGCCGAACATATGTGCATGTCCATGCGTGGCGTAAACAAGCAGGGGTCGACGACGCTGACCACCAGCTTCACCGGCACGTTCAAGAACGATCCGGCCGAACAGGTGCGCTTCATGACCATGGTGCGGAACCGCTAGGCGCCGGACCGAAGGCCGTCAGGCGGTTTTCGGAAAATCCGATGCGCAAGAAAATCCAGAGTGGCGGAGGCAGCTCCGTTTATTCGCCGCTCCCACCGTTCCGCCAGTTGATTTTCCGGGGTTACCATGTCCATTCCCTTTCCATCCGCCCCTGCGGATAAGGAAGTGCTCGAAAACGCAGGTCTTTTTTCGCCGAAATTCGATGCTCACGGCCTCGTCACCGCCGTTGTCACCGATGCGCGTGACGGCGAGTTGCTGATGGTCGCCCATATGAATGCGGAAGCCCTGTCGCTGACGCTGGAGACCGGCATCGCCCACTATTACAGCCGTTCGCGCGACAAGATCTGGAAGAAGGGCGAAACGTCAGGCAATCTGCAGACGGTGAAGGAATTCCGCACCGATTGCGATCAGGACGCCGTGTGGCTGAAGGTCTCCGTCGCCGGCCATGACGCGACCTGCCACACCGGTCGCCGCTCCTGTTTTTATCGCACGGTCGAACTCTCCGATGGCCAGGCGGTGACGAAGATCACCGACGATACCCGCCATTTCGATCCGGCGACCACCTATTCCGCAACTTGAACGGCCACCTTCCATCGGCCGCACCAATTTGCTACCAATATAGCGGGCTCCGGGGATAAGGGCGGAGCACCGTAGAATTGGCAGGGAGTGCGGTCATGTTGGGATGGGGAAATCGTCACAATCAACTTGCGGCTGGAAATCCCGAAGCCACCGGCAATGAGCCGCCCGTCACCCAGATCGTCGACAAACACCGGATAGCGCTCGCCCTTGGCGGCGGTGCGGCCCGCGGCTGGGCCCATATCGGCGTTCTGCGGGCGCTGGATGAGGCCGGCGTGAAGATCGGCATGATCGCCGGCACCTCGATCGGCGCACTGGTGGGCGGTTGTTATCTCGCCGGCAAGCTCGATGAGCTGGAGGAATTCGCCCGTTCGCTGACGATGCGCCGCATTGCCGGTCTGCTCGATCTGACAATCGGCGGCGGCGGCCTTTTTGGCGGCATGCGGCTGACAAAGCGCATGCAGGAGCATCTCGAAGGTCTGCGCGTCGAAGATCTCGACCATCCCTTCATTGCCGTCGCCACGGAGCTGCGCACCGGCCACGAAGTGTGGATTCACCAGGGCGACCTCGTCACCGCGCTGCGTTCATCCTATGCCCTGCCCGGCATTTTCGAACCCGTGCAGTGCAACGGCCGCACCCTGATCGACGGCGCGCTCGTCAACCCCGTGCCGGTTTCGGTCTGCCGGGCCTATGAGCAGGCGCTGGTCGTCGCCGTCAATCTGAATTACGACCTCTTCGGCCGCTCCGCCGTGGTCAAGCACGCCGCCTCGCCATCGCATGGCGGCGCAGCACCGGCGGTGGAAAGCCCGCCGCGCCCCGGCCTGCCGGGCGTCATGGTGCAGGCGTTTAACATTATTCAGGACCGGATTTCGCGCTCGCGCCTGGCGGGGGATCCTCCCGACCTGATGATGCATCCCCGCATCAACGATATCGGCCTCTCGGAATTCCATCGCGCCAGCGAAGCCATCGACCGGGGATATGAGGAGACGCGGTCGCGTATTCCGGAGCTTGAACGCATGCAGCAGGCGTTCCGGCGCTAGGGCGAAATTTCCTCGCTCCTCGTTCCTGCGGCAAGCACAGGAACGAGAGAAGTGAGACGCTCAGCGAACGAACTCACCCGGCAATATAAGCCTTGATGTGCTCCGCTTCGGCTTCGATCTCGCCAATCCGCGCCTTCACCACGTCACCGATGGAAATGATGCCGGCAAGGCGGCCGTTCTCTTCAACCGGCACATGCCTGAAGCGCCCGCCCGTCATGATTTCCATCAACTCATCGGTGGTGGAATTGTGATGACAGCGAATGACATTCTTGGTCATGGCCACCGACACGGATTGCTGGAGGGAAGTGGCACCCTGGCCCGCCACGGCCTTTACGAGATCGCGCTCTGTGAAGATGCCGAGAACGACGCCATCGGCGTCGGTCACGACGACGGAACCGATCTTATGCGCGTGCAGCGTTCCCGCCGCCTCGCCGATGCTGACCTCCGGACCGACAGTCACGACGTCCCGGCCCTTGCGGTCGAGAAGATCCTTTACGAATGTTGGCATGCCTTCCTCCTCTTTTCAGCGATACGCAGCGCCGCAGTCTCCCCCGGCGGTTGCAAATCATGGGATATGGTGCGCTGAGGTCCGCATGAATGCAATCCCGGATGGGACGCGCGAAAGCAAATTTGCGCCACGGCCGACAAGGAGCGTGATCGGCTCAGGCCAAGCGTCGATCGAAAAGCCCGAAGAACAGGAAGCCGAGCAGAAAGCCGAAGACATGCGCATCCCAGGCGATTTCACCGCCGACATCGCCGAACAGCGGCACGCCGACCGCAATCAGCACATTGCCGAACAGCCACATCAGCGTGAAGATCAGCACGGTGCGGTTGGAAAGCGCCCCAAGAATGCTCTGTCGCGGCATCAGATGACCGAAGGAGGCGCTATATCCGCCACGCGCCGGGAAAGCGAAGCGGCAGGCCGCCCCCATCAGCGCCGAAACGACACCGGACGCCCCGATCAGCACCGTCACATCGCCCCAGTTCAGCGCCGCATGGCCGAAGGCGGAAACGGCGGCGGAAATGCACCATAACAGCACGAAGCGCACTGTTCCGATCCGGCGCAGAACCGGCGCGCCGAAGGCCATCAGCCACAATCCGTTAAAGAGAATGTGCTCAATGGCGCCATGCAGGAAAGAATAGGTCACCGGCGTCCAGAGCCATTCCAGCCCCTGCTGGGAAAACGGCACCGCATAACGCAGCGGGATGAAGCCGAAGGTGAAGATGAACCAGCCATTGCCTTCCTCCGACAGAAGATAGGCGGGAACGACATAAGCGACGATCAGCGCGGCCAGGATGCCGACCAGCAGCGATGGCAGGTTGAAGACGGGATTGTTCGTGTCGTCTTTCGGCTCCGGCGTTTCCGAAACCGGCGGCTGCTCGCCGTCCCCGTAGGACATGATCCCATCCCTGTCTTGGTCGAATTTTGCGTTCCCCGAGCAATATAGGAAGCCCGAACGAAAAAAAAGCCGTCCCGCCCTTGAAGCGCTCGACGCCCAAACCGCTATCGGTCAGGACGCCGGGCCGCGGGCGGTCCGGCTTGCGGGCTCGCCTTAAAATAACAGGCGACGCCATCGAATTGTGCTGACGGAGCTTTCCCCGACATGGCCGCTCCGATGCCACGACTATCGCCATCGGGCAATATCAACCCTTTGTTAACCTTAACAAATCCACTTGGCACGAAAATCGCTACACCTCCAGATACAGACGTTCGGATGGACATGATGTCCCAAAAACGAACATGGAGAGATGCTATGAAGAGCATGGCCGGACTGGACATATATGCCTATTGGGATGAACTGCGCGGCAAGCGATCGGCCCCGCGACGCGAGGACATCGATCCCGCAAAGCTGAAACATCACCTTGGCGATCTTTTTATCCTCACGGACAAGGGAGAGAACACCCCGTTCTTCCGCCTTGCCGGTACTCGTCTTTGTGATCTGTTCGGCCGGGAATTGCGGGATCGCCCGTTTTCAGAATTGTGGCAGCCGGCAAATGCCGTCTTCCCCTGCCGCGTCGCGCGCGGCATCCTGCACCACCAGTTGCCCGTGGTCTTCGATGTCGAGGCAGAGGACAGCTATGGCGCCGCACCGCTGGCATTCGAAATGCTGCTCCTGCCGCTGCGCACCGATCCCGACGCCGCCCCAAGGCTGCTCGGAGCGCTGCTTGCGGAGCGGCCGCGACACGAATTCGCCGCGCCCATCCAGTGCCTGTCCATGCAAAGCAGCCGCCTGCTGCGCCTGGACATCGCACCGGCAGCGTATCCGGTGAACAAGGGGGCCGAGGATACACCGCGCGCCGAAAGCTGCTGACGGACCTGTTCCAACGCTCTCCGCCCCTCCGGGAGAGGTCCGGCAGCACCGGAATCTCAAAAAAATATGTCAGAACTGTAACGATATTGCCGATCAGAAAAATTGTAGAGATTAAACAATACAGTCTGTTAACTCGCGCAGGGTAGAAACTTACCGTCATCATTCATTACAATTGCGCTGCCCATGTTTTCGTCCCGCTCGGTCAACACCGCCCAAATCCTGCGTCCGGTTGAAGAAGCTCATCTCGACGACGCCGTCCGTGTGTCTTTCACCGGCCGCCTGATGTTGCCCGATCATGAAGAATATGATTGCACCGCGACAGAGATGACCGCCGAAAGGGCGCAGTTCACCTGCTCGGGCATTGCCCGCTACGGTGACCGCGTCATCGCCTATCTTCAGCATATCGGCCGGATCGAAGGCACGGTGACATCGTTCACCGCATCGGGCTTCCTCATCGCCATCAACGCGCCGGAGCGCAAGCGGGAAAAACTCGCCGCGCAGCTCGCCTGGATCGCCAAGCGTCAATTGCTCGGCCTGCCGGAAGACCGCCGCCACGACCGCCTGACGCCGCGCAATGCGAGAGCCCAGCTCGTTCTGGAAGACGGTGTGCTCGTCGCCTGCCGGCTGATCGACCTTTCCCTGTCGGGTGCGGCAATCGAGATCGAAAACCGGCCGCCGCTCGGAAGCCGGGTCCAGCTCGGCAAGAACATGAGCGGCAAGATCGTGCGCCACTTCATGGAAGGCGTCGCCGTCGAATTCGACCGCGTCCAGTCGCCCGACGCACTGATCGAATTTCTCTAAATAGTTCCACCCGGACACGGCAGGTTTTACGCCCGTAAGAATGTGTACGGCATTTTCGGCGCATTTTGCGCTCGCCCCAATCGCATAATTGCGAAGATTCCCGGATGGCGTCTTGGCGGGCTATGCTCCGTCTTCGGCCATATCGGGCTCACCAGCCGCTCCTGGCGTCCGGTGCTTTATTCCCACTTCTCGCTACCGAACTTCCATTTTCATGCCCTGACGCATGCGGCAGACCGGCCTGGATCCATCATAGTCGGTAAAATGGATGAGCGCGGCGGAACATGTTGCGCCTTTGGCCAGATCATCAACAGCACGAAAATCGCTCTGCAAAACTTTTTTCCAGAAAAAATGCAGTTTTTTTGAAGTTTTTTTGTCGCTTTTTCCGGCCTGTACCAGCCTGAAACAGCCATCCCAAAACGGGAAATCCACCTCTTCGCCACGCGCCGCAAGCCGGCCGCGCGCGACCAAGGAAACCGCAGGACACGGAAAACCGCTGTCAATACAGCGGTCTAGATGGCTACCAAAAGCCTAAAGCGAGGATGCGTAAAATTGTAATAAAATTTGCTTCAAACACGCATAAAAACTAGTTCGAATACAGTTCAAAACAACGGCTAATTTGCTGAAATTTAAGCTCAAATTGCGCTTCGCAAATTTCCGCCGGGTCAAAATATACCTGCGAATGTCTCCTCACCACGGGGAGACAAGCAATGAACAAGAACAACCGTTTCGTTTTCACTCTGATCGCATTCATCGTCAGCGCCTTCGCGCATCAGGCAAGCGCCTCGCCGGCCGCCGTCATGCGCGTCATCGGCAAGGCCAACCCGCCGATCGGCCACTATGAATTCTGCCAGACCTATCAGAGCGAATGCCAGCCAACCTCGCTGGACAACGGCCCGATGAAGCTGACCGAAGAGCGCTGGAAGACGATGCTCGACGTCAACTACACCGTCAACACCACCATCACGCCGATGACCGACATGGAAATCTATGGCGTCGAAGAGCGCTGGGCCTATCCCACCACGGTCGGCGATTGCGAAGACTTCGTGCTCCTGAAGCGCAAGATGCTGATGAACAAGGGCTTCTCCGCTTCCAACCTGTTGATCACCGTGGTTCTGCAGCCGAATGGCGAAGGCCACGCCGTTCTGACCGTCCGCACCGATCGTGGCGATTTCGTTCTCGACAACATGCGCAACAAGGTCATGAACTGGTCGGAAACCGAATATACCTACCTGAAGCGCCAGGACACCGCCAATCCCGGCCGCTGGGTGAAAATTCAGGATGGTCGCGCCACCAATGCGGTCGGCGGCATCAACTGACCGCACGACCGACCCGTCTCCCCAAATGAAAAAGCCGGCTCCGCAAGGATGCCGGCTTTTTCATGTTCAAATCCGTTAAGCGTCAGAGCAGCCCAAGCTCCGCCAGTTCCCGCCTGAGATCGGAAGGCATATCCTCGCCGCCCGTGCCGCCGCCGAGATCGCGGGGCGCCTCGTCGTCCTTAAGGTAACGCCAGCCCTGAAACGGGCGTTTCGGCGCAGGTGAGGTTTCGATAACCTCCGGGCCGAGAATGAGATCGCAGCGGGAAATACCGTCTTCGCCCTTGAAGGAGCGTATATCGAGAAGTTTCTGCCGCGCCTGCACCTGCCCCTTGATGACCCAGTAGAGCGAACCGCCCTCGAGCAACTCCTCGACACGTTTCGGGATCATCCGGGTGGTGTGGACACTGTGCGGCTCAAGGCCTGCGGCAATTGCGCTCAGAGCACGATGCGCGACCCAGTCTCTCAAGTCCTGGATTGAATCCGCGCCGACGCAAAGTTTGATGAGATGTAGAGGCATGGTTCTATCAATGCCTTTTTGCGGCGGGCGTCAAGCATGGCAACCATGCCTGACGCCCTGCCCGTTCAGCACTCCACAACGTTCACGGCAAGGCCGCCGGTGGAAGTTTCCTTGTATTTCTCGCTCATATCGTTGCCGGTCTGGCGCATGGTCTCGATACAGGCATCGAGCGGTACGAAATGCTGGCCGTCGCCCTTCAGCGCCAGCGAGGCCGCCGTCACCGCTTTCACCGCGCCCATGGCATTACGTTCGATGCACGGCACCTGCACAAGCCCGGCAATCGGATCGCAGGTCATGCCGAGATGATGCTCGAGCGCGATCTCGGCGGCATTTTCCACCTGTTCCGGCGATCCGCCCATAACCGCGGCAAGGCCCGCCGCCGCCATGGCGGAAGCCGAGCCCACTTCGCCCTGACAGCCCACTTCCGCGCCTGAAATCGAAGCATTGTGCTTGATGATGCCGCCGATGGCGGCCGCCGTCAGCAAAAAGTCGCGCACGTCATCGACGCTCGCATCCTCATGGAAATGCCGGAAATATCTGACGGTGGCAGGAACGACGCCTGCCGCACCGTTGGTCGGCGCAGTCACCACGCGGCCGCCGGCGGCGTTTTCCTCGTTCACCGCCATGGCGTAAACGCTCAGCCAGTCATTGGCCATGACCGGGTTCAGCCGGTTGCTGCGCCATTCCGCATTCAGCTTCTCGTAAATGGAGCGGGCGCGGCGGCGCACCTTCAGGCCGCCAGGCATGATGCCGTCCACTTTCAGACCGCGCTCGATGCAGCCGTTCATCGCCTCCCAGATCTGGTCGAGACGCTCGTTCAGCTCCTCGCGGGAAACCACCGTCTCCTCGTTGGCCCGCTTCATCTGGGCGATGGTGCGGCCGGAACGGGCCGCCATATCCAGCATTTCCCGCGCGGTGGCGAAGGGATAAGGCACGCGCGGACCGTTATCGATGGTCTTGCCGCGCTGCTTGATCGCCTCCAGCTCCGTATCGGTGACGACGAAACCGCCGCCGACGGAATAATAGATGCGCTTGATGAGCAGCCTGCCCTGATTGTCGAAGGCGGAAAAGATCATGCCGTTGGCGTGGCCGGGCAGCGGGTTCTTCTTGTCGAAGACCAGATCTTCGGCCGGGCGGAACACATAGGACGGATGGCCGGGCGGCGTCACGGTGCCGGCCTTTTCCACCGTCTCGATAATGGCGTCCATCGCATCGGGATCGACGATATCCGGCCGTTCGCCGGTGAGGCCAAGAATGACGGCACGCCCGGTACCGTGGCCGATGCCGGTAAAGGCGAGCGAGCCATGCAGGCTGACCTTCAGCTGCGCAACGGCCGCGCCTGCCGGCCGCGGCCACTCATCGCTGAGGATCAGCGCCAGAAAGCGGTTGGCTGCCGTCATCGGCCCCATCGTATGGGAGCTCGAAGGACCGATACCGATCTTGAAGACGTCAAAGACCGAAAGAAACATGAAGTTCGCCTTGAATAAGAATGGATTCCACCACCATCATATCCAAAGCCGAAACGGATCGCCACAAAAGAGCGTCAGCGGTTTGCGCAGCTGCGACATAATTGCCTTCAAACGAAAACAGCACGGTTTCCAAAGGAAAACCGCGCCGTTTCAAAACCCGTCATTCAGGAGAGATGCTTATGGGCTGCCAAAAATGTACGTCAATGCGAGAAAAGCGGCAAAGCCTGCAAGTGCGCGCAAGGTGACGCCCCAGCAGGATTTCTGAGCGGTTTCTTCCATGATTACTCCAGCTATTCACTCTCCGGGGGATCTTCAAGACCCGGCCCGTTGAGGCAAGCATTTATTAAAATCCGGCGGCGAAGGCAAATGCAAAAAGCGGCTAAATGAAGGCGTTTTCGACAGGCTGCCATTCGCCCCGTGCATAGGTATGTGAAAAAACAAGGTGTTAGCGTGAGGCCCGCATAAGCGCCATTTTGGCGATCGCCGCAATTTGGACTAAAGTGTAACTGTTATTTAAAGCTTATGCACAAACGCCTGTTGAAAACCCCGGCCGCCGGCACGTTACGGTCGAACTTCCTTGGCTGAAATACTGCGCCTTGAAAGGGCGTGACCTGTGCTTTATCGACGATGGCAACGGCAACGATGCGAGTCACCCATGCAGCAGGCATCCTCCTTCCCCGATCGCGAAACGGTCGCATCGAAACTCACTTCGCTTGCAAGCGAGGATAAAGCCTGGGTGCTGCTGTTGATGGAAAACGCCCTGCAGGACGAGAACCTGCTGGCTGGCCTCAATCTTTATCTCGACCAGCAGACCAATGCCCGCTTCCTCAACAGCCTGAAGCTGGAAACGACCGGCGAATGGCTTGGCGGCAATGCCCCTGCCCGGCTGCAGATCCGCATCATGGAAACCGCAAGGGCCAGCCAGCATCCCGCCTATCTCGCCTTCCGCAAGGGATTGACGGCATCGGCCGGTCTCGAAAAAGCCTATCCCAAGGCGCCGATCTGATCGTTCGGGCTAATCCGGCACCCTGTCGACAACAGCGATGATCGGCCCCATCAGAAACAGCGAGTCCCGCCTTTTCATTGCGGGAATATCGACGCTGGATATGGTCCCGTCGAGATAGAGCGCATTCGGCGCGTCCAGCACATCCCTGAACAGCGTGGCGAAATCGTAAAAGCGCACGGTATTTTCCGAAATGGCGAAATGCACCATGCCATCGCGGGAAACGCCGACGCCGTTGCGCCGCTTCAGGCTGTCGCTATCGGGCAGAAAGCGCGGATGCAGCTTGCCATCGATGACGAGCATCGGCCCGGATTGCGTGGCGAAGTCCGGCTTGGGATCCGCTGCCAGATAGGCCTGCGTTTCCAGCACGCCGGCCGCGGCCTCCTTCAGATAAAACACGCCATTGGGCAGAAGATGAAAATTGCCCCAGCCGCCGCCGGTGCTGATCGGCGAGCGTTCGATGCCATTTTCGACAAAGAGCCCGACGGGGGAATAGTCCGAATGGTACATGCCGCCGTTCATGGCGAAGACGCTGAACATGTGCTGCCGCCACAGCGCCGACGAAAGAGCGGCGAAGGAACCATATCCATGGCCGGAGACATGATCGCGGTCGTAAATCCGGATGGTGCTTTTTGCCGGATCGAAACTGCAGACGGTATAACGACCGCCGGCATGGTCCATGATCCTGCAGAAATCCGCCTGGCCGCCGGCCTGAGCCGAAAATGGCAACAGCAAAGGCAACAGCAGCTTCGCCAGTCTTTTCATCGATCCGTTCATGCCCGCCCCGTGATTCTCGTCGGGGCACATTCGCAGGAAAATTCGGTCAAAGAAAAGGCGTCACCCGTGTTTCAGGATGACGCCGGACCTTTAAGGGGAGATGTCGTCAGCGACGGGCGGCACGGTCCACATTGCGGCCGGCATCCTGCGTCGCGTCGACGGCGTTCGCCGTGTCACGACCCATGCCGCGAATGGTGTTGCCGCAGGAACTCAGGGTGACAACGGTCAACAAAGCCACGAAAACGGTCGAAAGAATGCGTGTGATCATGTGAAACTACTCCCCTATGACTTGCCGTCCAAAGGCAAGTACCGATGTGATATGCGTCACAATAACGTGAGTCCCAAAAATCCGTTCCAGCGGCATTTCAAAAAATCCTGTCGATGAAAATTAACATGGTTTTGAAGTTCACGCGTGAAACTCGGCGTCTGGATCATGGCTTAGGAAAATCCCGTGGGTGATATGACTGACATCAACAATCGGCTTCTGGTGATGACGGCGGGCGGGGTGAACCCCAATGTCATGATCAATGCGCTGGCGGCCCGATTTCCCGACATCCATGTTTTCATGGAGCAACCGGAAAGCAAGTCGGTCATTCTCAGGCGACGCGCGCGACGGCTCGGCTGGATTGTCGCTGCGGGCCAGATGGCGACGATGATCGCCTCGCGGCTCGGCAAGCGCTTCACGGTTCGTAGAAGCGATGCGATCATCGCCGAACACGGCCTTTCTCCCGATCTCCATCACAGTCTCCCCGTCACCCAATTCGCCTCGCTCAACGATGAGGAATGCCGCAAGGCCGCCAATCTGCTGAAACCGGCGGCAATCTTCACCATTTCCTGCCGCCTGCTGACGCCGACCACGCTTCAGGCCCTGCAATGCCCGGTCATCAATTTCCATGCCGGTATCAATCCTGCCTACCGCGGGCAGATGGGCGGATACTGGGCGCTGGTGGAAAAAGACCGCGGCAATTTCGGCGCGACCGTGCATCTGGTCGACAAGGGCGTGGATACCGGCGCCACGCTCTACGAGAAGCGGCTGAAACCGTCCCCTTCCGACACGATTGCCACCTATCCGCTGCTTTTGACCGCCGCTTCGGTGGATATCGCCGTCAGCGCCATCGAGGACGCCCTTTCCGGCAGCCTTGCGCCGCAACCGCCCTCACCCGGCAAATCGGTACTGCGTTTCCCGCCGACCATCTGGACCTGGCTTTGGAACGGCCTGACGAAACGGATCTGGTGAAGCCGCGCGTCAGGGATTGGGGCCGAGCTTCGTCGCAGATGCAAGCCTGTCTTGCCGCAACAGGCACAGACTTCGCCGCAAAATAGGTGCATGATAATAAAAAGGATCACGCACAAATTGCCCGATATTTCCGCCGCTTCCATCATTCCCGCCTCCATCGAAGCCTCGCCCGCGCAGGTGCTTGGCTCGACCGACCTTGCCGGTCTCTTTCCGCAGGGTGTGCGCGTCTATCTCACTGACACTGGAGCCGCCTCGCAGGAAAGGCTCGTTGAAGCCGCAGGACATTTGCGCGATCTCGGTTACGAGCCGGTGCCGCATCTTGCAGCGCGGCGCATCCCCTCCCGCGCAGCGTTTGAAGAACAGGTAAAACGGCTTGCCGGAGAAGCGGGCGTAACCGATATTCTGGTTGTCGGCGGCGGCGTCGACCGCCCGGCCGGTCCCTTCGCATCCAGCATGGACATGCTGTCCACTGGTATTTTCGACCGTTGCGGCATAAGGCAGATCGCCATCGCCGGCCACCCGGAAGGCAGCCCGGATTTCAACGACGAAACGGCGATGGCCGCACTCAGGCTGAAACGCGATTTTGCCGAAAGAAGCGATGCCGCAATGCGCATCGTCACCCAGTTCGGTTTCGATCCCGCGCGTTTTATCGCCTGGGCGGAAGGGTTAGCGGCGTCAGGCATCGAGCTTCCGGTGCATATCGGCGTTTCCGGCCCGGCCAAGATCACGACGCTTCTGAAATATGCCGCGCTCTGCGGCGTCGGCAATTCCATCGCCTATCTCAAGAAAAATGCGCTTTCGCTGACGACGCTCGCCAAGGGCCATTCACCGGAAAGCATCGTCGGGCCGATCGAGCGGCACTGGCAGGCCAATCCGCAAGGGCCGATCCGGCAAATTCACGTCTTCCCCTTCGGCGGATTGCAGAATTCGGCCGACTGGCTGGTCAAGCGCGGTAGCTGGCAAACCGGCGCAGTGGACAGTTCGGCATCGCCGGATTCTATGGCCGGCTAAAACCGCGATTCTAACGGCGCGACGGGCCACGGCCGCCGCGCACCTCCAATATCTCAGGCCGCCTTGGCGACTTCGACAAAGGCGTTTCGAATGCTTTCAGCCACGGCAAGAACAGGGCGCGACGCCTTGTCACCCATGATCAGGCGGATATCGAAACAGCCAAGTTCCGGCAGGCCTTCCTTGTCGCCCAGAATGACCATGTCGTTCTGCACATAGGATCGCGGCAGCGGCGCGATGGCGAGATCGGCGGCAATCGCCGCGCGCTGCGCCATGGTATGGCCGCTGAGATAGGCCACGCGGAAATTGCGGCCGCGCTTTTCCAGCGAATGGATCGCTTCCGAGCGCCAGATGCAGCCCTCTTCCCAGATGGAGATTGGCAGCGGATCGCGCAGATAGGCGGTGCCGCATTTGGCGCCCGCCCAGACGAGACGCTCGCGCATCAGCACCTCGCCCGTATCCCGAAGGGGATGGGAGGCACAGTTGACGAGGGCAAGATCGAGCCTCTGCTCATCCATGCGCTTATAAAGATTGGAGCTGGAATCGATGGTGACGTCGATCATGATGCCGGGGAAAGCCTCGGCAAAACGTTTGAGAATGCCCGGTAGCAGGCCACGCTCGCCAATATCCTCCGGCGCGCCGAGACGGACGACGCCGGAAAGCTCCGGCATGACGAAACGCGACACGGCCTCGTTGGACAGCGCAATCATGCGCCGCGCATAGGTCAAAAGCGTCTCCCCATGAGCCGTCAATGTCACCGAACGGGCATCGCGCAGGAAGAGCGTCGTTTTCAACTGCTCTTCAAGCTTCTTGATCTGCATGGAAACCGCAGACGGCGTTCTGAACACCACTTCCGCGGCGGTGGAGAAATTTCCCGTTTCCGCGATGGCGACGAAGGTTCTCAATATGTCGTTATCCAGCAACGGCAGCGGTTGGCGGAAAGTCACGGTCATGGCACGCACCTTCAAATATTTTGATTTATAGATGGATATCATTTCGTTTGATTGAATGTCAACAAGCGCGCACCATCCGGGACATCGATTGATGGGGCGGATTTAGCCTCGTCGGCAAGCGCATACCGAAGTCGCAAACAGGATCGTGGTTCAGGAAAGGATCAAGACATGACCATGATACATTATCTCCCCGTGGCGAACCGTTCCTCGAACCGTCCGTCATCCACCGGCTGGCTTCATCGCCTGTCCGACCATGTTGCCGCCCGTTACGCCGCATGGCGTCGCGAAAAAATGCTTCGCGCACTGGAGGCATTGCCGCCTGAAACATTGAAGGATATCGGATGGCCGACGACGGACAACAGCCGCATAAACGTCATCCGCAGATGACATTCAACCGGTGGCTCGCAACGTTTCCAGACGTGCGAGCCATCCCTGCCCGTCCTTCGAATGGAAGGACAGGGGCGCAAAATAGCCTGCCTGTTTTACATGCGACACACCGCCTTTTTTAAAGGCTTGTCGCAAAATTTGCATATTTCAAAAGCTATTTTTTGACAGCCCCGATTCCACGGCGTATTTTTCGTTAAAGATGTCGTAAACAGGACATCCAGAAGACCAATTCCAAGGGAGGAATTGCGTATTCGCAACGGAGCACGGGCAAATGAGCAGAAACTCCCAGAAGAAGCGCTCAATCGTCTTTTTTCTCATTCCGCAATTTACCATGCTGCCATTCGCCGCAGCGGTTGAAACGCTTCGCATCGCCAACCGAATGTTGGGCTATCAGGCCTATGAGTGGCGTCTCTCCTCGCTCGATGGCCAGAAGGTCATGTCGTCAAGCGGCATCTGTCTTGAGGCCGACACCTGTCTTGCCGATGAGCGGCGGTACGTCAACGGCGAAAACCGCCCTGAAATGGCGATCATCTGTTCGGGTATCGATGTGGATCAACACATCAACAAATCCGTCAATGCCTGGCTGCGCGAAGCCTATAATCGCGGCATCGCCATCGGCAGCCTCTGTACCGCCGCCCATATTCTCGCACAGGCGGGCCTTTTGAACGGCAAGCGCTGCGCGATCCACTGGGAAAACCTGCCCGGCTTTTCCGAAGCCTTCCCGCAGGTGGAAGTCTATGCCGACCTCTTCGAAGTCGACAGCAACATCTATACCTGCGCCGGCGGCACGGCCTCGCTCGACATGATGCTGAGCCTGATCGGCCAGGATTTCGGCGAAAACCTCGTCAACCGCGTCTGCGAACAGCAATTGACCGACCGGGTGCGCAGCCCCAATGACCGCCAGCGCCTGCCGCTACGCGCCCGCCTCGGCGTGCAGAACAGCAAGGTCCTTTCGATCATCGAATTGATGGAAGGCAATCTTGCCGAACCGCTGTCGCTGCTCGATATAGCCGATGCCGCCGATCTGTCGCGCCGGCAGGTGGAACGCCTCTTCCGCCAGGAAATGGGCCGCTCGCCCGCCCGCTATTATCTCGAAATCCGCCTCGACCGCGCCCGCCACCTGCTGGTGCAATCGGCCATGCCGGTGGTCGAAGTCGCCGTCGCCTGCGGTTTCGTCTCCGCCTCGCATTTTTCCAAGTGTTATCGCGAAATCTACAATCGCACGCCGCAGCAGGAGCGCGCCGAACGCAAACTCCTTATCAGCGCATCGCGAATGGCGATGGCGAGCCAGGCAGGCAAGGCTGCGCATTGAATGCGGGCTGAATGCCGCAAACGCGACGGACTTGCTCCAGGGATAAGCCTCTCCTTCGTCATGCCGGACGTGATCCGGCATCCAGCCAAGGCGCGTCTGCGCCGTGAGAAGAGTCTCCTGCGATCAAGGACTTGATCGCGCTGGACCCCGAATCCGGGGGTGACGGAGTGCGGATGATGGAACTGTGGTAAGATCGCAGGTTCAGCGAGCGGCCAGCAAAGACCCGGTTCACAGGCCTGCCCCAACACAATGAGACCAATTCACCCAAACGGCCGAACCGCATGAGCAAGGTCCTCCGCCGTCATGCCGTCGCCTGCTCTATGGCCGGCCTCCCCATGCAGCCAAACACCGGCTGCGGCTGCTTCGAAGGCGGGAGCTCCCTGCGCCAGCAGCGCGCCGATGATGCCGGCCAGCACATCACCTGATCCAGCCGTCGCAAGGCTCGCGGGAGCATTGGTGTTGACCAGCGCCCGGCCGTCCGGCGCGGCAATCACCGTATCCGCGCCCTTGTAGACCAGAATGGCGCCGCTGCGCGCCGAGGCGACCTGCGCCTTCTCGATCTTGCTCAGCATCTTGTCGGCGGCAAGATCGGGAAACAGTCGTGCAAACTCGCCCTCATGCGGCGTCAGCACGAATTTGGCCGTGCCCGACGTGACACGCGCAAACAGGGCCTCCTTATGATCCCTGAAAGCCGTGATCGCATCGGCATCCAGCACCACAGCCCTGTCTCCAAGCAGGGACACGAATTGCCGCGCCTTTTCGAGGTCGCCGAAACCCGGGCCGAGAACGAAAGCGCCATGACGCCCATCGTCCAGCCACGACCGTAGATCGTCGGCATCGTCCACCGCTGCGTTCATCACCGCCGTCAGCGTGACGGAGAGCACATCGAGCGCTTGCCTCGGCGCGGCGATGGTGACGATGCCCGCCCCCGCCTTCAGTGCCGAAAGCGCGGTCATGCGGCTTGCGCCCGTCGCATGGGCCGGGCCGGAAAAGACGGTCAGATGCCCACGACGGAATTTATGGGTTTCCATATCGGCATGAGGCAAGGCATCCCGCCAGATCAGCGGATCATTTTCCGCCACCGATCCCGCATGGGCGTCAAGGATGCGGGACGGAATGCCGATATCGAACACCTCGAGCGTTCCACAAAGCTCCCGCCCCGGCATCAGCAGATGACCCGGCTTGCGCGCCATGAAGGTCACCGTCCGCTCGGCCCTGAACGATGCGCCGAGAGGCACGCCCCGCCTGCCGCAGAGGCCCGAGGGCAGGTCGACGGCGAGAACCGGCACCTTCGCCCGCGTGACCGCCTCAATCACTCGAATAAGCTCCTGCGGAACATCGCGGGACAATCCGGCCCCAAACACCGCATCGATCACCACGTCGCCGGCAAGAGGCGCATAGCCGACAAGCGGCAACGGCGTCACGCCGCTCCGCTCGAATGCCGTCCGCGCATCGCCGCTGAGCGCGCCGACATCGCCGAGATGATGAACCGCGACGACCACCCCGCTCTGCAAAAGCGCCCGCGCCGCCACATAACCATCGCCGCCATTGTTGCCGCAGCCGCAGAGCACGACGAAGCGCTGCGCCTGCGGATAATGACGCAGCACCGAGGCGACAACCGCCTGCCCCGCCCGCTCCATCAGGTCATAAAGAGGAATGCCGGATTGCCCGGCCGCCGCATCGATGCGGGCCATGACAACAGGGTCGATCAGGAAGAGGCGCGGAAGGGATTTCATGTCCCGATCATCCCTTCAAAACGCCGGAAAGGCAATCGATACAAAAATAAGCAAATAGCCATGTCCAAATAATAGACAAATGCATAAAATATAAACAAACGACCATTCCTCTGTTCGCATCTTTCCAAATATTCAAATCAACTAAAATAATACAAATTCACAGAAATGCTGATGGATTTTTCGGGTTTCCGCGAGAAATTGGCTGGAAAAGCGCAAAAAGCGAATGCATTTTGTGTCGGAAAGCCGGGGGATCGAAGTTTTTTCTTCAAGCCCGCTTCCGATCTGGCACAATACGTGCATTCTTGTGGCAGAGCGGGAGTTACCTGCTTTAACGGGAGAAGCGGAGAGATATTTTCTCATGAAAAAGATCGAAGCGATCATTAAGCCTTTCAAGCTCGATGAAGTGAAGGAAGCCCTTCAGGAAGTCGGACTTCAGGGAATCACGGTCACGGAAGCAAAAGGCTTTGGTCGTCAGAAGGGCCACACGGAACTCTACCGCGGAGCAGAGTACGTCGTGGACTTTTTGCCGAAAGTGAAAGTCGAAGTCGTATTGGCGGATGAGAATGCGGAAGCCGTCATCGAGGCGATCCGCAATGCGGCGCAGACAGGACGTATCGGCGACGGAAAGATTTTCGTTTCCAATGTCGAGGAAGTCATCCGCATCCGTACCGGTGAAACAGGCGTGGACGCCATATAATCAAGAACGTCCCGAGCCGGGGAGGCTTGGGTTTTCACCTCGTCATCATCACACTCAAGGAAAACGTTTAAATGACGACCGCAAACGATATCTTGAAGCAGATCAAGGATAACGACATCAAGTTCGTGGACCTGCGCTTTACCGACCCCAAGGGCAAGCTGCAGCACGTCACCATGGATGTTGTCTGTGTGGACGAAGACATGTTCGCCGATGGCGTCATGTTCGACGGCTCCTCGATCGCCGGCTGGAAGGCCATCAACGAGTCCGACATGGTGCTGATGCCCGATCCGGCCACCGCCCATATCGACCCGTTCTTCGCCCAGTCCACCCTGGTCGTCCTTTGCGACATCCTCGACCCGGTCTCTGGCGAAGCCTATAACCGCGACCCGCGTGGCACTGCCAAGAAGGCTGAAGCCTACCTCAAGGCGTCGGGTATCGGCGACACCGTTTTCGTTGGCCCGGAGCCCGAATTCTTCGTCTTCGACGACGTGAAGTACAAGGCCGATCCCTACAACACCGGCTTCAAGCTGGATTCGTCCGAACTGCCGTCCAACGACGACACGGATTACGAGACCGGCAACCTCGGCCACCGTCCGCGCGTCAAGGGCGGTTATTTCCCGGTTCCGCCGATCGACAGCCTCCAGGACATGCGCTCCGAAATGCTGACGGTTCTGGCCGAAATGGGCGTGGTCGTCGAAAAGCACCACCACGAAGTGGCTGCCGCACAGCACGAGCTGGGTGTGAAGTTCGACACGCTCGTCTCCAGCGCCGACAAGATGCAGATCTACAAGTACGTCGTGCACCAGGTCGCCAATGCCTATGGCAAGACGGCAACCTTCATGCCGAAGCCGATCTTCGGCGACAACGGCTCGGGCATGCACGTTCACCAGTCGATCTGGAAGGGCGGCAAGCCGACGTTTGCGGGCGACGAATATGCAGGCCTTTCCGAGACCTGCCTCTATTACATCGGCGGCATCATCAAGCACGCCAAGGCGATCAATGCCTTCACCAACCCCACCACCAACTCCTACAAGCGTCTGGTGCCGGGTTATGAAGCGCCGGTTCTGCTCGCTTACTCCGCGCGCAACCGCTCCGCCTCCTGCCGTATCCCCTTCGGCTCCAACCCGAAGGCAAAGCGCGTCGAAGTCCGCTTCCCGGACCCGACCCAGAACCCCTATCTCGGTTTTGCGGCGATGCTGATGGCCGGCCTCGACGGCATCAAGAACAAGATCCATCCCGGCAAGCCGATGGACAAGGACCTTTACGACCTTCCTGCCAAGGAACTGAAGAAGATCCCGACCGTCTGCGGCTCGCTGCGCGAAGCGCTGGAAAGCCTCGACAAGGATCGCAAGTTCCTCACCGCCGGCGGCGTGTTCGACGACGACCAGATCGACTCGTTCATCGAACTGAAGATGCAGGAAGTCATGCGTTTCGAAATGACCCCGCATCCGGTCGAATTCGACATGTACTACTCGGCCTGATCGGCCCTGCGAGCGCTCCACTGGGGCGCTCGATCCATCTCGGCGGTTTTCCCCGGAAAGCCGCCGTTTTCTTTTGAAGTCCAGCCGTATCGTAAAGAATGTCGAACAAGCCAGCCTCTCAGCAAACCCGCCTTACGGACTGGCTCATCTTTCTGGCTGTGCCGTTCTTTTTTTCCAGCAATGTCATTTTCGGCCGTGGCGTCGTCGGCGAAGTCTCGCCTTTCGTCGCCGCCTTCATCCGCTGGATCGGCTCGACCCTCATCATCGCCCCCTTCATGATCGCCGACTGGCGCAATTGCCTGACTTTCGTGCGGCGCAAAACGCTGCTCTGGCTCGTCCTCGGCATTCTCGGCATGGGCATCTGCGGCGGCGTGGTCTATTGGGGGCTGACCATGACGACGGCCGCCAACGGCACGCTGATCTACACCACGTCCTCGCTGTTCATCATCCTGTTCCAGCGCGTCTTTCAGGGCCGCCCGATCCGGAAGCTGGAAGTGGCGGGCATGGTCATCGCCTTTGCCGGCGTGGCGGCCATCGTGCTCAAGGGCGATATGTCCGCTCTCTGGCATCTGAATTTCAACATTGGCGATTTCGCGATCCTGACTGCGGCCATCGCCTTTGCGGTCTATTCGCTGCTGCTGCGCGATCCCGCCGCACGGCAGATGGCCTCTTTCAGCCTTTTCGGCCTGATCGCCTTTTCCGGCGCGCTCGTGCTTCTGCCGCCGGCGGCTCTGGAACTGGCGCAGGGCGGCATGTTGCCCGCCACGCCAATGGCCTGGGCCAAGATCGGCGGCATCATCCTGTTCGCCTCACTATTGGCCTTTTATTGCTTCACCCATACGGTGCGCGTCTTCGGTCCCGCCACGGCTGGCATCACGCTTTACATGATGCCGCCGGTCTCGATCCTCATGGCCACGCTGTTCCTTGGGGAGACTTTCGAGACCTATCACGCCATCGGCATCGTGCTGGTCACCGGTGGCGTCATCATCGCCACCGCGCCCATCGGCAGAAGGCGCTGAACGCGGACGGCAGACCGGCGCCAAAACCGCTAGGTCTTGATATTTCGCATTCCGATACCAACTAGTATTGGGAAAGGAAGTACATGCCATGAAACAAAGAAACGCAAAATTCACGCTTGGCGAAATCGTCCGCCACAAGGTGTTTCCGTTCCGCGGTGTGGTGATCGACGTGGACCCGGAATATGCCAATACCGAGGAATGGTGGAACGCCATCCCTGCGGAAATCAGGCCGGATCGCGACCAGCCCTTCTATCATCTTCTGGCCGAAAACGAGGAGACGGAATATGTCGCCTATGTTTCCGAACAGAACCTCGTCCACGACGAAAACGAGACGCCGCTCCGAAATCCCAATATCGGCCGCATCTTCGACAAGGCGCCGAACGGCGAATGGCGTCCGAAAATGTCGACGGCGCATTGACGCCCGCCAAATTTCTCCCCTCCCTCCCAAGGGCATAAAAAAACCGGTCTGTCGCCAGACCGGTTTTCCTACTTTTGGAGCTTACGCTGCGATCAGGGCTTCGGCGCGCCCTTGGCAGCGTCCTGTGCGGCTTCCAGCTTCTTGCGAGCCTCTTCAGCCTTCTTCTGCATGCCTTCCTGCAGGCTGCGCTGGCTTTCGGCAAGCTGCGACTGGGTGATCGCCGGGCCGTCATAGGCGCCGGTGAAGCCGGAGAGCGCGATCTTGATGGGGTTCGGAGCGCGGCGGAAGTTGATGGAGGTGAAGACCACCTCGCTACCCTTCTTCAGGGAAGCGATCATCGCGTCCGTCAGCGGAACTTCGGCCGTGCACTTGTCGGGAAGGCAAACGGCGTAATCGAGCTTCTGGCCCTTGCCGCCGTCGATCTGCATCATCACGCCCGGAGGAACGAGACGCGCGGTCGGAACGGAGACCTGCAGCAGCTTGCGGTTGACCTTGCCTTCAACGGTGATGAGGCCGACGGCGGTGATCATCTGGCCGTTCTGGGCAAGAACCACGTTCTGCACGACGCAGACATCGTTGTCTTCCTGCTTGGAGCAGGTCTTGAACCAGCCGAGCGGCGGAGCGCCAGCGCCCTGAGCGGCGGGAGCAGCATCCTGCGCCTGCGAGATGGCCGGAGCGGACATTGCGCCGAGAGAAAGGACCAGAGCGGACAAAGCCGTCCGGGTGAATGTGTTTGCCTTGTGCATCATAAGAGTTCCGTCTCCTGAATGTCTGCCAGAACAGAACCGCGAGGTCCTGTTCGCCGATGGCGGTATCCTTCTGCCCGTTCAACTGTCGTTTAAATGAGGCAAATGCGTGACCCGTCTCTTCCGGTCCCCCTGTTACATGCCGATCGCGGCGATATCCAGCACTTCTTTAACTTTTTCTTGAGCTGACCCAAGATTTCCCGCCGTTGCATGGGTCATGCAATGTCCGTGTGCTACATATCTGCCAGAATCATGACGATAAACCGGTCAGGTCCACATATCGGACTGACCGTTGAGACAGGATAGTGACATGCGCAACCTTGCGGCCCTCATCCCCGCATTGTTCCTTCTGGGATCATCCCTGCTTCCCGCCGGAACCGCCCTGGCACAGCCGCTTCACGGCATTTCCATGCATGGCACGCCCGCCCTGCCGGCAGATTTCCGCCACCTCCCTTACGTCAATCCGGACGTAAAGAAAGGCGGCCGCATCTCCTATGGCGTCGTCGGCACCTTCGACAGCCTCAATCCCTTCGTTCTCAAGGGAATGCGTACCACCGCACGCGGCGTCTGGGACCCGGAATTCGGCAATCTTCTTTACGAACCGCTGATGCTGCGCTCCAGCGACGAGCCTTTCAGCCTTTACGGCCTGCTGGCCGAAACCGCGGAGTGGGATGAGGAGCGCAGCTTCGTCCAGTTCAACCTCAACCCGAAGGCAAAATGGTCCGACGGCGAGCCCGTGACCGCAGATGACGTGATCTTCACCTTCAATCTCCTGAAGGAAAAAGGCCGCCCGCCCTTCAACACCCGGCTCGACGGCGTGGCGAAGCTGGAAAAGATCGGCGATCGCAGCGTGCGTTTCACCTTCAATGACAAGGCGAACCGCGAAACGCCGCTCATTCTCGCCTCCTCCACCCCGATCCTGCCGAAACATGCGATCGATCCGGAAAAATTCGAGCAGGCGGGCCTCGGTCCGGTCGTCGGTTCGGGTCCATACCGAATCAAAACCCTGCGGCCGGGCGAACGAATCATCTGGGAGCGGAACCCGGATTATTGGGGCAAGGATATTCCCGGCAAAGTCGGCTTCGACAATTACGACGAGATCAGCGTCACCTATTTCCTGCAGGTCACCACCATGTTCGAGGCCTTCAAGAAGGGCGATATCGACATTTATCCTGAAGGCGACGCCATCAACGGCACTTCCGATACCTCCCACTGGGGACAGGCTTACAATTTCCCGGCCGTCCATCGCGGCGATATCGTCAAGGACGTCTTCCAGCCGCGCCTGCCCACCGGCATGTTCGGCCTCGTTTTCAACACCCGCCGCACCGTCTTCGCCGACGAAAAGGTGCGTGAGGGCCTGTCCTATGCGCTCGATTTCGAATGGATGAACAAGAACATCCTCGGCGGCTCCTTCAAGCGCACGCAGAGTTACTGGCAGAACTCCCCGCTCGGCGCCTATGGCAATGCCGCCGACGAGCGCGAGCTTGCCCTGCTTGGCGACGCGGCGAAAACCATGCCGCCGGAACTGCTGGCGGGAACCTATGCCATGCCGACCACCGATAGCACCGGCGCGGACCGCAAAGTTCTGAAAATGGCCGTCGACAAGCTGAAAGAGGCTGGCTACAGCATCAAGAACGGCAGGATGTCCGACGCCAACGGCCGTCAGCTTGCCTTCGAAATCATGACGCAGAACCCGGCGCAGGAGCGCATCGCGCTTGCCTATCAGCGCTCGCTCAACCTGATCGGCGTCGCCATGGGCATCCGCTCGGTCGATGACGGGCAATATCAGGCCCGCTCGAACAGCTTCGACTATGACATGATCATCCGCTCCCTGCCCTCTTCGCTCTCACCGGGCATGGAACAGCTCAACCGCTGGAGTTCGCTCTCGCGGGATGCGCAGGGCAGCTTCAACTATGCCGGTGCCGCAAATCCCGATATAGACCGCATGATCGAGGCCCTGCTGCAGGCAAGGTCGACGGAGGATTTTCAGGCGGCGGTGCGCGGTTACGACCGCCTTCTCGTTGCCGGCCACTATGTCATTCCGCTCTATTATATCGGCGCGCAGTGGGTGGCCCGCTGGAAATATATCGACCGCCCGGATATGACGCCGATATCCGGCAATCAGAAACAGACCTGGTGGGATGCGCGGGCGCAATAAACCGCACCACCCATCCCCGGCAGAGAAAAGGGAAGATAAAACCATGGAACGCATCGTTGTCGACGTCGTATCGGATATGGTCTGCCCGTGGTGTTATCTCGGCAAGGCAAGGCTCGATCTCGCCATTGCCGAGGTGCAGGACGAAATCAGCGTCGACGTGAACTGGCGTCCTTACCGCCTCAACCCGGATTATCCGCCTGAAGGCGTCGACCAGAAAGCCGCTCTCGAGGAAAAGCTCGGCAAGGAACGCCTGGAACAGGCGCATGCCACGCTGGTACAGCTCGGCAGGGAAGTCGGCATCAATTACGATTTCGATGCGATCAAGATCGGCCCGAACACGCTCGACGCCCATCGGCTGTCGCTCTGGGCGCATTCCGAAGGCCGCGACGTTCAGGAAAAGGTCGTCACCGCCCTGTTCAAGGCCAATTTCGAGGAAGGGCGCAACATCGGCGATCACGCGGTGCTGACCGATGTGGCCGAAAAATCCGGCATGGACGCCAAGGTCGTAGCCCGGCTTCTGGCCTCGGACGCCGACAAGGACACCGTCATCGCCGAAATTGATGCGGCGCAGCAAATGGGCGTCGCCGGCGTGCCCTTCTTCATCATCGACCAGAAATACGCCATAAGCGGTGCACAAACGCCGGATGTATTGATTGCTGCACTGCGGGATATTGCAAAAATCAAGGCGGACGAGCATAGATCGATGAACTGACGGTCAAACCACCGGCGGTTTTCATCAACTCGATTTTTCGCCGGTGTTTCCGTGTCCGACCAGACCCTGAAAGGCATTCTGCTCGCCTTTGCCGCCTTCGCTGCCTACGCTTGGAGCGATGCAAGCGTTAAACTCATAGAAGGCCAGATCTCGCCGATCGAATCGGCCTTCTTCGGCGCCCTTTTCGGCTTTGCCGCCCTGCCCTTCATCCGTAAGCGCAACGACCGCTGGGTGGATATCGTCAGAACCACGAACCGCCCTTTGTGGATCATCCGCTTTTTTGCAGCCGGGACCGGCGCAGTGGGCAGCGTGACCGCCTTCACCCATCTTTCCATGGCGGAAGCCTTCGCGCTGATCTTCCTGCTCCCTTCCTTCGTCACCATCATGTCGGTGGTGTTCCTGAAGGAACAGGTGGGCATCAAGCGCTGGTCGGCCGTCATCATCGGTTTCCTCGGCGTGCTGGTCATCCTGCGTCCGGGCTTCCGCGAACTCGGCGTCGGCCATCTCGGCGCCATCATCGGCGGCTTCAGCGGCGCGCTCAGCATCGTCATCTTCCGCGCCATGGGCCCGTCGGAAAAGAACGTCTCGCTTTATGGTGCCGGTGTGCTCGGCTGTCTCACTATCAGCGGCATCGCCATGGTGCCGACTTTTGTCATGCCAGCCGGCGAGCAATGGCTGCTGCTGGCGGGATACGGCCTGCTCGGCGCGCTTGGCAACGTGCTGGTCATGTATGCCGCCCAATATGCGCCCGCCGCCATGATCGGACCGACGCAATATAGCCAGATGCTCTGGGCCATCCTGTTCGGTTACCTGATTTTCGGCGACCGTATCGACGGTTGGATGCTGGTCGGCATCGCTCTCATCGTCGGCTCCGGCCTGTTGACGCTGATCCGCGAGAAACAGAGAAAGGTGCCGCTGCCCGCTTCGATCGCCGCCACTGACCAGAACGTGGCCGTTGGCATCACGCCGGAAAACCTCTCATGAGGTTGCCCCTCATAAGGTTGCCCCTCAAAGGTTGAAAGACGAGACCTGGCGGCTTGCACCATAAATATGGCGTGTTCCGCCACTGCGATGGCACGATGCGCGACTTATGTTGGCCCTATTCAAGAGCAAGAGGTGCCGACATGAACATACGAACCCAACCGACCGCCCTCGTTACCGGCGCGTCATCCGGCATGGGCAAAAGCATCGCCAAACGCCTGATCGCCGATGGCTATCTCGTCTATGTCGCCGCGCGCAGCATAGACAGGATGGCGGACCTGGAAAAGCTCGGCGCGGTTGCGCTGCGCATGGACATCTCCAGCGACGAAGACATCGTCGCCGCTGTCGCCGCGATTACCGCACGATCCGGTGGCGTCGATGTGCTGGTGAACAATGCCGGCTACGGGCTCTACGGCCCGGTCGAGGAAATTCCGCTCAACGAGGCGCGCTACCAGTTCGAGGTCAACGTCTTCGGCACCGCGCGCCTGACCCAGCTCCTGATGCCGGCCATGCGTGCAAGGGGCAAAGGCACCATCGTCAACATCACCTCGATGGGCGGCAAAATCTACACCGTTCTGGGTGCCTGGTATCACGCGACCAAACACGCGCTGGAAGGCTGGTCGGACAGTCTGCGGCTGGAAGCCGAGCCATTCGGCATTCGCGTCGTGGTGGTCGAGCCGGGCCTGATCGAGACCGGTTTCGGCGCGGCCGCAGCGCAGGGTCTCCTCGAACGCTCGGCAAACGGCCCTTATGCGAAGATGGCGCAGAGCGTTGCGGCTTCCATGGACCGAAGCTACGGTAAGGGTATGGGCACCGATCCCGAGGTCATTGCCGATGTGGTGAGCAAGGCGGTCAGGTCCGCCCGCCCGAAGACACGTTATGCGGCCGGCAAATACGCCCGGCTGATGATCGGCGTGCGCAAATGGCTCGGCGACCGGGCCTTCGACAGGCTGATCAGAAGCCAGATGTAGAAAGAAGGCCGGAGGTCGGATCATGAGCAGGGATTTGAGCGACAGGTGCAGGCTGCCCCAGGCTTTCTGGCGGGCGGCGGAGCGTATGGGGCTGCCCGCTCCGGCCCTGCTGCGGCAGGCGAAGCTTCCCGCAACGCTGCACATCGCCCCGGACGCATGGTTGACCACGGCGCAATATTTCGACCTGTGGCGGGCGGTCGAGGACCTGTCGCAGGATCCGGCCATCGGCGTCCGGATGACGGTCGAGACAGACACGGCGATGCATCCACCCGCCACCATGTCAGCCTTCTTCGCCCGCGACTATCGCGACGGGCTGCACCGGCTGGCCCGCTTCAAGCGACTGTGCACCCCGGAAGAGCTTTCGGTAACGGAAAGCGGCGGCGAGGCCCGGATCGCCGTAAGATGGTTGCACACTGACGAGGCCGAGCCGGACGCTGCGGCGGACGTCACTTTCGCCGCCCTTCTGGAACTGGGGCGGCGGGGCACCGGCAGACATGTCACCCCGGTTCGGGTGGAGATGATTCGCCGTGAACCTGCTTCCGACGTCCATCGGAGTTATTTCAACGCACCCATCCGCACCGGCTGTCCGCAGAATGCCATGGTGCTGAAACGCGACGATCTCGATCTTCCATTCGCCGGGCATAATCCCGAACTGCTGGCTATACTGGAGCCCGCGCTTGCGACCTCCCTTGGGGAGATCGAGGCGCAATCCTCGCTGCCGGAGCAGGTCAAGATTCTGATCAAACGCCGCATCGCAAGCGGCAAGCCGGAGATTTCCGAGGTGGCGCGCGAACTCGGCATGAGCGAAAGAACCCTGCAGCGTCGTATCACCGAACAGGGATCGAACTATCGAGCGCTCATTGAGCAGGCACGGCAGGAACTCGGCCGCGACCTGCTTTCAGACAAACGCAATGGAATTGAAGAGATTGCCTTCCTGCTGGGTTTCCAGGACACAGGCTCGTTCTATCGGGCGTTTCGAACCTGGGAAGGCGTGACGCCAGCCCAGTGGCGAGGGATGCACTGACATTGAACAGAGCGCCGCGAGCGACCGGCCAAAGGCCGGAAGCTGCGTTTCGCTTTCCGCGTCGGTGTTGGCGTTGGGGAGGTTGTCCATTAACAGCGGACCGAGGCGCGTGGGGCTTACCCCCCTCTGCCCTGCCGGGCATCTCCCCCTCAAGGGGGAGATCGGCAAGAGGCCCTTTTGTCGCTTCATTTTCAAGCTTCCAGATGGGCGAGACCTTGCCACAGATCGATCTCCCCCCTTGAGGGGGAGATGTCCGGCAGGACAGAGGGGGGTAAGCCCCACGCGCCTCGGTCTGCTTTGGGTCGACGACCTCCCGAAGCGTTAGGAACGCGCCAGCTCCGCCAGCTGTGTCATGACCATCCCCGCACCCGCCAGCCGCTTTTCCGGCGTCGGCAGGTCGCGGGTCAGGAACAGGCTGTGATCGGGGCGGATCTTCGCCATCGTGCCCTGCTTGCCGATATAGGCGACCAACGCTGCCGGATTGGGGAATTCCTTGTTGCGGAACTGCACGACCACGCCCTTCGGCCCGGCATCCACCTTCTCGACATTGGCGGTGCGGCAGAGCGACTTGATGTAGACGATCTTGAGGAGGTGCTGCACCTCTTTCGGCAACGGGCCGAAACGGTCGATCATTTCCGCACCGAAACCATCGATCTCGCTTATATCCGCAAGCTCGCCGAGACGGCGGTAAAGACCCATGCGCAGATGCAGATCCGGAACATAATCCTCCGGGATCATGACAGAGGTGCCGACCGAGATTTGCGGCGACCAGCCGCTATCCTGCACCTGCTCGTCACCCTTCACTTCGGCAACCGCCTCTTCCAGCATCTGCTGGTACAGCTCGAAACCGACTTCCTTGATATGGCCGGACTGTTCCTCGCCGAGCAGATTGCCCGCACCGCGAATATCGAGGTCGTGGCTCGCCAGCTGGAAGCCGGCGCCCAGCGTATCGAGCGATTGCAGCACCTTCAGCCGCCGCTCCGCCATGGTCGTCAGCACCTTGTTGACCGGCAGGGTGAAGAGAGCGAAGGCGCGCACCTTGGAACGTCCGACACGGCCGCGCAGCTGGTAAAGCTGGGCAAGGCCGAACATATCGGCGCGGTGCACGATCAGCGTATTGGCGGTCGGCACATCGAGGCCGGATTCAACGATGGTGGTCGACAGCAGCACATCATATTTGCCGTCATAAAAGGCGTTCATGATGTCTTCCAGTTCGCCGGCCGGCATCTGCCCATGCGCCACCGCCACCTTCAGTTCCGGCACATCCGATTGCAGGAACGCGTGAATGTCGGCAAGATCGGCAAGACGGGGGCAGACGTAAAAACTCTGGCCACCGCGATAATGTTCGCGCATCAGCGTTTCGCGGATCACCAGCGGATCGAAGGGCGAAATGAAGGTGCGAACCGCCATGCGGTCCACCGGCGGCGTGGTGATGAGCGACAATTCGCGAACACCGGTCATGGCAAGCTGCAAGGTGCGCGGAATAGGCGTCGCGGAGAGCGTCAGCACATGCACGTCACTCTTCAGCTCCTTCAGCCGTTCCTTGTGCTTGACGCCGAAATGCTGCTCTTCGTCGATGATCAGCAGACCGAGATTGGCGAAGCTGATGCCCGCGCCGAGCAGCGCATGGGTGCCGACGACGATATCCGTCTTGCCATCAGCCACTTCCTTTTTCGTCAGCGTCAGTTCCTTGGAGCCGACAAGGCGCGAAGCCTGCTGCACCCGGATCGGCAACCCACGGAAACGTTCCGAGAAGGTGCGGAAATGCTGGCGGGAAAGCAGCGTGGTCGGCACCACCACCGCCACCTGCACGCCATTCATGGCGGCGAGGAACGCGGCGCGAAGCGCCACTTCGGTCTTGCCGAAACCGACATCGCCGCAGATCAGGCGATCCATCGGCCGGCCGGCCCCCAGATCCTCGCGGATGGACTCAATCGCGTTCAACTGGTCTTCCGTCTCGTCATAGGGGAAACGGGCGGCGAATTCGTCGTAAAGCCCATCCGGCGCCGTCAGCACCGGCGCATGGCGCACCAGGCGCGCCGCCGCAATGCGGATAAGCTCGTCTGCCATGTCCAGCAGGCGTTTCTTGAGCTTGGCCTTGCGCATCTGCCATGCGCCGCCGCCAAGCTTGTCCAGCTGCGCTTCCGCCGCATCCGAAGCGTAACGCGACAGAAGATCGATGTTTTCAACCGGCAGGAACAGCTTGGCGTCATCGGCATAATGCAGTTCCAGACAGGCCCGCGGCGCCCCCGCCGCCTCGATTGTCCGCAGGCCGACGAAGCGGCCGATGCCATGTTCGGCATGGACGACCAGTGAGCCCTCATCCAGCCCCGCCACTTCCGAGATGAAATCCGCGCCGCGCTTGCGGCGCTTGGAGCGGCGCACCATGCGGTCGCCGAGAATATCCTGCTCGCCGATAACGGCCAGCGTTCCGGTTTCGAAACCCGCCTCAAGGCTCAGAACCGCCGAGGCCGCCTCGCCCTTGCCAAGCTTCTCCACCTCTTTCAGCGAGGTAACCGGCTTGATCTTCTCAAGCCCGTGCTCGTTCAGCACCTGCAACAGCCGGTCGAGCGAACCTTCCGACCAGCCGGTGATCAGCACCTTCCAGCCCTTGGCGCGGCGCTCGGCAATGTGCTTCACCGCCAGATCGAAAACATTGACCCGTTCTTCGCTCTCACCCTCGGTTGGCGGGCGCGCCCAGCGCGGCCCGACATGGGCGTCAAGCGTGGCAACCGGGCGGCCTTCGCTGTCCTGCTCGTTGAAAGGCGTCAGACGCACCGCATTGACGGCAGCGAGCGCGGCATCGAAGCTCTTTCCATCGAGATAGAGCTGGCCGGGCGAAACCGGCTTGTAGGGCGCACCCTGCGTCGAGCCCTTGGTTTCGCCGGAACTGCGGCGCGCATCGTAATAATCGAGCACGAGCTTGGAGCGCTCTTTCGCCGCCTCCCGCGCCGTGTGATCGGTGACGATGCGGAAGCCCTTCAGATAATCGAAAGCGGTCTCCAGCTGCTCGTAAAACAATGGCAGCCAATGCTCCATGCCGGCATAACGGCGGCCTTCGGAGACGGCCTGATAAAGCGCATCGTCTCGCGTCGCCGCGCCGAATAGCGACAGGTAATTCTTGCGGAAACGGCTGATCGTATCCGGCGTCAGCGTCACTTCGCTCATCGGGTTCAAATCGAGCGAGCGCGCCTGTCCGATGGTGCGCTGGCTGGCCGGATCGAAGGTGCGGATGCTTTCCAGCGTATCGCCGAAGAAATCGAGCCGCACCGGCTCTTCCGTGCCCGGCACGAAGACATCGAGAATACCGCCGCGCACGGCGAATTCACCCACTTCGCGCACCGTCGCCACCCGGTCGAAACCGTTGCGTTCCAGCCGCGCGGCAATCTCCTCCATGCGGATCTGGTTGCCGGGCTTCGCCGAAAAGCCGAGGCTTTCGATAATGTCGCGCGGCGCCATCTTCTGCAGCATGGCGTTGACGGTGACCAGCACGATGGCCGGATGCGGTTTCTTCGCGTGAGAGATGAGACCGGAGAGCGCCGCCAGCCGGCGCGCCGAGGTATCGGCGCTCGGTGACACGCGGTCATAGGGCAGGCAGTCCCAGGCCGGAAGCGTCATCACCGGAATGTCAGGTGCGACGAAACCGAGGATCTGTTCGAGATCGGCGACCCGCTGGCCATCCGACATCACATAGGCGACCGACGTGCCGGCCCGCGCCATATCGGCAAGCAAAAGGGCTTCCATGCCGGAAGGCACGTTTCCGATGGTCAGCGGCGTATCGGCCGACGACACCAGCTTTGCATCGAATCCGGCTATCATATTCTCACGCTTTCAGGGTGTCAGTGGTGACGAGATCGAAATCGGGACGGTAGGAGGCGATCTTCTCGAACAGCGGGGTCTGGAATTTTTTCGGTATGGCAAGGGCGCCGGTCACCATCTTGACGAGGTCGTTATCCTCTTCCGCCATGATGATCTCAAGCTCATCGAGCTGCTCATCGGAAAGCCCGGCAATATTGTCTTCCGCGAATTGCCCGAGCACCAGATCCATCTCGCGAATGCCCCGATGCCAGCAGCGGTAAAGAATCCGCCGGCGTCTCGGATCAAGGTCGGCACTCGTGCGCACCAGTCCAGTCATCGCATTCACCTTTCGGTTGGCTATTCAACAGAATGTTGACTGCGACCTCCTATAGAACAGGAGGCGAACGCTTGGGAACCGGTTTTTATCGAAATAATGCCACGGCGGTGAAAATCTGCCGGTGATAACCCGCCTTTGTGGCGAGCGAAGTCTTGCATAAGCCGCCCCCTTCCCCGATTTTGCTGACCCATGCGCCCGGCCATTCTTGATCCGCTGTTTGCCTCCGTCTCCACCCTTGCCGGTGTGGGGCCGAAACTTGCCGATCTTCTGGCTAAGCTCCTCAGTCGGGAAAGTGCCGACGACACCCGCGTCATCGATCTCCTCTTCCACGCGCCATCCAACGTCATCGACCGCCGCAACCGCCCCGGCATTGCGCTGGCAGCACCCGGCGCCATTGTCACCATTCAGGGACGTGTCGACCGCCACCAGCCGCCACCGCCGGGAAACCGTAATGCGCCCTATCGCGTCTTCCTGCATGACGAGACCGGCGAACTGGCGCTGACCTTCTTCCGCGCCAAGGGCGACTGGCTGTCCAAGGCCCTGCCCGTCGATGAAGAGGTTCTCGTCAGCGGCAAGGTGGACTGGTTCAACGGCCGTGCCTCCATGGTGCATCCGGATTTCATGGTGAAGCTTTCCGAGGCGGAAAACCTGCCTTTGGTGGAAGCGGTCTATCCCATGACCGCCGGTCTATCGCCCAAGGTGCTGCGCCGCGCCATTGAAGGCGGGCTGTCGAAACTGCCGGTCTTTCCGGAATGGATCGATGAAACGCTGAAGACCCGGCAGGGCTTCGGCGATGTCGCCTCAAGCTTCCGCGAGCTGCATGACCCGCGTGACAGCGCCGATATCGAACCGCAGGCCCCGTCGCGCAGGCGGCTTGCCTATGACGAATTCCTCGCCGGGCAGCTGTCACTGGCGCTGGTGCGCCAGCGGCTGCGCAAGGTGGCGGGCCAGCCGATCCGCGCCAAGGGTGATGTCGCCGCAAAAATCCTGTCGCAACTGCCCTTCTCGCTGACGGCGAGCCAGAGCGCTGCGGTGAAAGATATCCTGACCGACATGGCCGGCGAAGACCGCATGTTACGCCTGCTGCAGGGCGATGTCGGCGCCGGCAAGACGCTGGTGGCGCTGATGGCGATGGCAACGGCCGTGGAAGCCGGCGGACAGGCGGTGCTGATGGCGCCGACCGAAATCCTTGCCCGGCAGCATTACGCCACCATCTCCAAACTCGCTCAGGCAGCAGGCATCACCGTCGAAGTGCTGACCGGCCGCACCAAGGGCAAGGAGCGCCGCGAGATCGAGGAGCGCGTCGCTTCCGGCGAAGCGCAGATCGTCATCGGCACCCATGCGCTGTTTCAGGACAGCGTGAGTTACAGGAACCTTGTGCTGGCAGTGGTGGACGAGCAGCATCGCTTCGGTGTGCACCAGCGCCTGCGCCTCACCGCCAAGGGCATCACGCCGCATATGCTGGTCATGACCGCCACGCCTATTCCGCGCACGCTGGTTCTGGCCGCTTTCGGCGATATGGATGTCTCCAAGCTCACCGAAAAACCGGCCGGCCGCAAGCCCATCCAGACCGTGACGATCCCCACTGAGCGAATCGGCGACATCGTGGAACGACTGCGCGCGGCGCTGAAGGAAGGCAAGAAAGCCTACTGGATCTGCCCGCTGGTGGAGGAAACGGAAGAATCCGACCTGATGTCGGCGGAGGAGCGGCATGCGGTTCTCTCGCAGATGCTCGGCGCCAATATCGGCCTGATCCATGGACGCATGAGCGGCCCGGAGAAGGACGCCGCCATGCTCGCCTTCAAGAACGGCGAAACCCGGCTGCTGGTGGCGACGACCGTGGTGGAAGTCGGCGTCGACGTGCCGGATGCGACAATCATGGTCATCGAACACGCCGAGCGTTTCGGCCTCGCCCAGCTGCACCAGCTGCGCGGCCGTGTGGGGCGCGGCGACGAGGCCTCCACCTGCATCCTGCTCTATAAGGGCCCGCTCAGCGAAAACGGCCGCGCCCGGCTCTCCATCCTGCGTGACAGCGAGGATGGCTTCCTGATCGCCGAGGAGGATTTGAAGCTGCGCGGTGAAGGCGAGCTGCTCGGCACCCGCCAGTCCGGCACGCCGGGCTTCCGCATCGCCAGCCTCGAGGCCCATGCCGACCTTCTGGAAATCGCCCGCAAGGACGCAGCTTACGTGATCGAACGCGATCCCGAACTCACAGGCCCGCGCGGCAATGCGCTGCGCACCCTGCTCTACCTGCACCGCCGCGACGAAGCGATCCGCTTCCTGCACGCCGGCTGAAAGTGAACGCCCATGAACATGATCGACCCCCGCCGCCCGCCACCCGCCTTCCGCAAGGGCTACGCGCTCTGTTCGCCGCAGAATATCCTGCAGCCCGAGACATTTGCGAAGAGCGAGAAAAAGGCGATCGGCAAGGCGTTCAAGAAGCCCGGCCGCAAGAAGGCCTGGAGCCAGGCGCTGGAAGAAGGCTGGAGCGTGCGGCTGGTCTATATGCGGCTTTTCGTTCCCGTATTCCACGCGACCAATACAGGGACGGAAGTGGATGATCTGGATGACGAGGATTGACCATGAAATCCGGAGACTGTTGGGTTAAAGTGCTGAAGGCCAACGCTGCGATGTGTGGATGATCGTCAGAATTTCGATATCCCCGCCCACGCGATAGGCAATGATATAGGAAATGTCGGGGAGCACGGCTTCCCGTGTTCCCCTGATACGCCCGACCCGTCCCATTGCCGGCTGCTCCATCAACATATCAACCGCAGAAACAATGCGGGAAATCACCCGGGCCGCAGCCGCTGGGTTATCCCTTTCGATATGCGCACCAATTTCATCGAGCCGTCGCAGTGCCCGTAAGGTCCAACGAATTCGCCGGTCACTCATGACGGCCGGGCGGATTTTACATATTTCCCAACAATGTTTGCGAGATCCTCAGGTGTCCCGAACTCGCCGCGATCGGCTTCCGCCAAACCGGCCTCGATCTCAGCAAGCTGCCACTCCTCGCGGGCGACAAAGTCCTCAATCGCCCGCGCCGCCATGTAGGATCGCGACCGATCAAGTTTTTCCGCCAATTGGTCGAGTTTGTCGGCAACCTCATCAGGCAGACGCACAGTGAATGCAGTCATGATCGCAACCCTTCTTGGTTCACTGTGATTATTGGTGAACCACATTGGTTCGTCAACCGTATGGCTTTACATCCTCCGTGAGAATGGAGGAAGGAATCTAGCGCCTTGCGAAAGCGTTCAAACCGGCGCAATCATCTTCGGCGGCTTGAAATCCGGGGCCACCAGACCGCCGGATATCAGCAGTTTCGCTGCATCCTCCGGCGTCATGTCCAGCATGACGATCTTGTCTTTCGGCACGAACAGCAGGAAACCGGCCGTCGGCACCGGTGTCGGCGGCAGGAAGACGGCGACCATCTGCTGGCCCATTTCATTGAAACGATGGGCAAGCTCGCCCTTGGCCTCGGAGGCGACGAACACCATCGCCCAGGTGCCGGATGACGGAAACTCGATCAGGCCGACCTTCTTGAAGGAGTTCGAATGCTCCTTCAGGACGGATTCGAACAGCTGCTTGATGCTCTTGTAGATCGGCCGCACCAGCGGCATGCGGTTGAGGATGGATTCGCCAACGCCGAAAATCCATTTGCCGATGAGGTTATTGCCGAGAAAGCCGATGAGGGTGATGCCGATGACGGCGATCAGCAGGCCGAAACCGGGAATAGCCACATCGAAATATTGCTCGGGATCGTAACGGGCCGGAATATAGGGCTTCACCCAGCTATCGGCCCATTGCAGGAAGCTCCATACCAGCCACATGGTGATGGTGACGGGCGCAAGGATCAGAACGCCCGTGAGGAAACTATTGCGCAGGCGGGCTGCGAATGAAATTTTGACTGGAATATCGGTCATTTACCGTTCGGAATTAAGCGTTGTCGCCATCGAAACCCGGATGAAAACCGACAATGCCGGATGGAGTTCCACCATGCAAGCGCAGGGCCAACAAATATTTGTCAGGAATGCCTTTGCTGTGCAGGCCGTCGAAACGCTCAAATCCAAATCGGCCGTAATAGGCAGGACTACCCGCCAGAATGCATCCGGCCGCTTCGAGCCGGTCCAGCGTTGAAAGCCCCTCATGCACGAGGCGCGATCCAATGCCTTGACCTTGCCTCTCCGGAGAGACCGAAATCGGGCCGAGAGCAAACCAGCGGCCTTCCGAATCCGAGACGGTGACCGGCGAAAAAGCGATATGACCGACGATCTGCCCGCCATCCTCAGCCACCAGAGAAACGGTGAGCGCATTCGCATTGCGCAGCCTGCCGACGATCAGGTGTTCGGTCTGGTCGCTAAACGGCATATCCCGGAATGCCGCTTCCGTCAGCGCTCCGATCGCCTCTTCATCGCCCTGGCGCTCCGGCCGGATGATCATTCCACCGTTACCGATTTCGCCAGATTGCGCGGCTGGTCCACATCCGTGCCCATGAAGACGGCGGTGTGATAGGCGAGCAGCTGGATCGGCAGCGAGAAGACCATCGGCGCAATAAGCTCGTCGACATTGGGCAGCGTGATCGTCGCCATGGTGTCGAGCCTGGAAGCGGCAGCCCCCTTCTCATCGGTGATGAAGATGATGCGGCCGCCGCGCGCGGCGACCTCCTGCATGTTCGAAACGGTCTTTTCGAAGAAACGGTCATGTGGCGCGATGACGATGACCGGCATGTTCTCGTCGATCAGCGCTATGGGCCCATGCTTCAGCTCGCCCGCGGCATAGCCTTCGGCGTGGATATAGGAGATTTCCTTGAGCTTCAGCGCGCCTTCCAGCGCCAGCGGGAAGCTGGTGCCGCGGCCGAGATAAAGCACATCCTTGAAACGCGACAGATCGCGCGACAGCGCTTCGATCTGCGGCTGGATGCTGTTGAGAACCTTGCTCATGATACGCGGCATCTCGGTCAGATGGCGAACCAGCTCGGTTTCCTGCTGGAGCGTGACCGTACCGCGCGCTTTTCCGGCGGCAACGGCAAGCGAAGCGAGCACGGCAAGCTGGCAGGTGAAGGCCTTGGTGGAGGCGACGCCGATTTCCGGACCGGCAAGGATCGGGAAGATCGCATCGGATTCGCGCGCCATGGTGGATTCACGCGTGTTGACCACCGCGCCGATCTTCAGCCCTTCCTGCTGGCAATAACGCAGGGCCGCCAGCGTATCGGCGGTTTCGCCGGATTGCGAAATGAACAGCGCAGCCTGCGTGGGAACGAGCGGGATTTCGCGGTAACGGAATTCCGAGGCGACATCGATTTCCACCGGCAGACGCGCATAACGCTCGAACCAGTATTTGCCGATCAGGCCGGACAGATAGGCGGTGCCGCAGGCGGAAATGGCAAGACCGGAAAGCTTGGCGAAATCGATGGCCGTGTCGGCCCGCTTCACGGTTTTCGAGGCAAAATCCACGTAATGGCTGAGCGCATGGGAAATGACTTCCGGCTGCTCGTAGATTTCCTTTTCCATGAAGTGGCGATGGTTGCCCTTGTCGACCACATAGGCGGTCGCCTGCGAAATCTGACGCTCGCGCTTCACCGGCTTGCCGGAGAAATCGATGATTTCCGCACCCTGCCGGGTCACGATGGCGCAGTCGCCATCCACCAGATAGGTGATCTCGTTGGTGAAGGGTGACAGCGCGATGGCGTCGGAACCAAGGAACATTTCGCCCCGACCGTAACCAACGGCAAGCGGCGGGCCGGAGCGCGCCGAGAGAAGCGTGCCGGGATCGTCCTTGAACATCACCACCAGCGCATAGGCGCCCGTCACGCGGTTCAGCATCTTCAGCATCGCCTCGCGATGGCCGAGACCCTCGCGGGTATATTTCGCCAGAAGCTGCGCCACCACTTCGGTATCGGTCTGGGTGGTGAAGCTCGCGCCTCCGGCGGTCAGTTCTTCACGTAGTTCCGCGAAGTTTTCGATGATGCCATTATGGACGACGGCGACGCCGTCGACGAAATGCGGATGGGCATTGGTTTCGTTCGGAACGCCATGGGTCGCCCAGCGGGTGTGAGCGATGCCGACCACGCCCGGCAGTGGCTCTTCCGAAAGCCTTTTCTCCAGATTGAACAGCTTTCCTTCCGCCCGGCGACGGTCCATCGCGCCATTGTCGATCGTTGCAACGCCGGCTGAATCGTAGCCACGATATTCGAGACGCTTCAGCGCATCGACAAGCCGTTCAGCAACGGGCTGGGTTCCGACAATTCCGACAATTCCGCACATATATTTCTCCAGACGGCGATCTCTTCGCCGAAACTACTAACCGTTCCCGAACAATCCGCAATTATGGCGCCGGTCACTTTCGGTATCGTTTGGTAACGTCCGTCAGGACTTCTTTTTAATCGCTTCCTTCAGTGCTTTTGCCCGCTCGCGCACCACCGTCGCGCGACCGGGTTTCACCTCCTGCCGCGCGCGCCCGAACGCTAGCGCATCGGCCGGCACGTCATCGGTAATCACGCTGCCGGAAGCGATATAGGCACCCTCTCCAATGGTGACAGGAGCAACCAGCGACGAGTTCGAACCAATAAAACTGTTTGCACCGATCCGCGTTTCGGCCTTGTTGTAGCCGTCGTAGTTGCAGGTGATGGTGCCCGCACCGATATTGCTGCCCGCGCCGATGAATGCATCGCCGATATAGGTCAGATGGTTGACCTTGGCGCCCTCGCCGATCTCCGCCTTCTTGACCTCGCAGAAATTGCCCACCTTGGCATTGGCGTGCAGGTTCGCACCCGGACGCAGCCGCGCATAGGGGCCGACGGCTGCGCCTTCGGCGACATGCGCCCCTTCCAGATGCGAAAACGCATGGATGATGGCGCCCGGCTCGATGGTGACGCCGGGACCGATGACGACATTCGGTTCGATCAAAACGTCCTGACCGATCTTCGTGTCATAGGAGAGGAAGACGGTTTCGGGCGCAATCATCGAAACGCCGTCCACCATCAGTTCGTGGCGGCGGCGCCCCTGCCAGAGCTTCTCGATAAAGGCCAGTTCGGCGCGGTTGTTGCAGCCGACCAGTTCCGTTTCGGGCGCATCGATGGCGACGGCGCGGCGGCCGAGGGAACGGGCGATCTCGACCACATCGGTCAGATAATATTCGCCTTTCACATTGCTGTTGCCGATCCGGTCGAGCAGGTCCAGCGCGTTGCGGCCGTTGATGGCCATCAATCCGCTATTGCACCAGGTGACCTTACGCTCCGCATCGGTCGCGTCCTTCTCCTCGCGGATAGCGACAAGTTCGCCATCCTTGACCAGAAGCCGGCCGTAACCGGTCGGGCGGTCGGTATGGAAACCGATGACGGCGACATCGGCGCCGGCGGCAATCGCCTCACGCGCCCGGTCGAGCGTTGCGGAAGTGATGAGCGGTACATCGCCATAGGCAACGATGAGATCGTCGAAACCGCGCTCGATGGCTGCGCGTGCGGCAAGAACCGCATGGCCGGTGCCCTTGCGTTCCGTCTGCAGGAAAGCTTCGACCTGAAGACCCTTCATGCTTGCGGCGGCAGCAACATTGTCGGCATCGCGCCCGACCACCAGCGCCACCGTGCCGACGCCAGATCCAGCCACCGCCTCAACCACATGGCTGATCATCGGACGCCCGGCGACCGGATGCAGCACCTTGGATTTCGACGATTTCATGCGCGTGCTGTCGCCCGCTGCGAGAATAACGGCTAGAGAGCTGCGCTCCATAAGACCTCCAACACCCGGTCACCGGCCGCGGCGCGGCCAGGACGGCGGCATATGTTTGACTTCACGCCGTCCGGCAAAACGAACGGGCGCATCGGTAATTTCATTCCGGAATTGCTATAACGGCGGCCCACTTAAGAAACCATGCAAATCTGCACCAAATTTCCGCACCGATTTTCATCAAACGTGATTGGAACGGGATCGCATCCCGCTCCCGCGGTCTGATTTATCGCCGGGGGTTGCGGGCAGTGAATTCCAGCACCTGCTGGCGGCCGTTTTCGATCAGCCTTTCCATCTCGCGGCGCGCCGCGGCCTCATCGCGCAGGCGAAACGCCTCCACGAGCCGCAGGTGGGAGGCGGAGACGTCGGAAATCTCATTGGGATCGGTTTCCGGGTTGCTCATCCGGAAAATGCCCACCAGAGCCGCCTTTATCAGCGAACCGACGGTGCGCATGAACGGATTGCCGGACATTTCGGTGATGAGGACATGGAAATTCATATCCGCAAGCGCGCGCTTTTCCTTGGAATAGGCGGTATTGCCCATCTCGTTGGCGTAAGCGGCGAGCTTGGCGATATCGGCGTCCTTTGCCCTAATGGCGGCAAGCCCCGCGCCATAGGGCTCGAAAGCCTGACGGATATCATAGAGATGCAGCAGAAATTCGTCGCTGACCCCCGCCTCGAAATGCCAGAGCAGCACTTCGCTGTCGAACATGTTCCAGCTTTCGCGCTCCGTCACCCGGGTGCCGATACGCGCTTTGGGGGAAATCATGCCCTTGGCGGTCAGCGTCTTCATCGCTTCGCGCAGCACTGTGCGCGACACTTTCAGCCGCTCCATCAGCTCGGCATCGCCCGGCAGGATATCGCCCGTCTTGAAGGTGCCGGACACGATATCGAGACCGAGCTTGTGAACGACCTGTGCATGATTTGTCCGCAGCTTTCGAAAACCGATAGCTGCATCGAGCATTCCGCGCTGCAAGTGCCATGTCCTTCCGTTCGGTTGGCGATCTTAAAAATCGCGCCAGACGTGTATATCTCAAGTCAGAATATAGTGAAAAACATCAAGTCGCCTGAAAAGCAAAGGCAAACTTCGTCCACGGCGTAAAACATATGAAAATAACAAAGGCCGCACATGAATTTCATGCGCGGCCTGTTATCAGCGGGAATGGAAAGTCCCGTTATTGCGGCAGCTTGTCGTCCACGCCGGCGACGTAGAAGTTGAGGCCGAGCAGAACGCCGTCCTCGGCCTTTTCACCGGCCTTCAGCCATTCCGAACCGTCCTGCTTCTTCACCGGGCCGGTGAAGGGGTGCAACTCGCCCGACTTGATCTTGGCTTCGGTATCCTCGGCCATCTTCTTCACGTCATCGGGCATGTTGGTGTAGGGCGCCATGGTCAGGATGCCGTCCTTCAGGCCGTCCCAGACGGATTCGGACTTCCAGGTGCCATCGAGAAGAGCCTGCGTGCGCTTGATGTAATAGGCGCCCCAGGTGTCCTTGATGGCGGTAAGCTGCGTCTTCGGACCGGCCGCGATCATGTCGGAGGCCTGGCCGAAGGCCTTGATGCCGCGTTCTGCGGCAACCTGCATCGGCGCGGTGGTGTCGGTGTGCTGGGTCAGAATGTCGACGCCCTGGTCGATCAGCGCCTTGGCGGCATCGGCTTCCTTGCCGGGGTCGAACCAGGTGTTGGCCCAAACGACCTTCACCTTGAAGTCAGGATTGACGGACTGCGCGCCGAGCACGAAGGCGTCGATGCCCATCACCACTTCCGGGATCGGGAAGGAGGCGATGTAACCGGCGAGACCCTTCTGCGACATCTTCGCGGCGATCTGGCCCTGAATGTAGCGGCCTTCATAGAAGCGCGAATTGTAGGTCGCGACGTTTTCGGCGGTCTTGAAGCCGGTGGCGTGTTCGAACTTCACCTTGGGGAACTTCTGGGCGACCTTCACGGTCGCATCCATGAAGCCGAAGGAGGTGGTGAAGACCAGTTCGCAGCCCGAGCGGGCCATGCGCTCGATGGCGCGTTCGGCATCCGGGCCTTCCGGAACGCTTTCAAGGAAAGGCGTCTCGATCTTGTCGCCGAAATGCGCCTGCAGTTCCTGACGGCCGATATCATGTGCCTGCGTCCAGCCGCCGTCGGTCTTTGAACCGACATAGATGAAGCAGACCTTCTTGGCGTCGGCGGCTTCCGCCGAGGAAACGACGCCGCCGAGAGCCGCAACCGAAGCGGCGAGTGCGATGACCAGTTTTTTCATTTTTACCCCTGTTGGTTTGGAGACGTGAGAATGCTTCACCTGTCCGGCACGAAGGATTTGCCAAGCGAGGCCGGCGTGTTGATCAAGGTCGTGCGGCGATTATGCGAGATGATGACCAGCACGACAATAGTTGCAAGGTAAGGTAGTGCCGAAAGCAGTTGCGACGGCACCCCGATGCCGAAGGCCTGCGCGTGCAATTGGCCGATGGTGACGGCGCCGAACAGGTAACCGCCCGCCAGCACCCGCCATGGGCGCCACGAAGCGAAGACGACGAGCGCCAGCGCAATCCACCCGCGCCCAGCCGACATGTTTTCCACCCATTGCGGCGTATAGACCAGCGACAGCTGCGCACCGGCAAGCCCCGCGCAGGCGCCGCCGAACATGACGGCGAGATAACGGGTGCGGATGACATTGATGCCGAGCGCATGGGCCGAGGCGTGACTGTCGCCGATGGCGCGGATTTTGAGGCCCGTGCGGCTCTTGAACAGAAACCAGCCAATGCCGGCGACAAGCGCGATGGAGAGGTAAAAGATCAAATCCTGCCGGAACAGCAGCGGACCGAAGAAGGGAATGTCCGATAGCAGCGGAAAGACGATGGGCTGCAGTTTCACACCCGGCAGGCCGACGAAACTTTCACCCAGCATGCCCGAGACGCCGAGGCCGAGAATGGTGAGCGCAAGGCCCGTCGCCACCTGATTGGCAACGAGCGTCAGTGTCAGGAAACCGAAGAGCAGCGAGAAAACCGCACCCGAGGCAATGCCGGCCAGAATGCCGAGATAGGGAGACCCGGTCATATGCGCGGCCGCGAAAGCGCAGACCGCACCCATGATCATCATGCCCTCGACACCGAGATTGAGGACGCCTGAGCGCTCCGTCACCAGCTCGCCGGAAGCAGCGATGACGAGCGGCGTGGCGGCGGTGATGACGGTGAGGAGAATGGCCTGAAGCATATCCATCATGCCGCTCCTTCTTTACGATGCGCCTTGCCGGAAAAGACCACCCTTATGCGGTAGAAGATCAGCGTATCGCAGGACAGCACGAAGAACAGCATCAGCCCCTGAAACACGCGCGTCACCTTGTCGGAGACGCCAATCGAAAGCTGAGCCGCCTCGCCGCCCAGATAGGTCAGCGCCAGCACCAGCCCGGAAAGGATGATGCCGAGCGGATTGAGACGACCGAGAAAGGCGACGATGATGGCGGTAAAGCCGTAACCCGGCGAAATGCTGGGCTGGAGATGGCCGATGGAACCGGAGGCTTCCGATATGCCCGCAAGCCCCGCGAGCGCACCGGAGAGCAGCAGCGAAAACCACACCATGCGGCTGGAGGAAAAACCGGCGAAGCGCCCTGCCCGCGCCGACTGGCCGAGGACGGTAACCTCGAAGCCCTTCAGCATGTAGCGCATCATGAACCACAGCGCGATGGCCGCGACGATGGCGAAAACGAAACCCCAATGCGCCCGGCCCGAGGCCAGCATTTCCGGCAGAACGGCGCTGTCGTTGAAGGGCTTGGTCTGCGGGAAATTGTAGCCGCCCGGATCGCGCCAGATGCCGCGCGTCAGCCAGTCGAGGAAAAGCTGCGCGACATAGACCAGCATCAGGCTGACTAGGATTTCATTGGTGTTGAACTTCGTCTTCAAAAGTGCGGGAATACCCGCATAAAGCGCGCCGCCCACGGCGCCCATCACCAGCATCAAAGGCAAAAGCAGCGGCGAATGCCAGTCGGGATAAAGCACCGGCAGGATGGAGCCGGTGATCGCGCCGATGGTGAACTGCCCCTCCGCGCCAATATTCCAGTTATTGGAGCGATAACAGATCGACAGGCCGACTCCGATCAGGATCAGCGGCGCGGCCTTGATCGCCAGCTCGTGCAGCGACCAGACTTCCAGCAGCGGCTCGACGAAAAAGGCGTAAAGCGCGTGAGCCGGATTTTTGCCGAGCATGGCGAACATGATGGCGCCGACGAGCAGTGTCAGCGTGAGCGCCAGAAGCGGCGAAAGCAGCGTGAAAAGCCTCGAGACCCCTGCCCGTTTTTCAAGCTCAATGCGCATGCTGGGCGGCTCCCGAATGTGTGTGGATGCCGCCCATCAGCAGGCCGATCTTTTCAAGCGTCATGTCTTCCACGGGATGGGTCTCTGACAGCTTGCCGTCGGAAATGACCGCGATATTGGTGGCGACTTCGAATATTTCATCGAGATCCTGGCTGATGACGATGACGGCCGAACCCGCCTTGGCAAGATCGACAAGCGCCTGGCGAATGCGGCTTGCCGCGCCCGCATCCACGCCCCAGGTCGGCTGATTGACCACCAGCACGGCAGGCTGGCGGTCAAGCTCGCGCCCGACGATGAATTTCTGCAGGTTGCCGCCCGACAGCGAACCGGCCAGCGGATCTGCCCCGCTTTTGCGCACATCCATGGTTTCCGAAATACGCCGCGCCGCCGCCCTGATGGCCGAACCACGCACGATACGCAGGAAACCGCCGGTCAGAAACGCCTTGCGGTCGGAGCGCGCCCGCGCCAGCAGCAGATTGTCGGAAAGGCTCATGCCGGGAACGGCGGCGTGGCCATGGCGCTCTTCCGGCACGAAACCCGCGCCCATCAGCCGGCGGCCATTGATGCCGATGCGGCCGACCGGCTTGCCGCGCAGATGGATCGCATCGTTATTGTAGACCGGATATTCGCCCGAAAGCGCATCGAACAGCTCGCCCTGCCCGTTTCCGGCAACGCCGGCAATCGCCAGCACCTCGCCGGCGCGCACATTCATCGAAATCGATTTCAGCGCCACGGCAAAAGGCGTGCGTGGCGCAACCGAAAGCCCCATGACCTCGATCTGCGGTTGCCCGAGCGCGGCTCCCATCGGCCGCGAAACGCTCGCGACATCGCTGCCGACCATCATACGCGCCAGAGATGCAGGCGTTTCCCTGCGCGGATCGCAGGCGCCCGTCACCTTGCCATGACGCAGGACGGTGGCGCGATCACAGATACGCTGCACCTCTTCGAGACGATGGCTGATATAAAGCACGGAGCGGCCTTCGGCCTTCAGCTTCTCCAGCGTCTCGAACAGCTTGTCGGCCTCCTGCGGCGTCAGCACCGAGGTCGGCTCGTCGAGAATGATGAGGCGCGGATTCTGTAGAAGCGCTCGGACGATTTCGATGCGCTGGCGCTCGCCGACCGAAAGATCGGCCACATGCGCATTGGGATCGAGCGGCAGACCGTAGGCGCGCGACAGCGTTTCCGCTTGCCCGGCGATTTCCTTCAATGAAATTTTCGGATCGAGCGACAGGGCGATATTTTCAGCGACCGTCAGCGCCTCGAACAGCGAAAAATGCTGGAAGACCATGCCGATGCCGAGCCTGCGGGCCTCGCTGGGTGAGCCTACGGAAACCGGCTGGCCCTGCCAGATAATATCGCCCTCGGTCGGCGCGAGAACGCCGAACAGCATCTTGACGAGCGTGGATTTGCCCGCGCCGTTTTCACCCAGAAGCGCGTGGATTTCGCCCGGCGCAATATCGAGATCGATGCCGTTGCAGGCGGCGAAATTGCCGAACAGCTTGGTCAGCTTGCGAACGGACAGGAGAGGCACGGCCTCCGGCGCCAAAGTTCCAGTCACGAGTTCCCTCTCTCACCAACCGTCATGCCTTCTTCGAGGCGTTTCAAACGGTTGCGGTCATTGTTCCCAATCCCGCACCAAAAAGTATGCAATGATACGCGATCAGAACTTATTGATAACGGTTTTGCTGCTGCGCACAACTGAAAAAGAAGCCGCTTAAATGCAATTTGCACAAGCAATAAACGGCTTTACCCTTTTCTCATTTCGCGCCGAGCGAGGGGAAAAACTGCAATATTCCACCGATGCAATAAAGATAGATGCCGCTCGCCACAAAGCCGATCACAGCCCAGGTCGGGGTTTCGAAATGCATCAGCAGCGAATAACCGCCAAGCGCGCACCAGATGAAGACCACCGCGAGATTGAGCGGCCGCAATCGCTTCACCCGCACTGGATGCAGGAAGTTGATCGGCAGGAATGTCAAAAATACCGAAACGGTAACGACAATCATCGCCGTGGTGGCGCTGGCGTCCATGACGAACAGGGTGAACACCACCATGTTCCACACCACCGGAAAACCGGAGAAGAAATATTCGTCCGTCTTCATGCCCATGTCGGCATAATAAATGGCGCTCGACACCACGATCATGCCGGCGGCCACGAAGGACAGCGGCTCGCCGATCATGCCACTCTGGTAAAGCGCAAAGGCGGGCAGCAGCACATAGGTAACATAGTCGATGATATTATCGAGCGTATCGCCGGACCAGTTGGGCAGCACTTCCTTCACCCTGACCTTGCGGGCGATGGGACCGTCGATGCCATCCACCAGAAGCGCAAGCCCCAGCCACCAGAACATGTCGACGAAGCGGTGTTCGGCTGCGGCGACCACACCGAGAAAAGCCAGGAACGAGCCGGAGGCCGTGAGCATATGGACGGAAAAGGCGCGGATTTCCGCGTAGGGAACACGCTTATAGTTGAAAATTTTCATAGTCAGCGTCTGTGCCCCGTTTTTTCATCCGCCTGTTCATTCCGGTATGCGGCCATTCACCACGCTTTGCAACCGGCTCAATCCGCTTATCCTAAGACTAATATCGCGGCACAACCAACGAATCTTCACAACCGGATGTTCCGGGACCGAAGTGGATTTACCCGACCAAAGCCTTTATGATGCTTTGGAAATAACAACGGATCAGGACCATGAGACACTTCGATATCGCCATCACCGGTGCGGGACTTGCGGGCCAGATCGCGGCCATCGCGCTGGCGCGGGCGGGCCGCCACGTGGCGCTCATTGCACCTTCCAGCAACAGGAAGGACCAGCGCACCACGGCGCTGATGGACCAGTCCATCCGCTTCATGGACCGTCTCGGCCTGTGGTCGCGCATCGCGCCGTCAGCCGCACGCCTTTCCACCATGCAGATCATCGACGGCACCGACCGCCTGCTGCGTGCGCCCACCGTGCAGTTCCGTTCGTCCGAAATCGGGCTGGACGCCTTTGGCTGGAACATCCCCAACGAGGCTTTGCTCGGCGTTCTGAGCGAAGCGGTCGAGCAGGAACACAATATTACCCGCCTCGACACGTCCGCCGAGACAATCGACATCGGCAACGACCGCGTGACGGTGACGCTTGCGGACGGGGAAACGCTCTCTGCCGATTTCCTCATCGGTGCGGATGGCCGCAAATCGATGGTGCGGGATGCTGCCGGCATCGGCGTCAAATCCTGGTCCTATCCGCAGACGGCCATTGTTTTGAACTTCGGCCATAGCCGGTCGCATGGCAATGTCTCGACGGAATTCCACATCCCCACCGGCCCTTTCACGCAGGTTCCCCTGCCCGGCAACCGCTCCAGCCTCGTCTGGGTCGTCACCCCGCAACAGGCGGAGGAATTGACGGCGCTGCCGCTGGAAGCGCTCAGCCTCCGGGTCGAGGAGCGCATGCAATCCATGCTGGGAGCCGTCACCGTCGAGGACAGCGTGCAGGCATGGCCGCTCTCTTCCATGACGGCGCATCGCTTCGGCAAGGGCCGCGTGGCCCTGATCGGCGAGGCTGCACATGGTTTTCCGCCCATCGGCGCGCAGGGGCTGAACCTCAGCCTGCGCGACATCATCGCGCTGACGGAATTGCTGAGCGCCGTCTCCGACCGGCCGATTGCGGCCGACGCCGGCAGCAGCTTCGACCGCAGGCGGCGGGCGGATGTGTATAGCCGCACGCTGAGCGTCGATCTCCTGAACCGCTCCCTGCTTTCCGATCTCCTGCCGGTGCAGATGGCGCGCGCGGCGGGCCTTCACGTGCTTTCCGGCATCGGCACGCTCAGAAGCATGGTCATGCGCGAGGGCATCGAACCGGGCCGCGGGCTGAAGGCCCTGCCCTCCCTGCTGTTCGGCAGCTTCAAAAAGGCTGGATGAAATACACCACGCCGGTCAGCGTGAGGACCGACAGCACCGTCGAGATCAGGATCGTTGCCGACGCCCGCTCCTGCCAGACGTGATATTGCTGGCCGATGACGAAAACATTCGTCGCGGTCGGCAGCGCGGCCAAAAGCACGGCCGAATAGATCCACACCGGCTCGAACCGCCCGAGCGACGAGAGCACGAGATAAGCGGCCAGCGGATGCAGGATCAGCTTTGCCGGCACGATATAGCTGATTTCCACCGGCACCCGTTTCATCGGCCGAAGCGCCAGCGTCACGCCCATGGCAAACAATGCGCAGGGCGCCGCCGATTGCGCCAGATAATCCACCAGCCGCTGCACCGCCTCCGGCGGCTGCCATGACAGCGAAGCGGCAAGAAAGCCGGCGATGACGGAGACGATGAAGGGGTGGGTGATGACCTTGCGCGCCACATCCAGCGCAAGTCTTGCCGGAGAGCGCTTGTCGCCGCCCGCAACCGCCATCATCGCCGGCGCGACGATGAAATGGGCGGCATTTTCCAGACAGACGATCAGCGCCACCGGCACCGCCGCCTTTTCACCAAGCGCCAGAAGCGCAAGCCCCGGCCCCATATAGCCGATATTGCCGTAGCTTGCCGCGAAACTCTGGATCGTGGTTTCGGCAACGCTGTTTTTCCGCACGAACCGGCCGATCAGGAACACAGCCAAGAAAATACCATAGGTGCAGGCGAGACTGGCCGCGACGAAATCCATCCGCGCCAGTTCTTCCACCGGCGTTTTCGACACCAGCTTGAAAAACAGCGCCGGAAGCGCCGCATAGATGATGAAGGTGTTCAGCCAGCCCATCGCCTCGACCGGCTGCTTCGTGATGCGCGCCGCCCCGTAGCCGATGAAGATCAGGCCGAAAAACGGTAACAGCAATCCGACGATATCCGTCACTATGTTTCCCCCGCAAGCAACTCCAGCGGGAGGCTTAGCCGATTTGCATCAGGATCGGAAAGGTCTCCTGGAACCAGATCGCCACATTGGTGATAAAACCGGACATGAAAGCGAGACCGGTCAGCACCAGCAATACGCCGAGCAGCTTTTCCACGAGGCCGAGATGGCGGCGGAAGCGGACGAGGAAGCGCATGAAGGAGCCGGAAAACGCCGCCGCGATCCAGAACGGCACCGCAAGGCCAAGAGAATAGACCGCAAGCAGCGCCGCACCGTCGCCAACCGTATCGCGCGCGGCGGCGACGCCGAGAATAGCCCCCAGAACCGGGCCAATGCAGGGCGTCCAGCCGAAGGCGAAGGCAAGGCCCATGACATAGGCCCCGGACAGCGTCGCCGGCTTGCCCGCCCCCTGAAACCGCGCCTCGCGCGAAAACAGGCCGATGCGGAACACGCCGAGAAAATTCAGACCCATCAGAATGATGATGAAACCGCCGATCTTGGCGAGAATATCGAGATTCTGCCGCAGAAGCGTGCCGATCGTCGAAGCGCCGGCCCCCAGCGCCACGAAGACCGTGGCGAAACCGAGCGTGAAGAAGAAGGCCGAAAACAGCACGGCCCTGCGAATCTCCGGCCGCGGCGCGGTATCTTCCGTCCTGAACTGCTCGACCGAAACACCCGCCATATAACAGAGATAAGGCGGCACCAGCGGCAGAACGCAGGGCGACAGAAACGAAAGAGCGCCGGCCAGAAGCGCGCTGAACAGGGAAATATCGGCAATCGACAAGAAAGAACTCCGCATTCCGCAAAGTCGCCGCGATTCTCGAGCTTCGCCGGCACTTCACGCTTCATTTTCGTGCATGTCATTGCTGCAAAAGGATTTCACCCGTTCGGTCGACATGTCTGAAGCCGGTTTTATCCCCAGCCGCCCCCTCTCTCCAATCACCTTTTCGGGGGTGCGACAAAAAAAACCGGATTGATTGTCGAAACCGCTTTTTTTGGGTTGACCGAACGGATCGCTCTACATATGTTCCGCGCACTTCCGAAGGGCAGCCAAGCCCCGACACGGGAGAGCGTAGCTCAGCCGGTAGAGCAACTGACTTTTAATCAGTAGGTCCAGGGTTCGAATCCCTGCGCTCTCACCACCGACCCCCATATTTTTCAGCGCTTCCAGACTATTAAAACCGGCGACCGTGGGATTTTTGGGACACGGAAAAAGTCCCACGTGGGATTTCCGTTTATCGGCGGCGCTTCGGGCTCTGTGCCTTCACGCCGCCAAAGGAAAACAATTGGTCTACGAAACCAACCGGCGCACCTTCGCCAATTGATCCTTCAGGTCACGGTTCTCCTGAAGCACATCACTCATCTCGGTTTTCTGGTCGGGATCTATGAGGCCGGTCAGAATGTCGATCGGCTGCACGTCCAGTGCGCGGCAAATATCAAGAAAGGTGCTGACCGCAATGCGGTTGGTGCCCTTTTCGTATTTCTGGACCTGCTGAAACGTAACGTGGATGTAGTTGCCCAGTTCGGTCTGGCTCATGCCGCGCGCCTTGCGCGTGTCCCGCACGGCCGCGCCGATCTCCTGGTCGATGGTGCGACCGCTGCGCTTGTGGCGTTCGTTTATATCGATGTCTAACATTGCACTTCTCCTCGTTTGCCTGGCGCAACGCGCCGACAGGTTGAAATTTCTCGGGGTAGAAAACCTTCTCAACAGCCTGGACGCATTGTGAGGCCGCCATACCGCCGTGCTCGCGACGGTCCAAGGCCGCGTTGTATCCATCGACCGCAGCCTTGCACGCGCTCAACTGGGCTTCGTGCCGGATGCGCTCAGCAAGTATCGCCTGCTCGAAAGCCTGAGTAAGGCGCGCGCGCTTTTCGCTATCGCACCCGAACCAATCGCTGAAGGCATCTGCCTCACAATAGGCCACCTCCCCAACGTCTTCCGGCAAAGGAACGAGTGGCCTTGAATTCCAGAGATCGACCGTCTGAGCAGATCCGCAACAATCATCGCAGGCAGGCCCATGCGAACCCTCATTCCCTGCCCACCCACGAGGATCAACGTTCGGAGATCCACAAAACGGGCAAGGCAACAGATCTGGTTCGGGTCCAGCGTCCAGCCCAGCGAGCGGCTGGAATGCCGCAACACAAATATCGTTGTCGTGGTATTCCTCTTCATCTATCTGGCCGCACCTGATACAACGCAACGTGCCATCCGTTACCTCCTCGGGAAACGGAATGAACTTGCGGTACAATCTGCCGTTAATTCTAACAGTCTCACTGTTTCGCATTGTGGCTCCTTTCAAATGGCCAGGTCAGAGCTTCCGCCACCCTCGTACCAGGTGACGAGGTTGCCGATCGCGGTCGTCGCCATCTCCGGATGGAGGGCGAGATAGTGCTTCAGGATCATGTGCGCGCCCTGCAGCGAGTGGCCGGAAACCGCGCAGATCTGCGGCAGGGTGTTGCCGGCCAGAGCCATCCATGTGACGCCCGTGGCGCGCAGGTCTTTTTCCATGACGGTTTTGATCGTCGGGATTTTCTTTGCCGCTGCAGCCCGGATGTCGCTGAACAGGTTGCGGTAGGTGTAATCGTTCCAGGGCTTCCAGGTGTTTTCATTCAGATGCGCATAGGGGCTGATGACACCATTCGCGCGCCGGCGCTCAAGGGCGGCGTCCAGCCTGGCCTGATAGGGGGTTGCCACCGGAGGATTGACGATCGCACTCGTCTTATTCTGACGGAGAACGAACCGGCCGTTGCGAAAGGCCGATTGCTTCAGGTGAAGCCGATCGTATTGGCGCTGGCTTGTCCACACGCCGCAGAAAAGCATGTCCGCGATATCAATACGCCGAAACTTCGCCCCTTCGGCTGTCGCGACCAGGCAATCGAACTCCTCCTTGGTGAGGAACCGCGCCCGTGGAACGGGCTGCTGCATGTCCAGATCTCGGGCCGGGTTGATGCTCAATCCCTTCAGGCGACCGGAGCGCATGCCCCATTTGATCGCCATGCCAAGCACAACCAGCGCGCCGCGCGCCGTCGCTAGGCCGCGTGAAGTCCACAGATCTTCGTAGAGGCCGTAACAAATGGTCTGATCCAGCGCCAACACTTCGGCGGCCCATAGATCCGGATCATGGTTCTCGATGACGCGGGTTTTCTGCTTGTAGTCCTTGATCGTGGCCGGCGCCTTGCAGAGGACACGAGGGCTTTTCAACCATTCGTCCATCAGCTTCGAAACCGGATAGACCGCCGGCGCTTTCTTCCGTGCCATGATCGGGACCGCAGGAAAGGCCGCTGGCGCGTTCTCTGCCTTCGCTGCCGTCAACGCCCGCACAAAGTCATTGGACCAATCCAGCGCCTCGCCCTGCGTGAACCAGCGGCCATTCGGATGTTTCAGATCCTGCGGCTTGTGGCCCTTCTCCCGAAGGCCCGGGCCGGGCTTGAACCGTGGGCGGCCGTCGCGCCATTCGATGTGTTTAATTTCGACGCGTTCCCCATTCCGCTCGTCACCCGCGATCGTCGCTGGATGTGGATCACGGACACCGACCAGATCACCGGAAACGGCTCCTCCAACGACCAGGTTGGCGTGGAACGGGCGGTTGAAAAGGCCTGTCAGAGCAACCGTCGCCTTCTCGTCCCCGATGACATTGAAATTCGGCTTACCGAGCCTGTCGTGAATATTGACAAGAAACCCGTCCGGCTCATCGGTGGCGGCGTCGAAGTTCATCAGAACAACGACTATACTGTTGGCGAAATTAACGATCGGGGGCCGGGATCGTGGTTCTTTTTTGACCACGGCGGGAAAGGCTTCGAATTCAACGGTCGTGACAGCGCAGGTAACATCGTTGGAAACACCCATATCATCCTGAAGGGAATTGGAAGCTATCGCACGCAACCCGCTCCGGCCGCTGGATGGGCTCCGGCCGCGCATGATTTTGATTTCGACTTCACCCAGTGCACGGCCGACATCGACGATCTGACCATGTGGAACCCGACGAAGGGCATCGATTGGAAGCGCGGCCGCGCTGGTCAATTGAACATCGGTCGGATCCGGGGGCAGCCGCTCGGCGTGGGAATTCGTATCACCAATGCATACGACGTGGTCAGGATCGCAGACATGCACTTCTGGCGGTTCTGGTCGATGGACTCGAGGGTAGCCGCCTACATCCTTGCTAACGGCCATGCCATCGAAAGCCGCCGCAACGATAACCCGATTTTCGGAAACATTTTTGCCTACGGTTACAAACGTGCGATTTATGTCGGCTGGTTTGCTGGCAATGGTGGCGACGAGCCGGCCGGGACCACATACCATGCCAGCATAGACAATCTATGCTCGGACTATGGCGAAAGCGCCCTTGTGGCTGGACCCGAGAGCATCGGTTTTACCGGCAATATCGCTAACATGTACCATGAGCAATCAACGCTGGTAGCGGCAAGTGCCCCGGGGATCGCCCTTCTGGGAACTACGGCACGGCTCCATGTCGGAACGATGGTTTCAAACAACACGGGCGGCCAGGCGATTATCGCCTCAGGCGCAGGCAATGAGGCGCTCATCAGTCGCCTGCAGCCGGGGATTTACAATCGGTCTGCAGGCGGCTTCCCGGCCGTCCAGGCAGACGGTGCTGGAGCCATCATCAGGCTCGGGGATGTGATCGATCTGGGAGCCGGCGGTGGCGCCGCCTTGGCTTCGGAAACCAACGGCGGGCTTGTGACCGGTCTCCGGCGGTGTGGCGTTGCGACAATTCCGAACGGATCTTCCGGCGTGACTGTCAGCCACGGTATGAACGTTATTCCGCGTGGTGTCACTTTCGACCTTCAGGGTGCTGGCGCCCAGGCCGCCGGCACCAACCTTCCCCGCGTTTCGGCAAAAACCCAAGCGAACTTCACGATCGATATCGGTGTCGTTGCAACCGCTGACCGAACGGTTGCATGGGAAGCATTCATTTAATTTCCATCGCCCCCTGGAAGCGCAACGGTTTTCCGATTGCGCTCCCTCCTAAACCGGAGAGTAGGTTCCCAGAAGGTCATCGACGCAACCGTGGTGCACCAGGTTGTTGTGAATGAACCCCAGAGCATCGCCGTCCGTCTTCAGCTCGACAGGCTGCCCACCTTCCCATTTGTAAAGGTGGGGGAAAAGGCCGCGCAGATAGTCGAGGAGTTCGCGCGGATTTACGTTTCGGAATCCGATCATCGTAAACGAGTTGAATTCCACGAGAACGCTGGGCTTGAACTTTTTGATCGTGTTTTCCCCGCCACGCAGCGCGTCGATCTCGAACCCCTCGATATCGATCTTCATGAAATCGAGACGATCGATTTTCTTTTCGCCGGCGTAGGCGTCGATCGTCGTAACAGGAACGACGACTTCCGAGATCCGGCCGAGCGTGTCGCCGGTTATGACGTGGCTTGCCGACGTCGAATTGTAGTCATCGAAAAAACGGAGCTCGCCTTTCTCAGCCGCGACCGCCACCTGGTTGACGGTGACGTTTGATGCATTGTTGGCAGCCAGCGTCTGCATAAGGAATGGCTGCGTTGTCGGGCTGGGTTCGAACGAGTGCACCTCCCTGCATGCTCCGGAAAGGGTGGATGCAATGAGCCCGATATTGGAGCCGACGTCAAAGGCCACCGCATTGTTGCGATCGAGCCTCGATGCGGCGAACGCCAGAAAGTCGTTGGTATGTGCCTCGTCGAGATTGTCGAAATAGCTGTCTCCACGCCGGCCGAAGATCTTCATCTCCCGCCCCATGAGCGAAACGGTCTTGAACGGTTTTGGTGGGTTTTTGAGTTCCTCAATCTCTTTCTGCAGCGCGGCGGTGGTGCGTCGTTCCGCTTCAAGTTCGTTGGAAAGCCGGTCGGCTCTTTCCTGGGCGTCGTTACGCTCTTTCCAAATAGCTCGACCACCCGGAAGTTTCCGAGCTACACTTTTCGATAGTGACATTTCCTGATTGCCCCCCGGCACATATGAATGAGCCGTCACCCTAATAAGGCCGTGTATTTCGGTCAACGTCAATTTATGGTTGATTCTGTTGGTAGCCTGTTTGTTACCCGTTCGTAACCTGCATTTGACCCGACAGGCTGGCGCTTACCATGGCTCGATTGAAAAAACCGGAGCCATTTTCATGCCCGCCAAGCTGCCTGACACCGTCCCTCTTCACGCCCAGAACCTGCTGGATTTCATCGGTGATATCGAAGCGCCCAAGGGGTTCGATACGATCTTTGGAAACCGCCAGGGAAAACTGCGCGTTCCTCTCACCCAGATGACCTATGGAGACATAATCGATGCGCAGGCAGACTGGGGAAACAAAACGTGGGTGAAAAAAAACTGGGGCTATGACACGGCGTCCAGCGCCGCCGGCCGTTATCAGTTCATGCGTGACACCCTGCAGGGCATCGCGAAGGAGGTTCCCTCCATCGATGGCAGGACAATTTTTTCCAGCGGCCTGCAGAACAGGCTCGGATATTACCTGCTGCTGCGCAGGGGCTATGCCGATTTCATTTCTGGCAAGCTCAATCTCGTCCAGTTCGGCCTGAAGCTCGCCCAGGAGTGGGCAAGCTTTCCCGTGCTTTCCGACACGAAGGGCGCTCACCGGCAGGTGACGCGCGGTCAGAGCTATTACGCCGGCGACGGTCTCAACAAGTCTCTGGTCAAGCCGGAACGCGTGGAGGCGCGCCTACGCCATGTGCTCGATCTCGCCAGGCTTGTCACGGTCGGCGATGCGCCCGCAACTATTTCTCCTGCACCCTCCCGGCAGGAGCCGGGTGTCGATGGTAATGCGGCCGCCCCTGTGCCGGCGGAAAAGATAGACCCGCCCAAGCCTCCTGTCGAAGAGCGGAAGGCTAAATCCGTGCGCAAATCCGGCCGCTTCTGGACCTGGTTGCTCGCGGGCGGCATATCGAGCACGACCATCACCGAAAAGCTGGGAGCCTTCCAGCTTGATTGGCGCGTACAGATAGCACTGTTAGCCGTCATAGTCGGCTTTGCGATCTACGCGATCGCCACCATGCCGGCGGTTCGCCGCGCCCTTGGTATCGGCGATGCTTAGCAAGATCAAAACCGCGCTGGTGGCGATCGGCGGAGCGGCGGCCGGTGTCGCCGCCACCTATGCCGTGGCAGCGCTCATCATGGTGCCGGCGGCGAGGCAGCAGGGCATTGACCTCACCATAGCGGCGATAGCCATCAATGCCGCCAAGGCCGAGATGCAGAGAAAGGGTGACGATGCGAGCCTGCAGACCAAAACAGATTATGAGCTTTGCGTTCTTGGCCTTCGCAGTAGCGGCTTGCCAGTCGATGCCTGCGAGCAACTGCGCGGGGTGGACGAAAAATAACCTTTCCCCTTCCGGCCTGGTGGCATTGATCGCCGCCGATCGGCCAGGCGCGGAAAGGGTAATAGGAAACGACCGTAACGGACAGCGGCAGGGATGTTGGAGCTGAAATGAACTTCACGGATCTCCTCGATGCGATCGGGATCAAACTGGGCGTGTTGATTGCCGGTTTCGCCGGCGGTCTACTTCGCGCGTTGTCCCGGCAAAGCTTCACCGTACGGGAGGTATTTGTCTCCCCGATCTGTGGCGCGCTGGCCGCCGCCTACCTCACCACAACGGTACTGCACTATTTCTACAAGATCGGGTGGCCGCTTCCGGAAGATCCTGTCGCCACCATGCACGCCGCGGCATTTTTGACGGGCGCCAGCGCAATGTGGATTTCCGATCTCCTGATCCAGGCACTCAGTCGGTGGATCAACAACAGAAGATCCGTCGGTTGAGAGAGATATCCACCCGTAGCGGTGGATATTTTTTCCTCTTGTTGAGGTTCGGCGGCATTCCACATATATAAGAAAAAGTCCCACAAAGGCCCATCGCTACGGCCTTGAAAACGCTTCCACCAATAGTAACTTTTAATCAGTAGGTCCAGGGTTCGAATCCCTGCGCTCTCACCACCTTCAAATACAATTTTCTGATATTTCACAAAGAGTTAGTGCCGAAGGTGACCGAACTCCGGCGGAATGGAAAAGATTCGCCCGCAGTCCTCAAGCGTAAAATAGCGATATCCGCCGCAAGCCCGGGTTTCAGAACAGCCGCTGCAATACGGGTCACCGGCTCGGCGCCAACGCCCCGGCATGACCGGGCAATCGTTTCAATCGCTCGGGATAGTTCCTAAGGCCGAAGTCTCAGCCCCGGAAATCATGGGATCCAATATTCCCGCAAATCCAATCAGGAGATCATTTGCGCGCGGCAGTACGGCGGCAGCGCCAGTTCCAGTCTCTTGGCTCACCCGTGTCCATGTGGACCGATTCGGTGTGGCAATAGGTGCCGACGCCACCGCGTTCCGGCAGGGAACGCAGATAGGTGGCAAGCTCCCATTTGGAGACGCCCTTGATCTGGATGTCGGCGGCATCGCAGGTATAATGCTTGGAGCCCTGCCTTATGCCCTTCGGCGGACGATAGCCCGAGGTGACGATCGCCGGGCTGTTATAGTGGCGCTCCACATCCTTGATCATCCGCACCAGTTCCGGCTTGAAACAGCCGACTTCGACGCGGTCCGTCTGCAGGAAAAGCCCGTTCGGGGCGACGCGGGTGAGGCCGGAGAGCGAAGCTAGCTTCATCAGGCCGGTCGGCTGGTCATCCTCTTCATCGAGATGGGCGTCGTCGAATTCGTCAGACATCATCGAGCGGCCGGAAAGGGCGATGCCCATCGTCCCGTCCGAAACTCCGGGCAATGCCGCGACCTGCGTATTGCCGGCCGTGCCGCTTTCAATCATTTTCGGCAGGCGCTTTTTGGCCGCACCGGCGAAAAATGCCGCAAGCGTCACGCCCTTACCCTCGCTTTCCTGCCCCTCGCCCGCCGCCCTGGCGTCCACGGCTGGTTGCGGGGCAACGGCCGCGAGCTGTTCCGATGCCGACTGCGGCACGGGTACGGATGCCGGCTGACGATTTTCGCTGTGCTGTTCCGCTGGCGCCTGTGCGGCTGTCGGGACCTGAGCCGGCGCTGCCACCGGTTGCGGCTGCGCCGCCTGCACCGGTGCCGAATAGACGCTGCTGACGGCGGGAACGATTCTCTGGGAAGAAGCGCCCGCAGCAGTGGCCATGCCCGGCGCCCCTGCGGGCGCTGCTGCTGCGGATGCGGTGGAATAAATGCTTGTCGTCCCCGCGGAGATCGCCGTCGGCTGCGTCGTCAATCCGCCGATATCGGGGGCGGCGCCATAGGCCTGCGCCGGGCCGCCCGATGCCTGCGGCTGGGCTGGCGCGGCCGCTCCGGCCGCCGATGCCACGGCCGGATCCACATAATGTCCCTGTTGCGCGCCGGCCGCAGCAGTTGAAGCGGCGGTCTGCGGCTTCTGTTGTGCGGAAATCTCCGGCTTTTTGGTCGCGGCGGCCATCTCATCGTCGGTCACTGCCGAAACGCATCCGGAAAGCCCGAGCAGCGAAACCGCGATGACGAGACGCTGACGGACCAGACGTCCTTTCGCGCTCTCGACAGTTGTCATGGGTGGCCTCCGTATCTTACATTTCCAACAGCAGCACGGGAACGGGCGCGTGTGCTTCCCCAAAACGGGACTGGCCGTTTCGATTCGCGGACTATGCCTCATCCCCTCGGGACAAGGCAAGAGCACCCGAAAATGCCGCTGCTCACCGGAAAATCCCTACCAGGAACCGGTATTCTGCATAGATATCCACGGTTCGGCTGGTGCGAGGCTTTCGCCCTTCTGCAGAATTTCGAAGGAAATACCATCCGGCGAGCGCACGAAGGCCATGTGCCCATCACGCGGCGGCCGGTTGATGACGATGCCGTTCTGCTGAAGCCGGGCGCAGAAATCGTAGATATTCTCGACTTCGTAAGCCAGATGGCCGAAGTTGCGGCCGCCGGTATAATCCTCGGTGTCCCAGTTATAGGTGAGTTCGAGGCACGGCGCCTTGTTTTCCTTCGCCGCAGCAATGTCGTCGCGCGCCGCAAGAAACACCAGAGTGAATCGGCCTTTTTCGTTCTCGATTCGGCGTATTTCCTCAAGACCCAGCAGGTCGCCATAGAATTTCAGTGATTCGCCAAGGTCTTTGACGCGAACCATTGTGTGCAGATACCGCATTTTCTTCCTCTCCATTACACGGGTCCGGAGCCGTTAAACGCATGATGGCAAGCCCCGGACAAGGACGGCGACATAAAAGCAGCTGCGTAAATCAAAAACTAGGGCTTGCGTGAAACCGTTACCAAGATGTTAATCTGGCGCACAGGAATCAGTTGACCGGTGTATGGCGCGTAATCGAGGGGTTGGCAGGATATGGCTGATAGGATGTCATCGAAAACGATAGTCGATGTCGAGGACCTTTCGGGCGATGCCGTGGACCTGACCGAAATTACCGGCGTCGTGAAGTGGTTCGATGTCGCCAAGGGTTTCGGCTTCATCGTGCCCGACAACGGCACGCAGGATGTGCTGCTGCACGTCTCCTGCCTGCGCCGCGACGGTTACCAGACAATTCTTGAAGGTACGCGCATCGTCGCCCTCATCCAGCGGCGCGACCGCGGTTTCCAGGCGTTCCGCATCTTGTCCATGGACCAGTCGACCGCCGTTCACCCCTCGCAGCTGCCGCCGGTGCGCACCCATGTGCAGGTAACGCCTTCGAGCGGGCTTGAGCGCGCCATCGTCAAATGGTTCAACCGCACAAAGGGTTTCGGCTTCCTGACGCGCGGCGAAGGAACGGAAGATATTTTCGTGCATATGGAAACCCTGCGCCGTTTCGGCCTGACGGAGCTTCGCCCCGGCCAGGTGGTGCTGGTGCGTTACGGCGATGGCGACAAGGGCCTGATGGCGGCGGAAATTCACCCAGACAACCCGGTTTCCATCGGGATGTCGCATTGATGTCCGCCCTGCCCCATATGGTGAAAAGCGCCGTTATGGCGCTTCTTTTTTTCACGCTGGCCGCCGCCGCCCAGGCTCAGCAACAGCAGACTTTCACCTCCGAACCGCTGCAGATTGAAACCGCCGGGGGAAAGAGCCACGATTTCACTGCCGAACTGGCGCTGAACAACGCCCAGCGCGAACAGGGCCTGATGTTCCGCAAGAGCATGCCGCTTGAAAACGGCATGCTGTTCGATTTCGGTGAGCCGCGTGACGTCGCCATGTGGATGCGGAACACGCTTATTCCGCTCGACATGCTTTTCATTGGCCGTGACGGCCGCATTACCCATATTCACGAAAACGCGGTTCCGCATTCGGAAGCGATCATCAGCTCCCGCGGGCCAGTAAAATTTGTGCTTGAACTGAATGGCGGCACTGCGAAGCGCTATGGCATCAAGCCGGGCGATATGGTTCGCAGCGCGCAAATCGGCAACCGGAAATGACGTTGCCGCGTTATTGCGTCTGAATGAGCCGGACGAGCTTTCGCCCGGCTGGCGCAATATTCAGTAGACCGGCTCGATATGGCTCAGAATCCGGCAATTGGAAATGGAAGCGGCAAGGTTGATGGCGATGTCGATCGCCTCGACCGAATCGGCCGTGCCTTCCAGATAGATCACATCATTTTCGACGGTTGCCGAAATACGCGACTTCTCGAGACCCGATTCGAAGGCCAGAGCCGACGTGATTGCCTGGCATACGCCGGCCATGCGGTCTCCGAAGAAGCTTTCCTGAATGCCTGACAAATTGAACATATGCGTTCTCCTTCTTATGGACATAACAACGCCCTGAGGGCGGTTTTGTTCATCTCCGGTTCATCTATTTGTTCATCTTCCATTCATCTTGGAAAATTGGAACCCCCTGATCGATCACATTTTAGGTGATCGGGAACCATTTCGTGAGGCGGGCATTTCGCGCATGGGAGAATGAAAGGCCTTCAAGGCAGGTAAAACAGGGAGGAGAATGACATGCTGATTAACAGAACGGAGCCGTGTCACCACGCCTCGTGGATGAAGCCGGTGGCGATCCACCTGCCGCTGTGCGTCGCCGTGGAAATCTACAGCCCGCTGGTGGCGCTGGACATGCTGATGTACCGTTGGCCCGAGGAACACGGGCCGGAATATGAAGAGGCGCGCAGGAACTGCCTCGATGCCATCGCCGGCAGATGCGACATCGAGAAAGCACGGGAATCGTTTCTCATCGCAAGCAGTCATGCCCATATCCTGAACGTCCATTAAAATTCATCGACCGTCATGACGATTGGGCCCTTCTATGCGGAGGGCTTTTTCTTTTGCGCGCGGCCTATGCGACGCTTCCATGCACGGCGCAGCCTGCACACCGGCCGATGATGACATGTAACTGTCACGCAAACGTTATAATCGGCAGAGACGAATTCCATGGAATCGATTGGCGCGCAGACCGCCAAAAGCTTGGGAGTGGAACTGGCCAGCATGGAAACTGTCTTTGCCCTTTGCGCAATTCTGCTCCTCGGCTTTAATCTTCTCGGCATCGTTCTGGCCGGCTGGCGACTGACGAGACGGGACGCGGAAAACGATCTTGTCCGGCAAAAGCCGCCTGTCTCGCTCGTGGTCCCGCTGCGTGGCGTGGAGACCTTCACGCCCCTGACGCTGTCGCGCGCCTTCGAACTCAACTGGCCCGATTATGAGCTGCTGTTCTGCGTCGCCGATGAATTCGATCCCGTGATCGAGGAGGTTCGCAAAGCGCAAGCCGCCTTCCCCTCGGTTTCCATGCAATTGCTCATCGGCGATGACCGCATCAGCGCCAATCCGAAACTGAACAATTGCGTCAAGGGCTGGCGGGCCGCCCGGCATGAATGGGTGATTCTGGCCGATTCGAACGTGCTGATGCCGAAATCCTATATTGCGACCATGATGTCGGCCTGGCGGCAGGATAGCGGGCTCGTCTGCTCGCCGCCGCTCGGGTCAAGACCTGCGGGTTTCTGGGCGCATGTGGAATGCGCCTTCCTCAACGGCTCGCAGGGCCGCTGGCAATATGCGGCGGAAGCCATCGGCATGGGCTTCGCGCAGGGCAAGTCGATGTTGTGGAACAAGCCGTTTCTGGAAGATAATGGCGGCATTCGCGCGCTGGCCGCTGAAATCGCCGAAGACGCCGCTTCGACGAAGCTGGTGCGAAGCGCCGGCAGCAAGGTGCATCTGGTCTGCGCCCCCTTCGAACAGCCGCTCGGCCAGCGCCATGCCGGCGAGATCTGGTCGCGCCAGACCCGCTGGGCGCGGTTGCGACGCGTGACCTTCCCGCAATATTTCGCGCCGGAAATCCTCACCGGCGCGCTTCCCCCGCTTCTCTTCGCGCTCGCCGCCGCCGCCATGATGGATGTAAACCTCGCCATAACCGCCTTTGCCGTCCTCGCCCTCATGTATGTGCCGGAACTTGCGCTTGCAGCCCTCAACCGCTGGCCGATATCGCTCCATACGCTGCCGGCAATGATCGCCCGTGACATGATCATGCCTGTCGTCTGGGCGCGAAGCTGGATCGGCAGCGCGGTGGCATGGCGCGGCAATGTCATGACGATAGGCACGGCAGAGAGCACTCTGGCCGGGCCGTCCGCGGAATAAATCACTGCTATTTGGAAGAAGTTACGCCGGAAAGCTGATGTTTTGCTTTAAAATGGTCGGAGTGGAGAGATTCGAACTCCCGACCCTCTGGTCCCAAACCAGATGCGCTACCAGACTGCGCTACACTCCGCCGAGGCGATGGCTGGGGAATACACGGTTCACCCGCAGTCCGCAACAGGGAAATTCATCTTTGTTCAGCCACGGCCCCGATGAGCAAAACGTAACCTCGAAACGGCGGCGCACGATCGGACGGCAAGGGGATAATCGTCTTGACTCTCACCTGAAGTCAGTCCATTTCAAATTCAACGTTCCTGACACGATTTGGTTATTCTATTCAGGTACGTGATGAATAATGCGGGGCGTTTCGCCCCGCTGTCCAACCGGAGCAGTTTCGACATGTCTGCGAAGATTTACCGCCCTGCAAAAACCGCCATGCAATCCGGCAAGGCGAAGACCAATGTCTGGGTTCTGGAATTCGACGCCGAGGTTCCGCGCAAGATCGATCCGATCATGGGCTACACCTCCAGTTCCGACATGAAGCAGCAGCTCAAGCTGACATTCGAGACGCAGGAACAGGCCGAAGCCTATGCCCAGCGCAAGGGTATCGAATACCGCGTCATCCAGCCGAAGGAAGCAACCCGCAAGGTGGTTTCCTACACCGACAATTTCCGTTTCAACCGCACCCAGCCCTGGACGCACTGAAACACGACGATCAAAGTTTTTGCCGGAGTATCGATTGCCCGGCATGACGGCCCCTTAGCTCAACTGGATAGAGCAACTGCCTTCTAAGCAGTAGGTCGCAGGTTCGAGTCCTGCAGGGGTCGCCACTGCTCTCGCCTTTTCAATCAATGACTATTTGTGGCGTTGACAACTGCGTTCGACAATTACAGCCGCATGATGTCGGGCTTGGCCGCTTGGTCGAGTATTTTTTTAGCAAGCGTATAATTATCTTGTTCATCATCTGAATCGTAAACGATGTCTATGATGGCAACGGCAGGGAAGTTTTGCTCCAAAATGCGACGGCAAAAGCTTGCGCGTGGCTCATCTGCGATTTTCACAATATCCAAGCACGCAGTAATTTCGTCCACGGTTAAGTCGGGAATTTCAGGAGGAGGCCCCATCGAGATCAACTCGGCGAAATCTCGTTCACTCGTCCAACTATAGAGCTTAAAAAACGTTTCTCTGTCATAATCCTGATTGCCAGAAAACGCGTTAATCGCCGCAAGCTGCTCTGTGCAATCTCGTCCCTCGTCGATGCTTGTGACAACCTCAATGATGAGAGCTTCCAACTTATCAACTACTTCAGGAACTAAGTGGGGGATGGCGCTTTGAATTCTGTCGTGCATCCGGGAGGGTTCCCTTTGGTTTAATGGCCGAGAGTTTTGGCTTGCTGCTCAATAGTCTAACTGGGCAAACAGGTATTATCCACAGCAAGCGTCGAGGTCGTGACGACCTTATCCAAGCGATGAATATAGTAGTGGGTCGGACAGTAACCCGCCAATCGCAGTCATTGGAATAATGACTTTCAGGAACGCCAGCTTCGGCGGAAGCTTTCGCCCTACCCCTGCCCCATCAACGTGAAATACCCCCACACCGCCACGAAAAACGCGATAACAGCCGCAATCGTCAGAGCCTTCTTCGCTTTCGGCCCCAGCGGTTCGCGTGGCTTCTTGGGCGGCACCGGTTTGCGGAACTTCACCACATTGTCGTTCATTCTATCTTCGTCCTGACTATCGCTGCTGAGAGCTCAGCCGCGTTTATGGCATCGATCTTCCCGGATTTATCTCTAGCAGACCAGAACTATCATAAATATTACCAAGTTTTCACTTCACCCTTGGGGCAAGCTATGTCACTTCCCACAATCAGAAGAATACAACGGCGACAGATGGACGGACAAACCGGAGAGCGGCGACAACCCTCTGTGGTATTTTGAACTTTGCGGGTGACGAGAATGAATGACGCCAATACGAGTGGCAGTGATACCGAAAACAGCCAGCCCGATCTGCGCGAGATTCTGGGAACGAACAGAAACGGCCGCAAGAAAAAGTCGCGTCGGTATCTTTATGCCGCAGCAGCCATTGTGCTGATTGGCGGGGGCCTCGGTTATTATTACCAGTCACGCGCGGCAGGTGTCGCCTATAGCTATACCACGGAAGCGGCGCGTCAGGGCGATCTCTCGGTCATCGTCACCTCCACCGGCTCGGTTCAGCCGACGGATCAGGTCGATATATCGAGCGAACTCTCCGGCACCGTGCGCAAGGTCAACGTCACCTATAATAGCCCGGTCAAGGCGGGAGACGTATTGGCGGAGCTGGATACCAACAAGCTCGAAGCCGATGTACAGAGCGCCCGCGCCAAGCTTGCCTCCGCCAAGGCCAATGTGCTGAAGGCGCACGCCGATCTCGGTTCGGCCAAAACCTCCATGGAGCGCCTGAAATCGCTGGTGCAGAACCGGGTCTCCAGCCAGCAGGATCTGGACGCCGCGCAGTTCACCCATGATGCGGCTGCCGCGACGCTTGAAGTCAATGAGGCCACCGTGCTTTCGGCGGAAGCGGATCTGAGGCTTGCCGAAGTCAATCTCGGCAAGGCCAAGATCGTCTCGCCCATCGATGGCGTCATCCTCACCCGCAGCGTCGATCCCGGCGCCACCGTCGCCTCCTCGCTCAATGCCCCGGTGCTGTTCACCATCGCCGGCGATCTGCGCCACATGGAATTGCAGGTCTCGGTGGATGAGGCCGATGTCGGTAAGGTCGAGACCGGTCAGAAGGCCAATTTTAACGTCGATGCCTATCCCGACCGCAGCTTCCCGGCCGAGATCGAGACCGTGCGCTTCGCCTCCGAAACCGTATCCAACGTCGTGACCTACAAGGGCATATTGACGGTCGATAATGAGGAACTGCTGCTGCGCCCCGGCATGACGGCGACCGCCAATATCATCGTCGAAGAGATCAAGGATACGCTGCTGGTGCCGAATTCCGCGCTTCGTTATACGCCCCCGCGCGAATCCGCCTCCCGTGGCGGCGGGTTGATGAGCCTGTTCCGCCCGCCGCGCATGGGCCGCTCGCAGAACCGCGATGCCGGCCAGGCGGCTGCGGCCGGCAAAAGGACGGTCTGGGTGTTGCGCAACAACGCGCCAGTCTCCGTCGCTATCGAAACCGGTTCCACCGACGGCCAGCATACCGTGGTAAAATCGGGCGAGTTGAAAGCCGACGATCAGGTGATTACCGACGCAACGGCCCGCAACGCCGGCTGACGGAGGACAAGCCCATGCAACAGCCGCCGCTCATCGAATTCCGCGATGTCGTCAAGCAATATGGCCGCGGCGAAGCGACCATCCGCGCGCTCGATGGCGTCAGCCTCTCCATTCATGAGAAGGAATTCGTCGCCATCATGGGGCCGTCCGGCTCCGGCAAATCCACCTCGATGAATATCATCGGCTGTCTGGATGTACCGACATCAGGCGAATATCTGTTCCAGGGCGTGCCGACCAGCGGCTTCGACAACGAACATCTGACGCTGCTGCGCCGGCATATGCTGGGCTTCGTGTTTCAGGGCTTCAACCTTCTCTCGCGCACCTCGGCGGTGGAAAATGTCGAGCTGCCGCTGATCTATCGCGGTATGAAGGCCTCGGAGCGGCGCGCGCGCGCCATGGAGGCGCTGGCGCAGGTGGGCCTGAAAGGCCGCGAGGACCACACCACGCAGGAGCTTTCCGGCGGCCAGCAGCAGCGCGTGGCCATTGCCCGCGCCATCGTTACCCGCCCCGCTCTGCTTCTGGCCGACGAGCCGACCGGCAATCTCGATACGAAGACCAGCATCGAAATCATGGAACTGATTACCGCGCTCAACCGCGACAGGGGTATCACGGTGGTCATGGTTACCCATGAAGAAGATATCGCCGCCCATGCCGGACGTCTCCTGCGTTTCGTTGACGGCCACCTCGCTTCAGACAGCGCAACGGACAAAAAGGAGACCGCCGATGTTCTTTGAAACGTCGCGTCTTGCGCTGCGCGCCATCAGCCGCAACCTGCTGCGCTCCTTCCTCACCGTGCTCGGCGTCGTCATCGGTGTGGCCGCCGTCATCGCCATGGTCACCATCGGCAACGGCACGACGGAACAGGTGAAATCGGAACTGTCGCGGCTCGGCACCAACATGCTGTTCGTACGCCCCGGCCAGTTCGGCCCCGGAAGGGCCAGCACCGAAGCCAAGCGCTTCGATGACCGCGATGTCGAGGCCATCCGCAATCAGATATCGGGCATCCGCGCCGTCGCACCGCAGAACCGCAGCTCCGCTGCAACCGTCATTTTCGGCGGCAAGAACCACCAGACAAGCGTCATCGGCACCACCAACGATTACCTGATCGCGCAGGACTGGACGATCGCGCTCGGCCGCGATTTCCAGCCCGCCGAAGATCGCGGCGGCCAGATAGGCTGCATCATCGGCGAAACGGTGCGGCAGGAACTGTTCGGTGCGGAAAACCCGGTGGGGCAGACGATCCGCGTCAGCAATATCTCCTGCCCCGTCATCGGTGTGCTGGGCAGGAAAGGCCAGTCCGGCCTCGGCGACGATCAGGACGACACGATCATCATGCCGCTGAAAATCCACCAGCGGCGCATCGGCGGCACCACTACCATTTCCTCGATCATGGTCTCGGCGCAGGATGGCGTTTCGACTGCCAAGGTGCAGAGCGACCTGCAGAACCTGCTGCGCGAGCGCCGCCGCATCGGCATCGGCCGCGAGGATGATTTCACCGTCAACGACATGACACAGATCGCCTCGGCCATGACCGGCACGACGACGCTGCTGACCGGGCTTCTCGGCGCGGTCGCGGCCGTCAGCCTTCTGGTCGGCGGCATCGGCATCATGAACATTATGCTGGTTTCGGTGACGGAACGCACCCGCGAGATCGGCATCCGCCTTGCCATCGGCGCACTGGAAAAACAGGTACTGACGCAGTTTCTGGTGGAAGCCGTCATGCTGTCGGCCTTTGGCGGCCTTGTCGGCATCCTCACCGGCCTCGGCCTCGCTTATGCCGTCGTCGGTTATCTCAACGTGCCCTTCGTCACCAGCCCGTCGATCATCTTCCTCGCCTTCGCCTTTTCGGCGGCCATCGGGGTGATTTTCGGCTATTTCCCGGCACGGCGGGCGGCGAGCCTGAGCCCGATAGAAGCCTTGCGGCATGAATGAAAGCCGGCGTTCAAACCGCAACCGGCGTTATGTAACAACCTCTTGCCGGGGATTGACCCGATCCGCTTTTAATCGCTCACCGGGTAGCGTGCACTATCCACCCACTCTTCGAGCGCGCGCTCTATGTCGTCCTGACAGGACGGCAGGTTTTCCTTCTCACTGATGGCGCGGAGATACATTTCCACGGCATTCCGTTGCAAAGGGGTCAGTAAGGAAAATTTCTCCTGGCATCCGCGCAAATAGGGTGCGAATTCGTGCCTATAGTCGCCATCGAGATCGGCGATCATATAGGACGGCAGATGAAATCGCATTCCTTCAGCATCAAGGAAGGCAGGGCTGCCGGAATGTCTGTTGAGGTCCTTCAGCGGGATCGCGGCCCAATCACTCTTCTCATCGCCAGCGCGACATGCGGCGCGGACGTCATGGCTCGCATAGTCGTCAAGCGCCTGCGCTTCGGAAAGGCCGACGCCGCCGCCCAGCGTAACACCCGCGAATGCCTCTCGCACCGCGGCTTTCGCATTCGCGATATTATCGGGTTGCGACCTCATCAAATCGTCTGCCTGTTCAATGATGGGCTCCCCCACTCCCGTCACCATGCACTGTCGGCCAGTCTCCACCCTCGGTCCGTTCGAGCGCGGGACTATTCAACGCGTCACCCTTGGATGCCGCAGATCCCTTTATCTCCTCCCAGTAAAACGCAAGGCAAACAATACCGGCAATCAGCGTCAGGCCAGCCACGACGCTGGCGACGATCAGCCCTATCGTCCAGATATCAATCGAGGCGCTGCTGATGTCCATTCCGCTCCACTCCCCACGATCAATCCCGCCGGCGGTCCGAAACGCCTTCCAGCATGGGCGGCAGGCGGTTCCTTCCCTCCCGCCAAACCTCGCAGAATACCCGATATCCTTGCTGATCTTGCGTCAGAGCGTCAATCGGATAGGCTCGCCCTCGAGTTTACCGGATGGAGTTTGGATGTTCAAATCGGTATCGGACAGCGCCGCTGCCGCAGACGGCGGTTCGCTCGCCCTCTTCGTCGAACGGATTGACGGACAGACGGAGCTGTTTGTGATCAATCGCTCCCTCGCGTCACGCGGAACGCCCGACTACAACAGAGTCAGCTCAAGTCTTCGATCACTTGCCGGGGAGGATTGCGGGAAGATCGCGGCGGCTCTCGAGCCGCTTTTGACAACGACACCATCGATTCATCCGCTGGCGGATTTTATCGATACGCTGAAACAGCAGTCATGATCCTTCGAAAGCTGATTTACGTGGGGCGCAGTTTGCGGAAAAAGAATCTGAAACCTCTCATCCGTCATCCTCGGGCTTGACCCGAGGATCTACAAACGTCTCAAGCGATTTGACGGGGATGGATCCTCGGGTCAAGCCCGAGGATGACGTCGCGTTTGTGGGAGCGCTGTGTGCATAAGAAAGGTCTGTCTCTCCATCGCAGAGATAGCGTAACCAATCAAACGTTGGCCTCTGCCTCACGCTGCTTTGCCAGCGCCGCCAGATCGGCCGGCTTCAGCTCGACCGATTCACCGCAGCCGCAGGCGGATGTCTGGTTCGGATTGTTGAAGGTGAAACCGGAGCGCATCTTGGTCACTTCGAAATCCATCTGGGTGCCGAGCAGATAAAGCACGGCGGAAGGCTGAACCCAGACCTTTGCCCCTTCGAATTCGACCAGATCGTCCTTCGCATCCGGCTCGGTCACGAGGTCGATGGTATATTCCATGCCCGCGCAGCCGCCCTTCTTGATGCCGACGCGCACGCCCCTGGCATCCGGTCCGGAATTTTCGACGATTGCTTTAACGCGCGAGGCGGCAGCTCCGGTCATGGTCATGATCGCAAAGCCCATGGGCTCATTTCTCCTTCGACAACCGAGTTCAAGGCTCGATGCTTATGGATTTCAATCTAATAGCGCCTGAGAGTGTCATCAAGGGATGACACCCGTCAAAATCACGTCAGTACCAGCCGACAGCGACCTGTGCTTCTTCCGACATGCGGTCCGGCGTCCATGGCGGATCGAACGTCATTTCGACCACGACACCGGAAACACCCTCGACGGCGCCCACGGCATTTTCCACCCAGCCCGGCATTTCACCGGCCACCGGGCAACCGGGCGCCGTCAGCGTCATGACGATCTTGACCATCCGGTCGTCCTCGATGTCGATCTTGTAGACGAGGCCGAGTTCGAAGATATCGGCCGGAATTTCCGGGTCGTAGACGGTCTTCAGCGCCGCAATCACGTCGTCGCTGAGGCGTGCCAGCTCATCCGGCGGAATGGTCGAAACCTTTTCCTGAGCTTCGGTCGCATCCTGGGTCTTTGCAGTGGCTTCGGCAGTCATGGTCTTAAACCTCAATCCTGATCTCTTATTCCGATATCAGGCGAAAAATTTGCGCGCATATTCCAGCGCCTCGACAAGAGAGTCTACTTCGGCGCGGGTATTGTAAAGGCCGAACGATGCCCGGCATGTGGAGGTGACGCCGAAGCGTTTCAAGAGCGGCATGGCGCAATGGGTGCCCGCACGCACGGCAACGCCGCGCCGGTCGATCACCATCGAAACATCATGGGCGTGAATGCCCTCAAGCTCGAAGGAGAAGATGCCGCCCTTGTCGGGTGCATTGCCGATGATGCGCAGCGAATTGATCTCTCGCAGACGCTCGGCAGCGTAAGCGGCAAGATCGGCCTCATGCGCGGCAATCGCGGCGCGGCCGAGATTGTCCATGTAGTCGAGCGCGTAACCGAGGCCGATGGCCTGCACGATGGGCGGCGTACCGGCTTCGAAACGGTGCGGCGGTTCGTTATAAGTCACATTGTCTTCGCTAACGTCGAGGATCATCTCGCCGCCGCCCTGGAACGGCCGCATCTCGCGCAAGCGGTCAGCCTTGCCATAGAGCACGCCGATGCCCGAGGGACCGTAAAGCTTGTGGCCGGTCATCACATACCAGTCGCAATCGATATCGCGCACATCGACCGGCATGTGAACCGCGCCCTGCGAACCATCGACCAACACCGGAATGCCGCGCTCATGCGCAATGCGGCAAATTTCCTTCACCGGCACGATGGTGCCGAGCGCATTCGACATATGGGTGATGGCAACGAGCTTGGTGCGCTCCGTCAGGCTCTTTTCGAAAGCCTCGATGTGGAACGCGCCGTCATCGTCCACAGGCACCCAGACGAGCTTGGCGCCCTGCCGCTCGCGGATGAAGTGCCACGGCACGATGTTGGAATGATGCTCCATGATCGAAATGACGATCTCGTCGCCCTCGCCGATCTTCGGCATGCCATAACCGTAAGCGACCGTATTGATCGCTTCCGTTGAGGATTTGGTGAAGACAATCTCGTCCACCGAACCGGCGTTCAGGAAACGGCGCACCTTTTCGCGCGCCGCCTCATAGGCGTCGGTTGCGGCATTGGAGAGGAAATGCAGGCCGCGATGCACATTCGCATACTCATTGGCATAGGCATGCGAAACGGCGTCGATCACCACCTGCGGTTTTTGAGCGGACGCGCCGTTGTCGAGATAGACCAGCGGCTTGCCATAGACCTCGCGCGACAGGATCGGGAAATCCTTCCGCACGGCTTCGATGTCATAAGGGGCCGCCAATGCGGCGCGTTCGCTCTCAGGCATGATGTTCCAGCCAGCCGGAGATGATCGTCTCCAGCGCCTCTACCAGATTTTCTTCTTCCAGTTCCTCGACGATCTCGGCGACGAAGGCGTTGACGAGCATCGCCCGTGCCTTCGCCCGCGGCACGCCGCGCGCCATCAGGTAATAGAGATGGTTGTCGCTGATATCGGCAACCGTCGCACCATGGCCGCACTGAACGTCATCGGCAAAGATTTCCAGTTCAGGCTTTGCCGAGAACTCGCCATCGTCGGACATCAGCAGCGTATTGCACGCCATCTTCGCATCGGTCTTCTGGGCATCGGGCGCCACCCGGATCATGCCCTGGAAAATGCCCTTTGCACGGTCGAACACCACGTTGCGGAATACTTCCGTCGAGGTCGTGTTCGGCACGTTGTGGCCGAGAACCATCGTCACGTCGGTATGGGTTTCGCCACCCAGAAGGTTGACGCCGCGAACGATGAGATCAGTGCCCTCACCTTCCACGTCGATGCGCAGCTCCTGACGTACCAGCTTGCCACCGGCATTGACAATGAACAGGCGAATCTTGGCATCCGCACCGATTTTCATGCGCAGCTGGCCAAGATGGATATCGGCTGCACCTTGTTGCTGCAGGATGATCCAGGTCACTTCCGCGCCGTCTTCAACGACGATGTCAGTAACGGAAGAAACGAAGGCTGCATCAGAGGCCACCGAGAGGTGACGTTCGATGACAGTCGCCTTGGAACCCTTACCGAAACGAACCGGGAAGCGGCTGTGAACCTGGCCTGCGCCATGGACCGCCTGCAATTCGATCGGCTTTTCGATCTCGGCGTCGGCAGGGATATCGAGCACCAGACCATCACGCACGAAGCTGCCGTTGATACGGCCGATCGCATCATCCTTGCTGGCTTCCGCAAGACCGGCGGCGGCGGAACCATCGGCCAGGCTTTCGGCAAAACGCGACACGCGGATGTCTTCGATCTTGCCGATATCGGCCGTGCCGTGCTGCAGATAGGCAACCAGAGAACCGGCAACCGTCGGCGCCTGCTTCTCGATAACGGGCGCGGGCCGGTCTTCCGGAACGGCGCGCAGCAGACTTTTCAGATCGGTATAGTGCCACGCCTCGATGCGACGGGTCGGAAGACCGCCGGTCTTCAGATCGTCGAACAGCACGTCACGCGCGGCAACAACAGCGCCGTCGCCCGGCAATTCGCTGAACTTGGCGGTGTAAGCGTCGACCAGCGCGGTTTCCGCTGGCGTCAGCCGGTTGGTAGCTTGAATGTTCATGGACATCACCTCCTGGCCTTTGACTTAGGCCGCTTCACCGATGATGTCGGCGTAACCGTTGTTTTCCAGTTCCAGCGCCAGAGCCTTGTCACCCGAGCGGATGATCTTGCCCTTGTAGAGAACATGCACGCTGTCCGGCACGATGTAATCGAGGAGGCGCTGATAGTGGGTGATGACGACGGTGGCGCGATCCGGCGACTTCAGCGCGTTAACGCCGTCAGCCACGATCTTCAGGGCGTCGATATCGAGACCGCTGTCGGTTTCGTCGAGAACGCAGAGTTTCGGCTCCAGAAGCGCCATCTGCAGGATTTCGGCGCGCTTCTTCTCACCGCCGGAGAAGCCGACGTTGAGCGGACGCTTCAGCATCTCCATGTCGATCTTCAGATCGCCGGCCGCTTCCTTGACACGGCGGATGAAGTCCGGCGTCGTCAGTTCGGACTCGCCGCGCGCCTTGCGCTGCTCGTTCATCGCAACCTTCAGGAACTGCATGGTGGCGACACCGGGAATTTCGACCGGATACTGGAAGGCAAGGAAGATGCCCTTGGCGGCGCGCTCGGCGGCATCCAGTTCCAGAATGCTTTCGCCGTTATAGAGAATGTCACCGGAGGTGACTTCGTAGTCCTCACGGCCCGACAGGATATAGGACAGCGTCGACTTGCCGGAACCGTTCGGCCCCATGATGGCAGCAACCTCACCGGCGGCAACCTTCAGGTTGAGACCCTTGATGATCTCGGTTTCGGTATCGGCGATCTTCGCGTGCAGGTCGATGATTTCAAGCATGGTATTGTTCCTGTTCATGGTGCGGTTTCAAGGACCGCCTCGTAGACCCGGTTTGCGGGTCGCTCTTAATTCTCACATCCGTCATCCTCGGGCTTGTCCCGAGGATCTAATCACGTCAATTATAGTCATCCGACGCCAACGTATTCCGGTGCGGCACATAAGCGTTTTCGATCTCATCAATGCGCTCAAAAAGATCGAGCCACGTTGGGTTCAGCTCTTCGATCAGCTTGATTTTCCACTCACGAAGATAGCGCTTCAACGATTTCTCCCGCTGGATCGCCAAAACGATGTTTGGGTGGGTTTCAAACCAGACGAGATTTTTCGCCTGATATTTTTCTGTGTAACCCTTCCGTTCAGCGTTTCGATGCTCCCACACCCGTCCCGATAAATCGCTCGTGACACCGGTATAAATTACCCCGCGCGGTTTGTCAGACATCATGTAGACGAAGCCACTCATTCTAACAGCCACCGCAGCAGATCCTCGGGACAAGCCCGAGGATGACGAGGAAAACTTATCCCACAGACCCTTCCAGCGAAATGCCGATCAGCTTCTGCGCTTCCACGGCAAATTCCATCGGCAGTTCCTGAATGACTTCCTTGACGAAGCCGTTGACGATCAGCGCGATCGCCGCTTCCTCGGGAATGCCGCGCTGCAGGCAATAAAACAGCTGGTCTTCGGAAATCTTAGACGTCGTCGCCTCGTGTTCGAAGTGCGCGGAGGAGTTCTTCGCCTCGATATAAGGCACGGTATGAGCGCCGCACTTGTCGCCGATCAGCAGCGAGTCGCACTGCGTGAAGTTGCGCGTGTTGGTCGCCTTGCGGTGGGCCGAGACCTGGCCGCGATAGACGTTTTCCGAGAAACCGGCGGCGATACCCTTGGCGATGATGCGGCTCGACGTGTTCTTGCCGAGATGGATCATCTTGGTGCCAGAGTCGATCTGCTGGTGTCCGTTGGAAACCGCGATCGAATAGAACTCGCCGCGGCTGTCATCGCCGCGCAGGATGCAGGACGGGTATTTCCAGGTGATGGCCGAACCGGTTTCCACCTGCGTCCACGAAATCTTCGAGCGGTTGCCACGGCAATCGCCACGCTTGGTCACGAAGTTGTAGATGCCGCCCTTGCCTTCTTTGTCGCCCGGATACCAGTTCTGGACGGTGGAGTATTTGATTTCGGCATCATCAAGTGCCACGAGTTCAACCACGGCGGCGTGAAGCTGGTTCTCGTCGCGCTGCGGCGCGGTGCAGCCTTCCAGATAGGAGACGTAAGCGCCTTCTTCGGCAATGATCAGCGTGCGCTCGAACTGGCCGGTGTTCTTTTCGTTGATGCGGAAATAGGTGGAAAGCTCCATCGGGCACCGCACGCCCTTTGGCACGAACACGAAGGAACCGTCGGTGAAGACAGCCGAGTTCAGCGTCGCATAAAAATTGTCCGTCGTCGGCACGACCGAGCCGAGATATTTCTTCACCAGTTCCGGATGCTCGCGCACGGCTTCCGAGATCGACATGAAGATCACGCCGGCCTTGGCCAGTTCCGCCTTGAAGGTGGTGACGACGGAGACACTGTCGAACACGGCATCCACCGCAACCTGACGCTTTTCGACGCCAGCGAGGATTTCCTGTTCTTTCAGCGGAATGCCGAGCTTTTCATAGACCTTGAGCAGCTCCGGGTCGACTTCATCGAGCGACTTCGGGCCGGGCGTGCTTTTCGGCGCGGCGTAATAATAAAGATCGTTGAAGTCGATCTTGGGGTAGCTGACGCGCGCCCAGGTCGGCTCTTCCATTGTCAGCCAGCGCTTGTAAGCCTCAAGACGCCATTCCAGCATCCATTCCGGCTCCTGCTTCTTGGCCGAGATGAAACGGATCACCTCTTCCGAAAGGCCCTTCGGGGCCTTGTCGACTTCGATATTGGTTTCGAAGCCGTATTTATACTGGTCCACATCGATCTGGCGGACCTGATCGATCGTTTCCTGAACCGCTGCCATGTCGTTCTCCAATCTCGCCGGAGCCAAGGTCCGGTGGCTTGTCAACGTATCAAGGCGGAAAGCCGCCTTATTCATCTTCGGGCAAATCGCTCCGAGCCGTTGGCCGGGGCAGAGCTTATACCCATGTAGGTGCGGGATGGCGCTTTTCACACATCCCGGCAAGCGGAAAATTGCTATTCCGCAATTCTTTGCCGCATTTTAAGCGGCCTGACCGGACAGCTTGCGCCGTCCGGCAATTTTCGCAAACGCCGCAAGCGTCCTGTCGATATCGGCCTCGTCAGTTGCGTGACCGAGGGAAATCCTGAGCGCACCGAGCTTGGGATCGTGCCCCATCGCGGTCAGCACATGGCTTTCGCCCACCTTGCCCGATGAGCAGGCCGAGCCAGCGGAAAGTGCGATACCTTCTATATCGAAGGCGATCTGCCCGGTCTCGGCCTTCAGGCCCGGAAGCGTAAAAAACGTGGTGTTGGCGACGCGCATGACATCGTCGCCGTGAATGATCACATCAGGCGCGTTCACCCGCATACCGTTTTCCAGCCGCGCCCGTAGCGCGGAAAGACGCGCCGCCTCGGCCTCGACATTCCGAGCAGCAACAGCGGCGGCAGCACCAAAACCAATAACAGACAGAGTATTTTCCGTACCCGAACGATGGCCCTTTTCCTGTCCGCCGCCATGGATCAGCGGTTTCGGCATCATCACCTCGCCGCGCGAAACGAGAGCGCCAGCACCCTTCGGGCCGCCGAGCTTGTGAGACGAAATCACAATAAAATCGGCATCAAGCGCGTTGATATCGAGCGGAATACGGCCGGCCGCCTGAACAGCGTCGACAACCATCAGGCCGCCTGCCGAATGCACGATCCGCGCCGCTTCCGTCACGGGCTGGAGAATGCCGGTCTCGTTATTAACCAGCATGCAGGCGACCAGCGGCAGACCAGCGGATTTATCATGCGAGGACAACAGCCCCTCAAGTGCCGCGAGATCGAGAACGCCCGCTGACGTGACGGGAATTTCCGTTACGTTATCCTTGTGGAACCGGCCGCCTTCGCGGAAAGCCGGGTGCTCGATCGCAGATACATAAAGACGGCTCACCCGGACCGGGCTGCGCCCCATTTTGAAATCCGGTGTCAGCACCAGATTGGCAGCTTCCGTCGCCCCGCTGGTAAAAGTCAAATGGGCGACCTCGGCACCGACAAGCGCTGCCACATCGCGGCGAGCGGCCTCGACGGCAGCGCGGGCCGCCCGGCCTTCGCGGTGCACGGAAGACGGGTTACCAGCCACGTCGAGCGCAGACACCAGAACGTCCCGCACGGCCGGCAGAAGCGGCGCCGTGGCGTTCCAGTCCATATATGTGCGCGTCAAAACCGTCATGGCGGTGAGGCTTTATCCAATCTTCCATGCGCAAAAACGCATTTTTCTTGAAATTACAGTTGCGCTTGCCTTATGACACGGTCCGAGTGCTTAAGCACACGCAAAGTTTCGAATTATTCTAAACTGCGTTCTAGAAAAGATGACACAGTTCGTCAAGTCTTCTCATGGGTAGAATGCGGTTGGAGAATGAAAAAACACGACCGGAGTACCAATGCCCGAAGTCATCTTTAACGGCCCTGCGGGTCGCCTCGAAGGCCGTTATCAACCCTCCAAGGAAAAGAGCGCGCCGATAGCGATCATCCTTCATCCGCACCCGCAGTTTGGCGGCACGATGAACAACCAGATCGTTTATCAGCTCTTTTATCTTTTCCAGAAGCGCGGTTTCACGACGCTCCGGTTCAATTTCCGCTCGATTGGCCGCAGCCAGGGCGAGTTCGATCACGGTGCGGGCGAGCTTTCCGACGCCGCCTCGGCGCTCGACTGGGTGCAGAGCCTGCATCCCGATTCGAAAAGCTGTTGGGTGGCGGGTTACTCCTTCGGCGCCTGGATCGGCATGCAGCTTCTGATGCGCCGGCCGGAAATCGAAGGTTTCATGTCGATTGCGCCGCAGCCGAATACCTACGACTTCTCCTTCCTCGCGCCCTGCCCGTCGTCCGGCCTCATCATCAATGGCGATGCCGACAAGGTTGCGCCTGAGAAGGATGTGAATGGCCTGGTTGAGAAGCTCAAGACCCAGAAAGGCATCCTCATCACCCACCGCACCCTTCCGGGCGCCAACCACTTCTTCAACGGCAAGGTGGATGAGTTGATGGGCGAATGCGAGGACTATCTTGATCGTCGCCTGAATGGTGAACTGGTGCCGGAACCGGCGGCCAAGCGTATTCGGTGATTTGCCGAGCATTGGCAGGGTAGTTTTGATATCCCTTCGATAACTCCGGCGGGTGGGGCTTACCCCCCTCTGCCCTGCCGGGCATCTCCCCCACAGGTGGGGAGATCGAATCGCGGCGACCTTTCGGCCATATTCAACGGTAGAGTTTCAGGCGAGGAGCAGGCGTCTAGCTGATCTCCCTCCTTGTGGGGGAGATGCCCGGCAGGGCAGAGGGGGGTGAGCCCCACCCTCCTTCGTCATTCCGATCGCACCAACACCCCGCCCGTCACCGGCTCCCGCACCCCCGTCGTGCCGGGATAGGTCAGCGGCAGCCCCCGCATCGAACGCACAGCCAGATAAGCCCACGCCTCCGCCTCCATCGCGCCGCCATCAAAACCCGCCTCCTCCGCCGCAATCACCCGCGCACCGACCTTGGCGGCAAGGTTAGCAAACTCTTCCATGATCACCGGGTTCAACCGCCCGCCGCCACAGACCACGTAGGTCCTCGCCGCCTCCGGCAGATAACTTGCCGACTTCAGAATGGCAGCCCCTGTCAGATGCGCCAGCGTCCGCGCGCCGTCCGCCAGAGAGACCTCGCCCTTCTGCGGCGGCACGAAATCGCCGCGATCCAGCGAACGGCGAATATTGGCGGAAAAGAACGGGCTTTCCATATATCGCTCCACCAGCGAGGAAACGACACTGCCGCCCGCCGCCGTCCTGCCGCCCTTATCGAAAGCCTTGCCCGTATGCGCTTCGATCCACTGGTCGATCAACATATTGCCGGGACCGCTGTCGAAAGCGGCAAGCTGGCCAGCTTCACCGATGTAGGTGAGGTTGGAGATGCCGCCGATATTGACGAAGACCGCAGGCGTCTCAAACCCGTCAGGCAGATTGGCGGAGAGTGCCATGTGGTAGGCGGGGATCAGTGGCGCGCCCTGCCCGCCATGCACCATGTCGTTGGCACGCATGTCGTAGACCACATCGATACCGGTTTCCTCGGCCAGCAAAGGTCCGTCACCGATCTGCACCGTCAGCGCCTCATCCGGCCGGTGCAGCACCGTCTGGCCATGAAAACCGATGAGATCGATATCACCGGGCTGAAGCCTGTGACGGTGGAGAAAGGATTTCACCGCTGCCGCATGGGCAAGCGTCAGCTTGCGCTCGGCCTCATCAAGATCGCCCGGACGCTCACGCCGTTCGCGGATGGACTTGGCTGTCGTCAGCGCCTTTTGCCAGATGGTTCGCAGGCCCGGATCATAGGGGAAATACCCACTCGGCCCATGCCGAACCACGCTCTCGCCATCCGTGCGCAAAAGGGCGATATCGATGCCGTCCATCGATGTGCCGCTCATCAGCCCGATTGCCGTTTTGACCTCGCCCACCTGCCGCTCCCCTGCAATCACGAATCATCACGAAGTGAATCCCGACATTCATGGCCGAAACGGGTGCACATTTCAAAAAACAATGATAAAGCCGCGACGGTCATTGGTTTTCGATGGCCGCAAAGATCAAACCAGAAAGTAAAAGGTTATGTCCAGGTTCAAGTCCGATTTCCTCCGCACGCTCGATGAGCGCGGCTTCATTCACCAGATCTCCGATGAGGCAGGTCTCGACGAACTGTTCGCCAAGGAAACCGTGACCGCCTATATCGGCTATGACCCAACGGCTTCGAGTTTGCATGTCGGCCACCTGACCCAGATCATGATGCTGCACTGGATGCAGAAGACCGGCCACCAGCCGATTTCGCTGATGGGCGGCGGTACCGGCATGGTCGGCGATCCCTCCTTCAAGGAAGAAGCCCGCAAGCTGATGACGATCGACATGATCGAGGACAACATCACCTCGCTCAAGCATGTCTTCGCCAACTACCTCGATTACGACCGCGCCAACAATCCGGCGCTGATGATCAACAATGCCGACTGGCTGCGCGGCCTCAACTACCTCGAATTCCTGCGCGATGTCGGCCGCCATTTCTCGGTCAACCGCATGCTGTCCTTCGACAGCGTGAAGACGCGCCTCGACCGCGAGCAGTCGCTGTCCTTCCTCGAATTCAACTACATGATCCTGCAGGCCTACGATTTCGTGGAGCTGAACCAGCGCACCGGCTGCCGCCTGCAGATGGGCGGCTCGGACCAGTGGGGCAATATCATCAACGGTATCGATCTCGGTCACCGCATGGGGACGCCGCAGCTCTACGCGCTGACCTCGCCGCTGCTCACCACCTCCTCCGGTGCGAAAATGGGCAAGTCGGCTTCCGGCGCCGTGTGGCTGAACAAGGACCTGCTGCCGGTCTATGATTTCTGGCAATACTGGCGCAACACCGAAGATGCCGACGTGGTTCGCTTTGCGAAACTCTTCACCACGCTGCCGATGGATGAGATCGCCCGTCTCGCCGCGCTTGGCGGATCGGAGATCAACGAGGCGAAGAAGATCCTCGCGACCGAAGTGACGGCCATCCTGCATGGGCGTGCGGCGGCGGAAGAAGCGGCCGAGACGGCGCGCAAGACTTTCGAGGAAGGCGCACTCGCTGAAAACCTGCCCTCCATCGAAGTTCCGACATCCGAACTCGATACCGGCCTCGGCGTTCTCTCGCTCATCGTCCGCGCCGGCCTCGCCGGCTCGAACGGCGAGGCCCGCCGCCACGTTCAGGGCGGTGCGGTGAAGATCAACGACATCGGCGTTTCGGATGAGCGCCAGACGGTTGGTTCCGGTGAAATCACCGGCGACGGCGTCATCAAGCTGTCGGTCGGCAAGAAGAAGCACGTTCTGGTTCGCCCGGCGTAACACCCGCGCCAGACCCGTTACCAAGGGCCGCGAAAGCGGCCCTTTTTTATTGGAACTCGAAAATCTGCCGGAAGACGCCCGGCGCGATCAGCGACAGCGGATTGATCGTCAGCTTCGGCTGGTCCGTCTGGCCAGAGAGCTTGAAGGTGATGCCGAGCAACCCCCGGTCGCGGCCATTGCCGAGGAAGATGCCGATGAAGGGCAGCTCGCCGAACAGCCGGTTCAGGCCATAGGCGGGCATGAAGGTGCCGGTCATGTCCATACGGCCGCTCTGGTCCTTCAGCAGGCCCTGGAAGGTCGCGCCGATCTGCTCGCCGCGCACGACGCCGTTTTCCACTGCAACCGAGCCGTTGACGTAAACGACCCGGGCAAAACCGCGCTGGAATTTTTCCGAGCTGACATCGATATTGCGGCGCACCGCATTGTTGAGGCTCCTGCCGTCCTCACCCGTCGGCGTGGCGACGATGTCCTGCAGCTTGGCTTCGTTGACGACGGCGAAATTGCGCAGGTCGAGCGATCCGCTCCAGTCGCTGCCATTGGAGGTCGTCAGCGCAAGGTTGAGAAGGCCGCCGCGAATGCGGCTGTAGATATTGGCGAAACGGGCGAGCGACCCCGCGTCGCTGCTGGTCAGCGTCACGGTTCCCGTCGCCCCGCGATTGGTAGTCTGCGCCACCACCGCCTGGCCGTTGCCGGTGACGCCACGGAAATCGATGGAGCGGACCTTGCCGTCCCGCACGCTGACATCGGAACTGACATTGGCAAGGATTTCATCGTTGAACCCATAGACCTTGTCGAATTGCGTCTTGATGGCAAGGGATGGCTGCGAACGCGACGTCCCGTCGCCGCTGCCGGAAGAGCTGCGAAGCTTCGAGAGGAAAGGCCTGACATCGGCGGATTTCCCCGATGCATTGATGATATAGCCGTTCTTCGAAGCGGCGACCGAAACGGCGTAATTATCGGAGGGCGAGAGCTGCACGCGGCTGAGATCGGCTGAAATCAGCCCGTTCTTGCTGAAGGCGATATCGCCGGCAGCGCCAAAGCCGTCGCCGTCGAGCGAAAAGTCGCTGATCGTCGTGCGCCCGTCTCCCATTTCCATGGTGAAGGTGGCGCTGGCGGGAATGCCGATGCCCTTGCTCCAGCCGAGCCCTGGCAGAATGATCGACGCTTTGGTCAGATCGAGCCGGATATCCTGGCGTTTCGGGTCGGCGCCGTCGATTTCAATCGCCGTCGTGCCGCCGAGGACCGTGGAAAGTTCCGGAGCGAGCTTGGCAACCTGCGTTTCGTTCAGGCTTGCCTTCAGCGACAGCGTCGGTGCGATATCGCTGTTCTTGCGCACCGGCTCCGTCATCACGATGTCCATCGGCACGTCGTCCACGCGGCCCCTGCCCTCCAGTTTGAGCTGGCGGTCGTCCAGCGTCATGAAACCGTCGAGTGCAGTCACCTTGTGGCCCGCAAAGGGCTTGGTCAGCGACAGGTTCTTCAGATCGAGATCGGCCGTCCACACCGGTGGAGGCGGGTTATGGCTGGAAAGCAGGCCAACGGTCAGGTTGGCATGGGCTTTGACATCGCCGGTGAAATCCTCAGGCTTGAACTGCGTATCCTTGAGCGCATTGATGGGTTTGAGCGCCGCAAGTTCGGCCACGGCATCGGCCGAGCCCGAAACGTTCAGTTCGAGATTGCCGAGCAGCGGCTTGTCGTAAACAGCGGAAATGAGAAAACGGCTGTTTTCCAGCGCGAGCGACCGGTTCGACGGGAAATAGGATGTCCCCCGCTTGATATCGACGGCCATCTTGCCGCCGACGAGATCGAAATGCGCATCGACATCGCGCAACGGCGGAATGTCGCCGGTAGTATTGAGACGCGTATCGTCGATATCGAAACGGATCTGCATTTCGCTTTCGCCGAGCACCAGCGGGCAGCCGGGGCCGCACATCCGTCCCTGCGGAATGAAGATCGCGATTGAACCATTGGTGACGGTGCCGCCGTAGAGATTGGACACCACCCAGTCGCGCGGCTTGTGCGCCATCCAGAACGGCCAGAGCTGCTTGACCGCCGTAGCCTCCATCTTCGGAATCTGCCCGCCGAAACTGATTTCCGGCGACCCCTGGCCGAACCGGATTTTCAGCGATCCCGCCATGTCTCCGAGCGGGCCTGTCACGTAAAGCGAGGGAACGTCGAGCTGCTTCGTCGCCGCCGTAAAATGCCCGTCCGCCTTCAGACTGAAAGGAACCGGGGCCTCGCCCGAAGCTTCGGACGAAGCAACGGCGTTGTCGATCCGCAGCGAAAGGCCGAAGCCGTCCTCCGTATCGTTGATTTCACCGGCGACCGGAAGAATTGTCCGCCCGAGCTCCAGCCGCGAATTGTCGATGACAAGGGTGCTTTTGGCAAAGTCATAACGCGCATGGACGTTGCCAGCCGTAAAGGTCTGGGACTCACCGCCGATCATCAGCGTTCCATTGCCGAGGCCGAGCGAAATCTCCAGCCGTGGCTCCTGCCCTTCCATGGCGCGCCGAGCGACAATATTGATACCCGTCTTGACGTTCAGGCCTTCATGGAGATTTCCGTCGGGATCGTATTTCTCAAGAAACGGGCCGATATCGAAACCGTCGATGCGGGCTTCAAAACCGTCTATCCGACCACCCGATCCCGAAGTCTGCAGCGACACGCTGGCAATTTCACCGTTAAACAGCGTTTCTCCATCGAGCGAATATCCGCCCTGCTGATCGGGCGTCAGCGACAATTCGCGCACTTCGACGGTGCGCGGCTTGCCCAATTCTCCGGGCGGCAGGTGAACCGAAACGCTGGAAATATCGATTTCCTCGGTTCCGCTGCTCAGAAAAGCCTGAGCGAGCTTGTCGAGCTGCCCGAAGGCCTCCTGCAATTGCTGCGGCACGGCGTCGAGCTTGACGCTGGCGAGATCGAACCCATTACCCTTGGGCAAAAGCGCCGTATCGAGCTCCATCCCGTCGGCCTCGAGGCTCTCCACCGAGACGCGGCCTGTAAGAAGCGCAAGCGGATCGAGCGCCATGCCGATTGCCCGCGCCCGGCTCATATGCTGGCCGGATTCCTTCTCGATGATATCCACGTCCTCCGCCACCAGCGCAAGGCGCAGCCCGGTGGAAAACCTGATCGCCGAGGAGCCGATCCGCGCGCTGTAATGGGGGCCGAGCGCCCTTTCCAGCGCCTGCTGCGCCTGGCTGGAAAGCGTCGCATCGATCGATCCCGTCTCGACGGAAAGAATGATGCCGCCGATGGACAGGAAGGCCAGCACGAAAAGCGCTGCGAAAATCTTGATGAAGGCACGCACCATGGAGCGCGGCGCCGGGCAATGAACGATGATGGGATCTTCGGCCTGCGCCGAAGGAAGATCGTGCAGCGCAATGATATCGCGTCTGCCGAACTTGACCTTTTCACCCCTGACTTCAGCCATACGCCCGTGTTTGCCCTTGAATAGCTTTGTTTCGCCGCAACACCGAAGCGGGATGGCGAAAAGTGTAAGCGGTTTTCGTCCGGAATCCCGCTTTAATTCTTTAGCCCGGATAACGATTGAGATTTAAGATCGTTTCGACCTGAAATCTAAATAGTGATCTGGACGACGCGCGGTTTCGCTATATATCGAATGTGGCGACTTTTCCTCAACATCCCGGCGAAAGAAAGGTAGATTATGACAGACTTGACGATTGGCGGCCCGGCTCCCGATTTTACTTTGCCCCGCAACGGTGAAGGGACGGTGACATTGTCCAAACTGCAAGGCAAGGCCGTCATCCTCTATTTCTACCCGAAGGACGATACTTCCGGCTGCACCGCAGAAGCCATCGACTTCAGCGCGCTGGGGGGCGAATTCGAGGCAGCCAATGCCGTCGTCATCGGCATTTCGCCCGACAGCGTCAAAAGCCACGACAAGTTTGCGGCAAAACATTCGCTTTCCGTCATGCTCGCTTCCGACGAGGAGAGGAAGGTTCTGGAAGCCTATGGCGTCTGGAAGGAAAAAAGCATGTATGGCAAAAAATACATGGGCGTCGAACGCACGACCGTCCTCGTTGCCCCGGATGGAAAAATCGCGGAAATCTGGAACAAGGTGAAGGTCGCGGGCCACGCCCAGGCCGTTCTCGAGGCCCTGAAGAAGCTCTGAGGGACCAACCCGTCGTGACGCCCCCGTTCAAAATCATCTCGCTGCGAGGCGGCGCGACGGATGCCATCGTGAGCGCCGATCTCGACAGAAAGACCGCACTCGCGCAGGAAACGGCGACACGCTGGTTCGAGCGCCGCCTGTCGCTGCGCTCGCCTCTCGACCCGCCGCTGCCTGAGCGGCCGGGCAGGCCCGAGAAGCCGGAACTCGTGCCGCCGACCGCCGTGGAACGCCGCTCCCTACACAGCGTCAGGGGCCGCATCGCGCTGCTGCACGCCATAGCCCATATCGAACTCAACGCCGTCGATCTCGCTCTCGATATCGTCGCGCGTTATGCCAGCGAGCCGGTGCCGCATTCCTTTTTCGACGGCTGGATGCAGGTCGCCTTCGAGGAGGCGAAACATTTCAGGCTGGTACGGGACAGGCTGAGAAGCCTCGGCGCCGACTATGGCGATCTCCCGGCCCATGACGGGCTCTGGCAGGCCGCGCATTCCACCCGCAACGATCTCACTGCGCGGCTCGCCGTCGTCCCGCTCATCCTGGAAGCGCGCGGACTGGACGTCACCCCTTCCCTGCAGGCGAAGATGCGTGAGACCGGCGATCTCAAAAGCGCCGCCGTTCTCGACATCATCTATAATGACGAAAAGGGCCATGTCGCCATCGGCGCGAAATGGTTCCGGTTCCTGTGCGCGCGTGAAAAGAAGGACCCGGCCGCAACCTTCAGGCAGCTGGTGCGCGCCAATTTCCGCGGCCCTTTGAAACCGCCCTTCAACGATATTGCCCGCGCCGAGGCCGGCCTGACGCCTTCCTTTTATCGCTCGCTCACATCCGTCAGCCAATAGCCGACATCGCCAAAAGGCCTCTCCGGCAAAACTTCGTTAACCTTAACGAATTATGATTTCCCTTAAGAAATCGGCCAGTCCGGAGAGAGATTGTGACTGATACGGCGGAAAACCGGGTATTCGGCAAAAAGCGTGAGCCGCACGTGCTCATTCTCGCGCGCGGCGACAGGGTGCGGCACATGACCATCCGTCCGTGGATGGCGGCGCTTGCCGGCTGCACGATCGGCCTTTTCTCGCTCGGTTATCTCGGAGCCACAGGCTATCTCATTTTACGCGACGATCTGATCGGCGCGACCATGGCCCGCCAGACCCGCATGCAGAACGACTATGAAGACCGCATTGCAGCGCTGAGAGCTCAGGTGGACCGTGTCACCTCCCGGCAGTTGCTCGATCAGCAGGTCGTTGAAAAGAAAGTGGAAAAGCTGCTGGAACAGCAGGCGGCGCTGACCTCGCGGCACGGCCGCATGAGCGAATTGCTGGAGCGCGCCGAAAATTCCGGCATCGCCGCCTCCCCGGCCGCGCCCTCGTCTCTTTCAAACGCCATGGCGCCGGAAAAACGCGCTGACCTCTCCGGCGGCCTTTCGGCCATTGAAAAGCTGATGACGCCCCGCAAGCCGCAGACGGAAAAGCCCACCGCATCGGACAGACACGCCGCCTATGTACCCGAATCCGGCGAAACGCCATCCGACCGGGCCGACCGGGTGTTTTCCAAGGTGACCCTGTCGCTGAAGGATATCGAACGCCAGCAAATATCGCGCATCGCCAGACTGACCAGCGACGCCGAGGACAAGGCGAATGCGATGCAGGACATCATCCGGCAGGCGGGCCTGAAAATCGAAGAGAACGGCAATGACGACATAGGCGGCCCCTATGCCGACCCCGAGCGCGGTGACACCGATCCTTTCAACCTCTCGCTCACCAATCTCGACAACGCGCTGAACCGGCTCGACATCGTCAAGGAAACCGCGACCACCCTGCCCTTCGGCAACCCGGCCCCTGGCCGGGCGATCAGCAGCCGATTCGGCAACCGGATGGATCCGTTTCTCGGCCGCCCGGCCCTGCATACCGGCATCGATTTTCGCGCCGAAACCGGTGCCGACGTTAAATCCACCGGCGCGGGCAAGGTGACGGTCGCGGAAAATTCCGGCGGCTATGGCAATATGGTAGAAATCGATCACGGCCAGGGCGTGTCGACGCGATTCGGCCATCTCTCCGCGATTCTGGTGAAAGCCGGCGACAGGGTCGAGGCAGGCGACGTCATCGGCCGCGCCGGCAGCACCGGTCGCTCCACCGGTCCGCATGTGCATTACGAGGTGCGCCGCAACGATACGCCGGTCGATCCGATGCGGTTCCTGATCGCCGGAACGGAACTCAAAACCTATTTAAAATAGCAGCCCGATTTTAATGCTTTTTTTGCGCTTTTTACGATAAATCGCTGAAATCTGCACCAAAGGCCCAGATGCCCCGCCCGAACCCCGCTGTTTCGCGCGCTTTTCCCGTTGTTTCCTTGACTTTCCGGCAATTTGGGCATATCCCCGCGCCAAGTCTTTGCAAGTGCCGTCGCGGCACGCAGGTGTTCTTACCGAACCAGAACGGAAAAAGTTCTTCCTTTGACAACATTCTCTGATCTTGGCCTGAGCCAAAAAGTTCTTTCCGCTATTGCAGATGCCGGCTACACGACGCCGACACCCATTCAGGCTGGCGCCATTCCGCCGGCGCTGGAAAAGCGTGATATCTGCGGTATCGCACAGACCGGCACGGGCAAAACCGCGTCCTTCGTTCTGCCGATGCTCACCCTGCTTGAGAAGGGCCGTGCGCGCGCCAGAATGCCGCGCACGCTGATCCTCGAGCCGACCCGTGAGCTGGCAGCGCAGGTGGCGGAGAACTTCGAGAAATACGGCAAGAATCACAAGCTGAACGTCGCCCTTCTCATCGGCGGTGTTTCCTTCGAAGACCAGGACCGCAAGCTTGAGCGCGGCGCCGATGTGCTGATCTGCACCCCCGGCCGCCTTCTCGACCATTGCGAGCGCGGCAAGCTTTTGATGACCGGCGTGGAAATCCTCGTCATCGACGAAGCCGACCGTATGCTGGATATGGGCTTCATTCCCGATATCGAGCGCATCGCCAAGATGATCCCGTTCACCCGGCAGACGCTGTTCTTCTCGGCCACCATGCCGCCGGAAATCCAGAAGCTGGCCGACCGGTTCCTGCAGAACCCCGTTCGTGTCGAGGTCGCCAAGCCCTCCTCCACGGCAAAGACCGTTGCCCAGCGCATCGTCGCCGCGCACAACAAGGACTATGAAAAGCGCGCCGTGCTGCGCGATCTCGTCCGCGCCGAAGAAGCCGAACTGAAGAACGCCATCATCTTCTGCAACCGCAAGAAGGATGTGGCCGACCTCTTCCGTTCGCTCGACCGTCACGGTTTTTCCGTCGGCGCGCTGCATGGCGACATGGACCAGCGTTCGCGCACCACGATGCTGCAGAACTTCAAGGACGGCAATCTGAAGCTGCTCGTCGCCTCCGACGTTGCCGCACGCGGCCTGGACATCCCCGATGTCAGCCACGTCTTCAACTTCGATATTCCCATTCATTCGGAAGACTATGTCCACCGCATCGGCCGTACCGGTCGTGCCGGCCGCTCGGGCAAGGCCTTCACCATCGTCACCAGGAGCGACACAAAGTATCTCGACGCGATCGAAAAGCTGATCGGCGAAAAGATCGAGTGGCAGAACGGTGACCTCTCCACCCTTCCCGCGCCGATGGAAAGCTTTGAAAGCAACTCCGGCCGCCGGGGCAAGGAACGGGGCGGCAGGGGCCGCGACCGCAACCGTCGCGACGCAGCGCCGGTCGAAAACATCAATCAGGGTGCACAATCCGCTGCGGACACGGACATCGCGGCTCATGGAGACGACAAGGTGAAAGCAGAACGCAAGCAGGAAAAGACCCCGCGCAATTCCGACCGCAACAGCCGCAATCCGCTGCACGCCAATGACGACAACCGGGACCGCCGCCGCCATTATCGTGACCACGACGATGGCCCGACACCGGTTGGTTTCGGCGACGACATCCCCGCTTTCATGCTGATCGTGGCCAACGCCAAGGCCTGACCGCGGGAATGGACAGCATGACGCCGACCGCCAGGCCAGGTCTCGATTTTCCGGGTGTCGGCGTCGGCCTCGCCATCATGCGTGATGGCCGCGTGCTTTTATGCCGGCGCCTGAAGGCGCCGGAAGCCGGATACTGGAGCATTCCGGGCGGCAAGGTCGATCACCTTGAAACCTCCCTCGCCGCAGCACGCCGCGAGGCCGAAGAGGAAACCGGGCTCAAGATCGGCACCGTCGAATTCCTCTGCCATAGCGAATTCATCGATACGGAAGACCGTCACCACTGGGTTTCGCTGATCTTCGTCACGCGCGATGCGCAGGGTGAGCCGGCACTGACCGAACCCGACAAGCTTTCCGCCATCGGCTGGTTCGATCCGGATAAGCTTCCCGAACCCATCTCCGCCTTTGCAAGAGACGCCCTCGCAGCCCTGAAATAAAGCCGCAAAAGCGGCTGGGCGAACTCGCTTGCGGGTGACAACAGCCGTCAACGGGCATTTTCAAACAGCCACGCGATCAATATGCCGGAGCCGGCTTCACCCACTCAGCGCGATATCTTTTCTGTAAATTCAGGAATGAAAGAACGTCTTTGCGCGGGGCTTTTCTAATTCAATTTTAAATTGCTTAAATTAGCTACATGTAAAAAACCGCCCCAGTTTCCCGAAGCGGTTTATACGTAATAAAAAAAATAGAATATGAAATTCAATATAGTCTGGCAGTGCTTATAATCGGAACACTTTCCGAGGCCTGTTATGGCCAATTTCAGTCGTCCCCTGAAACAGTTATATCTAAGCCAATCATTTACTTTCCGTCAAGCAAATCTTCTCGCAAATGCGAAAAAAACATGGCGGAAAAGAGGTGAACGATGGGAAGGTTTATATATTTACGTTATATATCAATAAATTACAAATATGAAAATAAAATGTGCATCTTTTTGTGCTGCACTTTAAAAAGCAGAAACGCGGACCGACTTTTTCTAAACTGTGCTTATACACGCCACATGTAATGGATTTATGAAGTAACGCCCGCCGCGACAATGATGTGAAATACTTCTCCACCCATCCGGCGCAGGAGCGAATTGCTGGTCGGCAAAAATAATCCTTCAATAAAAACATGGTGCGCAATTATATCGAACGGCAACAACTACAAGCTGCGACGACGACCCGCGCTCTCAAATCGGACAACTTCAGAGCAAATCCACCGTCCCCCGGATGGCGATATGCGAATATGATGGAGCATCGGCGATTTTTCCTTTGGAAAACCGGTTGTTGCCGATAAACATCAAGCCGGGACAACAGGATTTCTATCACGTCATGCTTTCACTTCGCCTGCTAACGATCATCGCCGGTTTTGCCCTTGCGGGCTCAGCAAGCGCGGCATCGATTGGCATTGTTGCGCCCCAGAGCGGTCCTTACGAACTCCTGGGGCAGCAGGTACGGCAGGGTGCGAAGGCGGCGGCGGCAAAGCTCGGGCTGGATGTCGTCGAAATCCATGAAAGCTGCGAAGAAGGCAGCGGCGGCGCCATTGCCGATGGCCTAGTGGCCGCCAAGGTCAGCGCCGCAATCGGTTTCTTGTGCACCGAAACGCTTCAGGATGTTCTGCCGCCGCTGAAAGCGGCCGCCATTCCCGCCATCACGCTTTCCAGCCGCGCGCCGATCCTGATGGAAGACGCCCTGAAATACGGCTGGCCGCTCTTTCGCCTCGCCCCGTCCGACAGGGCCGAATCGGACAGGATCGCGGAGATCATCCTGCGCGACTGGAAGGGACATTCCATCGGACTTGTGGATGACGGCACGATCTACAGCCGCGAGCTGGTCGACCGCATCCGCTCGTCGCTCGAGGAAAACGGCCTGAAGCCCACCCTTGCCGATACGATGCGTCCCAACCAGGAACAGCAGGTCGCGCTGGTGCGCCGGCTGGCGCGCACCGGCATTTCCCATGTCTTCGTCGGCGCGGAACGCAACGACGTCGCCATCATTGCCAGAGACGCCGGGTCGGAGAACATTCCCCTCACCCTCATGGGCGGCGATGCCATGAATGCGGCCAACAATCCGGTCCCTTTGGCCGCGAATGTGCTGGCGGTCACCCGCCCGGCCTATGATACCCTGCCATCGGCCCAGGCGGTTGCCGGCGAACTGCGCGGCGCCGGTATCGAGCCGGAAGGTTACGTCCTGCCGGCCTATGCGGCAGCGGAACTCACCGCCGCCCTTGCGGAAGCCACACAGGCGCAGTCGAAACGCGCGCCGGAGATACTGGCGGGCGGCACCCTTTTCAAAACCGTTCTCGGCGATCTCGGCTTCAACCCGTCGCATGACCTTTCGGACAATCCCTATCGCCTGCAGCGATGGAACGGCCAGCGCTTCGAACCGGCGGATAAGGCCGAAAGACAATAGGCGAAACCCGCGCCGCCGAAAATTCGAGGAAACGCAGCTGAAAACCGCCGGCAACCGCGCGACCGGCCGTTTCAAACCCCGATACTTGGTGTTAAAGGCAGCTTACGCAACGCGTCGAGAGGAGTTTGCCCCATGTCCCTGCCCATCCGCATAGCCCCGTCCATTCTGGCTGCCGATTTCGCCAAGCTCGGACAGGAAGTCGCCGATGTCACGGAAGCGGGCGCGGACTGGATTCATCTCGATGTGATGGATGGCCATTTCGTCCCCAACATCTCCTTCGGGCCGGATGTCATCAAGGCGCTGCGGCCGCACAGTATGGCGTTCTTCGACTGCCATCTGATGATCGCACCCGTCGACCCGTACCTCGAAGCCTTCGCCAAGGCGGGCTGCGACAGCATCACCGTGCATGCCGAAGCCGGGCCTCACCTGCACCGCTCGCTGCAGACGATCCGCGGGCTCGGCAGAAAGGCCGGCGTGACGCTCAACCCCGCAACACCGCTTTCGGTCATCGAAAACGTGCTTGATGACGTCGATCTCGTCCTGATCATGAGCGTCAACCCCGGTTTCGGCGGGCAGAAGTTCATTCCGGCCATGCTGGACAAAATCCGCGCGGCAAAGGCCATGATCGGCGACCGGCCGATCGAACTCGAAGTGGATGGCGGCGTGACGGCTGAAACCGCAGGCGCGATCGTTGCCGCCGGTGCGAATGCGCTGGTGGCCGGCTCGGCCATCTTCAAGGGCGACGGCGTTGCCGACTACCGCAAGACGGTCGCGCAACTGCGCCACGCAGCGGAAGCCGCGCGGACATAATCGCCGCCGCCGAAGGGGGCACGGCAAGGCGTTGGGGGATCGGCATGGAAAGCGACAGGCGGGGTTTCCGTGACACGGCTTCGGCAGCGCTGTTTCCGCTGCTCGGCGCGCTTGTCTGGGCCGTCTGTTCCAGCGCCGCCGCCGCCATCGGCCTCTATGTCAGGAACCGGCTGGAAACCGACCATGCCACCGACATCATCATGCTTTTCTTCGCGGGCGGCCTTTTCGGCTGGCTGCTGGCCATGGCGGCGCTGCACTTCCTCCCTGCTTCCGCCGCCCTGCCGCTGCGTTTTGCGGCGGCCTGTCTTGCCATCGCTTTTTTCACGCTGGCAGTTGCGGCGGCGTTTTTCGCTTTCGAGTACCGTATTTTCTATGCGCAATGGCACGCGCCGGCATTCTCCCGCATCTGGTTTTTCCAGCAGCTCTTCACATCGCTCGGCGCGATTTACCAGTTCTGCATTCTCGGCCCTGGCTTATATTTTCCCTTTGCCATCGTTCCGCTCCTGCCTGCGGGCGCAATCCTCTGCCGACGTGCGCAACGAGCAACAGAGGCATGTAGCTTGATAGATTGAGATTACCGGAACACTTTGCTAAACGGGCAGCAAAATTCCTCCACAAAGAAAGTCATTGCCATGATCCCTCGTTACTCCCGGCCGGAAATGGTCGCCATCTGGTCGCCGGAAACAAAGTTCCGCATCTGGTTCGAGATCGAGGCATATGCCTGTGACGCACTGGCCGAACTCGGCGTCATCCCGAAGTCCGCTGCCCAGACCATCTGGGAAAAGGGCGGCAGCGCCACCTTCGACGTCGCCCGCATCGACGAAATCGAAGCCGTCACCAAGCATGACGTCATCGCCTTCCTCACCCATCTTGCCGAATTTGTCGGTCCCGACAGCCGTTTCGTGCATCAGGGCATGACCTCATCGGACGTGCTCGACACCACGCTCAACATCCAGCTCGTGCGCGCCGCCGATCTGCTGCTCGCCGACGTGGACCGGGTGTTGGCGGCGCTGAAGACCCGCGCCTTCGAACACAAGAACACGGTGCGCATCGGCCGCAGCCACGGCATTCATGCCGAGCCGACCACCATGGGCCTGACCTTCGCCCGCTTCTATGCCGAGATGCACCGCAACCGCGAACGCCTCGTTAATGCCCGTGCGGAAATCGCCACGGGCGCGATCTCCGGCGCCGTCGGCACCTTCGCCAATATCGACCCGCGCGTCGAAGAACATGTCTGTGCCAAGCTCGGCCTCATTCCCGAGCCAGTCTCCACGCAGGTCATCCCGCGCGACCGCCACGCCATGTTCTTCGCAACCCTCGGCGTCATCGCCTCGTCGATCGAAAACGTCGCCATCGAAATCCGCCACATGCAGCGCACCGAGGTTCTGGAAGCGGAAGAATTCTTCTCGCCGGGCCAGAAGGGCTCGTCCGCCATGCCGCACAAGCGCAACCCGGTTCTGACCGAAAACCTGACCGGCCTTGCCCGTCTGGTGCGCATGTCTGTCGTCCCGGCAATGGAAAACGTTGCGCTCTGGCACGAGCGCGATATCAGCCACTCCTCCGTTGAGCGCGCCATCGGCCCCGACACCACTGTCACTCTCGATTTCGCGCTGAACCGTCTGGCCGGCGTCATCGAAAAGCTGGTGATCTACCCGGACAACATGCTGAAGAACATGAACAAGTTCCGCGGCCTCGTGCATTCGCAGCGCGTTCTCCTGGCGCTGACGCAGGCTGGCGTCTCCCGCGAAGACGCTTACCGTCTGGTACAGCGCAACGCCATGAAGGTCTGGGAACAGGGCGCCGATTTCCTTGAAGAACTGCTGGGCGACGAGGAAGTGCGCGCCGCACTTCCCGAAGAGGTGATCCGCGAAAAGTTCGACCTCGGTTACCACACCAAGCATGTCGACACGATCTTCACCCGCGTCTTCGGAAACGCCTGAGACTTGAACTGAGTTTGAGACCTTGAAGTTAATGCCGCCGCGACCTTGATCGCGGCGGCATCACAACACAGATATGGGCGCATGAAAGTTTCAGAAGCAGATATCCTGATCGTCCCCGGTTATACCAATTCCGGCCCCGACCACTGGCAGAGCCGCTGGGAGCGCAAGCTTTCCACCGCCCGCCGCGTCGAGCAGGCCGAATGGTCCAAACCCGTGAAGGAAGACTGGGTCGCCCGGCTGGTGGAAGAGGTCAATGCCTCCACCAGACCCATCGTCCTCGTCGCCCATTCGCTTGGCGTGCCGACCGTCATCCACGCCCTGCCGGAAATCGGCAAGAAGGTGTCCGGCGCGCTGTTCGTCGCGCCGCCCGATGTCGCCAATCCCGATATCCGGCCGAAGCACCTGATGACGTTCGGGCCTTACCCGCGCGACCCGCTGCCTTTCCCGGCGATCACCATCGCCAGCCGCAACGATCCTTTCGGCTCCTATGAACATGCCGATGACATTGCCGCCGCCTGGGGCTCGCTTTTGATCGACGCCGGCATGTCCGGCCATATCAACACCGAGTCGGGCCATGGTCCGTGGCCGGAAGGCGGTATGGTCTTCGCGCAGTTTTTGAGCCGCCTGAAGGCTGTCGAGCCCTGACGGCGCCGGCACTGCGGACCGCCTCCCCTTCGATCAACCCCGGAAGCCTCATTTCAAGGCGCAGCGGTTTCCCCGGCCTGTCACAAGAATTGAAGGGAAATATGCGAGCCGCATTGTAGAATGCACTCTTTTCCTTTATGGGACCGCTTCAAAGACCAAACGCAACGCCACCAGAATCGGCGTCAACCAAGAGACCTGCAATTATGAACCGTCGCCGCCGTATTTACGAAGGCAAGGCCAAGATCCTCTACGAGGGTCCGGAGCCAGGCACGCTTATCCAGTTCTTCAAGGACGATGCGACCGCCTTCAACAAGAAGAAGCATGAAGTCATTGACGGCAAGGGCGTGCTGAACAACCGTATCTGCGAATACGTCTTCACGCATCTGAACAAGATCGGCATTCCCACGCACTTCATCCGCCGCCTCAACATGCGCGAGCAGTTGATCAAGGAAGTGGAGATGATCCCGCTCGAAGTCGTCGTGCGCAATGTCGCTGCCGGCTCGCTGTCGAAGCGCCTCGGCATCGAGGAAGGCGTGGTTCTGCCCCGCTCTATCATCGAATTCTATTACAAGTCCGATGAGCTCGAAGACCCGATGGTCTCCGAAGAGCACATCACGGCTTTCGGCTGGGCCAATCCCGCCGAGCTTGACGACATCATGGCGCTCGCCATCCGCGTCAACGACTTCCTCTCCGGCCTGTTCCTCGGTGTCGGTATCCAGCTCGTCGATTTCAAGATCGAATGCGGCCGCCTTTTCGAAGGGGACATGATGCGCATCATCCTCGCCGACGAGATTTCGCCCGATAGCTGCCGCCTGTGGGACATCGAAACCCAGAAAAAGATGGACAAGGACCTGTTCCGCCGCGACATGGGCGGGCTTCTCGAAGCCTATTCCGAAGTCGCGCGCCGTCTCGGCATCATCAATGAAAACGAACCGATCCGCGGCACCGGCCCTGTCCTCGTGAAGTAATATCGGCCTCGTGAAATAATATCGACACCGCAAGGGTAAAATCAGGAGAAGATCAGGTGATCAAGGCACGGGTGACTGTTACGCTGAAGAACGGCGTTCTCGATCCGCAGGGCAAGGCAATCGAAGGCGCGCTCGGCAGCCTCGGTTTCGGTGGCGTCGGCCATGTCCGTCAGGGCAAGGTCTTCGACCTGGAGCTGGAAGGCGCCGACAAGGCCAAGGCCGAGACCGACCTGAAGGCAATGTGCGAAAAGCTTCTGGCCAATACGGTCATCGAAAACTACGCCATCGCCATCCTCTGAAGCCCAGGAGCCGCTCCGATGAAATCCGCTGTCGTCCAACTTCCCGGCCTCAACCGCGACCGCGACATGATCGCGGCGCTGACGAAAATCTCCGGAAGCGCGCCCGTCACCATCTGGCAGACGGAAACGGATATTCCCGACGTCGACCTGATCGTCATCCCGGGCGGCTTCTCCTATGGTGACTATCTGCGTTGCGGCGCCATCGCCGCCCGCATGCCGGTCATGCAGGCCATTCGCGAAAAGGCCGAAAAGGGCGTCAAGGTTCTCGGCGTCTGCAATGGCTTCCAGATTCTCGTTGAAGCCGGCATGCTGCCGGGCGCTTTGATGCGCAACGCCTCGCTGAAATTCGTCTGCCGCGAAGTGAAGCTCGAAGTCGCCAATAACGACACCGATTTCACTCGCGCCTATGACAAGGGCCAGATCCTGCGCTGCCCCGTTGCCCATCACGATGGCAACTATTTCCTTGATGCGGATGAGCTGAAGTCGGTTGAAGGCAACGGACAGGTGGTGTTCCGTTATGCCGAGGGCACCAATCCCAACGGCTCGCTGAACGACATTGCAGGCGTCATCAACACCAAGGGCAACGTTCTCGGCATGATGCCACACCCGGAAAACCTGATCGAAGCCGCCCATGGCGGCAATGACGGCCGCGGCCTCTTCGCTTCGGCGCTTGGCGTCATCGCAGCCTGATAGACCAAGGCGGGTTTCAAGCCCGCCTTTTTTGATGCCGGCTTCCGGCTATGTTTCGGCTTTTCTTCTGGATGACCTGATGCCCCGCATTCTTCGATACGATGCCTTTAAAGCCACCGGACTGATCCTCGCTGCCGCCGCACTCGCAGCCTGCCAACCGAAACCGCAGCCTTCCTCCTCCGTCTCCCGCGCGGCCCTGCCGACCATGGAACGGATCGCGCTTGGCGCGAATGCCTGCTGGTTCAAATCGGGCGACGCGGCGTTCAAGGCCTATCGCCTGGCGCCGGAACTCAACTCCTTCTCCGGCCGTCCGCGCATCCTGCTCGTGCCGCGCAACAGCCCGGAATCGCGCCCCATGCTGGTGGTTCAGGCAGAAGGCAACCCGGCAAAGCTCGATGCTTTCGGCCCCGTGATGAACGAAGCCCTTTCCGGCCGCATCGCAACCGACGTCAAGCGCTGGGCGACCGGCGGCAAAGGCTGCTGATCCACAGGCACCGGCACCCCGTGAGAACGCGGCCGGCATAAAAAAACCCGCCAGCGCCGGTTGGGATTGGCGTGGCGGGTTGCCGAATGGCTGCTTGGCGCCGGGGAAAGAAGGCGCCGCTCTCCGACAAAAAATCAAAGCGGCCGCGGCGGCCAGGAAAAGAGCCGGGATTTCGCCGCCTCCTTCAAGGCTTCATCCCGCGTAACGCCGATATCGTCCAGCAGATCGTCCGAAAGTTCCCGCAGAGCGAAACGTCCCTGACGTTTCCGCTGCCATGAGGATACGCCCGCAATCAGGCGACCAATAAGCGTGCGGGCGATCGTGGCCGGAAAGGGCGCCGGTGCGACCATGTCGCCGGCATCGCGGAACACGCGTTCCCGTTCGTAGCCATCAGGATAGAGTGTATCCGCTGTCGAAAGGTATTGATCCATCTTGCGCATATTGCACCTATTGTCTCCGTGCGTTTAGCCTCATTCAATGCAGACAATAAATACAATTGACTTGAGGATAGATACAATGCATAAATTGTCACCATGACAAATTGGCTTCCCGACATTACCGAGGGCGACGGCCCGATTTACCTGCGGCTCGCCGACAGTATCGAAGGCGCGATTTCCGACGGCATCCTGCAGGCCGGCTCGAAATTGCCGCCGCAGCGCAATCTTGCTTACGATCTCGGTGTGACAATCGGCACAATCAGCCGGGCCTATGCGCTCATCCATGAGCGCGGCCTCGTCAGCGGCGAGGTCGGACGCGGCACCTATGTCAATGAGCGCAAGACCCCTGCCCCGTCATTGCCCATGGAGCCGGCAACGGCCGCCTTCGGCAGCACGCGCCATGCCGTCGATACCAGCGCCGAATTCCGGTTGAACACCACCGCTGCGCCGGATGTCGGCCAGAGCGTGCTGATCGCCAGGCACATCGAGGCGGTGACCAGAGAGCATCCCCACGACATTACCAATTATGCCCGCTCTTTTCCCGACAACTGGTGCATGGCGGGCGTTCGCTGGCTTTCCCAGAACGGCTGGTCGCCGAAGCCGGAAAACATCGTTTCGACGCTTGGCGCCCATGCGGCGGTGATGAGCGTGATGTCGGCGATGACCGCGCCGGGCGACCGCATCGTCTTCGAACCCGTCACCTATTCCCACATCAGCCGCAGCGCCGCCCTTGCCGGACGGCGGGTGACGCTGGTGGAGGCGGATGAGAACGGCATTGTCCCTGACGATTTCGAACGCGTCTGCGCCCAGCAGCATCCCAAGATGATCTTCCTGATGTCGGCCGGCCAGAACCCGACCTGCGCCACCCTGCCGGAAGAGCGCCGCCGCGCGATTGCCGATATCGCCCGTCGTTACGGCGTGTGGATCGTCGAGGACAATCTTTATGGCGCGATGACGCGTGAGGCGATCCCGCTGATCGCCGAATTTGCGCCCGACATTACCTTCGTCGTCGGCGGCCTGTCGAAATCCGTCGCCGCCGGCGTGCGCGGCGGCTGGGTCGCCTGCCCCGCGCAATATTCCTCGCGCATCCGTATTTCCCACTCGATGATGACGGGCGGCCTGCCCTTCATGCTGGCCGAACTGAATGCGCGCCTCGTCAATAGTGGCGACGCCGACGACATTCGCAAGGATTGTATCGCCGAACTGAATGAGCGCGAGGCGATTGCCCGGCGCGTCTTTACCGGGCTGGACTTCAATTCGCTACCCGACATCGCCTTCCTGTGGCTGAGACTGCCCGAACCATGGCTTTCCGGCACCTTCCGCAATGCGGCGATGAAGGAAGGCGTGCTGATCGACGACGAGGACGAGTTCAAGGCCGGACGGACGGACAAGGTTTTCCACCGCGTCCGCATCAGCTTTTCCGGGCCTTCCACCCGCGAGGAGCTGACCCATGCCTTCGGCATCCTCCGCCACCTGCTGGATAACGGCTCCGCCGGCTATGAAAGCGTGGCGTGATACGGCCCGCAGCGCTGCGGGCACCGCCCGCAACGGGTGAATAACCGCATAAACCGCCAATTAGCCGGCAAAGCGGCGCATTTTCCTGTCGCGCCATGGAGCCTCTTGCGCTAAAGAACCGGAAACTTTCCTCGGCTCGAACCGCGTGAGACCTATGTCTATCTCAAACTCCATCAAGATCACCCCGGAACTCGTTGCATCCCACGGGCTGAAGCCCGACGAATACCAGCGTATCCTCGACCTGATCGGACGGGAGCCGAGCTTTACCGAGCTTGGCATTTTCTCGGCCATGTGGAACGAGCACTGCTCCTACAAGTCCTCCAAGAAGTGGCTGAAGACCCTGCCGACCAAGGGTCCGCGCGTCATTCAAGGCCCCGGCGAGAACGCCGGCGTGGTCGATATCGACGATGGCGACTGCGTCGTCTTCAAGATGGAGAGCCACAACCACCCGTCCTATATCGAGCCCTATCAGGGTGCTGCGACCGGTGTGGGCGGCATCCTGCGTGACGTCTTCACCATGGGTGCTCGCCCCATCGCGGCCATGAACGCCCTGCGTTTCGGCGCGCCGGATCATCCGAAGACCCGCCACCTCGTGGCCGGCGTCGTCGCCGGTGTCGGCGGTTACGGCAATTCCTTCGGTGTGCCGACCGTTGGCGGCGAGGTGGAATTCGACCCGCGTTATAACGGCAACATCCTCGTCAACGCCTTTGCCGCCGGTCTTGCCAAGTCCAACGCGATCTTCCTTTCGGAAGCCAAGGGCGTCGGCCTGCCGGTCGTTTATCTCGGCGCGAAGACCGGCCGCGACGGCGTCGGCGGCGCGACCATGGCGTCCGCCGAATTCGACGAATCCATCGAAGAAAAGCGCCCGACCGTTCAGGTCGGCGACCCCTTCACCGAAAAGTGCCTGCTGGAAGCCTGCCTTGAACTGATGAAGACCGGTGCGGTCATCGCCATTCAGGACATGGGTGCGGCCGGCCTCACCTGCTCGGCCGTTGAAATGGGCGCCAAGGGCGATCTCGGCATCGAGCTTGACTTGAACGCCGTACCGGTGCGCGAAGAGCGCATGACGGCTTATGAAATGATGCTGTCGGAAAGCCAGGAGCGCATGCTCATGGTTCTCGAGCCCTCCAAGGAAGAAGTCGCCAAGGCGATCTTCGTCAAGTGGGGTCTGGACTTCGCCATCGTCGGCAAGACCACCGATGATCTGCGCTTCCGCGTGCTGCACAATGGCGAGGAAGTCGCCAACCTGCCAATCAAGGAACTGGGCGATCAGGCTCCGGAATATGACCGCCCGTGGACACCCGCCAAGGTGCCCGCGCCGCTGGCGGAAAACGACGTCCCCGCCGCCGATATCGCCGATGCGCTGGTATCGCTGGTCGGTTCGGCCAACAATTCCTCGCGCCGCTGGGTCTACGAACAGTATGACACGCTGATCCAGGGCAATTCGCTGCAGCTTCCCGGCGGCGATGCCGGCGTGGTTCGTGTCGAAGGCCATGACAAGAAGGCGCTCGCCTTCTCCTCCGACGTCACACCGCGTTATGTCGAGGCCGATGCCTTCGAAGGCGGCAAGCAGGCCGTGGCCGAATGCTGGCGCAACATCACCGCAACCGGCGCTCTGCCGCTGGCGGCAACCGACAACCTCAATTTCGGCAATCCGGAAAAGCCGGAGATCATGAGCCAGCTGGTCCATGCCATCAAGGGCATCGGCGAAGCCTGCCGCGTGCTGGAATTCCCGATCGTTTCCGGCAACGTCTCGCTCTATAACGAGACCAACGGTCAGGCGATCCTGCCCACCCCCACCATCGGCGGCGTCGGCCTGCTGAAGGACTGGGGCCGCATGGCGCGCATCCGTTTCGCCGCCGCTGACGAAGTGGTGCTGCTGGTCGGCGCCCCTGCCGGCCTCGGCACGCATATCGCCCAGTCGGTTTACATGCGTGACATTCATGGCCGCATCGATGGTCCGGCGCCGCATGTCGATCTGGCCGCTGAAAAGAACAACGGCGATTTCGTCCGCAGCCTCATCACCGACGGTCTTGCCACCGCCGTTCACGATTGCTCCTCGGGCGGTCTGGCACTTGCAGTTGCCGAAATGGCGATTTCGTCGGGCATCGGCGCGACCATCGACGCGGTCGAAGGCCACAACCCGGTCCTTACCTTCTACGGCGAAGATCAGGGCCGTTACGTTCTGACGGTCAAAAAGGCCGATCTCGACGAGGTGCAGACAGCGGCGAAGGCGGCGGGCGTTTCCTGCCCGGTCATCGGCGTTACCGGCGGTTCCACCGTAAAGCTGGGCACGGCGCGGGCTGTCGAGATTAAAGAATTGCACTTGGCCTATGAATCGTGGTTCCCTCAATTCATGGACGGCGAAACTTTGCTCGCCGCAGAATGAATTAAGGAGAAACACCATGCCCATGAAACCCGGCGACATTGAAGACATGATTAAGGCGGGAATTCCCGGGGCAAAGGTCACGATCCGCGATCTGGCCGGTGATGGCGATCATTACGCGGCGGAAGTCGTTGCGGAAGCATTCAAGGGCAAGACCCGCGTGCAGCAGCACCAGATGGTCTATGACGCGCTGAAGGGCAATATGGGCGGCGTTCTGCATGCCCTTGCCCTGCAGACCTCGGCTCCCGAATGACTGCGCCCGTGAAAGCGGTTCCGGCAACAGACCGTCTCTGTCCCGCCTGCGGCAGAGCGTGAAACCTGCGGAATAAATCAAGGCCCGCGTGATACTCTCACGCGGGCCTTTTTCATGTCCGGCCGAAGGGGTCGTCACCGCTTACAAAACGGGCGGCGTCTGCGAATCCAGAGCGGCGAAGGAGGCGGCAGGCAAAGGCCCCGCCGTCAGCAGGGTAAAATCGTAACCGGATCTGCGATCCGGCCCCAGCACATATTGCCGGTGCATGCGCAGGAAGTTGCGCTTGTTCTTCTTATAACGATCCGGCGAGAGCGAATGCTTGAAACGGATCGGCACGATCTTCGGCTGCGGCGCATCCTTGTGACCGGTCAGGCCCACGGTATTGCACCGGTAGAGATGAATCGGATCGGTCAGGCACTGGATATCGAACCATGTCACCTCCGGGTGACGCGCAATCGAACCGACGCTCTCGCGAAGCCGGTCCGCGCTCGACAGGAACGCACATTGCAGCGCCGCGCCGCCCAAGGTCGCAAAGGACAGTTTCCGGCCATCCAGCGCATCCGGCTTCAGTTCCAGCACACGGCCGATCACGGCGAGCGCAAGGCTGGCGCCCATGCTGTGGGAAACCACCAGAACCTCGTCCGAAGGCTGCTCCAGCGCCGTCAGAACAAGCGCTGCCCTCTCCTCGATCCAGTCGCGGGCAATCGGCTCATCGCGGCCGACCGCGAGCGCGAACCGCCAGTCCGCATAAAGATGCAGGGTATGAAACCGCTCCGCAAACGGCAGGAAAGCCTTCACGAAAAACAGGGCGGCGACGGGAAGACTGATCGCCAAGAGCCAGAGAGGTAAGGCGAAAATTAAGGGCGACAGGGCAATCGCCGCCGCAAGCGCACCGCCGACAAGCATCAGCAGGAACGGAAAGATGAAGAACAGGCCAAAACGCCAGGCGTGGCGGAAGTAACGCGCCGCGCCGCCCTCGGCGATGAGGCCGGCACCTGCCTTGAAACCGAGCCAGATCTGCCGCCAGACGGGCTCATCCCGCAATTGCGATATCACCGCATTATGGTCGTAAACGAAAATGTCGGAGCGCGTCCGCCAGTCACCCGCCGAGGCCTCAACCGTGAATGTTTCGCCCCCGGGCGCATTCTCCAGCGGCCCCACGGCATAATCGACATCCCATGTCTTGCCGGCCAGCGCCGCCGCCCGCTGGTAACGCAGATGATGGGCGGCCGCATCGAGCGGATCGAAACCGGGGAAATAAAGAACAAGTCGTGACTTGACGGCTGGCATGCATGAACCTTCGGCCGGAGCATTTCCAGTAAAAGCGCAATCGCTTTTACGTTAAGACAATGCGTAAAAACAAAGAGATAGTGCGCTTTTGCGTTTCGGAGAAAAGCAAAAGCGCGCTAGAGACACCCGAAAGGATCGCTTGATACAGCGGGCGATGCACGTATAGTAAAAATCGCGACGGAAATGTGATTTATTTATCGGTGAGGGAAATTTGTCTGGCATCGTCGATCAAGTACTCAACGGCGTCGTCAAGGGCGCGCTGTCTGAAATCCTCACCAAGACCGGTATCCGCAAGACGCGCCGCGCGCGCCGGACGAAAAGCACCGGCTCGCTCGCCGGCGGTATCGTCGGCTCGGTTCTGGAAGCCGCGCTCAATGCCGCAGTCAAACCCAAGCCGGCCAAGAAGCAGGTGAGCAAAAGGCGCACAGCCGCTGCCCGCAGCAGACAACGATATCGATGATGTATCGCCTCCCCCTGCTTCCCGCCTTTTTACTACTGGCGATTTCGGGGCCGTTACAAGGTGCCGCAGAGGTTAAGAGCAGCAAAGAGATCAAGATCGGCTTCGTCGTGGAGCTTGATGGTGCTGATCGGATATCCGGCACAGCCTTCTGCAAAACCGGCAACACCTGCCGCCTGGTGGACCAGAAAAGTCCAAAGTTAATTCTCGATATTGAAGTGAACAGTTTCTATAGCGAAATGGAGATTGACTGTGAGGACGATTGCTCGTTGCCGAGCGGCAGGCGAGCCATAACGTTCGATAACACTCGCGAATTCGATATTTGGGAAGGCGAAACAGGTGTATTGATACAATCAGTCTTCAGACGGTGGGAGCGGATAGGAAAAATCGTTCTCGACTTTTCTTACCCGAAGAGAACGACGCGCTGGTAGCCGGAGTTTCGACCCGCAATCAGCGATGCCACACCCGCAGTTTTTTACGCTTTCCGGGTGGAAATCGCGCCACGACATGTTATCTAGGAACAAACAGAAAGCAGCGGCCTTGAACCGCATGTGAAAGGAATAAGCCTATGAGCGGCATTCACGACATGATCGACAGCGAAGTGAAGAGCAACGATATCGTTCTTTTCATGAAGGGCACCCCGCAATTTCCGCAGTGCGGTTTTTCCGGCCAGGTGGTACAGATCCTCGATTATCTCGGCGTCGACTACAAGGGCATCAACGTGCTTGCCGATGCAGATATCCGCCAGGGCATCAAGGACTACTCCAACTGGCCGACCATCCCGCAGCTCTACGTCAAGGGCGAATTCGTCGGCGGCTGTGACATCGTAAGAGAGATGTTCCAGTCCGGCGAACTTCAAAACCACTTCCAAGAACAGGGTATCAGCGTCCGCGGCGCGGCCTGATTTCGGCCGGTTCATCCGGCCCACCCTGATTGTCAGAAATTTATGCCAGGCGTTGCTTCATGCAACGCCTTTGCCGTTCTTTTTGGGGCAATCCTGTGACAAATCTTTCACAATCCACCGCTTCGCGCGCAGGCTCGATGGGGCGCACGGAATTCATCGCGCTTGCCGCGATGCTGATGGCGCTGAACGCGCTTGCCATCGACATCATGCTGCCCGGTCTTCAGGAAATCGGCGCTTCGCTGGGCGTCGAGAACGAAAACCACCGCCAATATGTGATTTCTGCCTATCTTCTCGGCTTCGGCATCGCCCAGCTTCTGTACGGACCGATTTCGGACCGTTTCGGACGCCGCAAGCCGATGTTCGTCGGGCTCGCCATCTACATCGTTTCAGCCATTGCCGTGGTCTTCGTACCGTCCTTCTCAGGGCTGCTGATGCTGCGCTTCATTCAGGGCATCGGTTCGGCGGCAACGCGTGTCATCACGGTCTCCATCGTGCGTGATATCTATGGCGGACGGCAGATGGCGGAAGTCATGTCGCTGATCATGATGGTCTTCATGGTCGTACCGGTCATAGCGCCCGGCACAGGCCAGATCGTGCTGTTTTTCGGTGACTGGCACCTGATCTTCGCTTTCATGGCGGCCATTGCCGCCGTGGTGACGGCCTGGATGTATTTCCGCCTGCCGGAAACCCTGCATCCGGACGATATCCGCCCCCTGACCGCAAGCTCCATCCTCGGCGGTTTCAAGATCGTGCTCACCAACCGTATCGCGCTCTGCTATACGCTCTCCAGCACCTTCATCTTCGGGGCGCTGTTTGGCTTCATCAACTCGGTCGAACAGGTCTATAAGGGCATTTACGGGCTCGGCGCATGGTTTGCGGCAGCCTTTGCGGGCGTGGCGCTGTTCATGGCCTTCTCGTCCTTCGTCAATGCAAGGCTGGTCGGCCGGTTCGGCATGCGCAAGCTGTCGCACGGCTCGCTGCTTGGTTTCATCGCCATCACCTTCGTCTGGCTGCTGGTGCAGGTGCTGGGGCCGGAACCGATGCCCTTCGCCATCTTCATCGTGTTCTTTGCGCTCGCCATGTTCCAGTTCGGCTGGATCGGTTCGAACTTCAACTCGCTGGCCATGGAGCCGCTCGGCCACGTCGCCGGCACCGCATCGTCCGTCATGGGCTTCATGGGAACCGTCGGCGGCTCGCTGATCGGCGCGGCCATCGGCCAGTCTTTCGACGGCACGGCGCTGCCCATGGTGGCGGGCTTCTTCGCCGTCTCCATCGTCGGCCTCATCTTCGTGCTGATCGGCGAAAAGGGCGTGTTGTTTCAGGCGCATAACAAGCCGACCCGCTGAGGGGCAATAGAAAAATAAAAGGGCGCGGAATTCTGTTCCGCGCCCTTAATGTTATGACAAGTCTGCTTTCACACTCAACGTCATCCTTGGGCTTGTCCCAAGGATCTAATCACGTCAACAAAATCGGGATGTTGCAGATGCTCGGGACAGGCCCGAGCATGACGAAGGAGAGATTTGAGGACGTGGCAGGCAGGCTTGTGAAGGCAAGAAGCTGAAATTCGCGTGAGCGCACCTCAAACCGTAAAAATCTTCTCCCGCAGCAGTTCCCACGTCTCCTGATCCGGCGCGAGCAGCAGCCCGCCATCCACGTGGCTCGGCAGATAGGGCGAGCCGTCGAGGCGTGCCGCGTAAGCGCCCGCCTCCTGCGACAGCAGCGTGCCGGCCAGATGGTCCCAGGGCATCAGCTTGTTGTACATCAGGAAATGCATGTGGCCGCCGCAGAACAGGCGATATTCATGCGCCGCGCAGCGATAGCTGGTGAAGAGCCGCACATCGGCGAGGTTCGTCAGGATCTTGCGCCGTGTCTCCACGTCGAAATAGCCGGTATTGGCGATGCCGACCATCTGCGACAATTCCGGGGCCGGCACGACCGACATCTCGGTCTGCGAACCGTCGGCGCTGCAAAGCCACGCGCCGGAACCCTTTTCGGCAATCGCCCAGTCATTGCCCATCGGATCGAAGATCAGGCCGGCAACGGTCTCGCCCTTGGAGATGACGCTCATCATCACGCCGAAAAGCGGCAGGCCGGAAGCGAAATTATAGGTGCCGTCGATGGGATCAACCACCACGGCAAGATCGGCATCGGCAAGCTTGCCGAGCAGCGAGGCATCCGCCGCCACCGCCTCTTCGCCGATGAACAGCGCCTGTGGCATGATTTCGTGCACGCGGGCGCGGATAAGCCGCTCGGCGGCCTCGTCAGCCTCGGTGACGAGATCGATCGCCTCGCTCTTGATCCGCACATCGCCTTCGCCCAAATTGCGGAACCGCGGCAGGATTTCCACTGCCGCCGCCTCCTGAAGCGCATTGGCAAGAGAGGCGATGTCGAGTTCGAGAGCCATGGGCGATATCCTTCTATTTGAGCGCGATCTTATAAGGCGACGATTTCCCGTCGCAGCATCTTCCAGCTTTCCTTGTCGGGAGCGGACAGGATGCCGCCCTCCGTTTGCCCCGGCCGATAGGGCGTATTGTCGAAACGGGCCGTATAACCGCCCGCCTCCTGATGAATGAGCACGCCGGCGAGATGATCCCACGGCATCAGCTTTTCATGGCCGATGAAATGCAGCTTGCCAGCCGAGGCGAGCCAATATTCATGTGCCGAGCAGTTGAGCGACAGCGCCATCTTGATCTTGGCCATATTGGCCGCAATCACCGGCCGGCGATCCTGATGGCTGTGGCCCCAGGAAAAGATGCCGACCATATCGGACAATGGCGCGGGATCGGCAACCCTGAGCTTCGCCTGCGAACCGTTCCTGCGGTTGAGAAACGCGCCCTCGCCTTTCAGGGCAACGATGGTATCGCCCATCACCGGATCGTGGATGATGCCCGCCACCGTCTCGCCCTTGACGGTGACCGCAAGCAGCGTGCCGAAAGCGGGAAAACCGGAAGCATAATTGAAAGTGCCGTCGATGGGGTCGATCACGAAGGCAAGCGGCGCATCGGCAAGTGCGGGAATGACGGATTGGTCCGCCTCATAGGCCTCTTCGCCGACGATATGGGCCTTCGGAAATCGCTGAAGGAGAGCAGCGGTGATCGCCTTTTCCGCCAGAACATCGGCCTCGGTGACGAGATCGACGGCCGAGGTCTTTTCGGAGATCGCGCCGGCGCTCAGGTTTCGGAAGCGGGGCAGAATTTCATCTACACCAGCAGCAGCAACGGTGGAAACGAGGAAGTCGATATCTTTGTCGGAAAGGGTCATCGGGCGGGGCACTTCTTCATAAGGGGGAGTTGGCCTCCCTACGCTCTTCAGGTGACGCCCCGGTGACAGAAAGCGCCGAAAAATCAAAAAGCTTGGGATCGAGCAGATGCGACGGATTGACATGGGCAAGCGCCCTCAGCATCACGTCCTTGCGGCCGGGCATACGCCGCTCGATATCCGCCAGCATCTCCTTCATGGCATTGCGCTGAAGCCCGTCCTGCGAGCCGCAGAGGTCGCAGGGGATGATCGGGAATTCCATCGCTGCCGCGAATTTCGCCATATCCTCTTCGGCGCAATAGGCAAGCGGGCGCATGACCATCAGGTCACCCTCGTCATTGAGGAGCTTCGCCGGCATTCCGGCCAGCCGGCCGCCGTGGAAGAAGTTCATGAAGAAGGTTTCGAGAATATCCTCGCGATGATGGCCGAGCAGCAGCGCGTCGCAGCCCTCCTCCCGTGCAATGCGGTAGAGATTGCCGCGCCTGAGCCGCGAACAGAGCGAACAGTAAGTGCCGCCGGACGGCACCTTTTCCTTCACCACGGAATAGGTGTCGCGATATTCGATGCGATGGGGCACACCAATCTTCGCCAGATAGTCCGGCAACACGTGTTTGGGAAAATTCGGCTGGCCCTGATCGAGATTGCAGGCCACCAGTTCCACCGGCAAAAGGCCGCGCCACTTCAGATCGAGCAGCAGCGCCAGCAGCCCATAGCTGTCCTTGCCGCCGGAAAGGCCGACCAGCCAGCGCTTCTGGCCGTCCAGCATACCGAAATCGGTGAAGGCCTGGCGCACATTGCGCAACAGCCGCTTGCGCAGCTTGTTGAAGGAAACCGAACGCGGTGCATTGTCGAACAGGGGATGCGAGCTGCCGTTTTCCCCGGGCGCGTCCTGATCCGACCCGATCTGGTCGGCCCCGGCCTGATCTACAAAGTCATCGATCTTGGTGAGAATGTTCATCATCAGCTCGCTCAGGCACGACTGCCGTTCTTAATGCAGGCAATGCCCCCATCCGCCGGCAATATCAAGCCCCGAATACCGACCAGCCTGTTTTCGTCGCCAGCATTTCCAGCGCCTGTGACCCGAGCGCCGAATTGCCGACCTTGTTGAGACCTGGCGACCAGACCGCAATGGACGCATTGCCTGGCGCCACCGCCATGATGCCGCCGCCGACGCCGCTCTTGCCCGGCAGGCCGACATGATAGGCGAAATCGCCCGATCCGTCATAATGGCCGCAGGTCAGCATCAGCGCATTGATGCGTCGCGCCCGCCGGTCCGAAACGACCGTGTGGCCGGTCAGCGGATTGCGGCCGCGATTGGCGAGGAAAAGGCCAGCGCGGGAAAGCTGAGCGCAGGTCATGGAAAGCGCGCACTGGTGGAAATAAACACCGAGCGTATATTCGACGGGATGGTGCAGATTGCCGAAGGAGCGCATGAAATTGGCGAGCGCGAAATTGCGAAACCCCGTCGCCTGCTCGGATTTCGCCACCGTATCGTCGATGCTGATCGTGTCATCGTCCGCGAGGTAACGCACGAAACGCAGAAGCTCACCGATTGCCTCGCGCGGCTGGTGGCCGGCAAGCACGATATCGGTCACCACGATCGCGCCGGCATTGACGAAGGGATTGCGTGGGATGCCGTGCTCATGCTCCAGCTGGACGATGGAGTTGAAGGAGGAGCCCGAAGGCTCGCGCCCTACCCGGTTCCACACCGTTTCCCCCGCCTTGCCGAGCGCCAGTGTCAGCATGAAGACCTTTGAGATGCTCTGGATCGAAAACGGCGTCAGCGCATTGCCGGCCGTATAGGTGGTTCCATCGACAGTGGTGATGGCGATGCCGAACTGGTTGGGATCGACCTTGGCAAGTTCGGGAATGTAATCCGCAACCTTCCCCTCACCGAGCCTCGGCGCCATGCTGTCGTAAATGGAATCGACGATCGCCTGAATGTCCTGCATGCAAAGCCTTCCCCGCAAACAAAAAAGCCGCCCCGAAGGGCGGCTTCCTGAATACTGAAACGCGTCGATTAACGCGAGTAGAATTCGACGACCAGATGCGGTTCCATGACGACCGGGTACGGAACGTCGGAGAGAGCCGGAACGCGGGCGTAGGTCGCAACCATCTTGTTGTGGTCAACTTCGATGTAGTCCGGAACGTCGCGCTCAGCGAGCTGAACGGCTTCCAGAACGGTTACGAGCTGCTTGGACTTCTGGCGAACTTCGATAACGTCGCCCGGCTTGCAGCGGTAGGAACCGATGTTGACGCGAACGCCGTTAACCGTGACGTGGCCATGGTTGATGAACTGGCGCGATGCGAAAACGGTCGGAACGAACTTGGCGCGGTAGACGATGGCGTCCAGACGCGACTCGAGCAGGCCGATGAGGTTTTCGGAGGTGTCACCCTTGCGACGGTTTGCTTCGTCGAAGGTGGCGCGGAACTGCTTTTCGCGCAGTTCGCCGTAGTAGCCCTTGAGCTTCTGCTTGGCGCGCAGCTGCGTGCCGAAGTCGCTCATCTTGCCCTTGCGGCGCTGGCCGTGCTGGCCCGGGCCGTATTCGCGGCGGTTTACCGGGGACTTCGGACGGCCCCAGATGTTTTCGCCCATGCGGCGGTCAATTTTATACTTAGCCGATTCGCGCTTGCTCATCGTATTTCCTTCTCAAAAGGTTATGCCGGTTTGTTGCCAAACCGGTTCAAGGAAACACGCCCTCCTCTGAAGCCCGTTTCAGGGCCTCTGACAGGCTTCTCACATGCAAATGGAGAAACCACGGGACATGTCGGTGATATTGACCGCCGAACGTCAGCTATTACACTGCAAGGCAGTCAACAAAACACACCGGACATCACTGCCCGGCGTTGGGGCGGCTTCTAAACACGTTTTACAAATTTGTCAAACAACGCCTGCCGCTTTTTTTCTCGATCCTGCCCTTGAAAAGCCTGAGCGCCCACCCATCTCTCCATCGTGATCAGAACTCGGGCCCCTCTGGCGTGTTACCGGACAACACGTGATGTCGAGTTTCTTTAGGTTGGGGCCCACGTATATTCTTCACGCACGTTCCCCATCCGCAAAGCCAACCTCGTCCGGCTAAAGGTTGACTGATGGAATTTCTCCTGACGGATTTTCTCGGCACCCCCACATGGATGTGGGCTGTCTTCATTTCTCTCGTACTTGGCCTGCTCGCGCTCGATCTCGGTGTGCTGCACAAGAACTCCAAGGAAATCGGCGTTCGTGAAAGCCTGCTGATGTCGGGCTTTTATATCATGATCGGCTTGGCCTTCGGCGGCTGGATCTGGTACCAGTCCGGCGAACAGTCGGCGATGGAATATGTCACCGGCTTCGTGGTCGAAAAAAGCCTGGCGATGGATAATATCTTCATCATCGCCATGATCTTCTCCTATTTCGCCATTCCCCGCCAATATCAGCACCGCGTGCTGCTCTGGGGCATCCTCGGCGTCATCGTCCTGCGCGGCATCATGATCGCCGGCGGCGCGGCCATCGTCGAAAACTTCCACTGGGTGCTTTATCTCTTCGCGGCCTTCCTCGTCTTCACCGGCCTCAAGATGCTGTTCTCGTCCGACCATGATGAATCGGATATCGGCAATAACCGCATCCTGAAGTTCCTGCGAAGTCACCTTCCGGTGACAAACAGGCTGCATGGCGAGAAATTCTTCGTCAAGGAAACCGATGAGGCCACCGGCAAACCCAAGACCTTCGTGACGCCGCTCTTCCTGGCGCTCATCATGGTCGAAATCGCCGACCTGATCTTCGCAGTCGATTCGATCCCGGCGATCTTCGCGATCACCACCGATCCGTTTATCGTCTACACCTCGAACATCTTCGCGATCCTCGGCCTGCGCGCCCTCTACTTTGCGCTCGCCGCCCTCATCCACCGCTTCGCCTATCTGAAATACGCGCTGGCTGCGGTTCTGGTCTTCGTCGGTTCGAAGATTTTCGTCGCCGACATGCTCGGCATAGCCAAGATCCCGCCCGCCGTCTCTCTCGGCGTCACCGTCGCCATCCTTGCAACCGGCATCATCGGTTCGTTGATTGCGACGCGAAAAGAAGCGAAGGCCATCGAGTAAGAATATGCGACGAGGAGGCGGAAACGCCTCCTCGGACCACTGACAAAGTCCTGAAAGCTCTCTTCCGTCATGCTCGGGCCTGTCCCGAGCATCTGCAACGTCTCGATTTTATTAAGGGACAAGCCCAAGGATGACGTCGAGAGTGAGTAGGTTTGTCAGTAAATTGAGGAGGCGAAGACGCCTCCTCTTTCTTTTTTGATGCTGAAACCTATAATCTGCATTATTACTACCAAGACCAAAATCTATTTTCACAATATTAAAAACTTCCAATTCATTGCTTTAAAATGACCTTTGAACCCGTTGACCAAGCCATTTCCGAACAGAAACTCTGGCGAGCGAAGGAAATCCTTCAAGGCAGGCTCAGCCATCCTGAAGTCGATCTGGCGCTCTTTCAAAAATACGGCGAAGTACTGCTCGAGATGAACGATCTCGTTGAAGCGGGGCGCATGTTGTTCTGCTCCGGGGCGCGCGAAGAACGTTTCAGGGAAGCGATCGATATATTCCTGTCGAGAAACAACCGGCGTGAACCGCAGCGCTTTCTGGCGCAATTGCCCTCTTCCATAAGACGGCAACGGCATCTGGCGGAATTTATCGCCTCGCCGGAATTCGAACGCAGCGGATGGACGGCGGCGCAGCTCTCCCGGGTCGCTCCCGTAAAAACGGATGTCAGCACCCGCCCCTATCAACGGCCGCACCGATTGGCCTCGACACTTGTCATAGCCGTTATTGTTTGCGTGCTGGCTTTAAGCCTCGTCGGTCTCTACACGACGATCCGCTTCGCCGTGCGGATTTTGGCGGAATAGCGATTACTCAGCCGCCAGTCTGGCATCATCCTCAGCCGCATCCGCGTCACCTGGTGCGGTTTTCGCGTCGAGATCGGGGAACGCCACGATGCGCTTGCCGGAGAAATCGGCATGCACCACCACAAGTTCCTTCTCCTCGAAATAACCGAGCAGCCGCCGCGCGCGGCGGGCGGAATGGGTGCCGTAGGCGCGGGCGATGCGAGCATCCGACGGACAAGGCTCCTCCCCAAGGGCGGCCTTGACCAGCAGCAGGAAAACACCCTGCAGGTCATCGGAAACAGATGTGGACAATTCCAGCGCCTTTTGCCAGCCTTCGCTGGCGGCCATCGCCGCATCCACGCCGGAGCGGGCAATTGCCACCTGCCGGCGGAATTCCGGCAGCGTCATCGGCGTGCCGGGAATACGGCGCATGCGGGCGCGCACCAGAAAATCCTGATAAAGCACGGCATCGGTCCGATAGGCCGATTGCGGATCGTCGAGAATTTCGACGAGAACCGTCGCGATTTTCTCCTCACGCTCCTCCGGCGTCATCTCCGGCTGGCCGCTTCGCGGCTGCTCGGGTGAAGGACCGACGGCGGCAGGCGTGGAGCGGGAGAGTTCGGCCAGAATATCCGTGGTCGGGCGTGGCGCTGGCGGTGTGCGGCGCACGGCAGGCCGGGTAAACTCTTCCGGATCCGGCGTGAAAATCAGGTCTTCCACATCCTGAGGCGCATCCGGCAGCGGCATCAGCTTCGGCGAGGAGGAACGCGCCGAGGTTTCCACCGGGCCAATGACGATGGGTAGCGGCCGGCGCGACAGCGCCGGGCCAAGCGCCACGAAATTGCCGCGCTGCAAATCGCGGAACATTTCCGCCTGCCGCCGGTCCATGCCGAGCAGATCGGCCGCGCGCGCCATGTCGATATCGAGGAAGGTGCGGCCCATCAGGAAGTTGGAGGCTTCCGCCGCGACATTCTTGGCAAGCTTGGCAAGACGCTGCGTGGCGATGACGCCGGCAAGACCGCGCTTACGGCCACGGCACATCAGATTGGTCATGGCGCCCAGCGACGCCTTGCGGGCATCTTCCGTCACCTCGCCGCCGACGGAGGGCGCAAACATCTGCGCCTCGTCCACCACGACAAGCACCGGATACCAGAATTCACGATCCGCATCGAACATGCCGTTGAGGAAGGCGGCGGCGGCCCGCATCTGCTGTTCGATATCGAGGCCCTCCAGCGTCAGCACGCAGGAAACGCGGTGCTGGCGAATGCGGTTGGCAATGCCGGCAAGTTCCGCCTCGGTACGCTCGCCATCCACCACCACATGGCCGAACCTGTCGGAAAGCGTGACGAAATCACCCTCGGGATCGATGATGACCTGCTGCACCCATTGCGCCGATTGCTCGAGCAGCCGGCGCAGAAGATGCGACTTGCCGGAACCGGAATTGCCCTGCACCAGCAAACGCGTCGCAAGCAATTCCTCGATATCGAGCTTGGCCTGCTGCCCGCCCGAGAGGGTTCCCATGTCGATACCGACCTGCAATGTTCCATTCCTCGTGCTGCATGTCATCCGGCCGATTCCCCTGGCGGCGGCCGAACATGCTCTTTACCAAAAAATCGCCGGTTGCGTCTGCCCCATGCCGGTAATGCACAGGCAATTGCGCCGCATCTATGCGGCCCCGGACGAGACTCGCAAAAACGAAAGCCGTCTGCCGAACACGTTCAGCATCAGCCCGATGATGACCAATGCTGCACCGACCACTTCGAAGACGGTGATATGCTCCGCAAAAGCGAGATAGGCGCTGATGAAACCGACCACCGGCACCAGCAGCGAAAAGGGCGCCACGGTTCCGGCCGGATAACGCAGAAGCAGGTAACTCCAGATACCCGCACCGACAATGGTTGCACCATAGGCCATGTAGATCACCACAAAAGCCATCGTCGGCGTCGCATTGCGCAGGCCTTCCGCAATCGCACCAGGTCCTTCCACCGCCAGCGAAAGCAGGATCAACGGCAGAACCGGCACAAGGCTTGTCCACGCCACAAAGGAAACCGCGTTCACCTGGCCGATGCGGCGGTTGACGATGTTGCCGCAGGCCCAGGCAATGGCCGAGCCGACCCCCATCAGCAGCGGTATCAACGCTGCCGCCGTCATGCGCTCCACGCCGATGACCGCGAGCCCGCCAAAAGCGATGATTGCGCCGACGATCTGTGAGGGCAACGGCCGTTCGCCAAGAAGCACCACGGCAAGTGCCAGCGTGAAGAAGGCCTGCGACTGCATGACAAGCGAAGCAAGCCCCGCCGGCAGGCCGAGCTTGATGGCCGGGTAAAGCAGACCGAACTGCACGAAGCCCATCGCCATGCCGTAAACGATCATATGCCGCCACGGCACATTCGGTTTCGGCAGGAAGAACACCAGCGGCACGGCCGCAAAAAGATAACGCACCCCGGTCAGAAACAATGGCGGCATATCGGCGACGCCCACCTTGATCACGACGAAGTTGAAGCCCCACAAAAACACGGTGATCAGGGCGAGAAGAATATGCGGCAATGCCATTTTGTTGTGTCCGAATTTCAGGCGATCGAGAGCTGCCTTACGGCGCGACCGCCCTCTTCCAGCCAAAGGCTATGAGACCGGCGCCGATCAGGAGACCGCCGCCCGTGCGGTTGACGATGCGCTGAACCGTCGGTTTGCGGATCGTATTGCGGGCGGCACTTGCCAGAAGTCCATAAAGCGCCGCATTCACCGTGGCAAGCACGAGGAACGTGACTTCAAAAATCAGCACCTGCGGCCAGAAGGGCAATGTCGGCACCAGAAACTGCGGCAGGAAAGCCACGAAGAACACGATGCTCTTCGGGTTCAGCGCGGTGACGATATAGGCATGCAGGAAGATTTTGAGTGGCCTTTCCCGGCCGGTCACGCCCGTCCCTTGCCGACCCTCGCCGCTGACCGGCGAACGCCACAGCTTGATGCCGAGATAGATGAGGTAAGCCGCACCGATCCATTTAAGCCCGGTGAAAAGCGCCGCCGATGTGGCAAGCAGCGCGCCGAGACCGAGCATGGAAGCCGTCATCGCGGTGAAATCACCGAGCGCCACGCCCGTCACCGTCGCCGTGCTGGCCTTGCGGCCATGGCCCAGCGCATAAGAAATCACCAGCAGGATCGTTGGTCCTGGAATGGCAAGCATGATGGCGGATGCGGCCATGAAGGCCAGCCAGTTCTCCAGCGGCATGGTGAATCTCCTTTGTCCCTAGTCTCGAGCAAGCCACGGAAAACGCTCCGCATCAAGCCGGATTTTTCGCAGATCGCGCCGCGGCCGCCTGCGTTTCGTGGTTTGTCAGAGGTCGTAACTCGACAACGATGCCTCCCCGACATTTCTTGGCCGGAGAGGCCTTTGCCGATCAAAACCGGGGTGCCCAGTAAGGAACCTCCCAATCCCGCCGCCGCTTCACCCGCGAAGGGTCGAGGCCGATATCGACCAGAAGGCGCTCTGGCAGATCGGCAGGATCGGTCGGCGGTGCGCGCGGCACCACTGCGGCAACGAGAACCGCTTTCAGGGTTTTCCAGACACCGAATGTGACGAACAAGCGATCGACCGCATCCGGCAGCGCATATGCTACCAATGGTTGATTTTTCTGCATGGGAAATCCATCCCGGCGCGGCAAAGCGGCCAGGTCCTTTATCGATGGAAAACGACATGCCGGAAGCGCGGACGCAGCAGCAAGGGCCACGCGGACGCACGATCACATGTCGAACGAAGTGAAAATGCCAAACGGCAAGGAAATCAGGCCTTAAGCCTTATCGGAGGGAGATGCCTCGGGTCACGTAGCCGCAGGACATCATGCCGGAAAGGCCTGACATGCCGTTAAGGCGCATATTGATGTCATTGGTCATTCACGCCTCCATTTATAGCGGTTACAGACAAGATGCATCTTACACAAGAAATCCGGCGCGACAAGTGGTCGCAATCTCGAATTGCAAAAGACGGATAAAACAGATGCAAAAATACAACAGGCGCTCAGGCCGCCGAAACGCTGAGACCGAAACCCTGCATCAGCCGCCGGGTGGCGAAATCCGGCTTGCCGGAGGTGAAGACGGCAAAATCGAAACCATCCGGATGCTCCGCATCCTGCGGCAGCGGCACGAGGTGGCGCGCGCGCCGCGCAATCGCCTCGGCGGGGTCGAGCCAATCCACCGGCCATGGCGCCAGCCTGCGAAACAGATTGGCCATGAAGGGGTAATGGGTGCAGGCAAGAACGACGATATCCGTGCGTTTTCCCTCGCTGTCGATGAAGCACGGTTCGATTTCGGCAAGCACCGCCTCATCCGAAACCGGTTCGCCCCTGATCCAGCTTTCCGCCATGCGGGCCAGGTTTTCCGAGCCGACGAGGCGGACATGACATTGGCTGGCGAAGGACTGGATGAGATCGCGCGTATAGGCGCGCTTGACGGTGCCCGGTGTCGCCAGCACGGAAACGAGACCCGAGCGGGTGCGCTCCGCCGCCGGCTTGATGGCGGGCACAGTGCCAACGAAGGTCATATCCGGAAAGCGGGCGCGAAGATCTGCGCCAGCGAGCGTGAAGGCGGTGTTGCAGGCGATGATGCAGACTTCCGGGCTATAGTCGTCCAGCAGCTTGTCGAAGAGCGAAAGAATGCGCGCCTTCAGCGCTTCCTCCTCCCAGCCGCCATAGGGAAAACCCGCATCATCGGCCACATAGATGAAACCGCGCTCGGGCATCAACACCCGCGCCTCGCGCAGCACGGTCAGCCCGCCAATGCCGGAATCGAATACCAGCACCGGTTTCAGCACATCGGCCGCCGCCTCACTCGTCTTCAGCATTCTCCCCTGCTCCCTCGGCCGACGGCCCCGCTGCCCTTCCCGCCTGCTTCGGCCATTGCCGTGGAAAGCGGTCGAGCGAATTGATCACGCCACGGAAAACGCTGATTTCCTGCTCGGAAAAACCGCGTCGCGACAGCACAGCGCGCAGATTGTCGACCATTTTCGGCTTTTTTTCAGCGGGATGAAAATAACCCCGCGCATCCAGCGCTTCCTCGATATGTTCGAACAGGCCGAAAACCTGTTCCTTGGTCGAAGGACGCTGCTCGACGGATTGGAAAAGTGTCTCTCCCAGATCGTCCATGCCGGATTTCATCCATTCATAGGACATCAGAAGCACGGCCTGCGCGATATTGAGCGAGGCAAAAGCGGGATTGACCGGAAATGTCACGATCTCGTCGGCCAGCGCCACTTCCTCATTGGTCAGCCCCCAGCGCTCGCGGCCGAAGAGGATACCGGTCTTTTCGCCAGCCTTGAATTTTGCCCTGAGCGTATCGGCGGCGGTGACGGGCGCACGCACCGGCTTGAAACCGTAACGCTCGCGCGCGGTCGTGGCATAGACGAAGTTCAGGTCCTTGATCGCTTCTTCCAGCGTCTCGAATACCTTCGTGGCGTCAATGACGTGATCGGCCTTGGAGGCTGCGGCGCGCGCCTTCTCGCTCGGCCAGCCGTCACGCGGATTGACCAGACGCAATTCGGCCAGGCCGAAATTGGCCATGGCCCGCGCCACCATGCCGATATTTTCGCCGAGCTGCGGTTCGACGAGAATGATCGCCGGGCCTTCCGCCACAAGTTCAAGATCGCTGTTTGTGCCTGCCATCGTCTTTTGTCCGTGTGTTGAAGCGTCGCATCGATTTTCAGCCCGACGCGCTAAAGCGCGCTTCACTGGCATAGATCGGCGCCAAAATCAAAGCCGGCGCGGAGAAAGCCTGGCTCCACCCCGCTGGCAAGACGCCCCTTATTGCTCTCCCTTGATGATCGTTGCCATCTCTTCGCGCAGCGAATCCCTGCCCTCATCGCCAACCCGGTGAATATCGCTGATGACAGGCCGGCCGTCTTCCTCGACGACGTCGAAATGCACTTCGTCAACCGTCGCCTTCATTTCCGCCTCGTCCATGCAGGCCCAGAGCTTGAACTTTGCGGTCACATCCGTCACGCCGTCCTTCACCGCGCCCGGCGTCACGGAAACATCGGCCAGCGGGCAGCCATCCTGCGAGTTCGTCACGACATCGTAACCGAAGGGGTCGCCGGTCTCGCCGCTTTCGGCCTCGTAAGCCGGCTTCTTGGAGGCTTCGCGATATTGCGCGACGAAATCCTTGCTGAACAGGCTGGTCAGCATGTCCTCGTCGAAAACGTATTTCCAGTTTTCCGCCTCGCCCGACCAGTTCTTGACGGTGATATCCATCACCTTCTGGACGGGATCGGCAGGCCCGGCGGCGAGCGCGCTATGCGAAAAGAGGACGGCGGCAGTCAGAAGCAGAATATTCCGCATGATGTGATCCCGGGATAGGCCCGACAGGCGGGCGAAGCGATTCGCCTGACTGTATTCCGGCATTATGGTTTGGCAATGCGCAAAGCGTTATTGCGCTGCGCCAAAAAAGCGCCCCCCATGGCTTTGCCTCAGGCGCGCGCGATGCTATAGCCGCACCGGATATTTTTCCGGATACCGGCGCCATCCGGCGCCACAGCTTCGAAGGTGAGGAATTCATGGCAAAGATCAAGGTAGCCAATCCGGTCGTCGATCTCGACGGCGACGAAATGACCCGTATCATCTGGCAGCTCATCAAGGACAAGCTGATCCTGCCATACCTCGATCTCGACATCGAATATTACGACCTCTCGGTTGAAAACCGCGATGCCACCAACGACCAGGTCACGGTCGATGCGGCGCACGCCATCAAGAAGCATGGCGTCGGCATCAAGTGCGCGACCATCACCCCGGATGAGCAGCGCGTCGAGGAATTCGGCCTGAAGCAGATGTGGAAGAGCCCGAACGGCACCATCCGCAACATTCTGGGCGGCGTCATCTTCCGCGAGCCGATCATCTGCAAGAACGTTCCGCGCCTTGTTCCGGGCTGGACGAAGCCGATCGTCGTCGGCCGTCACGCTTTCGGCGACCAGTACAAGGCAACCGATTTCAAGTTCCCCGGCAAGGGCAAGCTGACCATCAAGTTCGTCGGTGAAGACGGTCAGGTCATCGAAAAGGACGTCTTCGACGCCCCGAGCGCCGGCGTGGCGCTTGCCATGTACAACCTCGACGAATCCATCCGCGAATTCGCCCGCGCCTCCATGAACTATGGCCTGATGCGCAAGTGGCCGGTTTACCTCTCCACGAAGAACACCATCCTCAAGGCCTATGACGGCCGCTTCAAGGATATCTTCGAAGAAGTCTACCAGACCGAATTCAAGAAGCAGTTCGATGAGATCGGCATCACCTATGAGCACCGCCTGATCGACGACATGGTCGCTTCCGCTCTGAAGTGGTCCGGCGGCTACATCTGGGCCTGCAAGAACTACGACGGCGACGTGCAGTCCGACACGGTTGCTCAAGGGTTCGGCTCGCTCGGCCTGATGACCTCCGTTCTTCTGTCTCCCGATGGCCGCACGGTCGAAGCCGAAGCCGCACACGGCACGGTTACCCGCCACTACCGCCAGCACCAGAAGGGCCAGGAAACCTCAACCAACTCGATCGCATCGATCTTCGCCTGGACCCGTGGCCTCGCCCACCGCGCCAAGCTGGACGACAATGCGGAACTCGCAAAGTTCGCAGCAACGCTTGAAACCGTCTGCGTCGACACCGTCGAAAGCGGCTACATGACCAAGGATCTGGCGCTCCTCATCGGACCGGACCAGCCCTGGCTCTCCACCACCGCCTTCCTCGACAAGATCGACGAAAACCTCAAGAAGGCAATGGCGGCTTAAGCCGGCCTTCCCAGCGACTTCAAAACCCGGCCTCAGCGCCGGGTTTTCTTTTTTGTTCACAGTATCTTGATTAGCCGTTGTACTAGGCGCAGACTTCGATTCCGCGTGCTGCGGCCAGTACAACAATAAGACAAATCTTAAACAGCATCTACTTGCACATAACTTGCCCGGCACAGTCAAACGTTCATCGGAGCATCGGCGCGATCTTAGGGAACACGCGAAGGATGTTGCGAACTTTAAAAATGCGAAGCGCAGGCGCGAAATCCGCATCGGTTTTCCCATGATGCTTCAACGATTTTGCTTGGGGAGGCAAAAGCATGAGTGAATTGATCTTCTACACCAACCCCATGTCGCGCGGACGCATCGCGCGATGGATGCTTGAGGAAGTGGGCGTTCCTTACCGAACGGAAATACTGGGCTTCGAGACCTCGATGAAATCGCCCGCCTACCGGCTGATAAATCCGATGGCGAAGGTGCCCGCCATCAAACACGGCGATACCATCGTCACCGAGGCGGCGGCGATCTGCGCCTATCTCGCCGATGCCTTTCCCGGCGCGAACCTTGCGCCCACACCCAAGGCGCGCGGGCTTTATTATCGCTGGATGTTCTTCGCCGCAGGCCCGCTGGAAATGGCGGCGAGCATGAAGGCGATGGGTTTCGAAGTGCCCAAGGAGAAGCTGCGCATGGCCGGCTGCGGCAGCTATGCGGATGTGATGAATACGCTTGAGCGGGCCGTCAGCGAAAACCGCTTCATCGCCGGCGATCTCTTCACGGCGGCGGATGTCTATGTCGGCGCCCATATAGGCTGGGGCCTGCATTTCGGCACCATCGAAAAACGCCCGGCCTTTCTCGACTACATGGCCCACCTCACCGACCGCCCGGCCTACAAGCGGGCCGCCCAGCTCGACGAGGAAGCGGCGAAGGACTTGCAAGCAACCGGATAAGACCGGCCAGCCGCGCCGCTACCTATAAACGATAGCCCGCCCGAAAATCGAACATCCGATCGATCATCGCGGCGGGTTATGTACCGGACTGGCCGAGCGGCTCCCCGACCTCTATCGCGTGTCCGTCCGGATCGTAAAAACGAAACACCCTCTGCCCCCAGGCCTGTCGCTCGAGAGGATGGATAAGCTCCACATGCGGCGCGATATTTCGAAAGGCCGCATCGATATCCGCATGTTCGAAATAAAGCAGCATATTCCGTCTGCCATAGGGTTCTTCCGCGCCCGACGATGTGCCCCAGACCGTCTCCGCGAGCGACCGCCCCTCATGGATTGCAAAACCACTTTCAAAGAGGACGAAGTTTCCGAAATCCTCGATGATCTTCAGGCCGAGCCTGTCACGATAAAACGCCTTCGAACGGCCGATATCGCGCACGAAAGGAATAGGATTTACAAAGCGCATCGCTTCCCTCCGTCGCGTCCTCGGCGCGCAACCGTCTTGCCTTTGAAGGCGGAAACAAAAAAGGCGGGGTAAAACCCCGCCCTCTTCAATTCAGGCCGATCAGGCAGCCAACGCCGCCGCCACCGCTTCGATGGCATCCTGCGCCCTGGCGCCATCCGGGCCGCCGGCCTGCGCCATATCGGGACGGCCGCCGCCGCCCTTGCCGCCAAGTGCGGCGGAAGCGGTGCGGACGATATCGACAGCGCTGAAACGGGCCGTCAGATCTTCGGTCACAGCAGCGACAGCACTTGCCTTGCCATCTTCGGAAACGGCGATCAGAAGCACGACGCCCGAGCCGAGATTGGCCTTGGCCTCATCGGCAAGTCCCTTGAGGTCCTTGGCATCGATGCCGGACATGGATTTTGCCAGGAAGTTGACGCCCGCGACCTGCTTGACGTCGCTTGCGCCGGCATCCGCCGCACCGCCGCCCATGGCAAGCTTCCGGCGGGCATCGGCAAGCTCGCGCTCAAGCTTCTTGCGCTCATCGAGCAGACCTTCGACACGCGACAGTACATCGCCCGGCTGCACCTTCAGCGAAGAAGCGAGCGCCTTCACCCGCTCATCCTGTTCGGCCAGATAGGCAAGCGCGCCCTGCCCGGTCACGGCTTCGAGACGACGCACGCCCGCACCGACGGCGCTTTCGCCGAGAATGCGGATGAGGCCGATCTGGCCGGTGGCCGCCACATGCGTGCCGCCGCAAAGCTCCACGGAATAGGGACGATTGGCTTTTGCGCCATGCAGGCCGGTGCCCATGGAGACAACGCGAACTTCGTCGCCGTATTTTTCACCGAACAGCGCCATGGCGCCCTCGGCAATGGCGTCGTCGACGCTCATCAGGCGGGTCACGACCGGCGAGTTCTGCAGCACGATTTCGTTCGCCATTTCTTCGACAACCTTCAGCTCCTCGGCCGACATCGGCTTCGGATGCGAAACGTCGAAACGCAGGCGCTCGGGCGCAACCAGCGAACCCTTCTGGGCAACGTGTGTGCCGAGCACTTCGCGCAGCGCCTCGTGCAGCAGGTGGGTGGCGGAATGGTTGGCGCGCAGGCGCGAGCGGCGGTCATGATCGACCGTCAGTTGAACGGCATCGCCAACTTTCAGACCGCCCTTGGAGACCGTGCCCAAATGCACGAAGAGGCCTTCGCCCTTCTTCTGGGTATCGGAAACGGCAAAGGCGCCATTGTCGCCGGAAATCACGCCGGTATCGCCCATCTGGCCGCCGGATTCGCCATAAAACGGCGTCTGGTTGACGACGACCTGCACCGTCTCGCCATCGGCAGCGCTTTCCACCGACTTGCCGTCCTTGACGATTGCCTGGATGACGCCTTCGGCGGTTTCGGTGTCGTAACCGAGGAATTCGCTCGCACCGAGCTTTTCCTTGAGCTCGAACCAGACGGTCTCGGTCGCCTTGTCGCCGGAACCGGCCCAGTGCGAGCGGGCTTCGGCCTTCTGGCGCTCCATCGCGTCGGTGAAGCCGGAAATATCGACGCCGATTTCGCGGGCGCGCAGCGCATCCTGCGTCAGGTCGAGCGGGAAACCATAGGTGTCGTAAAGCTTGAAGGCGGTTTCGCCATCCAGCATGTCGCCTTTGTGCAGGGTCGAGGTGGCGTCGGAGAGCAGCGACAGGCCGCGTTCCAGCGTCTTGCGGAAACGGGTTTCCTCAAGCTTCAGCGTCTCGGAAATCAGCGCCTCGGCACGGACCAGTTCCGGATAGGCGCGACCCATCTGCTGCACCAGCGCCGGCAGCAGCTTGTAGATCAGCGGCTCACGCGCGCCGAGAAGTTCGGCATGGCGCATGGCGCGGCGCATGATGCGGCGCAGGACATAACCGCGCCCTTCGTTCGACGGCAGAACGCCATCGGCGATCAGGAAGGCGGACGAACGCAGATGGTCGGCGATGACGCGGTGGCTGGCGCGCTTTTCACCTTCGGCCGGAACGCCGGTCGCTTCCACGGAAGCGGCAATCAGCGCGCGGAACAGGTCCGTATCGTAATTGTCATGCTTGCCCTGCAACAGCGCGGAAATACGCTCAAGACCCATGCCGGTGTCGATCGACGGGCGCGGCAGGTCGATGCGCTCTTCCTTCGTCAGCTGCTCATATTGCATGAAGACGAGGTTCCAGATTTCGATGAAGCGGTCGCCATCTTCTTCCGGCGAGCCGGGCGGGCCGCCCCAGATATGATCTCCATGATCGTAGAAGATTTCCGAACAGGGACCGCAGGGGCCGGTATCGCCCATCGCCCAGAAATTGTCGCTGGTCGGAATGCGGATGATGCGGTCGTCAGAGAAACCGGCGATCTTCTTCCAGAGGTTAAAGGCCTCGTCGTCGGTGTGATAGACGGTGACCAGCAGACGGTTGCGGTCGATGCCGAATTCCTTGGTGATCAGGTTCCAGGCATGGGTGATCGCCTCTTCCTTGAAATAATCGCCGAAGGAGAAATTGCCGAGCATTTCGAAAAAGGTGTGGTGACGGGCGGTATAACCGACATTGTCGAGGTCGTTATGCTTGCCGCCGGCGCGCACGCATTTCTGCGCCGAAGCGGCCGTGGAATAGGGACGGCTTTCAAGACCGGTGAAGACGTTCTTGAACTGCACCATGCCGGCATTGGTGAACATCAGTGTCGGATCGTTGCGCGGCACCAGCGGGCTGGAGGGCACGATCTCGTGTCCGTTCTTCTTGAAGTAGTCGAGAAAGGTCGACCGAATTTCATTCACACCGCTCATGCCCACACACCGCTCACAGCTGGAGTCCATCACTTCCACCCCGAAGGATGGCTATATTGCAAAATCACTGGCTTTTATCGTCCGCACCCGGCCCTGTCCAGCCATGGAGGCCCGCGAAGGCGCGCCGACAAACAAAAAGGGCCATGCGAGGCAAATCGCACGGCCTTTTTGTTATGCCAATTCATATCCAGCGCAGCAGCCGGGCGGAAAACACCCCGCGGCATAACCCAAATCAGCCGTCGTCACCGTCGCTGTCACCGGCTTCCGGGCCGCCATTCTGCAGGAAACGGTCTGCGATCAAGCCGGCATTCTGGCGCAGCGCCAGTTCGATCTCATTGGCCGTTTCCGGATTGTCGCGGAGGAATATCTTGGCGTTTTCACGCCCCTGCCCCAGACGCTGGCTGTTATAGGAGAACCATGCACCGGACTTCTCGACAATGCCAGCCTTCACGCCAAGATCGACAAGCTCACCGGTCTTGGAAACGCCTTCGCCATACATGATGTCGAATTCCACCTGCTTGAAGGGCGGCGCCATCTTGTTCTTGACGACCTTCACACGCGTCTGGTTGCCGACAACCTCTTCGCGCTCCTTGACGGAGCCGATGCGGCGAATGTCGAGACGAACGGACGCATAGAACTTCAGAGCGTTACCGCCCGTCGTCGTTTCCGGCGAACCGAACATGACGCCGATCTTCATGCGGATCTGGTTGATGAAGATCACCATGCACTTCGACTTGGAGATCGAAGCCGTCAGCTTGCGCAGCGCCTGGCTCATCAAACGCGCTTGAAGACCCGGCAGGCTGTCGCCCATTTCGCCTTCGATTTCGGCCCGCGGCGTCAGCGCCGCAACGGAGTCGACGACCAGCACGTCAACCGCGCCGGAACGCACCAGCGTATCGGTGATTTCCAGCGCCTGTTCGCCCGTGTCGGGCTGCGAGATCAAAAGGCCCTGCAAATCCACACCGAGCTTGCGGGCATAGACCGGATCGAGCGCATGTTCGGCGTCCACGAAGGCGCAGATGCCGCCCTTCTTCTGCGCTTCGGCAATGGTCTGCAATGCCAGCGTCGTTTTACCGGAGCTTTCCGGGCCATAAATTTCAATGATGCGCCCCTTCGGCAGACCGCCGATGCCGAGCGCGATATCCAGGCTGAGCGAACCCGTCGAAACGGTCTCCACTTCAACCACGTTTTCATTGGAACCGAGCTTCATGATCGATCCCTTGCCGAACGACCGTTCGATCTGGGAGAGCGCCGCTTCCAGTGCCTTGCTTTTATCCACCGATTTATCCTCTACGAGACGCAAAGAATTTTGTGCCATCCGAACCACCTTTAGGTTATTGAAGCCGCACAGGCAATGAAGCAGTATGGAAACGGTATGTACTCTATTTGTTCTCATTTCGCAAGGCTAAGCCAGCATATTGAAAACAAATAGCGATAAGTCGTTTGTTCTGCTTTCGTTTTTCCGTGCCCGGCCCATGGCCGCAAACCGGATGCGAGGTCAGGAAGACGTCAGTTTAGGCCGAATCGTCCGGTCTTTCCATCCGCCAAAGAGGGAAACGCAAGCGTGAAGAAAATACTCGTTCTGGGCGGCGCGCATATCGACAGGCGCGGCATGATCGAGACTGAGACGGCGCCCGGCGCGAGCAACCCGGGTTCCTGGATGGAAGAGGCCGGTGGCGGCGGTTTCAACGCCGCGCGCAATCTTTCCCGCCTCGGTTTTCAGGTCCGCATCATCGCCCCGCGCGGCGGCGACGCGACCGGTGAGGCGGTGGCGGAGGCCGCACGGCAGGCGGGCGTGGAAGACACGCCCTTCACCTTCCTGGACCGCCGCACGCCAAGCTACACCGCCATTCTGGAGCGTGACGGCAACCTCGTCATCGCGCTGGCCGATATGGACCTTTATAAGCTCTTCACCCCGCGCCGCCTCAAGATACGCGCCGTGCGCGAGGCGATCACGGCGAGCGACATCCTGCTCTGCGACGCCAATCTGCCGGAAGACACGCTGACGGCGCTCGGCCTCGTCGCCCGCGCCTGCGAGAAACCGCTGGCGGCCATCGCCATATCCCCCGCCAAGGCGGTGAAGCTGAAAGCGGCGCTCGGCGATATCGACATCCTTTTCATGAACGAGGCGGAAGCCCGCGCGCTGACCGGCGAAACGACGGCCAATGTCCGCGACTGGCCCGACATCCTGCGCAAGGCCGGGCTTGCCGGCGGTGTCGTTACCCGCGGCGCAAGCGAGGTGGTGGCCTTCAGCAGGACGGAGACGGCGATCCTCCATCCGCCCCTCATCCGCGAGGTGAAGGACGTGACCGGTGCGGGCGACGCCATGGCGTCGGGTTATCTTGCCGCCATCGCCGAGGGAAAGACGATTGCGGAAGCGTTGAGGCAGGGCGCGGCGGCAGCAGCCATCACCGTACAATCGCCCTTCGCCACCTCCCACGAACTATCAAAAGACAGTGTCGAAGCCATGTTGGGGCTTGTTCCCCAGGCTGAAATGCTGGCATGAACCCGCTTTTAAAAACTGGAACAGATGAAATGACCCGCCCAATCTCCCCGCTCCTGCCCATCGTCTATTCTCAGGAAGTCGCCGCCGCCAAGCAGCGCGGTGCGCCGATCGTGGCGCTTGAATCGACCATCATCACCCACGGCATGCCTTACCCCGGCAATATCGAAATGGCGGAAAGCGTCGAACAGATCATCCGCGATCAGGGTGCGGTTCCGGCTACCATCGCAGTCATTCACGGCACCCTGCATATCGGCCTTGAGAAAGACCAGCTCGAAGCGCTTGCCCAGACCACCGACGCCATGAAGGTCTCGCGCGCCGATATCGCCTTCGCGATCGCCGAGCGCCGCACGGGTGCTACCACGGTGGCCGCCACCATGATCGCCGCCGCCCGCGCCGGCATCCGCGTTTTCGCCACCGGCGGCATTGGCGGCGTACACAAGGGCGCGGAAGAGACCTTCGACATCTCCGCCGATCTGACCGAGCTTGCGAAGACCGGCGTGATCGTCGTCTGCGCCGGCGCCAAGGCCATTCTCGATATTCCGAAGACGCTCGAGGTTCTTGAAACCAATGGCGTACCGGTCGTCACTTTCGGCTCGGAAGAATTCCCGGCTTTCTGGTCGCGCTCCTCCGGCCTGCCGAGCCCGCTCTCGCTCAACAGCCCGGCGGCAATCGCCAATTTCCAGACAACCCGCGAACAGCTGGGTATCGATGGCGGTATGCTGGTGGCCAATCCCGTGCCGGAGGAAGACGAAATCCCGCGTGAAGAGATGGAAATCTACATCAACCGCGCCATCTCCCACGCCGAACGCGACGACATCACCGGCAAGGAAGTCACCCCCTACCTGCTTGGCGACATCTTCCGCCTGACGGATGGCCGCAGCCTGGAAACCAATATCGCGCTGGTGCGCAACAATGCGCAGCTGGCAGCGGAAATCGCGGTGGCTCTGAACTGAGGGCACACATCTCCTCTTCGGGCCGTTCCCAAAGAGATTGCTGTCGGAGCTTTGGCGGCTGGAACAAACACGTCCCCCGTCATGCTCGGGCCTGTCCCGAGCATCTGCTACGTCTCGACTGGAGGAAACGTGATTAGATCCTCGCCACAAGGGCGAGGATGACGTCGCGTATTTGGAAAGCCTGTCCCAATGAAAAAGGCCCAGAGAGCTTGCGCTTCCGGGCCTTTGTTTTTCCTGTCGAACCCAATCAGTTCTGGGCGACCGGCTTCACCAGCGGCGTCACGCGGCGGATGGTGACGCGGCGGTTCTGCTGTTCCGGGCCGAGCGTCTGGACCTTCAGGTAACGCTCGCCATAACCTTGGGTCGCGAGGTTTTCCGGCGGAATGCCGTAAACATCGGTCAAGACATTGGCGACGGAAGCGGCGCGCTCGTCGGAAAGAACGAGGTTGCTTTCATCCGAACCGACGGCGTCGGTATGGCCTTCGATCAGGAAGGTTTCACCCGGGTTCTTGTCCAGCGCCTTGTTGATCGCATCCGCCACCTTGCGCAGCGAACGGGCCTGCGTCATCGGGATTTCGGCGCTGCCGGTGGCGAAGGTGATGGTATCGAGGTCGATACGGCGCACCTTGTCGCGAATACGGGCCGAATAACGCACTTCATCCAGCGAATAGACACGCTCCACCGGCTCGACCGGCGGCTGTTCCAGGAAGCGGTAATAATCGCGGTCCGGATCGCTCGAGGTGTCGATGATGTAGTCCGTCACGGGAATGCGCAGGCGCATCGGCGGCAGGTCGAGGCCCGGATCGCGATAGACGTAGTCGCGGTCGGGATCTTCCATCAGCTCCGGCGCATAGAACAGCACATATTCGCGGCCGCGATCGTCGATGCGCGAGCGCTGGATCACGTCGCCGTAACGATTGCGGATGGTCACCACCTGCGTTCCGTCACGGCGCTCCACGGTTTCGCGGACACGGCCGCCGGGCAGACGCTCGTAATAGGGCTCGCCGCCATCGCGGATGAAGCGCTGGTTGTCGTCGCCGCGCACCACGACACGGTCGCCGAACTGCAGGATGATCGGCGCATCGCGGTCACGGTCACGCGGACGGCCTTCGCGCGGCTGCCATTCGCGCACGCCTTCCGGCCGCTCATATTGCGGGCGGCGGTCGACACGCTCACCCTGCTGCGAGGTGATGGCTTCCATCTTGACGGGCGGCGGCGGGGCCTTGCCTTCGGCGGCGCCGGCGCGCTGCGCCTCGGCGTCGGAGGTCGGAACCTTCACGTCACCGGCCTGCTCGCGTTCGCGACGGCGCTCCTCGCGGGTCTGGCGGTTGCCGGAACGTTCCACTTCCTTGTCGCTGTCGAGAACGGCGGCGCCCTTGTCGACCGGCAGAATGACGGTATCGGCGGTCTTGGACGGGTCCTTGGCGATTGCCTTTGCCTTGTCCAGCTCTTCCTTCGTCATCGGCGGCGCTTCCGTCTGCGGAACAGCAACCTGATTGGGGACGGTTTCGCCGGCCGGCGCCTGTCCGGTTGTCGTACCGCTCGGCGGCGGCGTCGGCGCGCCTGGCAGCGGGGCTGCGGGTTCGGTTCTGCCCTGACCCTCTACCGGCGGCTGTTCCGAAGGCTGACGGCCCGGCGCGGGGTTGGGCTGGGCTTCAGGTGCCGGCGGACGCGCGGGCGTCGGCGCTTCGGTCGGAACCGGTGCTTCCTTCGCGGCGGGCTCGGGGGCGGCCGGCTTTTTCTCCGGAACGGCTTTTTCGGCCGGTTCGGCTTTCTGTTCCGGGGCTTTTTCCTCTACCGGTGGCTTTTTGGCAGGTGCTTGTTCGCGGGGCTTGGCCGGCTCGCCGGCATTTTCAGGGCGTGCTGCGGGCTCCTGTTCCGCAGCAGGTTCCTTCGCGCGCTCCTTGCGCGGACGCTCGGGACGCTGCTCGCCCTCACCTGCGGGCTGCTCAGCCCGTTCCGGCTTGCGCGGACGTTCCTTCGGCTGCTCTTCGGCAGGTGCGGCTTCGGGTGCGGCCTCGCGCTGGCGTGCCGGGCGCTGTTCGCCCTCGCCCTGCGGCTCCTGCGCGCGTTCGGGTTTGCGGGGACGCTCCTGCGGTTGCTCGGCAGGCGCGGGCTCCGGGCGGGCCTCGCGCTGCTGCGGTTCCCGCTGGGGCTTGGGCTGCGGCTCCCGCTGGGGTTCGGGCTGCGGCTCCCGTTGCGGCTCAGGGCGCGGTTCGGCAGGCGCGGCTTCGCGCTTGGGCTCCGGTTCGCGCTGCGGCTCCGGCGCACGCTCCTGTCGTTGCGGCTCGGCCTGCGGCTGCTCCTCTTCGGCCTGCTTGCGACGCTTGCGCAGTTCCTCTTCCGGGTTCGGTTCTTCCGGCTGCGCCTGCGCCAGTATAACCCGGCCGGTCGCCGCACCGCCGGGAAGCGCCTGCGACACGGGCGTCTGCGCCCGCGCAGCACCGGCAAAACCGGCCGCGGCCGGCTCCGCCGCAATCGCCAGCGACATGAGGGGGAAAACCACCCCCGTCAGCAATGTGTTCTTCTTCAGCATCGGTGTTTCCTCATCTGCCATTATTGGTCGCCAGTCTTGCGACATCTTGATTCCGGCTGCGCGTGCAGGCGCTGGTCAACGCCTCGCACACACTTCGGTTCCCATGATGACCAAAGCCTTCTGTACCGGAAATGAACAGATCAAGGCGTTTTCGTGGAAGCTCTGCGGCACAATCGCGGTCACTAATATTGCAGTTGCATTTTTTGACCAACCGGATGAATAATCGCATCCGCGCTGAAGGCTACAGGCGGTATCATCCGCTGCGCCCTGCGCCCATGGCGTCCGCACTGAAAACAACAACAGACCGCGGATGAACGACCAAAAGAGAGGATCGAAATGCCTATTTCCACCCGTCTGCTCGCAGCCGTATCGATTGCCGCCATCTCGCTGTTTTCAGGTGCTGCCCTCGCGCAGGACAAGATCGTCATCGGCACCGAAGGCGCTTATCCGCCCTTCAACAATCTCGAAGCCGACGGCACGCTGACCGGCTTCGACATCGACATCGCCAAGGCGCTGTGCGAACAAATGAAGGCCGAATGCACGTTCGTCACCAATGACTGGGACGGCATCATCCCCGCCCTTCAGGCCAAGAAGTTCGACGCCATCATCGCGTCCATGTCGATCACGCCCGAGCGTCTCGAGAAGGTCGACTTCTCCAAGAAATATTACAACACCCCGCCGGCCATCGCCGTGCCGAAGGATTCGCCGATCAAGTCCGTCGACGATCTGAAGGGCAAGTCGCTCGGCGCGCAGGGTTCCACCACCCACTCCAACTATGCCGAAAAGCATTTCCCGGATGCCGACGTGAAGATGTATCCGACCGCCGACGAGTATAAGCTCGACATCGCCAATGGCCGTATCGACGCCGTCATCGACGATATCGTGGTTCTGTCGGAATGGCTGAAGACGGATGCTGGCGCCTGCTGCAAGATCCTGACGCCGCTTCCGGTCGATGTCGAGATCAACGGCAATGGCGCGGGCGTCGCCGTCCGCAAGGGTGACACGGCGCTTGCCGACAAGTTCACCGCCGCCATCGCCGGCATTCGCGCCAGCGGCAAGTATCAGGAGATCAACAAAAAATACTTCGATTTCGACGTTTACGGCGAGTAAGCCCGTTCGATCTGTTGAAATCTCGTGGCGGAAGGCTTGCCCTTCCGCCATTTTTGTTTGAAAACGTCACGATAACAATCACGGCGGCTTAAGACCGCAGGGGAAAATTGGCATGAGCGGAGCATTTTCCGCCATAGGTGCGTTCTGGACCTATGTCTCGACACTTCTCGATCCCTTTTGCGGGCCGGTCGGTCTCTTCTCGCTTTTCGGAAACGGCACCCTGGTCGCCTGCGGCGATGCGGGCTGGGGCGATGAAATCGCCTTCGGCGTCAAGGTCACCATCTCGCTGGCGCTCGCCACCCTGCCCGTCGGGCTGCTGATCGGTTTCCTCATCGCGCTCGCCGCGCAATCGGAAGAAAAATCGCTGCGGCTGGCGACCGGTATCTACACCACCATCTTCCGCGGCCTGCCGGAACTGCTGACGCTCTTCATCGTCTATTACGGCATCCAGATGCTGCTGCAATCGGTGGCCGGTTATGTCGGCATCACCGGTCCGGTCGAGATCAACGCCTTCGTCGCGGGCATGGTGGCGCTGTCCGTGGTGTTTTCGTCCTATGCGTCCGAAGTGCTGCTCTCCGCCTTCAAGGCCATACCGAAGGGGCAATATGAGGCGGGTGCGGCACTGGGGCTTTCGCGGGGCCGCACCATGGTGCTCATCATCATTCCGCAGCTGGTCAGGATCGCCCTTCCCGGCATGACCAATCTCTGGGTCATCCTGCTCAAAGACACGTCCTACGTCTCGATCATCGGCCTTGCAGATATCGTTCGCCAGACCGGCATCGCCGCCCGCGTCAGCAAGGAAGCCTTCTTCTTCTACAGCATCGCCTGCCTGCTCTACCTCATCCTCGCGCTGCTTTCGTCCATCGGCATCGGCTTCATCGATCGCTGGTCGCGCAAGTCGGAGGTAAGCCGATGAGCCATATTCAGGAACTCATTCCCCCCCGCCCCGCCCCGGCTGTCGCGGACAAACCGCTCAATATTTCGCGCATCGTCGGCATCGCCGTCATCACGCTCTGGCTGCTGCTCGCCGCCGGGCTGATCTTCGCCATGATCGAGGGCTGGGACTGGGACAAATTCCAGCGTTACGGGCCGCGCTATATCGACGGTCTCATCACCACCATCACCCTCGTCGGCAGCTCGATCATTCTCGGCGCCATTCTTTCCGTGCCGATCGCCTTCGGCCGCATGTCGGAAAACCGCATCATCGGCGCGCTGGCCTATGCCTATGTCTACGTCTTCCGCAGCACGCCGCTTTTGGCGCAGCTTTTCCTGATCTATTACGGCCTCGGCAGTTTCCGCCAGGGGCTGGAAACCGTCGGCCTGTGGTGGTTCTTCCGCGAGGCCTGGTATTGCGGCCTGTTGTCGCTCACCCTCAACACCGCCGCCTATCAGGCCGAAATCCTGCGCGGCGCGATCCGCAGCGTGCCGCGCGGCCAGCATGAGGGCGCCGCCTCGCTCGGCCTGTCGAAACTCGTCACTTTCCGCAAGATCATCCTGCCACAGGCGCTGATCGTGGCGCTGCGTCCCTATGGCAATGAGATCATCCTGATGATCAAGGGTTCGGCGGTGGTCTCCATCGTCACGGTCTTCGACCTGATGGGCCAGACCCGCTACGCCTTTTCCCGCACCTTCGACTATCAGGCCTATCTCTGGGCCGCGATCTTCTACCTGACGATCGTCGAAACGCTGCGGCATGTCTGGGCATGGCTGGAAGCCCGGCTGACCCGGCATCTGAAGCGCTAGTCGCAACGTTGGCAGCACTCATCAATGAAGGCTGCCAACATTTTGAAAAATATAAATATTTTGTGACAACCCATGTCTTTGGCAAGCTTGGATTAACCATGACGTGTTCCCATATTCGATACAGCGGTAACGCTGTGATCGGCAATCATGGAAACGGGAACCGCCGTCATGAACAAGGACATGGAAATGATGCTGAGAGGCTACGGCCTCACCACCGCCCAGATATTTTATCGCCTGCCGGATCATCCGCTGGTTCTCCAGACCTATGTCTGGCAGGACTATGATCTTGCCCCGGATTTCCCTGAGATGCATGGCTTCCTCAAATTCTGGAAGGAAAAGCTCGACGGACCGCTGCATTCCGTCCGCTACGTGCACCGGCAGGTAATCTCGGCGCAGGAATGGCGCGCGCTCAAGGGGGAGTTCATCATCCACTGAGCCGTCGCACCACATAAACATTGCGCCCGTCCCCGATGCGGCTTACAGCAAACCTCAACTGAAGATGCTGACGGATAAGGCACGATGACGAAGAACCAGAAAATCGACGAAGAGGCGCTTGCCGAAGCCTATAACCGCGCGCTCGCGCTTGAAAAAGCCGGCGATGTGGACGCGGCGGTGAAGGCCTATGAAGAGGTTCTGGCCATCGATCCCGACGATCACGGCGGAGCGGCCGTTCGCATCGCCGCCATGGGCCGGGGCGAAACCCCGCCGAAGGCGCCCGACGCCTATGTCGAAACCCTGTTCGACCAGCATGCCGAAGCTTTCGAGGATATTCTTGTCGAACAGCTCGGTTACGCCGTGCCGATGATGGTGCGCCAGCGGTTGCAGACGCTGAACCTCGGCCCCTTCAAGCGCCTGCTCGATCTCGGCTGCGGCACCGGCCTCACCGGCGAAGCGCTGCGCGACATGGCCGACGATATCACCGGCATCGACATTTCCGAAAACATGGTCGAAATCGCCCATGAGAAGGACCTCTACGAGACGCTCTACGTCGCCGAAGCCGAGGATTTTCTCGAGGATAATGACGACGAGCCTTTCGACATCATCACCGCCACCGATGTGCTGCCCTATCTCGGCGCGCTGGAGCCGCTGTTTTTCGGCGCCGCCGAAAACCTCAACGCCGGCGGCCTGCTGATCTTCTCGTCGGAAACCCTGCCCGAAGCGACTCTGGCCGGACGCCCCTATATGGTCGGCCCGCACCAGCGTTTCGCCCATGCGGAAACCTATGTCCGCGAAAGACTGGCCGCAACCGGTTTCGAGGTTCTCGAAGTGACCGACATCAACGTGCGCATGCAGGACGGCAATCCGACACCCGGCCATCTGGTGATTGCCAAGCTCAAGGGCTGATGCCGCTTCGGCATTGTCGCAGACGTTGCGGCAGATTTCTTCTCCCCGCCGGGGAGAAGGTGGCCCGAAGGGTCGGATGAGGGGGTAACCTCTCGGTCTATCTCTACCCTTGCCCCCTCATCCCGCTGCCGCGGACTTCTCCCCGGCGGGGAGAAGAAACAAGCGGCACGGGCTAGCCCTATGCGGCAAGAATGGCATTTTCCTGAATCAACCTCTCAACAACACCCGCCAGCGGGTTGAAGAGACTCACCTTTTCCGACCCGCTCAGCTCGCCTTCGGCCGCCAGACGATATCCGCCACGTTGAGTTTCTTCGGCACGATCTTCAGATCGTAGAACTCATCCGCAAGCGCCTGCTGATAGGCGATGGCCTCATCCGGAACCAGCGAAACCCGCCCGAGATCGGCGCCCGGCCGCGTCAGCGAAACCTTGGTGACATCCTCGGGAACGCCGGTGATCGACGCCAGCGACTTTGCCGTTGCATCGATGTTGATCTGCGCTTTCGCACCCACATTCGCCAGTTCCTTGAGGATCAGCGGCACGAGATCGGGATTGGCCTCCACGAAACCGCCATTGGCAAGGAAATAGCTCCACGGATCGACGATGCCTTCGGCGGTCGAAAGAACCCGCGTCGTCGGCTCTTTTTCCGCCACGGCGAAATAAGGATCCCAGATCGACCAGGCATCGATGCTGCCGCTGCGGAAGGCGGCGGCCGCATCCGGCGGGGCAAGATCGACCGGCGTAATGTCGTTCAACGTCAACCCTGCCTTTCGCAACGCCTTGACGGTGACATTATGGGCGCTGGAGCCGCGCTTGAAGGCGACTTTCCTGCCTTTCAGGTCTTCCAGCGTCTTCAGCGGCGAATCCTTCTGCACAAGGATGGCCGATCCGCCGGCCGCCGCTTTGTAAGTGCCCACATAACGCAGATTGCCGCCGGCGGCCTGCGCGAAAAGCGGCGGCACATCGCCGGTCGGGCCTATATCCAGCGCGCCGGCACCCAGCGCTTCAAGAAGCGGCGGCCCGGAGGAAAATTCCGACCATTTGACCTCGATGCCGCGATCCTTCAGCAACGCTTCAAGCGCGCCCTGGCTTTTCGCGAGCGCTATCACGCCATTCTTCTGCCAGCCAATCCGCAATGTGGTGGTTGCGGCACTCGCCCGCCGGATATGCGGCAGAAACACCGCCCCGGTCGCACCTGCAATCAGTCCCAATGTTCCGCGTCGTGTAAGCATATGGATATCCCTCGCTATTCCATCCTTCGACAGTAAAAGCGTAGATATTCGAGCGATTTTATCAAAATCGCAGTTTGCGCGGAGACAGCGCCGAGAGAATTGAATGTGCGAATTTGCCACGATGGGCGGAATAGAATTGTCGTGCCCAGGCGGCGGCTACCGGATGGACCTTCCGGCTGGATCAGCCCTTGGCGGGCCAGATCGACGGGAAAAACGACCCGCAAATAAAAATGCCCTCCCCGGCAACCGGAAAGGGCATTGGTCGAAAAACTGGCCGGCGGCGAATTACTCCTCGCCGGATTTCGGATTGTCCAGCAGCATGTAATCGAGCGGCAGCTCGGTCGTATATTTGATCTGCTCCATCGCGAAGGCGGAGGACACGTCGCGGATTTCGATCTTGGCGATCATCCGCTTGTAGAAAGCGTCATAGGCCGCAATATCGGGCACGACGACGCGCAGCAGATAATCGACATCGCCGCTCATGCGGTAAAATTCGACGACTTCCGGAAACTCGGAAACCACCTCGGAGAAACGCTTCAGCCATTCGATGGAATGGGAGGCGGTGCGGATGGAGACGAAAACCGTGACCTTGGTGTTGACCTTGACCGGATCGAGCAGCGCCACGCGCCGGCGAATAACGCCGTCTTCCTCCATCTTCTGGATACGCCGCCAACAGGGCGTCGTGGAAAGGCCGACCTTTTTCGCCAGATCGGCAACGGCCAGCGTGGAATCCTCTTGCAGAATGCGCAAAATCTTACGGTCTAGGCGATCCAATGCGTCTATCCTCCTGAATTAATTTCCTTTCAATACACTAATTTTTGCAGAAAAACAGAAAATTGTTTCACTAAAGCCGCATTTCCACATGTTGTCGCAGAACCGGCAGCAGTTCCTCCGTGAACCATGGGTTCTTTTTCAGCCAGCCGGTATTGCGCCAGCTTGGATGCGGCAGGGGAAAAATGCCGGGGCCGGAATTGGTATGGAGAAAGCCGCGCCAGTCCTGCACCGTTTCCGTCATGGTCTTGCGCCGCCTTTCACCCAGGTGAAAAACCTGTGCATATTGGCCGATGGCGAGGATCAGCTCCACCTGCGGCATCGCCATTATAACCCGCTCACGCCATTGCGGCGCACATTCGCGCCGGGGCGGCAGATCGCTGCCCTTGTCGTCATAACCGGGGAAACAGAAGCCCATGGGCACGATGGCGAAACGATCCGGATCGTAGAATGTCTGCCGGTCGACGTTCAGCCATTGGCGCAGCCTGTCGCCCGAGGCATCGTTGAACGGCAGCCCTGTTTCATGCACGCGAAGCCCCGGCGCCTGCCCGGCAATCAGGATGCGCGCCTTGGTCGACATGACGACCACCGGCCGGGGTTCGTGCGGCAGGCGATCGGCCATTCCCCTGAGCGGCTTGTCGCGACAGAGACGACAGCCGGCGATTTCGCCGCGCAACCCGTCCAGCCCGTCATCACACGCGCCCTTCTCTCCTTCAACCATGATCCCACCCCAGAAGATGACGGACAATGGTGAGGAAACCCGCCGCCGGCGTTTCCAGATCCGCGGCACGGTGTTCCCGCCGCCACTGCGACGGTTTCTCGAATTCTCCCGCCCAGATGCCGCGTGCCTGCCTGCGCGCCGCCGCCTGCTCGCTGGAGAACTGGAAATAACCGGATGCGACGGCAAAACCCGCCGACACCATTTCCGATGAGACATCCCTGCCGCCGGCGGAACAATAAACCAGCAGCCGCCCGTAACGGTCTCTGGAACTGCCGGAACAGGAAAAATCCTCAGCCCCGGCCAGCCTTTGCAGAACACGACGCGCTTCCTCGCCGCACGGCCAGCTTTCGCTGCCGCGCAGACATGTCTGCGCAAGCTCCGGCGCATCGATGCCAAGCAGTCGGAAACGTTCCTCACCCTTCGACAGCGTATCGCCATCGATCACGAAGAAGCGGCCGCTATAGGTTTCGCTGTTGATCCGGTCGAGCTTGGCCGCGATCAGAATGCCGAGAAAAACCGTGGCGAGAAAAAGCCCGCCATCGCGAAATGCCGAAAACCGCCTGCCCTTGCCTCCATTTCGTCTCATGTAACAACAAACCCTTGTCAGAAATGGCAAACAAATCCTTTCACGGCAGCATCTTCTTAAGATTTTGCGCGTAGTCTGCAAGGGTTCATGTCACCCTGCGTTGTAACAATGAGTAAAAGCGTCAGCACGTCCACCGACAAGATCATCGTCGACCGGTCGAAAAAGCACCGCAACAAGGCGGTCTTCGACACGGTGAAGACGACGCGTGAACGCCTGCAGCAGGGGGCCGGCGCAAGCGACGCCTATGAACGCGAAATGCTGACCATGCACATCGCCGAAACCCTGCAGGGCGCGATGATCATGCCGCTTTTCATCCTGCTCGCCTCCATCATCGGCCTTTATATAACCCGCGACATCAGCCTGATCATCTGGTCGCTGATTGCGCTGAGCTTCCACGCCTTTTCCCTGCTCTTGGCCAAGCGGGCGGCAAAACAGGAAATCACGGCCGACAATCTTCAGCACTGGAAAAGTCTCTTCCTCGGCATGCAGATCCTCATCGGCTGCGCCTGGGCAATGTTTGCGCTGGCCGAGCCGGTGCGCAACGACCCGACGCTCGTGCTTTTCTTCAAGGGCTCGACGCTGCTGATCGCGCTTTCGCTCACCGCCATGGCTAATTTCATGCTGCGGCGCGCGACCTTCATGACCTTTTTGCCGGTGCTGGCGGCTCTTTGCATGACATCGGCCATTTCGCGCAATCCTTTCGATGTCGGTCTCGCGCTGATGTTCGGCATGGCCATCCTCTTCTGTCATCGCATCACCAGCCGGCTTTACCAGACCAGCATCAAGCTCCTCTCCTCGCAGACGGAAAAGGACGACCTGATCGCCGAACTCGAAGTCGCCAATTCGGTGTCCGATGAGGCGCGGCGGCGCGCGGAAGAAGCCAATCTGGCCAAATCGCGCTTCCTCGCCTCCATGTCGCACGAGCTCAGAACGCCGCTCAACGCCATTCTCGGTTTCTCGGAGGTCATGTCATCAGAGGTGCTCGGCCCGCTCAACAATCCGCTCTACAAGGAATATTCCGGCGATATCCATCGCTCCGGCCAGCATCTGCTTGATCTCATCAACGAAATCCTCGACCTGTCGCGCATCGAGGCCGGCCGCTATGACCTGAACGAAGAAGCGATCTCGATGCTGGAAATCGCCGAGGATTGCATCGGCATGATCCAGCTTCGCGCCCGCGCCAAGAACATCAAAATTTCCCAGCAGTTCGAAAACAGCCTGCCGCAGGTCTGGGCCGATGAGAAATCCATCCGTCAGGTCATCCTCAATCTGCTGTCCAACGCCGTGAAATTCACGCCGCAGGGCGGCGAAATCCTCGTGAAAGCCGGCTGGACGGCGGGCGGCGGCCAATATGTCTCGATCAGGGATAACGGCCCCGGCATTCCCGAGGACGAAATTCCCGTGGTGCTGTCGGCATTCGGTCAGGGATCGATCGCGATCAAGAGCGCCGAACAGGGAACCGGTCTTGGCCTGCCCATCGTTCAGGCCATTCTCGCCAAGCATGACGGCCAGTTCATCCTGAAATCGAAACTGCGCGAGGGTACCGAAGGCATCGCCATCCTGCCGGCCAAACGTGTGCTGCAAAGCCTGCCGGCCGTGGAAGAAACCCACGCCATCCAGCCACGCCGCCGGTCCTTCGCTTAGGGCATTTCCAGGAAAAGTGGCCCCCGGGTTTTCCGCCCTGAAATGCCTTGAGGCTTAGAACTTCAGAAGAACAGCGTCGTTACCAACGAATACAGCACGAAAAATCCGTTCGCCATCAACAGGCAGAAGACGGCGAAAGAGCCGAGGTCCTTGGCGTGCCGCCCGACCGAAGAGATTTCCGGCGAAATGCGATCCACCAGCTCTTCGATGGCGGTATTGAGCGCTTCCACCGAAAACAGCAACAGCATCAACACCGTAAAGACCAGAAGATGGGCAAAGGGTGCGCCGACGACCAGAAGCAGGGCAAGCCCGACGCCGAAGGCGAGAACCTCATGCCGGAACGCCGCTTCCTGCCACAGCCGGCCAAGCCCCTGCACGGAATAGCGCGCCGCGGCAAAAAGATGCCGCCAGCCTTTTTCCTTGCGAAAGGCGGGTTCCGGTTGCTTCTTTTGCGGCGTCACGTCCATCTTCGGCCTCAATGGTCGGTGCGGGAGCTGATGCGGGTGTCCACACCCGCCGCTTCGAATGTCGCCATGCCGGAATGGCAGGCGGCGGCAGCCTTGACGATGCCGGCGGCAAGCGCTGCCCCCGTACCTTCGCCGAGACGCATGCCAAGCGCCAGAAGCGGCGTCTTACCGAGCTTTTCGATGGCGGCCAGATGGCCGGGCTCACCCGAGACATGGCCGATCAGGCAATGGTCGAGCGCCGCAGGATTGGCGGCCTTGAGGAGAGCGGCAGCGGCCGTCGCCACATAACCGTCGATCAGCACGGGAATGCGTTGCACGCGGGCGGCAAGGATGGCGCCGGCAATCGCCGCGATCTCGCGTCCGCCGAGACGGCGCATGATCTCCAGCGGATCGGACAGATGATCCTTGTGGAACTCCACCGCTGCCTTCACCGCCGCGATCTTGCGGGCCATGACTTCGCCTTCCGAACCGGTGCCCGGACCGGTCCATTCTTCCGCCGTGCCGCCATAAAGCGCGAGATTGATCGCCGCCGCAATGGTGGTGTTGCCGATGCCCATTTCGCCGACACAGAGAAGATCGGTGCCGCCGGCAATCGCTTCCATGCCGAAGGCCATGGTGGCGGCGCAGTCGCGCTCGGAAAGCGCCGGCTCGCAGGTGATGTCGCCGGTCGGGTAATCGAGCGCCAGATCGAAAATCTTCAGGCCAAGATCGTTTGCAACGCAGATCTGGTTGATCGCCGCACCGCCTGCCGCGAAATTCTCCACCATCTGCTGGGTCACGGATGTCGGATAGGGCGTAACGCCGTGCCGGGTAACGCCATGATTGCCGGCGAAGATCGCCACCAGCGGGCGGGTGACGGCCGGAGAACGGCCGGACCAGGCAGCCAGCCACATGGCGATTTCTTCGAGACGTCCGAGCGAACCGGCAGGCTTGGTCAACTGCGCATTGCGCTCCTTGGCCGCCACAAGCGCGTGCGTATCCGGGCCGGGAAGCTCGCGCAGCAGCGCGCGGAAATCGTCGAAGGGCAATCCGCTCATGCTCATGATATCTGTCTTTCTCGTCGTCGGGTTGGCTGTCGCATCGGCTCATGCGTCCGGAACTTGTGTTTTCCGGCAAATCGGTCTTTGTTGCGCCTCTCATAATCGCGGATGCGCCGCGGAACAACCGGAAATGCAGCGACTGCAACGGAGAGAGCATGAAGGCCGGGGATTTTATAACAGATGTCATGCATTCCCTCGCCTTTCTGAGCCGCCTGCCCGTTCCCTCGCGGTTTTTCGATGATGCCGAGGGCGTGTCGATGCGCCGCACCGCCCGCGCCTTTCCCGCCGCCGGCCTGCTAATCGCCCTGCCCGCCGCTTTCCTTGTTGTGGTTTTCGCAGCCTTCGACGCCTCTCCGCAACTCACCGGCTGGCTCGTCATTGGCCTGACGGCGCTCATCACGGGGGCTCTGCACGAAGACGGTCTCGCCGACATGGCCGACGGTTTCGGCAGCGGCAAGGAGAAGGCCCTCATGCTTGAGATCATGAAGGACAGCCGCATCGGCAGCTATGGCACGATTGCCATGATTTTGTCCTTTGCGCTTCGCGCCACCGCACTCGCCTCGCTCATTGAGACGCTGCCAGCAAAGACCGCCGCCGCCGCCCTGATCGCCGCGCTTGTCCTGAGCCGCGCCCTGATGGTGTGGCACTGGCAGTCCCTGCCCGCCGCCAAAACCTCCGGCATCGCCGCCGGTGCCGGTCAGCCGGGCTCAAGCGAGCGCAACATCGCGCTGGTGATCGGGTTGCTGCTTTTCACACTCTTCACGCTGCACGCCCTGCCGCTTCTGTCGATTGCACTCGTGCTGGCGGCAGCCTTTCTGGCAGCCGTCCTTTTCGGCAGGCTCTGCGACAGGAAGATCGGCGGCCATACCGGCGACACCATCGGCGCCTGCCAGCAGATCACGGAGATCGTTACCCTCATCGCCCTTGCCCTTGCGGCGTGAGGGCCTGATATAAATCGTCATGGAAACACCCTGCATCCATATCTGCCACCTCGACGCAACCAGCAGCCTCTGCATCGGCTGCGGGCGAACGCTGGATGAAATTGGCGGCTGGGCGGGGTATAGCGACGAGAAGCGCCGCGAAATCATGCGGTTGCTGCCGCAAAGACTGGCAAAACTGCCCGAGACCGCCAAGGAGACGCATACCGCATGAACAGGCTGACCATCGTTCTCCTCCTGCTGGCCGTTGGCCTTGGCCTGCTTCTCATCAATCACGACGGCGGCCGAACGCTCGGCATCGACAATGATCAATTCGCCCACGTGCTTTATCTTCTGCCCATTGCCGGCCTATTATCGGCCGGCATTCTGGCGGGAAGACGCGGCAGCCTCAGTACCGTCATCCGCCAGCTCGCCGTCTGGCTCGTCATCATTCTCGGCCTCGTCTCGCTCTATCTCTATCGCTACGACTTGCAATCCTTCGGCGACCGGCTGCTGGGCGGCCTGATGCCCGGCCGCGCCGTGGTGGTGACGACGGCTGGCGGCGAACAGGAAATCGTCCTGCATAAATCGATGAGCGGCCATTTCGAAGCAAATGTCGGCGTCGAGGGCAAGACGATCCACATGCTCGTCGATACCGGTGCAAGTTCCGTGGTGCTCGCCAATGCGGATGCGACCGCAATCGGCATCGACACCGCAAATCTCCGCTATACCGTACCGGTGATGACTGCGAATGGCCGCACGGCGGCAGCCCCCGTCACCCTTTCGGAAATCAGCATTGGCCCGATCATGCGACGCAACATCCCCGCCCTCGTCGCGCAGGATGGCCAATTGGGCCAGAGCCTGCTCGGCATGAGCTTCCTGTCGACGCTCGGTTCGCTGCAGATGCAGACCGATGAATTGCGGTTGCGGGATCGGTAAGCTCCTCTGGGAGAAGGCTCTTATCTTGCGATCAAACGCCCCATCACAATATATGTGAAGTAACGAGGAAAGGGTTGGTCAACGTTGACCCGCTGAAGCAGTGGCTTATCTCGAAAAATACCGCCACTTCGGCAAATCATTGACAGGCCGCATTGACCATGAGACAAGATTACATATTCAACGCAGGAGTTCTCAACATGATCGGTCCAGATCCTATCCTACTTTGATCTAAACGTCCTTCCACTGTAGAGAAGCGAAGCGTCGAACTATGGTTTCGGCGCTTTTTGGTTTTTTAAGATGCCCGGCGAACGGATTTTTCGCTTTAGTTTGTATCCCCTGTATTTTCCTTCCATTGTCTGCAAAAGTTTCTCGCCGGTTTTCTTTGCCTCTTCCGCGTGCTCGTAGAGGCTACGAATGGCACTTTCCCGACCCTCGAGTGAAATATTGGTAAAACTCTTACGGTATATTCCATCTATCTTGGCGCGGATTTTATCCAAAACACCATGGAAATAGACGACATCGCCAATATACTCTCTTCCAGTGGCCGATATGGAATCGATATTCTTCAGATAGAAATGGGTGTGACGTGCATCTGTAATATGCGGAACGAAATCTTTGTTTTCCTTGATGCGCTCCCTGAAAGTCACATAAGAAATAGGTGCCGCAAGAAAGATCGCCATATCGGCTGTATTAAAGTCGATTTCCGCATACAGGGACCGAATAAATTTCTCTTTTTCTCGCGATTTTTTCCAGAATCCTACGCCCACCGCTACAAATTGTCCAAGTATCCACAGCGTGAAGGCTGTGGAAGCCGCGACCAACGCGGCGAGCAATTGCGGGCTTTCAGATATTTGCTGCGTCGCTGACATGCAACAATTCCCTTAAATATAAGAAAATACATATTGTAATAACGACAATATAAAAATCATAAGATTCCAATATTAACAACATAAATACGATACTTCAGATGGCGAGCGGGGCCACGATTTGCGCCGCCAATATCAAATCGGTCTCGATGGAAAAACACAGTATGAACTCGACCTGAAACGGGCGGAACTAAAATGCTCGTAGAAACGCCTTTCCGAGAGATTTCTTTCTGCCCGGCACCCGCCCAACGAACCATTGCCCCTTGATTCCTTCCCATTTGATAATTTATGTTGGTTTCGTTCTCAGGGCGGGGTGCAATTCCCCACCGGCGGTATCGGGATTTTTCCCGGAGCCCGCGAGCGCTTCCGGTCTCCAAAGCCGGAAGGTCAGCAGATCCGGTGAGAGGCCGGAGCCGACGGTATAGTCCGGATGGAAGAGGACAAGGCATAGGACGCCCGCGCGTGAGCGGGCTTCGCATTGCATTGTTCGCCCAAGGGATATTTGGCGCTTCTCGAAGCGCGAAAATGCCGCAAAACGGCATAACCCTTGAAAGGCTTGAAAGAAAATGACCATTGCTAAAATTGAAGACGCGATCGAAGCCATTTCCCGTGGCGAGATGGTGATTGTGGTTGACGACGAAGACCGCGAAAATGAAGGCGATATCATCGCCGCCTCCGACAGCATCACCCCACAGCAGATCGCCTTCATGATGAACCATGCTCGCGGGCTGGTCTGCGTCGCCATGCCAGGTGAGCGCCTCGACGCGCTCGACATTCCGCTAATGGTGTCGCGCAACACCGAATCCCTCAAGACGGCCTTCACCGTCTCGGTGGACTATATTCCGGGCACGACGACAGGCATTTCCGCCGCCGACCGGGCAAAGACCGTGCGTGCGCTGGTATCCGAGGAATCGCGCCCGGAAGATTTCGCCCGCCCCGGCCACATCTTCCCGCTGCGCGCCAACCCTGAGGGCGTTCTCGGCCGCACCGGCCACACCGAAGCAGCCGTGGACCTCTGCCGCCTCGCCGGCAAATATCCCTGCGGCACCATCTGCGAAGTCGCCAATGACGATGGCACCATGGCCCGCCTGCCCCAGCTCGAAGTCTTCGCCGAACGCCACGGCCTGCTCGTCGTGACGATCAAGGATCTCGTTGCTTACCTCAAGGGCGAGGTTGTCGAGGACGTGATGCAGAAGCAGGTTGCGTGAGCTGCTGCTCGTGGTGTGAATACAAAAACGCCCGGCAGTAGCCGGGCGTGAAACTGGAGGTAGACATTACTTCCTACCCGACATCGTCCTCGAACCTGACCCAATGCTGTCCCGCTTGAACATGCAAACTGCTGTCGCCTCGAAGTGAATGCGGTGGATGAGCATCCTCTCGACATCATCCTCGGGCTTGTCCCGAGGATCTAACCACATCGAATAAAATCAATACGTTAGAAGACCTTCGGGGCAAGCTCGAGGATGACGTCAGTGTGAGTGGCTTGGTTAGATATCCCATCCAAAGGCACCGTGATTTTTCGAGTCCGGGGTGCGATGGCTTGTCTGAAAACATAATGGAGCCAATAGGCTGCACCTCTCCGGGAAATCTAACCCGGACAGCAGTGGCCCTGTGCCGAGAATCTAAACACGTCGAATGAAATCAATACGTTGCAGATCCTCGGGACGAGCCCGAGGATGACGGCCGCGAACTTTGCAGACTTCATCAGCCGTTGAAGTTGGGCTATAACGCCAAAACCCTACCAGCAGCAGAAACCACCATCCACCAGCAGATCCACGCCCGTCACGAAGCTCGCCGCATCTGACAGCAGGAAGATCGCCGGACCAACCATCTCATCGACACCCGCCATGCGCTGCATCGGCGTCTGCTCTTCGAACAGCTTCGTCTGGTGCACCATTTCCGGCCGCGTATTCATCGGTGTCGCCGTGTAACCCGGCGAGATGGTGTTGACGCGGATGCCGCGACCCACCCACTCCATCGCCATGGATTTCGACATGTGAATGACGCCAGCCTTCGAGGCATTGTAGTGGCACTGCATCAGCCCGCGATTGACGATGACGCCGGACATGGAGGCGATGTTGACGATTGCACCACGGCCGTTCTTAAGCATGGCATTGGCTTCCGCCTGGCAGGACAGGAAAACGCCCTTCAGGTTGATATCCATCATCGTCTGGAACTGGCTTTCCTCCATCTCCTCGGCCGGATTGGCATTGGCGATGCCGGCCGCATTGACGGCGAGCGATAGCGCGCCAAGCTCGGCTTCAGTACGCGCAACCGCTTCAGTCAATGCCTGCTTGCTGGTGACGTCAGCCGCAATCTGGATCGACTTGCGCCCGGCCTTGGCGATGAAATCGGCCGTCTGCGCCAGACCGTCATCGGTGCGGCGATCAAGCAGCGCGACATTGGCGCCGGACTGGGCAAGCCCCATGGCGATCCGCTGGCCGATGCCGGAACCGGCGCCGGTGACGAGCGCCACCTGGCCGGAAAGATCGAACAGTTTCGGCGCGTTGAGCGTGATGGTGGACATCTCTGTTTCCTTCTTCAGATGGTTGCCAGTTCCATGACCGAGACGTCGTTTGCTTCGTCGCGGTTGAGGATGCCGGCCTGTTTTCCCTGCGCGAGCACGAGGATGCGGTTCGAAACGCCCAGCACCTCCTCGAGATCGGAGCTGACGACGATGACGGCCACGCCGTCTTTCGCCAGACCGACAATGATATCGTAAATGCCCGCCCGCGCGCCGACATCGATGCCGCGGGTCGGCTCGTCCAGCACCACAACGCGCGGATTGCGGGCAAGCCATTTGGCAATGACCACCTTCTGCTGGTTGCCGCCGGAAAGATCCGATGCCGGCTGTTCGCTGCGGCCCTTCACCCCGAATTTGGCGATTGCCTCCCTGGTGAAGGCACGCTTGATGCGTGGCGTGATCCAGCCGGTGCCGACGCGGTCGAGATTGGCATAGATCAGGTTTTCACCGATCTCGTGCTCCACCACCAGCCCCTGCAATTTGCGGTCTTCCGGCACCATGACGATGCCCTTGGCAATCGCATCCGCCGGGCTTTTCAGCGTCAGCACCTTGCCATCGAGAAGAACCTCACCCGCACTCGTCGGATCGGCGCCGGAAATGGCCCGCACCAGCTCGGTGCGTCCCGCGCCGATAAGACCGGCAATGCCGAGGATTTCACCGGCGCGGACGCCGAAGCTGATGTCGCGGAAAGCATTGTCCGCGCCGGTCAGCCCTTTCACTTCCAGCACCATCTTGTCCTGCGGCTCCGGCAGCGTCGGAAACAGGCGCTCCAGCGAGCGGCCGACCATGCTTTCGACGATGGTACGCACCGGCGTCGCGCTATCGGCAAATTCATGCACCCGCTCGCCGTCGCGCAGCACGACGATGCGGTCGGTGATCTGTTTAATCTCTTCCATACGGTGGGAAATATAGACGATGCCGACGCCCTCGGCGCGCAGCTTGCGCACCTGCTCGAACAGCGCCTGCGTTTCCGCGCCGCCAAGTGCCGCCGTCGGCTCGTCGAGGATCAGAAGTTTCGCATCCAGCGCCAGCGCCTTGGCGATTTCGATCAGCTGCTGGTTGGCGGTCGAAAGACCGGCCACCTTGCGGGTGGCTGGAATGTGGAGATTGAGGCGCGCCAGCTGCTGCTGGGCTCTGCGCACCATCTCGGCGCGGTCGATAACGCCGTTCTTCATCAGCCAGCGGCCGATGAACACGTTCTCGGCAATGGAAAGCTCCGGCAGAAGCTTCAGCTCCTGATGGATGAGCACGATGCCCTTGTCGATCGCTTCGCGCGGCGATGCAGGCGCGTAAGGCTGCCCAAGCCAAGTCATCTTGCCCTCGGACGGCTCACGCGAACCGGCGATGATGCCTGACAGCGTGGACTTGCCCGCACCGTTTTCACCCAGCAACGCCACCACTTCGCCCGGATAGACGTCGAGATCGACGGCTTTCAGAACCTCAAGCGGACCATAACGTTTGCTGATGCCACGGAGCGAAAGAACCGGCTCGCGCATGACGGGACCTCCCAGGACACATAAGCAGCGGCAATGCCCAAGCCTTGCGTCCGAAATAATCTAAAGACAAACCAGTGAATGCCCCGCGCATCCCAAGGGTCGCGCGGGGCAGCAGGATCAGGGATGGTTGGCGATGAAGCCTTCGACATTTTCCTTGGTCGTCAGCGTCGCATCGGAGAGCTGCACGGCCGGAACCTTCTCCCCGCCGACGATCTTGACGGCCATTTCCACAGCCATGCGGCCCATCTTCTGGGTCTGCTGCGTCGCGGTCACGTCGAACACGCCGTTCTTCAGCGCCTCAAGGGCTGCCGTATCACCATCGAAGCCGCCAACGACGATCTTCTGCGAAGGGTTGGCGACCTTGATCGCCTGCGCCGCGCCGAGCGCCAGACCATCGGCCTGCGCAAAGACGATGGAAACATCCGGATTGGCCTGCAGCATATTCTGCATGATCTGGAAGCCTTCATCTTGGCTCCACATGTTGGACCACTGTTCGGCAACGATCTTCACGCCGGAATTGGCCTTCACCGATTCCATGCAGCCCTTGGTGCGGTCCACTTCCGGCGTCGTACCCTTCTGGCCGTGGATGATGACCATCTTGCCCGAACCACCGGCCTGCTTGATGATGTAATCGCAAACCGCCTTGGCAGAAGCGACGGAATCGGTGGCGAGGAAGGTATCGCCCGGCGCGCCATCGGCATTACGGTCGATGTTAATGACCGGAACGCCGGCGGCCTTGGCAAGCTTTACCGGAACGGTCGCCGCAGCGGCGCCGGCCGGAATATAGATCAGCGCATCGATATTCTGGGTCAGCAGATCCTGGATCTGGTTCACCTGCGTCGGGCCATCGCCCTTGGCGTCAACGGTGACGACGGCAATGCCGCGCGTCTTGGCTTCGGCTTCGACGGCCTGCTTGATCTGGTTGAAGAAGTTCGCCTGCAGATTGGCGACGGCAAGGCCGATCTTCTTGACTTCGGCGGCATTGGCAGAGCCGAGCGACAGGGCGAAAAGGGCGGCGGATGTCAGCAGAATGCGTGAAAATTTCATGATTATTCCTCCATTTGTTGATTGTTGACCTTCGGGCAGATCGAACCTCCTCCCCTCCGGCCGCTTATTTCACGCCTCCCCAATAAGGAGGGTCGTTTATTGCGCGGACGGCTCAGCACCGCCCGCAGGCAAATTCAGCTTCTGCGGCGGCGCAATGTTTCAGCGCCAACGGCCAGCACGATGACGACACCGATGATGACCTGTTGCAAAAAGGGAGAGACGTTGAGCAGGTTGAGGCCGTTGCGCAGAACGCCGATGATCAGCACGCCGATCAGCGTTCCGCCGATGCCGCCCGCACCGCCCGAAAGCGAGGTTCCACCGATGACAACGGCCGCAATCGTATCCAGCTCGTAACCGAAGCCGCTGGAGGGCTGCACCGAGTCGAGACGTGCCGCAAGAACGATGCCGGCGAGACCGGCAAGAACCGCGCAGGCGACATAAACGCAGATCGTCACCAGCGGCACATTGATGCCGGCAAGGCGCGCCACTTCGGGATTACCACCCACCGCATAGACCGTGCGGCCTTCCGAACGGAAGCGCAGGAACAGCCAGGAGATCAGAACGACGACGAGCATCAGAAGCACGGTCGCTGTCAGCACGCCGAAATGGCGCTCAATCGCCAGCATCATGAACCAGTCAGGAAAACCGACGATCTGCTGTCCATCGGTGATCATATTGGCGAGACCGCGCGCCACCGACATCATCGCCAGCGTGGCAATGAAAGCAGGCACCCGAAAAGCCGTAACCAGAATACCGACCACGAGGCCGCAGGCGGCGGACGCGATCAGCGCCAGCACGATGGCCATGCCCATCGGCATGCCCGCCACATTGGCCGTCCAGCCCATGATCATCATCGACAGCGCCAAAACCGAGCCGACAGACAGGTCGATGCCGCCAAGAAGGATCACGAAGGTCATGCCGACGGCCATGATGCCGAGAACGGTGATCTGGTCGAGAATGTTAAGCCCATTGCGCAGCGACAGGAAATTCTCGCTGGCGAAGGTCAGAAACACGCAGAGCAGCAGCAGGCCCAAAAGAGGTCCGGTCGCACCGCTCAACCAGGCAAGCGGGCTCCTGGTGTGCGTGACCCCCTCATTGCGTTCAATCGCGGACATGGCTCCTCCCGGTGACTGTCTTGCATTTTTTAAACCGATTAGAATAATTATTCATCATCGGTGAAACATGCATAAGCCAGTTGAGAGAAGCTTGTCAATAGGGCTTTGACGGCAATGCCGATACCGCCTGACGATAAACAATCCGCAATTCCGGCTTGACAGCAACGCCATCTCTGCAATTATATAAATAGCTGTATAAATATTCACACGCATGTTTTGAAGAGGATTCCATGCAGTCCCAGGAGCTAGAGCGCATTGCGCGCCAGATTCGCCTTCGCGACGTACAGGCTGTTTTTGAAGCGGGTGCGGGCCATGTCGGCGGCGAAATGTCGGCTATCGACATCATGACGGCCCTTTACTTCCGCGTCCTGCGCATCTGGCCGGATGATCCAAAGAACCCTGCCCGCGACCGCTTCGTGCTTTCCAAGGGCCATACGGCCTGCGCGCTGTATGTGACGCTGGCCAAGCGCGGTTTCATCCCGGAAGAGGAAATCTCGACCTTCCTGCAGCCGAATTCGCGCCTCAACGGCCATCCGAACTGTAACAAGGTGCCGGGTGTGGAAACCAATACCGGCCCGCTCGGTCACGGACTGCCGGTTGCCGTCGGCATGGCCAAGGCGGCCAAGCTTTCCGGTGCGGACTACCACACCTATGTCATGACCGGCGACGGCGAGATGCAGGAAGGCTCCAACTGGGAGGCCATCATGTCCGCTGCGCAATTCGGCCTCAACAATCTGACACTGATCGTCGATCACAACCGCTTCCAGCAGGGTGCGGCGCTCTCGGAAACCAACGATGTCGCACCGCTTCGCCCCAAGCTCGAGGCTTTCGGCTGGGAAGTCAGCGAAATCAACGGCAACGCCATGGCGGAAGTCGTGCCGGCGCTGGAGCATCGCGGCAACCGCCCGCATTGCATCGTCGCCCACACCAACAAGGGTCACGGCATTTCCTTCATGCAGGACCGCGTTGACTGGCACCATAAGGTTCCGAGCAGGGAACAATATGAAATCGCCGTCAAAGAACTTTCGGAGACATTGTAATGAACGCGCCCGTAACCGCCGCCAAGCTTTATGACTGCCGCGACGCCTTCGCCGAAACGCTGGAAGCGCTGGCCGCCGGCAATGACAGGGTCGTCGCCGTCTGTAACGATTCGGTCGGCTCCTCGAAACTCGGCGGCTTCAAGTCGAAATTCCCCGAGCGCCTCGTGAATGTCGGCATTGCCGAACAGAATATGGTCGGCGTGGGCGCGGGTCTCGCCAATGGCGGCCAATTGCCCTTCGTCTGCGGCGCATCCTGCTTCCTCACCGGCCGCGCGCTGGAGCAGATCAAGGCCGACCTTGCTTATTCCAACGCCAATGTGAAGCTAATCGGCATCTCCTCGGGCATGGCCTATGGCGAACTCGGCCCGACGCATCATTCCATCGAAGATTTCGCCTGGACCCGCGTTCTGCCGAACCTGCCGGTCATCGCCCCCTGCGACCGCATCGAAACGGCCGCCGCCGTCAAATGGGCCGCAGACTATGCCGGCCCCTGTTTCCTGCGCCTGTCGCGCGTCGGCGTGCCGGATCTGCTGCCGGAAGGCCATGTCTTCGAACTTGGCCGCGCCAACCTGCTGCGCGAAGGCTCCGATGTGACGCTGATCGCCAACGGCACACTGACGCACCGCATCATCAAGGCCGCCGACATTCTGGCAAGCCGTGGCGTCAAGGCGCGTGTGCTGAACATGGCGACCGTGCGTCCCATCGATGAGGCGGCTATCGTCGCAGCAGCGAAGGAAACCGGCGCGATACTGACGGCTGAAGAACATTCGATCTTCGGCGGCCTTGGTTCGGCCATTGCCGAAGTCGTGGTCGAGCACGCCCCGGTGCCGATGAAACGTCTCGGCGTTCCCGGTGTCTTCGCCCATACCGGTTCGGCCGAATGGCTGCTGGATGAATTCGGCATGGCGCCGGCCGCCATTGCGGATGCGGCCGAAGCGCTGATCAAGAGAAAATAAAGTCTCCTCCCAGAGTCGTCGCGTGTCTTCGGATGCGCGGCGACACCCTTTCTGCAATATCGTCGTTTAATCGCCGCAAGGCGGAAACGAAAAACTGCCGACGAAAGACTCCCATGATGCGCGCCATTCTGTCCATCGATCAGGGCACTACCAATTCCAAGGCCATACTCGTCTCGGAAAGCGGAGAGCTGCTGGCGCGCGGCTCATCACCGGTCGGCATCGCCTATCCGCAGCCCGGCTGGGTGGAACAGGAGCCGCAGCGCATCTGGGCCTCGGTTTGCGAAGCGATCTCCGCCTGCCTCGCCGCCGCACCCTCTGACATCGATGTCGCGGCCATCGCCATTTCCAACCAGCGCGAATCCGTGACCATCTGGGATGGCGAGACCGGCGAGCCGCTCGGCCCGGTGCTCAGCTGGCAATGCCGCCGCACGGCGCAGGACTGCGCCGAACTGATCGAAAAGGGCCATTCCGAGCGCGTCATGGCGCTGACCGGCCTGCCGATCGACCCGATGTTTCCGGGCGCAAAAATGCGCTGGCTGCTGGAGCGCGCCCCGAAGGGCCGCAGGCTCCGCCTCGGCACCATCGATAGCTGGCTCATCCATTGCTTCACCGGCGGCAAGATCCATGCCTGCGACGCCTCCAATGCCGCGCGCAGCCAGGTGCTCGATCTCAACCGGCAGGTCTGGAGCGATGAGCTTTGCGAGCTCTTCGGCATCGATATCAACACCCTGCCTGATCTGCGCGACAGCAGCGGCGATTTTGGCGTCACATCAGGCGTTCCCGGCATCAAGGACGGCACGCCTATTCTCGCCGCCATCGGCGACAGCCACGCCGCCCTCTTCGGCCATGGCGCCTTCAATCCGGGTGACGGCAAGGTAACCTTCGGCACCGGTTCCTCGGTCATGACAACCCTGCCGCATTTCATCGCGCCCGAACGCGGCATCACCACCACCGTCGCATGGCGGCTCGACGGCAAACCGACCTTCGCCTTCGAGGGCAATATTCTCGTGTCCGCCGCCTCCCTACCCTGGATGACGGAGATTCTCGGCCTGCCCGATGTCGCCGCCCTCGTCGAGCTGGCCGCCACCGCCGAGCCAAACGGCCCCGGCTTCGTGCCGGCCTTCGTCGGTCTCGGCGCGCCCTATTGGGATACGAATGCGCGTGCGCTTTTCTCCCAGATCAATTTCAGCACCACCCGTGCCCAGATGGCCCGCGCCGTCACCGATTCCATTGCCTTTCAGGTCCATGACGTCTTTGCCGCCATGCGCGCGCAGTCGCCTTCCGGTTTCGGGCGGCTGTTCGTGGATGGCGGGCCGAGCCAGAACCGTTTCCTGATGCAATGTGTCGCCGATATGCTGGAACACCCCGTCATCCAGCGCGATGCACCGGAAGCCTCTGCGCTGGGTGCTGCCTATCTCGCTGGCCTCGCCCTCGGTTTCTGGAGCGATCTTACGGCCATCACCGCCCTTGCAAGCCAGGGCAACACCATCGCGCCCGCCAACAGTGAAAGCCGGCAGAGGCTCGGCATCTGGCGCGACGCGATTGCCCGCTCGACCTTGCCTGTAACCTCGGGTAATGGTGAATAAAAATTCACCCTGGAGGGCTTATGGGCAGGCTAAACGAACTTCGAATGATTTCCCGCGTGGCGCAGATGTATTTCAGCGAGCACAAGCGTCAGGCGGAAATCGCCCAGCATCTCAATCTTTCGCAAGCCACCGTCTCACGCATGTTGAAGCGCGCCGAGGCGGAAGGCATCGTCCGCACCAGCATCATTCCGCCGCCCGGCACCTATAGCGATCTGGAAGCGCAGCTGCGCGAACGTTTCGACCTGCCGGAAGCCATCGTCGTCGATTGCAGCGAGGATCGCGATGGCGCGATCATGGCCCGCATTGGTGAAGCGGCGGCGCATTTTCTCGAGGTGACACTGTCGCAGAACGAGATCATCGGTGTTTCCAGCTGGAGCCAGACGATCTTCAAGATGGTGGAAAACATCCACCCCCTCAAAGGCGCCAAGGCTCGCTATATCGTCCAGACGCTGGGCGGCATGGGCGACCCATCGGTACAGACGCACGCCACCCAGATCACCACGCGCCTGGCGCGGCTGACGGAGGCCGAACCGAAACTGCTGCCGGTGCCGGGCGTCGCCACATCCCGCGAGGCGAAGCTTTTGATGCTCGCCGATCCCTTCGTGCGCGAAACCATCGATCTCTTCGGGTCGATCACGCTCGCCGTCGTCGGCATCGGTGCGGTCGAGCCGTCGGAGCTTCTCGCACGCTCCGGCAACATCTTTTCCGCCAAGGAACTCGCCGATCTCGCGCAGGCGGGTGCGGTGGGCGACATATCGCTCCGGTTCTTCGACAGGCAAGGCAAGCCGGTCAAGACGCCGCTCGACGACCGGGTCATCGGCCTGCCGCTGGAAAACCTCTCCAATGTCGACCGTGTCATTGCGCTCGCCGGCGGCTCGAAAAAGACCGAGGCGATTGCCGGTGCGCTCAGAACCGGTGTGATCGACGTGCTCGTCACCGACAAATTCACCGCCGAACGACTGGTCGGCCAGGAAACATAGCCAGAATCCCATAAGGAGGAGACATGAGGCGCTTTGAAGGTCAATCCGTATTCGTGACCGGAGGCAACAAGGGCATCGGTTACGGCATCGCCCGCCGTTTTGCCGAGGAAGGTGCGAAAGTCGCCATCGCCTCTGTCGACAAAGACACGCAGGATGCCGCCAAAAAACTGACGGACGAAACCGGCGCCGTCACCCATGGCCTCATCCTCGACGTTCGGGATGCGGCAGCGGTGCGCGAGGCCTATGGCGCCGCCGAAGAGGCGATCGGCCCGCTTTCCATCTCCGTCCAGAATGCCGGCGTCATCACCATTTCCAAGATCGAAGAGCTGACGCAGGAACAGTGGGATTTCAACCTCGACGTCAATACCAAGGGCGCGTTCCTCTGCTGCCAGGAGGCGATCCGCCGCTTCCGCGAAAGCGGCACCAAAGGTCGCCTCGTCAATACCGCCTCCGGTCAGGCGCGGCAGGGCTTCATCTATACCCCGCATTACGCCGCCTCGAAGTTCGGCGTCGTCGGCCTGACGCAAAGCCTTGCCAAGGAACTCGCGCCGGAAGGCATTACCGTCAACGCCATTTGCCCCGGCATCATCCACACCGAAATGTGGGATTATAACGACCGCGTCTGGGGCCAGATGCTGGGTGAGTACAAGCCCGGCGAACTGATAGCCGAATGGGTGCGCAACATCCCCATGCGCCGCGCCGGAACGCCCACCGAAGTGGCCGCACTGGTGGCGTTTCTGGCTTCCGACGACGCGGCCTATATCACCGGCCAGACGATCAATGTCGATGGTGGGTTGATTATGTCTTGAGGGGCCTTGCGACCTCTCTCTTCCGTCATCCTCGGGCTTGACCCGAGGATCCATCCCCACGCAACCATGGATCCTCGGGTCAAGCCCGAGGATGACGGCACTGTAGAGAAGTCTTCAGTGACAGGCAGTAATCTGCAACGTCAGTTGCGCAGCCTATACCCCGTCTTGAACATCCAGCCGACAATACCGAGGCACAGCGCCAGAAACAGCGTGATCATCGCGAGGCTGATGGCAGGATTGACGTCGGCGATCTCATAGAAACTCCAGCGGAAACCGCTGATGAGATAAAGCACCGGATTGAAGTGGCTGACCGTCTGCCAGAAGGGCGGCAACATGTCGATGGAATAAAAGCTGCCGCCGAGGAAGGTCAGCGGCGGCACCACCAGCATGGGGATGAGGTTCAGCTGCTCGAAATTCGTCGCCCAGATACCGATAATAAACCCGAACAGGCTGAAGCTCACCGCCGTGAGAACGAAGAACAGGATCATCATGAACGGGTGGGCGATGGTGATATCCACGAAGAAGGAGGCCGTTATCAGGATGATCGTGCCGATCATCAGCCCCTTGGTCGCCGCCGCCCCGACATAACCGGCCAGAATTTCCGTCATCGCCACCGGAGCGGAGAGGATTTCATAGACCGTGCCGGTGAATTTCGGGAAATAGATGCCGAAGGAGCCGTTGCCGATACATTGCGTCAGAAGCGTCAGCATGATGAGGCCGGGCGTTATGAACGCGCCGTAGGAAACACCGCCAACCTCCTGAATCCGCGAACCGATCGCGGTTCCGAATACGATGAAATAGAGCGAGGTGGAAATGACCGGGGAGACCACGCTCTGCAGCAGGGTGCGACGCGTGCGCGCCATTTCGAACAGATAGATGGCCTTGATGGCTTCGAAATTCATTTCTGGCCTCCCACCAGCGAAACGAAGATATCCTCAAGCGAACTCTGCCGCGTTGAAATATCCTTGAAATGGATGTTGGCGGCGAAAAGAGCGCTCAGAACATCGGCAATGCGACCCTGCTCGCCATTATCCTCGATTTCATAGGTGACGGTGCAGCGGTCATCGGAAAGCGTCAAACCGAAGGGCGCAAGACTGTCGGGCAATTGCTCCACGGGCTGGGCAAGCTCCAGGAAAAGCTGCTTGCGGCCGAGTTTCTTCATCAACGCCGTCTTTTCCTCCACCAGCAGCAATTCGCCGCCATTGATGACGCCCACCCGGTCGGCGATTTCTTCCGCCTCTTCGATGTAATGCGTGGTGAGGATGATGGTGACGCCCTTGGCGCGCAGCTCGGAAACCACGTTCCACATGTCGCGGCGCAGCGCCACATCCACGCCGGCTGTCGGCTCGTCAAGGAACAGAACCTTCGGCTCATGCGCGAGCGCCTTGGCGATCAGCACACGCCGTTTCATGCCGCCGGAAAGCTCCCGCAGCATATTGTCCTTCTTGTTCCAGAGCGACAGGGATTTCAGGATGCGCTCGATCAGCTCCGGGTTCTTCTTTTGCCCGTGCAGGCCGCGCGAGAAGCTGACGGTGTTCCACACCGTCTCGAACTGGTCTGTGGTCAGTTCCTGCGGCACGAGCCCGATCAGGGCGCGGGTCTGGCGAAAATCCTTCACCACATCGTGCCCGCCGACAAGCACCGAACCTTCACCGGGATTGACGAGGCCGCAGACGATGGAGATCAATGTCGTCTTGCCAGCACCGTTCGGACCGAGAAGAGCGAGGATTTCCCCCTCTTTGATATCGAGGCTGACACCTTTGAGCGCCTGAAAGCCGTTTGCGTAGGATTTTGTCAGATTCCGTATCGAAACAATGGCATTCATGGCGAATCTTTCGAAAAACCGAGTAAGATGCACGCCATATAGGCCGGGAAAGGCGCAAATGCCAGTCCGACGGGCTGAACACTGCGTTCGGCGGAGAGGGAAAATCAGCCGTAAACGCTATAGAAAAACTGCGCCGCAACGAAGACCAGAAACAGTCCGAAGGCGCGCTCCAGCTGCTTCTTGCTGAGCGCGTGCGCCAGTCGCGCGCCATAGGGCGCAACGACAAGCGTGATGGGGATCAGCAGCACCACGGCGATCCAGTTGATGAAGCCGGTGGAAAATGGCGGCAGGCCCGCATCGCCCCAGCCGGCCCAGATGTAACCCAATAGACCCGGCAGCGAAATCAGCACACCGACGCCGGAAGACGTGGCGACTGCCTGATGAATGGTGCGTCCGTAAAGCGTCATGAAGGTGTTGTTCATAACCCCGCCACCCACGCCCATCAGGCCGGAAAAAAGCCCGATGCCGGTGCCCACCAGAAAACGGCCCGGGTTTTGCGGCAGGTCGGAACCCAGATGCCAGCTTGCCCGGTTGAAGATCATCCGGAAGGCAAGCGCCAGCGCGATGAAGGCAAAGATCAGCCGCAGCGCAACGCTTGAGGCATGGGCGGCAACCACGGATGCGAGGATGGTGCCGAGCGGCACGGCGACGATCCAGCCCTTCAGCAGATCGATATCGACCGCGCCTTTCTGACGATGCGTCAGGAACGAGCGGATGGAAGTGGGCACGATAATGGCGAGCGACGTGCCGAGCGAAAGATGCATGCGCACCGCCTCCGGCACATCCAGCAGCCCGAAGACCTGGTAGAAGACGGGCACCAGCACTGCGCCGCCGCCGATGCCGAACAACCCCGCCAGAAGACCGGCGACCACACCCGCTGCCGCAAGCGCCGCAGCAAAGACCATCAGCTCTGAAACAGGGGGCATAAAGGCAGGCTCCCGAAGGCCGTTGTCACAAACATGTGACCCTCATAGCGTATCAGAAGAACGCGGCAAGCCATGTTGCCCGCAGGTCAGTACGGCGCGATGTCTTTTGCCGCACATCCGCGCCGGATGGACCACTCCATGGGATCGTTTCCCATTGCATGCCCTTGCAAAGACGCCGATATCCCCCCCGATAAGGCTGTCTTCTTCAACCGGCCTTCGGGCCGGTCTTTTTTTTTGGGGTGTGACGGCGATTATCGAGCTAGCGGCAGCGAAACATCCTCAACCTTCGTTATTCCGACCCTGTCCAAAAATCCGGCGCCTATGTCATCGGCGGCAGCCCGATGACGAGCCGCACTCCGTATTCGACGTCATCCTCGGCCTTGTGCCGAGGATCTGCCGACGTATCGCCAATAGCGGCGTTGCAGATGCTCGGGACAGACCCGGGCATGACGGAGGAGACGCTTTCAAACTCAGCCGTCAACCTCCGCCGGCGCGACTTAATCGCAATGCCTGTAACCTGACTTGCGGGTGCGCAGGTCGAAGTGAAAATGGTTCCAGTGATTGGGATCGCTGCCCGGTCCGAGAACGGTGGAGAAATATTTGCAGCTATCGGACCTCACCGCCTTCAGTAGCGCTTTTTCACGGAAGGCGAAGAAGCTCTTGCTGCGTACGTCGATTTCCTTGCCGTTCTTCAGCGTGATGGTGCCGATATCGATGGCGTTGCCGCGCGCATGTTCGGACCACGGATTGCTGGAGCGTGAGTTCATCTTGCGGCAGGAATAACCGCCCATCGGCGTGATGCGGCCGACGCCGGAAAGATAACGGAAGCGCGAGGATGGCACGAGCTCGAACTTCACCCATTTGGCGAAGGCAAGCGTGACCTGGCAATTGAGCTTCACCGCCGGCCGGATGGCGACGCCGCTGGCAAGACCGCTGAGTTCGATCGGATAATCGATACCGCAGGTCGGACCGTCTGCAATGCGCGCGACATCCCGGAAAGCGACGCCGAGGCGACGCAACTCGGAACGGCAGGCAACTTCGGAGGATGGCATGACGCCGGGCGGCATCGAGCGGTTGCTTTGCAGCCCGCCACCCGCCATCGGATCGTTCGGCATCACCATCGCCACCTCTTCCACCGGCTGACGACGGGAAGAAGAGCCGAGCGGCGGCGGCGGGATGAGCCGCGATTGGCTGGCCCGTTGCGGCTGGCGGGCCGGAGGAACGGCCACGGGATTATCGGTGCCGATACCGTCCACCACCGGCTGCGCCGACGCGCCTTCGGCAATATCCGCATCCTGTTCTTCGGCAAGTCCGCGGACCGGCTCCACGCCCAGCATGGAATCCATGTTCACGCCGCCTTCGCCTTCGGCGATCTGGTTGCTGGTCATCTGCTGCGCGGGCATGGTCTGGTTCTGCATGGACTGCGCCGGCAAATTGCCATGGCCGCTGGCCGCCATGCGCGCCTGATGCTGGGAATCCAGCGTCGAATAACCCTGTCCGCCCTGCGGCGATTGCAGCAGGGGATCCTGCGAGGCGTAAGGCTCCGGCATCGGTTGTGAAACGGCTGCCGGATAATCGGCGCCCTGCCCGGCCTGCTCGGCCTGATACACCGCACCCGCCGGCGCGCTGTAACCCTGCTGCCGCGAGGAGCGGATGGCGCTGACGCGTGTGGTGCCGTCCACCTCCGCCGGTGGCACGAGGCCTTCCGCCGAACACGACACCATGACCGTGGAAATCATCAGCAACGTCACAAGACGACGCGGAAGGGAAACATACGCCATACGAGAACCTGTACCTTCAGCGGCCGCTATTCGCGGCAATACAGGATAAATTTTAAAGAAATGAGGTAAACGAAACCTTATTGGTTGCGGGAAATAACGAATGATGTGTTTGGCGCAGTCCCATCCACACAAGACCGCCACAATCGCGTCCGATGACGACGCGGGCGGATAAAGTCCTGTCCATAACAAAGGGCGCGGCCAAAGCCGCGCCCTTCAACTTTCCTGAAACACCTGAAATCACGCGGCCCGCGAAACCTCGCGTCCGGCACCATGTCCAAGCTCGAAACGCGACAGCAGCGAGCGCAGCTGGCGGCTTTCCTCGGCGAGCGTCTGGCTGGCCGCCGTCGTTTCTTCCACCATGGCGGCGTTTTGCTGTGTCATCTGGTCCATGTGGTTGACGGAGGTGTTGATCTCCTGCAGGCCGGTCGCCTGCTCGCGCGCTGCCGTGGCGATGGAGTTGACATGGCCATCGACACGATTGACCAGCGCCACGATCTCCTCCAGCGCATCGCCCGTCGAGCGCACCAGTGCGACGCCGCCGCCGACTTCTTCGGCCGAACGGTTGATGAGGGTCTTGATTTCCTTGGCCGCATTGGCGGAACGTTGCGCCAGTTCGCGAACCTCCTGCGCCACCACGGCAAAACCACGCCCGGCTTCGCCCGCACGCGCCGCCTCAACACCGGCATTCAGCGCCAGAAGATTGGTCTGGAAGGCGATTTCATCGATGACCGAGATGATCTGGCCGATGCGCTTCGAAGACTCCTCGATACGGCCCATGGCGTCGACGGCGTTGCGCACGATCTCGCCCGAGCGGCCGGCGCTGGTTTTCGTGTCCTGCACCATCTGCCGGGCCTCGTTGGCACGCTCGGAAGCGGTGCGCACCGTGGCGGTGATCTCGTCCAGAGCAGCCGCCGTCTCCTCCAGCGCCGCTGCCTGCTGTTCGGTCCGGCGGGAAAGATTGCCCGTCGCACCGCTGATATCGGAGGCGCTGTCATTGACCACATGGCCGGTTCTGGCAATCGCCTCGATCGCGCCGTGCAATGCGCCGACGGCACGGTTGAAGTCCATGCGCAGCTTTTCATAATCCGTGCCGATATCCGCAAGCGAAACGGTCAGATCGCCATTGGCGAGCGCCTCGAGCGCATCGCCCAGTCGCTCCATGGCGTGGGCCTGCCGCTCGGAAGCGGAGCGCAGAACCATCTCGTTACCGTGCCGCTCCTGCTCCAGTGCCCGCTGCTGGTCGGCCTCGCGGGCCTGCAGCGCGCTGCGTTCATTGACGCTGTCGCGCAGTACCAGCAGCGTCTTGGCAATCGCGCCGATTTCATTGCGACGGTCGGCGAACTGTATATCCGCCGCGCCGTCACCGTCGGCAATCCGCCGCATGCTCTGGCGGATAAGATCGATCGGCCGCGTCACGCTGCGCACGACGGCTGCGGCCACGCCGACAACCAGAAGACCGGCGGCGACACAAAGACCGCCATTAAAATAGACGTCGCGCCAGAACACCGCTTCAAGATCGTCAACATAAACACCGGTGCCGACAATCCAGCCCCAGGGGGCGAAACCGGCGACATGGGAAAATTTCTCGACCGGCTCCGGCGCGCCGGGCTTCGGCCAGTAATAATCGACAAAGCCCTTGCCGCCTGCCTTGACCGTATTCACGAACTCAACGAACAGCGCCTTACCGTTCGGGTCCTTGTTGGCGGTAAGGTCCGTGCCGTTCATTTCGGGTTTGATCGGATGCATCACCATTTTGGGATGCATGTCGTTGATCCAGAAATAGCCGCTGCCATTGCCATAGCGCATTGCCGCAATGGTCGTCTTGGCCTGCTGTTGCGCCGCCTCCCGCGTCAGGCTTCCGCCCTGCTCCAGCCGGTAATATTGATCGAGAATGGCAACAGCGGTTTCGTTCATTGCCGCAAGCCCGGCTTTCCGTTCGCGCTCCATTTCGTGGTAGCTTTCAAACAGGCTGAATGTCAGGGCCGCGGCCAGTATTGCCAGAAACAATGCGACGAGCGCATACAGGCGCGTAGATATTGTTACGTTTTTCATGTTCCCCCTCAACGTCGCTGATGCACTTCGACCAGCCGATGTTAAAGGCAAAAAATTTATTATTATTAAATACACATATTATACGTTGGTATTATTCTTATATTCTCATACTCCTTGGCGCCATCATGCCAGACAGGCACAGCAAGCGTGAATTTTCAAACCGGCCGGCGGCATTTAAAGACACCGTTAACCGTGCGGCTCCTATCCTCTTTGACCGAAATTACTTTACAGGGAGGGCGCGATGGCCCGGCCGAATTTTCGCTATACGCATTATGACCTGAAGGAATTGCGGGCAGGCACTACCCTTGAAATATCCCTGTCAGCCGTCAACAATGTCCGGCTGATGACGGGCGCGAATTTCCAGCGTTTCACCGAACTGCTCGATTTCAAATATCTCGGCGGCGTTGCGAAAAAATCGCCGATCCGCATTGCCATTCCCGAGACATTGCACTGGCATCTGGTGATCGATGCCGAAGGCCATAGCGGCCTGGCGGAATCCTCGGTCAAGATGCTGCCCGCGCAGCCGCAGGCGGCACCGCATCGCAAGGCATCCTGATCTTCCTTAAAAAACAGCGAGTTGTCGCGGTTTCGCGACTCTTTTTGCCAGCGGCCTGAATCTTTTTCTTAAGATCGACCGCGATACGGCTTTCGGCGCAACCGCGTAAAATCCTAGCGCGATCCACGCTCGCGACGCAGCTTCGCCCACCAGTCCAGACGCTTGCGGATTTCCCTTTCGAACCCCCGATCAGGCGGATCGTAAAAGGTCGTGCGCCCCATTTTTTCCGGGAAATAATCCTGTCCGGAAAAGGCATCCGGCTCGTCATGGTCGTAGCGGTAACCGTCGCCATAACCCTCACCCTTCATGAGCTTGGTCGGCGCGTTCAGAATATGTTTCGGCGGCACCAGCGAGCCGTTTTCCTTGGCCGCCCGCATCGCCGATTTAAAGGCCGTATAGACGGCGTTCGATTTCGGCGCGGTCGCGAGATAGACGCAGGCCTGCGCCAGCGCCAGCTCACCCTCGGGTGAGCCGAGATAATCATATGCATCCTTGGCGGCATTGCAGACGGCGAGCGCCTGCGGATCGGCAAGGCCGATATCCTCCACCGCCATGCGCACCAGCCGGCGGCCGATATAGAGCGGGTCCTCGCCGGCATCGAACATGCGGGCGAGGTAATAAAGTGCCGCATCGGGGTCCGAACCACGCACCGATTTATGCAGCGCTGAAATGAGATTGTAGTGGCCGTCCTGGCTCTTGTCGTAGACGGGCGCACGGCGCTGCACGATGCGCGTCAGCCCTTCGGTATCGAAGGTCTCGTCCTTCCTCGCCGCACGCCACACCTCTTCGGCAAGTGTCAGCACAGCGCGGCCATCGCCATCGGCCATGCGGATCAGACTCGCCCGCGCATCCTCGGTAAGCGGCAGGGGCTTGCCCTCCGCCTCCTCGGCACGTTTCAGAAGCTCGCTCAGGCTCTCCTCGTCATGCGAGCGGAATGTCAACACACGCGCCCGCGACAACAGAGCGGCATTGAGTTCGAAAGACGGGTTTTCGGTGGTGGCGCCTACCAGAATAATGGTGCCGTCTTCCATCACCGGCAGGAAGCTGTCCTGCTGGGCGCGGTTGAAGCGATGAATCTCGTCTACGAAAAGCAGCGTCTGCCGGGCATTCATCCGCCGTGTGCGCGCCGCTTCGAAAACCTTCTTGAGATCGGCGACACCGGAAAAGATCGCCGATATCTGCTCGAAAGCCAGCCCCGCCTCGCCGGAAAGCAGGCGGGCAACCGTGGTCTTGCCGGTGCCGGGCGGCCCCCAGAAGATCATCGATCCCAGTGAGCCGCTATCGATCATGCGGCGCAGCACGCCCTCCTCGCCCGTCAGATGCGGCTGCCCGCTCACCTCCGCCAGCGTCTTCGGACGCAGGCGATCGGCAAGAGGCCGCCGGTTGGCGACCTCCACGGGCACTTGCGGGGCGAAGAGATCGTCGCTCATCGCAGGAACTGCCGGATGCGCTGCCCGTCACGCAGAATTTCCACCCGCCAGAAGCCGGGATTGTCGTCCAGCGCCTTCTCGACAGCGGCGGTGGTGCCGATATCCGCGCCGTTCAGCGACAGGATCACGTCCTTCGGCTGGAAGCCGACACGATAGGCCGGGGAACCGCGCTTCACATCGGTAATGACAACGCCGGTCACCTGCGAGGGCATACGCAATTCATCGGCAAGCTTCGGCGAAAGATTGGCGACAGTCGCGCCGGCGAAGGGATTGCGGCCCTCGATCAGCCGTTCATCGCGCGGTGCGGTTTCCGGCGCGGTATCGAGCGCGATGGTCACCTTTTTCTCTTTCCCCTTGTCCATGACGGTCAGTTCGGCGGATTTGCCGATGCCAGCGGTCGTCAGGCGATAACCCAGCGCATCCGGGTGCTCCACCTCGAAGCCATTGACGGCGGTGACGACCTGACCCGGTTCGATACCCGCCTTTTCGGCCGGCCCACCCTTGACGACGCTGACGACCAGCGCGCCGCGGGCGCGATGCAGGCCAAGCGCCTCGGCGACATCCGATGTCACCGGATCGAAGGTCGCACCGATATAGGGCCGCTCGAAGCTTGCATCGCCACGCTCGGCGGCAGCCACGAAAACCCGGACCAGATTGGCGGGAATGGCGAAACCGATACCGTTCGAGCCGCCGCCCTTGGAGAAGATGGCCGTATTGATGCCGATCAGCTCACCCGCCATGTTCATCAATGCGCCGCCGGAATTGCCGGGATTGATGGAAGCGTCGGTCTGGATGAAGAAGCCGAAATCGCCCTGCGTCACCTGGTTGCGCGCCAGACCCGAGACGATGCCGCTTGTCACCGTCTGGCCGACACCGAACGGATTGCCGATGGCCAGCACCAGATCACCCACCTCAATCGCATCGGAATTGCCGAGCGACAGCACCGGGAACTGCTCCTTCGCGTCGATCTGCAGAATGGCGAGGTCGACGCGGTCATCCTTCAGCAGAACCTTGGAGGAGAATTCGCGCCCATCCGCCAGCGCCACCTTGATGTCGTCAGCACCGTCGATGACGTGATTGTTGGTGACCACGAGGCCGCCGGCGGTCACGATCACGCCGGAACCGAGCGACGACTGCTTTTCCGTGCGGTTCGGCATCTGCTGGCCGAAGAACTGTTCGAAGAAAGGATCACCGGCAAAGGGCGACAGACGCCGCTGCACGACGCGTTCGGCATAGACATTCACCACCGCGCCCGCGGTGCGCTTGACCAGCGGCGCGAAGGAAAGCTGCATTTCCGTGTGGCTCGACGGCACGGTCCTGTTATCCTGCGCCGCAGCACCCACAGGCAGGAGAATGAGTGCGGCGAGAAAGCCGGTGGACAGATACTTCAACACGCTTCGCATGTGATTCCTCATCGTCATCAGTATGATGGAGTTATAACGCCAAAGCCTGTAAAGCAAAGAGCGGCAAGATGATGGCCGTCCTTTTCCAGGCATGGATCGGTGCGCGACATTGGAACCAACAGCGCCCCTTTTCGGTTTCACCGGCACCTGACTGTCCTTAAAAAGAGACGACCCATGCATCTGAAACCGATCCTCCTTGCCTGCGGCATCCTGCTTGCCCCCTCCTTCATTTCTCTGGCCAGCGCGGCGAGCTTCGATTGCGCAAAGACCGATCTGGCCGCGGATGAAAAGGCGATCTGCGACAACCGCACGCTGAACGATCAGGATGTGAAGATGGCCACCACCTTCGACATCCTCACCCAGCTGATGGCCATGGGCGCACGCGACACGCTGCGCGACGAGCAGAGCCAGTGGCTGAAGAAACGCCAGGAATGCGCAGCGGACGTTGCCTGCCTTACCAGCGCTTACGAGGAACGGATGAAACGTCTCGGAGAGGCGTTCCAGAGCATCAACCGGCCGCTCTGACCTCCTCACACCGCCCGGATGATGTTTTCCATAAGGCCATGTAACTGGTCACGATAACCGGTTCGGGCGGAAGGTGCGTCCTCGCGAGAGGTCATCACGACCGATAGCCGTCTGGCGGGTACGATATAGAGCATCTGGCCGCCATAACCCCAGGCATAATAGACCGTCTCGCCTGCCATCTCCTTGATGAACCAGCAATAGCCATAGCCGTCGCCGTTGAAGACGGAATTGGTACGTTGCCGCCACGATTGCTCGATCCAGCCCTGAGAAATCAACCGCTCACCGCCGGGTGTCACACCGCCCAGGCGGTAAAGCTCACCGAAGGCCAGCAAAGACCGCGCCGTCATCGCCATCTGGTTGCCGCCGAGATAGATGCCCTGCGGATCGCGCTCCCAGCCGCCGATGGAAAATCCTTCGAGCGGTCGGAACCAGTCGCGCGCAAGCGACAGCGTCGAACGGCCGGACGCTTTTGTCAGGATCGCCGAGAGCAGATGGGTGGAGCCGGTGGAATAAAGCATGCCGCCGCCCGGTTCTCCGGCAAAACCGGAACCCAGCGCCATCCGCACCCAGTTGCGGCTGGCGACCCAGCGGCCGTAATTGGGGCCGGACATGCGCTCCAGGCCGGATTGCATCGACAGCAGGTTGCCGACAGTGATCCGTTCCAGCCGGGGATCGGGATTTTGCGGAAAATCGCCGCGCAGAACAGTCGCGATCGGCTGGTCTGCGCCTTCGAGAATCTTGCGATCGATCGCCATGCCCACCAGCGCCGAGATGATCGATTTCGAGGCCGACTTGATATTGGTGGAGCCGTTCAAACCGGCGCCGTGATAGGCGCGGCTCGCGACCTCTTCGCCATCGATGCTGACAATGACGGCCTTGAGGCTGGAAAGCGCATCCGCCTCCCGCAGCAACGGATCGAAACGGATGCCATTGCCAGTGCTTTGCGCGCGGGCAAGCGAGGCGAAAGGCAGGGAAGCGATAAGGGCAAGTGCGGTTCTTCTTTTCATGTCACTGAGCTAGGAAGCCATACGGAGATGAAAAGAGGAAACATCGCCAATCACTCCAATGTGACCTTATTTCAAGCACCGGATTTCCCCACCTCAATTTGATGGTCTGGCGAAATATCTATGAAAACAGGGCGTTGGCCTGCATTCCGGAATCGAGATGCAAAGCGCTTGAATCAGTTTCTGATCTTGAGGACTATTGCCCTGCCGCAAATGCAAAAGACAGGAAACGATGCCGCAACTGAAATCATCACGCCTTGTCCTGCGGCCTTTTAAAATGACGGATAAGCTGGACTTTGTTGCGACTGGCCGGGCAAATGCCTTTTGCCGGCAACGGGGAAAAATCGTCCCGTTTCGACCTTATCGGCTCGAAAAAGAATAATCGGCACAAAAAAAGCCGCCGTTTATCAACGGCGGCTTTTTATCATCCCGCAAATCCGGAAATTACTCCGGCAGAATCCGCACTGCACCCTTGTCCGCGCTGGAAGCAAAGGCTGCATAGGCCTTCAGCGCCGTCGTGACATTGCGCTTGCGTGGCGCTTCCGGCTTCCAGCCCAGTTCTTCCTGCTCGGCGCGGCGCGAAGCCAGCTCTGCATCGGTGACCTTCAGGTTGATGGTGCGGTTCGGAATGTCGATCTCGATCAGATCGCCCTGACGCACGAGGCCGATGGCGCCGCCCTGCGCCGCTTCCGGCGAGGCGTGACCGATGGAAAGGCCGGAGGTGCCGCCGGAGAAACGGCCGTCGGTAATCAGCGCACAGGCTTTGCCGAGGCCCTTGGATTTCAGGTAACTGGTCGGATAGAGCATTTCCTGCATGCCCGGCCCGCCCTTCGGCCCTTCGTAACGGATGACGACGACGTCGCCCGCCTTGACCTCGTTGCCGAGAATGCCCTTCACCGCCGCATCCTGACTTTCGTAAACCACTGCCGGGCCGGTGAATTTCAGGATGGATTCATCGACGCCCGCCGTCTTCACGATGCAGCCGTCAAGCGCGATGTTGCCGTAAAGCACGGCCAGACCGCCATCCTTGGAGAAAGGCTTCTCGACCGAGCGGATGACGCCGTTTTCGCCGTCCGTATCCAGATCGTCCCAGCGCGAGGACTGGCTGAAGGCAACCTGCGTCGGTACGCCGCCGGGGGCCGCCTTGAAGAACTGTCGCACCGTCTCGCTGTTGGTACGGGTGATGTCCCAGCGGTCGATGGCGTCGCCCAGCGTCGCCTCATGCACGGTATAGGTATCGCGATTGATGAGCCCACCGCGTTCCAGCTCGCCGAGAATGCGCATGATGCCGCCGGCGCGGTGAACGTCTTCCATATGCACGTCCTGCTTGGCCGGCGCGACCTTGGAAAGGCAGGGAACCTTGCGGGAAAGACGGTCAATGTCTTCCATGCCGAAATCGACACCGCCCTCATGCGCCGCCGCCAGAATATGCAGCACCGTGTTGGTGGAGCCGCCCATGGCGATATCCAGCGACATGGCGTTTTCGAATGCTGCCTTGTTGGCGATGGTGCGCGGCAGGACGGTTTCGTCCTCCTGCTCATAATAACGGCGCGCCAGATCGACGATCAGGTGGCCGGCCTCGACGAACAGCCGCTTGCGGTCGGAATGGGTGGCAAGCGTCGAACCGTTGCCGGGCAGCGACAGACCCAGCGCCTCGGTCAGACAGTTCATGGAATTGGCCGTGAACATGCCGGAACAGGAACCGCAGGTCGGGCAGGCCGAACGCTCGATAACCTTCACATCCTCGTCGGAAATCTTGTCGTCTGCAGCCGCGACCATGGCGTCAACCAGATCGAGCGCAACCGTCTTGCCATGCAGGACGACCTTGCCGGCTTCCATCGGACCGCCGGAAACGAAGACGGCGGGGATGTTGAGGCGCATCGCCGCATTCAGCATGCCGGGCGTGATCTTGTCGCAGTTGGAAATGCACACCATCGCATCGGCGCAATGGGCATTGACCATATATTCCACCGAATCCGCGATGATCTCACGCGACGGCAGCGAATAGAGCATGCCGTCATGGCCCATGGCGATACCGTCATCAACCGCGATGGTGTTGAATTCCTTGGCCACACCGCCGGCCGCCTCGATTTCGCGGGCAACCAGCTGGCCGAGATCCTTCAGATGCACATGGCCCGGCACGAACTGCGTGAAGGAATTGACCACCGCGATGATCGGCTTGCCGAAATCGCTGTCCTTCATGCCGGTGGCGCGCCAAAGGCCGCGCGCGCCCGCCATGTTGCGGCCGTGGGTTGTCGTTCTGGAGCGATAGGCTGGCATGGTGTTTTCCTCAATCTCTTGGGCTAAGACGCGTCTTCCGCTGCACGGTCAAAACGGCCTCTGCCCTATTTTGCGGTTTTTCTAGCGCAAACTGCAAGCCCTGTCACTGTCACCTTGAGGCAAAACAGTACGGTTCGGTACGGTACGCTTTCTCTTCATCGTGCTATCCGGCCGCGCCTTCATCACAAATGCGCGATTTCCGCCGCCCCACCGTTGTTTTTCCGCAGAGCGCTGAAACATATCTGTGCAGCGGCCGTATTGGCTATCATAATCGATTTATCGCCGATGTACCCGGCTTTTGTGGAGGTTCCAATGCCCGCCTATCGTCCGCCCCTCATCTCGGCAAATGAAATCACGCCGAAAAATATCTACCTGTCCAGACGTGGCTTCCTCGGCACGGCGGCGGGGCTGGCGGCAATCGGGCTGGCCGGGCGCGAGGCTGTTGCCGCGCCGCTTTCCGCAAAACCCGGCGCTTACAAGCTGGACGAGAAGCTCACCCCGCTCGATGCTGTCACCAGCTATAATAATTTCTACGAATTCGGTGTCGGAAAATCCGACCCGAAGGAAAATTCCGGCAAGTTCAAGCCCACCCACTGGACGGTGAAGGTGGATGGCCTCGTCTCCAAACCGCAGGAATTCGGCATCGAAGACCTGATGAAATATCCTCTCGAAGAGCGCACTTACCGCATGCGCTGTGTCGAGGGCTGGTCGATGGTCATTCCGTGGATCGGCTTCCCGCTCGCCGCCCTTCTCGACAAGGTGGAGCCGCTTGGCAGCGCGAAATATGTCGCTTTCGAAACCGTGGTGCGGCCGGATGAAATGCCAGGGCAAAGCGGCCTGTTCCAGCCTCTCTCCTGGCCCTATGTCGAGGGGCTTCGCCTCGATGAAGCACGCCATCCGCTCACCATACTCGCCGTCGGCCTTTATGGAGAGACGCTGCCCAACCAGAACGGGGCGCCGATCCGCCTCGTCGTGCCGTGGAAATACGGTTTCAAGGGCATCAAATCCATCGTCCGCATTTCGCTGGTCGAGAAACAACCGGAAACGACGTGGAAAAACTCCAACGCCCGCGAATATGGCTTCTATTCCAACGTCAACCCGAATGTCGACCATCCGCGCTGGAGCCAGGCGACGGAACAGCGCATCGGCGAAGGCGGCTTCTTTGGCACTGAGAACCGCCCTACCCTGATGTTCAACGGTTATGACGAGGTGGCGAGCCTCTATGCCGGCATGGATCTGAAAGCGAATTATTGACCATGGCCTTCGCCCTGCCTCTTCCCTCGCTGCCGAAGCGTTACCAGCCGGCGGCCATCTGGTCGCTTTATGTGATCGGCCTCTGTCCAGGTGTCTGGTATTTCTATCTCGCCGCAACCGGCGGCCTCGGCTTCAATCCGGTCAAGGATTTCGAACACCTGCTCGGCATCTGGGCGCTGCGCTTCCTCTGCCTCGGGCTTCTGGTGACGCCGCTTCGCGGTCTCTTCAACATCAACCTCATCGCCTATCGCCGGGCGCTGGGCCTGATCGCCTTTTATTACGTGCTGGCGCATTTCACCGTCTATCTGGTGCTGGATCGCGGCCTGATCCTCGGCTCCATCGCCGGCGATATTCTGAAGCGCCCCTATATCATGCTCGGCATGGCCGGGCTCCTCATGCTCATACCGCTGGCGCTCACCTCCAACCGTTGGTCGATCCGCAAACTCGGCAGCCGCTGGAACACGCTGCATAAGCTTGTCTATCTCGTGCTCATCGTCGGCGTGCTGCATTTCGTGCTGGCGCGAAAGTCGATCACGCTGGAGCCGGTGTTTTATATCAGCACGATGGTGGTATTGCTCGGCTATCGGCTGGTACGGCCCTCGATCATGTCGATGAAGAGAGCCAAACGCGCGAGACCCGTCCGGCCATAATGGTGGAATATAGTCTGTTATGCGGCAGCCCCCAATCCCCGCGATATAACAGACTATATTCCACAGCGAAAAAACACGGCCGAGCAGCAAAGCGCCGGCCGTCGTTGCGCGAAACGCATCCAGCGCCGGAAAATGAACAAGCCGGATAAGTTCCACGAGAATGACGGCAAGAATGGCGATGTGAACCTCATAGCCGTGCCAGCGGGATGGGAAGAAGGCTGCCAGCAGCAGATAGATCATCGCACCCCAGAGCACGGATCCGCCATATTTTACCGCCACGAACGGCAGTCCCACGTCGTAACCGAACCTGCGCAGGCAAAGGCCGCAGACGATCACCACCATCGCCCCGGCCAGAAGCCGGATGCGGGCGAAATAAGATGGGGATACGCGCGGCAGGCCCATACGGCTTCTTTCGGGTTTTCGTATGAAAGGTGACGAACTGAGATCGGGGACGGAAATGAACACAGCAACAAGCCCAGCCACAAGCCGCCTCTCCGTTCTGGACAATCTGCTCTGCGATACCTATCCTTGGGGCGAACTCAAGGGCATCAGGCGTTTTATCGTCGAGTTTCTGTATTTCGGCATCAAGGAAGCCCGCGCCTGCATGTTTGCGGGCTTGTTCTTCGTCTCCATCTTCGTGGTGCCGCATGGTGGAGTGCTCGGCATTCCCCGTTATGACGTGCTGCTGATCATTGCGCTCGCCATTCAGTTCTTCATGATCTGGAGCAGGCTCGAAACGCATGACGAGGCCAAGGCCATCCTGCTGTTCCATATCGTCGGCTTTGCACTGGAGGTGTTCAAGACATCGAGCGCCATCCAGTCATGGTCCTATCCGGATTTCGCCTATAGCAAAGTCCTTGGCGTGCCGCTCTTTTCCGGTTTCATGTATGCCGCCGTCGGCAGCTACATCATTCAGGCGTGGCGATTGCTGGATGTGCGCATTCGCCACTATCCCACCTACTGGATGGCGACCCTCATCGGCATCGCCATCTACGCCAACTTCTTCACCCACCACTTCATCGGCGATTACCGCTGGTACATCGCCGCCTGCGCCATCGGGCTCTACTCCCGCGCAACAGTGATCTTCCGCCCCTATGATCGGGATCGAAAGATGCCGCTACTTCTCGCCTTCATCCTGATCGGCTTTTTCGTCTGGCTGGCGGAAAATATCTCCACCTTCTTCGGCATCTGGAAATATCCCGATCAGCTCGGCGCCTGGTCCGTCGTGCATATCGGCAAATGGAGTTCATGGTCGCTGCTGGTCATCATGACTTTCACGATTGTCGCACACCTCAAGCACATCAAGGCCCGTATTTACGTTCCGGAGTAAGATGGGCTCTCGCACAAAACGCCCGCGGATTGCCCATAGCGTCCCCCAAGGCGCGAGAACTGGAGCGCGTGCGCCGGAGTACTCAGGAGAGGCTAGACTTTTCACACTCCCCCTTCATCAACCCAAACGTAAAAAGCCGGGCAATCTCTCGCCCGGCTTTTTAAACTCATTACGCCTGAACGGCGTCAAACCTTATGCAGCTTCGGCAGCAGCAGCTTCAGCGGCAACGCGAGCCTTGTCGGCTGCGCCCTTGGCGTCAACGTCGCGCTCGACGAATTCGATGACGGCGAGAGCGGCATTGTCGCCCTGGCGGAAGCCGGCCTTCATGATACGCAGGTAGCCGCCGTTGCGGTTTGCGTAGCGGGCTGCGATCGCGTCGAACAGCTTGCGAACGGCGTCCTGATCCTTGATCTGCGAGATCGCCTGACGACGAGCGTGCAGGTCGCCGCGCTTGCCGAGGGTGACGAGCTTCTCAACGATCGGGCGAATTTCCTTCGCCTTCGGAAGCGTGGTTACGATCTGCTCATGGGTGATGAGCGAAGCAGCCATGTTGGCAAACATTGCCTTGCGGTGGCTGGCGGTTCTATTGAGCTTGCGGCCTGAATTACCGTGGCGCATTGCTATTCTCCTTCTACGCAGGTTCCTTCTCTAAGGCCTGCCGTTTCCTGGCACATGCAGATGACTTATCTGCTGTTTGACGGGGAAAGGCAGTCTTTGAGGTCTGCCTTCTTGTTTGTTAGTACTGGTCTTCGTAACGCTTTGCGAGATCTTCGATGTTCTCAGGCGGCCATGCCGGCACTTCCATGCCGAGGTGCAGACCCATGGAAGCGAGAACTTCCTTGATTTCGTTCAGCGACTTGCGACCGAAGTTCGGCGTGCGAAGCATTTCGGCTTCGGTCTTCTGGATCAGGTCGCCGATATAAACGATGTTGTCGTTCTTCAGGCAGTTTGCCGAACGAACGGACAGCTCGAGCTCGTCGACCTTCTTGAGAAGCGCCGGGTTGAACGCGAGTTCGGTAACCGATTCTTCTTCTGCTTCCTTCTGCGGCTCGTCGAAGTTGACGAAGACGCCGAGCTGGTCCTGAAGAATGCGAGCGGCGAAGGCAACGGCGTCTTCGCCGGAAACCGAACCGTTGGTCTCGATCGTCATGATCAGCTTGTCATAGTCGAGAACCTGGCCTTCACGGGTGTTTTCCACCTTGTAGGACACTTTCTTGACCGGAGAATAGAGGCTGTCCACCGGAATGAGGCCAATCGGGGCATCTTCCGCGCGGTTGCGCTCAGCCGGTACGTAACCCTTGCCGTTGTTGACGGTGAATTCCATGCGGATTTCAGCGCCATCGTCCAGCGTGCAGATCACGTGGTCGGGGTTCAGGATCTCGATGTCGCCAACCGTCTGGATGTCACCAGCGGTTACGGCGCCCGGACCCTGCTTGCGCACGACCATGCGCTTGGAATCGTCACCATCCATCTTGATGGCGATTTCCTTGATGTTGAGCACGATATCCGTCACATCTTCCCGAACGCCGGGGATGGAGGAGAATTCGTGCAGGACACCGTCGATCTGCACGGCCGTAACAGCGGCGCCGCGCAGAGAAGACAACAGAACGCGACGCAGCGCGTTGCCGAGGGTGAGGCCGAAACCACGTTCCAGCGGCTCGGCAACGAGCGTTGCCTTGGTGCGGCTGGACGAGGTGAACTCGACCTTGTTCGGCTTGATAAGTTCCTGCCAGTTCTTCTGAATCATCTTTAAACCTTCCGTTCGCCGCCACCATCCAATCGTGACGGACCGAGCATGAAAACACCGAGAGGAACCTAATTCAGTGGTTCATCGGTGGGTTCTTGAGCGCAAGTCCGTCGATCGAAATCGACGCGCACACGCCAGATACACGAAAATTCCGCCAGACCTGAGGAAAGGCGGAATTTCCGAACCACGGTCGCGTCAGACGCGGCGCTTCTTGCGCGGACGGCAACCGTTGTGCGGGATCGGCGTCACGTCGCGAATGGAGGTGATCATGAAACCGGCAGCCTGCAGGGCACGAAGTGCCGATTCACGGCCGGAACCCGGACCGCAAACTTCAACTTCAAGCGACTTCATGCCGTGTTCCTGAGCCTTCTTCGCGCAATCTTCAGCAGCGATCTGGGCAGCGAACGGGGTCGACTTGCGCGAACCCTTGAAGCCCTTGGCACCAGCGGACGACCAGGCAATGGCGTTGCCCTGTGCGTCGGTGATGGTGATCATCGTGTTGTTGAAGGTCGAGTTGACGTGCGCGACGCCCGACGTGATGTTCTTACGTTCGCGACGGCGAATACGTGCGGCTTCCTTGGCCATTTTATACCTTTCATTGATCTCTTCACCGCCGTAACACCAGCGGCTACACCGGCGACCAGCCCCATCGGAGCTTCACGCCAAACTCAGAAAGGCTGGCGCGGACTGCACCAGCCTCCCCTTTCCGGAGAACCGGAAAATTACTTCTTCTTACCAGCGATAGCCTTCGCCGGACCCTTGCGGGTGCGGGCGTTGGTGTGCGTGCGCTGACCGCGGACCGGAAGGCCACGACGGTGACGCAGGCCGCGGTAGCAACCGAGGTCCATCAGACGCTTGATGTTCATCGAGGTCTCACGACGCAGGTCGCCTTCGACCTGATAGTCGCGGTCGATGGCTTCGCGGATCTGAAGAACTTCAGCATCCGTCAGCTGATGAACGCGCTTCTCAGCCGGAAGACCGACCTTGTCCATGATTTCCTGCGCGAATTTCGGACCGATCCCGTGAATGTAGGTCAGCGCAATAACAACGCGCTTCGCGGTCGGGATGTTGACGCCAGCGATACGTGCCACGTCTCTTCTCCTTGGTTCCAGTTGCCATCCGGCAAGTGGTGATTCCATTCGAGCGGCCGACAAGACCGCCAGTTCAAATTGGTGTCCGTGACAAGTCAAAACGACCGAACCCGGATCTCCCCTCCCTTAGGGAAATCCGCGCCAGTCGCTTGGGATGTCGCGAGTTGGCGCGGTGTTTAACGGAATCAGCGCAAAAAAGCAACCGGCTCCGCCAAGATTCTTTTACGATCCAAAGGATCAGCCGCCATGCGCAAGCGAGATATGGGCAAGAGCGCAACAGCCTCGCCCATCCGCTCTGTCAATCAGGCGGAGGCTTTCTCGAGAACGCGCTCGATAGCCTCGGTGACGGCATCGACGTCAGCCATGCCATCCAGCGTCACGAGCTCGCCCTGTTCGCTGTAATAGGCGGACAGCGGCGCGGTCTTCTCGCGATATTCCGTCAGGCGCTTGCGGAACGCTTCCGGATTGTCATCCGAACGAACCGCACCGCCGGCGGCAATGGTTTCAGCCACGCGATTTTCGATTCGGCGAATCAACGCCTCTTCGTCCACCTTGAGTTCGATGACGGCATCAAGGACCAGATTCTTCTTGCGCATGTTCTCGGCAAGCGCCTTGGCCTGCGGAACGGTGCGCGGATAGCCGTCGAGAATAAAGCCCTTGGCACAGTCCGGTGCTTCGATGCGTTCGGAAACGATCTGATTGACGATATCGTCGGAAACAAGCCCGCCGGCATCCATGACGGCTTTGGCGCGTTTGCCGATTTCGGTACCCGCGCTGACCGCAGCGCGAAGCATGTCACCGGTGGAAAGCTGCGGGATCCCGTACTTGTCCGTCAGCCGCTTGGCCTGGGTTCCCTTGCCCGCACCCGGCGGACCCAAAAATATCAGTCTCATCGTCCCCTCTTTCCTCCACGCAACTTCGACTTCTTGATCAGCCCTTCATACTGCTGCGCGATCAGGTGGCCCTGAATTTGCGCAACCGTGTCCAGAGTTACACTGACAACGATCAAAAGCGAAGTACCACCAAGGGCTAATGGAATGCCCGTGCGTGCGATAAGTGTCTCAGGAAGGATACAGACGAAGACAAGATAAATCGCGCCGACCACGGTGATGCGGGTCAGGACGTAATCGATGTACTCCGCGGTGCGCTCGCCCGGACGGATGCCCGGAATGAAGCCACCATGCTTCTTGAGGTTATCTGCGGTGTCCTTCGGATTGAAGACGATCGCCGTATAGAAAAACGCGAAGAACGCGATCAGCAGGCCGTAGAGCGCCATGAACAGCGGCTGTCCGTGCTGCAGCGACGCGATGATCGAGGTTGCCCAGCCCGGCAGGTTGGTGTTGCCGGCAAAACCCGCAGCCGTTGCCGGCAGCAGCAGCAGCGACGATGCGAAAATCGCGGGAATGACGCCGGCCGTGTTGAGCTTCAGCGGCAGATGCGAGGTATCGCCCTGGAACATGCGATTGCCGACCTGTCGCTTCGGATATTGGATCAACAGGCGGCGCTGAGCACGCTCCACGAAGACGATGAGCGCGATGACGCCGATGGCGACCACAACGACCGTCAGGATGAGCGGGGTGGAAAGCGCGCCGGTACGGCCGAGTTCCAGCGTGCCGGCCAGCGCCTTGGGCAGGCCTGCGGCGATGCCCGCGAAGATGATCAGCGAAATACCGTTGCCGATACCGCGCGAGGTGATCTGCTCACCCAGCCACATCAGGAACATCGTGCCGCCGAGCAGCGTGATGACGGTGGAAATGCGGAAGAACCAACCCGGATCGACCACGAGGCCGTTGCCGCTTTCGAGGCCGACCGCAATGCCATAGGCCTGCAGCGTGCCGAGCAGCACCGTGCCGTAGCGCGTATACTGGTTGATGATCTTGCGGCCGGCTTCGCCTTCCTTCTTCAACGCTTCGAGCGAGGGCACGACCGAAGTCATGAGCTGCACGATGATCGAAGCGGAGATGTAAGGCATGATGCCGAGCGCGAAGATCGCCATGCGCTCGACGGCGCCACCCGCAAACATGTTGAAAAGACCGAGAATACCGTTGGCCTGGCCACGGAAGGCCTGCGCATAGGCTTCGGGGTTCAGGCCCGGAAGCGGAATGTGGGTGCCGAGACGGTAGACGAGAAGTGCGGCAAGAGTAAACCAGAGACGCTTTTTCAGATCCTCCGCCTTAGCGAAGGTCGAAAAATTCAGGTTCGAAGCCAGTTGTTCCGCTGCTGAAGCCATAAATTTCTCCGAATGACCCTTGCCAGCCAGCGCAACCGGCCGATGCGGAAAGGTCTAAAAGATACTGGTCAAAACCGGGCTTCGGACAAATGCGGCTCTCAGCCGCCATCATGCCTCACCCTGTTTTTTATGTCCTATCCCCTCCCCTACGGAAGTTCAAGAACTGTGAGGCTCTCCCTGCAGCACTTTCTGCCGCAAGCGGGGCCGTGGAAGCACACCGCGAAGAGATTGCCCTGATGCTCTATAAATCGATTTAGATCGAAAGCACCATAGGCCAGGGAGCGCAAACGCCCGGAGCGACGAGCCCCGGGCGTCTGAAGTCTATATATTACTCGGCGGCTTCTGCTGCAACTGCGAGAAGCTTGATCGAACCGCCAGCCTTTTCGATCTTTTCGATTGCGGGCTTGGAAGCGCCGGCAACTTCGAAAGCGACCTTGGCCTTCAGCTCGCCGTCGGCGAGAATGCGTACGCCGTCCTTGGCGCGGCGGATAACGCCGGCAGCCTTGAGAGCAGCGGCATCGATCGTTGCGGAAGCGTCAAGCTTCTTGGCGTCGATGGCGGTCTGAATGCGGCCGAGCGATACGACAACATATTCGGAAGCGAAGATGTTGTTGAAACCGCGCTTCGGCAGGCGACGGTAGATTGGCATCTGACCGCCTTCGAAGCCGTTGATGGCGACGCCCGAACGAGCCTTCTGACCCTTCACACCGCGACCACCGGTCTTGCCCTTGCCGGAACCGATACCGCGACCTACGCGGATACGGTCCTTGGAGGCGCCTTCGTTGTCTCTGATTTCATTGAGTTTCATGATAGGTTACTCCGTCTCACTTCTCGTCAACGACGCGAACGAGATGCTGGACCGCGCGGATCATGCCGCGAACCGCCGGAGTGTCTTCCAGGGTGCGCTGACGATGCATCTTGTTGAGACCCAGACCGACCAGCGTCTGACGCTGGATTGCCGGGCGGCGAATGGGGCTGCCGATCTGTTCGACCGTAACAGTCTTCTTGGCTTCAGTAGTCTTCTTGGCCATGATCCAGCTCCTTATTCTTCAGAAGCGTTGCCGGAAGCGGCACGGCGAGCCTGAAGGGTCGCATACTTCAGACCGCGCTGTGCAGCGATGTCCTTCGGATGAACCTGATGCTTCAGAGCGTCGAACGTAGCGCGAACCATGTTGTACGGGTTCGACGAACCGGTCGACTTCGCAACAACGTCGTGAACGCCGAGCGTTTCGAAAACGGCGCGCATCGGACCACCGGCGATGATACCGGTACCGGCCTTGGCCGAACGCAGCAGAACCTTGCCTGCGCCGTGACGGCCATTGACGTCGTGATGAAGCGTACGGCCATCACGCAGCGGAACGAAGATCAGATCGCGCTTTGCGCTTTCGGTTGCCTTGCGGATTGCTTCCGGAACTTCACGAGCCTTGCCGTGACCGAAACCAACGCGACCCTTCTGGTCGCCAACGACGACGAGAGCAGCGAAGCCGAAGCGACGGCCACCCTTAACAACCTTTGCAACGCGGTTGATCGCGACCAGCTTGTCAACGAATTCGCTATCGCGCTCTTCACGGTTCTGGCGATCGTCGCGAGAACCTCTTTTTTCCTGTGCCATTGTCCTTGTCCTTTTTCTTTTACGGGTGGAACGGCAAACGAAAAGACCAGCGGCCTCAACGAAGAGATCCGCATGGTCCGGTGAAATTCCGCCCGGATCGTTGTCCGGGCGGAAAAAAATCAGAAGTTCAGACCGCCTTCGCGGGCAGCGTCTGCCAGGGCCTTGATGCGGCCGTGGTAGATGAACGCGCCACGGTCGAATACGACATCCTTGACGCCAGCCTTGACGCCACGCTCGGCAACCAGCTTGCCGACAACAGTTGCTGCTGCAACGTCGGCGCCGGTCTTGAGCGAGCCGCGCAGATCGGCTTCGAGCGTGGAGGCAGACGCAAGCGTCTTGCCAGCAACGTCATCGATGATCTGGGCGTAGATGTTCTTCGACGAGCGATGAACCGACAGGCGCGGGCGGCCGTTGGCAACCGCCTTGATCTGGCGGCGCACGCGGCTCGCGCGACGTGCAAGTGCTTCTTTCCTGCTAGCCATTTCGCGTGATCCTTACTTCTTCTTGCCTTCTTTGCGGACAATACGCTCTTCAGCGTACTTCACGCCCTTGCCCTTGTAGGGCTCGGGACCGCGGTATTCGCGGATTTCCGCGGCTACCTGGCCAACCTGCTGCTTGTTGATGCCGGAAACGATGATTTCCGTGGGCTTCGGAACGGCAATGGTGATGCCGACCGGCGGCTCGTAAACAACGTCGTGGGAGAAGCCGAGAGCCAGCTGCAGGTTCTTGCCCTGCATGGCGGCACGGTAACCGACGCCGTTGATTTCGAGCTTGCGCTCATAGCCGTCCTTAACACCCTTGAAGATGTTCTCGATCATCGTGCGGGACATGCCCCACTTCGAACGAGCTTCCTTGGTGCCGTTAGCCGGCGTTACGGAAACGCCGTTATCTTCGAGTTTCAGCTGAATGTCGTCGTTAGCGACGAAAAACAGTTCACCCTTCGGGCCCTTAGCAGTAACCTTCTGGCCGTCGACATTGGCCGTCACACCTGCTGGAACCGGAACGGGCTTTTTACCGATACGAGACATTATTCAATCCTGTCTGTTCGTTATGGAGATCCTTGCCCAGTCTTAGAAGACCGAGCAAAGAACCTCGCCACCAACGTTCTGTTCGCGAGCCTGGTGATCGGCCATCACGCCCTTCGGGGTCGAAAGGATGGTGATGCCGAGGCCGTTCGCGACCTGCGGAATGGACTTTACCGAGACATAAACCCGGCGGCCCGGCTTGGAAACGCGGCCGATCTCACGGATCACGGACGCGCCTTCGTAGTACTTCAGCTCGATCGTGAATTCGGACTTGCCGTTTTCGAAATCGACCTTGGAATAACCGCGAATGTAGCCTTCAGCCTGCAGCACGTCGAGAACGCGTGCGCGGAGGCTGGAAGCCGGCGTGCTTACCGAAGACTTGCGGCGAGCAGCACCATTGCGGATGCGGGTGAGCATATCACCCAAAGGATCAGTCATGGTCATGTGCCCGTCTCCTTACCAGCTCGACTTGACAATGCCCGGCACCTTGCCGGAATTGCCCAGCTCACGAAGCGCGATACGCGACATCTTGAGCTTGCGATAGAACGCGCGCGGACGGCCCGTTACTTCGCAGCGGTTGCGGATACGCGTCTTCGAGCCGTCACGCGGCAGCGAAGCGAGCTTCAGAGTGGCCTTGAACCGGTCTTCGATCGGAAGGGACTGGTTCATCACGATCGCCTTCAGTGCGGCGCGCTTGGCGGCCTGCTGGGCGACCGACTTGCGGCGGCGCTTGTTCTTTTCAACTGCGCTTGTTTTCGCCATATCGGAGTTCCTTTTCTACGCTCGTCGTTACGGTTAGTGACGGAACGGGAAGTTGAACTCTGTCAGCAGAGCCCGAGCTTCGTCGTCCGACGTCGCCGTCGTGCAAACGATGATGTCCATGCCCCACATCTGATCAACCTTATCGTAGTTGATCTCAGGGAACACAATGTGTTCCTTGATGCCCATGGCGAAGTTGCCACGGCCGTCAAAGCTCTTCGGGTTCAGGCCCCGGAAGTCGCGAACGCGCGGAAGCGCGATGTTGACCAGACGATCAAGGAATTCGTACATGCGGGCGCCACGAAGGGTAACCTTCGCACCGATCGGCATGCCTTCGCGAACCTTGAAACCTGCGATCGAGTTGCGAGCGCGGGTAACGACCGGCTTCTGGCCGGCGATCGCAGCCAGGTCACCGGCAGCGATGGTGGGCTTCTTGGAGTCGGCGGTTGCCTCGCCAACACCCATGTTGATCACGATCTTTTCAAGCTTCGGGATCATCATCACGTTGGCGTAGGAGAACTTCTCCTGCATGGCGCCACGGATACGGGAAACGTATTCCGTCTTGAGACGCGGCTCGTACTTATCAGCCATCGATCACTTCTCCCGAACGCTTGGCCACGCGGACCTTCTTGCCATCCACAACCGAGAAGCCAACGCGGGTCGGCTTGCCATCCTTGTCGACGATGGCGATGTTGGAGATGTGCAAGGATGCTTCCTTGTTGATGATGCCGGCTTCCTGGGCCTGGGTCTGGCGCTGGTGACGCTTCACCATGTTGACGCCACGCACAACGGCCCGATCTTCCTTCGGCAAAACCTGGATTACTTCGCCGGTACGGCCCTTGTCCTTACCGGTCAATACGACAACCTTGTCGCCTTTACGAATCTTCTGCATCGCATTCGCTCCTTACAGTACTTCCGGAGCCAGCGAGATGATCTTCATGTGGTTCTTGGCGCGAAGTTCGCGCGGAACCGGTCCGAAGATACGGGTGCCGATGGGCTCTTTCTTGTTGTCGATAAGAACGGCTGCGTTGTTATCGAAACGGATGACGCTGCCGTCAGCGCGGCGGATGTCTTTGGCGGTGCGCACGACAACCGCCTTCATCACGTCGCCCTTCTTGACGCGGCCGCGCGGAATAGCTTCCTTGATGGAAACGACAATAATGTCGCCAACAGAAGCATATTTGCGCTTCGAGCCGCCCAGCACCTTGATGCACATGACACGACGTGCGCCGGAATTATCCGCCACGTCGAGGTTTGTTTGCATCTGAATCATGTCAGGTCGCCTTCTTGTTGTTACCGGAACGGTTGGGCAAACTCTCCCGAGTAAGCCCCCTGCCCCAGCTTATGAATATCTCTTTTTTTGCGCGGAAATGTCGTGACAGGGTGGTTTCCCGAAGGACCTTCCGTGCGCATCAAAGCAAAAGACGCTCGATTCACGAGCGTCCTTGCGGTGCTTCATACAGGAATTCGCGCCAAGTGCAAGACACCTGGCGCGATTCTGATGAAATTAAGCCTGGGCGGAAACGACCGTCCAGCGCTTGTCCTTGGAGATCGGTGCGCATTCCTCGATGGAAACGACATCGCCGACCTTATACTGATTGTTTTCGTCGTGTGCCTTGTACTTCTTCGAACGACGAACGGTCTTCTGAAGCAGCGGGTGAGCGAATCGGCGCTCAACCCGGACTACGACAGTCTTCTCGTTCTTGTCGGACACTACGACGCCCTGCAGAATGCGTTTCGGCATATTATTCTTCCTTAGGCCTTGGCTTCTGCCGCCTTCTGGCGGGCAATGGTTTTAACGCGGGCGATATCCTTGCGGACTTCGTTGATGCGCGAGGACTTCTCCAGCTGACCAGTTGCCTTCTGGAAGCGCAGGTTGAACTGCTCCTTCTTCAGATCGGCGAGCTTGTCCTTGAGCTGGTCGGCGCTGAGGCCGCGAACTTCATCGGCTTTCATGTGCCTTGCTCCTTACTCTGCGATGCGCTGTACGAAGCGCGTCTTGACCGAGAGCTTGGCAGCGCCGAGACGAAGCGCCTCACGGGCGATCTCCTCGGACACACCGTCGATCTCGAACATCATACGACCGGGCTTGACCTTGCATGCCCAGTAATCGACCGAACCCTTGCCCTTACCCATACGAACTTCGGTCGGCTTAGCCGTAACCGGAACGTCGGGGAATACGCGGATCCACACGCGACCTGCGCGCTTCATGTAACGCGTGATCGCGCGGCGGGCCGCTTCGATCTCGCGTGCATTCACGCGGTTCGGTTCCTGCGACTTCAAGCCGAATTCACCGAATGCCAGGTCAAAGCCGCCCTTGGCGACGCCCTTGATGCGTCCCTTGAACTGCTTACGGTACTTAGTACGCTTTGGCTGCAACATTTTCTTACTTCTCCGAGCTTATCTTTCGCCAGCGTCAATCAAGCGTTTTCGCGACGACGATCGGGACGATCGCCACGCTCACGGCTTGCAGGGCCCTGTGCGTCGCCTTCGAGACCGCGACGCTCAGAGGCCATCGGATCATGCTCAAGGATTTCGCCCTTGAAGATCCAGACCTTGATGCCGCAGATGCCGAATGCGGTTTCAGCTTCAGCCGTGCCGTAGTCGATGTCCGCACGCAGCGTGTGCAGCGGAACGCGACCTTCGCGGTACCATTCGGTACGAGCGATTTCAGCACCGCCGAGACGGCCGCCGCAGGTGATCTTGATGCCTTCGGCGCCAAGACGCATTGCGGACTGAACAGCACGCTTCATCGCACGGCGGAAAGCCACGCGGCGCTCGAGCTGCTGAGCGATCGACTGGGCAACCAGCGTCGCGTCGATTTCCGGCTTGCGCACTTCAACGATGTTGAGGTGCGTTTCGGAGTTGGTCATCTCGGAAAGCTTCTTGCGAAGCTTCTCGATGTCTGCACCCTTCTTGCCGATGATCAGACCCGGACGAGCCGAGTGGATCGTGACGCGGCACTTCTTGTGCGGACGCTCGATGACGACCTTGGCGATACCGGCCTGCTTGAGTTCCTTGATCAGGTAAGCCCGGATCTTCAGGTCTTCATGCAGCAGCTTGCCGTATTCTGCGGTGTCAGCGTACCAGCGGCTATCCCAGGTACGGTTGATGCCGAGGCGGAAGCCGATCGGATTGATTTTCTGACCCATTATGCGGCCTCCCCTTTTTCCTCGACTTCACGAACAACGATCGTGAGGTGAGCGAACGGCTTTTCGATGCGGGAAGCACGACCACGGCCACGAGCGTGGAAACGCTTCATGGTGATGGACTTGCCAACATAGGCCTCGGCAACGACGAGAGCGTCGACGTCGAGGTCGTGGTTGTTTTCCGCATTGGCAATTGCAGATTCCAGCGTCTTCTTGACGGTGCCTGCAATGCGCTTGCGGGAGAATTCGAGCTCGGCGAGAGCGCGATCAACCTTCTTGCCACGGATAAGAGCGGCAACCAGGTTCAGTTTCTGGGGGCTGACGCGGAGCGTACGGGCAACGGCCTGAGCCTCGTTGTCCTTCAGCCGGCGTTCGGTCTTAGCCTTCGCCATGATTACTTCCTCTTTGCCTTCTTGTCCGCGCCGTGACCGTAATAGGTACGGGTCGGAGAGAATTCACCGAACTTGTGTCCGACCATGTCTTCGTTGACGGAGACGGGCACATGCTTGCTGCCGTTGTAGACGCCGAAGGTCAGACCAACGAACTGCGGCAGGATCGTGGAGCGACGGCTCCAGATCTTGATTACTTCGTTACGTCCGCTCTCGCGCACCTTCTCAGCCTTGGTGAGAAGATAGCCGTCAACAAACGGACCTTTCCATACTGAACGAGCCATTAGTGACTACCTCTCTTACTTCTTACGCTGATGGCGCGAGCGCATGATGAACTTGTCGGTCGACTTGTTCGAACGGGTGCGCTTGCCCTTCGTGGGCTTGCCCCACGGAGTAACCGGGTGGCGACCACCCGACGTGCGACCTTCACCACCACCGTGCGGGTGGTCGACCGGGTTCATGACGACGCCGCGAACGTGCGGACGCTTGCCGCGCCAACGGGAACGACCGGCCTTGCCGTCGTTGATGTTGGCGTGGTCCGAGTTCGAAACAGCGCCGATCGATGCGAGGCAGGAGCCGTGCACCAGACGCTGTTCGCCCGAGTTGAGACGCAGGATGGCCATGCCGGCATCGCGGCCGACGAGCTGGACATACGTACCGGCGGAGCGAGCGATCTGACCGCCCTTGCCCGGCTTCATCTCGACGTTGTGGATGATCGAACCGACCGGAATGTACTGAAGCGGCATGGTGTTGCCGGGCTTCACGTCCACTGCCTTGTCGGAGGCGATCACCTTGTCACCGGCAGCGAGACGCTGTGGCGCGAGAATGTAAGCCTGTTCGCCGTCGGTATACGTAACCAGCGCGATGAACGCGGTGCGGTTGGGGTCGTATTCCAGACGCTCAACGGTGCCTTCTACGTCGAACTTGCGACGCTTGAAGTCAACCAGACGGTAGGTCCGCTTGTGACCGCCGCCCTGGAAACGGACGGTGATCCGGCCCTGGTTGTTACGGCCACCCTTGGAGCTGAGGCCCTGGGTGAGAGCCTTTACCGGCTTGCCCTTGTAGAGCGAAGCGCGGTCCACGATAACCAGCTGGCGCTGGCTCGGCGTGGTCGGATTGAAACTTTTCAATGCCATTTTCTTGTTCCCTTTTGGGTCTTTGCCCGCTTGGGCCTAACCTTTAGAGTCCGGTGGACACGTCGATGGATTGACCTTCGGCGAGCGTGACGACGGCTTTCTTGACGTCCTTCAGCTTACCGGCGAATCCACGGAAACGACGGGTCTTACCCTTGCGGATAAGCGTGTTCACAGCCGTGACTTTGACGCCGAAGAGAGCTTCCACGGCAGCCTTGATTTCAGGCTTGGAAGCGTTCTTGGCGACGTTGAATACGACCTGGTTCTGTTCGGATACCAGCGTCGACTTTTCCGTGATCGAAGGAGATACGATCACATCGTAGTGGCGAAGATCCGTCATTTGAACCGCTCCTCCAGAGCCTCTACAGCAGCCTTGGAAAGCACCAGCTTGCCACGGCGCAGGATGTCGTAAACATTGATGCCCTGAACCGGCAGAACGTCCACGTTCGGGATGTTCTGTGCAGCGAGCTTGAAGTTGCCATCAAGTTCGGCGCCGCCGATAACGAGAGCGTTGGTCAGGCCAAGCGAAGCGAAGCTGCCCAGCAGAGCCTTGGTCTTTGCTTCGGACGCGACGAGCTGATCGACGATGATCAGTTCTTCAGCCTTCAGCTTTGCAGACAGGGCGTGACGCAGAGCGAGCGCGCGAACCTTCTTCGGAAGGTCGTGTGCATGGCTGCGAACGACCGGGCCGTGGGCCTTGCCGCCGCCGCGGAACTGCGGTGCGCGAGCCGAATGGTGACGAGCGCGGCCCGTACCCTTCTGCTTGTACATCTTCGCGCCGGTGCGGGAAACTTCCGACCGGTTCTTGGACTTGTGGGTTCCCTGCTGCTTCTTTGCAAGCTGCCAGCGAACCATGCGGGCCAGGATGTCCTGGCGGGGGTCGAGGCCGAAGATCTCATCCGACAGAGAAACCTTGCCGGCGTCTTTTCCCTCGAGGGTCTTGACGTTCAATTCCATGATAAGGCTCCCTTACTTCGCAGCCGACTTGACGGCGTCGCGGACGATGATCCAGGAACCCTTCGAGCCGGGAACTGCACCCTTCACGAGGATGAGGCCACGGTCTTCATCGGTCGAAACGACTTCGAGGTTCTGGGTCGTAACGCGCGTCTGGCCCATATGACCAGCCATGCGCTTGCCCTTCCAGACGCGGCCCGGATCCTGGTTGTTACCGGTCGAACCGTGTGCACGGTGCGATACGGAGTTACCGTGCGAAGCGCGGCCACCACCGAAGTTGTGACGCTTCATAGCACCGGCAAAACCTTTACCGATCGTGGTTCCAGTGACGTCGACCAGCTGGCCGGACTGAAAATGATTTGCGGTCAGTGTTGCACCGATGTCGATCAGGTTCTCGGGGGAAACCCGGAACTCGACGAGCTTGGCTTTCGGTTCGACATTGGCAGCGGCAAAATGACCGCGAAGCGCCTTCGTCGTGTTCTTGACCTTGGACTGGCCGGCACCGAGCTGAACTGCGGTGTAGCCATTCTTGTCTTCCGTGCGCTGGGCAACGACTTGTACGTTATCCAGTCGCAATACTGTTACGGGGATATGTTCACCTGCGTCGTTATAGACGCGTGTCATACCCACTTTCTGTGCAATCACACCTGAACGCATTGGTTCATCCTCTTGCGAGCCTTGAAGGGAAAACCCTCTCTGGCCTTTGTTAAGGAGTGCCCTTCGACATCTCACGATGTTTCCGGTCTCCGGTTTGGAAGTCGTTGGATTACTCCACGTACCTTCCTTGTTATTTCAGCCCTCACCTTGGATGGATCGGGCCGGGTCTTAGAGCTTGATTTCCACGTCAACGCCAGCAGCGAGGTCGAGCTTCATCAGAGCATCGACAGTCTGCGGGGTGGGGTCAACGATATCGAGAAGACGCTTGTGCGTCCGCATTTCGAACTGTTCACGGCTCTTCTTATCAACGTGAGGAGAGCGGTTGACGGTAAACTTTTCGATGCGGGTGGGGAGCGGAACCGGGCCGCGAACGCTGGCGCCGGTGCGCTTTGCGGTCGACACGATTTCACGGGTAGAGGCATCGAGGATCCGGTGATCGAACGCCTTGAGGCGGATACGGATATTCTGGCCGTTCATTCGTCTTGTCCTTGTTCTTTGTTATTCGTTTCCGCACGCGGAAACACATGAACTTCTATTGATCGTGGCGCCGCAGATTTTCAAAAATCGAGAGAAATGCGCTGTCGCATCCCAATCATTTCAGTTGTCTGTATTGCTAAAACACCGCGTTTCGCAATCGCTTGCGAATCCAGCGGTGAGTGTGAGTGCGCGTTTACGCGCTTTCACCGAATTTTTCAAGCACTAAAAATGCAACGCCGCCAGGCTTTTTACCAAAAGTCCGGCGGCGGTGTTGTTCACACCGCCGCCAGTCTGAATTTCAAAGGTCGAAATTACTCGACGATCGAAGCGACGATGCCGGCGCCGACGGTACGGCCGCCTTCGCGGATAGCGAAGCGCAGCTTTTCTTCCATCGCGATCGGAACGATCAGCTCGACGTCAACGGTGACGTTGTCGCCAGGCATAACCATTTCCGTGCCTTCCGGAAGCGTAACGATGCCCGTTACGTCCGTCGTGCGGAAGTAGAACTGCGGACGGTAATTCGTGAAGAACGGCGTATGACGGCCGCCTTCTTCCTTCGTCAGGATGTAGGCTTCAGCCTTGAACTTCTTGTGCGGCTTAACCGAACCCGGCTTGCACAGGATCTGACCACGCTCGACGCCGTCACGGTTAACACCGCGAACCAGTGCGCCGATGTTGTCGCCGGCCTGGCCCTGGTCGAGCAGCTTGCGGAACATTTCGACGCCGGTAACAGTCGTCTTCGAGGTCGGACGGATGCCGACGATTTCGACTTCTTCACCAACCTTGACGATACCGCGCTCAACGCGACCCGTCACAACCGTACCACGGCCGGAGATCGAGAACACGTCTTCGATCGGCATCAGGAACGGCTGGTCGATCGGACGCTCAGGCGTCGGGATGTAGGCGTCAACCGCAGCCATCAGCTCGCGGATCGCGTCTTCACCGATCTTCTTGTCAGAGTCTTCGAGAGCGGCAAGTGCCGAACCCTTGATGATCGGAATATCGTCGCCCGGGAAGTCGTAGGACGACAGAAGTTCGCGAACTTCAAGCTCGACGAGCTCGAGAAGCTCGGCGTCGTCAACCTGGTCGACCTTGTTGAGGAACACGACGATCGCCGGAACGCCAACCTGACGGGCAAGCAGGATGTGCTCGCGGGTCTGCGGCATCGGGCCGTCGGCGGCCGAGCAAACCAGGATCGCGCCGTCCATCTGGGCAGCACCGGTGATCATGTTCTTCACGTAGTCGGCGTGGCCGGGGCAGTCGACGTGCGCGTAGTGACGGGCAGGCGTTTCGTATTCAACGTGCGCCGTCGAAATCGTGATACCACGGGCCTTTTCTTCAGGCGCGGCGTCGATCTGGTCATACGCCTTGAATTCGCCGAAGAACTTCGTGATCGCTGCCGTCAGCGACGTCTTGCCATGGTCAACGTGACCGATCGTGCCAATGTTGACGTGCGGCTTATTGCGCTCAAACTTGCTCTTTGCCATTAGTGGCTCTCCATTCTTGTCCCTTGACGGGAATAATCTTCAAAATTCGGTGGGGCGTACCCCGATCACTTCTGACCGGAGTACTTAGCCTGGATTTCCTGCGCCACGTTCGACGGAACCGGCGAATAGTGGTCGAACGTCATCGAGTACTGTGCACGGCCCTGCGACATGGAGCGCAGGTTGTCGACGTACTTGAACATGTTCGCGAGCGGAACATGCGCGTTGATGACGACGGCGATACCACGGCTTTCCTGGCCCTGGATCTGACCACGACGGGAGTTCAGGTCGCCGATAACGTCACCGACATAGTCTTCCGGCGTTACGACTTCGACCTTCATCATCGGCTCGAGAAGCTGTGCGCCAGCCTTCTTCGCTGCTTCACGGAAGCAGGCACGCGATGCGATTTCGAAGGCGAGAACGGACGAGTCAACATCGTGGAATGCACCGTCGACCAGCGTCGCCTTGACGCCGAGCATCGGGAAGCCAGCCAGCGGACCGGAAGACAGAACGCTTTCGATACCCTTCTGAACGCCCGGGATGTATTCCTTCGGAACAGCACCGCCGACGATCTTGGACTCGAACTTGAAGTCTTCGCCTTCGGGGTTCGGTTCGAAGATGATCTTCACGCGAGCGAACTGACCGGTACCACCGGACTGCTTCTTGTGCGTGTAGTCTTCTTCGTGCTGACGCGTGATGGTTTCGCGGTAGGCAACCTGCGGAGCGCCGACGGTTGCTTCAACCTTGAACTCGCGACGCATACGGTCAACGAGAATGTCGAGGTGAAGTTCGCCCATGCCCGCGATGATCGTCTGACCGGATTCTTCATCCGTCTTGACGCGGAACGAAGGATCTTCAGCAGCCAGACGGTTGAGCGCGAGGCCCATCTTTTCCTGGTCGCCCTTGGTCTTCGGCTCGATCGCGATCTGGATGACCGGCTCGGGGAATTCCATGCGCTCGAGGATAACCGGCTTCAGCGGATCGCAGAGCGTATCGCCAGTGGTGGTTTCCTTGAGGCCAGCCAGAGCAACGATGTCGCCGGCAAAGGCTTCTTCGATGTCTTCACGGCTGTTGGAGTGCATCTGCAGCATACGGCCGACGCGCTCGCGCTTGTCCTTGACCGTGTTGATGACAGACGTACCCTTTTCGAGCTTGCCCGAGTAGATACGTGCGAAGGTCAGCGAACCGACGAAGGGGTCGTTCATGATCTTGAACGCGAGCATGGAAAGCGGCTCGCTGTCGTCGGCATGACGCTCGATTTCGGCTTCGGTCTTGAAGTCGATACCCTTGATCGCCGGAATGTCCAGCGGAGAAGGCAGGTAGTCGACAACAGCGTCGAGAAGCGGCTGAACGCCCTTGTTCTTGAACGCGGTACCGCAGAACATCGGGTGGAACTTCACGTCGATGGTGCCGCGGCGAACGAGCGCACGGATCTTGTCGTTGTCGGGCATGATGCCGTTCAGGTAGTCTTCCATCGCTTCTTCGTCGATCTCGACAACGGTCTCGATCAGCTTTTCGCGATATTCGTCAGCCTTGGCCTTCATGTCTTCCGGGATTTCGACGACGTCCCACTGAGCGCCGAGCGATTCGTCGCGCCAGATGAGTGCGTTCATCTCGATCAGGTCGATAACGCCCTTGAACTCGGTCTCAGCGCCGATCGGCAGCTGCATGACAACGGCGATGGCGCCGAGACGGGTCTTGATCATTTCCACCGAGCGGTAGAAGTCAGCACCGGTCTTGTCCATCTTGTTGCAGAAGATCATGCGCGGAACATGATACTTCTCGGCCTGGCGCCAGACGGTTTCCGTCTGCGGCTCAACACCGGCGTTGGCGTCGAGCAGCGCGATGGCGCCGTCGAGAACGCGCAGCGAACGCTCAACTTCAATGGTGAAGTCGACGTGGCCGGGGGTGTCGATGATGTTGAAGCGGCGCATCTTGCCGTCGCGACCCTTCCAGAAGGTCGTGGTGGCGGCGGAGGTGATGGTGATGCCACGCTCCTGCTCCTGCTCCATCCAGTCCATCGTGGCAGCGCCATCGTGAACTTCGCCGATCTTGTGCGACTTACCGGTGTAATAAAGAATACGCTCGGTGGTCGTCGTCTTGCCGGCGTCGATATGCGCCATGATACCGAAATTGCGGTAGTCTTCGATTTTATATTCGCGAGCCATAATGGACTGCCTTTCGATATGCGACCGGTTAAGATTACCAGCGGTAATGCGAGAATGCGCGGTTGGCGTCGGCCATCTTGTGCGTGTCTTCGCGCTTCTTGACAGCGGAACCGCGGTTGTTCGCAGCGTCCATGAGTTCGCCGGAAAGGCGATCAACCATGGTCGTTTCGTTGCGCTTGCGGGCAGCCGTGATCAGCCAGCGGATAGCGAGGGCCTGACGGCGCTCGGGGCGAACGTCGACGGGAACCTGATACGTGGCACCACCAACGCGGCGCGAACGCACTTCAACGTGCGGAGCAACGTTGTCGAGGGCGGAGTGGAACACGCCGAGCGGCTCCTGCTTCGTCTTGCCCTGAACGACGTCGAACGCGCCGTAAACGATGCTTTCTGCGACCGACTTCTTGCCGTGAAGCATGATGGCGTTCATGAACTTGGTGACGACCAGATCGCCGAACTTCGGGTCCGGGTTGATCTCACGCTTTTCTGCACTATGGCGACGGGACATATTCTTTGTCTCTCAATGTTATTGACGCTAAACCACGCGGAGAACCTCGCGCAGCGCCGGAATTTGTTTAAACCCGAATTACTTCGGACGCTTCGCACCGTACTTGGAGCGGCGCTGCTTGCGGTTCTTGACGCCCTGGGTATCGAGAACACCGCGGATGATGTGGTAACGCACGCCCGGCAAGTCCTTTACGCGGCCGCCGCGGATCATGACCACGGAGTGTTCCTGAAGGTTGTGACCTTCGCCCGGAATGTAGCCGATGACTTCGAAGCCGTTGGTGAGGCGGATCTTGGCAACCTTACGCAGAGCCGAGTTCGGCTTCTTCGGGGTCGTCGTGTAAACGCGGGTGCAAACACCACGCTTCTGCGGGTTTTCCTGAAGAGCAGGAACCTTGTTGCGCTTTACCTGTGCCTGGCGAGGCTTGCGGATCAGCTGGTTTACGGTAGGCATATAACCATCCCTTGCAAAAACTACTTTAGCCACCCTCACGGGTGGCGGCTATGCCGTTTCCGGCGACGATGCACGCATATATCCTCATGCGCAAAACGTGGCCCGATCCGTTTTCACGGATGGACCACCAAGAGCAGAGGACACCGGATGAGGCGTCTTGCGTGCAACATTCGTGTCTTCTACGTGCAATGGAGACCCGTTTGAGATGATGTTCGGGAAAAAGGTTACCGAACGGCCAGCACCCACAGAGGCTCCGATGGCGGGCGTACTACTGTTTTAGCCAGCTTTCGTCAAGGGTGAATCCACATTTTGCGCCGCCACCCATGGCCGCAAAGCCCACGTCCGGGCCATTTCCAACCCGCTTTAACATAAGTCGGCGCAGAAGGCAGCGATTTTGACCTCCACGCTTTGGCTTTTCATAAAATCCGTCTATTGATTCCCCATGGCGGGCCAGAGCGGCTCCGCCATGGGCGGGACCGATTCCCTCGGCCCGCATCACAGCAACGACAGATCAAGGAACCGCGTCATGAGCACCCTCCCCGACAACGACAACGGACGCGACGAGCCGATGGTCTTCATCGTCATCGGCAAGGCTTACGAAACCGACAATTCCGACGGTATCGACATTCACGTCATCCTGCGGGCGCCGGACGACGATACCGCCGTGCGCGAAACGCTGAACGCGCTTTCCGAGGAAGGTTTCATCGAAGCCGATCTCGACCAGATCGGCATGCTGACCGAAGTGCCGGATGAAGAGCCGCACGCCTCCGCCTATCAGGGCGCGCTTGAAGGCGAAGTCGCCATCATCCGCTTCGCCTGAGGCGCAGGTCCGTGGCGGTAAGACGCGTCGTCGCCAACATCGCAACGCCGGAACCCGCGCGGGCTCAGGCGTTCTATGGCGATATTCTCGGCATGACCGTCGCCATGGACCACGGCTGGATCCTGACCTATGCCAGTTCGCGCGAAGCCGGGGCGCAGGTCAGCTTCGCAAGCGAAGGCGGCTCCGGCACGGCAGTGCCGGACCTTTCCATCGAGGTCGATAATTTCGAAGAGGTCCACGAAAGAATCCTGAAAGCGGGCTTGCCGATCGACTATGGCCCGGTTACCGAAGCCTGGGGCGTGCGCCGGCTGTTTCTGCGCGATCCCTTTGGCAAATTAGTCAATATATTAAGTCACTCATAGATTATATACTTTGAATACAATAGTATTATTAGATTATACGTTGAACAACGCCGAAATATGAGATTTAAATAGCCCCGACACAGGATTCCGGTGACGGGTTGAATACTATATTGTCGGCAGACATTATCGATGACATTTATGAGGCAGCGCTTTTCCCCGATCGTTGGGCACAGGTCATTGCCGCCATCGGCCACCGGCTGGATTTCTGGGGTGGCGCCCTTACCTGGGGCAAGGGTGAAGAAGAAGCCTGGCTCTACACGCCCAATTTCCAGGAACTGATGCAGGCCTTCATGGATGGCGGCTGGAACCGCCGAAACGACCGCCTCACCCGCGCGATCCGTGAGGGACAATTTTCCTTCGTGCAGGATTTCGATGTTTTCACCCATGATGAATGGGCCGGCCTGCCGATCGTGCGTGATTTCCTGATACCACGCGGACTGGGATATGGCGCGGCCACCCAGGTTGCCCCGCCCGACCATCCCGCAATGACGGTGCTTTTCGAACGCAAGCTCGATAGCGGCGTCATCGGGCCGGAAACCATGGCGGCGCTGGACCGGCTGAGACCGCATATTGCCCGCAGCCTCACGCTGGCAACCCGGCTGCAACGGCAGAAAGCCGATGCCATGACGCTTGGACTGAACGCCATCGGGGCGCCGGCGGCGGTGCTTCAGGCGAGCGGACGTGTGCTTTCCGCAAACGACATGTTTCTCTCCCTCAGGAAATGTATTTCCACCCGCGCCCACGACAGGATCGTGATTGCCGACGAAAGAGTGAACCGGCTGCTCTATAAGGCGCTTGCCGGGCATAATATCGGCTCGTTCCCGCTGCCGACCGGCGAAGACCGGTCCTGCATCCTCCACGTCATACCGTTGCGCAGGAACGCGCTGGATCTGTCCCCGAAAGGCTGCGCCATCGTGCTGATATCGCAACCCATGGGTACCGTCGCCGATGCAACCTCACTGCTGAAGGGGCTTTACGACCTCACCAGGGGCGAGGCCCGTGTGGCGTTGGAAATCATGAAGGGGCTTTCGCTTCCCGCCGTGGCGAAACAATTGCAGATTTCCCACGAAACGGTGCGCAGCAACGCCAAGTCGATCTATGCGAAGACCGGCAGCACCGGCCAGACCGATCTCGTTCGCCGGCTTTCCGTCCTCACCCGTTATAACATCCGCGAACAGGGCTGACCCCGCCGCACGTGGCTGGAGACGCCGGCCGACCGCAAAAGCCGTGGCCCCTGTTCCACATAAACAAAAACGCCCGGATTGCTCCGGGCGTTTTGTTCTGAACTTTGGCGGGGCTTCGCAAAGCCCCTGCCCTTCCCGCCTTATTCGGCGGCCGGAGCCTGGTCCGTCATGTCCTGCAGCATCTGGTTCGCAGAACCTGCACCAGTGCCCTTGCGGCGTTCCTCGAGAATGAGGTCGTCGCGCGAGGTGGCGATGCGGCGGATCTGCGTCATGGTGCCGCCCGTACCGGCCGGGATGAGACGGCCGACGATGACGTTTTCCTTGAGGCCCTGCAGCGTGTCCGTCTTGCCGGCAATCGCAGCTTCCGTGAGAACCTTGGTGGTTTCCTGGAAGGATGCGGCCGAGATGAAGGACGGCGTCTGCAGCGAAGCCTTGGTGATACCGAGTAGAACCGGCTCGCCATAGGCAGGCTTCTTGCCTTCTTCGATCAGGCGGTCGTTGTTGTCATCGAGCTCGATGCGATCAACGTTGTCACCCACGATGTACTGGCTGTCGCCAGCATCGGTGATTTCAACCTTCTGCAGCATCTGGCGAACGATCACCTCGATGTGCTTGTCGTTGATCACAACGCCCTGCAGACGGTAGACTTCCTGGATTTCGTTCACGAGGTAGGAAGCCAGAGCCTCCACGCCCTTGATCGCCAGAATGTCGTGCGGTGCCGGGTTACCGTCGAGGATGTATTCACCCTTTTCGATATAGTCGCCTTCCTGAAGGTGGAAGGGCTTGCCCTTCGGGATCAGGTATTCGACCGGCTCGACGCCGTCTTCCGCAGGCTCGATCATCACGCGACGCTTGTTCTTGTAGTCGCGGCCCAGCCGGATCGTACCATCGATCTCTGCGATGATGGCGTGGTCCTTCGGACGACGGGCTTCGAACAGTTCGGCAACGCGCGGCAGACCGCCGGTGATGTCCTTCGTCTTGGCGCTTTCCAGCGGCGAACGCGCAAGCACGTCACCCTGGGAGACCTTCGCACCCGGCTCGACCGACAGGATGGCGTCGACCGAGAGCTGGAAGCGGGCTTCGCCACCACGGGCAAGCTTCGCAACCGCACCGGACGCGTCCTTGATGACGATCGCGGGCTTGAGGTCCGAACCGCGCGGCGTCGAACGCCAGTCGATAACCTGACGCTTGGTGATGCCGGTGGATTCGTCGGTGGCTTCCAGAACGGAGAGGCCGTCGACGAGGTCCTCGAAGTGAACGGTACCTTCCACTTCCGTCATCATCGGACGGGTGTAGGGGTCCCACTCTGCAAGACGCTGGCCACGCTTTACCTTGTCGCCATCGTCCACGAAGATCTTCGAACCGTAAGCGACGCGCTGCGTGGAACGTTCCGCGCCGCGCTCATCCAGGATCGTAACGGACATGTTACGGCCCATGGCGATGAGAACGCCTTCGGAGTTCCGAAGAATGTTGCGGTTCTTGATCTGGATCGTGCCTTCATACGAGGCTTCGAGGAACGACTGGTCAACCACGTTTGCCGTACCACCAAGGTGGAACGTACGCATGGTGAGCTGCGTGCCCGGTTCACCGATCGACTGTGCGGCGATGACGCCAACGGCTTCGCCCATGTTGACGGGCGTACCGCGTGCAAGGTCACGACCGTAGCAGACGCCGCAGACGCCGATCTGCACTTCACAGGTAAGCGCCGAGCGGATGCGGACGGACTGGATGCCGGCCTTCTCGATGGTCGCAACGTCGGCTTCGTCGATCAACGTGCCGGCCTTGACGATGTTCTCGCCGGTGACCGGATTGTCGATGTCATCCAGAGCCGTACGACCGAGGATACGTGCGCCGAGCGAGGCAACGACCTGACCGGCATCGACGATGGCAGTCATGGTGAGGCCCTTGTCGGTGCCGCAATCCCTGGAGTTGACGATGCAATCCTGCGCGACGTCGACGAGACGACGGGTCAGGTAACCCGAGTTCGCGGTCTTCAGGGCGGTGTCTGCGAGACCCTTACGGGCACCGTGGGTCGAGTTGAAGTACTCGTTAACGGTCAGGCCTTCCTTGAAGTTCGAGATGATCGGCGTCTCGATGATTTCACCCGACGGCTTCGCCATCAGGCCGCGCATGCCGCCCAGCTGACGCATCTGGTTCGGAGAACCACGAGCACCCGAGTGGGACATCATGTAGATGGAGTTCATCGGCTTCTGGCGGCCCGTTTCCGGATCGAACTCGACAGCCTTGATGCGTGCCATCATTTCTTCGGCGACCTTTTCGGTAGCCTTGCCCCAGGCGTCAACAACCTTGTTGTACTTTTCGCCCTGGGTGATGAGACCATCGTTATACTGCTGTTCGTATTCCTTCACGAGAGCTTCGGTGTCGCCGACGATCTTCACCTTGCTGTCCGGAATGACCATGTCGTCCTTGCCGAACGAAATGCCGGCGCGGCAGGCATGGGCAAAGCCGAGCTGCATGATGCGGTCGCAGAAGATGACCGTGTCTTTCTGGCCGCAATGACGGTAGACCGTGTCGATCATCTTGGAGATGTTCTTCTTGGTCATTTCCTGGTTGCAGACGTCGAAAGGCACGTTGACGTTCTTCGGCAGAAGTTCGCCGATGAGCATACGGCCGGGGGTCGTTTCATGGATCTTCGAAACCGGCTTGCCATCGGCATCCACGGTCTTGAAGCGGCCGCGGATCTTGGCATGCAGCGTCACGACCTTGTTTTCAAGCGCGTGATGCAACTCGCCGATATCCGAGAAGGCCATGCCTTCGCCCGGCTCGTTCTGGTTCATGATCGACAGGTAATACAGGCCGAGAACCATGTCCTGCGAAGGAACGATGATCGGGTGGCCGTTTGCCGGATGCAGGATGTTGTTGGTCGACATCATCAGCACGCGTGCTTCCAGCTGGGCTTCCAGCGAAAGCGGAACGTGGACAGCCATCTGGTCACCGTCGAAGTCGGCGTTGAAGGCCGTGCAGACGAGCGGGTGCAGCTGGATGGCCTTGCCTTCGACCAGCATGGGTTCGAAAGCCTGGATACCCAGACGGTGCAGCGTCGGTGCGCGGTTCAGAAGAACCGGATGTTCGCGGATAACCTCGTCGAGGATATCCCAGACTTCCGGCTTTTCCTTTTCAACCAGCTTCTTGGCCTGCTTGACGGTCGAGGAATAACCCTTGGCGTCGAGGCGGGCATAGATGAACGGCTTGAACAGTTCGAGCGCCATCTTCTTCGGCAGGCCGCACTGGTGCAGCTTCAGTTCCGGACCGGTCACGATGACCGAACGGCCGGAATAGTCGACGCGCTTGCCGAGAAGGTTCTGGCGGAAGCGGCCCTGCTTGCCCTTGAGCATGTCGGAGAGCGACTTCAGCGGACGCTTGTTGGCGCCCGTGATGACACGGCCGCGACGGCCGTTGTCGAACAGCGCATCGACGGATTCCTGCAACATACGCTTTTCGTTGCGGATGATGATACCCGGCGCGCGAAGCTCGATCAGGCGCTTCAGACGGTTGTTACGGTTGATGACGCGGCGATAGAGATCGTTGAGGTCGGACGTCGCGAAACGGCCGCCATCCAGCGGAACCAGCGGGCGCAGGTCCGGCGGAATGACCGGAACGACCTTCATGATCATCCATTCCGGACGGTTACCGCTTTCCATGAAGTTCTCGACGATCTTCAGGCGCTTCATCAGCTTCTTCTGCTTCAGGTCAGAAGTCGTTTCAGCAAGCTCGACGCGCAGGTCGCCGGCGATCTTTTCGAGGTTCATCGAAGCCAGCATCTCATAGATGGCTTCAGCGCCGATCATGGCGGTGAACTGGTCTTCGCCGAACTCGTCAACGGCGATCATGTACTCTTCTTCGGACAGAAGCTGGTTCTGCTTCAGCGAAGTGAGGCCCGGTTCCGTGACGATGTAGTTCTCGAAATAGAGAACGCGCTCGACATCCTTCAGCGTCATGTCGAGCAGGGTCGAGATACGCGAGGGAAGCGACTTCAGGAACCAGATATGGGCAACCGGCGCTGCGAGCTCGATATGGCCCATGCGCTCACGGCGAACGCGCGACAGCGTCACTTCGACGCCGCACTTTTCGCAGATGATGCCCTTGTATTTCATGCGCTTGTACTTGCCGCACAGGCACTCATAGTCCTTGATCGGTCCGAAGATGCGCGCGCAGAAGAGACCGTCGCGTTCCGGCTTGAACGTACGGTAGTTGATGGTTTCCGGCTTCTTGATCTCGCCGTAGGACCACGACAGGATTTTTTCCGGCGAAGCGATCGAAATCCGGATGGAATCGAAATGCTGCGCAGGCACCTGAGGATTGAAAAGATTCATGACCTCTTGGTTCATGCCTTGTCTCCTTGAGAGGCTAGCTGCTGCCCCTGTTTGCATCTGGACCGGCTTCTTCCCGGGTCACCGTCCAGAGCTTTAAATACGGATTAACCGCATAATGCGGCGAAAGTGTCCCGAACCGGCCAATACCGTCCGGGAAACCGGCAGGCGCCCTTGAAGGCGCCCGCCTCTATCGTCTTATTCCGCCGCGTCGGGCAGCTGGTCTTCGGGCTGGTTCTCGATCTTCGAGTTTTCCAGTTCGACCGAAAGACCGAGCGACCGCATTTCCTTGACGAGAACGTTGAAGCTCTCCGGAATACCGGCCTCGAAGGTGTCGTCGCCACGGACGATCGCTTCGTAAACCTTGGTGCGGCCGGCCACGTCGTCCGACTTGACGGTCAGCATTTCCTGCAGCGTGTAAGCCGCGCCGTATGCTTCCAGAGCCCAGACTTCCATTTCCCCGAAGCGCTGTCCGCCGAACTGCGCCTTGCCGCCCAGCGGCTGCTGGGTAACGAGCGAGTAAGGACCGATCGAACGAGCGTGGATCTTGTCGTCGACAAGGTGGTTCAGCTTGATCATGTACATGTAGCCGACGGTGACCTTGCGATCGAACGGCTCACCGGTACGGCCGTCGTAAAGGACGGACTGACCGGATTCATGCAGACCTGCCTTCTTCAGCATCGCGGCAACGTCAGGCTCATGCGCCCCGTCGAAAACCGGCGTCGCGATGGAAACACCGCGCTTGGCTTCTTCGGCAAGCTTGACAAGCGAGTCGTCGTCAAAACGCTGAACCTCGTCATTGGCTTCAGACGCGTAGATTTCCGTCAGCTCGCTGCGAAGCTCGCTGATGTCCATCGTCTTGCGATACTCTTCGAGCATCTCGCCGATCTTCTTGCCCATGCCTGCGCATGCCCATGCGAGGTGGGTTTCGAGGATCTGGCCGACGTTCATGCGCGAAGGCACGCCGAGCGGGTTCAAGCAGATGTCGACATGCGTGCCGTCTTCGAGGAACGGCATGTCCTCGACCGGAACGATACGCGAGACGACGCCCTTGTTACCGTGACGGCCGGCCATCTTGTCGCCCGGCTGGATCTTGCGCTTAACGGCAACGAAGACCTTGACCATCTTCATGACGCCCGGAGGCATTTCATCGCCGCGCTGGACCTTTTCGACCTTGTCCATGAAGCGCTGTTCAAGGCGCGACTTGGATTCGTCGTACTGGCCACGAAGCGCTTCCAGCTCGGACTGAGCCTTCTCGTCTTCGACAGCGAACATCCACCACTGCGAGCGGGGATATTCGGAAACGACGGCGTTGGAAAGCTCGACGCCCTTCTTGAAGCCCTTCGGACCGGCGATGGAAACGTGGCCACGCAGCATGTCGATCAGACGGCCGTAGACGTTACGGTCGAGGATCGCCTGTTCGTCGTCGCGGTCCTTCGCCAGACGCTCGATCTCTTCGCGCTCGATAGCCATCGCGCGCTCGTCCTTCTCCACACCGTGACGGTTGAAGACGCGGACTTCGACGACCGTACCGAACGTGCCCGGAGGCATGCGCATGGAGGTGTCGCGAACGTCGGAAGCCTTTTCACCGAAGATGGCGCGCAGAAGCTTTTCTTCCGGCGTCATCGGGCTTTCGCCCTTCGGCGTGATCTTGCCGACGAGGATGTCGCCCGGCTGAACTTCCGCACCGATGTAAACGATACCGGCTTCGTCGAGGTTCTTCAGCGCTTCTTCCGAAACGTTCGGAATGTCGCGCGTGATTTCTTCCGGACCAAGCTTCGTGTCGCGCGCCATCACTTCGAATTCTTCGATGTGGATGGAGGTGAACACGTCGTCGGAAACGATACGCTCCGACATCAGGATCGAGTCTTCGTAGTTATAGCCGTTCCAGGGCATGAACGCGACGAGCGCGTTGCGGCCGAGTGCCAGATCGCCGAGGTCGGTCGACGGACCGTCCGCGATAATATCGCCCTTGGAGATGTTGTCGCCGACGGAAACCAGCGGACGCTGATTGACGCAGGTGTTCTGGTTGGAACGCTGGAACTTCTGCAGACGGTAGATGTCAACACCGGATTTGCCGGCATCGAGGTCTTCCGTGGCGCGGATAACGATACGGGTCGCATCCACCTGATCGACCACACCGCCACGACGGGCTGCGATGGCAGCGCCGGAGTCACGGGCGACGATCGGCTCCATGCCGGTACCGACGAACGGTGCCTCGGCGCGCAGAAGCGGAACGGCCTGACGCTGCATGTTCGAGCCCATGAGAGCGCGGTTGGCGTCGTCGTTTTCCAGGAACGGAATGAGAGCCGCTGCGACCGAAACGAGCTGCTTCGGCGAAACGTCCATCAGGTTGATGTTGTCGCGCGGTGCGAGCATAACTTCGCCCGAGTGACGGCAGACGACGAACTCTTCCGAGAACGAACCGTCTTCATTGAGCGGCGCGTTGGCCTGCGCGACGTAATACTTGGCCTCTTCCATGGCGGAGAGGTAGATCACGTCGTTGGTGACCTTGCCGTCGACGATCTTGCGGTACGGGCTTTCGATGAAGCCGTACTTGTTGACGCGGGCGAAGGTTGCAAGCGAGTTGATCAGACCGATGTTCGGGCCTTCCGGCGTTTCGATCGGGCAAATACGGCCGTAATGGGTCGGGTGAACGTCGCGGACTTCGAAGCCGGCGCGCTCGCGGGTCAGACCGCCCGGTCCAAGAGCCGAAAGACGGCGCTTGTGGGTGATTTCCGAAAGCGGGTTCACCTGGTCCATGAACTGCGACAGCTGCGAGGAACCGAAGAATTCGCGAACGGCGGCTGCTGCCGGCTTCGCGTTGATCAGGTCCTGCGGCATCACGGTGTCGATTTCGATCGAGGACATACGTTCCTTGATCGCACGTTCCATGCGCAGAAGGCCCAGACGATACTGGTTTTCCATCAGTTCGCCGACAGAACGGACACGGCGGTTGCCGAGGTTGTCGATGTCGTCGATTTCGCCCTTGCCGTCGCGCAGTTCGACCAGCATCTTGACGACGGCGAGGATGTCTTCCTTGCGCAGCGTGCGCACGGTGTCTTCCGCATCGAGGTCGAGGCGCATGTTCATCTTGACGCGGCCGACGGCCGACAGATCGTAACGCTCTGCATCGAAGAACAGCGAGTTGAACATCGCTTCCGCCGATTCCATGGTCGGCGGCTCACCCGGACGCATGACGCGGTAGATGTCGAACAGGGCTTCCTGACGGTTCTCGTTCTTGTCGGCGGACAGCGTGTTGCGGATATAGGCGCCAACATTGACGTGGTCGATGTTGAGGACCGGAATCTCGTCGAAGCCGGACTGCAGGATAAGACCGAGGGTCTTCTCGTCGATTTCGTCGCCGGCTTCGAGATAGATTTCACCCGTCTCGTAGTTGACGATGTCTTCGGCCAGATAGTTGCCGTAGAGGTCTTCGTCGGTCGCCTTCAGTGCCTTCAGGCCCTTCTCCGTCAGCTGACGGATCAGGCGCGGGGTCAGCTTCTTGCCACCTTCGACCACGACTTCGCCGGTATCGGCGTCGATCATGTCGGTGATGACCTTGGCGTTCTTCAGCGTCTCGGGCTGGAACGGAATGCGCCAGCCATCGCCGTCGCGCTCATAGGAAGCCTTGGTGTAGAAGGTCGACAGAATGTCTTCGCCATCCATGCCAAGCGCCATCAGCAGCGAGGTCACGGGGATCTTGCGGCGACGGTCGATACGCGCATAGACGATGTCCTTGGCGTCGAACTCGATGTCGAGCCAGGAACCGCGATAGGGGATGACGCGGGCAGCGAAGAGCAGCTTGCCGGAAGAATGGCTCTTGCCCTTGTCGTGATCGAAGAACACGCCCGGCGAACGGTGCATCTGCGAAACGATGACGCGCTCGGTGCCGTTGACGATGAACGTGCCGTTATTGGTCATGAGCGGCATGTCGCCCATGTAGACGGACTGTTCCTTGATGTCCTTGATGGACTTCGCGCCCGTATCTTCATCGATATCGAACACGATGAGGCGCAGCGTCACTTTCAGCGGCGCAGCATAGGTCAGATCGCGCTGACGGCATTCCTCGACGTCGAACTTCGGCGCTTCGAATTCGTAGGACACGAATTCAAGCATGGAGGCGCCGGAAAAATCGGTGATCGGGAATACGGACTTGAATACGGCATTCAATCCCTCGTCGGGACGGCCACCCTTGGGCTCGTCAACCATGAGAAACTGGTCGTACGAAGCCTTCTGAACCTCGATGAGGTTCGGCATTTCCGCTACTTCTGGAATTTTGCCGAAAAACTTGCGTACGCGCCTGCGACCGTTAAACGAAAGGGTCTGAGCCATCGTCGCTCCTTTAAAAATTGCATCCGGGCCTGCAACGGACGGGAACCGATGGCCAGTCGATCCCGTCAAGCAATGGGTGTCATCAATCTCGTTCCACATCCCGGATCGATCAGGCCGGATTGCCTAGATGAGCCGGTTCGGAACCATTCTCTTGAAGAACCCATTACCCAAAAGCCATTTTCACGCGGCTTTTGGGTAATGAGTTTTAAAAACGATGACGACGGAAAGGGGCATGAAGCCCCTTCCCGCCAGTAATCGCAAGATTACTTAACGTCGACCTTAGCGCCGGCTTCTTCAAGCTTCTTCTTGAGATCAGCAGCTTCAGCCTTGGAAACAGCTTCCTTGACAGCCTTCGGAGCGCCTTCAACGAGGTCCTTGGCTTCCTTCAGGCCGAGGCCCGTGATAGCGCGGACTTCCTTGATGACGTTGATCTTGTTGGCGCCAGCGTCAACCAGGATCACGTCGAATTCGGTCTTTTCTTCTTCAGCAGCAGCAGCAGCGCCTGCACCGCCAGCAACAGCAGCAACAGCTACCGGAGCAGCAGCGGAAACGCCCCACTTTTCTTCGAGAAGCTTGGACAGTTCTGCAGCTTCCAGAACGGTCAGCGAGGAGAGGTCGTCTACGATCTTTGCGAGATCAGCCATTTTGATAGTTCCTTTTGTTCAGTTCGAACCAGTTTGAATATTTACAGCGAAAAACCGCCTTAAGCGGCTTCGTCCTTCTTGGCGTAAGCCGAGAACACCCGTGCCAGCTGGCTTGCAGGTGCGGCGACAACCGTAGCGACGCGGGTTGCCGGGGCATTGAGAAGGCCCAGCAGCTTTGCGCGCAGCTCGTCCAGCGAAGGCAGGGTCGCAAGCGACTTGACTGCTTCGGCGTTGAGCGTGGTTGCACCCATGGCGCCACCGAGAACAACGACCTTGTCGTTGGTCTTGGCGAAATCCATGACGACTTTCGGAGCGATCATCGGGTCGACGCTGTATGCAATCAGCGTCTGGCCCTTGAAGAGATCTGTCATCCCTTCCGACTCCGTGCCCTGAAGAGCGATCTTGGCCAGGCGGTTCTTCGCGACCTTGACGGTGCCTCCGGCAGCGCGCATCTTCGAACGGAAGTCGTTCATCTGCGCAACGGTGACACCAGCATAGTGGGCCACGACAACCGAACCGGAAGCCTTGAAGACTTCGTTCAGCTCCGTGACGAATTCGCGTTTTTCCGCTCTTTCCACTGTCTGTCTCCAGTAGACGGGACCACATGATTGTGAACCCGTCGGGTTTGCCTTTGCCCCAAGGGACCTTTTTACAAAGATCCCGAGCGACGCTCGAGGATCCTGTCCCCCGCTCTGTCGCCGCAAACGGCTTCAGGCACAGGCACACCAGGTTCGAACCGGACAGTCAGGCATCCAGGATGCCTCAAATCCAGCCTCACCCGTCTCATGCAGGTTGAATGATTAAGGCCAGGTCCCGAAAGACATGGCCACCCGCAATCTCGGACAGGAGTTCCGGGTTTCCCCGGAAATCTCCGGCTCCTGGGAGCCGGAAATTCTTTTATTCACACTTCCCTTGGGAAGCGAGAGAATTGATTAAGCCGTAACCGACGAAGGGTCGATCTTGACGCCCGGACCCATGGTCGAGGAAATCGCGACGCGCTTGACGTAGTTGCCCTTGGCACCGGTCGGCTTTGCCTTGATGACGGCATCGGCGAAAGCCTTGATGTTTTCTTCAAGAGCCTTGGCGTCGAACGAAGCCTTGCCAACGCCAGCGTGTACGATACCGGCCTTTTCGACGCGGAATTCGACAGCGCCGCCCTTGGATGCCTTGACAGCACCGGCAACGTCCATGGTCACGGTTCCGACCTTCGGGTTCGGCATCATGCCACGCGGGCCGAGTACCTTGCCGAGACGGCCGACGAGCGGCATCATGTCCGGGGTCGCGATGCAACGATCGAAGTCGATCTTGCCGCCCTGAACGATTTCAACCAGCTCTTCCGCACCAACAACGTCAGCACCGGCAGCCGTGGCTTCATCAGCCTTGGCGCCACGGGCGAAGACGGCGACGCGAACGTCACGGCCGGTGCCGTTCGGCAGGTTGACGACGCCACGAACCATCTGGTCCGCATGGCGCGGGTCAACGCCGAGGTTCATCGAAACTTCAACGGTTTCGTCGAACTTGGCGACAGCACGTTCCTTGACCATCGAAATGGCGTCGGTGAGAACGTAAAGCTTGTTAGGATCCACGCCTTCGCGGATCTTCTGAATGCGCTTTGCTACCTTGGCCATGATCAACCTACCACTTCCAGGCCCATGGCGCGGGCAGAGCCCTCAACCATTGCCATTGCGCCTTCGATGTCGGCTGCGTTCAGATCCTTCATCTTGGCTTCAGCGATCGTCTTGACCTGAGCCTTGGTGATGGAGCCGACCTTGGCGCCCTTGCCAGGCGTCTTGGAACCGGAGGTGATCTTTGCTTCCTTCTTCAGCCAGTAGGTCATCGGCGGCTGCTTCATGACGAAGGTGAAGGACTTGTCCTGGTAATAGGTGATGACGACCGGGATCGGCATACCCTTTTCCATTTCCTGCGTGGCGGCATTGAACGCCTTGCAGAATTCCATGATGTTAATGCCACGCTGACCAAGTGCCGGACCGATCGGCGGGGACGGATTGGCCGCCCCGGCCTTTACCTGCAACTTGAGCTGGCCTGCAACTTTCTTAGCCATATCTCTCTGCCTTTCAATTCAAACCGGTTACCCGGCTTCTCTTAAGCCGGATTGCTCCGGCGGCTGCGGTTGCGTGGTGCGGCGCCCTGCCCCGGCTTAAAGAGCCAGTTAGCCTTCCACGCGCTTGGGGCTTCGCCCCGCCAATCAGACCTTTTCGACCTGATTGTATTCCAGCTCGACCGGAGTAGCGCGGCCGAAAATCGACACTTCCACCTTCAGGCGCGAACGCTCTTCGTCGACATCCTGAACCACGCCGTTGAACGACGCGAACGGACCGTCGGAAACGCGAACCTGCTCGCCGATCTCGAACGAAACCGAAGACTTCGGACGCTCGACACCTTCCTGAACCTGACCGAGGATACGCTCGGCTTCATAATCGGGAATCGGAACAGGCTTGCTGTCCGAACCGAGGAAACCGGTAACCTTCGGCGTGTTCTTGATGAGGTGATAGGCCTCATCCGTCAGGTTGGCGCGCACCAGCACGTAACCTGGAAAAAATTTGCGCTCGCTGTCGACCTTGCGGCCGCGACGCACCTCGACCACCTTTTCGGTCGGCACGAGGATTTTCTCGAAAAGATGATCCAGACCCTTCTGGCGGGCCTTTTCCTCGATCGACTCAGCGACCTTCTTTTCGAAATTCGAATATGCGTGAACGATATACCAGCGCGCTGCCATTTTTATTCTCCGTTCGATCCTTCCACCGGGCCTTTGACCGCGCCGTTACCGGCCTACGTTCAGCACCAGGCTGAGCAGCCAGCCGATGAGCTGATCCGCAGCAAAGAAGAACAGAGCCGCAAAAATGACCATCACCAGCACCATAGCCGTCGAAATCATGGTCTCGCGGCGCGACGGCCAAGTGATTTTTGACGCTTCGGCGCGAACCTGCTGCAGAAACGTAAACGGATTGGTTTTGGATGCCATTGACTGCCCACGCAATTACGGCGCGTAAAGCCGAACTAATCAGCCCCACGCACCGCGTGTCTGTTTTGACCCTACATAAACACCGATTCCCTTTTTAACAAGAGGAAATCGACATTCCGCGAAATTCGCCGGAAATCCGGCACCCATCTGCCATGCAGCGAGGACCCGCGCTTGCGAATGGAAAGTGGCAGGGGCAGAGGGGCTCGAACCCCCGACCTGCGGTTTTGGAGACCGCCGCTCTACCAACTGAGCTATACCCCTTGATCACCTGAACCGGCCGCGAAATCGCTTGGCCAATTCGGTATGCGCTCCTTTAAGGTGCAGGGAAAAGAATGGCAAGTGTGTTTTTTGTTTTTTCACATTGTCTGGCAAAATACCCCGGCTTGCCCCGCCCACGGGGTACATTGTTCAATTCGCTGATCTTCCCCGCATTTCACAGGAACGCCCATGAGCATCTATCTCGTCCGTCACGGCCAGACCGAATTCAACGCCGTTCGCCGCTGGCAGGGTCAGGTCGATTCGCCTTTGACGGAACTGGGGCGACAACAGGCAATACGCATGGGCCGCAGGCTCGCAGCGCTTATCGAAACCGATGAAGTCCATATTTTCTCCAGCCCGCTCGGCAGGGCGAGACAGACCTGCGAGATCGTCGCAGGCGAAATCGGCATGATCGACGGCATCACTCTCGATCCCGGCCTGATGGAGATCGGCATGGGTGTATGGGACGGCATGACGGATTACGAGATCGACTATGAATATCCCGGCATGCGCGACGGGCTGGATCGATACGAATGGTTCTTCCACGCGCCGGGCGGTGAGACGTTCGAAAGAATGACGAGCCGGGTGGCCCGCAGCCTGGAGACCATTCAGCAGAGACAGGCGCGCGATGCGATCGTCATCTGCCACGGCATCACCAGCCGCCTGTTGCGCGGCGTCTATGCGAACCTTCCAAAGGAGGAAGCATTGCGCCTCGATGTGCCGCAGGACGCATTCTTCCATCTCAAGGATGGCGACATCGTCCGCATCGACTGCTGAGCCCTTTCAGGCAATAAAAAACCCCGCTGTCTCCAGCGGGGTTTTCTCAAATCCCTTGCGGGAAAAGATTACTCGACGATCGAGGCCACGATGCCTGCGCCGACGGTACGGCCGCCTTCGCGGATAGCGAAGCGCAGCTTTTCTTCCATCGCGATCGGAACGATCAGCTCGACGTCAACGGTCACGTTGTCGCCAGGCATAACCATTTCCGTGCCTTCCGGAAGCGTAACGATGCCCGTTACGTCCGTCGTGCGGAAGTAGAACTGCGGACGGTAGTTCGTGAAGAACGGCGTATGACGGCCGCCTTCTTCCTTCGTCAGGATGTAGGCTTCAGCCTTGAACTTCTTGTGCGGCTTAACCGAACCCGGCTTGCACAGGATCTGACCACGCTCGACGCCGTCACGGTTAACACCGCGAACCAGTGCACCGATGTTGTCGCCGGCCTGGCCCTGGTCGAGCAGCTTGCGGAACATTTCAACGCCGGTAACCGTCGTCTTCGAGGTCGGACGGATGCCGACGATTTCGACTTCTTCCCCAACCTTGACGATACCGCGCTCAACGCGACCCGTCACAACCGTACCACGGCCGGAGATCGAGAACACGTCTTCGATCGGCATCAGGAACGGCTGGTCG